>NZ_RXNQ01000005.1 GCF_004138205.1 Pedobacter sp. SYP-B3415
AGGCCCTTTTAGGTTATAATGAGGGCATACCAGACTACCAACAAACGCTATTTGCAACTTGACAGGGGGGCTTACTTATTGAAATAGAACAAAAAACTCTGTTCAAACGCCAGGTATGCCGTTAAAACACAAACGTTAATTTTTACCGGACAACACTGAACCATGAATCATGAGTCAGGACCTGGGTGCCTAACCCCTCGATAGCCCTAACTGGCCGAGGGGTTAGGCGCCACGTCTAAATACGAACTACGAATATCTGTATACTATTCCAGGACTCATATCTCACATCTATGCAATGCACCCTGTCTAAATACGAACTACGAATATCTATATACTATTTCCCACGGGTCATTCAGAGCGAAAGCGAAGAATCTAACTTGTGATCCCGAGTCAGATCCTTCCGCCGCTACGCTCTGTCTGGATGACTTAAAGCGAGCCACGAGCCATGAATCATGAGTCAGGACCTGGGCGCAGAACCCCTCAATGAGACCAAAGAAAAAAGAACCCATTGAGTTGAAAGTAAAAAGTTGAAAGTCCAAAGTCCTGGGCGCCTAACCCATCAATGAGACTAAAGAAAAAGGAAAAAAGAGGAAAGATCGCGGCGCTGAACGGGTTATGCGCTATGCAGGGCATGCGCCACCTCTAAACACGAACTACGAATACCTATATACTATTGCAGCCCTGTCTCAGGACTCACATCTCATATCTAAAATCTCACCAAAATCCCTCGGCTTCATCCCAGACCACGATCCCCCACGGGTCATTCAGAGCGAAAGCGAAGAATCTAACTTGTGATCCCGAGTCAGATCCTTCCGCCGCTACGCTCTGTCTGGATGACCCGTGAGGGGGCTGTCAAAGCAGGCACAAAAAAAACCCGCGACAAACGCGGGTTCCGTATCTGTTAAAAACCAGTTTTACTGGAATTTCTTCGCATTGATCTTTCTTTCGTTTTCAGTCAGATAAATCTTTCTTAAACGCATGCTGACCGGCGTTACTTCAATATATTCATCAGCCTGGATGTATTCCATAGCTTCTTCAAGCGAAAACTTGATAGCCGGAGCGATCCTGGTGTTGTCATCACTTCCTGAAGCCCGCATGTTAGTTAACTGTTTTCCTTTAACAACGTTAACAACCAGGTCATTGTCGCGGATATGCTCACCCATGATCTGTCCTTCGTAAACATCTACACCCGGATCAACAAAGAAACGGCCGCGGTCCTGAAGTTTATCAATCGAATAAGCAGTAGTCTGACCTTTTTCCATCGATACCAGAACGCCGTTCAGACGACCGGGAATCGTACCTTTCCAGGGTTCGTAAGACTTGAAGCGGTGCGCCATAATGGCTTCTCCTGCGGTAGCAGTAAGTACGTTGTTCCGGAGACCGATGATCCCTCTTGACGGAATCTCGAACTCAAGGTGCTGCAAATCGCCTTTTGGCTCCATAACAAGCAGGTCGCCTTTGCGTTGCGTAACCAGTTCGATAACCTTACCAGAAACCTCTGCAGGCACATCGACAATGAGGGTCTCAACCGGTTCGCATTTAACACCGTCGATTTCCTTGATGATAACCTGCGGCTGTCCGACCTGGATTTCATAGCCTTCGCGACGCATGGTTTCGATCAGCACCGACAAGTGAAGAATACCACGGCCATAAACCAGGAATGAATCAGGCGAATCAGTTTCAACAACTTTCAGCGCCAGGTTTTTCTCCATCTCCTTGTACAGACGTTCTTTGATACGCTGTGAGGTAACGAATTTACCTTCTTTACCAAAGAACGGTGAGTTATTGATCGTGAACAGCATGTTCATGGTCGGCTCATCGATCTTGATAACCGGCAGTTGTTCCGGCTGGTCAAAATCAGCAATTGTATCGCCGATCTCAAAGCCTTCAATGCCGACTACAGCGCAGATATCTCCGGATTTAACTTCCTGAACCTTGATTTTGCCAAGGCCGTCAAATGTATAGAGTTCTTTTACGCGCGACTTAACCACTTTACCATCACGTTTGATCAGGCTAACAGGCTGATTCTCTTTGATCGCGCCACGGTGAACTCGACCAATCGCGATCCGGCCCACAAATGAAGAGTAATCCAGTGAAGTGATCTGCATCTGCAGCGTACCCTCATTGGTTGGTGCTGCCGGAATGTGTTCCAGGATGGCATCAAGCAACGGGAAAATATTGTCAGTTGGTTTTGTGTAGTCGGTGCTCATCCAACCCTGTTTTGACGAGCCGTAAATAACCGGGAAATCCAGCTGTTCTTCGGTAGCCTCCAGGTTGAAGAAAAGTTCAAAAATCTGCTCATGAACCTCTTCCGGGCGACAGTTTTCCTTATCGACTTTGTTAACAACAACGATCGGTTTCAGGCCCAGAGAAAGAGCTTTCTGGGTAACAAACCGGGTTTGGGGCATAGCACCCTCAAATGCATCGCAAAGCAGCAATACACCATCGGCCATTTTAAGTACGCGTTCAACTTCACCACCAAAGTCGGCGTGACCAGGGGTGTCAATGATGTTGATCTTCACGTCTTTGTAACGAACCGATACGTTCTTCGAAACAATGGTAATCCCGCGCTCGCGCTCCAGGTCATTGTTGTCGAGGATAAGGTCGCCGGTTTGTTCGTTGTCCCTGAAGATGGAACAGGTGTGTAAAATCTTGTCAACCAGTGTGGTTTTGCCATGGTCAACGTGTGCGATAATGGCGATATTCCGGATATTCTGCATAACTGCGCTTCAAATAAGGCGCAAAGGTACAGCTTTTTATTTGCATTTCGATGAAACTCAGGCTAAAGAATAGCGCCGGGTTCGCAGCCAAAGGCATGGCAAAGAAAGGCGGGCATGACCTTCGCCCAGGTTTCCGGCTCGTGTTTTCCGCCTACGAATTCGTAATAGGTAATATCCTGCGGCCGGCGATAGCCCTTTGTTTCAAGTTCACGGATCAGATCTATCGTATCATCAATGGCATCAATAATAAAATTGCGGTTGCGGTCTGCTGTTTCGTCCTCGGTTCCGGTCATCAGCCAGAATTCGAGGTCCGGCGCTGAGGCGGTTTCCCTGATAACCCGGTGCATAATGCGGTCCTGCTCGGTATACCCGTCATTCAGGTCTTTACTGCGCCACCAGAATGCGCCTGAAAAAACACCGGCTATATCAAATAAGCCTTCGTGTTTCCAGGCAATATCAAAGGCTGAAAGACCGCCCAGGGAGAACCCCGCGAAAGCCCGCTTACCACGAACCTGAATGCCGCTCCATTCTTCAACAACAGGCAGCAGCTCAGTGGTGATAAAATTGCTGTAAAGATCTGCTTTACTGCCACGGCCCTGAAAATCGGGACATCCGGCAACGCCGTACTCATTCAGGCGATCCGGTCCGGCATGTACCGCAGCCACCATTACCGGTCCTGTCTTGCCGCTTGTACCTAATTGCTGCAGCATGGCCGGAAGATCCATTTTTAATACATCCTGGCCGTCGTTTAAAACAAGCAAATTCACTTTTTCGGCACCTGTAAGTCCGTCAGGCGTATACAAAGATACCGTAACCCTGCGCTTCAGGAATTTTGATGACAGGGTATAATCTGTTTTAATAATGGGTAAGGCTGGAATAACTGGATATATCATAACACAAATCGCTCTCGACTAATCTGCTGCAAAAGTAGACATCAATTGTGAGAATTAAAAGCGTTTCGATGTCTTGGAGGCGAACAAAATATGGGCACATCTTGTTGTTTAACATGTAATTAACTATCTTAAAACAAATTCTGACAGGTGAACGAGCAGCACAGAAAATGGTACAGCCCAAACCTGGGTGCTGAGATCGATCTCCTGATCTTCGGGCATGCGGGTATCCCGGTAGTGCTTTTTCCGACCAGTATGGGCCGGTATTACGAAAGCAAGGACTTTGGCCTGACAGCCGCCGCAAGTTGGCTGATCAATGAAGGTAAGGTGCGGATCTATTGTCCGGACAGCGTTGATGCGAACAGTTTTTATAACCATAGTTTGCCCCCTGAACAGCGCATCATTCACCACATCAGTTATGACAGATTTGTTTTAAATGAGCTGGTTCCCTTGGTGCAGCATGAAACGGGCTTTACAAAAATCGTCATGGCGGGCTGCAGTTTCGGCGGCTATCACGCTGCAAACTTTACGTTCAGGCACCCCTGGCTTGCTAGTCACCTGTTCAGCATGAGCGGCGTCTTTGATATCAGGGACCAGCTGGATGGTTTTTATAACGACAACGTATATTTTAATAATCCGATGGATTTTGTGCCGAACGACCAGAATCCGGAACTATGGAATCTGCGCGTGGTTCTGGGCACATCAGACCGCGATATCTGCCGGTGGCAAAACGAGAACTTTTCGAAGATTCTGTCGGCCAAAGGTATTGGGCACTGGCTGGACGTACGGCCTGATGCAGACCACGACTGGCCGCTGTGGCGCGCCATGTTTCCTGATTACCTGTCGCAATTGTAGCGGCAGCAATGCAATAGAAATGAAAGCAGCATGTACATGTCCTGTATAACTGCATAGGGATAACCGGTTCATCCGGAAAAAGCATACTTATGAAAAAGATCGGCATTTTATTTGGCCAGGAACGCTCGTTTCCTGAAGCGCTCATTGAGCGGGTTAATCAGTTAGCGGTAAAAGATATCAGTGCAGAAGCTGTACGTATTGACCAGATTATCCAGGGCCAGCCGCTTGATTATGCGGTAATCATTGACCGGATTTCCCAGGACGTGCCTTTTTATCGCGCAAGCATGAAAAATGCAGCGATCTGCGGCACCGCGGTAATCAACAACCCGTTCTGGTGGAGTGCCGATGAAAAATTTTTTAATAACGCACTCGCGGTTAAGCTCGGCATTCCGGTGCCAAAAACCGCATTGATTCCATCGCGCGAGCACCCGGACAGTACAACAGAACAGTCTTTCAGCAACCTGGCCTACCCGTTCAACTGGGATGAGGTGTTTGCCTATACAGGGTTTCCGGCCTACATGAAACCTTTCGACGGCGGCGGCTGGCGCGATGTTTATAAACTGCATGACCGGGAAGATTTCTTTGATAAACATGCACAAACGGGACAGCACGTTATGCTGCTGCAGGAAGAAATTGTATTCGAATCTTATTTTCGCTGTTACTGCATTGGCGGCAAACAGGTGCGTATTATGCCGTACGAACCGAGAAACCCATTTCACCTGCGGTATACGGAACAGACAAACACATCAAAAAAGCTGCTAAAAACGATGGAAAGTTATGTTCTGAAGCTGAACGCATGGCTTGGCTATGATTTTAACACGGTCGAGTTCGCTGTTCGCGATAGCATTCCATACGCTATAGATTTTTGCAACCCGGCACCCGATGCCGACCGGAATAGTGTCGGAGAAGAAAACTTTGAATGGGTGGTTGCTACAACTGCTGCCTATGCCATTGACCGTGCGAAAAGACAGAAACCCGGCCAGGACAATCTGACCTGGGGCGAATATCTGCGCAGGTCGTCTGCAAAACTGCCGCTAAGCGAGCTGCCGGCAAACGAAACCAAACCGAAGCTGGCCCTGCCTGCCGGACCAAAAAGAAGGGCGAAAGGAGGCAAAGATGAATGATTTTACCCTGGGTATAGAAGAAGAGTATATGGTGATTGACCCGGTGACCCGGGAACTGACCTCGCACGACCAGAAGATAGTTGAGGCTGCTCAACGCATACATAAAGACCAGGTGAAGGCAGAAATGCACCAGGCCGTGGTGGAGGTTGGCACCGGCATTTGCCGCAATACGACTGAAGCAAGAAAGGAAATATCGCAACTGCGGCGCACGGTTGCCGGGCTGGCCGGTGAGTTGGGGCTGCGCATTGGCGCGTCCGGAACGCATCCCTTTTCGCACTGGGAGAAACAATTAATTACAGAACATCCCCGGTATAGTGAGATCGTAAATGAGCTGCAGGAGGCTGCGCGGTCAAACCTTATTTTTGGTCTGCATGTGCATGTCGGCTTTCAATCGCGCGAGCTGGCCATTCACATTGCCAACCAGGTCAGGTATTTTTTACCGCACGTTTTTGCCCTGTCGACCAATTCCCCGTTTTGGGAAGGGAGAAATACCGGCTATAAGTCGTTCAGGACAAAAGTTTTTGACAAATTTCCACGAACCGGTATTCCCGACATTTTTAACAGCATAGAAGATTACGATAACTACGTCAAACTGCTTATCAAGACGAACAGCATTGACAATGCTAAAAAGATCTGGTGGGATATCCGCGTACACCCGTTTTTTGAAACCATCGAATTCAGGATATGCGATTGTCCTTTACTTGTAGACGAGACAATGGCCTTTGTAGCACTGTTTCAAGCCCTCTGTGCCAAGCTTTATAAACTGCGGCTTCAGAACATGAAATTTATCAGCTACTCGCGGGCTTTGATCAATGAAAACAAGTGGCGGGCCGCCAGGTACGGTATTGACGGCAATCTGATCGACTTTGGAAAAGAGATTGAGGTGAACTGCCGGAATCTGGTACTCGAACTACTGGACTTTGTAGATGATGTTGTCGATGAACTGGGCTGCCGCGACGACATCAATTATGTACACAAGATACTCGAGCACGGTACGGGGGCAGACCGGCAATTGGCTATTTACCAGCAAACCGGTAACTTTGCTACCGTTGTTGATTACATTACCGCACAGACACTGGCGGGAACGAAATAGAGATGAGTGAAAGACAAGAAACAGCGATCAGGCTGGCCGTTATTGATCTGAACAATGGCGCTCCGAACCAGGGATTGCGTGGCATACAGGATATTGTGCGAACTTATCGCGATGCGCAGCGCCTTGATCTTCAATACCGGGTGTTTGATCTTCGGCAGAAAAACGAAGTGCCCGATCTCAGTTACGATATTTATATAGCAAGCGGCGGCCCGGGATCACCTTTTGACGGTGTAGGTACGCAATGGGAAGAGAAGCTTTTTAACCTGATTGATGAGGTGGTTCTTTTCAACCTGCGGCATGAACAAAAGAAAAGTATGTTCTTTATCTGCCATTCCTTCCAGCTGGCCTGCCGGAAGTTTGGCGCGGGCGAGGTGACCAGGCGAAGATCAAATGCCTTCGGGATTTTCCCTGTCAATATGACGGCCGAAGGAGCCACAGAATCTTGCTTTGACGGACTTGATGAGCCCTTTTTCGTAGCCGACAGCCGCGATTGGCAGGTACTGGGCAGCGCAGGCCACATGGCCGGCAGAAACATGAGCATCCTGGCACTTGAAAAAGAGCGGCCGCATATCAATCTTGAGCGGTGTATCATGGCCATGCGCTTCAGTCCTGAAATAATGGGCACACAGTTTCATCCGGAGGCCGATCCGGCTGGCATGAAAATGTATCTGCTGCAGGACGAAAAACGCTCTTCGGTGATAGCGGGCCACGGTCCGGAGAAATATGAAGACATGTTAAGCAGTCTCGATGATCCGGCTAAATTACTACGCACCCGGCAAACCATTCTGCCGCGCTTTCTTGATCGCGCGGTAGCGGCACTCCGGCAGACTCAACTTGTATGATTCCCGAACAGCGTATCAGATTCAATGCCGGCTTCAGCCAGGAGAACTACAACACTTTTCTGAAGAATGTGGCAAAGGATACGTGTTCCATCCCCTTCCGGCTGGCAGAAACGCCGGTTTTTATTCCCCGGCAGCTGCGGCTCAAACTTGAGGCGGCCGGACAGGAACTTCTCAGTTTGATTCGCCGGCCGGATTTCAAAGCATTGACAGAAAGGGCTATTCCTGAGCAATGGCGTGTCCCGGATGAGAATGAACATCCGCATTTTCTGGCATTTGATTTTGCCGTTTGCGAAGATGAGCATGGCGAATTGATCCCCCAACTTATCGAGATGCAGGGTTTCCCTTCGTTATATGGTTTCCAGCAGCACCTGGCAGACGACTACCGGCAGGTTTATGGAATTGAAGACGGGCTTACACATCTTTTTGGCGGCCTGGACCGCGACCGTTATGTAGCGCTCTTGCGTAAGGTGGTGGTGGGCGACCATCTGCCGGAGGAGGTTGTGCTCATGGATACAAAGGCGCAGGAACAAAAAACACTGGTTGATTTTCTTGTGACGCAACAGCTGCTGGGTATCGGCATTGTTGCCCTGGAAGAGATTATTAAAGAGGGAAAAAAGCTGTTCTATGTACGCGGAGGCCGGAAAATTCCCATCAGGCGCATTTACAACAGGCTCATCTTTGATGAAATTGCAGCTAACCCCCATGCCTTCGATGCTGGTTTTGATCCCCGTTTGGAAACAGATGTTGAGTGGATTACACACCCCAACTGGTTCTACCGGATCAGCAAGTTTACGATGCCCTTTTTGAAAAGCAGTTATGTACCGGAAACGCGCTTTTTGCACGAAATAAGCTTTTTGCCGCCTGATCTGGAGAATTACGTTCTTAAACCGTTGTTTTCTTTTGCAGGAATGGGCGTACAAATCGATGTGAAGGCGGAAGACATACAGGCAATCGACGACCCCCAAAACTGGATTCTGCAACGAAAGGTCTTTTATGCGCCTGCAGTAAAATCGCCCGCGGGTGATGTTAAGGTCGAGATCCGTCTGCTTTATCTCTGGCCGGATGGCGGCGAGCCGCAGTTATGCATTAACCTGGCGCGTCTGAGCCGGGGAAAAATGATCGGCGTGCGTTACAACCAGAATTTTGACTGGGTAGGCGGCACCGTAGCGTTTATGGAATAAAGAGCGCAAGAAACGGGTAGCTTGTGCGGTCCGTCGTCGGTACCTTTGATAAAAAAGAAAGGAATACCATGAAAACCCAGGAAGAACTGAACTTTGCGCGCATCTCATCTGCCATCACTTTCCTGAAAGCAAATTTTAGCAGACAGCCTTCGCTCGAGCAGACCGCTGAACATGTGAACCTGAGCCCCTTCCACTTTCAAAAGATATTTACCGATTGGGCAGGCGTAAGTCCGAAGAAGTTTCTTCAGTATCTCACCATTGCGCACGCAAAGAAGATGTTGCAGCAGGATGTATCCATTTTTGATACAGCATTGGGAAGCGGACTGTCGGGAACCAGTCGTTTGCATGACCTTTTTATCGGCATTGAGGGAATGACACCCGGCGAATACAAAAACGGCGGTGAAAACCTGGAAATTAATTACAGTTTCGCAGACAGTCCTTTTGGCCAGGTACTCATTGCCTCTACAGCAAAGGGCATCTGTTACCTGGCATTTTCTGAAGCCGACGACACGGCGTTACGCGAACTCCAGGCCTTGTTTCCGAATGCCCGCTACACACAGGTGGTGGACCTGATACAGCAAAATGCGCTTTATATTTTTACGCACGACTGGCGGAAACTTGATCAGGTAAAACTGCACCTGAAAGCGACGGCGTTTCAGTTAAAGGTCTGGGAGAGCCTGTTGAAGATCCCCATGGGAAAACTCGGCACCTACGGCAGCATTGCGCGTGCTATAGCTGTTCCCGGTGCATCGCGTGCAGTCGGAACCGCAGTTGGCGATAATCCGGTGGCTTTTTTAATTCCCTGTCACCGGGTGATCCGGGCAACGGGCGTGCTGGGTAATTATCATTGGGGGCAGACGCGTAAAGAAGCCATGATTGGCTGGGAGGCTGCGCATACACAAGGCAAAGAAGTGTAATGGACCAGGTTATTGCAAAAATAGACGGCCTGGACTGGGCTGGCATAGGCGACATGCTGCATGATAAGGGTTATGCACAAATACCGGCGGTTCTCAACGAAGCAGCATGCAGGCAAGTTTCTGATCTGTATGATCAGGATGCCCTTTTCCGGAAAACCGTGGTGATGGAACGGTTTCGTTTCGGCCTTGGCGAATACAAATATTTCAGCTATCCGCTGCCCGGGCTGCTTGCAGCCGTGCGGGAAACGCTTTACAGACACCTTGCGCCTGTAGCGAACAGCTGGATGCATGTACTTGGTGAAGGCCGGCCGTTTCCTGATTCTCTCCAAGCGATGCTGGCCAGGTGCCGCGCCGCCGGACAGACCCTGCCAACGGTATTGCAGCTTCGTTACGGGCCCGGGGGATACAACACATTGCACCAGGATTTATATGGGGAACTTTTTTTCCCGATCCAGGCCGTTATCTTCCTTAAACAGCCGGGTACAGACTACACCGGCGGAGCGTTTGTGCTGACTGAACAGGTTCCGCGGGCACAATCGAAAGTTATTGTTCTGCAGCCCGCACGGGGAGACCTGCTGTTATTTACAACTGGTTTCAGACCGGTAAAAGGAAGCCGGGGTTATTACCGGGTTACCATGAAGCATGGTGTAAGCGAAGTAAAAGAAGGCCGGCGGGAAACACTTGGTATTATTTTTCACGATGCACAAAGCTGATGATCAGGCATGAAGAGCTGGGTAACTGGGAAGTTCGGGCATTGATCAGGCAGGGAGGCATCTGCTTTGCCGGCAACAGGAAACTTCGCATTTTCGGAAGGCTGGACTGCAGCCGGGGTAAACGCATGCGACGTCAAAACCGGGTATTCTTTAGTTCTGCAGCCAGCGCTGCAGCGGCAGGATACCGCCCATGCGGGCATTGCATGAAGTTTGCTTATCAAAAATGGAAAAATGGAGCTATTTAAGACAAATTCTGATGTAAATCTTTTGCCTTTCGACGGAATCGTCAACTATTATGGTTTGGTCATGAGTGCGCCGGAAGCAAGCTATTTCCTGGATGAGCTCCTGCGAAATATCGCCTGGCGACATGACGAAGCAATTATATTTGGAAAGCGCATTGTTACCAAACGAAAGGTGGCCTGGTACGGAGAACAGCCCTATAGTTACACATATTCAAACACAACAAAACATGCGCTGCCCTTTACCCCTGCTCTCATAAAACTTCGCGCGCTTGTAGCATTGCACACCGGGGTGCATTTCAATTCATGCCTGCTAAACCTTTACCATGATGGTTCTGAAGGGATGGCCTGGCACAGCGACGACGAAAAAGAGCTTGGCAAAGACACCACAATTGGTTCGCTGAGTTTTGGGGCAACCCGGAAGTTCTCTTTCAAACACAAAAACATGAAAGAGACCTATTCGCTTATGCTCGAAAGCGGCAGCCTGCTGGTTATGCGCGGTACTACGCAGAGTAAATGGCTGCATGCGCTGCCGAAATCGACCCGGGTTACGGCGCCCCGGATCAATCTGACATTTCGCACCATTCAGCAGCCGGTTTGATTTTTACATGCGGTCGACCGCAGGGCATACGCAGAGGCTAAATATTGTTTAACTTTGCAGTATGGATATCCAGAAAGTCATCGTCATCCTGGTCTTCGCAGCTGCATTGTTTTACATAGGAAGGATGGTATACCGTTCCCTGCGTACAAAGGAGGAAGGCTGCGGTGGTAATTGCAAATGCGGTGTCGACTTCTCATCCATTCAACCGGAGAAGAAAAAGTAGCCCATGCTCGAGCAGATCAGAAGTTACCTGAATAAAAACATGGCGCTCACCGATGCGCAGTTTGAAACTATTTCGGCTAACCTCAGAATCCGCACCTTCAGCAAAGGCGAAACCATTCTGCGGGCGGGCGAGATCGGCACTTATTCTTTTTTTGTTAACAAAGGTCTGCTGCGTTGTTTCTCGATCGATGAGAAAGGCAAGGAGCACATTATCCAGTTCGCTCCCGAAAACTGGTGGATTTCTGACCGGAACAGTATCCTGTTTAACGAGCCTTCAGATTTTTTTTATGATGCTACCGAGGAAACCGAGGCTGTCGTTATTCCGAAAGACTTCTTTGAGCAGGCGGCATTGCTGGTTCCCTGCCTGCTGAATATGAACAATATTATGCTGCACAAGTCGATCAGGTTTATGCAGAAGCGAATAAATATGCTGCTTAGTGCTACTGCAGAAGAACGTTATCTCGACTTCATCCATCTTTATCCGAATCTTACACTTCGCGTTCCGCAGTGGATGATCGCCTCTTACCTGGGCATTACACCGGAATCGCTTAGCCGTGTGCGCAAAGATCTTGCACGCAAACATTTTAAAGGCTAATCTCTTTTCTTATCATACATCAAGACGCGGGTCTTCGGGCTGCTGTAATTTTGTGGTGTTCAAAATGATCAACCACTAAGAATTAAAATTATGGCAAATACCAAATGGGCTCTTGACCCTGCACACAGCGAATTGCAGTTTAAAATTAAACACCTGATGATCACCAATGTAACCGGAAGTTTTACCGACTTTTCGGCAAGCCTGGAATCTGAAGGTGAAGATTTTGAGAACGCACATGTCTCTTTTGAAGCGGCTATTGATTCGATCAATACGGGCAATGCCGACCGCGACGCGCACCTGAAAGCCGGCGATTTCTTCGAAATTGAAAAACATCCGAAAATGACTTTCGAGTCTACATCGTTCAAAAAAGATGGCAGCGATTACACGGTTGAAGGCAACCTTACCCTGAAAGGTGTGACCAAGCCAGTAACGCTTGATGCAGAGTTTGGCGGCATTAGCCAGGATCCATGGGGAAATACAAAAGCAGGTTTTTCTGTAAGCGGAAAAATTAAACGCGAAGATTTCGGTCTGACCTACAATGCGGCGCTTGAAACCGGCGGCGTTATGCTGGGCAACGAAGTAAAAATCTTCGGCGAGATCCAGTTCGCAAAACAGGCATAATCATACTTGACGGGGGTCAAACGTGCGGTAGTGTATCTAAGGATGCATTGCCGTTTTTTTTGCCGTTGTGTTGACAGATGGAGTGGTAGCCAGGTGGAGTTGCCTTAAGAGTATAGCGGCGACAGAAACAAATTTTTAATATTTGTTTGATTTTTTTAACTTAAAGTTGGTAACTTTACGAAAGTTACCAACTTTGCAGGAGTCGAGGTCTGTTCCGGGCAGATCGCCAGGAATTGCCGAAAATCTTTCATTCCCCAAACAGCTCGATGGTCCACGTAAGGCGCGGAATTTGGCGCAGTTACGGGCGACCGCCTTTTGTTGCTGATGTATCAGTGCTTCCCATTGAGGTATCACCGCCGCTGCTATCACTGCTGCTGGTCCCCGGAGTGCCCATACCAGAAGCCGCACTGTCTGTCTGTTGCGCACTTACTGAATCTGGCGTACGTTCAGCGCCTTTGTCCCCTGCAGTACATGCTGCAAAGGATAACGTTGCTACTGAAATATAGAAGAATAATCTGATCGTTTTCATAGTGTCGTTTTTTTGTACTGCTCTGGCAGTACAGACTTAACGGTTTTTGAACCCGATTTGTTTACTGAGATGGAGTGCGCTGTTTATTGATCAGGCAAACAGCATAAGCCACAACACCTTCTTCGCGGCCTACAAAACCCATTTGCTCATTAGTGGTCGCTTTGATTGAAATGTCTTCTTCGCTGATGCCGGCAGCTTCAGCAATGTTTTTTTGCATGGCGGGTATATGCGGATTGATCTTTGGTGCTTCAAGACAAAGCATCGCATCAATGTTTCCAATCTCCCAGCCTTGGTCAGCCAGCAGCTTCACGGTTTCCCGAAGCAACACAAGGCTGCTGATACCCTTCCACTGCGGATCGGTGTTCTTAAAATGAAAACCGATGTCGCGCAGATTTGCCGCTCCAAGCAGTGCATCGCAAATGGCGTGTAAAAGTACGTCGGCATCCGAGTGTCCGAATGCACCCCGTACATGCTCAAGTTGCACCCCACCTACAAAAAACGGATGACCATCACGAAGCTGATGCACGTCAAACCCGAAGCCTACTTTGATTTTCATATGATTCTAGTTGCTGCCAAAGTTAAACAACAGACTAAAACGGAGCGTATTTGCCATCGGACTTTTATCCACACTCGCCAGCAGGTATGAAAAATTAATCGTGGTCTGTTTGTATGTAAAGCCGGCTCCCAGCGTTACATAGCGCCGGTTGCCCTTGTTTGGTGACTCATAAAAATACCCGCCCCGCAATGCGAACTTCTTGTCGTACAGATACTCCAGTCCGGCGCCGATATTAACTTCCTGCAGTTCTTCGCTGAAGCCGCCGGGCGCATCGGTGAAAGAACCGAAAATGCCCGCAGGCACAGACCTGTTCGGATCTACGCCACTGCTGATACTGCCGTCGGTGTTGTAAATGGGTTGTGTAGGAACGAGCAGCTTATTAAAATCGAGCGCAACAGTAAAATCGTTCAGATCATCTGCCGAAAAGGTTGCTGCACCGCCAAGTCGCAGATTTGACGGAAGAAAATATTTTGATCCCGTTTCCGTGTAGCCCATTTTTGTGCCGATGTTTGAAATATTTAAACCCGCAGAAAGACGTGTATCTGTATTAAAGAGCCATGTTTCGGTTGTATAAAAACCTGAAACGTCTACGGCCACCGAGTTGCCTGCGTTTATCTGCTGACCGGCAGTAAACTTACCGGTAGACAAATTCGAATTGATGTAACGAAGCGTCGTGCCGATAGAGAATTCCTCGCCGAACTTCCGTGCGTAACTGACATCAAACGCCAGTTCGTTCGGACTATATGTACCGAGATCTTGCCGGTTGTTATCTGTAAGCGGGATTTCGCCGAGGGAAAAGAAGCGGAAGGAAGCACCCACCGTATTGCGCTCGTCCAGGCGATAATACCCGCTCAGGTACGCCAGATTAATATCTGAAGTGAGGCTGCGCAACCAGGGTGTATAAGAAAGCGACACACCAGAACGGTCATTTAAGAATGCCATTTTAGCAGGGTTAATAGCTGAAGCATTTGCATCGGGATATACAGCCACACCAGCATCGCCCATGGCACCGGTACGGGCATCGGGCATCACCAATAAAAAGGGTACCGCTGTAACCAGGTTATTCGACTGGCTCCCGTTTGCCTGGGTATTGCCTGCAACCTGGCTATAGGCTGCCTCAGGAAATGCAATAACTGCTGCCAGGCAAAGAAACAGCATACCTATACATCTATAATTTTGTTTGGTCATAAAACCGATCATCTTTTATTACTCAAAAACCAGCAAAAGTGTATTCTTATCAACTTTATCGCCCTTGCTTACATGCAGCGACCTGACCCGGCCATCTGCCGGAGACTTCAAAATATTTTCCATCTTCATCGCTTCGAGGACCAAAAGATTATCGCCCTTTTTCACTTCTGAACCCTCCTGAACCAGCACATTCAACACAAGTCCGGGCATAGGAGCCTTTACATCCTTTACCTTTCCCGCAGACAGATTTTCCATCCCAAGCGCTTTCAATAACAAATCGAACTGATCCTTTACCTCGACGTGGTAAATCCGGCCGTTCACCTTCACAACGGCGGTCTTTGTTTCCGCTGTATATGTCACAATCTCTGTATTGTAAGACTTATCGCCGAAAAGCACGTGGGTATGATTCTGGTCTTTTCTGAACTCATCGATAGTAAGCGATTCGCCATCCAGACGGTAACCATCTGTATCTGCCAGTTCGAATGTGAAGCTGTTGTTGACTTTTATTTTGAACATCTTACTGAGTTAATGCAAATTGAACCAGGTTTGCACCCATGCGTAAAGCCTCGGTCCGTTTGGCAGGTGTATCGCCGGAATAGGTTCCTGCATCTTCCCAACCATTTCCAAGATCACATTCATAAGTGTAATAACAAACCATTTTTCCTTTCCAGAACAGCGCCAGCCCCTGCGGCCGTTTATTATCATGTTCATGAATTTTAGGCAGACCGGCGGGAAATTTGAACTTTTGGTTATAAAGCGCATGGGTTGCCGGGAGCTCTGTAAATGCGAGTTCGGGAAAAACCTTTTTCATCTGAGGCCGGATAAACTTGTCTAGCCCATAATTATCATCAATATGCAGGAAACCGCCGCCGGTCAGGTATTTCCTAAGATTAGCCGCTTCCTGTTCGGTAAACACCACATTGCCATGGCCTGTCATATAAACAAAGGGATAGTCGAATATTTCAGGACTTCCGACCTCAATAATCGCTTCTTCGGTGTTGAAGTTGGTGCGCAGGTTGGCGTTACAAAAGTTTACCAGATTCGAAAGGGCCGTACGGTTGGCATACCAGTCGCCCCCGCCATTGTATTTAAGTTTCGCCAGCTTATACGTGGGCACAGACAGCGCGGTCAGCAGAACCCCGAGGCAACACAACAGAACTGACACAACTTTTTTCATGGCTTCGTTTACCGGTTCAGGTAGTTCTCTTCGAAACAAACGGCAAGTGCAGCCGTTTCTGTACGCAACCGGGCATCACCTAAAGTTATAGCTTTAAAATCATTCTGCAAAGCAAGTACAACCTCTTCCTCTGTGAAGTCGCCCTCAGGTCCGATTAGTACCAAAGACCGGCCTCCGGGCCTGAGAACCTTATCCAGCGCCTGTTTTTCTCCCCCGGGGATGCAGTGTGCAATACATTTATAGTCAAAGGCGGACGCCAGAATGAGTTGCCTGAAAGAAACCGGCGAATTTACCAACGGAACGTAAGCCTTTATAGATTGTTTGGCTGCGGAAACGACAACCTTTTCAAGCCGGTCTGTTTTGAGGATGCGCCGCTCTGAACGGTCGCAAATCAGCGGCGTAACTTCGTCAATACCAAGTTCCGTTGCCTTCTCGGCAAACCACTCAATACGATCGGTATTTTTTGTGGGCGCAACCGCAATATGCAGATAATGGTTCCGTTTGCCAAATTCCTGCTGCTGCTCAAGTATCCGGAGCTGCACCCTTTTCGGATGCTCATCCGCCAACACCGCCCGGTAATATCCGCCACGGCCATCTATCAGGTCAACTTCATCGCCTGTTTTTAAGCGCAGCACCCGGATGCAATGTTTACTTTCCTCCTCGCTCAGTGTGTAACCGGTAGCTGTAGTACCAATTCCGGGCGTGTAGAAAATATGCATGAATGGGATTTTAGTGGTTATCAACCATGTCGCTCTTGTTTATGACAAGTTCAAGCTTCACGGTTTCTATATTCTGCTCGGTTTTTTTCAGGATGGTAAACATGTAGCCATGAAACTCTTCGCTATCTCCCACCTCAGGGATCTTGCCGAATGCATGGGAAACAAGACCACCAACGGTATCATAATCCTGATCTTCGGGAAGATCGTGCGGTAAAAATTCGTTCACATCGTAAACGGTAGCATAAGCGTTTACAACAAACTCGGTGTCAGAAATTTTCTCAACGATCGGTTTTTCCTCATCGTATTCATCCTGGATTTCGCCGACCAGCTCTTCGACAATGTCTTCAAGAGTCGCCATGCCCGCGGTTCCGCCAAACTCATCAAGCACAATGGCAATCTGAATCCTTTTTGCCTGCAGTTCGCTTAACAGATCATTGATCTTCTTGGTTTCCGGAATATAATACGGTTTACGGATAATTTCTTTCAGCGACCAGTTGTCATCACCAGCTGCAACGAGAGGCAAAACATCCTTCGCATGGATAATGCCCACAATTTTGTCCATCACCTCATCGTAAACAGGCATACGGGAGTATCCCTCACGAATAATGGCTTCTACCACCTCCTTGTTCGAGGCTGTCATTTCGATGCCGGAGATTTTGGTTCTTGGCACCATGATATTTTTAACAACGCGCTCGTTAAAATCAAATACATTTTTGATCAGTTCATGCTCGTTTGATTCCAGCGCACCGCTTTCTTTACCCTGATCCAGCAGATACTGAAGTTCTTCTGTACTGTGTATAGACTCATGTCCTGCTGCATTGCTCATGCCGAACAATTTCAGGATCACGTTGGCAAGCCCGTTAAGCAACCAGATAAACGGCCTGAACACAACGTAAAACAGCTGGAGCGGCAATGCAATAAAAAGCGTGGTACCTACCGGGCGCTGTATCGCTATCGACTTAGGCGCAAGTTCACCAAAAACGATGTGCATGACCGTAATAAAACTGAATGCAATAATCGGCGAGGCGGTCTTTGAGAATGAAGCAATAAACTCAGGCTCCATGCCGAAAGAACCAAGAAGGTTGTGCAGGATATGCTCCATGACAGATTCGCCTACCCAACCCAGGCCGAGCGATGCCAGGGTAATACCCAGCTGCGTGGCGGCCAGATAGCCGTCGAGATGCTGCGTAATGTGTTTGGCAATCTTTGCTACGCTGTTGCCTGATTTTGCTTTGATCTCGATCTGAGATGCACGCACTTTAACAATAGCAAATTCTGCTGCAACGAAGAATCCGTTGAGCAGAACCAGAAAAAATGTTAGAAATATCTGAAATGCCATTAAGCTTTGTTTCTAAACGTGGCATCATAAAGCTCAATGCTCTCACTGATTACTTTATGTGCATAACGTACGCCAAGCAGATGCTCGATGGTTACGTTCTTTCCTTCCAGTGCTTTGTAGTCCTGAAAAAAGCGTACAATTTCTTTCATCGTATGCGGAGGAAGTTCAGCCAGGTCATTGATATAATTGACTGACATGTCATTCTTCGCTACTGCGATGATTTTGTCGTCCTGCTCGCCATTATCTACCATGTGCATGACACCAACAACTTTGGCTTCCATCACCGTCATCGGGTAAACGTCGACAGAACAAAGAACAAGGATATCAAGCGGATCGTTGTCGTCACAGAAGGTCTGCGGGATAAAGCCGTAATTAGCCGGATACATAACCGAAGAAAACAGCACCCTGTCCAGTTTGATCAGACCCGACTCCTTGTCTATCTCATATTTGGCCTTCGAGCCTTTTGGAATTTCTATTATTGCATTTACAACATCGGGAATGTTCTTTCCGGGGGAAACACTGTGCCACGCGTGGTGATCTGTACTCATCTTAAATCGGATCTTGTTTTTCGTCTTTATCTAGGTTAACTACCTTCTTTTTTACAAAAGTAATCAATAATGGGATAGTTGTGATAATGATGAACCCAATTATTATGTACAACAGGTAATCGTTTATTTCTTTTTCAAAGCGCCTGCCTAAAAAATACCCCAGAAGTGTGAGCGAAAGTATCCAGACTACGGCGCCGGCAATGTTGTAAAGTGCAAATTTTTTGAAGTCGAGGCGTACAATACCCGCGCATATTGGTGCAAAGGTGCGAACAATCGGCACGAACCGGCC
Organism: Pedobacter sp. SYP-B3415; assembly: GCF_004138205.1. Taxonomy (GTDB): domain Bacteria; phylum Bacteroidota; class Bacteroidia; order Sphingobacteriales; family Sphingobacteriaceae; genus Pedobacter. Next base: position 18,959 of record NZ_RXNQ01000005.1, read on the forward strand.
CATGATTAATGCAAAGGCACCCTGTTTTTTGTAATACTCTTCGGCCGACTTGAGGTATTTCTTTTTAAAGAAAAATGTATCCTTCCGGTGGTAGAGCATGGGCCCGGTTTTCCGTCCGAACCAGTAACCGGTGAAGTTGCCAAGAATGGCGGCAACAACAAGGCCAACCAGCATGACAAAGATATTTACATCCAGCTTTCCGGTTGCCACGAACATGCCTGCCAGGAACAGCAGGTAATCGCCGGGCAGAAAGAACCCGAAGAAGAGCCCGGTCTCTGCGAAGATCACGAACAGAACTACATAGAAGCCACCCTCCTTTAACAGTTTTTCAGGGTCAATAGCATGTTGAAGGTAACTCCAGAGTTCTTGCATCATATGATTATTCGTAAAACTACAAATAAATCTGATTCAGCTTCTAGACTAGCTGCAAAATAAAGTCAGGATACACCCCGATCACGATCGTAGCAAGGGCAGACACAACAAGAACAACCTTATACTGCACAGGTGTATCAAGTTCAACCCCGTCCCCGTCTCTGAAATACATGGCTACAATTACCCGGAAATAATAGTAGAAACCAACCAGGGCATTCAGAATGGCAAATGCCACGAGGACAATCTGGTATTCATGCATAACATTCAGGAACATCAGGTATTTACCGATAAAACCTGCGGTAAGCGGTATACCTGCCAGCGACAGCATGGCTACTGTCAAAGTAAAAGCGGTAAGCGGATTCTTTCTGGCCAGGCCGTTATAACTTGCAAAGTCATCTGACCCGGTTTTCTGTTTAACCAGGATCAGTACAGCAAAAGCAATGATTGATGCAAAAGTGTAGGCTGCCGCGTATACAAAAACGTTTCCTCCTGAAGATTTAGTCAGCACAACAAGTGCAAACAACATATAGCCGGCATGCGAGATACTGGAATAGGCCAGCATTCGCTTGAATTTCTTTTGAAACAGTGCCGTCACGTTACCTATAAGCAGTGTCAGGCAGACGATAATGAGCAGCGGTGCCACCCAGAAATCGTGAAGCGGTGCAAAAGCCCCCGCAAACACCCGGATGAAGGCTGCAAAACCGGCGGTTTTAACAACTGTCGACATAAACGTTGTAATCAGGGTTGGAGATCCTTCGTAAACGTCGGGCGTCCAGAAATGGAATGGTGCTGCGCCAATTTTAAAGCTCAACCCAATCAGCATCAGGATAACCCCGGGATAAAACAGCGGTGATACCGCGTTATTGTCGATCAGATGCTGATGAATAGCATCCAGATTGAACGAGCGCGTAGCTCCGTAAACAAGGGCAATACCGAATAAAAGAAATCCGGTCGAAAATGCACCCATCAGAAAATATTTAAGCGAAGCCTCATTTGATGCAAAGTCGTTTTTCCGTATTCCCGCGAGGATATACAAGCTGACGGACATGATCTCTACACCGATAAACAGCATAGACATGTTCTGGTAAGATACCATCGTGATCATCCCCGCAAGCGCGAAGAGAATCAGGGTATAGTATTCCGCCTTATTGTCATTCTTTGCAGAAAAGTAGTTTTGGGTAAGCAGGAAAATAAGCATGGTACCTGCAATACAAAGACCTGAAAATGCGAGTGCAAAATTATCGGTCTGCATCATACCGAAATGACTTTCATTTCCGTTCCATGCTGCACAAACAAAACCGAGCGCTGCCAGCAATCCGATAAGAGTAATAGGCAATAAGGCTTTTTTTGCTTTGAACAATCCGGCGTAAAGAACCAGGAATGCAGTAATACTGATGGTGATAATGATATTCATTTCTTATTTTACCAGTGATAATTTTTGGTTAACCTGCTCTAACAATTGTTGAACCGGAGCTTCGGTCAGGTTCAGGATGGGTTTTGGATAAACGCCAAGCACGATAATCAGTAAACAGATAATGTAAAGCACAGCCTGTTCAGAACCTTTGATATCGGTGAACGTTGCTGTAAGTGTATTCGCCTGTCCGAGCATGACTTTCTGGTACATGCGCAGCATATACACCGCACCAAAGATAATTGTAAGACCGGCTAAGACAGCAGCCCAGAGGCTATACTCATAAACGCCCATCAATAACAGGAATTCTCCGATAAATCCGTTGGTACCGGGAAGCGCAACCGTTCCGAGAACGATAATTAACGTAGTAGCAGCAAATTTCGGCGCTGCTTTCGCGATACCACCCATCTCTTCAAGTTTATTGGTCTGAAGCCGGTTGAACAGGATGTCTGTTACGAGGAACAGGCCAACCACGTTTATCCCGTGACTCAGCATCTGCACCATTGCGCCCTGCATACCTTGCGTATTCAGCGCAAAAATCCCGGCAGAGATGAGCCCGACGTGACCAATGGACGAATAGGCGATAAGGCGTTTGCCGTCTTTCTGGTTAAAAGCGATCAGTGATGCATAAATGATCCCGATAATAGAAAGCACGATCACGGTTGCCGACCAGTCCTGGAACCCCTGCGGCACAACCGGAAGCAACCACCTGATTACGCCGTAAATACCCATCTTGAGCATAATGCCAGACAGAAGCATCGTGCCCTGTGTAGGCGCTGTAGTATATGTATCGGGCTGCCAGGTATGAAACGGAAACACCGGCATTTTTATAGCAAAGGCAATAAAGAAGGCCCAAAATACCCAGCCTTGCTGGCTTTTGTCCAGGTTTAGGCTGTAAAAGGCCTGGATGTCAAAGTTTTGAGCAGGATTTTGCAGGTATAAGTAGATGATGCCCAGCAGCATAAAAAGCGAGCCGCCTATGGTATACACGAAAAATTTCATATTAACCTTGATCCGGTCTTTTCCACCCCACATGGCGCAGATAAAATAGATCGGTATCAGTGCCGCTTCCCAGCCGATGTAAAAGAGAAAAGCATCCAGCGCAGTAAACACCAGCAGCAGACCTGTCTGCATGAACAGGATCAGTGCGTAGAACGACCCGGGCCTGTCTATCGTACGGCCAAAGGAAGACCAGATAATAAGCGGCACAAGCAGGTTTGTAAGCAATACAAGAAGCATGCTGATTCCGTCAATGCCAGCGTGAAAACGAATGCCCATCTGACTGATCCAGGGCTGGTCTACAGTAAATTGTGTACTCGCATCAGGCGTGAAACGCATCAGCAGGCCGATGGTCCAGGCCAGCGACAGGATAGAAACGGTAAATGCACCATAACGGGCGCTTTGCTGCCTGCCAGACAAAAGGCTGATCAGCGCACCTGCAAGTGGTAGAAATAGAAGTATTGAAAGTTCCATGTATCTGTTTCTGAACGTGCTTTAAATAGATAAGTAGGTATACAACAAAAGACCGACGATGCCAAAAACCATCATAAAGATGTAGAAGCCGACGTTGCCGCTCTGCAAGAGGCGCAGACCTTTACTGGCTTCGCTGGTACTCCAGCCAAAACCGTTCACAAGGCCATCAATAACCTTTTTATCAATGATCCTGTAAAAGAATTTTGAAAGGCCGTCCAGTGGTTTGCGAATAATCGTATCGTAAATCTCGTCCAGGTAAAATTTGTGATAAGAGAGCTTTGCCAGTGCCGGTCGTGCTGCCTCATCAGGCACAGGTACGTGTTTGCTCCTCACGTAACGGCTATATGCCACAAACATTGACACAAGCGCAACGGCAACAGAAACGCCCATCAACATGTACTCGGTGCTGTGATCAAGCTGGAGTGCGCGGCCCGTTACAACCGGCGACAGCCAGTGGTGCAGCCATTCGCCTCCGCCAAAGACGGCTGGGAAGTTGATTGCGCCGCCAATTGCAGCGAGTACGGCCAGTACGATCAACGGAATGGTCATGCTTTTCGGCGACTCATGAATGTGCTCTGCTGCATGGTGTGTTCCGCGGTAGCTGCTGTAGAAAGTCAGATACAGCATACGGAACATATAGAACGCGGTCAGCATGGCACCAACCACGCCCAGCGCCCACATAACCTTGCTGTGCTGGTAAACATGCGCCAGTATTTCGTCTTTTGAGAAAAAGCCTGAGAAAGGAGGCAGACCTGCAATAGCGATCGTGCCGACAAGCATGGTGATAAAGGTTACGGGTAATTTCTTTTTCAACCCGCCCATATGGCGCATATCCTGCTCATGGTGCAACGCATGGATCACAGATCCCGCACCGAGAAACAATAACGCCTTGAAAAACGCGTGGGTAATCACGTGAAAAAATGATCCGGTGTAAGCACCAACACCCAGGCCCAAAAACATGTATCCCAGCTGGGAAACCGTTGAATAGGCAAGCACTTTCTTGATATCGGTTTGCGTAAGTGCAATGATAGCAGCTACCAACGCAGTTGCAAGACCTACAACAGCGATAATATCTTGTGTTAGCGGAGCCAGGTCGAACAATACGCTCGAGCGTGCAATCATATAAATGCCTGCGGTAACCATCGTTGCCGCGTGGATAAGCGCCGACACGGGTGTAGGCCCTGCCATGGCGTCCGGAAGCCAGGTAAACAGCGGAAGTTGTGCTGATTTACCGCATGCGCCTATGAACAAAAATAAGGTGATCAGGAACATGGTCTGTTCGCCGGGTACCATTTGCGCAGCAAGCGGGAATACTTTTGAAAATTCGAGGCTGCCGAATGTCTGGAACAGCAAAAAGACACCAAGCAGGAAACCCAGGTCGCCGATACGGTTCATTACAAACGCTTTTTTGGCTGCCGAGGCGTAATTTGAGTTGGTGTACCAGAAGCCGATAAGCAGATAAGAACAAAGGCCTACACCTTCCCAACCGATGAACATCACGATATAGTTCGAGCCCAGTACCAGCAGCAGCATGAAAAACACGAACAGGTTCAGATAGCTGAAAAATTTTGCGAAACCTGCATCGTCGTGCATGTACCCGGCAGAATAAAGGTGAATCAGAAACCCTACACCTGTAACGATGAGAAGCATGACCGAACTAAGCGGATCGACAAGGAAAGACAGCGGGATACGCAGTGCGCCCGCGCTGATCCAGTCAAAAAGGAACACCTCATGCGATTTAACAGGGCTACCGCCCAGTTCGAAGAAGATGGCCAGACTGATAAGAAATGATGCCAGGATAACAGTGCTTCCGGCGAAGCCGACAGCCGTTTTTGAAAGTGTGTTTCTGCCAAGGCCATTGATGAGGAAGCCTATAAATGGAAGCAGCGGAACCAACCAAACTAAATTTATCATATGTTTTCCGTTCTGATACGGTTTATATTAGGATTTAAAGCTTACCACTTCAGGCGGTTCAGCACATTGATGTCTATTGATTTGGTATTTCTGTATACCATGACGATGATACTCAGACCTACAGCAACTTCTGCCGCGGCTAAAGCCATGATGAAAAATACGAATACCTGTCCGGATGGATCATTACTATGTACCGAAAACGCGGTAAGCAGCAGGTTTACGGCATTCAGCATCAGCTCGACAGACATGAAGATCACGATTGCATTTCGCCGGGTCAGTACGCCGACGACGCCTATGGTAAAGATGATGGCGCACAACCAGATGTAATGGTTCAGAGGAACGCCCTGCAGTTCTTGTGTTAAGTTATCCATTATGCTTCTTCTGTATGGTCTTTTTTAGCTAATACGACAGCTCCAACCATTGCAGCAAGCAGCAGGAGCGATGACAGTTCAAACGGCAGCAGGAAAGGGCCGAAAAGTTCTTTGCCCAGATTTTCAACAAGGCCGAGCCCGGGGTCCTGCAGGCTCAACGGACTATTGATAGAAACCGCTTTTAATGACCCGATCAGGGTAACGATCAGGCAGCCACCAGCTATGGCAGCTGCAATTTTCACTACCGGCGATTTGGCCGGTTCGGTTTCCTTGTTGAGGTTTAACAACATGAGCACGAACAGGAACAGGACCATGATGGCGCCCATGTAAACGATAAAGTTTACCACCGCCAGAAACTGTGCATTCAGCAGTACGTAATGAACGGTGAACGTAAAAAAGGTGAGAATCAGGTAGAGCACGCTGTGAATGGGATTTTTTGCAAAAATCACCATCAGCGAAAACAGAATGCTTAAGGTTGCTACGAGATAGAATACTTGTGTACTCATTAATTTGTCTGGTTTATTGCCCGCACATGATCCGGGCGTGTTTGTTTTGTTGCAGATCACATCTGCGCTGGCGGAGCCTGTTATTTCTCAAGTGGTTTCTCAACCAGTTTTTCTTTTCCGTAAATGAAATCCTTACGCAGGTAATCGGCAGGCACGATGGGTCCGTCCAGGTAGATCGCCTCTTTCGGACAGGCCTCTTCGCATAAACCGCAGAAAATGCAGCGCAGCATATTTATCTCATAGGTTGCAGCATACTTTTCTTCACGATACAGGTGTTTTTCATCAGCCTTGCGCTCGGCAGCAATCATGGTAATTGCTTCTGCCGGACAGGAAAGTGCGCATAATCCGCAGGCTGTACAGCGTTCACGTCCTTCTTCATCGCGTTTTAAAGAGTGCAGGCCACGGTAGTTGGTGGAAAACTCGCGCTCAACTTCAGGATAACGCACCGTTGCCGCTTTCTTGAAAAGGTGGCTGAAAGTAATGGAAAGCCCCTTTGTAATAGCAGGCAGGTACAACCGCTCGCCTAAAGTAAGCGGCTTTTGTTCCAGGACTTTTTTCTTGTTGCTTAATGAATCCATATTTTATCTCCCTCGCGGGAACGCTAATTCTTTACTGGCCTTCCGGCCGATTAAAATTTCTCTACAATCGCGATCACAACGCCCGTTACAATGATGTTTGCAATGGCAAGCGGGATCAGTCCCTTCCAACCCAGGTTCATCAGCTGGTCATAGCGGAAACGGGGAATGGTCCACCGTACCCACATAAAGAAGAAGATAAACGCAAAGATCTTCAGGAAAAATACTGCGGTGCCGATCAGCGGGGCCCAGGTAGTGCCAAGGGTAGCTGCTACGTAATCCATGCCGGGGTAATTGTAACCGCCCCAGTATAGTGTTGCCATCACGGCTGATGAAATAAACATGTTGATATACTCGGCGAAAAGGTAGAAGCCAAGTTTCATGGATGAATATTCGGTATGATACCCCCCGATCAGCTCGGTTTCACACTCAGGAAGGTCAAACGGCGCCCGGTTTGTTTCTGCAAATGCACAAACCATAAAAATCAGGAAGCCTACCGGCTGATAAAGTACATTCCAGTGCCAGCCATGTTGCTGCGCTACAATCTCTTTAAGACTGAGCGTATTGGTAAGCAGAAGCAGGGCGATGATTGACAAACCCATGGCAATTTCATAACTGATATTTTGCGATGCCGCACGGATAGCGCTCAGCAATGAATATTTATTGTTTGAGGCCCAGCCGCCGATCATGACTCCATATACACCAAGAGATACAACACCAAAAATATAAAGCACACCAACATTGATATCCGTTACCTGCAAGGAAATTACCCTGTCGCCAATCGCTATCGGACTGCCCCATGGAATTACCGCACTTGCAATACAGGCTGTAAGCATGGCCAGACCGGGGCCGACCATAAACAGCCACCTGTTTGATGTAGCCGGAACAATTTCTTCCTTCATGAACATTTTAACACCATCGGCCAGTGGCTGAAGGATACCGAAGGGACCGGCACGATCTGGTCCAAGCCTGTCTTGCAGGAATGCCGCAACCTTACGTTCTGCGTAAGTTGAATACATGGCAATGAGCAGGCTGACGCCGAAAATAACGGCTACCAGGATAAATTTCTCTATGACAAAAGCTGCGTCCATTAGTATTTTATGGTTTTCTCAAGTTCCTTTTTATTCGCCTCGCGCAATTGCTCGTTGGTTTTGATAACCGGAAGCGGGCGGAGCGTTTCGTAGTGGTTTGCGGCGATAACCGAAGTGTCGCTGATTTTTGTCGGCTCGATGATTGTCCAGTCTGAGGTGTTTTTTGTCTCGAACCGGCAGGTATTACAGATAAACTCTTCAACTTCGCCAAACTGGTCTTTCCGGGCCGTTACGCGAAGTACATCTGGTCCTTTGTACCATAAGGTTACTTTACCGGAGCAGGTCGGACAGTCGCGATGGGCATCGACCGGCTTTGTAAACCATACACGGTTCTTGAAACGGAAAGTTCTGTCAGTCAATGCACCTACCGGACAAACATCGATTACGTTTCCTGAGAAATCATTGTCTATGGCCTGTTCAATGTATGTAGAGATCTCTGAATGGTCTCCGCGGTTAAGTACGCCATGCACACGGCCGTCAGTAAGCTGGTCGGCGGTATACACGCAGCGGTAACAAAGAATACAGCGGTTCATGTGCAGCTGGATCTTATCACCAATATCAATGCGCTCAAAGGTGCGGCGCTCGAACTCATAACGGGTTTTCTGCAGGCCATGTTCATAACCAAGGTCCTGAAGATCACACTCACCGGCCTGGTCGCAAACCGGACAATCAAGCGGGTGGTTGATCAGAAGGATCTCAACAACACCGGCGCGTGCCTCGAGTACCTCGGGCGATGTAATGTTCTGTACCTCCATGCCGTCCATCACCGTAGTGCGGCAGGAAGCAACGAGCTTCGGCATAGGACGCGGGTCTTTCTCTGAGCCCTTGCTTACCTTCACGATGCAGGTACGGCATTTTCCACCGCTGCCTTTCAGCTTGGAATAATAACACATGGCCGGCGGAACGATATCGCCCCCGATCTGCCTTGCAGCATTCAGGATCGTTGTTCCGTTCTCCACTTCGACGGTAATCCCGTCTATCGTAACCTTCACTTTATTATCACTCATATCAAATGATAGTTATCTTCGTGCCCTTTAGGGCGGATGTTCAATTATTCCCCGGTCTTTACCTCTGCAACCTTTTCAATCGGTTTAGCATAATCTGCCAGACCATAATTTACTGACTGACTCTTAACCGGCTCTTTTACATGCCATTCGAACTCGTCGCGGAAATGCCTGATCGCACTGCCAACCGGCCAGGCAGCAGCATCGCCCAACGGGCAAATGGTATTACCTTCAATTTTTTTGGCTACATCGACAAGCAGATCAATGTCGCTCATCTTGCCATGGCCATATTCAAGTCTGTGCAACACTTTTTCAAGCCAGCCCGTACCTTCACGGCATGGCGAGCATTGGCCACAGCTTTCATGATGATAAAATCTTGAGAAGTTCCAGGTGTTGCGTACAATACACTGGTCTTCGTCAAAAGCAATGAAACCGCCTGAACCAAGCATGGTGCCGGTAGCAAAGCCGCCTTCGGCCAATGATTCGTAACTCATCAGGCGCGGCTCGCCATTAGCCAGTTTCAGCGACAGATTTGCGGGCAGGATCGGCACCGACGAGCCACCTGCAACAGTAGCTTTCAGGCGTTTGCCATTGGCAATACCGCCGCAATATTCATCTGAATAAATAAATTCTTCAACCGGAAGACCCAGTTCGATTTCATATACACCCGGGCGTACCAGGTTTCCTGATGCGGAGATCAGTTTGGTTCCCGTACTGCGGCCAATGCCGATTTTCGCATACTCCTCGCCGCCGTCATTGATGATCGGCACGGTCGCTGCAATTGATTCTACGTTATTGACAACCGTCGGACAGCCATAAAGGCCCGCAATTGCAGGAAAGGGCGGTTTAATTCTTGGATTACCGCGTTTTCCCTCCAATGACTCGAGCAGTGCTGTTTCCTCACCGCAAATATATGCGCCACCGCCCGGCTGCACATAAAGTTCCAGGTTGTAGCCGGTGCCGAGAATGTTGTTTCCAAGAAAACCTGCTGCTTTAGCTTCTGCTATTGCTCTTTCAAGAATGCGGATTTGCGGCATCATTTCGCCGCGAACATAAATGTAAGATGCATTGGCCCCCAGCGCATAACTCGAAACAATCATTCCCTCGATCAGCGCATGGGGAATGTGCGTCATGAGGTAACGGTCCTTAAAAGTTCCGGGCTCAGATTCGTCTGCATTGCAAACCAGGTAGCGTGCAACACCTTCCGGTTTGGCCAGGAAACTCCATTTCATTCCGGTCGGGAAACCAGCGCCGCCCCTTCCGCGAAGTCCAGACTTTTTCACCTCTTCGACCACCTCGTCTGGTGTAAGGGTTTTCAGCGCCTTTTCTACCGCACGGTACCCGCCTTTCTGCCTGTATACATCCAGCCCGGCAATGCCAGGTACGTTGATGTGTTCGAGTAATAATTTACGGCTCATATGCTGTCAGATTTGGAAATGCCACAGGCTACGCCTGCTGCAGGTCCTTTCTTCAACTCTTGTTCTTTAAATCTTCAATCAGCTGATCCACACTTTCTGTGGTCAGGTTTTCATAAAATGTGTACTCCGGGCCGATCTGTAAAACAGGTCCGTAACCACAGGCTGCCAGACATTCAACACCCCGGAAACTAAACAGGCCATCAGGGGTAACTTCCCCTTCTTTCACGCCAAGTTTGTTTTCCAGGTGGTTAAGAATCTTTTCTGCGCCCACCAGACAGCATGGTCCGGTACGGCAAACCTCGAGCATAAACTTGCCCTGCGGTTTTAAAAAATACATGGTGTAAAACGAAGCTACCTCATAAACCTCAATCGGTTGGATGAACAGGTATTCGGCAACCTTATCCATAGCCTGCGTGCTTAACCAGCCATACTCGGCCTGTACAAGATGCAGAACGGGCAGCAGTGCTGATTTCTGTTTGCCTTGCGGATAGCGGGACACGATCTCGTCAAACCTGCTGATCAGGTCTGCAGAGAAAGTTACAGGGCTGTGTTCTTCTACTTTAAGCATCTAATTCTCCTGCAATTATGTTCATGCTACTCATATTGATGATGGCATCTGAGAGCAACATTCCTTTGCTCATCGGTGCAAACATCTGGTAGTTGATAAAACTCGGTCTGCGGAAATGCAGTCGGTAAGGCGTGCGTCCGCCATCATTGATCAGGTAAAAACCCAGTTCGCCGTTTCCGCCTTCTACCGCATGGTAAACTTCTGCACGCGGAGCATCAATTTCACCCATCACAATTTTAAAGTGATAGATAAGCGCCTCCATATTGTTGTAGACTTCTTCTTTGGCAGGAAGATAGAACTCAGGTACGTCAGCATGAAAAATCCCCTTAGGTTCCTTCTCAATTTTGTCCAGGGCCTGGGTAATAAGGCGTACACTTTGCCACATTTCTTCATTCCGTACCAGGAAACGGTCGTAAATATCGCCGCTCGTCCCTACAGGTACCTCGAAGTCAAATTCCTCATACGAAGAGTAAGGCTCGCTGACACGAACATCGTAATCAACACCCGTTGCACGCAGTAAGGGCCCGGTCCAGCTGTAATCAAGCGCCTGCTCGGCAGATACCCGAGCCACACCTGCTGTACGGTCTATAAAAATGCGGTTGCGGTTCAGTAGTTTTTCAAACTCACGCAGCGCATCAGGAAACTCTTTAAGGAACTTCCGAATCTTGGCAAATGCAATGGCATTAAAATCACGTTCGAAACCACCGATCCTGCCGATATTTGTTGTCAGGCGCGCACCGCATACCTCTTCAAATATCTCGTAAATATGTTCACGGAACTGAAACAGGTAGAGAAAGGTGGTGGTTGCGCCGGTATCCTGACCTATGATCGTGTTACAGATAATGTGGTCGGCTATACGCGAAAGCTCCATCACGATTACACGAAGATAATCTACGCGTTTCGGAAGTTTTATATTCAGCAGCTTCTCAACGGTCATGTGCCAGCCCATATTGTTTATAGGCGATGAGCAGTAGTTTAACCGGTCAGTAAGCGGTGTGATCTGGTAAAATGGTCTGTGCTCCGCGATCTTTTCAAATGCGCGGTGAATGTATCCGATCGTTGATACTCCACTGACAATACGCTCGCCGTCGAGCTGAAGCACATTCTGAAAGACACCATGCGTGGCGGGGTGCGTCGGACCAAGATTAAGGGTCACCAGCTCTTCCTGCGGATCATTGTCTGTCAGTAACGGATGGTTCTGATTTATATTCATCCTCAATTCACCTGAGTTTGTTTGTCTGCCAATTACAAGTACAGGCCAGGCTTAGCGGCCAAAGTACTCGTCCTTTTTATCTACCCGGTTTGGATCTTCCAGCGGGTATTGTTTGAGCATAGGAAATACGCCCAGCTCATCCATATTTAATATTCTCCGGAGATCCGGATGTCCTTCGAAGCGAATTCCAAAAAAGTCGTAGGTTTCACGCTCCATCCAGTTTGCACCATTCCAAAGCACCGTTGCAGAAGGAATCACCGCTTTATCTTCTGATAAAAAAACCTTCAGCCGGATACGCAACCGCTTCACCATATTGTGGAGGTGGTAGACAACTGCGAGGCCATGTTGCTTTTCAGGGTAGTGAACAGCCGTTATGTCTGTCAGAAATGAAAAACCAAGATCATTTTTTAAATAACCAAGCACATCAATAACCGAATCTTTTCCGGTTTCAAATGTCAGCAGGCCGTATGGTTCTGTGACAGAGGTAATGCGCTCACCAAACCTGGTGCTTAATTGCTGAAGCAGTTCGTGGTTAACAGTTGTTTCTTCCATTATTGAATACCGTATTGCGCCAGCAGATCTTTATACTGTGGAGAATTTCTTCTTCTTAACGATTCATTCTTTACAAGTTCCTGGATTTTCTGGAAACCATCCAGAATACCTTCAGGTCTTGGCGGGCATCCTGGCACATATACGTCAACCGGGATAATCTCATCTATACCCTGCAAAACAGAATAGGTATCGAAGATACCGCCGCTGCTCGCGCAGGCGCCTACAGCCATGACCCAACGCGGCTCTGCCATCTGCAGATAAACCTGTTTCAGAACCGGCCCCATCTTTTTCGCAATGGTACCCATAACCATCAGCAGGTCTGCCTGGCGGGGCGAGAAACTAAGGCGCTCGGCGCCAAAACGGCCGAAGTCATAGTGCGACCCCATGGTTGCCATAAATTCGATGCCGCAGCAGGATGTTGCAAAAGGCAAAGGCCATAAGGAGTGCGACCTCGCAAGCCCGATCACTTTATCTAAAGAGGTGGCAAAGAAGCCAGAACCCTCTACCCCGGGAGGCGCATCAACTATCTTAATATCACTCATGTCAATAAAAGAAAAATGCCCATTCCTTACACAGAATGAGCAACAAATCTACGATATTTTCAAGGCATCTGGCCCAATCGGCCATGATTTAGAAACAGTCTAAATAACTGAAATTACTGTGCGAAGACTCGTTTAAAGCAGTTTCAGCGGATACGCGCTTAGTCCCAGTCGAGCACTTTTTTCTTCAGGACATAGATAAATCCGAGGAGTAATGTTCCCATAAAAATGAACATCTCAATCATGCCGTTCATACCCAGTGTACGGAAGTTCACAGCCCATGGATACATGAATATGACCTCGACATCAAAAAGGACGAACAGAATGGCAACCACAAAATATTTAATAGAAAAAGGTGACCGGGCATTTCCTACCGACTTGATACCAGCCTCAAAGGTTTCGAGTTTATCAGACGTTTTCCTTTTGGGGCCGAGAAAGTGCGTCGCTACCAGTGTGGTCACAACGAAACCAAGCGCAACAATGACCTGGAACAAAATAGGTAAGAAATCTAAGGGTGCGCTTTGTGCCTGCATGTCTTTTGATTTTGAAGCAAAAATAACAGAAAATAGCCGGAATGCAACACCAGCCGGTAAACAAAAAAGCCAGGAACAAGGTCCTGGCTCTTAACATCCAATGCTGGATTATTTTTTCTTCGGCTTTGCCGCACCTGCCGGTGGACCCTGAAGTTCCTGCAGTTTAGCTGTAGCGTAGTTACTGTTTGGATTCATTTCCAATGCCTTTTTCAAATAATCTATCGCTTTTGCTTTGTCTGACAATGCATACCAGTCAGCAAGATTCTCGTAAGCCTCAGCAAGATAAGCTTTGTTCTTAGCTGCTTTGTCTGCTTTCTCTACAGTTACCAGATTGACGAATTTTTCGAAAATAGGAGCTGACAAACCTTTTGGTGCAGCTTTATCATCAAGCATGTTCGCTATGCGCGCACGGTAGATATATGCCAGTTCGAAGTCAGGTGCTACCCGGTTCACACGTGCAAGTGCCGAATCTCCTTCAACCAGCAGTTCTCGGTTTAAAGGTTGTTTAGCAGCCTGAGCTGTATAAGACTGGAGATAACGCATTGCTCCAACCCAAAAATAATTTGTTACAGCATTTTTACCTCTTGGGTTGTATTTAACAGTTGTTGCATACATCTGAGCTGCCTTGTCATATTTTTTCTGTACACGGAAGGTATCAGCAAGCTCTTCCAATGACTCAGCAACAGTCGTGTCCTTTGCAACACCTCTCATGATGTCTGCAATACCAGTTGTGTCGCCTGATTTCAGTTTCGATTTACCAAGGTAAACATAATCCTGTCCGACAATACGTGAGGTATCTTTTGCCTGCGCAAAGAAATCAGTCATTGATTTCAGCGCCTCCGGATATTGTTTGTTCTCATAAGCAGAATAACCTTTAAGACGGTTCAACACCAGCAACTTAGGGTTATCTGCTTTGATCATGCCAGCCAGCGCTGTTGCTTCCTGACCCAGTGTAGCATAGTCACGGGCATATGTAAGGAACTGTGCATAACGCAGACGTGAGTCAAAAGATTTATCTGTCAGGTCAAGATATTTTCTATAGTTATCAAGTGCCTGTTTGGTTTTTTCGGCATCAGCACCGAAATTACCCCATTGCAGGTAAAGCTCGGCAAGTTCGCGGTATGCAGGGCCGTAGTTGGCATCAGCTGCAACAACCTCTTTTAATTTGGCTTCTGCTTCCTGCCATGCACGCGCTTCCTTGTACATCTTACCGATCTGTACTTTTGCGCGGAACTGTTTTTCGTCCATACCTTCAGCACGCATGTACGGGCCCAGAGCTTCGTTGTTATTACGTTGTTTTGCGTAAAAATCACCCAGGGAAACGAACGTACGCGGGTCTTTGTCTTTCGAGTCAAGCTCGTCTGCTTTCTGCAGAACCGGCAAAGCGGCTTTGTAATCTGGCTTATCCTGTGCTACGTAAGCACGGCCAATTTCCAGGTAGGTATTGTAATCTTTTTTTCCAAGGTCAATAGCCTTGTCAAAATTTGTTTTAGCTGAAGCGGCATTGTTTGCACGCAGGTCTGACTGGCCAAGACCTACATAGTTAAGCGCAAACTTTGCGTCGGCTGCTACCCCTTGCTGAAACACAGCACGGGCAGAATCCGGATAGTCCTGTGCCAGGTAAACCTGTCCCAGGTAAAAGTAATTCTCTCCATCCCCGCTTTTAGCCTTCACAAGCGATTTCAGCATTGATGCAGCCTTTTGATACTGCTCAGCATCAATGGCTTTTTTAGCATCCTCTATGTTTTGAGCATAAATTGCTGAACCTGCGAATACTAAACCTACACTTAAGGTTACTTTCTTAATCATTTTCATGGTTCAAAAATTGTTTTTTTAGTGGTTTCACGGCAAGTTTGACCTTGCTCTTCTTCAAATATAAAATTTAGTTGGTACTTTTTGTCAAATTAATCGTCCTGGGGTTTAATTTATGCGGTCCCAAACCCGATTTCAACACGATGATCTGTCCGCGCTGACTCAATAGCCAGTTTGCAAAACCTGTGCCTAAACCTTCGCGGCCTTCACAGTTGATAATGTAAATATTTCTGAGAAAAGGATACATGCCGCTCATGAGACTCTCCTGCGTAGGCTTATAATAAGCCTTGTCCTTCTCAGACCTCACTGCAAGCGTCTTGATACGGGCCAGCGATTCAGCCGCTGTATTCTGATCAGACAACCAGTTTACACCGACTACACCAATTGCACCCGCATGCTCAGTGACATACTTTATCACGTCCTTGTTTGATTGCAGTGTGTAGACACCTTTTTCAGGCAGTTCTTTCACTCCTGCCATTTCTTTGAAATAACGTAAAGTTGACGAATACGGATTGTCGAATACGAGTTGTTTGGCCGGTTGATTCCCCCTCAGAATCTCCTTTACATCATTAACGCTGATGGTCGAGTCTTTATTGTCCTGATGTGTAATCAATGCAATCCCGTCAATGGCAAAACGGGAGGTGCTGACCCTGATGCTGCGTCGGGTGTAGTATTTCGCTTCATCCGGTGTAAGCATCCTGGAAAGGACAATAACGCGGACACTATCATTCAGAAACGTCGGCAGAATTTGATTTTCATAGCCGGGTACCGTTGTGATGGTCGCGTCAGGATAATCACTTTTAAACACCTCGATCTGGTCGTTCACTATAGGAAGAAAGGTTTCATCTACGAGGATTTTTACCGAACCGGATGTACGCGTTTCAGCAACTTCCTTCGCTTCCGTACCTTTTTTTTCGGGGGCGTTGTTACAACCTGTGGCCAGGCCAAGTAACACCAAAAAGGAAAAAGACAATCTATTCATCATTTGTACTCATTAAGCGTGTAAAACGGATAAATGCATATACGATCAGCAAAACACCAAGTGATATGCGCCAGTGAGGCTGCAGGCGCCACGGGAAGTCGGTCCACATGATTACATACACGCCCATCACCAGGTAAAAGGCGAACATGGCAAGGCCTAAAATGAGCAGAAATCGCTTTTGGGGCGATTTCTGCTTGAATGGATTGTTTTTGAACATATTTTTTAGTTCCCCAGTGTGAAGGAAATGGCAATGTTATAACTTACACGTACCGGTTTACCATTCTGGATTCCAGGAATCCATTTTCTACTTGCTTTTAATACCCGGATAGCTTCCTGATCGGTACCATAACCAAGGCCTTTGACAACCTTGATATCGGTCAGTGATCCGTCTTTTTCCACTACGAAAGACATATTCACTTTACCCTGGATATTCTGCTCAGACGCCTGCGGCGGATATTTGATCGCATCGCCCAGGTACTTATAGAAGGCAGGCAGGCCTCCCGGATATTCCGGGTTTTTCTCGATGGACGAGAAGGCATATACCGTGTTATCTTCTACAACCGCAGCCTGTTTCGGACCTTCGCCAACAGGAACATTGATGTTCACATCAGCGGTAGGGTCACCGGCAATGGTTTTCTGACCAGGATCGGCTTTCTTTAAATCCTCGACAGTTGGCGGCTCTTCGTCACGCACCTGCTCGTCGGGTTTAACAACGGGCGGCGGGAACTTCACCTGGTCTGTTCTTGGAGGCGGAGGCTCTACCGGTGGCGGCGGAGGTGTCTCCGGGTTTACGGGTGGTGGCGGCGCCACAACCACTTCTGTTTGCTTTAGCACTTCATCGTCTTCTGGCAACGAACCTTTGATCAGTGAATAGATCTTCGGAGCGAAAAACAGCAGGACAAATGCGGCTGAAGCGAAGAGCAGGGACTTGGTTGTGTTGGCAGCATTCGTTTTACGCAGCTCGTAAGCTCCATAACTCTTATTCTTTGTAGCAAACACAACATCCAGCCACTCTCTCTTGAAAATATCTAACTTCGAACCAAACATAGCTTTATGTTATTTTTTGTTATAAAATACCTGCTTTTTTCATGAAGTCCTTTTCACCTTCAAGAAGGTTTTTAGGATCGTCATCGATCGCCGGTGCAGTTTTAATTTTGGCAATGGCCAACTCGTCCATGATGTCTACAAAGTTTTTGTAGTTTGCACCTTCAGTTGGTTTGATCACTACGGTCAGCTGTCTCTTCGGGTCGTTGCCGTACATATCAGTAACCTTCTTTTTGTTGTCGAGAAGCGCCTGGCGGATGTCTCCGAAGCCCACAATGTTAGGCTCAGATTTTCCCGCTTCGCCCATGTACCAGGCAATCTTGTCGTTTTTACCGAGAAGAATCGTCATGGCTGTTGAGGCACGAAGCTCAAGCTTGGTATCATTCTTCTCGTCTTTGTCAGGCTTGGCCACGTCCATGGCCTGTGGCTTAGACAGGGTAGTGGTGAGCATGAAGAAGGTAATCAGAAGGAAGGCCAGATCCACCATTGCAGTTAAATCTACACGGGTTGACTGTTTCTTACTTCTTACCTTGCCGCCTTTACCACCGCCGCCGCCGCCGGTATTTAATTCTGCCATCTTCTTATTCTTTAGGGCTTCCTTCAGCCGAGGTAATTAAACTAAACTTATTCATTTTCTGCTTCTGAAGAATGTCTACGATCTTTCTGACCGCAGGATACTCTTCTTTAGCATCTCCTTTAATACTGATACGCATATCAGTATTATCGATTTCCTTAACAGCAACCCTTGACTGATAGATCCAGTTATATAGCTGGTTGTCAACAGAATCAGTCGGAATTCCTGATTGGATACCAGACTTTTTGCGTTGCTCGCCATCCATATTGATAAACTGTTTCAGGTTACCCATTGGTACACCAAATGAAGAAATCACTGAAAAACGCTCTTCCTCTTGCGGTGTAAATTTGATGCCGTATTTCTCGCCCATTAATTGAAGCGTACGTTTACGGATCTTTGTACCTGCAACTTCAAAGAAAACTTTTCCCTGACCAATCGTTAACAAAGCGATGTCTGCATCGGGAACTTTGGTAATGATAGTCGATGAAGGTGTAGATACTTCCAAGGGTTCTGGCTGCCTTGACGTTGCCGTCAGGATGAAGAAAGTAAGCAGGAGGAAAGCCACGTCGCACATTGCGGTCATGTCTATCGCCGTACTCTTTCTTGGTATTTTAACTCTTGGCATAATATAAACTTGTTAGTGTTTTGAATGAATGATGTTCTTTTAACCGGTTTTCCATAAACCCGGCAAAACTTTTTTTACACTAATGATTATTTATGCGTAGAAGCATAAGTCTGCACGATGCTGAAACCAGCTTCGTCAATGGCATAAGTCAGTTTGTCGATCTTCGAAGTAAAGATGTTGTACATGATAATGGCCAGGGTCGAAGTAGAGATACCGGTTGCAGTATTTACAAGGGCCTCAGAGATACCTGTTGCAAGTGCAGCCTGGTCAGGAGCACCTGAGTTAGCAAGACCGGCAAATGCACGGATCATACCTGTTACCGTACCCAACAGACCCATCAGTGTACCGATTGATACCAGGGTTGCAATTACAGTAAGGTTTTGCTCAAGCATAGGCATTTCAAGTGAAGTTGCTTCTTCGATGTCTTTCTGGATCGCTACAACTGATTGCTCAACATCCAGGTTGGTATCGGCTTCAACTTCACGGTATTTTTTAAGACCTGATTTGATTACGTTCGCAACAGAACCTTGTTGTTTATCGCACTCAGCCATTGCAGCTTCGATGTTGTTGGTGCTCAGGTTGCTTTGAACTTTTCTTACGAATGAGTCCAGGTTACCTTTTCCTGAAGCTTTACCAATAACGATAAACCGCTCAACAGAGAAAACGATTACCATAAGTAACAGACCGATCAGGATCGGAACGATGAATCCACCTTTATAAGCCATTCCGAAGTAGTCACCAGTTTTTGGCAAATTTTCCGGGTTGTTGTCAATGAAGTGTTCAGGAGCGCCAAGTACGAATTTAAAGAGGAGAACCCCAATGATAATACAGATAGGAATAACCAAAGTAGCAAATAAATTAGAGGCCGAAGAGCTCTCTTTTTTAACTGTTGTAGGTTTTGGTGCGTTTGCCATTTTTTTAATTTTTAGTTTTTAGTTTTTGTTTTTTTATTTTTTTAAATAGTGGATTGGTAATACACAACGTCAGCCCAGCTTGTTTTGTTGCGGAAACAAATTTAAAATTTTGGTTTAAATTACAAATTAAATTACAAAGAGACCCTCTGACCGCTCTCTCCACACAAATTCATTCATCCGTCATCTTAAACATATCCCTGACTTAGCGAGGTGTACTAACAAAAAATTGCCTCTTGGGGAGACAATTCTTTCACAATAAAAACTAAAAAATAAATGATTTGCAAATTTTTGCATAAAAAAAACCTGTTTAAACCGCATTTAGCGCTTATATAAGCACATTTTTACAATTGCGCCCCTTGCACGTCAGTTTAACGTTTCTTTCCCGAACCTCGCTCAGCTTGCCCGTTCCGCTGCCGGAGCCTGCATGACTTTAGCCAGATCAGCCCCTGCAACATCTTCAAACTGTTTGAAATTCGCTATGAAAGCTTCTGCAAGCTCATGGGCTTTCTGTTCATATGCGCCGGCGTCCTGCCAGGTCATTACCGGGTTAAGAAGTTCAGGCGGCACGCCGGGACAACTGACAGGCATTCGCAGACCGAACACAGGATGTACGTCAAAACCTACGTCTTCCAGCGCGCCCTGCATGACAGCGCGGATCATAGCCCTTGTATAGGCGAGTTTCATGCGGCTGCCCGTTCCATACGGCCCGCCAGACCAGCCGGTATTAATGAGCCAGGCCGACACACCCTGCGCCTCCATTTTTTCTCCGAGAAGTTTTGCATAGGTCACCGGGTGCAGCGGCAGGAAAGCCTTGCCATAACAAGCAGAAAATGTTGCCTGAGGCTCCAGTATACCTGCTTCGGTTCCGGCCACTTTTGCTGTATACCCTGAAATAAAATGGAACATGGCCTGCCCCGCATCCAGCTTTGATATGGGCGGCAAGACACCAAACGCATCTGCAGTAAGAAAAAAGATATGTTTCGGCAGCGGGGCTACCGATGGCATAGCCGCATTATTTATATAATGAATCGGATAGGCCACCCGGGTATTCTCCGTTTTTTCGATGTTCGTATAGTCTACCTGGCGGGTACCGGGAAAATAGTTTATATTTTCAAGGAGCGAGCCGAAACGAATGGCGCCAAAAATCTGCGGTTCATTTTCGGCCGAAAGGTTGATGCATTTGGCATAACAGCCTCCTTCGAAATTAAACACGCCGTGTTCTGACCAGCCGTGCTCATCATCGCCGATCAGCGCACGGTCTGCATCTGCAGAAAGTGTTGTTTTTCCCGTCCCTGACAATCCGAAAAAAAGCGCGGTATCGCCGTTTTGTCCGGTATTGGCTGAACAATGCATAGACAAAATGTTCTTCTCTACCGGAAGCAGGAAGTTTAACACAGAAAATACACCCTTTTTAATCTCGCCGGTATAACCCGTACCACCGATCATGATCCGTTTCTTCGTAAAATCGATGATTGAAAAGTTTGATTGCCGGGTTCCGTCGCGCTCAGGGTCGGCCATAAAGCCGGGTGCAGCAACAATGGTCCATTCGGGCTTGATGGATTCATTGTCCTCCGGACGGAGAAACATATTATAGGCAAACAGATTCTGATACGCGGTCTCGGTAATTACCCGGATGCCTAAACGGAACTGCGCATCAGCGCAGGCAAAAGCATCACGCACAAATACAGTCTTGTTTTCAAGGTAATCAATCAGTCTTGCAAAAAGACGATCGGCCTTTTCCCCGTCAAAAGCGATGTTGATATCGCTCCACCAAACCAGGTCTCTGGTCAGGTCATCTGAAACAATAAAGCGATCTTTTGGCGAACGACCGGTAAAAGTGCCCGTATCTATGGCAAGGGCGCCCGAATCGGCCAGCGTTCCTTCGTTTCTTTTGAGCGCAGCTTCGATCAGTTCGGCAGGGCTCAATTGGTAATAGACAGCTCCGGGGTTCAGATTTAAGTTGCTTAAATCCGGCCCTGTTACTTTGGCTTTCGTCATGAGATGAATAATAAGTTAGTAGCGCAAAGGTAACAGATTCGTTGCGAATGAGCCGCTATATTTCCTGCTTTTTTAACTTATTGTGGCAATTACACTATGCCGTAACGACCTGAATATCAGAATAGTAAAACGATTAATGAAGGGTGATCAGCCACCGGCTTTTTTGGCTTTGAAGCCCTGATCATGCAGGATCTGCAGCACCTTATCGCGAAAGTCGCCCTGAACAATGATCTCACCGTCTTTGGCCGAGCCACCTACGCCGCATTTACTTTTCAGCAGTTTACCCAAGGCCTGCAGGTCCTGGTCTGTGCCTCTGAAACCGGTGATCAGTGTAACCGCCTTGCCGCCGCGGTTTTTCCTGTCAAGCTGCACGCGAAGGTCCTGCTGGTTATTGGCCGGCGTCCCTTCTGCTTCTGGTGCGTCGAAGGTAAAATCGGGATCGGTAGAATACATGATGCCGCCGAGGTCGCTAAGGCTGTTCTTTTTTGGTTTCATGAAAACAAAGTTCGCTATATATATTATAAGGTATAGGGAGGCACAATAATTTTTAATGATGCGGGCTTAACCTTAATATGAAGGTCTTTGCCCATATAAAGTGGCTCGCCATCAATATGCACGGCCGCATCGCGATCGCGTTCGATCAGGATCTCCTGCCCGCTGATGATCTCGATGAGATCAGAGCGATGGGCCTGTTTCCTCAGCATGACCCAGGCTATTTCGGGCAGGCGCCGTAATGGAAAGGGCTTGATGATACACACTTCAAGCTTTCCATCGGTTACGGATGCATGCGGTGCAATAAATACGTTGTTGCCATATTGAGATGAATTGGCAATGCTGATGGCAAAGGCCTCCCGTACATAAGATTTTCCATCTACGGTGATCCGGTAATGCCGGGATTCATAGCCGCCAATTTCTGCCAGGCCCTGTCTCAGGTATCCCAGCAGTCCCCTGCCTTTTTCTTCGGCAAACACAGAGCTCAAATGCGCATCGAACCCCATACCGGCCATATTAAAAAATACACGGTCATTGAATACGGCCGTATCAATGTCAAGCGTCTGGCCATTGTTCAGGTTTTGAATGGCCTTTTTCGGATCGAGCGGAATGTTTAAAAAGCGGGCCAGGCCGTTACCTGATCCGAGCGCAATAATACCTAGCGTCTTTCCGTGCTCCAGCACCTTTCCGGCAACCTCATTAATGGTACCGTCGCCGCCTACAGCAACCACAATGTCAAACTGTTTTCTCAGGGCTTCATCTGCGAGTTCGGCTGCATGCCCCCGCGATTCAGTAAAACGGAAATTCGGATTGTACCTGCCCTTATCAAGGTAACGGTCAATGAGTGCCGGTACGCGCGATTTACGGGTACCGCCCGAGATAGGATTTATAATGAACAGGATATTAGTACGCTTCTGCACGCTGATCTGAACTGGTTTTGCAAAATAATCTATAATTTTTCAATCTTCATCATGAACGGTGTCTGCAGCAACGCCTTCTCGGCTTTTTTACTTTTCAAAAACGGGATTTAAAATAAAAAATAACTTAACTTTGTCGCGTTAAAGTGGACTGATTTGCTCAAACCATGAAAATGGCCGGATTGCAACCACGTAAAAAAAAGTGCTAATTTATCTTCACTTCTATTTACAGCCTGTTTTCCAGGATCAACACCCATTTTAATTAATTGTTTAGATTTCAAAATTTAATTATTTAAAATGTCTTATTTTTTCACATCAGAGTCCGTTTCTGAAGGACACCCTGATAAAATCGCCGACCAGATTTCAGATGCACTGATCGATAATTTCCTGGCTTTTGATGCAGATTCAAAGGTTGCCTGTGAGACGCTCGTAACAACCGGGCAGGTAATTCTTGCCGGCGAAGTGAAATCAAAAACATATCTCGACGTACAACAGATTGCCCGCGATGTGATCCGTAAAATCGGGTATACCAAAAGCGAATACATGTTTGAGGCCAACTCATGCGGCATTCTTTCAGCCATTCATGAGCAGTCGCAAGACATTAACCAGGGTGTTGACCGCAGCAGCAAGGAGGACCAGGGAGCGGGCGACCAGGGCATGATGTTTGGTTACGCCACCAACGAAACCGACGATTACATGCCTTTGGCACTTGACCTTTCGCACAAATTGTTACAGGAACTGGCGGCGCTCAGACGGGAAAATAAAGAAATTACTTACCTGCGTCCGGATGCGAAATCGCAGGTGACACTGGAGTATGATGACAATAATAAACCGCACCGCATTGATGCCATTGTTATTTCTACACAGCATGATGATTTTGATGAAGAGGCGGCCATGCTTGAGCGCATCAAAAAAGATCTTGTCGCGATCCTTATTCCGCGCATTATTGGCAAGTACCCGCAGTATGCACACCTGTTCAATGATCAGATCGAATATCACATCAATCCGACCGGGAAATTTGTCATCGGCGGTCCGCATGGCGACACCGGCCTGACCGGCAGAAAAATCATTGTAGACACCTACGGTGGAAAAGGAGCGCACGGTGGTGGTGCATTCTCAGGTAAAGACCCGTCAAAAGTAGACCGTTCTGCTGCCTATGCAACGCGTCATATAGCTAAAAACCTCGTAGCTGCCGGTGTAGCGGACGAAGTCCTGGTACAGGTGAGTTATGCTATCGGTGTTGCCAAGCCAATGGGTATTTATATCAATACATATGGTACGGCAAAGGTTGAGAAATCTGACGGCGAGATTGCGCAGATTGTGTCTGATATATTCGACATGCGCCCTTATTTCATTGAGCAACGCCTTAAATTAAGAAACCCGATTTATAGCGAAACCGCAGCATACGGACACATGGGTCGTAAGCCGGAAACTGTAACTAAAACTTTCAGAAGCCCGGGCGGCGAAGAAGTTTCGGTCGAGGTAGAATTGTTTACCTGGGAGAAGCTGGACTTCGTTGATCAGGTAAAAACAGCCTTCGGACTGTAAAGAAAAAAAGCGCTGGACTGACCAGCGCTTTTTTATTTATATCAGTTTCCTTTTGCGGAGCTCTTCTTTCTCTGATGCCGCCAGGGAATTGTCGGCATCATCTATGACATACGTTTTAACGCCTGTTATTTTCAACTCGTCAAGTACATCAACCAGGTTTGCATAACGTGCGCCGTCTGAGGGCTTGACAATTACGATCAGGTCTTTTTGTTTGTCCAGCAGCCTCTGCTTGTTTTTGAGGAGTACCGTGCGGATTGATTTAAAACTTGCCGTACCGGCTGTGCTTTTGCCTGTTTCACCCATGTACCACAGAATACCGTCCCGTCTGCCCAGTATCAGGGTCAGTGTTCTTGAGGCAGGATAATCGGCCCGGCCAGCTTCCGGAACAGGTCGGGCAACATCCATGGCCTGAAAGCGGGATAAACTTGTGGTTAGCATAAAAAAGGTAATAAGCAGGAAGGCCAGGTCTACCATTGCGGTCAGATCTGTTACCGGCGCATGTTTCTGAGTTCGCCTGCCGGCAGCCTTGCTGCCTTGCGGAATCTGGAGAGTTGCCATAAGTTCTAAGTTTAAGACAGGATGGCAGGACATAGCCAGATTCCACAGGGCTGGCAAAATTATTTTACAGCCTCAATTACGCCGCAGCCAATACGCGGGCCTGAGTTGCCGGTTGGTTGCGTCTTGTAATCATCCGTTCCGCCATGTACGATGATACCTCTGCCGATGATACTTTTTGCATCGCCGTCAGCAATACTCCAGCGGTCTGTGGTAACGGTAATTTCGCCCTGTCCTTTTGAATCAAGGTCAATGTTGCCTATATCGCCTGAATGGTAAGCAGCCGATCCCCATTTTCCATGCTCCTCTTTGGTAGGATTCCAATGCCCGTGTGCATTTTCGCCCATATTACCGCAGTCGCCGTGTTCATGGAAATGCACCGCAATCGTGCTGTCTGCCCTTTCAGCAAAATCAAAGCGCAGGTACATTTTGAACTTCCCGTCGCCGGCATCAAAAAATTTAGCAACGCCGATTACGCTCGATCCATCGCTCGTTTTGCTCAGGGTTGCTCTGGCCACCTCCTTGTCTTTTTTGTCGCACGAAGCCAGTCCGAGGCTGACGAACAGCGCAAACAACAGGTACTTTTTCATAGTCTAATCTTTAAGTGTTTGTCGTAACAACAATCAGCCGCTGCTTTGGTTTTGCATCGGGCGCAGCCCCCCGCCGGTAAAAATACCCAAACTATTTATTCAGGTACTTGTTTAATCAGCAACTATACCACTAAACGAGGAAGCACCTATGGAACATTCATTAGAAATGACTACACTAAGCCAGGTCTTGGAACGGTTAAGACAAAAAGGTTATGATAATGAGATCAAGATGTCTGATCACGGGCGTATGCAAGGAGTCGGACTCAATAAAATATATAAACCGGAAGATCTGAAGATCATAAAAAATTTCAGGTTCGAGGGCGACTCTGACCCTGCTGACAACTCAGTAATTTATCTTGTTGAAGATAACGAAGGAACGATAGGTTATATCCTTGACGCATACGGCACGTACAGTGACCATGCCGGATCAGGGTTTGACGACTTCCTGAAAAAGATCCCTACGGTAGACCGCGATCTGCAGGAACTTTTTTAGAGATACAGATCTTAATGAAACAGAAGCAAGGCCCAACAGTCTTGCTTTTTTTTGCATTCAATATTATATAGGTATTCGTAGTTCGTATTAAGACGGTGCGCAATTGCATAAATGTGAGAGGTAAGATATGAGTCCTGAGACAGCGACAGCGCAAAAACCCCTCGACCGGTTATTCGTATTGAGGGTGGACGGACGGTCGTTTCATCCTTGTTCTTTTCTCTTTAATCCCATTGATCGGTTGGGCGCCGCGGTCTTTCATCCTGGTTCTTTTTTCTTTAATCTCATTGAGGGGTTTGCCACCCTGGGCTTTGAACTTTCAACTTTTTACTTTAAGTCATCGTTGTCCGGTGAAAGTCTTGCCAAAGTCTATAGCCCTTCGGTTTCAACATATATGAAACTGTGGTATCGGACCGCTCACCGCCGCGGGGGCTCCTTCTTTTTCTTGGAAAAGAAGCACCTGAGGCATAGCCGAAAGCGTTCGTACCATTAAAAACAACATACAAGAGACGAACAAACCGCTCCGGCTGTGTATCTCTTCTTGCATAAAAGCATCAAAAGTCCCACGGCGGCGGGAAAAGGCCCGGATTGCCCCTGCACCATTCTGTTCCGGGCTGGTTCCCCTCCTTGGTTCTTCCCGACCTCCTTAGAACAGTGCAAGACTTTTAATACTTTTCTGCGGCGAGAAGATACAAGGCCGGTCCGCACCTATTAGTGGCAGCAATCAGGCAAAACCCTCATCAAAACCAAGGCCTGTACGTAAAACCCACCGACATAGAATACAGGAGGGCTTGATTTAGAAAACTCAGGCAAATGCTGCTGGTAATGTTCAAAAGGATTTTATTTTGTTCTGTGAGTTTTACCGGATAACAACGATTCGAGGCTCGGGGTTCGATCATTATTTTCTTTAATCCCATTAAGACGTTCTGCGCCATAGTCTTTTCATCCTTGTTCTTTTCTCTTTAATCCCATTGATCGGTTGGGCGCCGCGGTCTTTCATCCTTTTTCCATTTTCTTTGGTCTCATCGAGGGGGTTCTGCGTCCAGAACTTTTCACTTTCAACTTTTCACTTTAAACTGCAAACAAACGTTTGCGCTGAAATACGTGCCTGAGCGGGGACTCTTTTTGTAAATCTATCTTTACTTTCACTTACCGAACCAACGGTTAACATACAAACTACAAGCATGGAAAGAAGAGATTTTCTTAAAAGCGGCGCAATGGCTTCAGCAGGTTTTACCATCATGCCTTCGGGCAGCCTCTTTGCTGCAGCAGACGGCAACGTCCGCCTGGGTTATATTGGCGTAGGTGCCAGGGGCATGAGCCACATCAGTGAGGGTTGTCTCCGGGACGATGTCGAGATCGTGGCCATCTGCGACATACAGGAGAGCTCCTTAAAAATCTGCCGTAATTTTATCGCGAAAAAAGGCCGGCCAGCGGCTAAGGAGTACACCGGCGGACTTGATGCCTATAAGAAACTTATCGAACGCAAAGACATCGACGCCGTGATCATCTCTACTCCCTGGCAGTTTCATCACCAGCAATCGGTAGATGCCATGAAGGCTGGTAAATACGTAGGCTGCGAAGTTATAGCCGGGCTTACCGTCGATGAGCACTGGGATATTGTCAAGACTTCTGAAAAAACGGGTATGCCTTATATGACCCTTGAGAATGTCTGCTACCGCAGGGATGTGATGGCAGTGTTAAACATGGTCAGACAGGGGCTTTTTGGCGAACTTGTTCATCTTGAGGGGGGCTATCAGCACAACCTGCGCAATGTTTTATTCAATGACGGAAAAAAATATTATGGCGGCGGTGTCGAATTTGGTCCGAAGGCCATTAGCGAAGCACAATGGCGTACCCAATTTAACATTGACCAGGATGGCGATCTATACCCCACACACGGTGTAGGTCCGCTTATGCAATATGCGGATATCAACCGCGGAAACCGGTTTACCAACCTGGTATCTTTCAGCTCTAAGGCCCGCGGGCTTGCGGCATATGTTGAAGAGCAGTCTCCCGGGCATCCGAATGCGAAGATTAACTACAAGAATGGCGATGTAACAACGACGCTTATCAATTGTGCAAATGGTGAAACGGTCCTGTTATCGCATGACACCCACCTGCCGCGCCCTTACTCGATCGGTTTCCGCGTTCAGGGAACAAAAGGTTTGTGGATGGACGTAAACAAATCGCTTTATATAGACGGCAAATCGCCAAAATATGATACCTGGGAACCTGTTAAAGAATGGTTCGAGAAGTATGACCACCCTCTTTGGAAAAAGTATTCGAAAGAAGCGGAAGGTGCGGGCCATGGTGGTATGGACTGGTATGTCTTTAATGCATTTATCCTGTCTGTTAAACAGAAAAAACAAACCCCGATTGATGTTTATGATTCAGTAACAATGAGTGTCATTATGCCACTTTCTACACAATCGCTGAAAGAAGGAAACAAACCTCAGGACTTTCCCGACTTTACAAAGGGTAAGTGGAAAAACCGTAAGAATACGTTCGCACTTGACGATAGCGGTTTTTAACGTATTGCCTGTTTCCAGGCATGTTTGGTTATAATTGTGATGGTTCCGGTCGCGAGGGCCTGAACCATCTTTTATACGTAATAAACAAACCCGGCCTTGCGGGCCGGGCTTTTATTGTTACTTCAGGGGTAGTTATTATGACTGGATTCCTGCATAACACAGGTCCTGGGCAATCTGCTCAAACATCGTTTCCTTTTCCATATAGCGCTCGAGCAGTGTAAACTGATTACCCGCGCGTACCAGATTGTGTGCCGGATATGCGGCCCCATAATACTTGTCGCCATTCAGGTAATCTGTCAGAAAACGGATCGCCTGCATGTAAATCATGAATTTTCCGGAATAAACGAACAGCTGCTTTTCTTCTGGCATCAGTACCTCTCCCATC
This sequence comes from Pedobacter sp. SYP-B3415, assembly GCF_004138205.1. Lineage (GTDB taxonomy): Bacteria > Bacteroidota > Bacteroidia > Sphingobacteriales > Sphingobacteriaceae > Pedobacter. The sequence continues at coordinate 47,959 of NZ_RXNQ01000005.1, forward strand.
TCTGCAAGGTAACCTGCCACGATCGCCTTAAAAAAAGGCGTTCGCACAGTTATGCTGTCATAGTTCTCACTTTCCTCATTGGCCGGAGAAAGGTAGGTACGCATCATATCGCCAACGTCACTGATGAAGTATCCCGGCATAACCGTATCAAGATCAATAACGCAAAGCCCCTTCCGGCGGTCATTAAAAAGTACGTTACTGATCTTTGTATCGTGATGAATAACACGTTTCGGCAAAACGCCGCTCGCCATCAACTCGCTGTAACGCGCCGAAATACCCTGATACTTCAGTGCTTTCTCTGTCAGGTGTAAAGCCGTCGACAAACGCTCTTCAGCTGCCGTTTCGCGGGCGCTTTCAAATTGCTGTGAACGAAGTGCAAGATTGTGAAAATCCGGCAATGTGATGGCCAGCCTGTCTACCGGAAAATCTTTCAGCAGACGGGTAAAACGTCCGAACTGACTTGCAGCTTCGTAAGCCTCGCTTTCATTTTCAACCGTCAGCAGTGTAATTGAGTCTCTGATAAAGGGAAACAGCCGGAAATGCTCATTTTCGGGCGTGTGCAGAAGTGAAGTGCCGTCGGGTAAAATAAGGGGTGAAACAAACAGATACGAGGGATGACGCTGTTTCAGATAACCGGCAATTTTGCGAAGGTTTTCAGAAATCTCTTCAGGATGCCTGAACACCTGGCTGTTAATACGCTGAAGGATATACGCCTCGTCGTCATTAAAGACTTTCCATGTATGGTTGATTAATCCCGACCCGATTTTCTGGATCGCGAACCGCTCTGGTGAAAAGCCAAATTGACGAATGATGTGCTCGATCATTATAGATTGCCGGTTTACTGAATTTCAAACATATGCAAATCACTGTGCAAATCCTTACACAAACGTTTGCCCGATTTTCGGCTCAAAAAACAGTATCGCTTAAGGGTTGACTTGCGTGTTATCCGGCCGCCTGCGTTTTGACCGGCGACATCACCAGCTGCGATTCTATAGTGATCTTATAAAAGGCTGTCTGCTCTTCATCATTGTTGCTGTTCAGCAGATCGAAAAGGATGTCTGCAGCGCGCTGGCCCTGTATATAAGGAAACTGTTCTACGGAAGCAATCGGACTATGGTCCATGAAATTAATGATCGGAAGATTTGCATAACTTACAAACTCAAGTTCGGTATTCAGGTCAATCCCCAGTTTTCTTGCATGCCTGATGGCGTACAGCGACACGTAGTCATTGAATGTAACGATCGCTGTTGGCTTGCGTTTATTTTCGAGCAGGCCGTTCAGGGCCTGAATTGTACCTTCTTCGGTCAGATCGCAGCTTACAATCAGGGAAGGATCAAATTTGAGCCTGTTCTTCAGCATAGCTTTTATATAACCTTCCTTCCGCTGGCCGCTGGCCGCCAGCGTACCCGGGCCATTGATCATACCGATGGTACGATGGCCTTTCTTCAGTAAAAAATTGACGGCTTCAATACTGCCTGTCTCCATATTGCAGGCTACATAATGAATATCTTTCAGCGGCGGCACGCGGTCAAAAAAAACGACCGGTATATTGTAGCGCTTCAGCATGTCGAAATGCTCAAAAGACGCAGTTGTTTTGGCAACCGAGACCAGAAGCCCGTCGACGCGGTGATTTTTCATCTTTTCTACAAGTTGCTTCTCTTTTTCCTGGTCATCGTGCGATTGTGCAAGCAGCACATTATAGTTGCGCTTATTCGCCACATCCTCGATTGCACTGATGGCTGAAGAAAAAAAAGCCTCTGAAAGCTCAGGTAGAATGACCCCGATGGTGTACGTTTTACCCTTCTGGAACAGGATGGCCGTTTGATTAGGCTCGTAGTGCATCTCCTCGGCCATTCGTTTTACCTTTTGCCGGGTAATTAACCCGATACTGGGATGGTCATGGAGTGCCCGCGATACGGTAGAAATTGAAATGCTCAACTTCTTCGCTATCTCTTTAATTGTAGCAGGTTTCTGGCGCATCAGGATGTTCGGTTAATCAAGAGCAATATACGCATTTTGACGCAATGCCCTTAGCATAGCAGCGCACATATACACACCGCCGGTTAAAGCTGTTGCATCAAAATTGCATGTTTTCGGCGAAAGCAGTATGCACTATCAAACACAAACGTTTGCATGATGCTTTGACTACAGCCGGCTTTTTGCTTCGCTGATGGCCTCTTCGGGAAGAAGTTTGCTGCGAATGATTTTACCCTGCTGGTCCACAAGAAACATGTAGGGGTGCATCATTCCGCTGAGTTTGCTTGCATTTGGCGACTGCGCACCCATCAGATCTGAAAACTGCGGCCAGGGAAGCGCATCGTGATCTATTGCACTTCGCCGCCATTTCTCGTTCTTGTCAAGTGAAACGCCAATGATCTGCAATCCGCGGCCTTTATATGCATGATAAAAGCGAACAAGCTCCGGATGTCTTTTCCTAAGCTGGTTGTCATAAGAGGCCCAGACAATAATAAGATTAAGGCGTTTCAGGTCTGTTGCAGGGTCAAACGTGCGTCCGTCGGGTGTCTTGCCCGCAATAGCAGCCATTTTTGCCCCCGGTATCATGCCGAGTGCATCTTCAGCCTGCCTGAGAAGTTTTATGGCCAGTTTGTCCTGCTGAACCGACTGATCTGTACCCAGCAGGATTGTTTTATACTGTTTCGGGAAATTAGTGGCTTCATCCAGGTCGTCTAACAGAAAAGGCGTGTGTATGCTGCCCGGGTATTTCGAAGCGAAGTCTGCAATGACCTGTACGGCGCCCTCATCGAGCATCAGGCGCAGCCGTTCTTCTTCTGCTGTAACCTGCCTGATGTCGTCAAAAATGGTGTTTTCCATTTTTTTACGTGCAGCAGCTACATCGGCCCGCAACACCGACATCTTGCTTTCGCTGATTTTGTAAAAATCTGTAAGTTCCTGTTGTTCGGCAACATCAGAGCCCGTTACCGGATATGGCGCAGCGGCGGCTGTATCTGCAGTTACCTGGTAACTGCCTCCCTTCAGGTAAATAAAATGACGGCTAAACTGCGCGGCGTCTGTCCGGGCTTGTCCGTTACTGATCTCTACCAGATAATAACCCTCCTCAACACCGGGCACCGTGAGTTGTTGCTTTGTATTGTTCAGGTTCAGCGCTGCCAGTGCGCGCTTTTCGCCGGGCCGGTATATTCCCATTGTACCGTTGGGACCAAAGTGTTTTGACGACACATCAAATCGTGCCTCAGAGGGGCTGCAGGATGAAAAGAAGAGGCCGGCGAACAGACCGAAGATCACGTAAAGCAGATTTTTTTGCATGAGAAAAGCGCTAAGTTTTAGAATGTTTCTAAATAAAGACTTTATCGTGTTTTTGGCTTGCAGGTAGCACAATTAAGCCATATTATTAAATACTTTTGCAAATAAAAGAAATTAAAGTACATCTAATGAGTAGTTTCGGAAAAGCTTTTTCCTCGTCTATAGGAAAAAAATTAGTCGTAGGCATTACGGGCCTGTTCCTGATCTTATTTTTGATCGTTCACTGTTTTATCAACTCGCTGATTTTTCTGAACGACGGTGGTGAGACCTTCAACCTTGGTGCAGAATTTATGGCTGGCAACTGGCCTATCCGCGCAGGCGAGATCGTGCTGTTTTTAGGCCTGATCATTCACATTGTTCAGACTGCCCGTTTAACGTATGAGAACCGGAAAGCACGCCCGGTAAAGTATGCCGCCTACAATGGCAGCGCAAACAGCAAGTGGTATTCGCGTTCAATGGGTTTGCTCGGCACCCTGCTGCTGATCTTCCTGATTGTGCACCTGGCAAACTTCTGGGTAGTTTCACGGTTTACCGGTATCCCTACGCATGACGTTAATAACCGCGAAAACCTGTTTGCCGTTATGGTAGAAACATTCCAGAATCCATGGATCGTTTTGTTATACGTATTATCTATGGTTTCCCTTTGTTACCACCTGTTGCATGGCTTTGCATCTGCGTTCCAGACCATGGGATGGAATCATAAAAAATATGCGAAGCTTATCATTTCTGTTGGCATTTGGTATTCAATCATCATCTCTGTGCTCTTCGCAGCTATGCCTATTGCAATTTATACAGGGCTAATCAACTAATTTTAGAACGAATAATTCTCAATATAGAATGGCAGAAATTAATTCAAACATCCCCGAGGGAGAATTGACCGAGAAGTGGACCAAGTTCCGTTCTTCGGTTGCTTTGGTAAACCCGGCCAATAAACGGAGTATTGAAGTGATCGTGGTTGGTTCTGGTCTTGCAGGAGCTTCAGCTGCTGCTACACTGGCTGAGATGGGATATAAAGTTAAATGCTTTTGCTTCCAGGACTCACCCCGCCGTGCGCACTCAATTGCGGCTCAGGGCGGTATCAATGCAGCAAAAAACTACCAGAATGACGGCGACAGTACCTATCGCCTGTTTTATGATACGATTAAAGGCGGTGATTACCGCGCACGCGAAGCAAACGTTTACCGTCTTGCAGAAGTTAGCGCGAACATCATTGACCAGTGTGTAGCACAGGGCGTTCCGCTTGCGAGAGAGTATGGCGGCCTTCTTGATAATCGCTCATTTGGCGGAACACAGGTTCAGCGTACGTTCTACGCAGCAGGACAAACCGGTCAGCAGCTGCTGCTTGGTGCCTACAGTGCCCTTGAGCGCCAGATCGGTATGGGTAAAGTAGACATGTATACCCGCCATGAGATGCTTGAGGTTGTTAAGATCGATGGCAAGGCCCGCGGAATTATTGCCCGTAACCTGATTACCGGCGAACTTGAAAGACATTTCGGACATGCGGTACTCATCGCTTCAGGCGGTTACGGAAACGTGTTCTACCTCTCTACGAATGCCATGGGCAGCAATGTAACCGCAGCCTGGAAAGCACACAGGCAGGGCGCATTCTTTGCTAACCCATGTTTTACACAGATCCACCCGACCTGTATCCCGGTTTCAGGAGACCACCAGAGCAAACTTACGCTGATGTCTGAATCGCTTCGTAACGACGGGCGTATCTGGGTTCCGAAGAAAAAAGACGACAACCGCAAAGCAACCGATATTCCGGAAGACGAGCGCGACTATTACCTGGAACGCCGGTATCCGGCATTTGGTAACCTGGTTCCCCGCGACGTTGCATCGCGTGCAGCAAAAGAGCGCTGTGATGCAGGTTACGGTGTAGGTGCATCAAAGCTTGCGGTATATCTTGACTTTGCAGCAAACACTGAACGTTACGGCCGTATCGAAGCCACAAAACAAGGTATTCATAATGCCGATAAAGCAACGTTTATGAGGCTTGGCCGCGAAGTGGTTAAGGAAAAGTACGGTAACCTGTTCGATATGTATGCCCAGATTACGGGAGAAGATCCGTATGAAACGCCAATGCGTATTTATCCTGCCGTTCACTATACCATGGGTGGTCTCTGGGTAGATTACAACCTGATGACGACGGTTCCAGGCCTCTATGCGCTTGGCGAAGCAAATTTCTCAGACCACGGCGCAAACCGTCTTGGCGCATCTGCACTCATGCAGGGTCTGGCCGACGGGTACTTCGTTATCCCTTACACCATTGGTGCCTATCTTTCAAAAGACATCTCTACCAAGGCGATCCCGACCGACCATCCGGCGTTTATTGAAGCTGAGAAAAATGTAAAAGAAACGCTTGAGCGTTTTGTAAATATTAAAGGCTCTAAATCGGTAGACCATTTCCACAAGGCTTTAGGCAAAATCATGTGGGATAAATGCGGAATGGCCAGGAATGAACAGGGACTGAAAGAGGCGATCGTCGAAATCCGTGCACTGCGCGACGAATTCTGGCGCGACGTAAGGGTTCCCGGCTCACTCGACGAATACAACCCTGAGCTTGAAAAAGCCGGACGTGTAGCCGACTTTCTGGAACTTGGTGAACTGATGTGTATCGATGCGCTGAACCGTCAGGAAAGCTGCGGCGGACACTTCCGTGAAGAATACCAGACCGAAGAGGGCGAGGCACTCAGGGACGACGAAAACTATGCATATGCTGCGGCATGGGAATACCTGGAAGGGGTTCATTTCAACCTGCACAAGGAAGATCTGAAATTCGAAAACATTAAGGTAGCACAAAGAAGTTATAAATAACGGCAGGCCCCGGGCCATTGCCGAACTCAATACAATTCAAATGAGTACAGGAAATATGAATCTGACGCTGAAAGTCTGGCGTCAGAAAAACAGCAAGTCAGCCGGCAAACTCGTCGATTATCAGGTTTCTGATATATCGCCAGACATGTCTTTTCTGGAAATGTTCGATGTTTTGAACGAGCAGCTGATCAACAAGGGTGAGGAGCCGATTGTATTTGACCATGATTGTCGCGAAGGGATCTGCGGCATGTGTTCGATGTTTATCAACGGCAGGCCACACGGACCGAAACAGGGTATTACAACCTGCCAGCTCCATATGCGTTCATTCAAAGATGGTGATACCATTGTTGTAGAGCCATGGCGTGCGGCAGCGTTTCCGGTAATCAAAGACCTTGCTACAGACCGCTCCAGCTTTGACCGTATTATAGCCTCCGGCGGATTTATATCGGTTAACACCGGAAATGCCCAGGATGCAAATGCCCTGCCGATTCCAAAGAGACAGGCTGATGCTGCTTTCGAAGCTGCCGCATGTATTGCCTGCGGCGCATGCGTAGCAACCTGCAAAAATGCATCTGCAATGCTGTTCGTCTCAGCAAAAATTTCTCAGCTTGCGTTGCTTCCGCAGGGACAGCCTGAGCGTTACCGCCGTGTGCAAAGCATGGTTGCGCAGATGGATGCAGAGGGTTTTGGAAACTGTACCAATACCCGGGCCTGCGAAGCCGAATGTCCGAAAGGCATTTCGCTTGAAAACATTGCCCGCATGAACCGCGATTATTATGCGGCGAAATTCGCGTCTGAAGAAGAGGTATAACCTACCTGCTTATCATACGCACAAAGAAGCCATGCCGATCGCATGGCTTCTTTTGTTCAGGGGCAATGCGAGAAAACCTCAATGCGGAAATAAATGATATATTTGAGCTGATAACGCTCCACTTTCATGCGCATGCTCCTTCTGCTTACTGCCGTTTTGTGCAGTCTGAGTGCTTCTGCTCAGACCGACACCATCCGCGTGCTCAGGCAACGATATTATGGCGGCAAGGGAGAGCTGAAAAGGCACGCGCTGCGCGGCCTGCTTGAACAGCACCGGTCCCAGTCGCCAGACTCCATGCTCAAATACTGGCAGGAATTTGACCGTACCATCAGTACACACACTGCGGGTGCCCATGCAGAATCCGCTTACTACCGGGCCATTTATTATCTGAAGGCGAATAAGCTTGATAGTGCCTTACAGTTTACACAAACGGGACTGAAAAAGACCGGCGGCCTTAGAAAAACGCACCAGGCGGTTTGTTTACAATTGCTTCAGGGCGGTATCCTGGTCAGGTTAAACCGTAAAAAGGAAGCACTCCGCGTATTTTTCTCAGCACTGCAACTTGCGGAACAACAGAAAGATCAGAGCAATATCATCCGGGCGCTGAATGGCATCGGCTGGGTTCAAATGGAAACGGAGCAGTACCGCAAAGCAATCGGCTGGTTCAGAAAGGCAGCTTCCTCGGGAAGCGTTGGTGCCGGCCCCGCCCTCGCAATTGTTTACAGCAACCTTGCATCCAGTTATGGTGCACTGAACCGGTTGGATTCCTCACAGTATTTTATCGGCCTGTCATTAAGCCTGGCACGAAAAGCCCAGGAGCTTTCAACGCTGGCCAATGCGCATGCTATTCACGCCAGGATTGATCTTGAACGAAAAGACGAGCCTGCTGCGCTGCGACATATGGAGCAGGCGGTTGCCGCGCGTAAGTTGTTACAGGAGCCTTTTTACATCGTGTCTGACCTGTGTGTGCTGGCAGACATATTTGCGATGGCTAAAAAGCCTGATAAGGGCATTGCGACCGCAACCGAAGCAATGCACCTTGCCCGAAAGTATAAGCTGGAGGCGAAAAAAGCCATGATCTATGCATCGCTGGGAAACAACTACCGGGTTGCCGGCAATTACAAAGCGCTGGCGCGGACGCTGGAAGCGCGACTGGCGCTGAAAGATTCTCTTCACAGCGATGCGCTCGATGAAGAATTTGCCCGGATGCAGGCCCGCCACGAAGTCTCAAAAAAACAACAGCAAATCTCATTACTGCGATCGCGGGAAACACTGCAACAGCTGGAATTAGACAAGCGAAATACAATTATTGCCATTACGTCGGGCGGGCTTGTTCTGGTCGTCCTGATGGGTTACCTGCTGCATAACCGGAATAAATTGAAGCAGAAATCGGTCCTCCAGGCGCACATAATCAGGCAGCAAACCATGACGACCAACAAAGTGTTGCGGGCTGAGGAGAACGAACGAAAACGGATAGCCCTGGAGCTGCATGATGGTCTGGGTCAGCTTTTTTCGGTTGTTAAGCTAAATCTGTCCGGCATAGCCCAAGACATCAGTTTCAAGAGTCCCGGCAGTGAGCGGACTTTTGCCAAGGCAATGGACCTTGTAGATGAAAGCTGCCGTGAAATTCGGCTGATTGCCCACCAGATGGCTCCGCATATCCTGATCAGCTCCGGCCTGCCTGCAGCCGTGGCAGATCTTGTAAACAAGATTGATTCGCGCCAGCTAAAAGCCACCATAGATGTTGTGGGGTTTGATACCGGCCGGCTGCCGGCAAACGTCGAATCTGTTTTGTTCCGGGTGATCCAGGAAGCGGTCAATAATGTAATTAAACATGCGGGTGCAAGCTTGCTTGATATCCAGCTGATCCGTGAATCAGGCCAGACAACCGTAATGATTGAAGACAACGGAAAGGGATTTGATGTAAACAGCCTCGAGCTTATAGAAGGGATGGGACTAAAAAATATCCGTTCCAGAATTGAATATTTAAAAGGCAGTGTCGACTTTTCATCGCTTGATGGACGCGGGACGCTGATTGCAATTTATCTCCCGGTTTAATAAATTTTAAATGACACGCTCAAAAAAACTGTATATCGTTGATGACCACCAGCTGGTTATAGATGGTCTTTGTTCACTGCTTGCTAATGAGCCAGACTACGAGCTCGTAGGTTCGTCGAATTCTTCTGAAAAAGTTGATGAAGCCATCGCTGGACTTGCCGTAGACATCCTGATCACCGATGTAAACATGCCCGGAAGCAGCGGCATTGAACTGACCAGGATGGTCAAAAAGAGATTTCCGAAGATTAAGGTGCTGGCCTTATCTATGTTCAGCGATACCGAGATCATCAAACAAATGATCGATTCGGGCATAAGCGGCTATATCCTTAAAAACACCGGCAAGCAGGAACTCCTTGATGCGTTGAACTGCATAGCTGCCAATGGAACATATTTTGCCGACGAGGTGATGCTAGAATTCAGAAAAAATCAGTTCGCTGACCAGACGCAGTCGCGGTTAACCAACCGCGAGATTGAAATTATCAGGCTGATTGAAAAGGAATACAGCAATAAAAAAATAGCTACAGAACTCTTTATAAGCGAGCGCACAGTTGAAACGCACAGGAAGAATATATTCAGAAAAACAAACACCCAAGGCATCATCGGTCTTCTTAAATACGCTTACGAACAAAAGATCATCTAACTTTTTGGCCCAAAAGGTTCTCGACAGAATTTGTCTCAAAAACTTGTTACAATCAAAAAAAAGCCTTATATTTAATCGTCCGAGACAGGAGAGGCACAAAAATCAGAAGACCCCGGCCCACAAGTTGGGGTTTTGTGTTTAAGATGTTTTCCACCGTCAAAATGGCCGGTGGTCACCGGCCCGCATTCAATACCGGTTTATTTCTTTGGCCTACCAGCAGTTTTCTTAGCTGCCGCTTTTTTTGTGGTTACAAGAATGACCCCGTTCGCGCCTGCCGCGCCGTAGGCTGCAAGTGATGCATCGTTTTTCAGCACATCAATAGAATTGATCGCATTGGGATCCAGCGACTTAAGCGGATCAACACCGTCAACCGGGGCAAATTCCTTTCCATCTATAATAACCAGCGGTCTCTTATTGGGGTCAGCTTTAAATGGCCGCTCATCAAAGCGAAATGCTACCCGCGCGGAATCGGCCCTTGATAAGCCATTCTGTTTTTGAAGGGCATTCAACGCATCAATTCTTATCTGCAGTTCTTTAGATTTCGCCAGATCCTGCTGGCCGGCAGTTCGAACAATGATTGCTCCTTTTGCACCGCCGCTGCCAAAAAGAGCGACCGCAGCATGACCATGCAAAATTGTAACATCAGCCAGATTTTTGCCCGATTCTGCTGCGATCCAGTCCTTCTTTTCCTGGGCAGTTAAAATAGTGCCGTTGACCACAATGAGTACGCTATCTGTCTTTATTCCGGCTCTTTCAGAAATAACAAGCCCCATTTTTTTCTGCGCCTGCAGTGCGGACCCAACGATTAGTAAAAGCAGGAGCGTAATAAGTTTTATCGTTTTGTTTTTCATTGTTTTTAATTTGGCCCGGCTATCGCGCCAGCGCTGACTTTTTTAAATGATTTTTCGTGGTCACGATCAGCACGCCGTTTACGGCGCGGGTGCCATAACTAACAATTGCGGCATCATCTTTCAGTACGCTTACCGACTCGATCTCCCGCGAATCAAGTGCGGCGAGGGCGTTTGGCCCCGAAGGGTCAAGCACTTTACCATCAAGCACAACCAGGGGGGCATTCTCGTCGGTTAAAAGGTTCTGCATACCGCGCATGGCTATGACCGGCTTATTTCCGCCAGTTACCTGTCCGCCTGCCAGGGGCTGACCGGAAACCCGTTCAACGACATCGGCTTTCTCCCGACTGTCCTGACCGCCTTCCTGGAGTTTAAAACTAAGCGCCATATTGTAGGTGACGGCCACCGGACGCCCGTTTTGAACAGCCGGCATCCAGGCTTTAGAGTTGCTTACTACACGGACAGCCTCCTCATCACACCCATAACCGATGCCGTTTAGCACCCTGATACTACTTATCGAACCGTCGCGGCCAATCGTGAAAGACAAATGCACGCGGCCACTGATGTTTTCTCTTGCCGCCTGCTCAGGATAACGGATATTCTCACCCAGGTACTTGTAAAAGGCCTGAAGCCCGCCCGGGTACTCTGGTTGTTTTTCTACTGAGCTGTGGGCAACAGGAGAATCAGCATCATACCGGATAACAGGAGGAGGAAATTTAACGGACGCTGTTGTCACCGCTCCTTCAATAACGGGCGGCGGGAAACGCACGACCTGCGCTTCCGGAACCGGTACTTCAGCAAGAGCTGGCTCATCGTCTACAATCACAAGATCATCAACGAGCGTCCTGGCGGCTTCAATCGGCTCGCTCATTGGAATTGTTTCAGTAAGCCTTAAGATGTGATCATTTTTCCTGATTGTAGCCGAAGAAAGAATGAGCAACAGCATAAGTACCGGTACCATTAAACCATATTTAAGAATAGCGGTGCGTTTAGATCGTTCGCGCGTCAGCATGAAAATTCGTTTTCTGATCATCGGGCCGCTGAAAAAAGGACTGGTAAGATCGCTTTGCTCCAGACCGAAAGCCCGGCTTAACAGCAGCATCGAGTACGCATGTTTATCTCCTTTGAAGGTTGCAGCAGCTTCATCTGCCAGGAACTCATGCGTATCCTTCACTGCACCGATAAAAAGATAACTAACGGGATTAAACCAGCTGAAAATCCGGATCAGTTCGAAAAATATGATGTCTCCGCTGTGAAACTGCCGCACATGGATGCTTTCGTGCAGATCAATCGTATCCCGCTCCGGCAAGCCTGAGCCGACAACCTTTTTGGAAAAAAAGGAAAATGCCCCCGACACAGCCGCACTTTCAAACATACGCCGGATGCGAAGCAGCCGCATGATGAAAAACAATGTTGCGGCAAAGACGCCAATAAAATATATGCTGACCAGAATCATTCCCCAATTCACGCTCTTGTCTGCCGGTTGGCTTACCTGCATCACGATTGCGTTCAGATTATCCACGCCGGCATATACCCGCTGACTGACCGGCTGACTGCTCAGCCATTCAAAACGCAGAAACGGCAGGCATAGCGAGAAGAAGCCTGCAGCCAGCAGATAAAGGCGGTTCAGCGTAAACCAGGTTTCTTTCTCAAGCAGAAGCTTATAAAATGCGTAAAAGACGATCAGGTACAGGTTAACCTGCAGGATGTAATGGGCCCAATTCATTTTGGTTTGTTTTTTACTTTATTGATCATTTTCATGATTTCGTCAACATCGCTCAGGTCAAGTTTTTCCTCCCTGACAAAAAACGAAAACATACTTTCAACCGAATTTTCAAAGTAATTGCCCAGCAGCTTTTCTGTTGCATGCCTTTTGTAATCTTCCCTGCTGATTAACGGGAAGTACTGGTGCGCTTTTCCGAACGCTTCGTGGCCGATGAAGCCCTTTACTTCCAGGATTCTGATAATCGTTGAAACGGTATTGTAAGCCGGCTTTGGCTCGGGCAGGAGGTCGATGACTTCTTTTACAAACGCTTTCTCCAACTGCCACAACACCTGCATAATCTGCTCTTCAGCCCTTGTAAGGTCTTTAATTTCCATATGTCTTTACTAAGTGGATTAAATCTACAACTAATCCGTTAGTTTCACAAACAACCTGCCGTTAGCTGCCGGCGTTAAATGTAACAGGTAGCTGATAACTTACAGATATCGGCTCATTGTTGAGTTTGCCAGGATTCCACTGCGGACTGGCTGCAAGGACACGGACGGCTTCGGCATCAAGCGCCTTACTTACAGACTTGACAACTTCAACATCCCGTACTTTGCCGGCCTCATCTACAACAAAAGATAGAACTACCTTACCGCTGGTCCTGGCTTTCCGGTCTGCTTCAGGATATTTCAATTCTTTGGCGAGGTACTGGTAGAGGGCCTGGTAACCGCCCGGGAAGGCGGGCTTCTGATCCACCTGTTCATAAGGGATAGCTGCCTGTTTCTTCTGCTGCGCTTTGGTGCTCAGCATGGAGAAACTTAGAACAATCATCAGTACGCCAGCCAACCGGCAGACACTGAATAAATTTAAAATCGTTTGTTTTATTTTCATAACTAATTGTTTAGTTAAACATAAAACTAATTTATTAGTTTTCAAAATATTTTCACAAAAAAACCCCGGCATGCGGGGTTTATAGTTGCTTTAATTGAGTTGGAGGTTATTGTTGCGCAGGTGCAGGCAGATCCTTCCTCGGCAACATCGCCGGACGCTCTGAAGTATGGTACACAAATGCCGCAACAATCGTCGCTGCTTGTTTCAGGTCATCTTCGACCAGGCGATCATAGGTGTCCTGGTTGGTATGGTGTGTCCGCGTGTTATAATCCATGGGGTCCTGAATAAACTGGAAACCCGGAATACCCACTGCATCGAAAGACAGGTGGTCGGTACCGCCGGTGTTGCCAATGGTTACAGTTTTGGCTCCTAGATCGGCAAATGGCTCCAGCCAGCTTTTAAAGATCGGTGAAACAGCCGCGTTGCCCTGCAGGTATACACCTCTGATTTTACCGGTTCCATTATCCAGGTTATAATAGGCGGAAACCTTTTTCTGGTCAGGCGTGAATTTTTGAGTTTTTGGATCGCCATAATGTTTCAGCACATAATTTCTCGAGCCGAACAGGCCTTGCTCTTCAGAGCTCCAGAGCGCCACACGAATGGTACGCTTCGGTTTGAAGCCAACCGCCTTTAATATGCGCATGGCCTCCATCATGACAGTAGCGCCCGCAGCGTTGTCTGTCGCGCCGGTTGCAGAATGCCAGGAATCAAAGTGCCCGCCGATAATGATCACTTCGTCTTTCAGCTTTTTATCTGTTCCGGGTATTTCAGCAAGCACGTTATAGCCCTGTGGATCCTGGTCATAGAAGCTCGTTTTGATATCAGCTTCCATTTCTACCTTTTTGCCGGCGCGCAGCAAACGCAGCATGTGCAGGAAATCTTCCGGGGAAACCTCCAGCTCAGGCGATACCGCTTCGGCGTTGAGCGCATATGATGCGCCATTGCTTGTAAAAAATGTGCCATGGCCACCCCGTGCATAGGTAAGGATAAGTCCCACGTTTTGTTCTTTCAGCCATTTGACCATGTTAGCACGCTGGGTACGCATGCGCATGTACTGGGCCATCATGTTGCTGGTATTGTTTGTACGGGCGCGGGCCTGTCCGCCCTGGGCAGTTGCCGCTTCCATTTTCGCAAGCGTGCTGTCTGCATGACGGACTGCATCAGGTTTGTAGCTGTTCTCAAGCGCTGTACCCTGGTCGAACATGACGATTTTGCCGGCAAGTGAGCCCTGCAGTTTCTGCAACTCCGGAAGACTATCTGCCTTTAATAAAATTACTTCTGATTTGATAGGCCCGTTTGTACCGGGGGTCCATGCTTTTGGCGATGCAATGATGGCATGGTAGTACGGCAGGGTCGTTGCTGCGTAATATTTGTCTACCTGCCAGCCTTTGCCAAAGGTGCCCCAGGCTTCGCGCTGAATGTTTTTAAGTCCCCATTGCCCGAAAGTTGCCATTGCCCAATCCTGTGCGCGCTTGAGCCCGGGCGAATTAGAAAGACGCGGACCTGAGACATCTGTCAGGTTAAACGCAATTTCCATGGCTTTTGAGTTCTCAAGACCTTCTTTTCTGATCTTTTGAACCATGGCCTGATCCACTTTTTCCTGCGCAGCAGCACTGAAAGAAAAGGGTAAAAGCAAATAAAATAGTAGGTGTTTTTTCATGTATGGTTTAGTTAGCGAAAACCTAAAAATACTTCAAAAAGCATGTTTCTGGTTTTTCCCGCAACAATTTTACATGAAGGCCAGCAAAATAAGTTTTTAATCCCGGAAAACCGCCCGCTGGTTTACCATTGTCAATGATTCAACAGTTTTCGCTCTGAATATTACTTGATATTCCGTTTCGACAGAACAAAATAACCTGCTATAAAAAATACGGCCATATACGCCAGGCTGACCCAGATTTCGCGGGTCATGATATCAATGCCCTCATCAGGCGATTTTCTCATGGAACCGAGACGCATTGCCAATGTAGGATGACTAAAGGGGATAAGGTACGCGTATTTCCAATGTACATTTGCGCATATAATGCCGGCTATGGTGCCTACAAAACCGATTCCCATAGGTTTAAGGAAATCTCCCCAGATCAGGCTTAATACAAACTGGAACGACAGAATTCCCATTGATGCGAGAAACAGTTTCAGGTAGTACTGGCTAAGAAGCATCAATGGATCATAGAGATCGAAACGATATGCTGGGATCAGTAGATGCAGAAGATGTCCGAACGCGAACGTGAGTATCAGAAATAACCCCAGACAAATAAACACGAGCAGCATGGCATACACGAGCTTTGCACTGTATACCGAAAGTTTATGAAGAGGCAGGGAAAAGAGCGTTTTCCAGGTGTCGTTTTTGTGTTCAATGTTGTTGACGGAAAACGCCATAAATATCACATAGAACGGCAGAATCAGCATGCCCATTACTGCCAGCGCCTGGCTGCTGTATTGCCCCCACAGTGCCATCGGCGGCAGTTTTGCTTTCAGAATACGTTCAGAGGCATTAAAGTAACCAAAGGCTATGAGACCACAGATAAGCAAAGGCAGCACAATTGCCGCCCAGAAGGCAAGACTTTTCCGGGATTTATAGAATTCTGATGTAAGAGATATATAGAGAGAACGCATGTTAGTTGTTTTTCGTGATATCAAGGAACAGGTGCTCCAGGTCTTTCCGCATTGGATGTATGGCATACACAGCCAGGCCGGCGGCAACCAGCAGGCGGTTTGCTTCTGCGTGGTCTTCCGGAGAGCGGTAGGGTATAGTAAGTTTTTGTTCCGTTAACTGCGGTGCAAAACCTGCTTCCTGCAAAATTTCTAAAGCCCTGGACGGCGGGTTAGTATCGATCTCCACAACCGGTTTGCTGAGTTGCTGCAGGTCGCCGATGGTTCCCTGGAACAGCAGCCGGCCTTTGTTAATAATACCTACATGTGTAGCAGTGCGTTCAATTTCTGCGAGCAGGTGACTCGAAACCAGAATGGTTTTGCCATGTTCTGTAGCCAGTTTGATAAGCAGGTTACGGATTTCTATGATTCCGTTCGGATCCAGGCCATTTGTCGGTTCGTCCAGCAGCAGCAGTTCCGGGTCTGACAGCAGTGCCAGTCCGATGCCAAGCCGCTGTTTCATTCCAAGCGAGTATTTGCCCGCTTTTTTTCTTGCTGCATCGCTCAGACCTACAAGTTGCAACATGTCTTCTGCGCGTTCCCGGCGAATACCAAGCAACAGGCACCTGTTATACATATTTTCCCTTCCGGTGAGGTGGCTGTAAATGGCCGGTTGCTCTACCAGCGAGCCGAGCCTGGCAAGCGACTCGATGCGATGGGTTGTAAGGTCTTTACCAAAAATGAAGACTTTATCGCGCGGCACCTGAAGCAGGTTGAGCAAAATTTTTATAGTAGTTGTTTTCCCGGCTCCGTTCGGACCAAGAAAACCATAAATGCTTCCCGGCGGCACCTGGAGAGACAGGTCATTCACCACATGCTGTTGTCCGAAATAATGATTCAGACCGCGGGTCTCAATGGCCAGATTCATCTTATCTAAAGATATGAACGGCAGCTTTAACGATTGAACCGGAAGCCGATTTGTTTGACTTCACGACCACCTCATCCTGTCCTTCTTTATCGAAGTTAACAGTAGCTGTAACAGCCAGTAACATAAATACCGGAAACAGCATGAGTAAAAATGGAGAAGAGTTCTTAAGCGTTTTCATAATCGTTGCGTTTATTGATTCAAAGAAACGGACGAATTCTCTCCTGCTGAAATGTATTATACCAAGGGCAAAAAATTCCAGACAAACCGGCATAAATGCGGCAATGCGTGCGTTTGTCGACAAAAATGGTCTTTCGGGCTGTTCGTCGAAACAAACTGCCCGTTCGTCGAGCGGTATAGGCTGCAGAAATATCTTTAGCTGTTTTTCTGCCATAAATAATACCTTTGGTAACAGGCTGCTGCCATCAGGCAACACCGAGACAGACAAATGAAAAATAAGGCGCAGATCATTGTTCATTCCATATACTGGGGCATTATAGCTTTTGTATTTACGCTTGCATTTATTTACAAGCCCGGCAGATCGAGCTTTAACGAGATTATGGTAACATACGTTTACTTTACTGTAATCAACGTCTCTATCTTTTATCTGAACTACACGCTTCTTATTCCGCAGCTTATCAAACTCAGGCGCAAATACTGGTGGTATATCGCTTCTATTTTGTTTGTCATCCTGATCATGGGCCTGCTGAAATCGGTCATAGCGGTGCTGAACCCGGATGAGATCCTGCGGTTCAGGGAGAGCGTACAGATCGACTCCCAGACAAAAAAGCGAATTATAAAATACGGTTACCACAGCATTACCAATTACGCGGTAGGCACGATCTTCAGTTCAGGCTTTTTTATCGTATCAAGCTGCCTGATTAAGTTTACCATAGACTGGTTTGCGAATGAGCGCATTCAGCGAAACCTGGAAACAGAAAAAAAAGAAATGGAACTGCAATTCCTTAAATCGCAGCTTAATCCTCATTTTCTTTTCAATTCCCTTAACAATATCTATTCGCTGGCCTATCAAAAATCTGACAGAACAGCCGATGCGATCATGAAACTTTCGGAAATTATGCGATACATGATTTATGAAAGCAATGACAGCAGTGTGGCCCTGAGTAAGGAAGTAGATTACCTGAAAAGTTATATAGAGCTGCAGAAGCTGCGTTTTAAGGACAAAGCTTTTGTTGAATTAAATCTGAATGGCGAGATTGACGGACAAAAAATCGTTCCGCTGATCCTGATCTCTTTTGTTGAGAATGCGTTTAAGCATGGTGTTGCGAATGACCCCTCAGACCCTATCAGGATTAACCTGATTGCAAACCAGAGAATTCTGCATTTCAGTATTACAAACAGAAAAAGCGCGGCCAATAAGGACCGTATGGGCGGAGTGGGACTGAACAACGTTGAGCGCAGGCTGCAGCTCCTGTATCCGGAGAGATATAAATTAAATATCGTAAATTCGGAAACCCATTATACCAGCGAATTGATGCTTGATATATGACACGACTAAAATGTATTGCGGTAGATGATGAACCGCTGGCCCTCGATATTCTTGAAGATTATATATCTAAAGTTCCTTTCCTGGAATTGGTGAAGCGTACTGAAAATGCTATTGAAGCCCTGCAGCTTGTACAGGAAGGTGCCGTCGATCTCGTGTTCCTCGATGTTCAGATGCCGGATCTTACCGGGATACAGTTTTTGAAGATCGCAGGCAACAAAAGCAAATACATTTTAACCACCGCATACCCGGAATATGCCCTTGAAAGTTATGACCTGAACGTTTCAGATTATTTGCTGAAACCCATTGCATTCGACCGGTTTTACAAAGCCGCAGAGAAAGTACACGCACAGTTCAAACCTGCCGACATTGCACCGGCCTCACCTAGCCCCCAGCCGGTAGCTACGCCCGCGCCCTTTGCCGGTACCGCAAACCCCGTACAGGATTTTATCTTTGTAAAGACCGAGCATAAAATTCAAAAGATCTACCTGCACGACATCAGATATATTGAGGGACTAAAGGACTACATTTCAATCTTTACAAAAGATGAGCGTGTAATTACGCTGCAAAGCATGAAAAAGATGGAAGAAGCGCTGCCCTCTACCCAATTCATTCGTGTTCACAAATCTTACATTGTCGCCCTCGACAAAATTGAAAGTATAGAACGCAGCCGCATAACCATCTGTGGAAAGATTATCCCGATAGGCGATACCTACCGGGACGAGTTTTTCAGGCGCATCGAAAAGAAGAATATCTGATTTATTTTGTAGACAATGGCCTGACTGTGTATCCGGCGTTTCTGAGCAGCTCAATGAGTCCCTGGCTACCAAAAAGGTGACCGGCGCCTACAGCAACAAATGCGGGATTTTTCTTCATGATTGCCGGCAGTTGGCTTAACCAGTTTCTGTTCCGTTTATATAAAATGTTTTCGGTCTCTTCTTTGTCTATAAATTCAGGATCATTGAATAAGCGCACCATCTTATCGGTTTGCTGACGGGTATAATATTCATATAACTGCAGGCCCTGCTGCTTCAGCTGTTCTTTCTTATCAAGCATTTTTAACAAAGCCGCCTTTTGTTTTGCCAGGGGCGCGCCCAGCAAAAGGTTCATCTGGAACCCGGGCTGTTCAAGACCAATCACTTCTTTTCCTGCTGCTTTACCCTGCTGCTGGATCTGCTGGTCTATAGTCTCGCCCTCCTTTACCTTTACAGGAGAAGAAAATGCGGCAATTAACAGCTGTAAGGCTCCGGGCTTCATTTTGTTAAGGGCAGCAATGGGCATACCTGAAATATCATGAAGGTATGTTCCCAGCTCTTCGTACTGTTCTTTGCTTAACAGCTGGTTAAGCGTGGTATCCTGCATCATCATCATGGGCATCATCTTCTGCATGTTCAGGCTGTCGAACAGAAGCTCGCCAACAATTACCCTGCTTAGCGCAAGTTTTTTTTGCAAGGCAGGCATGGTGTCTATGAATTGTTTGCCAATAAGGTGATAGGTTCCGAACAGGTAGGATGGTTTTTCCAGCCCTTTGCCCGAAACTTCCCATAGTAAAGTCTGATTTTGAGCGGGTTTCTGTGCACGGAGTCCAGCCAGACCCGCAGCGAGGAAAATGATCAGCAGTAATTTTTTCATGTTGTTTGATTTAGTTTTTGTCTTACTTCATTTTCAGCCAACTGCGTAATATCATTTGGCGTAAGCTGCCCGGGCTCAATTGGTTCCAGCACCGTCCACGACAGTTTCTCCCCAAAGCTCAGCGGAAACGATCCATACTGCACAAGTTTCCAGGAATTCTGGATTACAATTGGCACAACCAGCGCATTCGGCACCGATTTAAGGAGTGTAGCGATACCGCCAAACTGAAATTGTTTCAGCCTGCCATCTTTTGATCGTGTACCTTCGGGAAAAATTACGGTAGACCAATTGTTTTCTTTCATTCGCCGCCCCAGTTTCAGGATCTCGGTAATGGCCTGCTTGTTGTCTTTGCGGTCTATATTGGCGCCGCCGCCGTGTTTGAGGTTATAACTGATAGACGGGATGCCGCGCGTCAGCTCGATCTTGGAAATAAATTTCGCATGATGTTTTCGAAGGAACCAGATCAGCGCAGGTATGTCGTACATGCTTTGATGGTTAACTACGAAGATTATCGGCCGGTCTGAGGGCAGCTGATAGGAATTCCTGAATCTGATCGACGTACCGAGTAAGAGAAGTGAATAAGTAAGAAAAAAATTAAGCAGATCTACAGATTTTTTGTGTGCACTATAGCCCCCCAGGTTGTAACACAACCATTGAACTGGTTGAAAGATGCCCAGCATCAATCCGAAAAACAGATAGAAAACAGGACTGAAAATGTATCCAAAAACTTTATTCATTAAACAATTTATTCTGATATTTTACATAGATGTCGAAGCCCTGAGAGCCCGCCTATAAGTTTCCCGCATCCAGGAGGAGCTTTACCCGCAAGAGGCCGGCCACACTCATTGAATCTGTTATCTCGCCCCGCAGAACCATCTCAATAGCCTCAGCGAGCGGCAATTTGCGGAGAGTAAGTGCTTCGGTTTCTTCAGGCTGGGCATCGCCGGCGGTGAGACCGCGGGCTATAAAGATGACACCCAGTTCGTCACTCACAGAATTACTCAGGTGCATGCGCTGCAGTTCCTGCCAGTCGGAAGCGGTGAATCCGGTTTCTTCAAGTAATTCACGTTTCGCCCCTTCAAGCGGCGACTGGTCAAGTTTGCCACCGCCCTCTGGTATTTCCCAGCTGTACGCCTTCAGCGGATACCGGTACTGCCCCACCAGCCAGGTATTGCCCTCGTGGTCAACCGGAATGACGCCTATTGCATAATTTTTAAAATGTACCTCCCCATAAATGCCCGAACCGCCGTTCGGATTAATCACAACATGTTCAGTAAGACTGATCCATGGATTTTCATAGATTAATCTGCTGCCCAGCGTCTGCCATGGATTTTCTTCGTGCATTGCGCAAGATACGATTTTACGGGCTATTTGACCGGCGGGGGCGGTATTGATGGTTGTTTTGCCACTTGTGTAAAGCGGTACCCCAGACTAAATGTGATGTTATTTGTATTGCTTTGCGAAAAGCTCTGCGATCTGAAATTCAGCCCTTCATTGAGAAATTCATTACTTCGCTGACCAAACGGATCGCTCAGCCAGATGCGTGCATGCAGCCGGTTCCTGAGAAAAACCTTTCTTGCGGCAAAACTTGACGTTACCGAACCGCGTGCGCGGCCTTGTGCATTCACGTTATTTGCATAGTTAAGATTTCCTTCAAATGCGGTCTTGAATGGCAGCTGCATGGAAAAGCCCATTGACCCCCTTATGCTGAGGCCGCTGCGGTTTAAACTTTGATTTAATGCCGATGCATAGTCGCTGCTGATGAGACTGAAATGGCCGTTTGTGCTGATTGTTTTTGTTGGCCGGTAGTTTCCGACAAGAATTAATGAAAAATTATTGTTCGTTCCAATATTCTGGTAGGTCGATTCTGAAATGCCATTCGTTCGTACAATCCGGTAACGCTCAATCACTCCCCTTGCGGTCGAATAGGCTATTCGGGGCGTGAAAGACCATTTCTGTCCGAACACGCCAAAACTGATATCGGCCTGATGGGTATAAGCAGGTACGAGCAATGGGTTTCCATAGGTGATATTCAGACTGTCGCTGTTATCAATCTGAGGATTCAGTGTATTTTCTCGGGGCCTGTTTATCCGCACACTATAGGTAGCGCCGATGTTATACCGCTTTCTGAAAAAGCGGTTGAACGATATATTCGGAAAGACACTTAGATAAGGCCGGAGGTCGTAACGATCGCCGCCTGAGAGATCGAATTTTACATTTGTGAGTTCTGACCTCAATCCGCCCTTTACGCTCCAGCCGTTCTCCCGGAAATTGTACGATGCATAGGCCGCCAGGATATTTTCGCGGTACAGAAACTGATTTGTCAGCCTGGGGTTGATCAGGAACCGGTTGCCGGCAAAGTCAAAGTTCTCTACGCGGAGGTCATTATCGTTCTTACGAAAATTGTATTGCGCACCAAGTTCCAGCCTGTCTTTCTTGTCGCGCATGGGCCTGTCATAATCTGCTGTAGCGTTAATCCCGTTATTGGCCGTTGCGCTGCTGTTTTGCTGCAGTGATGGACTTAGGTTTGCAGGGAACGCGAACCGCCGGTCAAACGTCCGGTCAGCCTCGCTGCTGTTGGTATTAATATTTATTCCAGCGCTGAATTTCTCGCCGCTTGTTTTGTCATCAACACTATAATCTGCCGTGATGACAAAGTTATTGTTGTCAGACGCTGAAGTATTTGCCTGGTTGCGCAGCCGTGTCTGAATACGTTCTTCGTTCAGGTAGCCAAAGTCATTTTGAGAACGTGTATCCCCGGCACCCATGTTATAATTTGATGAAACCCTTAGATTTTGTGCTGGTGTGATATCCCAGTCTAAACCGATGCGCGCGTTGCCTCCGTTAGACCAGCTGCGGCTGCTATTGTGCTGATCATAATAAAAGGTGGTATCGGGAAAGAAGTTCTCACGGAAAACGCTTCCGCTGCGGCGGCCCAGATTTTCGCGGTAGGCCAATCCGCCGTTCACAGACCAGGTCTTAGCCTTATAAGATGCGTTCGCGTTTGTGTTCATGTTGCCCTGCAGACCTGCGGTAATTCCAACGTTCCCGGTAAAACCGATTTTGAAACCTTTTTTTAAGACAATATTGATCACACCTTCTCCATCGCCTGAGTATTTGACCGGCGGATTGGTCATTACTTCTATCTTTTCGATTGCATCGGATGGAAGAACGTTCAGCAGGTCGGCGATATTTGAACTCATATAATCTGAAGGCTTCCCATCGATAAAGATCCGGGTACTTCGTTTGCCGCTGATGCTCGCATTTCCGTCGATATCGACTTCAACCATCGGTACATTTTTGAGAATATCTGTTGCGGTACTGCCCTCTGCCAGCACCGAGTTGCCGACATTGTAGGTGATCATATCTGCCGCAAACTCCAGCGTTGGCTTTTCGGCCGTAACCGTTACTTCGGCAAGGTTATTCTGATCGGGCGCTATTTTAACGGTCCCCAGGTTCCGCTCAGGATCGTTCTTGCTGAGAGATATGTCATTTACAACAAAGGCCGCATAACCGACGTAAGAAATTCTGATCCGGTAAAGTCCTGCTTCGAGACCATTTAATCTGAACATACCGTTCTCATCAGACAGTGCCGAAGCGAGCGACTGTTCAGATTGTTTGGCGTAGATCAGCACCGTAGCTCCCGGTACAGAGTTGCCATCAGTCGCGTCAGCAACCTTCCCTGACACGCTAAAAACTTTCTGTGCATGCGCCTGGCCGGCGGCCAGAATCAGACTGCCTAACACAACAAAGACCGCAAGGATGCGGCCGCAATCGACAATGGTTAATAAAAAGGGCCCTTTGCCTGATGTGCAAAGGGCCTTAAAGGCGTTAGAATTGTTCTTCATTCGGACGTGAATCCTCTGTTTGGTTCTTTTTAGGGCTTCGCTTCATGCTGAAATCGGTTTTACCGAAACGGTATGAAAGAGTAAGGTTGGCCATCGTTCCCTGCATGTATCGCTGAAAGTCAATGATCGAAAAGTTGCCCTCCGTCGTCATGGCGAATCTCCTTGTATTGAAAACATCACGAACATTCAGGCTGAGTGAGGTTTTCTTATCCTTGAAATCATATTTAGCACCGGCATCGATGCCGTACATCGCATTTCTGCGGCCTTGCGCCATAATTTCCGGAGCACGGTATTCAGCCCGTACCTGTAACGATATGCTGTAAGGCAGCGAAAAATTGTTCGTAATGTTTGCGTTCCAGCTAAACCCACTGTTATCTACAATGCCAAAGGCGGGAACCCCCTGGATATCGCTCCGGTAGAGATTGGCATTTGCTGTGAAGTTCCAGAGTTTCGAAACATCTACCCGCGAAATCAGCTCAAGACCGCTGTTAAGGCTTCTGGTTAAGTTCTGCGGCGTAGAGATGGTAATACCGTTGATATCCGGTTCGGTCCTGATACGCTGAATTACATCGTTCGTTTGTCTAAAGTAGGCAGAAGAAGTCAGCGTTATTTTTTTCCAGTATTTGCTATAACTTAATTCAAAAGCATGTACGTCTTCGGGCCGCAGGTTGGGATTTCCCTGGCGGTAATTAAGTGGTTCAGACACATCAAGAAAAGGATTGGTATCCCAGCCGCGCGGACGGTTTACCCGTCGGGAATAACTCAACTGCACCTGCTGATCGCCTTTCAATTTCTGCGTCAGGAACACGCTAGGGTAAAGTCGGGTGTACGCAACAACACCCGGCGTATTAAACAGCTGGTAATTGCTGTTATAAGCATCAAGGTAAGTGTTAAGCTTCGCATCTTCAGCACGCAGCCCCACCTGGTAACCAAAGTTCTTGATCTGGTTCTGATAGTTTACGTACACTGCATGAACCTGATCCTTGTTGTTGAAAAAGTTAGAAAGGGTATAGTTTGTAAAATACTCTTTGGCTGCATTGTTGAAATCATATGCAAAGGTGTTGTTATCGTTAAACCGGATCTGACTTCTGTATCCAGCTTCAACTTTTCCTGCTTTTCCTACTGGCAGCGTATAGTCTGCCTGAGCAGTAAAGTTTTTGTTATAACTTCCCTGAAAATTGCGTTGAATTTCAGCCGGGCCATCGAAGGCGGTCCCATTCAGGTTATAAATGAGGCTATTGTAGGTCTGGTCGTTATCATTCGTACCCTCAGAGAAGCCAAGGTTAACTGTCAGCTCTTCTTTCGGATTTTTGAACTTCTGACTGAAGTCCATGTTCAGGTCATAGCTGCTGCCGGTGCCCAGGTTGCTGTTAACACGGTTGCTAAACTCGACAGGATTAAACTGCGCACCCAATTGATTAATGTTAATCAGTTCATTCCGGTCATTATCACGAACGTTGAAGCCGGCAGAAAAGCTCAGCACTGTTTTCGGCGTAAAATTGTAATCGATGCCTGCTTTTGCATTATGTCCCTTATCCAGCGAACGCGAATCGGTGTTTTGGTTGGCAAATGATGTAGAACTAACTGAATTCAGATACTGGATATTGTTATAGCCACCACCCAGGCGATTGCCGTACCTGTAGCTGTAGTTGCCATAAAGGTTCACTTTGTTGTTCTGGAAGCTCAGGTTAGTTGAGGCATTGTAGTTGTCCCTGTTGCCGGCAGTGAGCGCCGCTGATCCGTTCAGACCCAGTTTTTTGTTTTTCTTCAATACGATATTGATGATGCCCGATTGCCCTTCTGCATCATATTTTGCTGATGGGTTTGTAATCAGCTCTACACTCTCGATCGAGCTTGCAGGGATTGATTGAAGAATCTGCGCCACGTTACCGCCGGCAATCAACGAGGGCTTGCCATCAATCAGTACACGCACACCGCTCGAGCCGCGCAGGCTCACGTTGCCATCCATATCTGTTTGAACCGATGGTACGTTCTGCAGCAGGTCTGTAGCCGAGCCACCTTCACTGACTAAGCTCTGGTCTACCGAGAACACCTTCTTATCAATTCCCAGCTGCATCTGGGGCCGCGTAGCTGTAATGGTCACGTCTTTCAGAGCGTTTCCCTGCGACATTTTCATCTTGATCGTACCGAGATTTACAGCCTGCGCTCCTGCCGGAAGACTTACCGTCTCGCGAACCATGGTTTGATAACCGACATAGCTCAGTTTAAACGTAAATTCACCGGCAGGTAACTTGTCGAGCACGAAATTTCCTTCAAGGTCGGTTTGTGCCAGCCTGACATTGGCCTTTGTAGCTTTGTTAATTACCTGCGCCGTAGCGTAAGGAATAGGCTCATTTGTCTGCGCATCTATGGCTTTACCAGTCAGTTTCCCTGTGCCGGTCTGTTGTGCAAACATTTTTACAGTCGCAAAACAAAATAATAAACCTAAAACCAGTACTTTGTTCAATCTTAATCTCATCAGGTTATTGTTTCAGCGAGAGGAATGTCTTGCGGGTTGAGCCGATTTTTTTATAAAAAAATCTTTGCTTAACCACCGCTTAACATCAAGTTCTCCCGTTTTTTTATGTGTGTTAGTTAAAAGTGGGACAAAATAACGGCACCCAGGTTTAAAAAACACGCAGTAACTATTTTATTACAGCTAAAAAATGCTCGATTACAGTAATATTTTCGTTAGTGAGGGGATCACCTACCCCGAGTACCGCCAGTTGATAGACCGTTTGCTTGCAGAAGGCAAGACGACCGGTCCGGATCATTCTGAAGGCATGGTTCTATACAGCCGCATGAACGTTCAGCGCATGAACCGTCTGGACAAGACGGTTACAGTAAGCGAGGAACTGCAGGAAGCGACATCGGCGTTGCCTGCCGGCACACGTTTGCTTGTCATCAGCGAAGGCTGGTGTGGCGATGCAGCTCAGATTGTTCCCGTTATTGAACAAGCGGCGCGCCTGGGTCATGTACCGCTCAAGCTTGTACTGCGCGATCAGCACCTCGAACTAATCGATGCCCACCTGACAAATGGCGGTCGTGCTATTCCAGTTTTGCTGGTCATTGACGCAGAAGGCCGGCTATTAGGAAGCTGGGGGCCGCGCCCTCAGGTACTACAGGAACTGATGGCAGGATGGAAAAAAGAAACTACCGATTTTATGGTAGTGGCGGAGCAGGTGCACGGCTGGTATGCAAAAGATAAAACCCGGACAACGCAACAGGAGCTGTCCGGGCTTTTTCAAAAAATTATTGCCAAAGTTAGCGCTTAGCGCGGGCGTACTGGTCGGGCCAGCTGATTTCAGCGCCGAGTTCTTTCGCAGCATGCAGCGGAAAATACGGATCGCGGAGCAATTCGCGCGCCATCAGCACCAGGTCTGCCTGGCCTGACCGCAGTATTTCTTCTGCCTGTGTGGCGTTGGTGATAATACCGACAGCACCCGTTGGCACGCCTGTTTGCTCCCTGATTGCAGCCGCGAAGCCTGCTTGATAGCCGGGCCCTGCCGGGATAACTGCATCCGGGACGTTGCCGCCAGATGAGACATCGATCAGGTCTGCACCCGCTTTGTGCAGAAGGGATGAGAGCTGAACGGATTGTTCAAGGTCCCAGCCGCCCTCTACCCAGTCTGTGGCAGATATCCTGACGAACACAGGTAAGGTAGTGGGCCATACGTCGCGAACCGCTGCAAGAACCTCCATCAAAAACCTTGTGCGGTTTTCAAAACTTCCGCCATATTCATCATGGCGTTTATTGCTAAGCGGCGACAGGAACTGATGGATCAGGTAACCGTGGGCGGCATGAATTTCGACGACTTGAAAGCCCGCCTCCAGCGCCCGCCGCGCTGCTGATACAAAATCTCCTTTTATGGCCTGGATCTCGGCTTTTGTAAGCGCAGCAGGAACTTTATTCTCTGGCTTAAAAGGCAGGGCAGAAGGCGCTACAGTAGGCCAGCTTCCCGGTCCATCCATAACCTGCTGATCGCCTTGCCATGGTGGCAGAAAGCTGGCTTTACGCCCCGCATGAGCAAGTTGAATACCAGCAACCGAACCCTGGCTATGAATAAATTCTACAATTTCTTTCAGCCTGACAATATGTTCATCTTTCCAGATGCCAAGATCGCCTGCGCTGATCCGGCCTTCGGGGTTTACCGCCGTAGCTTCCTGAATAACCAGACCGGCACCGCCTACAGCCCGCGAACCCAGATGGACCAGGTGCCAGTTATTGGCAAAGCCATCTTCGGCGCTGTATTGACACATTGGTGAAACCGTAATACGGTTTTTCAGGGTAACATCGCGAAGCGTATAAGGAGAAAAAAGCTTCGCGCCCCTTTCATTATCCTGCCCCATGCAATACCTCCAGTTCTGAATTAATCATTTGAATTTCTTCATCTGTCAGGATAACTTCGGCCGCCAGCGCATTTGAAACAGATTGTTCCTCATTACGCGCCCCGGCGAGCGCGATTGTAATACCGGGGTGGTGAATGGTCCAGCTTAATACAAGCTGTGAAAGCGTGATATTTTTATCATCGGCCAGTGGGCGGATTTTCTCAAGAAAAGCATTGGTTTTCCTGATCCATTCCGGAGAGAAAAAGCGGTGTGTAGCCCTGTGATCCCCTTCAGCAAACTGATGATTTTCTTTGATCTTGCCTGTTAAGAGACCTCTTTCCATCGGACTGTAGGCAAGTACCGATTTTCCATGTTTGATGCAGTAAGGAATTGTCTCGTCTTCAGCATCGCGTTTAACCATGCTAAAAGGAATCTGGTTTGATGCAATATGCAATACTTCGTCTGCTTCTTTTACCTGCGCAGCACTGTAATTGCAAACACCGGCATACCGGACCTTGCCGTCTTTGATCAGGCTGGCAACGGCCTCCATGGTTTCATGGATCGGTGTTA
This sequence comes from Pedobacter sp. SYP-B3415, assembly GCF_004138205.1. Lineage (GTDB taxonomy): Bacteria > Bacteroidota > Bacteroidia > Sphingobacteriales > Sphingobacteriaceae > Pedobacter. The sequence goes on from NZ_RXNQ01000005.1 coordinate 76,417, forward strand.
CAGATTCGGGCCAGTGTATCTGGTAGAGGTCTATATAGTCAGTTCCGAGCCGTTTGAGTGATTGCTCGCACTCAAAGATCACACTTTCCCTGCCAGCATATTTATAAATGTCGATGTCTTTTCCCGAGTTGTCCTTGCTCTTAAACCCAAAATCGCCTTTCGCAAGATCCCAACGCATACCGTACTTCGTTACAATCTGAACCTGGTCACGCGATTGCCCTTTGATAGCCTCACCTACAATTTCCTCACTCGTTCCCTGTCCGTAGATCGGCGCAGTATCTATTGATGTCACACCGTGATCGAAACCTGACTGGATTGCCCTGATGGCATCATTACGGTCCGTGCTTCCCCACATCCAGCCCCCGGCAGCCCAGGCTCCGAAGGTAATCACCGACAATTCAAGTGGTGTATTTCCAATTTTTCTGAATTTCATTTTTTTATAATTGAATCTAATGCGTAGTTATTTAAGTGTAAAGCGTAAAGCAGGAAAACGACGAAAACCATATGCCCTAACTGAGCGGAGACAGCGTTCCAGTTTTCAATTGTGGAAGATCCGAAAATAAGGATGACCAATACCGCCCCGGCAAGCACAAGTGCGGGCCTGGTCAAAAGACCAACAATGATAAGCGCTCCCGATAACAACTCCAGCCAGGGCAATGCAAGGCTGAACGGACGAACGACCAGTTCAGGCAGCCAGCTTGGCTCGAATTGCCGAAGCATCCCGTTGCTGAATGCTTCCAGCTTCGGCACCCGTACGAGGCCATGGCCAAAGAAACTCGTTCCGAAGGCAAGGCGCGCAAAAAGGTAAGACAGCTGTTTATTCATAGGTACATTTAAAAGCTGTGGCAGTTGCCCACAATGCTGTTCAACAAACATACAGATCAAATCAACCGGATGTTTTTTAAAGCGCCTAATGTGAAAAAATGATTACAAAGGTTGCCTAAAAGCCGGCCAGGTAAATATGCCCGTCAAGCGGCCTGATCTTTGATCGTAAAAATCACCGGAACTGGCACGGACCAGCTTCGAAATCACCGCTTAAGCGTCTTATGAATTTATTTTTATGAAAAAACATCTCCTTGGCATCCTGTGTTTACTGCTTATCGGCTGTCTGCCGGCATTATCGCAGAAAAGCGACACGTTATCTATTACCCTGGAAAACGTAGCATACCCGTATCCTGTTAAATTTCTTCCGGTCCATGCTGAAGGGCAGGACCTTCGCATGGCGTACATGGATGTACCGGCGGCGGGCCGGGCAAACGGCCGAACTGTAATGCTCTTCCACGGAAAAAATTTTGGTGGCTATTATTGGACCGCGACAATAAAAGCACTTCGGGAGAAAGGCTTCCGCGTCCTTGTTCCCGATCAGATCGGTTTTGGAAAGTCGTCAAAACCATTCATTCAGTATAGTTTTCATCAGCTGGCAAGCTGGAACAAAAAGTTACTGGATACGCTCGGCATTCAAAAAGCCTCGGTACTTGGTCATTCAATGGGCGGTATGCTGGCCACAAGGTTTGCACTTTTATATCCCGACAAAACTGAAAAGCTGCTGCTTGAAAACCCGATCGGACTTGAAGACTACCGGACATTTGTACCATACGTAACCACCGCCCAGCAATACCAGACTGAGCTGAAGTCGAATGCGGCAAGCATAAAAAAGTACTATCAAAGCTCATATTTCACCATCTGGAAACCGGAATATGAAGAACTTGTGCGCATTGCTGCAGGTGTAACCAACAGTGCCGATTACCCGCGGTGGGCAAAGGTGGCAGCGATGACCTTCACAATGATCTATGAGCAGCCTGTATTTTATGAGTTTCAGAATATCAAGGTGCCGACGGTTTTATTTATCGGCAAAGAGGATAAGACCATTGTAGGGAAAGGTCTCCTGTCGGCAGACCAGCAGGCGGTACACGGCCAATACCGGTTTTTGGGTAAACAGATCGCTGCGCGTATTCCGGGGGCCAAGCTTGTGGAATTCGACGCATGCGGCCATATTCCGCATATCGAGATACCAACAGAATTTTTGATATCGCTAACGGGCGCTTTATAATCATGAACCATAACGAGCAACTGATCACGACTTTTTATTCCGCATTTCAACGGCGCGATTTTGCAACGATGCAGGCTTGCTACGGGGATACAGCGATCTTTAATGATCCGGTGTTTCAGGACCTGAACGCTGCCGAAGTGCGTGCTATGTGGCAAATGCTGCTTGAAAGCAGTGCCGATCTCAAGCTGAGGTTTGAAAACGTAAAGGCCGATGGGGCCGCCGGAAGTGCACGCTGGATTGCTGATTACACATTTTCAAAGACCGGGAAACACGTGCGAAACGACATATACGCACGTTTCACCTTCAAAGATGGAAAGATCGCAACCCATACCGATAGCTTCAGTTTTGCCCGTTGGGCCAGGCAAAGCCTTGGGTTAACCGGCTGGTTACTGGGAGGCACTACATTTTTAAAGAATAAAATTCGCACCGAAGCCAGGAACAGGCTGGAGGGCTATATGAGAAAACGTTAACAGAAATACCGATGAACAAAATTGCATTCACTGTCTCAATCATGTTTTGCGCACTTGCTGCAATTGCCCAGCAAAAGCCGGTCAGTTACAAGGATGGCACGCAGCAGCTAAATGGCTGGGCGGGAAAACCACTTACAGGCGCTGGCAAGTCGGGCATCCTGATCCTGCCTGCATGGTTTGGAATTGATGCACATTGCAAAGAAACCGCGACGCGACTAAATAAGTCAGGTTATCACACTTTTGTGGCCGATATCTATGGCGAAGGAAATTATCCCAAAAATGCCAGGGAAGCCGGGGAACGCTCGGGCCAGTACAAGAAAAATCTGGAGGCTTATCACCGGCGTATCCGGCTGGCGCTGGATCAATTGGTACGGGGCGGGGCCGCAGCCGACAGAATTGTGGTGATCGGCTACTGTTTCGGCGGGCTTGGTGCGATTGAAGCGGCACGAAACAACTTTCCGGTAAGGGGAATTGTGTCATTTCACGGCGGATTGGCCCGCAACAAAGAAAAGGAAATCGCCCCCATTAAACCAACACTGTTAATCTGCCATGGAGCAGATGACCCATATGAATCGCAGGAAGAAGTGCTGGCATTTCAGGATGAAATGAGAAAGGCGAAAGCGGATTGGCAGATGATCTACTATGCAAATGCCGTACATTCTTTTACGGAGAAGGCTGCCGGTAATGACAACAGCAAAGGCGCTGCCTACAATGAGCTGGCGGATAAACGTTCATGGGCACATATGCTGCAGTTTCTAGGCGAAGTTTGCCCTGCAAAATAGTGTTTTCAACCGGACAGACCACGACTCCTGCAAAGTTGGTAACTTTCGTAAAGTTACCAACTTTAAGTTAAAAATTAAACTAAAAAGAAAAATTAATCTCCTTTCAGCATCTCGATTAATTCCACTATCGACCTATGTTCCTGTTCACCGGTTACCATGTTTTTCACCGCCGGTTTGCCGCTTTGTATTTCTTCACTCCCAACGATGAGGACATAAGGTATGCCTTTCGCATCAGCGTATGCAAACTGCTTCTTCAGCTTCGCTGCCGCAGGATAAAGCTCAGCTGAGATGCCGGCCTGGCGCAGGCGAGACAGCAACGGGAGTGCAAAGTCTTCAGAAGCGACATCAAAATTTGTAATCAGTACACGTGTACCCAAACTGGCGGCATCAGGGAAAAGATTGAGTTCCTCAAGTACATCATAAATCCGGTCGGCACCGAAAGAAATACCAACCCCCGTCAGTCCTTTGAGCCCAAACATGCCGGTGAGATCGTCATAACGACCGCCGCCGCCAATGCTGCCCATAGCCACCTCATTTGTTTTAACTTCAAAAATACAGCCGGTATAGTAATTCAGTCCCCGCGCCAGCGTGATATCCAGCTCCACGATTTCATTTGTCAGAGCCGGCTGAAGACGCTCTATATATTGCAGTACCGTTTGCAGTTCCTCAATGCCCTTCTGCCCGGTTTCAGACGAGGATAGAACTGATTTCAGGCTATCCAACTTGGTTGTGTTGTCGCCCTGAAGCAAAATAACCGGTTTAAGCATATCAAGATCAGACGGACTAAAGCCTCGTTCAAGCAGTTCCTTGCTCACACCATCCAAACCGATCTTGTCAAGCTTGTCTATGGCAACCGTCATATCGATGATCAGTTCAGGTTTGCCAATCATTTCAGCGATTCCGGAAAGGATTTTACGATTATTCAATTTGATCGTATAATCCCTCAGGCCGAGTGTACGTAATGCCTCATCATAGATACAAGCAAATTCTGCCTCGTTTAATAGGCTGTCAGAACCAACCACGTCGGCATCACATTGATAAAATTCACGGTAACGACCGCGCTGTGGCCGGTCGGCCCGCCAAACGGGCTGTACCTGGAAACGCTTGAATGGAAGACTGATTTCATTCTGGTGCATGACTACATACCGGGCAAAAGGCACAGTCAGGTCATACCTCAATGCCTTTTCAGAAATCAGTGGCGTTAATTTATTGCTGTTTTCTTCAGCGGCAAAATCAAAGCCCCTCTTTTTGGGATCCTTCAAAAAGTCACCGCTATTTAGAATTTTGAAGATTAACTTGTCACCTTCATCGCCATATTTACCGGTCAGCGTTTGCAGGTTCTCCATAGCCGGAGTCTGAATCTCCGCATAGCCATATTTCCTGAAAACCGTTTTTATCGTATCAAAAATATAGTTGCGTCTGACCATCTCCGCAGGCGAAAAATCGCGGGTTCCTTTGGCCAATGAGGGTTTGATATTTGACATAGCCGCAAAAGTACAAAACAGCTTTGAGCTTTCAGCTTACCGAAGCAATCATGCACTACGACCGCCATCTATTTGTACCAGCATTCATGCAGATGTCCCTTGCTGCCATAAACCGGATCATTGTCTGGAAGGGGCACGGCGGCAATCAGTTGATCATTTTCCGGGCGTTCTTCAGCACGTCCATACTGCATATCAAAATCCCTTCCATTGGGATATGCACCAACACAAAGAAAATCCTCGCTGCTTTTCAGACATTTATGTGCAACACCTGCCGGAATTACGACCGCATCTCCGCGTATCAGTTCAATGCAAACGCCGTGTTCTCCGCCAAACTGCACCTCTGCCTTTCCGCAGAAAACCCCCATCACTTCATGAGTGGTTGCATGATAATGGTGATAATCATAAATGCCATTTTCCCAGCCATTGTTATATCCGTTTACAGCAAACGTCTTTTTTATTGCTTCGGTCGTATCGTCCGGTTTTAATAAAAATGCGCCTTTATATATCAGCAGCGGCAGTTTCGGATTGTTGGGAAAGTTACCGTTCTCCTGAACTATATGCGAAACGAGGTATGCCTCGTGAACCAGTTTTTCTTTTTCCATTGCATGGGTGTTTTCTCATAAACAACAGGTTCACGATTTTGCTTAAGAAAGATTGTAATTTACGGTCCAACCGCCGGTGGGCCGCTTACACCGTCATATAGGGTGGTTACTGTTTTTACAGTCATTGGAACGGTCATGCCTTCGGGCAACTGTTGGTTGGGCTTTATGACAAACGTACCGCCAACTGAGCCTTCCATAATACCATGATTAACCCATCCACTTTTTTTATCAATACGAAGCGTCCCTTTCGTAGTTCCCGATAAGTTATACTCGACATCCATTCCGTTCAGTTTGGCGGTCTTGCCCGATGTTGATGACAAGACGGATTTTACCGAAAGATCGTAACCATTAGCATCTTCAGCAGTTAACACGCAGTCAGACTCCAGCATGCTTTCAGCAACAGACTGGACCTGTTGCTTTACTTTCCAGTTCTCACCTACAGCCACCGGCCGCGGCGGCAGCAGGGCCGAAATTACATTCATGGAACTGGCAAATACCTTATCTCCAAACTGCTGTTTTAGTTGCGCAGCGGCCTGCTCACGAACCTTCGCATCAGGTATTATCTGTAACGCAGTCTGGAAAATTTCACTCAGGCGCTGCACATTATACACCCTTCCTGAAGAACTCATTGTAAAATCGAACTCTTTGTCTGTTAAACCTGCAAAGACTGCCGAAAGGCCGCTTTTTTCTGCAGATGAAAAAGACTGTTCCTGACCCATAGCAGAGATCTTCATTTTTAAATTCTCATACTTACCAGACATCAGGAAGCTGGTGTCAGTTTTTGAGCGAACACGCATAGCGACTCTCCCGTCAACCTCCATGCTGACAACGATATCCTGCCCCTGTATCGTCTGCGTGATGAGAACAGAGGCCTTGCTCTCCTGATAATAGGTTTTGTTCTGGTCCAGTCTCAGCGTGATGACTTTTTTTGACTGCGCCAAAGCGCCCGATGCAGCCAGGGCGACTGCAAAAAAGAGTGACGTTAATTTCATGAAAGAAAGGTATAAAAAAAGCCGCCTTTTCAGGCGGCTTCAACATAGTATTGTTATGCAAGTAACCGGACCGGTTCCTCAAGCAGGGCTTTCAAAGTCTGAAGGAAAGCGGCACCCGTAGCGCCATCTACCACACGGTGATCACAGCTCAGCGTAACTTTCATGATGTTGCCAGGTACCACTGCGCCGTTCTTTACGACCGGAACCTGCGAGATACCACCTACTGCAAGAATACAAGCATCCGGCGGATTAATAATAGCTGTGAATTCGTCTATACCAAACATACCCAGATTGGAAATAGTGAATGTAGAACCTTCCCAATCAGCAGGCTGCAGTTTTTTTGCTTTTGCACGCTGTGCGAAGTCTTTTACCTCTGCAGAAATATGCGTGAGCGACTTACCATCTGCAAAACGGACAACCGGAACCAACAGGCCATCTTCCACAGCGACAGCTACGCCAATATTGACATGTTCATTGTAGCGGATCTTATCACCCAACCACGATGAGTTAACAGCAGGGTGTTGTTTCAGGGCAATCGCAGTGGCTTTCAGCACCAGGTCATTGAACGAAACTTTTGACGGAGCATACTCATTGATACGTGCACGAGCTTCCATTGCTTTGTCCATGTCAATGCTCATGGTCAGATAGAAGTGTGGCGCTGTGAACAGGCTTTCTGACAACCGTTTCGCGATTACCTTACGCATCTGTGTAACCGGTTTCTCGGTAAATTTCACTTCGCCGATATACTGCGGAATCTGCGCCGCCTTTTCAGCCGGAGCTGATGCTGCCGCAGGAGCCGCTTCTTTAGCCGGTTGGGCCGCCGGCTTGTAATTTTCGATATCTTTTTTAATGATCCGGCCGCCCTCAGCACTTCCTGCTACCTGGCTCAGATCGATGCCTTTGTCTTCTGCAATCTTCCGTGCAAGAGGAGACGCTTTTACGCGACCGCCGTCTGACGACTTTGTATCTGATGCAGGTGCAGCATTTTCTTTGTTCTCTTCTTTTGAAGGTGCCGCCTCAGCCGGTGCAGCTTCTTTTTTCTCAGCTGCCGGTTTGGCCGGAGCATCGCCTGCATTCAGGATCCCGCTGATGTCTGTACCTTCAGGCCCAACAATTGCAATGATACCGTTCACTTTTGCAGCCTGGCCTTTCTCAACACCGATATGCAACAGCGTGCCTTCAGCGTATCCCATCACTTCCATGGTCGCTTTATCAGTCTCGACATCAGCAAGCACATCATCGTCCTTTACCTTGTCACCAACTTTTTTATGCCACTCGGCAATAACGCCTTCGGTCATGGTATCACTAAGCAATGGCATACGAACTACGGTAACGCCTTGTTTAGCAAGCTCTTCTTCGCTCAGCCCCGATCCGCCTTCAGCTTTAGATTCTTCTTTTTTATCTTCTGCAGCCTCAGTTTTCTCTTCTTTTGGCGCTGACGCGGATGCCTGGTCGCCGCCTGCAGCCTCAAGCGCAGACTTATAGTCTTCGCCTTCCTTACCGATTACAGCAATCACTGCATCGATCGGAACGCCTTTGCCTTCTTCAACGCCAATATAAAGGAGGGTACCTTCTTCGTAAGACTCGAGGTCCATTGTGGCTTTATCAGTCTCTACCTCTGCCAGTACATCACCACTTTTAATTTTATCACCAACTTTTGCATGCCATTTCGCTAATACCCCTTCAGTCATGGTATCGCTCATTTTCGGCATTCTAACTACTTCAGCCATTCTGCTATTTAATTGAAACGGTTCTTAAAATTAATCCTTTATATATGGGTAATCCTGCTGGGCATACACATCCAGATAAAGCTCTTCTGCCTCAGGCCATGGAGATTCTTCAGCAAACTTTACCGAGTCTTCAACAATCTTTTTAACCTTGGCTTCGATCTCTTCGATCCAGGCCTGATCTGCGTATTTTTCTTTCAAAATGACTTCCCGTACCTGCTCAATAGGATCTTTTGCTTTGTAATCTTCAAGTTCCTCTTTAGTACGGTACTTTGCCGGGTCAGACATCGAGTGTCCGCGGTAGCGATACGTACGCATCTCCAGGAAGGTTGGTCCTTCACCGGCACGGGCACGCTGAGCAGCCTCATCCATAGCATTATGAACCGCAACCGGGTCCATTCCGTCTACCGGTGCACAAGGCATGTCAAATCCGAGTCCGATTTTATAGATATCGGTCATGTTTGTGGTACGTTCTACTGATGTACCCATTGCATAACCATTGTTCTCACAAACAAAAATGACAGGAAGCTTCCACAACATAGCCATATTGAAGGCCTCATTCAGCGCACCCTGTCTGACAGCACCGTCGCCCATGTAACAAACATTCAGGTTTTGTGTGCCTTTATATTTTTCTGCAAATGCAATACCTGCACCAAGTGGGATCTGCCCGCCTACAATACCATGACCTCCGTAGAAGTTATGTTCTTTACTAAACATGTGCATAGATCCGCCCTTGCCTTTTGAACAGCCTGTGGCTTTACCATACATTTCTGCCATGATCTCATTTGCACTGACACCCTTCGCAAGAGCGTGCGCGTGGTCACGGTAAGCAGTAATCATTGAATCTTCTGGCCTGAGTGCCGAAATTGCTCCGGCCACAACGGCTTCCTGACCGATGTATAGGTGGCAAAAACCACGGATTTTCTGCTGTCCGTACAATTGTCCTGTCTTCTCTTCAAACTTACGCATCAGGAGCATCGACTCGAACCATTGTAGATAGGTATCTTTAGTTATTTCTACTGCACTCATTTACTTGGATTTGTTTTTTTTGCGACAGCAAATCTAAACCTTTTCTTGTAATTTGAGGAATGATTTAGTGTAAAATGAACACGAAGAGAAGGCAAAATGTGGATAACTTTGGTTTTTTAACACTCCTTATTTGGATGACATTTGAAATATAGCTAGTTTTGTACACCAAACAATAAGCCCAGGTGGTGTACGTTCAAGTGTAAGTGTTTTACCCAAACTTAACTGTATAACATGATTAAAAAGTTTTTGTTCTGTTCAATGGTTGCCATATTGACCGCCACCACGGTTTTTTCGCAATCAAAATCGAAAGAAACAACTCAACTAGAAGATCCTGACAACCTCGCAAGCCAGTATTTTTCCCAGGTAATGGGTGTTGCGGCAGATGCAACATCAAACGTTAAGCTTTATAAATTTATTTACGAATGGATCGGCACACCATACCGGTTCGGCGGCAATACAAAAAAAGGCATCGATTGTTCTGCCTTTACCAAGGCGATTTACGACAAAGTTTTCAACACGACGATACTTAGAAATTCAAGAGATATTTTCAGCATGGTCGATCCGCTTTCTAAGGAAGAGTTGAAACAGGGCGATCTTGTTTTCTTCAAATTTAAAAGCAGAAGTATCTCACACGTTGGGATTTACCTCGGAGACAACCGGTTTGCACATGCATCTTCATCACGAGGTGTTGTGATCAGCAATCTGAATGAGCCATATTATTCACGCGGATTTTATAAAGGCGGAAGAATTATGGAGTCTTTCAGAAAAGAGTTTGAAATAGAATAAGCACAGCTGAAAAAATATACGATCCTCCGGTAACTCCCGGAGGATTTTTTTTGTCCATATAATATGAAAAAGTCATTTTTTTGCCTTCTAAGCGCTACCTTTTTTCTTTTCGCCTGCGGCGGAAACCAGGCGCAGGTCCCCGCTGTTGCAGAAGGCGCAAAGGCCGATTCCCTTCCACGTATACTTAAAGATACCATCCGCATTACGGCCGTTGGCGATATCATGCTCGGTTCTGCATATCCGGGAAAATCCGGCTTGCCGCCGGATGATGCCCGAACAAGTTTTTCAGCCGTTGACAGTTTTTTGAAAGGCGACGTTGTCTTCGGAAATCTAGAAGGATGTCTTCTTGATGAAGGGAAATCTTCAAAATGTAAAGACCCTAACAGCAACAGCTGTTTTGCGTTCCGTATGCCTGAACGCTACGCAGAAATCATTCAGAATTCGGGCTTTAATGTATTGAGTATTGCCAATAACCATGTAGGCGATTTCGATACCAAAGGGCGCAGGCGCACTGCCGAAATTCTGGATTCATTAAAGATCAATTATGCAGGTCAGATCAATCACCCGTATTCACTTTTTGAGATCGATAGCGTACGGTATGCCTTCTGTGCTTTTGCGCCCAATGAAAATTGCGTATCCATCAATAAAATCCAGGCAGCAAAAAACCTGGTGGCCGATCTGAAAAAACGTGCCGATATTGTTATTGTATCTTTCCATGGCGGTGCGGAAGGTGCGCGGTTCGAAAGGGTGCCGAAGCGCAACGAAATTTTTTACAATGAGAATCGCGGCAATGTTTACGCCTTTGCCCATGCGGTTATCGATGCAGGCGCTGACGTTGTGCTTGGCCACGGTCCGCATGTAACACGCGCCGTCGAACTATACAAAAACAGGTTTATTGCCTACAGCCTGGGCAACTTCTGTACGTATGGAATGTTCAGCCTGAAAGGTCCGAATGGCATTGCGCCCCTATTGCAATTGAAGATCAATTCGAAGGGCGAATTCCTTTCTGCGAAGGTCGTGTCTGTACAGCAGGACAAGGTCAACAGGCTACAGACTGATCCTCAGCAGGCTGCTTTCAGCAAACTGAAGACGCTTACAAACTTGGATTTTCCTGGACATGAACTTGACTTTTCCGTCGCCGGTGAGATTCGCCGCAAGACTGTTCGGTAGTCTAGGATTCGTCTTTTGTATTTTTAACCAGGCCGATGCCCGACACAAAAAAGATCAGGCCGATGATACCGTATACAACCAGGGCCCGTGTTTGTCCTGACTGATTGACGAAGCCATAGCCTGCATAGATCAGGCCGATGATACCTAAAATAGTTAAAATAGTTCCGAAGGTGCGTTTTACGTTCATGTGTAAGCTTAATTAGTAGTATGAGCATCAGATACAACATCTGTGCCTGAACATAAACACAAAAAAAGGGGAACGGTTTCGTTCCCCTTCTGCGATTACCAGACGCCCACCCGGTCGGCAGGCTTAACATACATCTTTGCCGTTGGCGGAACATTGAAAGCCTTATAAAAAGCCTCCATATTGTACACCGGCCCGTTTACCCGGAACATTTCCGGCGAGTGCGGATCAGTCTTCAGCCTGACACGCATCGTCTCTTCGCGGGTTTTAATTCTCCAGACCTGTGCAAAGCCCAGAAAGAAGCGCTGGTCTGGTGTGAAACCATCGATTTTTTTATCGTTCTCTTTTCCTTGTTTGGTCAGCTTGAATGCTTCGTAGGCGATATTAAGTCCGCCTATATCAGCCAGGTTTTCTCCAAGTGTAAGCGATCCGTTTACATGCTGGTCGTAAAGCTTGAACGAGTCATAAAGTTTTACAACCTTGTCTGCCTTTTCTTTAAACTTGGCCGCATCTGCCGTTGTCCACCAGTCTTTCAGGTTTCCGTCTTTATCATACTGCCGGCCCTGGTCATCAAACCCGTGCGTCATCTCGTGCCCGATAACTGCTCCGATGGCGCCATAATTAATGGCGTCGTCAGCGTTAAAGTCGAAAAACGGGAACTGCAGGATGCCGGCAGGAAAAACAATCTCATTATAAGACGGATTGTAATAGGCATTAACGGTTGGCGGTGTCATACCCCATTCGGTCCGGTCAATTGGTTTGCCCATTTTATCTGCCATCTCCTTGTAACCATGTTTCCTGGCAGACTGCAGATTTGCATAATAAGTATCCCGCGCAACTTTCACGTCGTCATATTTTTTCCATTTATCCGGATAGCCAATTTTTTTGAGAAAAGCCTCAAGCTTGTCAATTGCACGTTTCTTTGTCTCAGGACTCATCCAGTCCAGCCTTTCAATACGGCTTTTATAAACCTTCTGCAGATTGTTAACCAACTCAAGCATACGCTTTTTCGCTTCAGGCTTGAAGTGTTTTTCAGCATACAGCTGACCAAGCAGCTCACCCAGGTTATTATCGGTGCTGTTTACAATGGTTTTCCACCGCTCCGTCTGCGCCTGCTGCCCGCTAAGCGTGCGACCGAAAAACTCAAACCTGGCGGTGCGGAAGCCTTTGCTCAGGGCGTTTGCCGATGAATTGATGGCATCAAAACGCAGTTTTTGTTTCCACACTTCAACAGGCTGCGATCTGATCAGCGCATTGAGCGTTTCATAATACTTTGGCTGGCCCACTAGAACTGTATCTGTTTTTATCAGCAGCTTGTTCAACACATCGCGCCAGTTCATACCCGGGGTACGTTTCTGAAGATCGTCAACGGCGAACTTATTGTAATTCTTCTGCGGGTCACGTAATTCAACCGGCGTTGAATGTGATTTGGCAAGACTGGTCTCAAGCTCAAGGATATTTTTGGTATACGTACCGGCTTCAGCTGCTGTACTGCCCGTCAGCGTAAATAAGGTTGTTATGTATTTTTTATAAGCTTCCCTGATCTTTTTTGCCTTGTCATCATTATCGAGGTAATAACTGCGGTCTGGCAAAACCAGCCCTGCCTGGCCAAAGTGAGCCGCATTTTTTGTACTGATCTTATCGTCGGGTCCAACATAAAAAGACAAAAGACCTGTATGGCCCTCAGGGTAACCTGACGAAACAAAATTGATGATATCCTGCGGGTTCCTGATACCATCAATCTTAGCCAATAACAGTTTGATAGGGTCATATCCAAGTTTTTCTATAGTAACCGTGTCCATACCACTCGCATAAAAGTCTCCGACTTTCTGGCTTACCGAACCGGGGCTGGCCTTTTCGGCTGCCGCGTCTTTCAGTATAGTTTCAAGATTTTTCAGGTTATCATTATAGAGTGTATAAAAAGACCCCCACCCGGTTTCTGTTTTTGGAATAACAGTTTTCTCGAGCCATTTGCCGCTTGCATACAGGAAGAAGTTGTCGCCCGGAGCCACCGTGGTGTCCATGCCTGCTACATCGAGAAAGGTAGTCCTGGCAGGTACATCTGAATCTGACGTGCTACCGCTTTTGTTCTGACAGGCTGCTGCTGCCAGCAATACAGGAACAATAAGTTTTAGTTTTCTTTTCATGTTATTTAGTTAGTGTGGAAGGAATGCCGGCGGCCGTGAAAGGATTACCGGCAATTTCTATATATTTGAGGATAGGCGCTCTGAATTCTGAACAAGTCATTAAGCGGAAGACGCCTGCCTTTCAAAATAAAAATATGAATTACGGATTATATATCGGCATTTTTGTTGCGCTGGTCATTCTGATCAGCTCATTTGTAACGGTTCGGCAGGGAACCATTGCAGTCATTACTATTTTCGGTAAATACAGACGACTGCTCCGCCCGGGGTTAAGTCTGAAAATACCCCTCATCGAGTCTATTCATTCCCGTATCTCCATACAGAACCGCTCAGTCGAACTGTCTTTCCAGGCCGTTACCCAGGACCAGGCAAACGTGTATTTCAAAGCCATGCTGCTGTATTCTGTGCTGGACCAGCAGGAAGAAACGATTAAAAACGTAGCCTTCAAGTTTGTCGATGCTACCAACCTGATGCAGGCTTTGATCCGAACAATCGAAGGTTCAATCCGCGCGTATGTTGCCACACAGCGCCAGGCTAACGTGCTTTCTCAGCGGCACGAAATCGTCGAGCATGTAAAACACCAGATTGATCCTGTTCTCGAAAGCTGGGGTTACCACCTGCAGGACCTCCAGTTGAACGATATCACATTTGATGAAGAAATCATGCGTTCAATGAGTAAAGTGGTGGCATCACACAACCTGAAAGCTGCCGCGGAGAATGAAGGACAAGCGTTGCTGATTACCAAAACTAAGGCTGCTGAAGCCGATGGTAATGCCATCAAAATTGCTGCGACAGCCGAACGTGAAGCTGCACAGCTTCGCGGTCAGGGCATCGCCCTCTTCCGTGAAGAGGTGGCAAAAGGTATGACTCAGGCTGCGCTTGAAATGGAAAGCGCCAAACTTGATATCTCTGTTATTCTATTTACCATGTGGACAGAATCTATCAAACAGTTTGCTGAAAACAGCGAGGGTAATGTGATCTTCCTGGACGGAAGCACTGAAGGCATGAACAAAACCATGCGTGAAATGATGGCTATGCAGATTGACAAGCTTAAGAACGGGGGCAAGGCATAAAAAAAGGCAGGTTCGAAACGAACCTGCCTTTTTTTATGCCTTTACATCTGCTTAAAAGTCTTTTCGTGCGCCGGGAAGGTTCATTACATAGCTTCCGTTCTGACGCATGAAGTCGGCCATTACCCTAAGCGACTCTTCCTGGATGAAATCATAATCATCGTCTTTTTTTGGACGCTCACCCTTCTTAACCGGCGGCAATCCGCGCGAAGCACGCAGCTCATTTAACCGGTTCAGGTTTTTGGCTTCAGCCTCGTCGCGCTCTTTTTTCAGGGCTGCCTGATTCAGCGTTATTGACTGCTCGGCATCACGCTTTTGCATTTCGGCAATATCAGCCTTCAGGAATTTGTAGTCGAGTGATTTAGCCATGCGTTCGTTGTGCAGCGCCACCAACGTAGATTTAACATTACGAAGATCTGCCACCGGCTTAAATCCTGACGGAGAAACTTCATCCCATGGCAATGCCGAGGGCTCTGTATCCTCGCCAATTTTATCTAATGGATAGATAGATGGAAAGTTGATATCTGGCATGACACCTTTGTGTTGGGTACTGCTTCCATTTACACGATAGAACTTAGCCATGGTGAGGTTAATCTGACCAAGCTGCGGGTTTTCATTTGCTCCTTTAACGTTCTTTTTATTCACCAATGCAGCAAAACGTTGCAGGATTGAAGCATTCAGTACCCGGTTCAGGTCAATAGCAGACTGCACAGTTCCTTTACCATAAGTTTGGGTTCCCATAATAATTCCGCGTCCATAGTCCTGAATAGCGCCCGAAAAGATCTCAGAGGCTGATGCACTGAGCCGGTCGATCATCACACCCATTGGGCCATCCCATGCCACGCCCGGTTTCTCATCGCTCTGAATGTCAATCTTTCCGCGAAGGTCTTTTACCTGTACCACAGGTCCTCTATCAATAAACAGGCCGGTCAGTTCGATTGCCTCCAGCAGGGAACCCCCGCCATTGCTGCGCAGGTCCATCAGGATTGCATCTACCTTATCTTTGTTCTTAAGGGTATCCAGCAACAGACGAACGTCTCTGGTTGTGCTTTTATAATTCGGATCGCCGGCGTTCGCTGCCTTGAAGTCTGCGTAAAAAGCTGGTACTTCTATGATACCAATTTTATACTGTTTGCCGTTCTCGGTTATCGTTTTTACTTTTTTCTTGGCAGACTGATCTTCAAGAACTACGCGGTCCCGGGTAAGCTCGATAATTCTAGGTTTTGCCGAAAGCTCCATTCCTACAGGAATGATTCTAAGGCGAACTTTTGTTCCTTTTGGTCCTTTAATCTTTGACACCGCATCATCAAGTCTCCAGCCCGTAAGGTCAAGAAATTCTGCCGGTCCCTGAGCTACACCCGTAATCCGGTCGCCCTGGAAAAGCTGCTTACTTTTGAACGCCGGTCCGCCGGGAATGATCTCAGCAATTTTAATCACGTCGTTTTCCATTTGCAGCCTGGCGCCAATCCCTTCAAAAGAGCGGGCCATATCCTCGTTAAATGCGGTAGCATTCGGCGGCGTAAAATAATTGGTGTGCGGGTCGATGGATTCGGTAAACGAATTCATCAGCACCTGAAACACATCCTGGCTGTTTGTTTTGGCAGACTGTGTTTGCAGATTTTTGTAACGCGTGGTTAAGGTCTGCGCGTTTTTCGCATCTGTACCACCTGCAATCCGTAGATTAAGCAGCTCATATTTGAAGCGCTGTTTCCAGAGTTTATTCAATTCCTCCTGCGAATTCAGATAAGGCAGCTTTTCACGGTCATAATTAAAAGTTTCGTTGCTTGTAAAATCAAATTTTGTATTGATCTGGCTCATTGAAAACTTTAACCACTGATCGAACCGTTTCATATATACGTTGTACATATAGAACGGTGCACTCAGATCCCCGTTTCTGAAATCATCATCAAGCGAGTAGCGAAATCTTTCAAAGTCCTTTACATCCGAAGCCAGAAAGTAGTTTTTCGAGCCGTCGAGCGTTTTAAGATATTTATCAAAGATGACAGATGATATCGAATCGTTCAGTTGGATCTTCTTGTAGTTATAATTTTCGATGAGGTTCACCACCTCCTTGGCCACCAGCATTTGCTGCTCCTCGGGTTTTATGTTTGTAACCCCGTCTACCAGCTGCTGTTGCCTTGGTGCTGCATGACAGGCAAGGACTGCGGCCGTGAGTGTTACAAATAAAGTTCTTCCTAACATCTCCTTAAATAATTTAAAATCCATTTTCTTAACAATGAGCCAATATGGCATCAATTTACCAAATAAACAAAAAAGAGACACCAATATTACCGTCCCTTTAGCAATCTGACAAAAACACTAAAATGTGGTGTAAACAATAGGATGCCGACTCTACTAGGTCAACGCAAAAACCATACAATTGTTTTCTCCTGCCGCCTGAAGCAGGTGTAGTGAAAGGAGTTAGCTACGCTTTTTTAACGAAGGGAGCTGGCTGCGCGCATCGCGGATGCGGTTGCTGTATTGTTTGCTGCGGATGGAATTTGCAAGCCATTCCGCGCGCTTAAGGTCACGTTCGGCCAGCTTATAATCCTTGCGTTTGATGTTGGCCATCGCTATACCAAGAACCGACTCGATATAAGAATGGTTATTACCCATCTGCTGGGCCAGAATGCCCTGCTGGGTATAGAACCACAGGCTTTCGGTAATCCGGTTTCCTGCCAGGTAGATTTTTCCAAGCTGTTGGTAGGCATTCATCAAACCCGAGCGGCTGCCAATTTTAGAATAATTTTTTATGGCCACATTCAGCATAACCTGCTCGGCTTCGAGATAATGGGCAAGGTTGTAATGCATGTTGCTCATCTTCATGAGCGCGTCGCCGTAGCGTTGAAACTTTTTTATTGCATTATATTCAAACGCAGCTTTGCCAAAGAAGGTCAGGGCTTCTGCATATTCACCCTGCTTTTCATAATCCAGGCCCTCTTCAAAATACGTGTTCCCATCGGCTTCATCCAATTTTGATACAGCTATATTAATCGCAGTGCCATGGCCCGGCATGTCGTAGGGCGCAACCGTATTGTTTTGAGCAATGGCAGCAAAACAACTTAGCGTTAATACAGATAAAAAGAGGCTTGTACGCATGTATAAACAGTAATACAAATATTACAAATTAACTGAATACCTGCAAATTAATATCGAAAGAAGCCCAAACCATATATGGGTGCGAATCCATATGAAAAATTTCGCCTGCTGCAGTGATACCGATTGCACCGGCAAACCCGTCATAGGCCTTCATTTCACTAAATGACCGCTCCATCGCCTGCTTCAATGTTTGGCCGTCGGCAACACGGGTTACAATTCGCGATGCCAGTGCAGCACTCACAATATCTTCGCCAACACCGGTGCACGATACAGCCGACAGGCGGTCTGCATAATTTCCTGCAACGGTTGCAGAATCACTCACGCGGCAGGGTATCTCGAAGCCCTTACCTCCGGTAGAGGTTGCAGCTGCAAGGTTGCCATCCCTGTCAAGCGCTACACAGCCTACCGTACCAAGGCGGTTTGCCTGGTTACGTTTTTCCTGGTATTCTTTTAAACGTTGTTCAGAAACGGGGTTATAAGAATCGAAGCCATGGTCTCGGGCAAACTTCTGTGCGCCTTCCCCGCTCAATACCCGGTCATCCACAGCAAGCAGTTTTCCGGCAACATGAATGGGATTTTTTACCTCTTCAAGGTTAATGACCCCGGCAAACCGCTGGGTATGGCCTTCCATAACAGCAGCGCTGAGCCTGACTTTGCCGTCACTCTGTAGCTGTGAGCCATAACCCGCGTTAAATAATTCATGGTCTTCAAGTAAAGCAACGGCAAACATGGCTGTTTCTGTCGCTGTATGCGTTTGGAGGTACTTGTGAGCTGCCTCACAGATTTGTGCCATAGCATCCTGCTTAGCCCGTTTTGTTTCCTGGTTGGTATTTGATTCGCTGAAGAATCCACCGTGTATGATCACTTTCATATGTATCGTTATTCAAGTGATAACACTTTTGGATGCAAAATGGATAGCTGATGTTTTGAAAGATCATACACATCACCGTCACACATCACATGTACAACCATATTTTTTATCGAAACCGGCTGTCCCATTTCCACATCGGTCAGGTTTGTATCTGCCATGTGCCGGCCATCCACCAGGATCACCATGCCCGAACCGATAGCCTCCATCCGGTTTCCTTCAGAGATATACAGACCGGTGTCCTCGCCAAGACCAATCCCCATAATACCCGGGTTACTGGCCGCAGCATAAAGCAGCCTGCCAATACGGCCGCGTTGTACAAAATGCGTATCTACAATTACACCGTCAATAAAACCAAGGCCCCCTGTAATCTTTACTTCGCCTTTAAGCAAAGCATCCTTACTGCTGCCCTGGTAGATCATATTTTTTGAACTTGCCGCCGCCCCGGCTGATGTTCCTGCAATAACGACCGGCTCGTGCATGTATTTTTCGAGAAGGATGCGATGAATTTCAGTGCCACCGAAAATAGACGACAGGCGAAGCTGGTCTCCACCGGTGAACATGATCACGTCTGCGGCACGGATACGGGCTGCATATTCAGCATCGTTTGCATCTTCCCTGTTCGTTATGTTGAGTATACCCAGGTTCAATACTTCCAGCTGAGCAAAAGCTTTGACATATTCTTCTCCAACCCTTTCAGGCATCAGGGATGCCGTCGTGATAATTTCGAAACGGGATTCCGTATTCTTAGCAGATTCAGTGGTAATTCTTTTCAGGATGCCGCGTTCAAAGAAATTCATGTTCTCCGGCAATCCGAATTGGGTTTCGGCAAAACTGCCGGTATTAATGGCTCCTCCTATTATGATCAGCTTACCTTTCGGTGTCATGGGCCTTGTCTTTTGTTATCAGGAAGCCCAAAGATAGCCCCTGAAACAAAGAATGACGAATTTTTTTCCGATTCGGGCAAAATGTACCGGCGAATATTAAGAAACCGATAAAATTATTTAAACAATTTATTGCCGTAATTGCTTTTGTAGATGAATACTGTATTATCAAATTGTAATTGATTGGAAATGCTGATTGGCCATGCTATATTTCGCTTCACAAAGCGGCGCATATGCAATTACAATTGCTATATTTAGGACCATCTCTCTAAACCGGCACTTTTCCAGCCCGGACCGCAAAAAATTATTTATTAAAAAAACATCAGCATGAAAATATTGGGCATACAGGTCCTGAAAGGTCCGAATATCTGGTCCATTAACCGAAAGAAACTTATTCAAATGCGCCTTGATCTGGAAGAGTTGGAGCAGCGTCCTACCAATCTGATCGAGGGTTTTGCAGAAGGCATCAGGCAGCTGCTGCCAGGCATGTACAGCCACCGCTGCTCTAAGGGTTGCGAGAACGGCTTTTTTATGCGCGTGGATGAAGGGACCTGGATGGGTCACGTTATCGAACATATTGCCCTGGAAATCCAGACCCTGGCTGGTATGGACACCGGCTTTGGCCGTACACGGCAGACCAAGACAGAAGGCGTTTATAACGTTGTATTCAGTTACGTTGAAGAGAAAGCAGGCGCCTTTGCTGCCGAGGCCGCAGTACGCATTGCTGAGGCATTGATTGCGCGGACACCTTATGATCTTGATGCAGATATCAGACGCTTGCGCGAACTGCGCGAACAGGAACGGCTTGGACCAAGTACAGGCTCAATCGTGGACGAAGCTATTGCACGCGATATCCCCTGGATCAGGCTGAACAAAGGCTCGCTCGTACAACTCGGTTATGGGAAAAACCAGGTGCGTTTCAGGGCAACCATGACCGAACGTACAAGCAGTATCGCCGTAGATCTGGCCGGAAACAAAGACG
This sequence comes from Pedobacter sp. SYP-B3415, assembly GCF_004138205.1. GTDB lineage: Bacteria > Bacteroidota > Bacteroidia > Sphingobacteriales > Sphingobacteriaceae > Pedobacter. Next base: position 96,740 of record NZ_RXNQ01000005.1, read on the forward strand.
AAACAAAACGTTTGCTGGAAGATGCCGCCATTCCCGTTGCAAAAGGTGTAACCATTTCAAGAGCCGAAGAACTTGAAGCGGCAATCAGCAGGCTGGGTTTCCCGCTGGTGTTCAAGCCACTTGATGGGAATCATGGCCGGGGCGCTACGATCAATGTCAAAGACGAGGCCGCGGCTATGGCAGCCTTCGAGCATGCCCGTCAGCATTCGCGCAGGGTTATCGTGGAGCGGTTTATCGAAGGGTATGACTTCCGGGTGCTGGTTATCGACAACCGCGTAGTGGCGGCGGCTTTCCGTGATCCGGCTCACATAACCGGCGATGGCACCAGCAACATTGCCGAACTTATCCAAAGGGAAAACGAAGATCCGCGCCGGGGCTACGGCCATGAGAATGTGCTGACCGAAATCACGGTCGACCGGGACACACTCGATCTCCTGGCAAAAAAAGATTACAGCCTGGATTCCATCCCCGGCAAGGGAGAAAAGGTCTACCTGAAATCTACGGCTAACCTGAGTACAGGCGGTACATCTGTCGATGTGACAGATCAGGTTCACCCTCAGAACCTGTTTATTTGCGAACGTATATCCCGCATCATCGGCCTTGATATCTGCGGAATAGATATTATGGCTAAAAACCTGACTCAGCCGCTTACCGAAAATGGCGGCGTTGTGCTGGAGGTAAATGCTGCTCCGGGCTTCAGGATGCACCTTGCACCAAGCGAGGGCCTGCCCCGCAACGTGGCTGCTCCCGTACTGGATATGCTTTACCCCCCAGGCAAACTTTCGCAGATTCCCATTATCGCCGTTACCGGTACCAATGGCAAAACCACCACAACGCGGCTGATCTCGCACATTATAAAAAGTAACGGCACACGCGTCGGCTTCACCACATCAGACGGCATTTATGTTCAGAACAACATGCTCATGAAAGGGGATACAACCGGCCCTCAAAGCGCAGAATTTATTTTGAAAGATCCGACGGTAGAGTTTGCTGTGCTTGAGACAGCCCGTGGCGGTATACTGAGGTCGGGTCTTGGCTTTAATAAATGTGATATTGGCGTAGTAACCAACATACAGGAAGATCACCTGGGCATATCTGACATTCATACCCTGCAGGACCTGGCGCGGGTGAAATCTGTTGTAATCGGGGCTGTGCGCAGGAAAGGTTGGGCTGTTCTTAATGCTGACAATCCTTACTGCGTCAAAATTGCCCGCGATGCCCGCTGTAAGGTCGCTTACTTCAGTATGGACGAACACAATCCGGTCCTGAAAGACCATTTTAAGCGGGGTGGTACAGCTGCCGTATTCGAGAACGGCTACATCACCGTAAAAAAAGGTGACTGGAAAATACGTGTAGACAAGGTATCACATATTCCACTGACGTTTGGCGGAAGCGTAGATTTCATGATCCAGAATGTGCTGGCGGCAACCCTTGCCACTTTTTTATGGGGCTACAAAATTGAAGACATCAGGCTTTCTTTACAAACATTTATCCCTTCGGCGGCGCAGACACCGGGACGTATGAACGTTTTCAAATTCAAGGAATTTAAGGTGCTCGTAGACTTTGCGCACAATCCTGACGGGTTTAACGGGGTTCGCAGTTTCCTGCAAACCGTAGAGGCTACTGAACACGTGGGTATCATATCCGGCACCGGCGACCGCCGCGATGAAGATATCATAGAAATTGCACGTATTGCAGCCAGCATGTTTGACCGTGTGTATATCTGCCAGGAAAAATATTTGCGCGGCCGCCAGCGCGATGAACTCGTGCAGCTCTTAAAGCAGGGTCTTCAGGAAGTAAAACCCGGCATTCCGATCGTAGTAAACAACAGCGGCGAAGACTGCCTGAAAGTGGCTATGCAAACCGCTAAGACCGGCTCGTACCTGACCATACTGAGTAATACGATAGACAATTCCATTCAGCGGGTAACAGAATATCTGGACAGGGAACTGGGTATGTAGCTCAGGAAATCTTATCGAATGATATTCCGGACCGCCTGCTGTCCAGATAGTCTTGGAGCAAACGGTGTTCGGGCTTCTGAAGCAGGCGGTCTTCTTCAAAAATTGCAATAACGGTATTGCGGGCTTCCTGTAAGATAACCTGATCTTTTGTAAGATCCGCTAATTTCAGGTTGAGGGTTCCGCTTTGCTGCGTGCCTGATAAGTTTCCCGGACCACGCAATTCCAGGTCAATTTCAGAGATCTCGAAACCGTTATTGGTTCTTACCATCGTCTCGAGACGCAGTTTCGCTTCCTTACTAAGCTTGTTGCCGCTCATCAGTACGCAGAATGATTGCTCCGCGCCCCTGCCAACCCGTCCGCGAAGCTGGTGCAGCTGTGAAAGACCAAAGCGCTCCGCATTTTCAATAATCATTACAGATGCATTTGGCACATTCACACCAACTTCTATGACAGTAGTGGCAACCATAATTTGCGTTTTACCGGAAACGAAGCGCTCCATTTCGTAATCCTTGTCTGCATTAGCCATCTTCCCGTGAACAATGCTCATCTGGTAATCAGGCAGCGGGAAATGATACCGCAGCTGTTCGATACCCGCTTCAAGAAAAAGCAAATCTAACTTTTCACTTTCCTTAATCAGCGGATACACCAGGTAGACCTGTCTTCCTTTGGCAATTTCTGTTTTCATCAACCCGAACATCCGCAGGCGCTGGCTTTCGTAAAGGTGAACGGTTGTAATTGGTTTTCGCCCCGGGGGCAGTTCATCGATCACAGAAACATCAAGGTCACCGTATAACGTCATGGCCAGTGTGCGCGGAATCGGTGTTGCTGTCATAACCAGAATATGCGGCGGAATAACATTTTTACGCCACAGTTTAGCCCGCTGCTCAACACCAAAACGGTGTTGTTCGTCTATCACAACCATACCGAGGTTCCTGAACTTTACCTTATCCTCTATCAATGCATGTGTGCCGATAAGGATATCGATTTCGCCGTTTTCGAGGCGCTCGTGCAGCAGCGTACGCTCTTTCTTTTTGGTAATACCAGTCAATATTTCTATCTGCACAAGGTCTGCTCCTGCCATTGCCTTCAGCGATTCATAGTGCTGGCGGGCCAGGATTTCGGTAGGAGCCATCATACAAGCCTGGAACCCATTGCCATTGGCCAGCAACATGCTCATGAGGGCAACAACCGTTTTACCGCTTCCAACATCACCCTGAATAAGACGGTTCATCTGCACGCCACGCTGTGTGTCGGTCCGGATCTCTCGCAGTACCCGTTTCTGTGCCCCGGTTAGATCAAATGGCAGCCGCTCCTTATAAAATGTGTTTAATTGCTCGCCGGCCTTATCAAATATGTTTCCTCTGAATTTTAATGAACGAGCCTGCTTCATATTAAGCAGTTCCAGTTGTATGAAGAACAGCTCTTCGAATTTAATCCGTCGCTCTGCAGCACTGAGCTGCTGAGGCGATCCGGGAAAATGAATATTCAGAAGTGCTGCACGCCGGTCTGTCAGTTTGTATTTTTCCAATATAAACGCGGGCAGGTTTTCATTCAGAGCGGGTGCAATTGAATCAAGCAATACCGCTTGTAATTTCTGGATGCCTTTGGTATCAAGTCCGAACTTCTTTAATTTCTCGGTCGAGCTGTAGACCGGCTGCAGACTCTGATTACCCCTCTTTTGCTGTGCCTGCTGTAACAACTCCATCTCAGGATGCACGATGCTGAACGTTCCATTAAAGTGATTAGGCTTACCAAATGCAACATAGGCCTGGCCGGTAATCAAATTGTCGTTTACCCATTTAAGACTTTGAAACCATACCAATTCAAGTGTACCGGTTTCGTCTTTGAATTGTGCAACAATTCGTTTTGCCTGTTTTTGTCCGACCAGCTCTTTGCTCACGAGTCTGCCGGTTACCTGGATAAAAGGCAGCTCAGCATTAATCTCACTGATCTTATAAAAGCGGGTCCGGTCTATATGGCGAAACGGGAAATAAAAGAGAAGATCGCCGCAGGTAAAAATTGAGAGTTCTTTTTTCAGAAGCTCCGCCTTCTGCGGTCCAACACCCTTCAGGTATTCAACAGGCGTAATTAAATCGAGCCCCGCCATAGTCTATTTCCTTTTTGCCGCTATAGTCTTGATGAGCTCCAGGTTGAATAAAATTACCGCGAGCAACAAAAGGCTATAAGCGAACAGCTGCTGCGTGGTTATATGCTCATCAAAATATACGATCGCTACTGCGAATGCAATGATTGGATTGAGGTAAATAATGATACCCAGGGTAGAGGATTGTATTCCCAACAGTGCGTAAAGACTTAAAAAAAGCGGAATAATCGTAAATACTACTGCAATGGCTACAATGTTGCCCCAGAAAACGGGTGAGACCGGTATGCCTCCCTGGTGACTGAGAAACAAGGGTATCATCAGCAATACTGACAACAGCATCTGAACACCAAGGAAATTAAATTTATCGACCTGGTTTATCTTTCGCTGAAGGATAAGATAAAAAGCATACAAGGTCGCGATGACCACGGACCAGGTTACCTCAATAAGTGAACCCGTTGCCAACAGGACAATGCTTGTAAAGGCCACCCCCAGCGAAATAAATTTTACCCGGCTCATTGCTTCCCGGAGAATAAAATAGCCACCAAGGGCGGTTATCAGCGGACAAACCATATAGGCAAAAGCCGCAGATTTGAGACTGACATTATTGACAGCATAAATAAATGTAAACCAGTTCCCGGTAATAAGTAAGGCCGAGACGATGGTAAACAACAACAGCTGCCTTCTTTGCCCCGACTGCATTTGACGAATGGTATGCACATCGGCCTTAAGCTGCCGTCTTCTGAAAAACAGGATGACAGCCCAGATGATGACCAGGCTTGTTAAGATCCGGTAGCAAAGAATCTGCTCAGAAGGCCAGGCACGAAGATTCCGGAGCGGCAAAGCAAAAAACCCCCAGATCACGGTCGATGCGAGGGCTGCGAAAAGATATTTTGCTTTTCCGGTAGCTGCCACGGTTATGCTGTTGCTGCGATTACAGAAATTTCAACATTCACATTCTTAGGTAAAACAGATACCTCTACCGTTTCGCGGGCAGGGAAATCGCTTGAAAAATAAGATGCATATGTCTCGTTAACTCTGGGAAAATTGCCCATATCTGTTAAAAAAATGGAGGCTTTGATCACATGACTGAAATCTAAACCGGCTTCGAGGAGAATGGCCTTGATGTTACGCATAACCTGATGCGTTTCTTCTTCTATTGATGTGATGTTGAGTTGTTCGGTTTCCGGATTAATTGCAATCTGACCTGATACGAAAAGCAGGTTTCCGGTTTGTACAGCCTGGCTGTAAGGGCCAATAGGCGCAGGAGCATTTTTTGTCTGAATAATTTTTTTCATATTAAATTGAGGCGGGGTTATGCAACGTTACTTAAGCACAAGCCAGTCTATCAGCTTCCAGATTAGACCGGCTAAAAAAATGATTATGGCCAGCGCATTAATAAAATGCATGATGCGCAGGTTGATATTATCGGGGCGGCCGGGATCTTTCTTTCTGAAGAAATACATGCCGTAAATTTACGAAATAAAAAAAGAGGGCTTCAAAATTTGAAGCCCTCTTCTGTATTTTACTTAGAAATCTTAGTTTCTTGAAGTTTCAACACGACGGTTTTGGATACGACCTTCTTCTGTGTCGTTAGAAGCAACTGGGTTAGCTTCACCTAAACCTCTGGTAACAACCTGGCTACCGTTAACACCTGAATTAACCAGGTAAGTTTTAACTGAATTTGCTCTGTCTTTAGACAATTTCATGTTGTATGCAGCAGTACCTTCGCTAGAAGCGTAACCTTTAACAGTTACTTTACCACCGTTTTCACGCAACGATGAAGACAATTTGTCAAGAGTTGGGTAAGATTCAGTTTTAAGAACTGAAGAGTTGAAGTCGAACTGGATGTTTTCGAAACCAGTTACGTCGCTTGAAGCTGAGTCAACAGGAGCTGACTTAGGAAGCGGGCAACCAGAACCGTCAACAGCAGTACCAGCAGGAGTACCTGGGCATTTGTCGAACTGATCAGCAACACCGTCACCGTCAGAATCTTTTTTCAGGTCTTCAACAGCTCTTTCTACGTTAGATACACGGTTTTTAAGAGCTTCAACTTCCTGACGCAGGGTAGGATCTTTCAACTCATCGTACATCATTGCAACTGGGTTAGCCCACTCTAAACTTGGTTTTGAAGAAGAACCGAGTGAGAACTCAAGACCTGCATAACCGTAAGATACTTTGTCTTTAGTAGTTCCTTTAGCGTAAACACCGTCAAAGTTATCACCGTCAATGAAGTTCATGGTGTAACCAAGGTTGAAGTTTACACGCTCAGAAACTTTGAATTTGATACCTGCACCTACAGGGATATAAGCTTCTTTAACGTAGTCTTTTTCACCACCCTGAGCACGGCCTTTCCAGTCGATAGTAGTACCAGCAGCGTTAACCACTTTTGGAGCATAAGCCATCAAACCGTAACCAGCTGTAACGAAGAAACCAACTGAATTCTCGCGACGCAGGAAGTCGATTGTACCAACGTTAACAACACCTCTTAAGTCAGCAGCGTACTGAAGTTCAGTTTCGAAGCTTCTGTTCGAAGAACCTGCACCGGCAACACCAGCTTCGTTAGAACCTGATACTTTACCACGCACACCGTTCAATTCTAACGCGAATGAAGGAGCAAATTGTTTACGGATGTTGATACCATAACCAAGATTTACATCCCAGTTTGTGTAGTCATTAGAACCGCCGATAACCACAACTGGTGCAAGAACACCACCGTGAACACCGATAGACCAGGTTCTAAACTGTGATCTTCCGCCAAAGGTTTTGGCTGAAGAAGAAGATACCATTGTTGAATCCTGGGCAGAAGCAAGAGTTGTTACTCCTGTTAACGCTACCAAAGAAACAGCAAGACTCTTCTTTAGAGTAGAATAATTCATAATTCTTTCTTTTTTAAGGTTAAACAAATATTAATTGATTAATTTTTTGTGATAGCAAAATTAAACAAATTTTTAAAATCCCAAAGTCCTGTACAAACTCTGTTCCAAACTCGGGGCAAGCATATATTTCTTACATTTGGTGCAATCGCAAAGTATAAAACATAAAAAAACATGAAGTACCAGCCAATCGACGCGAAGCTATTTTCTGAAAACAGAGTGAAATTTGAAAAACGCCTGAAATCCAACTCGATAGCAATCTTTCAATCAAATGACGAGTTTCCACGCAGTGGCGATCAGTCATTTATGTTCCGTCAAAACCCTGACTTGTTTTACCTTTCAGGCATCGATCAGGAACAAAGTATACTCCTCCTTTACCCTGACTGTCCTAATCCATTATACAAACAAGTCCTGTTTTTAAGACAAACCAATGATTTCATAAAAGTTTGGGAAGGTCATAAGTATACAAAGGAGCAGGCGCGGGAAACTTCCGGGATCCAGGCTGTGTACTGGCTTGACGAGTTCGACAATATATTACAGACCATCGTTCATTACGCCGACCATATCTATCTTAATACAAATGAGAATGACAGGTATGCGCATACCGTTCCCTACCGCGATCTGCGTTTCATTGATCAGCTGAGACAGCGTTTTCCCCTCCATCATTACGAGCGTTCAGCGCCCATTATGCGGGATCTGCGCGCGGTTAAGTCTGAGATCGAGGTGCAGCTGACACAAAAAGCCTGCGGAATAACCCGCGATGCCTTTATCAGGGTCCTGAAATTTGTCAAACCGGGAGTAACCGAATACGAGATCGAAGCAGAGATCATTCATGAGTTTATCAGGCAGGGTGCTACAGGCCATGCTTATCTGCCGATCATTGCATCGGGTCCGAACGCAAACATTCTTCATTACAATGACAATAACCAGGTTTGTAAGGATGGTGATGTCATTCTGTTCGACTTCGGTGCGGAATACGCCAACTACAACGCCGACCTTAGCCGCAGCATTCCGGTTAACGGTCGTTTTACTGAAAGACAGAGAGCCGTTTACAATGCCGTGCTGACCGTACTGAAAAAATCGAAAGAACTGCTCAGACCGGGCGTATTATGGAATACCTACCATGAGCAGGTAGGAGAACTCATGACCGAGCAGCTGATTGGCCTCGGCTTACTGTCTGCAGACGATGTAAAGAACCAGAATCCTGCCTGGCCTGCCTATAAAAAATACTTTATGCATGGCAACTCTCACCATCTGGGTATAGATGTTCATGATTTTGCGGGCCGCTATACGCCATTTGCTGCCGGAAACATTCTTACGATCGAACCCGGTATTTATATCCCCGAAGAGGGCCTGGGTATCCGTATAGAAAACAACGTGCTCATCACCGACAACGGAGTTACAGATCTGATGGCTGATATTCCGGTAGAGGCTGACGAGATTGAGGAGATTATGAATAGCTAATACCTATTATATATATATAGAAGCATAGATAACCCGAAAAATCCTGGTCCGTCACCTCGTTTTTTCGGGTTTATAGTTCCTGCACAAATCTATACAGGTTAAAGTTACCCGTCGCAAGTGCTTCGCGGAGTTTTTGTATCAGATCAGGCTTGTTCAGGTCATGCATGCGTTTTTCGGCAATCATCTTCCAGGCGCGTTCGGCTAATAATAACGTCTTATGCTGAACCTTTATGTCAATTGGCTTCAACAGCCATTCGGCTAAGGGGTCAATTCCCTGATTCAATGAGGCAACAGTCTTAAAAACAGGAATAACCGTTGAGCCATGCTGTACCAGCTTTTTCAGATTGTTGAAAAAGAGGTCAGCCCCATCGCGGTCAGCCTTATTGACCACAAACGCCTGGGCAATCTCCATGATCCCCGATTTGATATTTTGCACTTCATCGCCCGACTCGGGTACCAGTACAAGAACAGTCCGGTCGGCAAGCCCGGCAATCTCAATTTCAGACTGACCGACGCCCACGGTTTCGACCAGAATAATATCAAAGCCCGACGCACGCAGAACATCTGTCATTTCGAGCGTCTTTGCTGAAAGGCCGCCGAGTGATCCCCGTGTAGCCAAAGAGCGGATGTAGACGTTTGGATCATTGAAAAGCGAAGACATCCGGATTCTGTCGCCGAGCAATGCTCCAAGGTTAAATGGTGAAGTCGGATCGACAGCCAGTACGGCCACCTTTTTTCCCTGGCTGCTGTATGCTGACACCAGCGCATGGACGAGGGTACTTTTACCGGCGCCTGGCGGGCCGGTAATGCCTATTACAGGCACATCGAGCGGCTGGAGCGTTTGCAAAAAAAGATGTGCCGCATGAGCATTGTTTTCGACGAAACTGAGCGCTCTGGCAAGCGACCGGTAATCGCCTGCGGCGATTTCATCAGTCTGGAGCCGCGGTGTTTTCATCAATAACTATATATTTGTTACAAATTAACGTATAATTTGCCGTCAATTTCACACGTGATGATACGGCAATCTGCATCAGACAGGGAATGAAGGTTTCAGGGTTTACATTTATACGAAATGCGGTAGCAAACGACTATCCGGTAAAAGAGGCAATTCTTTCTGCCCTTCCGCTGTGCGACGAGTTTATCGTGGCACTGGGCAACTCGACCGACAATACAGAAGCGCTGATCCGGTCTATTGATTCAGACAAAATTCGTGTTGTTCATACTGTATGGGATGAAACGTTAAGAGCGGGCGGGGCCGTTTTTGCAGAAGAAACCAATAAAGCACTGGCCGAAACAGCTAAGGATGCTGACTGGCTTGTTTATATCCAGGCTGATGAGGTGATGCATGAGAAAGACCTTCCGTTGATTAAAGACGCTATGCAAAGTGCCCTTACAAACAGCCGGATTGAAGGCCTGCTTTTTCAGTACAAACACTTTTATGGCTCATATGACTATATCGCAGAATCCAGGCGCTGGTACAGGCGTGAAATACGGATTTTAAAAAACCTGCCTGGTATGCACTCCTACCGGGATGCGCAGGGGTTCAGGAGAAACGGAGAAAAAATAAAGGTTAAAGAAATCGCAGCCAGCATATATCATTATGGCTGGGTAAAGCCCCCGAAAAACCTGCAGGGAAAAGTGCGCAATTTTAACCGTTATTATCAGGAAGAGGCGTGGATCGAGGTGAATTATCCTGCCGGTGAAGAATTTGACATGAGAAACGCTGATCGCCTTGTGCCTTTTAAGGGCGCTCATCCGGCGGTTATGCGCGCGCGTATTCAGGCATCAAACTGGAAACTTGCCGGGGACCCATCCGGTTTTAAAAAGAAAATGAACATCAGGCGTAAGTTGCTTGAAAAGATTGAAGCACTTACCGGCTATCGACCGTTTGAATACCGGAATTACAAGATTGTCTGCCGATGAAAAGATCCCTTTCCATTGTCATCCCAAACTACAACGGAAAACACCTTTTGGAAGCCTATCTGCCTTCGGTGATTGTCGCTGCAGAAGAAACCGGCCTGCCATATGAAATCATCATTGTAGACGATGCTTCTGCCGATGGGAGTAAAGATTTCGTCAGGAAGGCATACCCGCAGATTTCCTTGCTGGAAAATCCAATTAATCAGGGGTTTTCATACACGTGTAACAGAGGCATTCAGGCTGCATTATTTTCACACATCCTGTTACTAAACTCAGATGTTAAATTAAGCCCTGATTATTTCAAAGCGCAATGGCATTATTTTGATCTGAAGGATACTTTTGGCGTCATGGGTCGGATCATGACTGCCGATGGCAGCAAAATAGAGGATGCCGCCCGCCTCCTGGAATTTTCGGGTTGCAGAATCAAAGCCAGCCGCTTTTTCTATAGTGAAGACCCCTCGTCAGGCCTGCTGACCGCTTATCTGTCTGGTGCGAATGCGCTGATTGACGCCGAAAAACTCAAACTGATCGGCGGATTTGATGAAATATATTCGCCTTTCTCATCAGAAGATTTTGATTTGAGTCTTCGTGCCTGGCAGCTGGGATGGAAGTGTTATTATGAACACCAATCGGTTTGTTTCCACCAGGTAAGCGGAAGCACCCGAACCCAACTCAAATCAGACTTCATAAAAAAGGTTTACTACCGCAACCGTTTTATTCTGCAAAAGATACATCTTCGCGGCCTCCGTGGATTTTTTCTTCCTGCGCAGCTTTTACTTACAGAGGTCATCCCGAAGATACTGCTTGGGAAAAAGTGGATTTCGGAAAGCTACCGCTGTTACCTTCAGGAATCAGCCCGCATCCGGGAAAGCCGTAACCGGCTTGAAAACCTGCAGCGCAGGCTCAAACATGTAAGCCTTGCAGAGGTAGCCGGCCAAATAAGTGCTTCCGCATCGGCTCCCGGTGTACGCGAGATCTGAGTTCCTGAGTATATAAGGTTTAGCTTTTCGAAATATCGTACCTTTGTAATTGGCACCGACGTGTTGTGTCTTTTTATTGTACTTATTGAATGAAAACATATTTTCGTTTACTTTCCTTTGCCAGGCCAATTGAGAAATTTGCCATCCCATATATACTGGCCACCTTGCTGGCTATTGTTTTCAACACGGCACTTTTTACGCTTATCGGGCCACTGCTTGAAACACTTTTTACGGGCTCATCTAAAATTGATAAAGTAACTGATCCGACAGATTCTTCGGTAGATTTTATTGGGCACATGAACGACTATATGGCCCAGTTGGTCGCAGAAGACGGAAAGATTCCCACTTTACGCATTGTTTGTGCTGTGATTATCGTCGTTGTAGTGCTGTCAAACCTGTTCCGGTACCTTTCCCAGCGTTATATGGAAGATTTACGGGTTCATACCCTGCTTAATCTGCGCAAAAAGGTCTTTGACAGGGTTATGGAACTTCAGGTTGGATTTTTTAATAATGAGCGTAAAGGAGACATCATCTCAAAAGTTGCATCAGACGTCCAGGTTGTACAGTTCACGGTTACAAATACCTTACAGGTGGTCTTCAAAGAGCCATTACAATTACTGTTTTATGTATTTGTATTGCTGTCTATTTCGGTTAAGCTGACCCTGTTCTCGTTATTGGTTATTCCTGTATCGGGATTGATTATCAGTAAAATTGTGAAACGCCTGAAACAGCAGACTACCCAGTCTCATGAGTCTTTTGCAAAAATGATTGGCTTTCTTGATGAGTCGTTAAGCGGAATTAAGATCGTGAAAGCATTTAATGCAACGACGCGGGTGAAGGATAGATTCCATGAGGAAAACAAGTTTTACTCTTACCTGAACCGGAAGATCGTGAGGAGGCAACAGCTGGCATCGCCGGTTTCACAAACACTCGGCGTTATTGTCGTTGCTTTGATCGTACTTTATGGCGGCACGATGATCCTGAATGGCGAGGGCGATCTGACTACCTCTAAATTTCTTGTTTATATTGCGACCTTCTCTCAGGTTATGCAGCCCGTTAAGGCGCTCAGCGACTCATTCAGCGGTATTCATTCGGGCATAACAGCAGGCGAGCGGGTACTCGGCCTCATTGACACCGAGCCGGCCTTTTCCGATAAGCCGGGAGTAAAACAATTGCAGGGATTCCATGATCGGGTTCGACTGGAAAATGTAAGTTTTGCGTATGGCGAGAAAACGATCCTCAACAACATCACCCTGGATATTGAAAAGGGAAAAACCGTGGCACTCGTAGGACCTTCAGGTGGCGGAAAAAGCACACTCCTGGATCTGATTCCCCGTTTTCATGATCCGCGATCGGGCGTGCTTAGCATTGACGGCAAGCCATATACCGATATCAGTATGGAAAGTCTTCGCGCCCACATGGGAATTGTAAACCAGGATTCCTTTCTTTTTAATGATACAATATATAACAACATAGCTTTCGGAAAACCAGGTGCCACACGTGAAGAGGTGGAAGCGGCAGCGCGAATTGCTAATGCCCACGAGTTCATATCACAGTCTGAACTTGGCTATGACACGCCGGTTGGCGACCGAGGCAACAGGTTATCAGGCGGGCAGCGGCAAAGGATATGCATTGCACGTGCAGTAGTAGCCAACCCGCCCATCATGCTGCTCGACGAAGCAACCTCAGCACTGGATACCGAATCAGAAAAACTCGTACAGGATGCGTTAAGCAATCTGATGAAAAACAGAACATCAGTTGTCATCGCACACCGCCTCAGTACGATTCAGCACGCTGATAAAATTGTTGTGATTGACCACGGCTGTGTATCTGAAAGTGGTACGCATGCTGAACTGATAGCCACTGGCGGACTGTACAAAAAGCTTATCGATATGCAGGCCTTCAACAATGATCTCGATGAATGATAAACCGCTGGTCTCTGTTGCATTGTGCACTTATAACGGAAGTCAGTTCTTAAAAGAACAACTTGACTCGCTCCTTGCACAGGACTGGCCCCTGATTGAAATTATAGCGGTAGATGACTGCTCGACAGACGATACTTTCGCGATCCTGACAAGTTATGCACTTCGCAGCGAAAAACTGAAAATCTATAGGAACGACAGGAACCTCGGTTATACACGGAACTTTGAACAGGCGCTTAGGCGCTGCCAGGGTGATCTGGTTGCTATTTGCGACCAGGACGACATTTGGTCGCACGATAAGTTATCTAAACAGGTAGCCGCTCTTGGACAACATATTCTTGTATATTGTGATTCTGCTTTCGTAGACAAAAGCGGTAGATTGACGGGACAGAAAATGAGCGATTACTTTCATTTCTACTCCGGAGACAACCCAGATGTCTTTCTGCTCGAAAATTGCATTTCGGGGCATGCCATGTTATTTAAGAAAAGTCTGATCGGCCTTGCAGGATCATTCCCATCAAATATATACTATGACCAATGGCTCGCATATGTTGCGACTAACCACGGCTCGGTGGCGGCACAGAACGAAGTGCTGGTACTCTTTCGGAGGCACGAACAGAACAGTACTGATCCGTTGAGACAGCATGCACGGCAAAAGGGTGCAACGTCCAGACATAAGGCGTTGCAGCTCGAAAAACTTCAACAATTTGGTAGCTATAATGGAAATAAGTCGCCCGGACTTGTTAATCGCCTGATTGAAGCATTGCGTGCGCCTGCGTCTGTCATTAATCGGTTATACTTAGTTGGGCTGCTGCTCGGCAATATGAATACATTGTTCTTCGTTAAGAAAAAACACACTGTCAGCAAAATAAATTATTGCTTAAAATATCTTTAAAGGGCATGTGCAACAACCAGAATGTATATCCGCTGATCTCTGTAGCACTGTGCACTTACAATGGCGAGCTGTACCTGGAAGAGCAAATCAAAAGTATTCTGGAGCAACGCTACCCCGTATTTGAACTTATTATTGTAGACGATTGCTCAACAGATCGTACGATCAGAATTATTCAGAAGATGGCAGATGAAAACGCCAATGTTCGTGTATTTCTGAATGAAAGTAATATCGGGTATGTACGAAATTTTGAGAAAGCACTATCTCTTTGCACAGGTGAATATATTGCCCCCAGCGATCAGGATGATATCTGGCTGCCTCAAAAACTCGAAGAGCTTTATCAGCTTCACAAGACGCAGGAATCCCTGCTTCTTTATCACGACTCCGAACTGGTAGACGAAGACGGTATCCCGATGGGAAAAAGAATGTCACGTATATCGGGTTTCATCGAAGGTTCTGACCCACGAATGGTCGCTTACAACAATTGCGTAGCCGGGCATGCCATGTTTTTCCCTCGCCGGTTGCTTGAGCTTGCCCTTCCTGTGCCTCAGGGGATTCCGCATGATCACTGGCTGGCCTTTGTAGCGCTCAACAATGGTGTAATCAGCTATTCCAAAGCAACGCTTGTGCAATACCGGCAACATGCGGCGTCTATTACCGATACGTTGAATGATAAGACAGAGATATCCGCACGCGCAGAGCGCATTCGTCGTATTGCGCGGACCGAGGAGGACAACCGCGCGCGTATTGCCTGCCTGAAGGCTATGTCTCATTACGCCGAAAACACACCTGAGCAAACTGCTTTCTATGACAGACTCGCTAAACTGCTCGACAGACGCGATTCGAATTTTTTTTCGTTCAGGCTGTTCACGACGTTGTTCAGCTACAGAAAAACGCTTTTCGCTTTCTACAGGAAAGGAGCTGTTTCCAGGTTTTTCCGCATTTTCAATAATGCAGTCGGGACCCGGGTCAAACGTCTTTTTATCTAACGTCCTTTTACCGGCCGTACGAGCAAAATCAGCATCAACAGCACAACAGTTGGCCAGCCAAGAATACGCAACAGTTTTTGTTTGCTAAGCACTGCAAGAATCTCCCTTTTGGCTATTCCCGTATCCACAGCTTTTTTTACAAAAGCCCGCAGCGTTTTCTTCTCTGCGCTGCGAAGCTGCGCGGCATTGAAAGAACCACGGTTGACCGGAAGTTTATCGTGCCACTTTCTGTGAACCGCAAGCATCTCGGTAACCCAGCCCTGATCAAAATTTCCCTCTGAAAAATGTTTAAGTAATACGTTCTGCGTAACGATAACCTGATAGCTTTGACCAACCTGCAGGCTGAAATCGATATCATATCCATGAAAACCTACCAGGTGCTGTTCATCAAACGGAAGTTGAATAGCGATTTTTTTAGTCGTACAGAACCAAACGCCATCAATAACCGCAACCTCGCTTTCCGTCTGGTTCTCGTCGCTTTGCTGGCGATGTTCATCAGCTTGATTGTTACGTTTGAAACCTTGCACCAGGTTATAGCGTGCTGAAGCCAGACCGATGGTATGCCAGCCGGAAGGCGCCGCTGTCTTATATTGACTGCCCGCTATTCCCAATAAGCCACATCTGGAGTTATTTGCAAAGATATTTTGTACAACAGAACCCCAGTCAGCGCTAAGAAACCGGACATCTTCATGGACAAAACAAAGAAGTTCATATTTTGCGCGCTTAACACCTTCGTTGTATACGGCACAGATACCCCTGCCGGTATTCCGGTTATCATAAGCTATCAGCTCGTAAGGTACACTGATTGTTGCCTCGATATTCTTCATCAAGGCTTCGAGCTGGTCAGGATCGACCGAGCAGACTATTACCGAAATCATTTATCCTCCAGTATTTCTTCCATTAGCTTTTTAAACTTTGGCAGTTGTTCAGAAACATCATAGGCTGAAGCCGCTTCAGGACCTGCTGTCCTGGCTGAAAGAGTTAAGCCACGCACTTTTCCCATTGCATTGATCATTGCCTCAGGCGTAGAACACGCTGTTACACAACCGAAAGCCGGAGTCAAAAAGTGTTCCGCAATCCCCACGGGAAAAGCGGCCACGGGCAGCCCCAGTGCCGCAGCTTCAACCATGACCAGCGAGAAAGATTCTTCCCTGGAAAGGACCAGAAAGCCATTAGCCGCCGCAAGATAATTAACATACTCCGACCCCTGCGGCCCCGCCATTAATAATCTTCCCGGATAATGATGCTCGGCTATGTGCTTAACATAATGGTAAAGTCCATCGTCCGGTTGCCTTCCTATCCAGAGAATTTTTTCTTGCGGGTCTTTCAGTTGTTCCAGCAGTTCCGGCAAAAGGTCAAAGCCTTTCATATAAGTAGCAGCTCCCGCGACTGCCCAAATAAAGTCGCCATCATCTATTCCCATGCCCTTGCGTATCTGCCAGACTTTTTCGTGGTCGGGTTTCAACACTGACAAGTCTATGAAACTGCTTTGCAATCGTATGTTTGGGTGGTTTAGTTTACCGAGCGCTTTTACAACAGCTGGTGAACAACCTATACAAACGGCACTGTTTGAGATAAGGCTGGAAAACGCATTGCTGCTAATGAATCCGAAGGCATAACTGAGCTCATGTACATGTGTAACAAGCTTTATGTTCAGCCTGGCTGCGAGCTCCCCTATGCGGGGGATTACAATTGTATTGGCATACATGAGGTCAGGCCTGAATGTTTCGATAATCTCCCGCAACTGATGTTCGAGCGGATTGATCCCTCTGAACTGCAAAAATTTACGTTTTATTCGTAGCGATTTCTTACCGCTATCCTTATAAGCAATACTTTTTTCAACTTTTATTGGGAGCAGATCATAAAGCTCCCCGCGTCTCAGACAGAGAACATAGCTTGTAAACTGCGCAGGATCCAGGCCTCTGATCAGGTGCCAGAGAACCATTTCCGAGCCCGTACGCGCCATATCCTGTGTAACGAATAGAATTTTTTTCATGTCTTGCTTTAGGCCCGGTCACTATCTGATGCCGAGAATTTTTTTAATCCTGATCGTATACCGCAGTTTTCGAAGCTGCAGGCGTGACCGCAGCAATTCCTCGTATTCAGTGCGGAAAGCAGGAAATTCCTTTTTAATCACGTCATCACGTTCAGATGAAATCCTGGATGCATGCGCAGGATCAGAACTCACGCCATCTTCATTAAACTCGGTTATAACCGCATGGATCCGGCTATAACTAACATTGTATTTGCAAATCGCGAGAGTAAAGAACTTCCAGTCAGAAACGATTTTCAGGGATTCATCATATTTCCCAATTTGTTCGAAAAGCGACCTTCGTATAAACGTAGAGGGATGAGGGATTGTGTTTTGAAAGAAGTGGCCAAAAGTGAGGTGATCGGGCGGAGACCATCGCCGCGAAACCTCGCCATTTACGAAAAGAAGATCGCCAATTATAAGGTCTGCGGAAAGTCCGAAGCTCACCGACCTGCTAACCACTGTAGCCGAAGTCAGGCGGTCCCCACTGTTTACAAAAAGCAAGTAATCTCCGGTTGCTTTCGACACTCCTTTATTCATAGCATGATAGATGCCGTTATCGGGCTCGCTCACGAAGTAAGCGACAAAGTCGCCATATTTTTTGACGACAGCAACGCTCTCATCCTGCGACCCGCCATCAATTACGATATGTTCGAGATTGGTATAGTCCTGCCCCGATACCGAGGTCAATGTGCGCTTGAGCCCCTCAGCATTATTGTAATTGATTGTAATGACAGAAATTTTCAATTTATTCGGCTATGTTTACAATTGAGTTTCTAAGTTAAAGACAATTGCAAAGATAGTGGTAAAGATATTTTTCGATCATCAAATATTTAGCGAGCAGGTTCACGGGGGGATTTCGAGGTACTTTGCTAATCTGATGAAGGGCCTTTCGGCGGCACCAGATACCGATTACACGCTTGGTACACTGTTCACAGACAACGCCTACGTTCCGAAGCATCCGAGAACGTTAATACAAAGACTCCTCCCAGGATACTACTCGAAACCCAGACGCAGGCTTCGCGCTAACAGGGAATACTCGTTAAGACTAATGCGTGAAGGCGAATTTGATATCTTTCATCCAACCTATTTTGATCCATATCTTCTTCCTGAACTTCGAAAACCAATGGTGCTTACCGTTCATGATATGACCTATGAAGCACTGCCTGAATGTTTTTCACCGGGAGATCCGCTTCCCCTATACAAGCGTCTATGTCTTGAGAAAGCAGACCATGTTATTGCGATTTCTGAAGCTACGCGAAGCGATATTTTACGTTACAGCGATATTAAGGAAGAGCGTCTAACGGTTATACATCATGGTATCTCTGAAGAACCATTGGATTTTTCTGATGTTCCGGAGCTGCCGGCAAAATATCTGTTATATGTAGGGGCGCGCTGGTCCTATAAAAACTTCTTTTTACTGGCAGAGGCCTTTGCGCAGGTTAGTCGTAAGCATGAAGATCTTTATCTTGTTCTTGCAGGAGGGGGACCGCTTGCCTTCGGCGACACTGAATTTCTGCGAAGACACAATATCCTTTCTAAAACCCTTCAACTTAACTTGACAGATGCACAGCTGAACACAGTATATAAGCATGCAGCGGCGTTCATATATCCATCCAGATACGAAGGCTTTGGCTTCCCAATCCTGGAAGCGTTCAAATGCGGCTGTCCTGTACTTCTTTCTGAAACTGCCTGCTTCAGGGAGGTCGCCGGACCGGAAGCTGCACTATATTTTGATGATCATTCACTTGATGAATTGGCGAAGGCAATAGAAGTAGTCCTGGATTCCGTAGAACTCCGCGAAAGATTGATCGAAGCGGGTGACAGGAGGTGGAAGGCCTTTTCACTTCGCACATCAATTGAGCGTACCCTGAATCTTTATCGTTCCTTGACCTGATCTTTGCGTATGCTAACGGTTTGACGTACAGATTTCCAAAATCTCGACAAAGGACCTTTCTTTTTGACTTCAGGATTTTCCAATCGCTGCGTGAAGATATCCGCTTCGGTGTTTGCAATTAAAAATATAGGATGGACGAGATCACCTATATCTTCGCCGGGAATATTTCCAAAAGGATGGTGACCGGTAGTATGGGTTGCACCAGGTCCAAATCCGATATTTGTAATTAGATTACGGTTGGGTATCACACTCAGCCGGTTATTTATCAGATTAAGGTAGGCATATTGGTAATCCCAGGTATTAATGTTGCCGTTACGGGTTTGCTGTAAATTTTCCATCCACTTGGCAGCAAAGGGTTCGTGGCTTGGAGAATTTGCCAGAATATTGGCGGTAAACCCGGCCAAAGTTGGCATATCTGCATTATAACCTTGCCAAACGCGACGC
This sequence comes from Pedobacter sp. SYP-B3415, assembly GCF_004138205.1. Taxonomy (GTDB): domain Bacteria; phylum Bacteroidota; class Bacteroidia; order Sphingobacteriales; family Sphingobacteriaceae; genus Pedobacter. The sequence goes on from NZ_RXNQ01000005.1 coordinate 116,218, forward strand.
CAGCCAGCCCAGCCCCAGACATGAGTTAAGCGCGAAAAGTAATAAGAAGCATTGCCACGAACATTTCCTAGCTGAAGATTCGCGCCTCCGATATGACCTATACGTTCATCATTTCTATATTTGGCAAGCAGCTCCGCACAGTATGGAAAAAATGAAGGATGTGGAAGACAATCATCCTCAAGGATTATTCCTTCTTCTTCGGCAGTGAAGAACCATGAGATGGCTGAACTGACACCATCTCGGCAACCCATATTTGTTGTATTGAATCGCGTTTGTACAAGACAAGACCAGTCAACCCGGCTGACCAACGATTTTACGCGATCGCATTTGTCGATATCGTCATTATTCCGCGGTCCGTCTACGGCGAAATAAAGTTTTGGCGGGGCTGCCTGGCGTATAACCTCAAAAACTGCCTCTGTTTCTTCCGGCCTGTTGAAGGCTATTAACAAAACAGCGGGAGTATTTTGCATAGATTGTAATTTGGACATATCGTTAAGTTCAGAGATGTATTTAATTGAAGTTCCTGATTACCTGCCAACGATCCACCGCAGCCTCGTCATCGCGATCAGTTTAATTAGAAGAAGTGTTATAGAATATATAATAAAAAATCTAACCACGACAAATACAATGATTTGCCCTGCCGACATAGCGGCGAAAGGCGGAAGATGGAGCGGCCGCAAAAGCTCTGGCAACAAACGGATGATCAGGATATAATGAATCAGATAAATGCCGAAGGTGGTTTCTCGGGGTCGTATAAATTGCAGGAAGCTAATATTGCGTACCTTAAAAAGCAACATGATAACAGCAAACGAGTAGAGTACATTGGAAAACCGCAACGTATTGAAGGGATCCTGACTATGCCAGTTCGAAAGGGAAAATGAGTCCCACTGAGCGATTGCAAAGGTTACGATGAAGCCACAGATAAATCCAGACAATGGAATGCTACGAATGCGTTCATCGATATATTCCCAATGCTTATGCATTTGAGCTCCGAGCCATAAATAGAAGACAAAACCGAAAATAGCAACCGTATGCGCTGTCGCGAACCACTCGAAATATACATTGAGGCTATATGCAAATGATAATGCACAAAATACGAGACCCAGCCACCATTTGTATAAATGCCGCTTAAAGCAAAGCAATATTCCGATACAAAACATAAAATTAATTATGAACCAGTAGTTGGTGTAGAGGTAAACAGATTTGGCATTTTCAACCAGCAAACTTAAAAAGTTGTAGTTTGGCCGCTGGCGCAAGACAATATGCAGATTAATCATGGTTGCCGTGATAAAGATAAGTGACCAGATTAACCAGGGCAGAAAAACAGAGGATAACCTTCGTTTGAAGTATTGCCATGACGAATATGTTTGAAACCGATCGCCAAGCAGGAATCCAGCAAGCAAAAAGAAGGCAATGGTACCAAATTTGGAAAGCTGGATCAGTCCAATATAGATATAATTACGCTGATCATGATCTGGGAAAATTCGGTTTCCGTGATAGGTACAATGCTCGAAGACGATGCCCATCATGGCAATGCAGCGGATGGTGTCTACGAAATCGAAGTTTTTCTTCTTAGCAGGGTTTTGTGCGCTGGGTTGCTCCATTTATATGATCAGCTAAGATAATAGAAAATACTTACTTGAGCCTGACCAACTATATGACGGTATCAAACAAAAAAAGCGGCTCATCGCCGCTCTTAATTATTTCTAAAAGGCTGATTACAACCTTCTTTTTACTTCTACCTGCTCATATGCTTCCACGATATCACCAACTTCGATGTTGTTGAAATTCTGGATGTTCAGACCGCACTCGTAACCTTGAGCCACTTCTTTCACGTCATCTTTGTAACGTTTCAGTGAAGCCAGTTCGCCGGTGTAGACGACAACGCCGTCGCGCACAATGCGGATTTTGCTGTTCCGGGTAATCTTTCCGTCAAGTACCATACAACCTGCAATCGTGCCCACCTTCGAAATTTTGAAGGTTTCCCTGATTTCCACGTTGGCAGTAATCTTCTCTTCGAATTCCGGCGCAAGCATTCCCTCCATCGCAGATTTGATCTCATTGATCGCGTCGTAAATGATCGAGTACAGGCGGATGTCGATCTGTTCTGCTTCTGCCAGTTTTCTCGCACTTGTTGATGGACGTACCTGGAAACCGATAATAATCGCATCAGAAGCCGAAGCCAGCAACACATCAGATTCAGAGATCTGACCAACACCCTTGCTGATGATATTCACCTGAATCTCTTCAGTAGAAAGTTTCAGCAGGGAATCTGACAACGCCTCGATCGAACCGTCCACGTCACCTTTAACGATGATGTTAAGCTCTTTAAAGTTGCCGATAGCCAGACGACGGCCGATCTCATCAAGCGTAATGTGTTTCTGCGTGCGCAGTCCCTGTTCACGCTGCAGCTGCATCCGCTTGTTTGCGATATCGCGGGCTTCGCTCTCTGTCTCAAGCGCATTGAAACGGTCGCCAGCTGTAGGTGCACCCTGCATACCGAGAACCTGAACCGGGATGGAAGGACCAGCCTTCTCAACCTTCTGCCCGCGCTCGTTAAACAACGCTTTTACACGGCCACTGTAACTTCCGGCCAGGATCGGGTCACCAACATGCAGTGTACCTGCCTGTACAAGAACGGTCGTAACGATACCGCGGCCCTTGTCAAGCGCAGCTTCAATTACCGTACCCACTGCACGTTTGTTGGCATTCGCTTTCAGCTCGAGTAATTCTGCTTCAAGTAATACCTTGTCAAGCAGCAAATCTACATTCAGACCGCTTTTGCTCGAGATTTCCTGAGACTGGAATTTACCACCCCAATCTTCAACCAGGATATTCATAACCGAAAGCTGCTCACGAATTTTGTCTGAATTGGCTCCCGGTTTATCAACTTTTGTAAAGGCAAACACCAATGGAACACCGGCTGCCTGTGCGTGATTGATTGCTTCGCGCGTTTGCGGCATCACGGCATCGTCTGCCGCAATAACAATGATCGCGATATCTGCTGCCTTGGCACCACGTGCACGCATGGCCGTAAAGGCCTCGTGACCCGGGGTATCAAGGAAAGTTACCTTCTTGCCAGATGTAGTAGTTACCTGGTAGGCACCAATGTGCTGCGTAATACCGCCGGCCTCACCAGCTACCACGTTCGCTTTACGAATGTAGTCAAGTAATGAGGTTTTACCGTGGTCAACGTGGCCCATGATGGTTACCACCGGTGCTCTTGGCTCCAGATCCTCAGGCGCATCTTCTTCTTCGATGATGCTTTCTTCCTCATCTTCCGGTTTCACGAACTGGATCTCATAACCAAACTCATCAGCTACGATAGTCAGTGTTTCAGCATCCAGGCGCTGGTTAATTGAAACGAACATACCCAGGCTCATGCAGGTAGCAATGATTTTTGTTACGGGAACGTCCATCATGCTGGCCAGCTCATTCGCAGTAACGAACTCAGTTACCCGCAATACTTTTGATTGCAGTTCCTGTTCCATTGCCGCCTCTTCAGCCGAAAGGGCTACGTCATCACGTTTCTGGCGACGCAGTTTTGCGCGCTGCGCAAACTTGCCAGACTTACCGGCACCGCTGAGACGGGCCAGTGTTGCCTTAATCTGGTCTTGTATTTCTTTTTCTGTAGGTTCTTCTTTTGGTGCTCCGGGGGCCGCATTGCGATTCCTGAAATCGCCACGTGGTCCCTGACCCGGACGGTTGCCGCCCTGACCCGGACGGTTATGACCACCCTGACCGGGACCCGGACGCTGACCACCCGCATGCGGCTGAACGCCCTGGCCCGGCTGGCCTGGCTGACCAGGCGCTCCCGGTGTCTTTTTGCGCTTGCGTTTGCGTTTGGCGTCTGCGCTCTCGTTAGAAGAGGCAACAGGATTACGGCGATCAGGGGTAGTAGGAAGCGTAATCTTTCCTACAATGTTTGGGCCTGAAAGCCTTACCGAACGCGCCTTGATCACATCAGGTTCCTGAGTTTTCGGAGGCTCCGGTGCCGCTGTAACCGGAGGTTCCGGTTTCTTAGGCTCCTCTTTCGGCTCTTCCTTAACCGCAACAGGCTGTGGGGCCGGCGCCGGTTCAGGCGCTGCCGGTGCAGGTGTTGCAGGAGCTGCAGGCACCTCTGCCTTTGGCTGCTCCGGTCCTTTTACTGGCGGAGTCTCAACAGGCTCCTCCTTTTTGGCGGCCCTGTTTCTTGGATTCAGATCATTCAGATCAATTTTACCAACCACTTTTACACCCGGCAATCCGGTTTCCGGACTTTCTGCAGGCGGGGTCGGTTTGGGAGTTTCTGCCGGCGCATTACCCTGATTGAAACTATGAACGTTCTTGATCAGAATTTCATTCTGATCCTCGTCCCTGTTTCTTCTCGGCGGCTCTGGCTGCCTCTCGGCTGCCTCCGGCTCGTCACGACGAATTTTGCCAATAACTATTTGCTTCGCTTCTTCTCTAACTATTTTGTCTCCCTGATACTCTTTTAACAAAGCATCATACATCTCCCTGGACAATTTGGTCGTAGGTTTATTCTCGATCGAATAACCTTTATGCGCCAAAAAATCCACGGCAGTAGCGATACCAATGTTTAGTTCTTTAACTGCTTTAAATAAAATTATAGGCTTGTCGTCTGACATTTATCTCCTTTTTTTCTAATTATATACAAAAGTAATGTTTTATTGGCAGACTAACGAAGTTTTGAAAAATCGTATACCTGCCTGAACACTACTCAAATTCTGATTGCAGAATCTGAATTACTTCTTTAATTGTCTCTTCTTCAAGATCTGTACGTTTAACCAGGTCTTCGATTGAGAGCGCCAGCACACTCTTCGCCGTATCGCAACCGATCGCCTTCAGTTCGTCAATGATCCAGCCATCAATTTCGTCTGCGAATTCTTCGATATCCACATCTTCATCCTCTTCGCCAGCCTCACGGTAAACATCGATTTCATAACCCGTCAATTTGCCTGCCAATTTGATGTTGTGACCACCCCGGCCGATAGCCAGGGAAACCTGATCAGGTTTCAGATAAACCGATGCGTGTTTGGTCTCATCGTCAAGTTTGATCGACGTAATTTTGGCGGGGCTCAGTGCACGCTGAATATAAAGTGAAATGTTGTTCGTAAAGTTGATTACGTCAATATTTTCATTTTTCAACTCCCGTACAATACCATGAATCCTTGATCCCTTCATACCTACGCAGGCACCAACCGGATCAATACGGTCATCATAAGATTCAACCGCAACCTTCGCACGCTCGCCCGGTTCACGAACAATCTTTTTGATGGTTATCAGGCCGTCAAAAATCTCGGGAACTTCCATCTCGAACAAACGCTGCAGAAACTCGGGAGCAGTACGGGAGATGATGATCTTCGGATTGCTGTTTACCATGTCTACCTTCGAAATCACCGCACGCACTGAATCGCCTTTTTTGAAATAGTCAGCAGGAATCTGCTCCGTTTTTGGCATCAGCAGCTCGTTACCTTCATCATCCAGTACAAGCGTTTCCTTTTTCCAGACCTGATAAACCTCGCCGGTTACGATCTCGCCTTCGCGATCTTTATATTTCTTAAAGATCTCGTCTTTCTCAAGCTCAAGCACTTTTGAAACCAGCGTCTGGCGGGCGGCCAGAATAGCGCGCCGGCCAAAGCTTTCAAGCGTGATCTGCTCAATGTAATCATCACCAACCTCAAGATCAGCATCATATTTTTTAACTTCAGCCAGTTCAATTTCCAGGTCGTCGTCTTCAGAAAAACCGTCTTCCATTACTTTCCTGGTTCGCCAGATCTCAAGGTCACCATTATCAGGATTCACGATCACATCACAATTTTCATCTGTACCGTATTTCTTCCGCAGCATACTGCGAAATACTTCTTCCAACACGCTGATTACCGTAGGACGGTCGATGTTTTTAAAATCTTTGAACTCCTGAAAAGAGTCAATTAAATTGATACTGGTCATTTTACTTAAATGAAATTAAAATCTTTGATTCTGTTATTTCTGCAAAAGGCACTGATGTCTCTACGGTTACTGCCTTTTTGCCTTTTTCTTTCCGCTCTTCGTCTATCAGCAGCTGGTCATCGCCAACAGCCTTTAAAACGCCTTCTTTCTTTGTGCCGTCTGTAAGTTTCAGTGAAACAGAACGACCAATGTTCTTATGGTATTGCCTGGTCATTTTAAGCGGCTCGCCAACACCCGGCGATGAAACCTCCAGGTTATAAGCGTTATCTATCAGGTTTTCCTCTTCCAGATGAAAACCAACGTGCCGGCTTATTGCCGCGCAGTCCTGTATACCGATGCCCTGATCTCCATCTACATGAATGATCAGTTTATTGTTAGGAAGCATGCGTATATCAATAAGAAACAACTCCGGACGGTCGCCGATCTTCTCTTCGACCAGTTCTTTTACTCTCTTTTCTACCGCTGTCATTACACCTTTTTGTATAGAAAAAGGGGACATAGTCCCCTTCGCGAATTCACAATTACAATACAAATGTATAAAAAAATTTCTTCTTTACAAAATGTTACCTGCTGGTGCTGATCTGATTATGGGTTTTCAACGCGTCAGCGTTACGCTTACCGGCTTTACGCGCGTACCCAGTTTGGCTTTGAGCACGTCCGTGCCGGCGGCAAACCTGGCGTTGATAAAAGTCTGCACCAGATAGGTTTTTCCCGCTGCGAAGGGTGTATCAGGGAAAAAGAACAGGGAGTCGCCCCGGAGCTTAACCCGGCCTGACACCGTCTTTTCAACCGCAACACTGTCATTTTCGCCCGGCGTTTCCACAACATCGATCAGGTTCATGGAATCAAGCAGCAAACTGTCGCGCTGAAGCTGATACAGGCCGTTCCGGTCAATGTCTTTGACAATGATCGCCGAGCTGTCTGCCGAAAAGCCAAGGTAAACTGGCTTGTTATTTGATTGGCCACACGAAGCGGCAAACAATGCCATTGCTGCAAGGTATTTCATTCTACTAATTTACACATATGAAAACTATCATCGAAATTCTGCTCATGGGCCTTGCCTTTTTCCTGGGCGCAAAACTGGTCCCCGGTGTTCAGGTAGACGGCTACGGCAGCGCTTTACTTGCGGCCATTCTTATAGCACTGGTCAACGCTACAATCGGTACACTGCTCCGGGTCCTGACGTTCCCCATCAATTTTCTTACCCTCGGATTGGTCTCATTTATAATCAGCGTCCTGATGATCCTGCTGGTAGACCGTATCATGGACGGCTTTAATACAAGCGGTTTCCTGGCAGCAGCTGTGCTTGCCATTGTTGTGGCAATTATCAAGGCTGTGTTCGGCGCATTTTCGTCGAAAGATTAAGGCTGACCGCCGGATGACAGGCTCCTGACCGTGTTCTTCACGGGTTAACCTACTTCAAAACACCGCGTGCAATGACCATCTTCTGTATCTCTGAGGTACCTTCATAGATCTGTGTGATCTTTGCATCGCGCATCAGCCGCTCAACATGGTATTCCTTAACAAAGCCATAGCCGCCATGCACCTGCACAGCTTCAACCGTTACGTCCATGGCAACTTTTGAAGCAAACAATTTTGCCATTGAGCCTGCCTGGGTATAAGGTAATCCCTGATCCTTCAGCCAGGCAGCTTTGTACACAAGCATCCGCGCAGCTTCTATCTGCGTGGCCATATCAGCAAGTTTGAAGGCAATAGCCTGGTGTTCGGCAATCGGTTTTCCAAAAGACTTTCGCTCTTTCGCGTATTGTACAGCCAATTCATACGCCCCGGCGGCAATGCCCAGCGCCTGTGCCGCTATACCAATGCGGCCGCCTTCCAGCGTTTTCATCGCAAAAGTAAACCCGAAGCCGTCATCGCCTATACGATTTTCTTTGGGCACCCGCACGTCGTTAAACATCAGGGAATGCGTATCCGAGCCCCTTATGCCCATTTTGTTTTCTTTCGGACCGATGGTAAAGCCCGGCGTATCCTTTTCAACAATAAAGGCATTGATTCCTTTATGTTTCAGCTCCGGATTGGTCTGCGCAATGACGATATAGGTCGAAGCGGTGCTTCCGTTTGTAATCCAGTTTTTTGTTCCGTTCAGCAGGTAATGGTCACCCTTGTCTTCAGCAGTAGTGCGCTGCGATGTGGCATCAGACCCGGCTTCAGGTTCAGATAAACAAAAGGCACCGATCTGCGCTCCGGCGGCAAGTGGCTTCAGGTACCGCTCTTTCTGCGCTTCAGAGCCGTAAGCTTCGAGGCCATAACAAACCAGCGAATTATTTACCGAGACAACTACCGAGGCCGAAGCATCTATCTTCGAAAGCTCTTCCATGACCAGGACGTACGAAACGGCATCCAGACCGCTGCCATTATACTTCGGATCGACCATCATGCCCAGAAAACCCAGCTCACCAAGCTTTCTTACCGCCTCTGATGGAAATTTCTGCTGCTCATCCCGCTCGATGACACCCGGTTTTAGTTCCTGCTGGGCAAAATCGCGGGCGGCCTGCCGGATAATGCGCTGTTCTTCACTTAACTGGAAATGCATATGCTGTTGTTTTTTATAATAAGTCAGGTAAAACCAAAGATAAGATTTTACCGCTAAAATTACTATGCAGCCATAGCAATTTACCGAACCTGCGCGCGACCGGGAGAACGGCCGCCTACCGGTACAGCGATCAGGTTGTAAACCAGCGAAAGACTTCCGATAACAAGAATCAGAATCATTTGAGAAGAATGGATAATTGTCGCATAGGCGAGCCCTTCGGGAAAAGGCAGCAGATAACAGGCCAGTGCCTTTCCAACCATCCAGTGAAAAACGCCGATTCCTCCCTGCACCGGCGCAATCATGGCGAGGCCGGAAAAGACGAGCGCTGTATAGGCCGCATCAAAACCAAGATGAGCCGTAGCGGGCAACGCGAACAGGGCAAGGTAAACTGACAAATAATAGCAGAGCCAGATCAATGCGCTCAGCAGAAGAAACATTGCTTTTTGTTTCATCCGGTTAAACGAGAGCAGGCCTTGCTTCAGCCCGACAATGATGCGTAATACGGTACGGCTTTTTTTACTGCGCAGGTACCACCAGACAAAAGCAATGCCTGCGAAGAGCAGACCCCCAAAAATAAGGAGGATGGTAGCTGCGCCGGCGTGCAACCGGTCCATGAGCTGCTGTAAAAGCCGCTCCATGAAGCTGCCTACTACAGGATATTGAAAGACGAGCATTCCGCAGATGGTGAGGAAAAGAACCAGCACATCAAACAACCTTTCGGTAACAACCGTACCCAGTGATGCGTAAAGTGGTACCCGGTCTGAACGGTTTAAAGCTGTACAGCGGGTTATTTCGCCAACGCGTGGTAAGGCCAGATTAGCCAGATAACCAACCATTACGGCTGCAAATGAATTCTTTAGCGATACACGAAATTGAAGCGGCAAAAACAGCAGGTTCCATCGCCAGGCTCTGAGTACATTGGCTACGACCACACATGCCGCAGATACCAATACCCACAACAGGTTGGCCTGTGCGATCTCTTTCCAGAGCGCTGACATATTTTGCCCCCTGAACGCCAGGTAGAGCAAGGCAAGCCCCAGCAAAAAGAGTAAGAAGTATTTACCGGTGGCCAGCGCTTTATCCCGCACGTATTATTTCAGCAAATGGTTCTGATCGTCGGGGAAGAGCAGGATAGGCTGGTATTTTTTTGCTTCCTCGATCGGGAGCGACCCGTAAGACATGATGATCAGCACGTCGCCAACCTGCGCCAGGCGGGCAGTTGCACCGTTCAGGCAGATTGTTCCCGTGCCCCGTTCGCCTCTGATTACATATGTTTCAAACCGGGCGCCATTGTTATTGTTTACGATCTGCACCTTTTCATTAGCGATGATGTTCGCAGCATCCATAAGATCTTCGTCTATTGTAATGCTGCCTACATAGTTAAGTTCGGCCTGCGTTACACGCACACGGTGAATCTTGGATTTCAGGATCGTTATAATCATACCGCAAAGGTAAATAAACTTTGGCTGAGTTTTTTTGAGTGAATATCATATTCAGAACCGGCGGTCGTTCTGTCTTTATGAAAGGATCATGTTGTCGATCAGCCTGGTAGTACCTACCCGGGCTGCAACCAGCGCCACGATATTGACTTCGGCATCGTTTTCTACCGGCTGAAGTGTTTCGCCGTTAGCAATTGTAAAATATTCAAGCTCGAGGCCTGCCACATTTTTGAAAAAGCTTTTTGCATGCTCAAGAAGTTCCTGGAGCGGCTTTTTCCGGAAGTTGGCCTGCACATACTGAAGTGCCCGGCTCAGAATCAGGGCGTGTTTACGATCGGTTTCCGAAAGATGAATATTCCTGGAGCTCATGGCCAGGCCATCGCGTTCGCGGATGATCGGGCAGGAAACAATCTCGATCGGCATCGCAAAGATGCTGGTCATTTTTCTGATCATCAGCACCTGCTGGAAATCTTTCTGGCCGAATAATGCAACATCAGGTGTTGCCGCATCAAAGAGTTTTTTTACGATCTGGGTAACCCCCTGATAGTGCCCTTTTCTGAAAGCACCTTCAAGAAGAAACTCCGTTTCACCAAGATCTATATACCACTGCTCAGGCTCGGGGTACATTTCCTGAACATCGGGTATAAACAGGATATTACAGCCGGCGCCGATCAGCATATTAAGATCTTTCTGCAAGGGTCGCGGATAACGTTCAAGATCTTTCGGATCAGTAAACTGTGTCGGGTTTACGAAAATGCTGCAGATCACAATGTCGGCCAGGTCAAGCGCCCGCTCAATGAGCGAAATATGGCCGTTATGAAGAGCCCCCATAGTTGGCACCAATGCTATTTTTTTACCGGTGCTTTTCAGGGTGCCGACCAGTGATTTGAGCGCTGAAACTGTATTAACTACTTCCAATTTCGTTTAAATTATTTAAGCCGGTAAAGTTTCGATATTTATCCGTTACAAACAAACAAAATACGCCCTATTTTGCTAAATATTAATATTTTGCTTATCTTTGCCCCCTGATTATCTTTTCTTTAACATAAATTTTATTCGAGATATGGAGATGGACAAAACGAAGCTTCTGATCATTACACATGAGATGTCGCCTTTTTTGGAAATAAGCAAAATTTCAGAAATTACGCGTCAGTTGCCTCAGGCCATGCAGGAAAAAGGATTCGAGATCCGTATCCTGATGCCCAAGTTCGGTAACATCAATGAGAGGAGGAACCGTTTACATGAAGTAATTCGTTTGTCGGGAATGAATATCATTATTGACGACAACGATAACCCGCTGATCATCAAGGTTGCTTCAATTCCTGCTGCCCGCATGCAAGTCTATTTCCTTGACAATGAAGAGTATTTTCAACGTAAGTTTGTTTTCAGAGATGGCTCAGGGTCATTCTATGCCGACAACGATGAGCGTACCATCTTCTTTTGCAAAGGCGCACTGGAGACTGTTAAGAAACTTGGCTGGGCACCCGACATTATCCACTGCCATGGCTGGATGAGCGCCCTTGTCCCTGCTTACGTAAAAACGACTTACAAAAACGATCCTACTTTCAAAAATTCAAGGGTTGTTTACTCCATTTACGAAAACTGCTTTACTGAACAACTCGACAGCAAACTTGCTAAAAAGGCTGTAATGAGCAACATGACCGAGGCAGATACAAAAATCTTCGAAAACGCGGGCTGCGATGATCTGCACAAGGGGGCTGTAAGCTACGCTGATGCTGTTGTTCTTGGCGATGAAAAGATATCTGAAGATGTGTTAAAGTTTGTTAAAGATTCCAATAAGCCGACTTTAGCTCATAATTTAACCGCCGATTTCGAAAACTTCTACACTTTTTATGAAGAAATTTCGAGCGAGGATTTGGTTTCAGTAGCTTAACAGGTATTACTCATATATGAAATTTTTTAGAACAGACTTATTAACCTTGTTGATAAGTCTTTTTGTTTTTGCATCATGCAAAGGCCCGGGCACTGTCGGGCTCGATCCTGAAATCGAGATCATCGGTACGCTTGACAGCACCGTTACGTTGTCATCCCAGACCGAGCGTGAACAGCCTGTTTCGACTGCAAACTTAACGCAGTATCCATTGGGCAATATGAATGATGCAGTGTTTGGAAAGACTGAAGCATCTGTTGCTATGGGTGTGGATCTGCCAAGCCAGGGTTATTCTTTCGGCAAAAATGCACAGCTTGATTCGGTATTTCTGGTTTTGAAATACGCCCCTCAGTTTTACGGCGACAGTACCTCAAATTATACATTCACGGTTAATCAGTTAGGCGAAGTGATCAATACCAGCGAAAACTTCAGAAGCGATCGTGTATGGCCAGTCAATTCACAGGTGCTTGGCACCTATACCGGTAAACTTTCACCGAAAACACCGCTGAAGATCAATGATGTAATTACAGGCAAGGACACACTTCGCACGGTACCTGCGCAGATCAGGATCAGGTTGAACCGCGATTTCTTTGCTCAAAACCTTCTTGGACTTGATTCCGCTTCCCGTGCCACCACAGCTGCATTTAACCGTGCATTGAAAGGTTTTCATGTAAGAGCCAGTGTGCCGGCCGGGAGTAACGGCGGCGTCGCGCTGATTGATTTCAGTGCTGCTGCCGAGGGGGTAACCGGGTACGGAAACACAACCAGCCTGGAAGTATATTACCGTAAGCAGAACGCAACGACAGCGACCCAGACTGACACGGTCGGTGTTGCGTTTCCAATAACAACCGCAGTGAAAAAAGCTGCAACCATCAAACATGATTACACCGGTACACCGGTCGCAGACCAGCTTGCCAACCCGTCAATGGCTACCCAGGTAACGTTTTTACAGGGATTGACAGGCATAAGAAATCGCATCTCATTTCCGGGTCTTAAAACCTGGGGACAGCAAAAAGGCCGTGTGATTGTTAACAAAGCAGAACTGGTTGTTAACCTGGCTCCGGGAACGTACGTATCTCCATTCACGCCCGCCCCGCTGCTTAGTTTATACAGAACGGACATCGCTGGCCAGCCGGTAAGACTTCCCGACAACAATCCTTATGACAGTCAGCGGAATCCAACCGGCGACTTCAGATCCACACAAACTTATAACGCCTTTGGCGGCATTTATGACCAGTCTAAGGGCAGGTACGTTTTCAACATTGCCTTTTACATTCAGGATCTGCTTGACGGAAAACTTGAAGACACCGGCACCTTTCTGTATGTTGCCTCACCTGACAACTTCACATTCGGCCAGCCGCAGCCAAGTTTAGTCAGTGCCGGCCGCTCTGTTATTAATTCTTTTACGGCACCCGGTAAGAAACTTAAACTTAACATTTATTACACGGTCGTAAATTAACCGTAATATAAATTTTCACTTAAATCCCCCGGATGTTTGTACATTCGGGGGATTTACATTTATAACCAAATTTATGTGTGGAATAGTTGGATACATCGGGCACCGCGATGCGTGGCCGATTATCATTAAAGGACTTAAACGTCTCGAATACAGGGGCTATGACAGCGCGGGTGTTGCGCTGGTAGACAGCGGTCGCCTCAGTATCTACAAAAAGGCCGGAAAAGTACAGGATCTGGAAGATTTTGCCCAGAGTCAAAACCTCAATGGAAGTGTCGGCATGGGGCACACGCGGTGGGCAACCCATGGCGCGCCATCAGACCGAAATTCGCATCCGCATACCTCAAATAATGGCAGACTGTCCATCATCCATAACGGCATTATTGAGAACTATGCAAGTCTGAAAGAGGAACTAAGCAGCCGCGGCCACGTATTCAGCAGCGATACCGATACCGAAGTTCTGGTGCACCTCATCGAAGAGGTACAGGAGCTTGAAGAACTTGACCTGGCTGAGGCCGTGCGCCTGGCGCTGGCTGAGGTGATCGGCGCTTATGCTATCGTGGTGATGGACAGGGCAGATCCAGATACACTCGTTGCAGCGCGCAAAGGGAGTCCAATGGTCATTGGTGTTGGCCAGGGTGAGTATTTTATTGCTTCAGACGCAACGCCTATCGTTGAGTATACCAAAAACGTGATCTATCTTAAAGACAACGAACTGGCCGTAGTAACCAGAGAAGACATTGTTATTAAACGTTTGGACAATGTAATCCAGACGCCAAAGATACATGAGCTCGAATTGAAACTCGAGATGCTTGAAAAAGGCGGCTATGATCATTTTATGATCAAAGAAATTCACGAACAGCCAAGATCAGTAAAAGATTGTCTGCGCGGCCGCATCTACCCTGAACAGGGCATTGTGCAGCTGGGGGGCATTAAGGAATATGCAGATAAATTCAAAAACCTGGACAGGATTATCATCGTTGCATGCGGCACATCCTGGCACGCGGGCCTGGTAGGCGAGTACCTGATCGAGGAGTATGCCCGGATTCCGGTAGAAGTTGAATATGCTTCAGAATTCAGGTATCGCAACCCGATCATTACCGAAAAAGACCTCGTTATTGCAATATCGCAGTCAGGCGAAACGGCAGACACCATGGCTGCCATCGAGATGGCCAAGGAGAAAGGCGCTACCATCTTCGGTGTATGTAATGTTGTAGGTGCCTCGATTCCACGTACCAGCCATGCCGGGGTTTACACACATGCCGGCCCCGAAATCGGCGTAGCATCTACAAAAGCCTTCACTGCACAGGTCACCGTTCTTACGCTTATGGCGCTCTATATGGCCCAGCAACGGGGTAAGATCAGCACCTCTGCAATGATGCAACTGCTGACTGAACTGAATCACATTCCTGAAAAGATACAGGCTGCACTAAAGTCTGATGCTTACATCAAAGAAATAGCAGAAAAGTTTAAAGATTCAAGAAATTGCCTGTTCCTCGGTCGCGGAAGCGGATTCCCCGTTGCCCTGGAAGGTGCACTTAAACTGAAAGAGATCTCTTACATCCATGCTGAGGGATATCCTGCCGCCGAAATGAAACACGGTCCGATTGCGCTCATCGACGAAGAGATGCCGGTTGTATTTATTGCAACCAAAAATTCATCTTACGAAAAGGTAATCAGCAATATCCAGGAAGTAAAGGCCCGGAAAGGGAAGGTGATCGCCATCGTGACTGAAGGTGATACAGATGTAAGGAAAATGGCAGACTATTGCATTGAGATACCAGCCTCAGACGAAGCCTTTGTGCCTTTGCTGGCCACTGTGCCCTTGCAGTTGCTTTCTTACCATATTGCGGTTATGCGCGGCTGTAATGTTGATCAGCCACGAAACCTGGCTAAATCTGTTACTGTTGAATAAAAAAAAGGCGCCCTCGGGCGCCTTTCACTATTACATGCTCTTTGTCAAAACGGAAGATCATCTGAAATGTTTCCACCCGGTGGAAGGGTAAATTCATCTTCATGTTTTGGCTGAGTCTGTGAGCCGTTGTGCACCGCTCCGGCAGCCGAAGCCGGCTGCTCAAAATCGCTTTTGCGTCCAAGCATCGTGAAATTCTCGGCTACCACTTCGGTTACATATTTTTTGATACGTTCCTTATCTTCAAATGAACGCGTGCGCAGCTTGCCTTCAATGTACACAAGCTTGCCTTTTTGCAAATATTTTGATGCCACTTCGGCAAGGCCCCGCCATAGCACTATATTATGCCATTCGGTTTGTTCCACCCGCTTACCGTCTTTATTGTACGTTTCTGATGTGGCCAGGGGGAAACTGGCTACGGTAACTCCGCCCTCCAGATGCCTGACTTCAGGGTCTTTACCCAGATGCCCGACTAAAATGACCTTGTTAATTCCTGACATATATATTTTGGTTTAGTTGTTCAAAAAATCATCCTTGAATCCGGAGATTATTTTTGGTAAGGGAAGGGCATCCAGCTCGTCTACAGAAACCCACTTATATTCCGCCTCTTCTTTAAAGTTAATGATATAATTTTCTAAAGCAAAAAAATGGGCGTGGATAATTTGGTGCGTAAGCAGGTGTTTTTTATACTGTAACGGCCTGATTGTCACAAGCTGTCCGAAGCGGCTGTGAATCTGCGCCAGGGCTTGCAAACCTGGGATTGTGCCTTCCGGTCCGCCCTGTTCAACAAGCGGAAAATCATAAAGGTGCTGCCAGATATCTCCTGAACCACGTTGTTTGACGAGCACTTTATTCCCCTCGCGGCACAGCAGATAAAGAAAATACCGGTCTTTAGGTTTTGCTTTCTTCAGTTTAACCGGCAGCGTCTTCACCTCGCCCTTCTTTAGAGCATAACAGCTTTCCTTTAAGGGGCATGCCGGACAGTCTGGCGAAACCGGCTTACATTGCAGCGCGCCGAATTCCATGATGGCCTGGTTATAGATGCCGGGATTTTCCCGGTCGAGCAACTCGTTTGCCAGCATGGCAAATTCCTTTTTTCCTGCATTGCTGTTAATTGGCAAGTGCACACCAAAGTACCGGGCAAGAACCCGGTACACATTGCCATCTACAACCGCCACCGGTTCGTTCGCTGAAAATGAGGCTATGGCAGCAGCTGTATAGGCGCCTACACCTTTTAACCTGATAAGCTCGTCATGGCCTGTCGGGAAAGCTCCCCCGGGTAAAGCGACCACCTGCCTGGCGGTAAAGTGCATATTCCGGCCGCGCGAGTAATACCCAAGGCCCTGCCACATGCGCAGCACCTCCTGCTCACTCGCAGCAGCAAAATCTGAAACCGACGGATAAGCATCCAGGAAACGTTGAAAGTACGGCAGGCCCTGGTCAACACGTGTCTGCTGAAGAATTATCTCTGATAACCAGATTACATACGGGTCGGTTGTATTTCGCCAGGGTAGGTCTCGTTTATGCTGTTGATACCAGGCAATTATTGTGTTCTGAAAGCCCATAAATGCAAAAATACGCAGTATTTCTTTGCTTCACTAAAAAGTTGCAATTGGCTGATCTTGAACGGGCTAAAAAAATCATCTTTTATTTCCCTATCTCGTTTAAAAGCGATACTTTTGCAACCCCAAAACACATATAATTAGTAACATACACAAATAATTAATACAATAAAATGACCAAGGCAGATATTATTTCAGAGATATCAACAAAGACCGGTATCGAAAAGGTAGATGTACAGGAAACAGTTGAGGCGTTCTTCAAGGTAATTAAGAACAGCATGATCGGCGGAGAGAATGTATACGTGCGCGGATTCGGAAGCTTTGTGGTGAAGAAGAGGGCACAAAAAACTGCCAGAAACATTTCAAAAAACACTGCTATCATCATTCCCGAACACTTTGTTCCAAGTTTTAAACCAGCAAAGGTTTTTGTAGACAAAGTGAAAAATAACTCAAAAAAAATTAAGGTAGAAGCTTAGTTACCGCAGTCTTATGGTAAACAATCTTAAACTAAAACAAGGTGGAATCATCGCAGCAATCCTGCTGCTGATGGTCTTCCTGTTTACCAGAGACATTAAGGGCCTGGTTAAACCGACAAACGAGAACGGAAAAACGCCTGATGCCGAACAGCCTTTGGCAGCCGGCCCTGAACTGAAGATTGAAGATGTATCTTCAATTGCCAAAAATGAAATCAGTGCCGATATGGCCACACAGGTTGGCACACTCGAAGCGGCGTTTAAAAACGCTACCGGCGCCGAAAAAGTAAAAAGTGCTGAAGCTCTTGCAGTAAAATGGGACGATCTGGAGAAAGCTGCTCCGAGTGCCATGTATCTGGAATTCGTTGCAAAAGCCCAGCCGTCTCTTGAAAACTGGACAAAATCCGGAAGCCGCTTTTTGAAGGCGTTTGATCTTTCCCAGGACAGCCTGATGCAGCCTGCATTGTTAAAACAGGCAAATCTGTCGTTCAAAAATGCCCTTGCTATAGATTCAACAAATCTGGAAGCGAAAATGGGCATGGGTATTACGATCGTAAACGGAATGGGCATGCCAATGCAAGGTATTGCGATGCTGCTTGATGTTGTTAAGCAGGACCCGTCAAATATCAGGGCAAACATGAACCTGGGTCTGTTTTCATTAAAGTCGGGACAGTTTGATAAAGCTGTACCAAGATTCACAAAGGTTATTGAACAGAAACCCTCTGCAGACGCCTACTTTTATCTGGGAACTGCGTATGAAAACCTGAACAGAAACCAGGAGGCCATTGCAGCCTACAAACAAAGTAAAAAGATAGCCGGCAACCCAACGCTTACCCAGTTCCTGGATAAGAAGGTAGCTGAGCTGGAAAATAAAAATTAATTAACAGGATTAATAAAAACATTTAAATTCAAAACACTATGCCAAGCGGTAAAAAAAGAAAAAGACATAAAATGGCTACCCACAAGCGTAAAAAACGCTTAAGAAAAAACAGACATAAGAAAAAATAATTTCTTATTTCAATAGAACTTCGCAAATACAGGCCGTTACCCAATGGCTTGTATTTCTGCGTATGTATCTGTTTTTGTGTAATGAGTATCCATTGTATTTACTAAGGCTGCTCCACAGCCTTGAAATCTATAGCTGTTGGTTAAGGAATTAATAATCAATTCGGCTCCTACGGGAGTTACGATTGCCTTAATCGAAGACAGACAACTCGTAGAACTTCATAACGAACAGATCAACAATAACTACGCCGTTGGCGACATCTATTTAGGCCGCATAAAGAAAATCATGCCCGGCCTGAATGCTGCATTTGTTGATGTTGGTTATGAGAAAGATGCATTTCTGCATTATTTCGATTTGGGACCTCAGGTCCAGTCTTTGATTAAGCTTACGAAAATCAAACGCAACGGTTCGGTACGTGGTGATCTTTTAGACAATTTCAAAACAGAGCCTGACATCAATAAGTCCGGAAAGATTTCCGAAGTCTTATCGAAAAATCTCCTCCTTCCTGTTCAGATCGCAAAAGAACCGATCTCTACAAAGGGTCCGAGACTGAGCTCTGATCTGTCTATTGCCGGGCGTTATGTCGTGCTTGTTCCCTTTTCGAATGCCATATCAGTTTCGAAAAAGATAAAAAGCAATACGGAACGGAATCGCCTGAAAAAGATCATTGAAAGCATCAAACCGCAAAACTTTGGCGTTATCATCCGCACGGTCTCTGAAGGCCGCGGCGTTGCAGAAATGCAGAAAGACCTGCTTGACCTGGTAGCTAAATGGGAGAATTTCTCCCGGAAACTGCCCGAAGCAGAGCCCTCCAAACGTGTATGGGGCGAAATGGACCGGACCTCTACCCTGATCCGCGACATTTTCAGCACAGACTTCGCAAATGTCTATGTAAATTCGCCCGATCTGTTTGAAGATATCCGGTCTTATGTAAAAGAGATCTCTCCTGAAATGGAAAAGATCGTTAAACTTTACAAACATAAGGAACCGATTTTTGAGCACTTTGGCGTTGAAAAACAAATTAAAAACGGATTCGGCAAGACAGTAAACCTGGCAGGCGGCGCCTACCTTGTTATTGAGCATACCGAAGCCCTGCACGTTATTGACGTGAACAGCGGTAACCGTACGGCAAGCAAAGAGAATCAGGAAGAAAACGCGCTGCAGGTAAACAAAGAGGCGGCTAAAGAAATTGCCCGCCAGCTTCGTCTGCGTGATATGGGCGGTATTGTTGTGGTCGATTTTATTGACATGCACAAGCCGATCAACCGGAAAGCACTTTTTGACCATCTTCGTGATCTCATGATGCTTGACAGGGCCAAACACACCATCTTGCCTCCAAGTAAGTTTGGTCTGGTCCAGATTACACGTCAGCGTGTAAGGCCGGAAATGAACATCGTTACGAATGAGGTTTGTCCGACCTGCGGCGGAACCGGCGAAATCCGCTCGAGTATTGTTCTGATGGATGATATCGAAAACAACCTAGCCTATATCCTGCGTGAGCAGAATGAAAAAAATATTACGCTTTCGGTACACCCCTACATCGAAGCTTACATTAAAAAAGGCATATTTTCCCTGCAGAGAAAGTGGTTTGTAAAATATGGCCAGTGGGTTAAGGTTAAAGCCCAGCCTTCGTATAACCTCGTCGAATACCATTTTATTTCGGCGAAAGACGAGGAAATAAAACTCTAATCATATAATTTTGACAGCAGGCAATAAACGGCCTGCTGTCAGAATTTTTCTCCGTTTATCATACTTAAATACACCTCCGTGGCAAAAACCCGATCAGCATACTTTTGTCAGAGCTGTGGCTATGAGTCAGCCAAGTGGCTTGGAAAATGTCCCGCCTGTCAGCAATGGAATACCTTTGTAGAGGAGGTGCTTGAACGCGGAAACGCCAAGGTTCCAACCTGGCGTTCTGAAGGCGGAAGCCGGGTGCTTAGCAAACCCAGCAAAGTTACCGATATTGAATCTATTGAGGAGCGACGCATGCCCACCAGCGATGCCGAACTGGACCGTGTGCTGGGCGGGGGTCTCGTGGCCGGATCTATGGTATTAATCGGCGGAGAACCCGGCATCGGCAAATCTACCCTCATGCTCCAGATTGCGCTCAACATGCGCCACCGCAAGGTGCTTTATGTATCTGGCGAGGAAAGTGAACAACAAATCAAGATGCGGGCAGAACGCATCCGGAATAAAGATGGGGCCGATTGTTACATTCTTACAGAAACCGCTACCCAGAACATTTTTAAGCAGCTCGAAACGCTCGAACCAGATGTTGTGGTAATCGATTCAATTCAGACGTTACACTCAGCCCATATCGACTCAACGCCCGGCAGCATTTCACAGGTAAGGGAGTGCACTGCCGAATTGCTCCGGTTTGCAAAAGAGACCGGCGTACCGGTCATCCTGATTGGCCATATTACGAAAGACGGCTCAATAGCCGGACCAAAGATCCTTGAACATATGGTTGATACCGTCCTGCAGTTTGAGGGAGACCGTCACCATGTTTACCGCATTTTGCGGTCAATAAAAAACCGGTTCGGCGCTACCTCAGAACTCGGAATATATGAAATGCAGGGAAGCGGTCTCCGGGAAATCTCAAACCCTTCAGAAATCCTATTGTCGCAGCGCGAAGAAGAATTAAGCGGCATTGCAATCGCTTCAACGCTGGAAGGAGCCCGGCCCATGCTTATAGAAACCCAGGCACTGGTAAGCGTCTCTGCCTACGGCACACCACAGCGATCTGCTACCGGCTTTGACACGCGCAGAATGAATATGCTGCTTGCGGTGCTCGAAAAGCGTTGCGGCTTCAGGTTAAGTATCAAAGATGTATTTCTGAATATTGCAGGTGGTATCAAAGTCGAAGACCCGGCCATCGACCTTGCCGTGGTGGTCGCAGCGATCTCTTCACATGAAGACATTCCTGTCTCGGGAAAAAACTGTTTTGCCGCCGAGGTAGGCCTTTCCGGAGAAATCCGCGCGGTAAGCCGGATTGAACAACGCATAGCCGAAGCTGATAAACTTGGCTTTGAACGGATCTTTATCTCACGATACAACCTGAAGGGTGTCGATACTGCCCGCTTCAAACTTCGGATTGAAGCCATCGGGAAAATTGAAGAGGCCTTCACAATTCTTTTTGGGTAGCGGGGAATTTTATACCCTATTTCCACAGTTTTCAGAAAGAAAATCTACAGTTAACTATTTCAGCAATATCGCTGTTAAAATAATGAACAAAATTAAAAGTCTCATTATCAATAGTTTAAAATATTGTGAGGAATATGGAATTTATGGCAATGCATTTGCAATACAGCCTGCGTTAGTGACACAGTCATTGACACAATAGGGATGATTGTCCTCGTTATTGAAAAATAGCGAGGATTTTTTTTTATCTTTTAATTACCTTTGTATCAAATCAATCGAAATGAAAAAACTAATGTTAACCCTGGCTGTGGCGGCTTTTACGACTGTCGCCTTTGCGCAGCAGGCTGAGCTGAAAGGCAAAATTTTTGGTACCGGCGTAAGCGCAGACAGCAAGGTTGTTCCTGCGGCTAAAATGGAGCAGGCAATGGGCGAAAACAAAACCGCTGACCTGCAGATTCAGGGCGAGGTTGCCGATGTATGCAAAAAGAAAGGTTGCTGGATCACATTAAAAATGCCTGATGGCAAACCGATGCGGGTAACGTTTAAAGATTATGCGTTCTTCATGCCCATGGACATTGTCGGTAAAAAAGTGGTTCTTGATGGTATAGCAAAGAAACAGACTATCTCTGTTGAAACCCTACGCCATTACGCCGAAGACGCGAATAAATCTGCTGAAGAAGTAGCAAAAATTACCGAACCAAAAAAAGAGCTTGCATTTGAAGCAAAAGGTGTCGTAATTTTAGACAAATAAAAAGGTTCTCCTTTTTAATATTGATTGGTAAAAAGCCGCCCTGATTAGGCGGCTTTTGTTATTTCCAAAAGTTTTGCAAGCTGTTCACAATATAGCTTTGAGAGAACTGTGGCCTGCATGCCGGCAGGGTTATGACGACTGGCCTTGTAAATGCGTCCGCATCTGGCAGAAATCGCCAGCGGGCCGAAAGATACTCTAAGCGCACATTCAAAGTACGCTGAACCTGTGCATAAAGCAGCAGACCTGCAAGCTGCAGAAGCCGGCGTCAAGTCTCGAATTAACCCTCATAGCGCACTGGAACAGGCGCCCACTACCAGGATCTACCGAAAAACTAAACTCAACCAATACACGTGAGGGTGTTTCCTGAACTGTGTCAATAGTGTAACTTTAAACTATCGACATAAACAATGGCAACACAAGAAGACTTTGACTTTGAAAGCTTCAAAAAGGAAGCTATAGCAGGCTTATATGCCGGCAAA
>NZ_RXNQ01000006.1 GCF_004138205.1 Pedobacter sp. SYP-B3415
TTGCCGGCATATAAGCCTGCTATAGCTTCCTTTTTGAAGCTTTCAAAGTCAAAGTCTTCTTGTGTTGCCATTGTTTATGTCGATAGTTTAAAGTTACACTATTGACACAGTTCAGGAAACACCCTCATTTTTTTTGCTTGCCCGCTGCGTCAAGTATTATAGCGGTAAATTTTGCTTTCAAATTGTAAAAGCCAGACGTTGTTTGTGTAAAATCTATAATCTCAAAGGTTGAATTTTTTTGAAAACCCGGAACTACCGCGACACCATTGCCTCCGTCATATGCATTGTAAGAGGAGCCTTCAGCTACATCAATGGCAACACCATTTTGAGTGTTTTGCCACTTGAAATCTTCAGATAACGCATGTTTGCCTACAGCAAACAATTTAAGTACATCATTTCGCCCTGGCATCCATGAAAGGCCTTGTTTCTGCCTAAGGTATTTTCTTAAAAAGGTGATAGTTATGTTCGCTTTTTTGGAAGCAATAGCGTTCGTTTGATAATACATTACAGAGTCTGGATCACCCACAAGGCTATAACTATGGGGATTGTTATTGTTGATAACTAGCTTGCAGTTAACTTCATAATAGCCATTTGACATATAAGGATCGATAACGTTGCCGCCGGCATAATTCTTTCCGTCCATAGTATAAGATACTGGATCGCGAACAGAAACTACCGCACGCTTTACAGGCTCACTTTCGGCAGGTTTCAGCGGATCGCTTTCTTTACATGATGTAAATGCTATTAAAAGCGCAAAGGCCTAAATCAGGTTAGACTTCTTCATATATATTAATAGCAAAGGAAAGCAATAAATTGATCTTCCTGGTAAGCAACCAAAAAACTTAATCAAAAAAAAAGCCTCAAGCTGATCAGCTTGAGGCATCAAATTGTTTTCGGTAGCCCGTAGGGGAATCGAACCCCTGTTTCAAGAATGAAAATCTTGCGTCCTAACCCCTAGACGAACGGGCCATTTAAGCGGGCAGATGTTTGGCTTTACTTATGCGCTAAACTTTTCCTCTTGCGGCTGCAAAGATAGACAGCGGGCAGATTTTTGCAAAAAAAAATGAAAATTTATCATAGGCGTTCGAATGAGCGATTTCGCGGCTATATCGAGGCGGCAAACACGTGGCCGGATCTGGAAAAATGAAGGATATTTCGCCGGGGCTGACGGTTAATTTATTTGTCAGTCAACAGCCTGTCAAACCGCTGTACGAGCAGGGGCAAAGCAGTGTTCAGCCAAAACTTGCCACTGATTCGCCCGCCAGACATACCTCCGCTATCAAACCTCTTCACATAAGGATATTCGCCTTCAGCCAATTGCCGGCCGATGATCTTTTCTATCGAAAGGGTGAGGAATGCCAGAAACTTTTCGCCAGTATTGATCCCGTGTTCATCACGTACCAGCGTCTTCAGTTCATGCCACAAATGTGGATCGCCCCGCAGTCCCCAGTTCGCGGGTTCTTCATCAAATGTTTGATCTAAGTTCATAATTGTTTTCACCGGTTGCTGGGACTTTCAAACATTCAGATTTCTTATTGTCTGAGTACGATGAAACGTCCCGACATTGACTTGCTACTAATTATTATTTGAAGGGAATCAGGTTATCTTCAGCCAGGTTGTATTCAAATATCTGACTATCCGCTTTTCTAATGTAAAGCCATTGAACAACATTGCTGCCGTTAGGCCCCTCCGGTGCGATGCCGATCATGGTATAGCGTTCATCATTCCTGGTATTTGACTCTATCGAGTAAGTCAGTTGAATACGTTTGTTGATGACATGTTGCAGCAAGGGGCTTCTCGTATTGGCCAGATAATCCTCTACCAGCAAATAAAGTTCATCTAGGTATGAAGACGAATAATCTTCATCCGCAGCCCAGGTATACTTGACCACTTTGCCATAAGCTTTGCGGAACTTTGTAACCGGCCCATCACCTGTTTTTCTGACTGATACTAACAGCCTGGCCGGTGTTGCCACACCATTGTCGCCCGGCATACTGACAGAACCGGGCTTCCAGTTCACCTGAACAGAATCGCCATGATTGATGTTTCTGGCAGTATCTGTTTTGTTGATAAAGCTGACTGTATTATCCCCCTTTTTCGCAACGAATTCAGGGTAGTCGCCATCGTCAAGATATTTGATGAAAATGAGGTTATCGGTTTGAACACGTTCTCTGCGTGCAGCATTGTGACTCACCGGCTGAGCGGCCCTGGCCAGGAAAGTGTCCGGCTGCGTTTTTTCTTTCGGCTGAGATCGGCAGGCTGACAAGAACCATAAACCTAAAATCATAAGGCTATACAGTGTCAGTTTAGTTGTGTCGGCGATCATATTTATTTAGCTTCTTCCTGATGCTGCTGTCTAAACAAGATCAACACAAGTTTGTTGGGAAACATCGGCAATTGGAGAAAACGTCCATTTCCGCTCGACGCAGCTATTTCGTTTTCGATTTTATGTTAAAACAAACGCTCGGCGAAGTTCTCAAGCAAGCATTGTTTTCCCATCAGTACCACAAGCACCTGCCTACTTTCCATTCCCCGACATGGCAATCAATACAGCACCCGCAATCATGACCGTGCTGCCTACAACAAGCTGCCACGTAATCTTTTCTTTAAGAAAGATGATAGACAGCACAATCGCAATAACAAGCGATGTTCGCTCGATGGTAACAACATACGAAGCTGGCCCCATCGACAGCGCTTTGTATGAGAATAACGTGGATAAACTTGTACAAACTCCGGCTACTGCCAGAAAAATCCAGGTCTCGCGCTCTATAGTTTTAACACCTCCGGCATTTCCCTGGTACAGGACAACAGACCAGGTAATCAGCAGGATCAGGACTGCCTGAATGGCAAAAGCAAGACTTGAATCTACGTTTTTCAATCCGGCTTTTGTCAGTACAACAACCAGTGCCGCAGAAATCGCAGCCAATAATGCCCATACAATCCACATATTTTTTTCTTTATCAAACACGCGATGTCCGATATAGATTGTAACAAACATATATTTATCCGGCATCGCCGAAATAGCCGGCATGTTCCAGGCCTTGCATTTCCTGCTCTTCACAACATGTTACGCTTCTCCCGGTAAAGTCGTATTTTAAACCGGGTTAGAAGCAATACAAGCATGGATAAAAAACCGGAGAAAAAGGAGATATGGGAATCAACGTTTGCTGACAAACAGGAAATGTGGGGTATGCAGCCGGCTGCCTCTGCAGTTTTAACGACTGAACTTTTCCTTTCAAACGCGGTCCGGCATGTTCTCATTCCCGGTATAGGATACGGCAGGAATGCTGAGGTTTTTCTTGAAAAAGGCATGTCGGTTACCGGTATCGAGATTTCAGAGACGGCCATTCAGCTCGCAGAGAAACATTTTGGGGACAGGATCCGGATCTATCATGGTTCGGTAAGTGACATGCCGTTTGATCACAACCTTTATGAAGGGGTATTTTGTTATGCACTGATTCACCTGCTTGATAAGACGCTCAGGAAAAAACTGATCAGCGATTGTTATGCACAACTGGCCCCAGGCGGACATATGGTATTTACCACCATTTCGAAAAATGCCAAAACGTATGGGCAGGGGAGGTTTATAGAGACTGACCGAGACGAAATCTTTGAGGGCATACAGATGTTTTTTTACGACGAGGAAGCAGTCAGCTCAGAATTTGCAGCAGCCGGATTGTACGAAATTACTGAGATACAGGAAAGCCAGCCCATGTTCCTGGTCAAATGCAGAAAAAAGCCGGTGTGATTATTCAATACCCTCCAACAGAATTCATGCAGCGCTCAGTCCTGGTCGTTCATCCTTTCTCCTTAGTCTCTCCGCTGCCTGTCCAGGAAACGCCTGATTAACTCAGATACTTCATTAAAATGTGTATCAAGCACATCGTGGCCGCCGTCCAGCACATGGATCTGTGCGTCAGGAAGCACTTCAGCGTAACACGCAACTTCCTCGACGGAGAAAAAGATCTCGTACTTGCCCCAGATGACCAATGCCGGGGGCTGAAATTTCTGGAAATAGGTACGGTAGGCTGGAAACATTTGCATATGCGTTTTAAAGTCGCAATTCAGCTCAAATTGTTTTTCAATATTGCCTGGCCTTTTCAGTAGTTCCCAGTCAAGCAGCCACAATTCCGGACTAACGCGTTCCTGCACATCTTCAGGCAAGCCGCCGAAGTATTGATTCCTGGTACCATCTGCGCTGATAAACTTAATCAGCTCCTTTCTTTTTTCAGCTGTAGGATTGTCCCAGAACTTGATGTATTCGTCCCACTGTGGTCCCATACCTGCACGGTGGGCATTGCCGCTCTGAACAATGATGCCGGCAATCTTTTCCGGATGATCGAGGCAAAGACGCAGTCCGATAGGCGAACCATAGTCATGCAGATAAATGAAGAATCTGTCGAGCCCAATCGTTTCGCAAAGCCTGTTCAACAGTGCAGAAATGCCGGCAAACGTATAGGCAAAGTCATCAGGTACGGGAAACTGGCTGAAACCAAAGCCGGGGTAATCTGGAGCCACCAGATGATAACGATCAGACAGCATAATCATTAAATTTTTGAAGGCTATTGACGAGGTAGGAAATCCGTGCAGCAGCAGCAACGTGGGGTTTGTTTTGCTTCCTGCCTCCCGGTAAAACAGATCAATTCCATCGATCTGTACCGTTCTGTTATAGATCTGGCGTGACATGACCTGAAATTAACGCTAAAATTTCAAAAGCTATAGGCGAAATTCTTGCAAAACGCGAAGGCCTGTGAGGACGGCAAAAATGTTTTATTCGCTATGCGCGTGAACTGCGTAGAAACCCTGCCTCAGAAAAAGGGACTGGATTGTCATCTGATATGAAGATATCGCCGGGCGGCAGGCGGTCCGGCATTACATGGCAGCTTTATCCAAATGAAAAGGTGATCAATTATTCCGGCACTTTCCAACAATGAATCATAAGACAATAATTCTTCGCTGCAGCGTGCTTGCGTCCGGATCGGCAAAGCGCGACCTATACCTTGTTAATCTCGTCCATCACCTCCGCAAACAGCCTTACAGACTTCAGCCGGTCTTCCAATGCCCAGGTATTTGTCGTTGTGATCAGTTCATTCACGCCGGTATGTTCAAGGAAGGTTTGGAGCTGCCGTTTTACGGTTTGTTTGCTTCCGACAAACGAATATTTCAGCATCTGGTAAACCGACGGATGATGTAACATTCCACGCAACTCGTCTGTCATCTCGGTTGGCGGATGCAGCGGTTGCGAATTCCCCGTTAACACGCCGACAAACATCCTGATCAGCGTGGTAAACAGTTTTTCTGCCTCTTCGTCGGTATCGGCAACAAAAACGTTGATACCCGCAATGGTATACGGCGCTGCCAACACGTCTGATGGCTGGAATTCTTTGCGGTAAATAGCCAGGGCCTCTAACAAATGTGTAGTAGCAAAATGACTCGCAAAGGCATATGGCAAACCTTCTTTCGCCGCCAGGTGTGCGCTGTCTGTACTCGAACCCAGGATATAAACAGGTACCTCTGTTCCTTCAGCAATCGCTGCCCGTACTTTTGAGCCCTGGTTGGCTGTAGAAAAATAGTTCTGTATTTTGCTCACTTCCTGCGGAAATGAATGAGCTGCCTGCATAAAATCAGAACGGATAGCCTGCGCGGTCGCCATGTCGGTGCCGGGTGCACGGCCCAGACCAAGATCAATGCGGCCCGGATACAGATGGGCCAGCGTACCAAACTGCTCCGCGACCACTAAGGCCGAGTGATTGGGGAGCATCACTCCACCCGAACCAACCCGAATTTTCTCCGTGTTTTCAGCAACGTAACCAATCAGCAGAGGTGGGACATTGCTTCCTATATACGGCGAATTATGGTGTTCAGCAAACCAGTAACGCTTGTAGCCGAGCGCTTCAGCCTCTTTTGCCAGTGTTAGCGAGTTATTTAACGTTTGTTTGATTGTATGGCCTTGCGGTACAATGGCCAGTTCAAGAATCGAATATGCGATATTTCCGTTTTTCATGTTGGTGCTGCCCTTATTTGTTGGCAAAGCGCGAAGCGTTTTAGCTCCGCAGAATTTTCAGTTGCAAATTTACAGCATAACGCTTTACTTTGTAAAGTAGTTAACCATGAGAAAGTAATTTTTGCCAATCTGCTGCTATGCCTGCAAAGCGAGAGTTTTATGAATGTCTGGAAACGCTGAAGCCCGTTCGCGATACGTTGAACATCATTAACGGGAAGTGGAAACTGGTCATTATCATTTCTGTTGGTGCAGGGAATGACCGGTTTACGGATATCCAGGAAAGTATTGAAGGCATTACGCCAAAAGTGCTTGCAAAAGAACTCAAAGAGCTCGAACAACATCAACTGATAAAGCGGATTGTAACTGCCGATTATCCTGTAAAAATTTCTTATCAGCTTGAAGTTTACGCAGAAACGCTTACGCCCATTATCCAGGCGCTGAAAGACTGGGGACTAAATCACCGGAAAAAAATCGGCGATTAAACAATCCGTTTTAGAGCTTTCATATATTTCGGTTTTTTGAAGCTGAAAGCCAGTGTTTTATGGCTTTGGCAGTCCTGCTGTTCGCTATAGCCCTCGTTCCTCGGGGCTGCCGCTGCCATCAGGGCTAAAAACAGCGGTGCCGCTCCCGACAGCAGGCGCCCTGGATCTTATAAGGTCCTTTTCCTGATTTCCTGCAGGCGCTTGCTGAGTTGTTTGCTTGCCGGAGAATTTTTCTTTCCTGCAATTGATACGGCCAGGTTTTGCGTGCTTTCAGCTTCTGCATAAAAGCCCAGGCGGTAAAGCAATGCCGCAAGCGTATCGTAGAAGGTTTCGTTTTCAACCGGACTCAGTTCAATTGCACGTTTACTCCAGATCATAGCCTTACTGAGGTGATTTACATTTCGCGTGCCCGTTTCGAAAAATCTATATGCAGCATTATTCAGTTCTGCTGCAAAAACGCCGGGATCATCTGGTCTTGGCATCGCTTTGCTAACCATCCATTGCAATTGCATAACCTTTTTGCCCTCGACAATTTTGTAGACTGTGTCAGGTTTTGTCTTGTAGTTTGACCGTTGCTCCCGCTCCCGGGCCGCTTTTTTAACTGAGTCGGCGCCCACTTTCATGTAATAATCATCATAATAATAGGTAGCATGCCTCAGGTAACTGGCCGTGTCATTCACGCCAGAATAATATTGCAACATTTTCAGTGCTTGCTGCTGGGATCCTTTTCGCATGTCAGAGCTCCAGGTGATGCGGGTAAAATTGGCGGCTGAATGCGCACGCCCGAGGTTTCTATGCCTGATCGCGCTGCTCATCGTATTGTTGATGATCGCATTGTTAATGGCCACGCGTCTGGCCAATGGTTCCTTTTCAAAGATACTTTTTGTAATCGCCCGGTTGGTGTTTGCGAGTTGATAGGCTTTGCTGTCTGTAAGCGGACCTGCTTCCAGGATAAATAATACCTGATCATATTTGTTGAAATCTGAAATTCTCAGGTGGGTAACATAACTTTCAATGAGGGCGGCGTTATCTGAAATTCCCAGTGCACGGCGTCTTTCAATGTACTGTCTCAACCCGGCGCTGTCCAGCTTACCGGCAGCATATTCTGCATCATATACCGACATGGGTTTCAGGCTGGCAACAGCGAGGGCGGTATCGATCATTTTATGATACTTGTCTGCCATAGGCCAGTTCCCGAAACCTTTATAGATAAGTCCGCCTTTTGAATCAAAAAACACAAATGCAGGAAGCTGCCTGATGCCGTGTTTCCTTACAATCGTGTTCGCGCCCGTATCTGATCTGGGAATCTTTACATTTACAAAATGCCTGTTAAATTCTTTTGCAACTTCCGGTTGTTCGATTGTCTTCAGGAACCGGCCGGCAGCTGCCGGCCGGCGGCGGGATGGTTATCAGCACCATCAATGGTTTGCCGCTTGACGCTGATTTTGCACGCGCTTTCTGCAGCGAGCTTTCATAGGCGATTTCTTGTGCAGATAAACAGAAAGTTACGCCGATAAATAAAATGGTGAGGAGATAGCGTTTCATCAGTGATTTGAAGAATGATCTTGTAAATCTACTGTTTTAGTTTGAAAGTGGGTATACCCGCTTTACCCTCAATTGTATCCAGGGTTGCAAGCCCCGCCGAACATCCGGGTATAATTTTACGGATGTACCGTAGCATAAACACATGATAAAGGCATTTGCTCAGCTAGCCCTCCGGATGTCTTCCTGAAACGCTCAACCTGGCCAACGTACTGAGTGCAAAAACTAGCATTAGTAATATGCGTAACACATAAAAAGTACTATGCACCCAAGGATAAGAGCTCTCCATGGATACTTTCCAGGTAAAAGAAAGAACGCACAGGGAAATCACTACTTCTTTAATAATCAAATCCCCGGGTGCCTTAAGGATGGCGCTGAAGCTGATGTCTGAAAGTTGATAAGAACGGAAGATCTCAATGATTACCATCGATACAGCAACTACAAACATCCCGATAAACGATTTTCCAACAAGGTCTGACAGGGATGGAAAAAGCAGCAAGGTAAGTGCGGCTATGCCCATGTGAGCCGTAACAAAGATTCTGAGCGTTTTCATAAATCACTGGATATAGCACTAATATAGTCTATCTTCACATATATTGCGTCAAAGCGTAATAAGTTTGCCTGATGCGCTGGTATGTATAACTCGGTTTGCTCCGGAATAATAATGCGTGTGCCGCCTTGTGCCGGAAACCCAAACAATGACAAAGAATTATACATTGACCATTTAACCGAATACATTTAACCGCGCCGAAAGTTCAGACAGTTTTACGAGCAGCAACTCCGGTTTAAGCGGCTTGCTCATATAATCATTCATCCCGGCACGCAGGCAGTCCAGTCTGTCGCCCTCCATCGTGTTTGCCGTGAGGGCAATGATGTACGGCTGTTGAATATCCATGGTTCTGATCCTTTCTGAAGCTTCGATGCCGTCCATGTTTGGCATCTGCATGTCCATCAGCACCAGATCATATGGCCGCTCGCGTACCATCAGCAGCGCCTCAACGCCATCATGCGCAAGATCAGATTCATATCCCATCTTCTTTAACATATGCATAATGACGCGCTGGTTGATCTCGTTGTCTTCTGCCACAAGAATACGCAGGGGGTACCGCGTACCAAAATCTTCGGGAATTTTCCGGTTACTCGTAGCTGCGCCAGGCTGCAGCTGCGGTCCTGTTTTCAGGCAGTCAAAAATAAAACGGCTCAGTGCGTATTGCTTGATCGGTTTGGTAAGGGTATGCGCAAACAATGCAGACATTTCCGGATTACGTTCATGCCCAACTGAGCTCAGCAGGATGACAGGCAGGGTAGGAGCAAAAGCTTTTATTTTTCGGGTAAGCTGGATGCCATCCATCCCGGGCATCTGGGCATCTGTAATGATAAGGTCTGCGGTGGTGCCAAGTTCGAGGATTCTGAGCGCTTCCTCGCCAGAACTGGCCATGACCGGGCGCAGCTTCCAGTCTTTCAGCTGAATTTCCAAAATGTTGCGGTTGGTCAGGTTGTCATCTACCACGAGAACGGTTTTCCCGCGAACCTCAGACATATCCAGTACATTATAAGGCACCATTACTTTCGTTCCACGCCTGGTTGCCATGGTAAACGAAAATACAGAGCCTGAACCCGGGCTGCTTTCTACAGTGATCTCCCCCTTCATCAGTTCGACGAGCTTTTGAGAGATTACAAGACCCAGGCCCGTCCCCCCGTATTTGCGGGTGGTCGAAGAATCTACCTGGCTGAAGGCTTTGAACAATCTTTCCCTTTTGCTGGCCGGGATGCCGATACCGGTATCGCGGACGTCAAACCTCAGCCACAGATCATCGCTGTCCGCTGCCGGCGATACATTCACATCAATAACAACTTCACCTTTTTCGGTAAACTTCAGCGCGTTGCCAACCAGGTTGGTCAGCACCTGCTGCAGCCGGATCTTATCGCCCACTATCTGCTCGGGAACCTGGTCGCCGATGGCATACACGACTTCAATACCTGTTGAGGCGATTTGTGTGGCGAAGATATCCAGTACGTCCTCAATACAGCTTCGCAGCAAAAAGTCGTCAGATTCGAGGTCCATACTGCCGGCTTCAATCTTCGAAAAGTCCAGAATGTTGTTGATCACGGTAAGTAACGCATCGCCGCAATTGCTTATGGTATCGGTATACATCCGTTGCTGGTCAGTAAGAAGTGTTTCAGCAAGCAGGGATGACATGCCGATCACCCCGTTCATCGGTGTGCGGATCTCATGGCTCATTGTGGCGAGGAATACACTTTTGGCCTGATTTGCGGTTTCAGCATCCTGTCTTGAGCGATTCAGTTCTTCATTTGACTTGCGCAACTCGTTGTTAAGAAGCTGCAACCGCTCTTCATTTTCTTTCCGCACAGTGCTGAGTGCCGCTTCCTGCTCAAGTTCTTTCATGACAAGCGTCTGTCTGATCTGGTTTTCGTTTGCCCGCCGAAGCTGATAAGACCATAGCCCGCTGACAAAAAATATAATGCTGGTAAGCAGGATATGAATTGCGAAGGTTTGAATATCAAAATAATCAAGTTGCGTAAAATAGATCCCTGGAAGCCCTGAATTTTGAAGATAACTGAAAAGCCCGTGATGAAGGGCCACAACAATAAGCATTGGCAGCTGCAGTTTCCAGTTTTGATAGGTAATGAGAATGGCGCTACCGATAAAGGCAAAAAAATGCATCTCAAACATGCCATGCATCTGGTAAATATATTGGGCAAGAAATACACCCATTACCGCGCTTAATACATATTGATAAAGCGTGGATTCAGGCAGCAGCCATTTAACCGCGTAATAGGCAAGCAGACAAAGCGTACTTACAGACAGGGCAAGTATCCAGGTGTCATAAAATACAGCGAGCAGCAGACCGATAACGACATATCCCGCAAGGAAATAGTCAATCAGCCTGTCAGACTGTTTTTGCCGTTCTGCCAGCTGACTTTTGCGGTAGTCAGCATACCCGCTCATGGTTAAATCTGGTTTCATTATAAGGTGCATTCAGGGAGGCTGCAACCGTAGGCCCGGGTAGCCAGCGGCTGAAACTCTGTTTGTTCTACATGATTCAGCAGGTTATCAAGCGCCTGCTTTGCAAATTCAGTCTTTGGATCGGTACAATACCGCGTCAGGTTATAATTGCCCCGGTAATAAAGCTTGTTTCCTTTTGCAAGGATAACCGCCTGGGGTGTAGAGTAAACACCACATCTTTTCGCCAGTTCAGGGGCATAAATTACCGGCACACCGATGGCAAAACGTTTACGCACTGCGGTGGGCGTATCTTTTGCAGCGTTCATCAGAACAACTACCATATTGGCCTTCCCCTTATATTTTTCGGTTAGGGAATTGAAATATTTAATGTTGAATCTTGAACAAGGACAAGCCGGATTAAAAAAATGCAGGAGCACGGGCTTTCCATCGCCCGGCAGGGAAAGTGTGCCCAGCTGAACATGCTCGCCGGTTTTAACGCTCTGATACCCCGCCGGCACAGGGGTAGGCAGGGCATATTGGTAATCAGTATACCAAAACAAAATGCCAATGCAGCAGAGTATGCCGGTTAGCAGGACGCCGATAAATATTTTTTTCACGGAAGCCGGTAATGCGTTAATTATTAAAACGTTTGCGGGATGCAGACAACAAGAGAGATGTATTTGGGCGACAAATTGCCTGCCAAATTTACGCCATTTATGCCATGCGGAAAACTCTTGTTTACTCCCGGCTGTGCTGGGTCAGGCAGCGGATGTTGGAAATTTACATTTTTTGCGGTTTTGCGCCGCATCATGCTGCATTCTGCCCACCTACAGCCACGCCTTAAACTGTCCCAACTTCTTTAAATAAATATGAACTTACTGTTATCTACGCGCGGTCTGGCGGAGCTTTTCTTCTCCGAACCTTCCCGATGTGTGTGCAATTTGCTCGTTGTGAAGCGAATAGCTGATTCTTGTCATATCGTTTCAATGCGTTTAAAATACTTTCATTTAATACACATTTAACATTCGCTTTATTTAAAAAGGCAACCTTTGCGGCATTCAAACAAGCTATTAAAAACGCACAGATGAAGAGAAATTTACCAAAACACGTAAAAACACGCAAAACGAACAGGATGACCCTCGCAAAGGCGGTCTTCGTTCTTCCGCTGTTGTTATTTACACAACCTGGTTGGGCCATCGCAGCAAACAATGCCACTCCGCTGCAGGTACAATCGCAGCAGAACGTAACGGTTAAGGGTACCGTTGTCGACGATACCGATAATTCGGTCATTCCCGGCGTAACGATCATGGGCCCAAACAAACGCGTTTACGGCTCTACCAATAACAATGGTGAGTTTAGTTTCGTGGTGCCGGCGGGTACCGAATTAACCTTCAGCATGCTGGGTTATGCAGTTGCGAAAAAAGCAGTACAGCAAAATACCGGCAATATGGCCATCAGGCTTAAGCCTTCAAGCAATACCCTGAACGAGGTTATTGTAACCGCTCTGGGGATTAAACGTGAAGAACGCTCGCTTGGTTATGCCGCAGATAAACTTGACAGCACCCAATTCACCAACGCTGTTTCAAGTAACTGGACAGACGCCCTTTCGGGAAAGGTAGCAGGTTTGAACCTGGTGCGTAACAGCGGCCCTGCCGGTTCCAACAAAATTATTCTGCGCGGAGAAAACAACCTGACCGGCGATAACGAAGCCCTCGTTGTCATTGACGGTGTGGTAGCAAGCAGCAGCTCAAGACGCAGCGCAGCAACCGGCGGCGGTGTGTACGGAACGTCTGGCGATATCATGCCAGCCGACTTCGGCAGCGGCCTGAATGACCTGAACCCTGATGATATTGACAACGTAACCGTACTGAAAGGGCCGGCGGCTTCGGCACTTTACGGCCAGCGCGGCGCCAACGGTGCCATTATCATCACCACAAAGTCGGCCTCACTGAACAGGAAAAAAGTTGGTATCACCTTTACGTCAAACAGCACCTGGGAAGATGTGAACCGCGGACCGGAAAGACAACAGGAGTATGGCGCGGGTGTTTACGGAAACTCATACTTCTCTTACGGCGCAACTGTAGACGGTCCAAGCACCAATGCTACAAGTTCTACATGGGGCCCGCCGTTTTCACTGAACAGCATGTACTATCAGTATGATCCGGCAACAAAAGCCAGGGGTGTAAACAGAACCCCCTGGGTAGCTTACCGTGATCCGGTCGATGCTTTCTTTGTAACCGGATACGAGTCAGCAAACTCGGTTAGTATAGACGGTACGCTGAAAAAAGTTGGTTTGCGCTTGTCTGCGAGCCATGGCGAAAATGAATGGATCGTGCCAAACACCGGTCTGGAGCGTACCAGCGTTGCCCTGAACGTAACCACAAACCTTACTAAAAAACTTTCTCTGAATCTGAAGGCCCAGTACAGCAACCGGCACAGCGACAACCTGCCGGCAACCGGTTATGGTAACCAGTCGCTGATGTATTGGTTTATGTTTGCTCAGCCCAACGTTGATGTGGATTGGTATCGCGACTATTGGGTAAACGGACGGGAGTTTCAACAGTTTGTAAACATCACGACTACAAACCCTGAAAGTCCGTATGCAATCTCAGAACAATACATTAATGCACAAAGACGTAACGGCTGGCTGGGCAATGCATCTGCTACCTATAAATTTACAAAAGAGCTGAGTCTGATGGTTCGCGCAACTATGGACCTTAACAAAGATGTGCGCGAAACGATGCGCCCCTGGGATGCCTCAGGAAACAAGTTCGCTCAGGGTTCATACCGCCTTGCTAACATCCGCTCTTATGAGATCAATGCAGATTTCATGTTCAGATATGACAAGAAATTCAGCAAAAATCTGCGCTTCAACGCCAGCCTTGGTGGAAGCCAGATGCGCAATGTTTACAACAGGCTCGAAACCCGTGCCGACGGCCTTGTGATTCCGAATCTTTACAGGCTTGATAACAACAACAGTCCGCTGATCTATGCACCTGACACGGCCCGGTTCCGCATTAACAGTTTCTACGGAACGGCTTCTTTCGACTACAAAAACTTCCTTTACCTCGATCTGACCGCGCGTCAGGACTGGAACAGTACGCTTGCTACCATTACCAGAACTGATAACGTAGGTTTCTTCTATCCCTCGGCAAGTTTAGCTTTTATTGCTTCAGATGTAATCAAGTTGCCGAAGAAGGTGATCAACTATGCGAAAGTAAGAGCGTCCCTGGCACAGGTAGGCAGCGGCAGTACCGTGCCTTACAGAACAGAATACAATTACCTGAATGCGGCAGACGGCATCTATCCTGACGGCGCATTGAACAACACCCGTATCTTACCAAACCCGAACCTCAAGCCGCTGATCACAACAACTGTTGAGCTTGGTCTGGAGCTGAAAATGTTCAAGGACCGGTTAAACTTTGACCTGGCTGCTTACGCAGGAAACACCAAAAACCAGATCCTGAACCGGATTGTCGATAAATCTACAGGTTATAACGTACAGGTAGTAAATATTGGACGCGTTGATAACAAAGGTCTTGAGCTTGCCGTAAATGGTACGCCGCTCCAGACAAAAAACTTCAAATGGACCCTGTTCGGAACGTTCACTGCGAACAGAAACAAGATCAAAGAACTGGCAGACAGCTCACTCGTGCTTCGCACAGGTGCTTTGGGCAGCGGGCAGGTTGTCGCGAACGTAGGCGGAAGCATGGGCGATATGTATGGCCGTGGGTACCTGCGCAATGCTGACGGACAAATTGTATACAACCCAACTACCGGCGTCGCACTTGAAAACCCGGACCTGATTTACCTGGGAAATACCATGCCGCGATTTCGCTTCAGCGCGGGTACAGGTTTCACCTTCAAACAGGTAAGCTTCAACGCGCTGTTTGATGCACAACTTGGTGCCGTAGGTCATTCACTTACTTTTTCACGCATGGCATCACTGGGTAAACACGTGGTTACACTGCCTGGCAGGTATAATGGTGTAATCGGCGACGGCGTTGTGCAGAACCCTGACGGTACCTACCGCAAGAATGACGTCATCGCTACAGATATCGCAGCCTACTATGAGTCTATCTATGGCAGCGGACAGGCGGAGGGCAGTGTCTTCAGAACAGATTATGTGAAGTTCCGCGAAGCCAGCCTGACCTATGCATTTAAGAAAAGACTTATTGCCGGTATGGGGCTGAACAAACTGACTCTTGGCGTATACGGCCGTAACCTCTTCATCTGGTCGCCATGGCCGGCATTTGACCCTGAGTTTGGTACCCTGGCGGGATCTGACATTGTTCAGGGTTTTGAAACCGGCCAGCTGCCTTCTACCAGAACATATGGTGTGCGATTAGTTGTAGGTCTTTAATCATTGAAATCATGAAAAATACAAAAAATATTATCCTTTATATCCTGCTTGCAGTTTTCGGATTGTCGGGTGCATCCTGTACAAAAGACTTCACGGAAGTGAACACAGATCCCATCGGCAAACGCAATGCAGAACCCCATCAGTTACTTGCTCCGGCACTGGTCAATGTGCTAAGCACAAACATGATGCGTAACTGGAATTTTAATAACCAGTTAATGCAGGTTACCGTCGAAATCAATGACTCTGAGGGCAGGGTGTTCCGTTATGATGTAAGAAGAAACCTTGCAGATTATACCTGGAACAACTGGTACGTAAACCTGACAGACCTGAAAGACATCTATACAATCGCCGGAAAGCCGGAAACATTGAACAAGTCTTACCAGGGCATTTCACTGATCGCGCAAAGCTGGGTTTATTCCCTGCTTACCGATACTTACGGCGATGTGCCTTATTCGCAGGCAAATGCTGGCAGGGACGACAACATGCAGCCGGTGTTTGATAAGCAAAAAGATATCTATGCTGATATGTTCAGTAAACTGGAACAGGCAAACCAGTTGCTGCAGGATGGTGCGGCGATCGTTGCAACGAGCGATCCGGTATTTAAAGGTGACATTTCAAAATGGAGAAGGTTTGGTAACTCGCTCTATTTGAGGTTGCTTCTTCGCGTGGCCGGGAAATCAGAAGTTTCAGCTGCTGCCATTGCCAAGATTAAACAAATTGTTGATACCGAGCCGGCCAATTATCCAGTTATGGATGACAACAGCCACACGGCCAGAATTCTCTGGAATGGTACAAACAGCAGTACTGCAGTTTATTCATCGCCATTTATGGTGAACATCCGCGCGGTCGATTTCAGAAATATGCCTGTATGCGATTTTTTCCTTAGCAAACTTGTAAACTGGGAAGATCCCCGCGTTCAGCCGTCGCTTGGCACAGCAAACGTACCCCGCTTCGGTATTGATCGTGGCGCTGATGGCTGGGTTGGTATCTCTAGCGGGTACTCGCCGGGTTCAGGCGCAGTGGTGCAGACGCACTTCAATTCTGACACAGAAAACAAACTGACCCTGCAGACAGACCCGAACACAGGTATTATCATGAACAGCGCCGAGGTAGCCTTTATCAAAGCCGAAGCTGCGGCGCGTGGCTGGATAAACGGTCCGGTAGCAAACTATTACTACAAAGGCATGGCAGACGCAATCAATTACTGGATGCCGAATTACATCACCAGTCCGACCGATGCCCGTTTTACTGCTTACGTCAACGAAGCCAACCTGCAATGGAATCCGGCCCTGCCTTTAGACGACCTGACTTTCGGTAGCAAAAGCCAGCTGGAAATGATCCATATCCAGAAATACTATGCCATGTTCCTGGTAGATCTTCAGCAGTGGTTTGAATACCGCCGTACCGGCCACCCGATCCTGCCGAAAGGGCCGGGTCTTGTAAACGGTGGAAGAATGCCTGCCCGCCTGAACTATCCGCTGATCACGCAATCTACCAACCCCACAAGCTACAAAAACGCGGTGGCTGCGCAGGGACCGGACGATATCAACACCCTGGTCTGGTGGCAAAGACCGTAACCCGACAGGATGTATGACTTGCCCTTAACCAGGGAGTTTATCAACCATAAAAAGTAACACAATCGATGAAAACGATTTTAAAAAGATACCTCTTAACGATCAGCGCAGTGGCCCTGATCCTGGGAGCCTGTAAGCGCGATGACGACTACGTAGTCAGCACGCCAAGTCCCTTCATTTCCAACCTTGATTTGCGCAAGTTGCACAAAGGTGGCGATGTAACTCTGACAAAAGATCTGACGGGCCAAGCAACTGTAGTTGCCGGTCAGGTTACCTCAGACCATTCCGGCAAAAATCTGCCTGAAGGACTATTATTCATTCAAAATTCGCGAAAAGTAAGTGCTACGATCGACTCGATCAGGGGCATCGCGATCAATATTGGTGCAGCAGCAGCCAATTATGTTCCCGGCGATTCTGTGCACATCAATATTGAAGGCGGGATCCTGAGGCGCGAACGCGGTATTCTTCAGATTACAGGCGTACCGGCATCAAACGTGCAAAAAGTAGCTTCGGGTGTGAATGTGATCATGACGCCTGTTTCTGCAGTAACGATGCTTGCAAAACCTGAGAACTTTGAAGGTTTATTCGGCGTGGTTTACAATTCTAATTTTGAACCTAATATCGGCGTGGAGCGAATAGAAGGGGTTAAAGTATTTAACGAAGGTTCGGGCGATATGCAGATGAACGTTAGCAGCACCGCCAGCTTTAAAAATGAATTCCTGCCATATTCTGCAAATGTACAGGGAATTATCATTCCCTCGGCCAGTACCGGCATTCCGCAGATCTGGCCGCGTGTTAAGGCAGATTTTGTGGCGACAAGTATTGTCGTAGATCCTAATGTTCCGCTTGGTCCCAATCCTGCCATTATTACTGGCTACCTTGCGGATCCGGAAGGGTCAGATGCCAACCATGAGTACATTCAGCTGATGGCTACCCAGGACCTTGACTTCAGACAAAAACCTTTTGCCCTGGTTACCACAAACAATGCGGGGGCATCAACGCCAACGGGACCTCCGGTAAACGGATGGGCTACCGGCGGCTTGCGGACCTATAAATTTAATATCACAAGAGGTACTGTTGCAAAAGGTCAGTTTTTCTATGTGGGGGGATATAAACTTATCGCCGGTGCAAATTCGACCGATATCAGTCGCGCAAACTGGGTGGTAAGCAAACTGTACAGCAATGTTGACGGAGACGACGGAATTGGTGACAAGACGACCAACCTGCTTGCAAACAGTGGAAATGCGGCCGGTATGGCCATCTTCGCGACAACAAATGTAGATGCAGCTACTGTACCTTCTGACGTTGTATTTTTCGCGGGAACTGGTAATGCATTTGCAAGCGGTTTTGGCTATGCCATTTGCGATAACGACTACTACAAAAGATTCAACGGCACCAGCTTTCAGCCATTCTACAGACAAGGTAACAACACCGGTAAGATCGGCGCAAACCCTGAGCCTTACCAGTTCAGCTTCCTTGGCGGTGTGTACAATGCCACGACCAAAACATGGACAACGAGAAGGGTTCACAAAACGGTAGCAGTATCCAAATCTGCAGCACTTGCTGTAATCCAGGAGGTGGAAGGCGCAACCCGCGTAACAAACTAATACATCGGGCTGGCATTAGCCGGCCCGCTTTTTTACATGACTGCATATTAAACCAGATGCAGCCAAAGTGATAAAATACCTATTACAATGAAAAAAATATTCTTAGCCGGCGCAGGTATCCTGTTGTCGCTTGGTCTGCATGCCCAGGACGTAGTAAAGGGTTATGTTTATAATGACCTGAACGGAAACCGGAAGCTGGATAGATCTGAAAAGGGGCTTCCCGGTGTGTCTGTAACGAATGGTACCGCTGTGGTCAAAACGGATCAGAAAGGTTATTATGAACTACCGATCAGCAACGATCAGATCATTTCAGTCATCAAGCCCTCGGGTTATAAGGTGCCGCTCAATGAGGATAACCTGCCGCAGTTTTTTTATAACCATAAACCTCAGGGTTCGCCGGCCTTGAAATACAAAGGCGTAAGCCCAACCGGTGCGCTGCCGCGGCTGGTTAATTTTTTCCTGACACCGGGTAAGGAAGATGATAACTTTCGGGCCTTAATTTTCGGCGATCCCCAGGCCTATAATCTCGAAGAAATGGCCTATTTCGCAAAGGGCGTAGTGAAAGAGGTTGAGGGTGTAAAAGGTGTTGCTTTTGGTCTGAGCCTGGGCGATCTGGTTGGCAACGATCCCTCTCTGTTTGCTCCTTACACCAAAGCGGTACGGGCGGTAGGTATTCCCTGGTATAACCTGCTGGGAAATCATGACATCAATTTCGACGTAAAAGATGATAAATATTCTGATGAGTCTTATGAAGCTCATTTTGGGCCTGCAGATTACGCATTCAATTATGGCAATGTGCACTTCATCATTCTGGATGATATTATTTATCCTGACCCAAGGGGTGGCAAGTCTTACTGGGGCGGTCTGAGAGCAGAACAACTCGAGTTTGTTAAAAACGATCTCAGCCATGTTTCAAAAGACAAACTGATCGTACTGGCTTTCCATATCCCGATTGGTTTTGCCGGAGAAAACGAGGCTTTCCGTGAAGAAGACCGGATCAAATTATTCGACCTGCTCGCTGATTTTCCGCATACCCTGTCGCTTTCCGCGCATACACATAACCAGAAGCAATTGTTCTTTACAAAAAAAGACGGCTGGAAACAAAGCAAGGCGCATCACCACTACAACGTCGGTACCACTTCCGGCAACTGGTATTCAGGTGAATTGAATGAAATTGGCGTACCGGTATCGACCATGAGCGATGGCACACCAAAAGGTTATGCGTTTATCAATTTTAAAGGTAACCAGTATACGGTCGACTATAAAGTGGCCGGAAAACCGGAAGATTTTCAGCTGGAGATCTACACGCCAAAAGTGCTTGAGAAAGACAAAAAGACTTCGGCGGGCATCTATGCAAACTTTTTTATGGGTGGTGAAAACGACAAGGTATTGTACCGGATTGACGGCGGCGGATGGAAAAAAATGAAGTATGTCCTGGAAAACGATCCCGGATTCCTGGCTACCCTTCATAAATGGGACCATACCGAAAGTCTGCTGACAGGGAGACGACCGGGTGTCGCGGCAGAATGTAAACACCTGTGGCGCGCTGCAATTCCTGCCAACCTTGCGGCAGGCGAACATACTGTCGAAGTAAAAGCGACAGATATGTTCGGAAAAACGTATTCGAGATCGCATACATACAAAGTACTGGCGAGATAGACTTTCCGAAAAAAAACTAAAAATATGATGCCCGGCAGCTTGCTTCCGGGCATTTTTTTGGCAGAAACGGCGTTCAGATTCTAAATCAGATTATTCAGCCGTTCTTTCGCCAGACCAACAAAAGTGTCAGCATATAAATTGCGAGAAGCGATGCCGCATAGATCGCGAGCTCGAAAGTAGTTTCGGGAAATGACCGACTTTGCGTAACAAGCGCAAGCCCAAAAAACAGAACGATTGGCCCGATACCCACTGACAGAATAATCCGCTGAATCCGGTTAAATCCTGAAGGCTCTAATGCCAGGTCTGCGGCGTGAAGCCTTTCGTGCGGTTGTGTTTCAGTCAGACCCAAAGTTGCATTAAGCATGTTAAGTGTGTAGTCGCGCGGAAAAACCTCTGCGCGTTCAATACGTTGGACCGAGCGGAGGCTAATGCCACAGAGGTCTGCCAGTT
This sequence comes from Pedobacter sp. SYP-B3415, assembly GCF_004138205.1. GTDB lineage: Bacteria > Bacteroidota > Bacteroidia > Sphingobacteriales > Sphingobacteriaceae > Pedobacter. The sequence continues at coordinate 20,650 of NZ_RXNQ01000006.1, forward strand.
GTTGCTGTGTGTAATTCTTTTGTTTGCGGCCCGCCCGCACGCGCGCTGCCAGTGCTGATGGCACAGGTGTCTTAGTTACCTCAGGGCTGTACGACATTTGCGTCATATCTTACGTCATTTGATCTGCTGGTGTTTTTTTTAGAGTAATGGCATCTAGATTTGTTACATGGTCAAATTTGTTCTGCTCCGCGCACACCCGCTTATTGCGGTAAGTCTATACCTGATTTTATTTACGGCCTGTCTGTATACTGCCGGGTTATTACGCTCAAAATTCCCCCAGGCTTTCGCCGATCTTGCCTTCGGTATTCCCGGCTGTCTGGGTGCCGCGGGCGTATTCTATCTGTTTCAAAAAATCGGACAGCCCACGCGACCGAAAGTTAATCTGTCGTGGAGCCGGCAAACATTACCAAAGTTTGGTTTAGGTATCCTGATTGGCGGCATTGCTTTTTTAATGGTCCTCGCCCCCCTGCTGCTTTTTACACCATTATCTATACAGAGAGGTCGGCATATTCAGGATTTTGATGTCTTGCTGGCCTTACTGCCGGTGTTGCCGCTGGCGCTGATGGAAGAGATCGGCTTCAGATCGTATGCGCTCTTCAAACTGCGTGAACATTATGGCATCTGGATCAGCCAGATCACCATGGCCTCTGTCTTTGGCGCCTTTCATCTACTTTATGGTTGGTCGCTGCAAGTTGCGTTCATGGGGCCTTTTGTTTGGGCATTCATGTTAGCACTTGCGGCGCTGCGTTCTGGTGGTGTAGCTGTTCCCACGGGCATTCACTTCGCATTGAATATTTTCCAGCAACTCTGCGGCTTGAAAGGCAATACTCCGGCGGCTGTATGGAAAGTTGATTTTCCGGCCGGGTCAACAAAAGCGCCGATAGTACATGCAGGAGCACTGGGTACCGGTATGCATATGTTGCTGCTATTGCTTTTTCTGCTGCTTACTTTTTTCTACGGAAAACAGGAACACCGAAGGCAAAGCGCATCCGGCAGCCGGGACTAATCGTTAGCGGCTACCGGCTTGCGCCGGCAATTTAATGCCATAGCGCTGGCTGAGGGGCGTCATCCAGGAAATCGTTGATCATCGGCACGAGATATCGTGTTTGCGCCATTACCCCCACATGGCTGCTTGCCGGAAGGATGGCGAGGCGCGATTCAGGCAAGCCGTGCATATCACCCATTTTGCCGCCGCCTTTAAGCCGGTACAACTCAATTGCATGCTCATGCCGCACCCCGTCCGCATCGCCTACGATGATAAAGAACGGTGCTTTTGTATTTCTGATCTTATCTGCGCCCCAGTCAAAAAATTTTGTATCCATATTGATTGCCCGTTTTACAAATTCCGGCCAGTGCGCCGGGTGAGGACTCTTCTTCTTGTATTCCGTTTCGAGTGGTGTGCCTTTCAACGCTTCTGCTGTGATCTGTGGAAATGCAGATTCAGCTTCGGTGAGCCAGCCGTTGTTACGAAAGACGCCGGACAATACTACTACTTTACGCACCTGTTCCGGATGTCGCATGGCCATCTGCAGCGCAACGCCTGCACCCATGCTATAGCCCATAACATCAGCGCTGTCCGTTTTTAGACGATGCAGCAACGCCGAAACATCATCAGCCAGATTTTCATAGGTTATTGGCCGGTCGGTGTCTGCCGTATGTCCATGACCCTGAAGTTCGACAGCAATAACACGTCGCGATTTTGCCAGTTCAGGCATGAGCGCTTTCCAGTTCAGTTCAATTGTCATGAATGACCCATGCAGCAATACAATTGGCTTGCCGCTGCCCTGCATCTCATAATACATCTTCAAACCATTTACAGCAACATATCCGCTGGTAACCGGTATAGGCTTATTTACTGCGGTCTTTTTAGATTGCGCGAAAGAGCTTCCATCTGTACTGAGCAGCGCTGCAAAAAGAAAGAGGGGAAGATTAAATGTCAAATTTTTCATCATTTTTATATTAGTCTTCAAAGTTAGGTACATCGCTCAAGCGCCGTATTGTGGAAACGCGACTAAAAGCAGGGCAGCGTACGACATGCCTCATAACGATAATAAGCAGGGGCCTGATTTTTCCTGCTGGCTGTAAATTCAGGTTTAAACCATTGGGACCGAATAATCCTGATAAAACTGAATAATTGAAACCATCCGGGCGTTTAAGATATAAAGCTAGGCCAATAGCTGATCGGCCCTTGGGGAATCATTGTAAAGCATTTGGCAGTAGACTTGTAGACGGACAGTTTGAAACAAAATCCGTCAATTTTCTTAAATTCGGATATATACTCCCGAATATGACATTGCAGGAAACGCTAACCAGGCTCCAAAACCTTGGAACTGAAAAGATGCGCGCTTTTAACAGGAAAAATGGTGCGCATGAAAACCAGTTCGGATTAAAAATGGGCGACATACGGAAGGTCGCGGCAAAAATTAAAACAAATCATGAACTCGCCCTCGCGCTCTGGGAAACAGGGAATATCGATGCACGCCTGCTGGCTATTCTAGTTATGAAGCCTAAAATGCTCACAGCTGATCAGCTGGATAACTTTATACGGTCTGAGCGTTTTGTGCAGGTGGCCGACTGGCTTAGCGCCTACATAATCAAAGAACATCCTGATAAAGAAGCACTGAGGCAGCGCTGGATAAACGATCCGGATCCCATGGCTGCACGGGCAGGATGGAGTCTGACCGCAGGTCGGGTTGCCCGGGAACCCGAAGGTCTCGACTTACCCGGGCTGCTGGACCGTATTGAAGACGAAATGCCGTTGGCACCGGCCGAGGTACAATGGACAATGAACACGACACTTGCCCGGATCGGTATCCATTTTCCCGGTTTGCGTGAACGCGCCATCGATATAGGCGAACGTCTTGGCATTTACCGCGATTATCCCGTCTCTAAAGGCTGTACATCGCCGTTTGCCCCCATATGGATTGGGGCGATGGTGGGTAGGGGATAGAGGCTGCTGCAGCGTCGATGGTCAGGACATCTTGCTCCGTGACCCAATGCGCCATCAAAAAAAGTTTTCACAGTGCCCGAATACGCTTCCGGCCACGTACCTTCGTAGCATAACGGCATTCTGCATGGAAAAGAAAATAGAACGCATGGCTATCCTGGTTGATGGCGACAATGCGCAGGCAAAACTGTTGAAAGACATCCTGGAAGAGGTAGCAAAGTATGGGAAGGTAACCGTCAGAAGAATTTATGGCGACTGGACACGGCAGGGCATGAACAGCTGGAAAAATCTGCTGAATGATCTGTCATTTACGCCAATGCAGAAATTCAGTTATACCTCCGGCAAAAACTCAACAGATGGCGCACTCATCATCGATGCCATGGATATTCTTCATAACAAACTTGTGGATGGTTTTTGTATCGTTTCGAGCGACAGCGACTACACCGGGCTCGCTAAAAGAATCAGGGAAGAAGGTGTGTTTGTGATGGGTATCGGCGAGAAAAAAACACCGGCAGCCTTTATCAATTCCTGTGAGATCTTCACTTTTACTCAAAATATTATGCAGGAGGCCGTGATCGAAAAACAGGAGATTGTGGCAGAAAAACCGCTTGTTGAAAAACCTCCGCGCAAAACCGGTCGCAAAAAAGCTGCAGAGGTCAAACCTGAACAAACGCCCGCAGATTTTGTAGGTATACAGGTTGATCTGGTAGATAAAGCCTATTTCATGGCCTCGCCGGAAGATATTGGTGTGCACGTTTCTACGCTTGGAACCAACTTGCGTAAAATTGATCCCAGTTTCGACAGCCGCACACACGGTTTCAGGACCCTTTCCAAATTGCTGGAAAGTATTGAACACTATGAGGTATATAAACCTGCGCTTTCTTCGCAGCTGTATGTCAAGCTAAAACAAAAATCAAAGCTGAAACCCGCGCGGCAGGCATCCGGTTCAAAGAGGAAGAAAGTCCGGCAGGCTGAAGCCACCACAGACCAACACTTGGGAGAACAGCCTTCAACCAAATCTGCTGAATAAGTGAAAGGCAAATTCCTGCCACGATCGAACGGCAGTCCGGCTCTTCGCTCTAGCCCTCCTTCGTCGGGGCTGCCGCTCCGATCCGGCTTAATATGCAGGGCCTGGTACCTCCGGATCAGCGATGCCTGCCTGGTGCATATAGCGCCTGTCCCGCTCGTTGCAATCGCCGATGCAAATTAGCTGAGATGTTCCCTGAAAAAGTCAATGGTTCTTTTCCATGCAAGTTCTGCGGCAGCTTTATCATACCGCGGCGTAGTGTCGTTATGAAACCCATGATTGGCATTGTCATACATGTACGCCTGGTATTTTTTGCCTTCTGCTTTTAGTGCCGCTTCATAAGCAGGCCAGCCTTCGTTAACACGGGTATCAAGCGCGGCATAATGAAGCTGCAGGGCTGCCTTGATCTTGGGTACATCGGCAACAGCCGGCTGTCCGCCATAAAAAGGAACGGCAGCGGCCAGGTCCGGGATACGCACAGCCATCATGTTAGCGATGGCGCCGCCAAAACAAAAGCCAACAACACCCACCTTGCCATTACAGTCCTTGTGACTTTTAAGGTATTCGTAAGCAGCAATAAAGTCTTCTTCCATTTCTGCCTTGTTCCGTTTCGCCTGTAAGGCGCGGCCATCATCATCGTTGCCCGGGTATCCCCCCAGCGGACTCAGTGCATCGGGAGCCAGAACAATAAATCCTGCCAGCGCTGCCCGCCTGGCCACATCGGCAATGTGCGGGTTCAGGCCCCGGTTTTCATGTACAACCACAATTCCCCCCAGCTTCTTTCTGGCTTTTGCGGGTTTGGCCAGCAAGCCCTTTATGCTTCCGCCTCCCTTTGGAGAAGAATAGGTGACCGTTTCCGCTTTCAGGCGCGGGTCATCTGCCTTGGTCTGGATTGCGTCCTGGTAATCGGGACTAAGAAAACTCAGTAAGGCAGGCACGGTAAGCCCGCCGATTGCAAAGGCTGATAGTTTCTGAGCAAACGCCCGGCGGTCAATCCGGTCATGTGCGTAATCGTCGTACAGGTCAAAAACTTCCTGTGAAATATCTTCTTTTTTTATCGGGTTCATGATACCGGGCTTTATATCAAATCTAAGCATTTGCAGTGGCGACTCAGGAGCCGACCTGTAACACTCTGGTGACGCAAATTTATCTGGTGGCGGGAACCACGGGCCATTAATCGCCGGGAACAAGGCGTGGCGCGACTAAAGAAAAAAGAACAAGGAGGAAAGGCCGCTAGCCGCAGATCCCCTACAGGGAGCAAAACGATAAGGAGAAAAACCGGTGCACTGGCAATAGTCGGTCGGGGTAAGAGGCGCCCTCTTGATAGACCAAGATCTATACAACTGTCAATTAATTGCCGGGATTAAGTCATCCAACGCAAAAAAAAACGTGCTCCCGAAAGAGCACGTTTTTTAATGTTGCTGTTACCAGCCTGTATTCTGAACGAGCAATGGTACCCGCTGAATTTCCGCATTCGGGATCGGCCATAGGTAGTGTTTTTTGTCGAACGTACGGTTCTCAAGAACAACTACATTGTAGAATCCGGGCGAATTTTGCTGGATACTCAGACCGCTTACCAGTTTATCGGTTTGTTCAGCGATTTTCCACCGGCGGGTGTCAAAATAACGTGAGTTCTCAAACGCAAGTTCTACCCTTCTTTCGCGGCGAATTGCATCGCGCATGTCTGCTGGTACAGGCAGCTGAGCTGCCCCATTACCATAAGCGGGAATACCGGCTCTTGTTCGAATTGCGTTCAGATAGGTAAGAACTTCAGGGTTCCCTGGCTCAACTTCATTCAACGCTTCCGCATACGCAAGATAAATCTCTGCAAGACGCACAACGACATCAGCTCGGCCGCCCGTTGTCCAGCCTGCTGTAGACAGGTTTTTCCGTTGTGTATAACCTGTAGAGGTATAGTCATCGTTACCGATGTTTGCACGACCCGCGTTACCGTTGAAGGTAAAATCTGTTATGATTGATGTGTTAGGATTGATCCACCTGCGGCCCGTATAGGTGATGCCTGCGTAAAAACGTGGCTCACGGTTGGCAAACATGTTTGAAATACTCCGTGGTGTGCCATTGTCTTCAGGCGCGGCATAATCGGTAAAGCCTGTGCGTGTATAACCTGACGTTGGATCATCAGTCGGCTTACCATTGGCCATAAAATAAGCCTCAACCATTTGCTGCGTGGCAGATCTGAATGAACCACCTTTGTCGCCGCCACCTGCGCCGGTGTGGTTTGGTGTTACATCATATTGAAAAAAGGTGACGTTAGCGTTAATACGGGCAAAAATCACTTCCGAATTCCAATCTGTCAGCATCACGTCGCGGACCGATTCAAATGCCGACTGGAAAGGTGTTGCTGCATTTTTCTTATACAGGGTATAGTTAGGAAATGCTGTCAAAAACGCCTTTGCAGCATCAGCGGCCCGGCGCCATTTCTGTACGTTGTAAGTCTGGCTGATTAGTTGCGTTCCATCTGCATTCTTCAGGTTTGCATAATCAGCGTTCCCGTTAAACAGGGGGCTCGCTGCGGTAAGCAGCAATTTTACCTTGTAAGCTTGCAGTACCGCTTTATTGACATGACCGTAATCTTCGTTTGCAACAGGCAGATTTGGCAAGCCTGCAGAAGCTGCGTCAAGTTCTGATACAACGAAATCTACGCAAGTATCGAAAGGCGACCGTGCTCTGCTGATATCAGCAACCGGGGCATCCGGTTGAGACGGGTTCTGGCCAAGCAACACTACCGGACCGAACTGGCGCAACAAATAAAAATAATAGATGGCACGGATACCACGCGCTTCATTGTAATAGCGGTTGATAAAATCAACACCACTGAGATTACAATCCTGGCATCTGTTTACATTAGCCATAAAGTTGCTCGCTGCCTGGATACCTTTGTAGTAATTGTTCCACATATCGTTAACAATTCCTGATGTCGGATCCCAGTTCCCGGTATTCAGATTCTGTGCCCAATTGTTCAGGGTATAATTCACTTCGTCTGAAGCCCCTGTCCAGGGACCCGCATTTGAAGATGCTGGTGAACGCTGTACCATTTCATCAGGCAGGGTCGAATAAACATTAGCAAGAAGCTGTTCAAGCGTTTCGCGCTGTGCAAACGCCTGCTCGAAGGTAAGCCGGTCATCCGGAACCTGATCCAAGAATTTCTTACAGCCAAAGGTGCCGGTAAGCGTCAATGCTGTGAGGGTATAAAAAAATATCTTTTTCATGAAAATTAAAAGCTAGCTGTTAAACCAAGGGAATATGAGGATGTAAGCGGATACCGCGTACCATTGCCAGAGGCAGTTTCCGGGTCCCAAAGTTTGAATTTACTGATGGTGAACACGTTATAAGCTTGTGCATAAAGTCTGAGTGATTTCAAACCGACAGTAGGTATGCCGTTTTTAAACGTGTACCCAACCTGTGCATTTTTCAAACGGAGATAGCTGATATCACGCAGCCACCAGCTGCTTTGCTGGAAGTTATTGCTGTTTGCTCCATATGACAGACGAGGAAACATGGCGTCCTGACGTGGGTTCTCAACCGTCCAGCGGTCAGTAACTACTGAGTGCAGGTTACTTGAACCAGCAGAGGCAGTGAAAGGCTGAATGGCATCACCAGTTAAGATAACATCTGCATTACCCTGGCCCTGGAAGAATGCACCGAAATCGAATTGTTTCACGCGCAGGTTGAAGCCAAATCCGTAAATTGATGAAGGTACGTCACCCCGGCCAATTTCTGCCTGATCAAATGCATCGATGCGGTTGTCACCGTTCAAATCGCGGTATTTAATATCGCCAGGAAGCAATTTGCCAAATTGTGTAGGGCTCGCAGCAATTTCTGCTTCACTGGTAAACAGGCCTTCAGCAATGTAACCAAAGCGGGCCAGTGGCGTTGTGCCGCGGCGGTCCATCCACGGATAGCGGGTTGGCGCCTGGTCATTCTCAATTATTTTCGCCTGGTTGTACGTGTAGTTTGCGCGAAGCGACAGATTTACATTCTGGCCAAAGTTGGCTGTATATTCGAGTGTAGCATCAATACCTTTATTGGTTGTTTCGCCAAGGTTACCATAGGGACTTGATACCAAACCGATGTAGCCAGGTACAACACCGCGTTGCAGGAACTGACCGGTACGGTCCTCCTTAAACAAGTCAACAATTACGTATAGGTTGTTTTTTAAAGTGCGGAACTCAACTCCCAGGTCTTTCTTGCGGCTTTCTGCCCAGGTTACGTCGACGCCATAGGCGGTAACGTTCATACCGGTAAAACCATTGCGGCCCAGACCAAACGAATAACCCGGTACAGCAGATCCATTAAACTGGGTGCCTACTTTGGTCAGGTAATAGAAACGCTGGTCGTCATTATTGACATAGCCATTAGTACTTCCTCCGCTACCCACGATACCATCAGAATAACGTACTTTCAGGTACTGAACAACATTTGATATTGGTTTGAAGAACTCTTCATTTGAAACAATATAACCCACGCCGATTGCCGGAAAGAAGCCGTATCTCTTATCTGGTGCAAAGTTTTCTGAACCATTGTAACCGCCATTAAACTCAACATAATATTTATTGTCGTAAGAATAGGTTGCCCTGGCCGCCAGACCTTGCAGTCTGTAAGGAATAGAAAGTGTGAAAGAGCCGACAAATGGATTCAAGTTATCACTTTGATTATAGAGAGCAAGGCCGCTAACATCATGTTTTCCAAATGTACGCTTGTACGTCAGACCGACCTCACCATAAAGTTTTTTGTCGCCACTGTTTGCTGAACTATAGCCCAGGAAATTCTGACCAGCCAGTACCCTGTCGTATCGATAACTTCCGTCTGAATTGAAAGGGGTAGTCATATTAATCCGGAAGGTGCTTTCCTGTTTGTTACGGTTAACAGAGTTATTGTTTTGCGCATCAAATGAGAACATACCGGTAAGTGAGAGACCGGGAGTCAGATCTTTCAGGTCTTGTGTTATACGCAGGTTTGAATATACCTGGTTTGTGTAGTTGGTGCGGTATCCCCTCCGGGTAACCTCAGCATAAGGATTACGCTGCCCGCTCTGGGCGCTGATACCAGGAACAGTCCCGTTCGAATATAACATTGGATACGATACCGGAGTTATTTGGAATACCTGGTTGTAGATCCCCTGTGTGTTCTCCAAACCTGGATTGTTTCCCTGGTTCAGGATTCCCTTTACGCCTAGTGAAAGCTTAGTCGTTCCGGTTACATCCCAATCCAAATTGGTGCTCACATTAAAGCGCTGAAACTGCTGCTTGTTGTTATATGACTGTGATTTATCACGCGTGAGAAGACCGGTTTCATCATAATAACCCAACGATACATAGTACTTTGCTTTTTCAACGCCACCAGACAGGTTCGCGGTAGCGGTCCTGTTTTGTCCAAAATCATCAAAAATAGCGTCTTGCCAGTCTACGTTCGGATACAGGTAAATATCCTCCCCAGAGGCTGTTTTGTTAATGTAGTCCTGGGTGTAACGCGGTGTGTATGGATTTCCGCTACGAACTGATTCTGTTCTGGTGGCTTCGTTCGCAAGATTCATGTATTCGATACCATCAATCAGCGTTGGCAGCTTGGTAAAACGCGTTAAGCCTTGAAAATAGTCGACATTGATTTGAGGCTTACCTTCCTTACCTGCCTTGGTTGTAACGAGAATCACGCCGTTAGCACCACGGATACCATATACAGCCGTTGCTGCAGCATCTTTCAAAATCGTGAAAGACTCAATATCATAAGTGTTAAGCGAGTTCAGATCACGGTTAGGCACACCGTCAATAATGACAAGCGGTGAAGAACTGTTACCCCCGATTGCGGAAATACCGCGAATCCAGATGTCTGCGTTCGAAGAACCAGGCTCGCCTGTCCTATTCACACCGATTACCCCAGAGATACGGCCGGCAAGCATGGAACTGATGTTGGCGACCGGCTGTTTCAGTTCTGCTGCTTTAACGGTAGATTGTGCACCTACCAGGCTTTCTTTTTTCTGCGTACCGAAAGCTACAATAGCTACCTCATCAAGATCTGTACCCTGCGTTTCTTTCAGTGTAATAGTAAGGTTCTTTTGTGTACCTGCCACCACTTCCTGGCTGTCATAGCCTACGTAAGAAAACACAAGCACAGCGCTTTCATTGGGAACAGCAATGGTAAAATTACCTTTCGCATCGGCGGTAGCCGAGATTGTGGATCCTTTTACGCGGATACCTGCACCGGGAAGAGCCTCGCCAGCCTCATCCCTGATCACACCCCGAATAATAATGTCCTGCCGGATCGCAGCGGCGGCCAATGGAAGAGAGCGGTCAGATTTGTTGACCGAAGCGAACGATTGTTCCGCACTGCAGACCAGCAATAGTGCTGAAGTGTAGACACAACCCTTCCATAAACTAAGCTTTCGCTTAGATTTAAAGGTAAACCTTCTTGTCATAGTCGATTAGTTTGTCAGTATTTGTTTGATTTTAAATTGTTTCCGCGCAAGCGTATTTGTTTACCTTTTTGTCAGTCGGACTGCCAATCTGGTGCATTGGGGGATGGTATTGATAAAACGTTTTATTAACCCAATATTAAGGATATTTGTAATCTGGTACAAGTTTAACGGAGATCTCAGACAGCCAGTAAATCTGTCATCTATCAGACTGCTAAAACACCTGGGAGTATCATCGTGTTTTGTCGACATATTATTTCGTGATAATGGTAATAATTGAAATAATATGTTGGTTGGTGAATTCTATTAGCTCATGAATTGCTGTCCTGTAACGGAATTGGTACAAACAAAATTGTATATAGCCGATATATGAGCCATCAGAAACCTCAAATACGCGGTATTGTACACGTATTTAACCTCCAGCTTGCCTGATATCGGATGTTTTCTGGAAAAAGAGACATAAATTCCTGCAATTATGGATAAATAGAGAGTAATTAATATAAAAATTTGATCTCAATTCATTTTTGTTCGTTTTTTGGCGTGTTTTACCTAAAATATATAAAAAATGCCGTCAACATATGGCTTAAGTCGGTCTGTGTAGTTGTCTTAATTGCCCATCTATAAAGTCCGATCTGCCTATGGCGTTGACTAGACGGCTATGGTACCTTTACATCTAAACAGCATCTTTATGATTTTTCATCCCAGACCCCTTTTTTCATTTTTTAAGTCCATAGTATCTGCCCGCAAAAGCTATTTGAAATCCCTGATATGAAATCAGGAGAATTTATCGCACTGTCTGCATGTACAATGATGCTAACAGCACTGGGCATCGATATCATGCTGCCCGTTTTTGCAGAACTACGTATACATTTCAAACTGCCGTCGCAGTCAACTGCGACGGCACAAATCATCGGCTTCTTTTTCATGGGCCAAATTGCGCAGCTTCTATTTGGTGCATTGTCTGACCGCTATGGTCGGTTGCCCATTCTTCGCCTGGGCTTTCCTTTGTACATAGCAGGAGGAATAGCGGCGGCGTTCGCGCCAAGCCTTACATCTATGTATGTTGCGCGGTTTCTTGCCGGAATGGGAGCCTCTGCGGTGTTTATGACAACGATTGCAGGGGTACGTGACCGTTTTGTTGGCGATCAGATGGCCCATATCATGTCGCTCGTTTTTACAATTTTTCTATCAACTCCTGTTTTTGCGCCGTTTCTCGGTCTAGCGATCTTATCTGTCTTATCCTGGCAAATGGTCTTCCTGACCCCGCCACTTTTCGCGATAGTCGTCTTTGTCTGGTCGTTCAGGCTGGAAGAATCGTTGCCGGTCGAAAGAAGAACTGCGTTAAACTTGAAAAGTGTGGGCCGGTCCCTGCGTTCCGTTTTGTCTAACAGGACGTTTCTGAGGTATACCGCCATCACCACACTATTATTCACAGCCCTGAGTACCTACGTTTCTACATCAGAACACATTGTAGGTGAAATCTATCACCGGCCCGATCTTTTCGCCTGGATTTTTGCAGCAATCGGCCTGTGCATGTCACTCTGTGCCTTGACCAATTCCAGGCTCTCGGCTAAATTCGGCGCCCGTAAGGCGATCAGATGGCTGCTTGCCGTTTACACGTTGGTCGGTACCGGCTTGTTCGTGTTTACACTTCTGCAAAATGACCCGCCGCCGTTGGTTCCGTTCTTTCTGTCTGTGGCCGCGTTGCTGGCCATTAACCTGGCCATAGAACCGAACAGCAGCGCCCTGGCACTCGAACCAATGGGCGATTCCGCGGGAATTGCCTCTGCTGCCTATGGTACCATATTTTTCTTTGTCGGCTCATCGCTTGGTGCTGTGATTACGCAGTTCATGACAAACAGTGTGCTGCCTCTCTCTCTAAGCTTTTTTGCAATTGGCCTGCTGACATTGGTTTTAGTATTTAGTGATCGGGTGGAGGGGTAGGGTTGAGTATTAAGTGTTAAGTATTAAGTATTAAGTATTAGGTTGTAAGTTATAAGTTCTAAGTTTAAGTTTTAGTTGGTAAGTTTTAGTTTATAAATGGCAAGTTTTAAGTATGTAAATACTTAGTATTAACTACTAAATACGAATTAGTAATCGCCAGCTAACAGAAGAAAGACAGGCTTGGCACCATGTCTGAATACTTGATACTAAATACTAATTACTAACTAACAGTTGCAGCTTCTTCATCATTCATCAGAACCTTCAGTTTCGGCGCGAATTGAAGACCCCATGCCTCAACTGCAGCGATAATCGGTAGCAGCGATTTGCCTTCATCGGTTAGATAATATTCTACGTGAAGGGGAGTCTCCCTGAAAATTTTTTTGCCAAGTAATCCATGTGTTTCCAAATCCTTTAGCTGGGCCTGCAACACCCGCCGGCTAATGCCTCTTATAAGTTTCAGCAGGTCGCGCGGGCGGGTACATCCGCGCGCGATGCCGTCAAGCAGGCAGAACTTCCATTTTGATAGTACCACTTCCATGGCGACCACTATACCACATTCAAAATCGATAGGAATTTTTCTCGTATACATGACGCATCTTTTGTAAGCAAAAATAAACCTTTCAATGCCCACTTTACATGGAGACAATTTAATCCCTATGAGATTAGCAAGCCCCGTATTGCATCGGTACGCCGTTAACCGGATGTTTGCCTGATGATGAAAGTCCTGATTATTGTTGCACATCCCAACCTGGAGCAGTCGTTTGTCAACAAACGCTGGGTAGCGGAACTTACAAAGTTTCCTGACAGATACCACATACACGACCTTTACTTCAGTTACCCCGACGGGGCTATTGATGTCGAAGCCGAGCAGAAGTTAATCACACAGTTTGATCGTGTAGTGTTCCAGTTTCCGTTGTACTGGTTTAATTGTCCGCCATTACTGAAGCACTGGCTGGATGTGGTGCTCACGGATGGCTGGTCGTACGGACGGGGCAGTGCCTATCCGCTGCGCGGGAAGAAGATTTCACTGGCTATTAGTGCTGGAATTGACGAAAAGGAATATGCGCCCGGCGGACGCTATAAATACACGCTCGGGCACCTTACAAGTGCATTCGAGTTAACATTTGAATACGTGCAGGCTACCTATAAGCCTCTGTTTGCCTTTTACGGCCGTGAATATCATGGTACACTGGCAAGGCTGGAGGAAAGTGTTCCGCAGTACCTCAAATACCTGGACCAGCTTTAGGTTGGCAGTTGCAATTTCTGGATTCTGGATAATGCGATATATTTGCCTTGAAGAATTAACATCCTATTTAAATTCAAATGGAAATTGTCGTTCATCACGCCGGAGGCGGTAGAATTGCCGAAATTGTATCAGATCATGTGCTGATAGCCAATGCAGACGATGCACTGCAATTGCTTGGCGATCTTTTCTACCAGGAATTCGCAAAGGTGCTCATCAGGGAAAAAAATATCACGCCTGATTTTTTTGATCTGAAAACGGGAATTGCCGGGGATGTGCTCCAAAAATTTTCAAATTATCGTTTCTCCCTGGCTATTATCGGCGACTTTGATAGATATACAAGCAATAGCCTGCGCGATTTTATTTACGAGAGCAACAAAGGCCGGCTGGTAAATTTCCTTCCCACTGTCGAGGCGGCGCTGAAGTAAACCAAAGAGATGGAAGAAAAAGGACTAAGGACCAAAGGCGGTAATTGACTCCTCACACAGCATTGCGCTAAATAGCTCTAATGTCGTCCGGCAACTTTTCAGTAATGCGCGAGGTTTTTTGGCTTTGCTAATGCTACCGGCAACGCGCCATATACTTGCCGAATGCAATTAAGGGCGAACCGCGCCAGGCGACAAGAGTATTTTGCAGGCAGGCTTCATGCTTAGCCTGTCTTTCAACCTTCTACTCTTTCCGTTCCGCTTAAAAGCTGCCATTCAGAACGCTACCCGCCCAAACCCCGCTTTAATTACCAACTAAATCGTAAAACTATTTGCAAATACTAGCATCGTATCAATCTTATTACGATATTAGTTTAGATAACCAAATAGATTCCATGTTCCAATTGCATGCAGCCAGTGATACCGAACTGCTTGAGCGTCTTGCAACCGGCGACGGGCGCGCTTTTACGATGCTCTACAACCGCTATTGGGAAAAATTATATACTACGGCCTATCACCGGCTTGCCGACGAAACGGAAGCCGAAGAAGCCGTGCAGGATATTTTTACCGACCTTTGGCTAAGGCGCAGCACGCTTCAGCTAAGTCATAGCCTCAATACCTATCTCGCTGCGGCTGTTAAATATAAGGTCATCGCTGTTCTTGCAAAGAACAAGAAACAAGCGCGCTATGCGGCTGAACAGGCGCATGCAGAAGTTCCGTGTTGTGATACAACTGCAGATTGGCTGCAGGAAAAAGAGCTTCGCGCCCAGATTGCCGAATGCGTTGAACAACTGCCGGAGAAGTGCCGTATTGTATTCCGCCTGAGCCGGGAGCTCGGAAAAAGCAATGCACAGATCGCGGCGGACCTTGGTATTTCCGAGAAGACAGTTGAAGGACACATCACACGCGCGCTGCATGCGCTGCGTACAGCGCTCCAGGTTTCCGCGCCCGTGCTTCTTATTGTGCTGAAAAAAATATTTTAATTCCGGGCAAGGGGTAGGGGGTGTTTGCTGCACTATATAGGCAAAACCAAATAGATTGAGCCAGCAGAATTCCCGTTATGATATTCATGACCTTTCTGAGAAATTCATGAAAGGTACGCTTACCGATGCCGAACGTGTTTGGTTCGAGCAGTGGTATGCAAGTTTTGACGATTCGCTGCTGGAGCTGACCGGCAGCCGGCATGCCAGCCGTAAGGCCCTTCATGCGGCGATGAAAAAGCGCATTCAGGCAGCCATTGCCAGCCGTGCCCGAAAGCCGCGCCAGCGCATGCTCTTTATCTGGTCGGCTGCGGCTGCCTTAATCCTCATTTGTTCTTTTGCTGCGCTTTATACATTTCGCCGGCAGGCTCCGGAAACGCAACTTACGGCGATCGTTCCTGGAAAAGACAAAGCGGTACTTACCCTGGCAGACGGAAAAAAAATCCTGCTTGATGAGGCGGCAGATGGAAGCCTTGCTGTCGAACATGGCGTGCATATCACAAAAACAGGCAGCGGCATGGTTAGTTATGACTTTAAGCAGGCCGGCGGCAGCAATAGTCCGGAAGTATACAATACTATTCGCACACCGCGTGGCGGACAATTCCGCCTCACCTTGTCAGACGGCACACGCATCTGGCTTAATTCCGATTCTTACGTACGTTTTCCCGTTAATTTTGGTCCGAATGAAAGACGTATCGAAGCAGGCGGCGAATTGTATCTTGAAGTTGCCAAAGACCCACGGCATAAATTTTTGGTACGCACAGACCGGCAAACCGTTGAGGTGCTGGGAACCAGGTTCAATATTAACGCCTATACAGATGAGTCCGAAATTCGTACCACCCTGTTTGAAGGGAGCGTAAAACTTTCATCAATCCGCTCGTCACTGATCCTTAAACCGGGGCAGCAATCGGTGCTTTCGGCAGAGCAGAAGATCACGATAGATGAAAATGCAGACCCCGAAGTTGCCGCGGCCTGGAAGAACGGATATTTCATGTTCGACCGGGAAGATATCCGTTCGGCCATGCGTAAGATCGGCCGCTGGTATGATGTCGATGTCGTTTATCAGGGCGAGGTCCCTGACGACTGGCTTGGCGGTTCGATTTCCCGCTATAAACGGGTGGAAGACGTGCTGGCCAAACTTCAGTTAACCGGGCAAATTCATTTCAAGATCGAAGGAAGGAGGGTGATCGTTATGCATTAACCTTACTTTCAACACTGTCAATCTTCTAACCGGCAAGCTGACCATCCCTCAGATCACTCAGTCTGCAGGAAAACCTAACCTAAAATAAAGTTTATGAATCTTCAAAATTTAAAAGGCGCCAAACCGGTGCCCGGATCGTTATTGCCCGTTCCTCCCGAGCGCGCAGACCCGAAAAAAGCTCTCAACAAACTTAAATTGCGAATGAAACTTACATTTGCGCTCCTCCTATTCTCGCTGTTGCAAGTTCAGGCTGCCAGCAAAGCTCAGGGAATAAATATCAACAGGCAACACACTGCACTTGAGGCGGTGTTTAAGGAAATC
The DNA here is from genome assembly GCF_004138205.1 of Pedobacter sp. SYP-B3415. Taxonomy (GTDB): domain Bacteria; phylum Bacteroidota; class Bacteroidia; order Sphingobacteriales; family Sphingobacteriaceae; genus Pedobacter. The sequence goes on from NZ_RXNQ01000006.1 coordinate 37,168, forward strand.
CGCAAACAAAGCGGCTATGATATTATCTATACAGGCAGCCTTCTGCGCAACCAGGGTCCTGTTACCGTACAGCTTCGCGATGCCACGCTCGCCCAGGCGCTTGACGAGACACTAAAAAGCACACAGCTTACCTACACGCTCAGCGACCGTGCTATCGTGATCAGGCGAAAACCCCAGCGCATGCAGCCAGAAACTACAGTTGCGTTGCCGCAACAGGAGGTTTCCGGTACTGTTTACGATGAAAATAATACGCCGCTTCCGGGTGTTACGGTAAAAGAAGTCGGTACCAATAAGGTGGTTACGACAGACCAGGCCGGTAAATTCCGGATCACAGTTTCATCAGGCGCACAACTGGAATTCAGTTCTGTTGGTTACAAACGTCAGCGCTTGGCCGCCTCAGCCAATCTTTCTGCTATCTCTTTGCAGCCCGATGTATCTGACCTGAATGATGTAGTTGTTGTCGGGTATGGAACAATCGAAAAACGCGATCTGACCAGTGCTGTTTCAACGCTCAAACAAAAAGATTTTGTAGCCGGTGCGGTATCACCGCTGATTGCCATTCAGGGAAAGGTCCCCGGACTTAACGTGGCATCGACCAACGGAACAGATCCGAACGCCGGCCTGAGTTTACAGCTTCGCGGTGTAAACTCCATAAACGCAGCCCAGGGACCACTTGTCGTGATTGATGGTGTGCCAGGTGGTGATATCAACTCAGTGGTCAAAGAAGATATTGAATCGATCAACGTATTGCGTGATGCCTCGGCGGCCGCTATTTACGGTACCCGTGCATCTGGTGGCGTGATTCTGATCACCACCCGCAGGCCAAATAAAGGCAAAGCTCAGGTCTCACTTACATCTGAGTATTTTACGGAGACAATCAGGAAACGCCCCGAGGTACTTTCAGCAGAAGAGTTTCTGGCAAATGGTCTGGGTCAGGACCTTGGCGCACGCACAGACTGGTACAAAGAGGTTACAACAAAGAACCCTTTCAGCCACAGGCAGGTGCTGAACGTTACCGGTGGTTCGGAAGATGCAAATGCCTACTTTACCCTGTTTAAACGAGGTGCTGAAGGTATTTCTATAGGTTCCAAACGCGGCGAACTTGGTGGCCGCCTCAATACAAACTTCAAGTTTTTCGATGGTCGCGCAGAATTGAACACCAACATTACCTATAACCAGGTAGATGCCGAGTTCGGCAACAATGATGTTTTTAATATGTCTATGGTGTTAAATCCTACCACGCCTGTTTACAAAGAGAGTGATGTAACCGGTTACAACGTTCTGGTTGGTGGTTATGACTATTGGAACCCGGTTGCAGAAGTGCGTCTGCGGAGCGATAAAAGACAGTATCGTTACCTCCTGGCTAATACTACGTTGAAAGTCAACATTACCAAAGACCTCTTTACATCGGCTACGCTGGGGGTGAAGAGCAACAGTGAACATGGTGCATTTTACAGGTCAGCACAACACCGCGAATCCCGGCTGAATGGCGTAGACGGATATGCAAGCCAGAGTTATGGCAGAAGCGAAGACCGTATTTTTGAATGGAGTGCGACTTTTAATAAACGTTTTGATAACCATAGCATCAACGCCGTTGGAGGTTACAGTTACCAGGACTTCAATGGTCAGGGTTTTTCAGCGAACAACTCAAATTTTCCCGTCGATGGTATCCGGGAACATGATATGGGCACTGGTACCTTCCTTGTCGATGGCCGTGCAGGCATCGGTTCCTACAAAAATCCGTCGGTAAAGCTGGCCGCATTTTTTGGCAGGGTAAACTATTCCTTCATGGATCGTTACATCTTCACGGCAACGGTCAGGCATGAAGGCTCATCGAAATTTGCTCCATCACGCCGCTGGGGAACCTTTCCAGGCTTATCCGCCGCATGGCGTGCTTCTGAAGAGCGTATCATAAAAGACCTGAATGTCTTTAGTGACCTGAAATTCCGCGGAGCTTATGGTGAAACCGGGAATGAGGGTTTCAATGCCAATGTCGCCACCCGGATGTACGGTGCAGACACCTGGTTCCTCGTTGATGGACGCTGGATCAGAACGTATGGTGTAATGCATAACCAAAACGCCGACATCCGCTGGGAAGTCAAGAAGGAACTGAATGTTGGTATGGACTTCGGTTTCTTTGGTCAACGCCTCTCCGGCAGGTTCGACTATTACAAGAGACGTGTCGAAAACATGATTTACGACATATCCGTATCGCAGCCTCCTGCCATTCATGACAAAACCACTGTAAACATTGGAAGTCTTGAAAATCACGGCTATGAACTGGAACTGAACTATAACGTTGTTAAAAAGGATAACTTTAGCTACAGCACCACGCTCGTTGCGGCGCACAACCGCAGTGTGCTTAAAACGCTGTCTGGTAACCTTACATTTGCTGACCGTAAAGGCTTCCCTGCACCGGGCAGTCCCGGCGACGCTGTCAGACTCTATCCTGGTCAGGATATCGGCAGGTTCTTTATCTGGCAATTTGCAGGCTTCACACCAGAAGGAAAATGGATGCTTTACGACAAAGACGGAGTTCCGTTTGATGTTTCCAAGCGTAACAAAACGCTGGCCGACAAACGTTTCATCGGAAATGCCATTCCCAAGGTCCAGCTGTCCTGGAATCATAACTTCAACTACAAAAACTGGGATGCCAGTATTTATATGCGAAGCTGGCTCGGTTACGACGTATTTAACATGATCAACATGTACTACAGTCTGCCGAATGTGAAAGGGCAGAATGTCCTGCGCCGTGCATTTGATGAACACAGAAACATTACCGGCGAGAAGGAACTGAGCGATTACTGGCTGGAGAAGGGCGATTTTCTTAAACTGGACGCCCTTAGTATCGGCTACACCTTTAATCAGAAGCTGATTAAACCGGTCAGGACACTGAGGCTTTACGCCGCCGGTCGCGATCTGTTCGTGCTGACCAAATATACCGGGCTTGATCCCGAGGTAAACATCAATGGCCTGGATCCGGGATTTGAAGAACGCAATACGTATCCAAAAACCAGGACATTTAATTTAGGCTTACAAGCAACATTCTAATGATCACGGAGATGAAAAAAATTATTTACCTGCTGGCCGCATTCCTGCTCATTGTTCAGGGCGGCTGTACAAAGTTAGATCAGGAATTTTATAGCCAGGTAACGCCTGAGACTTTCTTTCAAAGTAAAAAAGACGTCCTCGCTGCTTTGAACCGGCCATTTACGCATGCCCGTTGGTATATGGGCTCAGACCGCTGGAAACTTCAGGAGGTTACTGCCGATGCTTTTGCCATTACAACAAAAGGGCGGCATTGGTACAATGGCGGTGAAAACGAACGCTACCATTACCACCGCTGGACCGCCGACGAAAACTGGATCTGGGAAACATGGCGCGGAACGCTGATGGGAATCTCACTGGCCCTGGATGCAAAAAACGACCTTAGTAAACTCGACTACAGTCGCTTCGCCCTTACACCGGCAGACAGGGACGCGCATGTAAGCCAACTGAACACCCTTGTTGCATACTTTTACCTGCGGGGGCTCGATTTCTTTGGCGGCCTGCCTGTATTTGAATCGCTTGATCAGGGTGCGCTGCCGCGCAGTACCGATCAGCAAGTGTTCGATCATATAGAACGGCTCCTGAAAGATGCCATGACCAAACTGCCAGCCAAGACTGCCGGTCAGCGCGAAGAAGGGGTGCTGAAAAAAGCAGCTGCTGCGGCCATGCTGGCGCAACTTTATTTCAATGCTGAAGCTTATATCCGCAAGCCGATGTTCAACGAGTGTCAGCAACTCTGCCGGGATATTGTAGACGGAAAATATGGGGCCTATAGCCTCGATGCTACCTGGAACGGTCCGCATGGTTTCAGAAATGATATTTCGCCTGAAATTATCTGGTCGATACCTTCAGAATTCAATAAACTTCAATACGACTGGTTTTTTGCAGATTTCTACCATTACAATACCAGACAGTTTCTGGATACTGATATGGGCGCGAACAATGGTCTTCATCTTACACCATCAAGAGCGCCCGACGGCACCCTGTATACAACCAGGCTTGGTGTCCCTTTTGAAAAATTTGCCGCTACAGACCTTCGCAAAAAAGTGTTCCGCTATCAGGGAAGCGGCAATTATGAAGGTATGTTCATCTTTGGCCCGATGCTGACCCGCGCCGGCGCGCCGATTACTGGTGGCGAAGAATACAATGGGCAGCCACTCGTTTTCCGCGACCAGGTGGCTCGGTTCTCTGAAGTGGGGCCCGGAAAAAAATATGCAAGTATAGCCGACCTTCCATCCAAGATGTCTGAAGGCGAAGAGAATACCGGTGTACGCCTTGTAAAAGTTCCAATTCCACCGCTCTCAGAAAATACACTGCGCTGGGGTGCCGATATGCCGGTAATCCGGCTGGCAGAAATTTACTATATGCTTGCTGAATGCCAGTGGCGCAATGGCGACGCTGCTTCGGCCGTAACGCTCATCAACGCAGTAAGAAAACGGAACTTTACCGGTGGTGCAGATCCAAATCCGGCAACCGTTGCCAATCTGGATGCTTACCGCATGCTCGATGAGTGGCTGGTTGAGTTTCTGGGCGAGGGAAGAAGGCGCACCGACCTGATCCGCTTCAAAAAATTCACAACCGAAACCTGGTGGGATCATGTTGCTTCTGCAGGTGATCACCTTAACCGTTTTCCGGTGCCAAACCGGGCTATTTCAGGAAATAATAGCCTGAAACAGAATCCGGGTTATTAAAATATAAACGCTCCGGGCGTTTTTGTTAGCTGGGTTGTAGACGACAGGGTGCCTTTTTGGTGCCCTGTCGCTTTTTTACAAGATTTTCTTTCATCCCTTTTTTATGTTTGAATGTGTTCGAATCGGCTATTCCCCGATCCGGCTAACGCAAATCGCTATGAGAAAAATCCTCCCTCTGTCTGCTGCGCTACTCCTGTCCACGTTCATTACGTTTGGCCAGGCGAATCCAGGTATTGCCGACCGCATCCGGCAGGCAGAGCTGAGCAGCTCGCAGATTCCCTGGATCGCACATTATCTTACGGATGTTTCCGGACCCCGTCTTACGGGATCTTCCGGTTATATGAAAGCAGCAGAATGGGCGGTTGCAACGCTGAAACATTGGGGCTTGACACGGGCAGGACTTGAACCCTGGGGAACGTTTGGATTCACTCGGGCTTAAACCACGGCGCACGATCCGTCTGGCGCTTTGGGACGGGGAAGAACAGGGCGTTTATGGTTCTTACTTATATGTACAGAACCATTTTATGGATAAGCAATTTAACATCAGGCCTGAGCAAAAAAAGATTTCAGCGTACTTCAACCTGGACAATGGCAGTGGCAGGATCAGAGGAATCTACGCTCAGAGCAACGCGCAGGTCAAACCCATTTTCGAGCGCTGGCTCAAACCTTTTCATGATCTGGGAGCAACTCATGTAACAATCGCCAACACGGGCTCCACAGATCACTTGTCTTTCGACTGGGCGGGAATTCCGGGTTTCCAGTTTATCCAGGATCCGCTCGACTATGAAAGCAGATCGCACCATAGCAATCTTGACAACTATGAACACCTGCAGATTGAAGACCTGAAACAGGCTGCAATAGTTGTGGCATCTTTTGTTTACGAGGCCGCCATGACAGACAAGATGCTGCCCAGAAAACCTTTGCAGAAAAAAAACTTTCTGTTTGAGGGCTTTTGATACCTGCGGTTATGTGCCCAGGCGTTTGTAGACTTCCACGATCTGCCGGTCAATACCCAGGCTGTCAATTTTTTCGGTTCCGGTCTGGATCAGGCTGTCTGATGTAAGCCGGATCTTGAAATCAAATTGATGACCTTCCCAGTCGCGGGCAGTACAGTAGTCAAGCTTTTCGCTATAGTCGCTGCCCTTAAGCGTATAGGTTCCGCCCCCTGCATCAAATATCGCTGCGGTGCCTTTTCCTTTCAATTTGTCGTGTCGGAAAAATGAAAAATGTGTAGCATTGATCACCTTGATCATTTCCTGACCGGCTACAGGAAATGAGGTCACGGTGTCTTTGCCGGTTATGGTTTTTGCTGAAAGCAACTGCCATGTACCTTCGAGTTTGCCGGCTTTTTCAGATTTGGACTTGCAGGCTGCTAATGCCAGGAAAGACAGGAGCAACATTGAGAGATTTTTTTTCATCTGGTTAGAAATCTGGTAAGGTTTTGTCCTCTAATATAAATGATTAGGTGAATTTCCTGATGGCTTTCTGCAGATTCAACCGCGGGCTGCAAACATTATACATCAAACCGTGTTCTATGGCAGTATGCGAAAACTTCAGCGCAGTGTTTATGTGCTGCTTCTCCTTTTTCTTGCCTTCGGCGGATTGTATTTTGCCAAGCCGTTCCTCGTGCCGCTGGCGCTCGCGGCCGTATTTTCAATGTTGTTTATCAGGCTTTGTAATTGGTTTGAGCGTAAAGGACTGAGTCGTGGTGTCTCAGCTTTCTTCTGTCTGCTGATTTTTGTGCTCGCTGCCTGTGTTGTGGCCGGTTTGCTGTATTGGCAGTTGGGGAGTCTGACTGAAAACATCGACGGCATGAAAAAAAGGTTGACCGAAATGCTTGGGCGGGCGCGGGAATGGGTAAACAGCAAGGCCGGCATCAGTTACGGGCAGCAGCAGAAACTGATAAAAGAAGGTAACGGACAGGCAGGAAACATGCTGGCCGGTTTTGCAGGTGGTTTATTCAGTGTTGGTGTGAATACGGTTTTGGTACTGGTGTATATGTATTTGTGTCTTTTCTATCGATCGCATATCAAACAGTTCATTCTCAAGCTTGTTCCTGATGATCAGGAAACCAAAACACGCGAAATTGTTCATGAGGCCGGTCGCGTTGCGCAGCGTTATCTGAGCGGGCTCGGTGCCATGATCGGTATGTTGTGGGTCCTGTATGGTATAGGCTTCAGCATTGCGGGCGTAGAAAGCGCGTTGTTTTTCGCCGTGTTATGTGGTTTGCTTGAGATCGTTCCCTTTGTCGGTAACCTTGCAGGAAATACGATCACTGTTCTGGCTGTGATCGGGCAGGGCGGCGATACAACGATGATCCTCTCTGTGATCGGCGTTTATTTCGTAGTTCAGTTCCTGCAGACATACATTCTCGAACCGCTTATAGTAGGAGAGCAGGTGAATATCAACCCCCTGTTCACCATCATGGGTATCGTACTGGGCGAGGCAGTCTGGGGCGTTGCAGGTATGATTCTCGCAATTCCGCTGCTCGGCATACTGAAAATTGTTTGCGACCGCGTGCCTGCCCTGAAACCGTATGGATTTCTGATTGGTCCGGAAAAACCCTGGAAAAGAAACGACGGCTTGCTGAAAAAGATAACAAAGCTGTTTCGCAAAAGCGAAAAAGAGGAACCAGCAGCCTGATTATTCCGGGATCTGCAGGTTAAATCAGTCTGCAATAGCTGTCCGGGTATAAACAAGGTATGCGCCAGGGGAAGCAAATGCAGCGGAAGTGGCCGGACGCATGGGTAGTTTTACAGTCTGGTATATAAAAGCCGGGAACGCGGTTCCCGGCTCTGGCCCGTCAAATATTATTTCATAGCGAGCTGCTGCTCATCTGATGCAGCAACTTGTTTGTAAAAGGCCTGAAAGTCTTCGATGCGATCGGCAGGGACGACATCTTTTTTCAATTCGAACTTTCGCTTCAACACCAGCTTGTTTCCCTGCAGACTGCTCTCAAGGGAAAAGTTCGCGAAGTCAGAGTCAAGCCTGAGCGTTTTTGGCACCTCGACGATTGCTTTGCCTGCCGGCAGTTCAAGTACCAGCTCTTCTTCGAACGCATCTACAGCAAACAGTTGTGTCAGGTCTACGCCAAACTTACGCGGTGCAACGATCTGCAGGTTCTGCGCTTTGATCTTGTTTGACCATGGAATGGAGAATATGGACATGCCGGCTACAGGTTTGCTAACATTGATGAGCTTATAGCTGGTTTCAGTTCCGACTGTATCGGCGTTAACACCCCGCGTCTTAAGGTTCACAAATTTCAAAGACATTACATCATTTTCAGGGTAACTGGTACTCAGTTCTTCCTTCATTTTCTTAACCTGGTCTGCAGGGCTCAGGTCGCCATACACGCTTTTAAGATAACTGGATATGGAGCCGGTGTTCCAATTTTTTTCAGAGATGATCATATCGTTGTTTTCAAGCTTAACGGCAGATTTGTGCCACATCACATTCCGGCCGCGAAGTGATGGATTAAAGCTGATCAGGCCTTTGCTGCCGCCATTAATTTCGAGCACATTAGAGCCCAAAAAAGTGTTGCTGAAGGTGTTGAAGGGCAGGCTTCCGGATGTCAGTTCTACCCAGTATTCTTTGCCGTTTACCGTAGCTTTTGCAATGCAGTGATTAAATTCGATGCTTGGCAGGAGCAGGGTTTTCTGTCCGCGGTCGCGTGTATTGGCCAGCGCAAGCGACGCCTCTATTCCTGCTTCTTTGCAAAGCGTGACAAAGAGAGTCGAAACATCTTTGCAGTCGCCAATGCGGGTGTTGAGAACGGCCGAAGGGTTCTGTGGCACGATGCCGCTTTGCCTGAAGGATACTGAGCTGTACGTAATGTTGCTGGTGATATAATCATAGATCATTCTGATTTTTGTTTCTGGATTCAGGTTGGTTTTGCCAGCAAACAGTTCCCGAATCACCTTTCGCACTTCATAACTGCTATGCGCCTTGGCAGATGCGATGTTCTCATACCAGTCTGCCACAAATTTCCAGTCAGGAATGGTAGACAGGTAAAGCATATTGGTTACGTCATCCATGGGCGGCATCTTGTCTTCGTAACGTAGTGCCTGCTGCCCGGATTTTTTCCATACATACAGGTCAAACTCATCTTTCTCGGTTTTTGATGGCTTAATATCTTCCTGCGAGAAGGCATATTTAAATGGCTTTGCACGGTGAATCAGTAGCGAGTATTTCAGATTCATATTAAGGGCACCATCGCTGAAATAGAACGAATCCCAGACATGTGATGATAAAGATCCTACATGGTAGCTATTCAGTTTGTACCTGATGTTTATGAAGTCACCTACTTCGAGGTTGGTAAAAACGATTTGGTTCTCATCGGTTTCTGCCGGAACCTTCGTGCCGTTGGCTTTGATTACTTCTGCAGTCTCGATGTAAAGGTTCTGATCGTTATTGAAGCCGATCGAATACTCTTTAAGGCTCTCGAGACCGGTCTGGGTAAGTACCCTCGCGGTATAAAAATGTCGCTCCTGCGATCCCCCGTTTTCGTATACAACACGCTGCACTTCGCTGTTCAAGACAACAAATTGCTCGTCCGGATGCTCGTTTTTCGTTGGTGCCTTAGCAATCAGCGCGGCAACATCGGGTTTGTCAAAATAATCGAAGACAGATTTTTTCTTCTGGAGCTCCCGTAACGCTGCAACTGATTCATACGCATTGGGATGCAATTGCAGGCTTTGCTGATAGGCAGCAATGCTTTTGGCTTCCTGTTTCATCGTTTGATAGAGCAGCCCGAGCTTTTCATAAATGTTTGAACTGTTTGGATCGATTTCCAATGCTTTTAGATAGAGCCTCTCGGCATCCGCGTAGCGCTGCATGACATAATAAACCTGAGCAAGATCAATGTAAACGCTATAACCTATCGGGTCATCTTGCAACTCCCTGATGTAAAGATTAAGACCTGTTTCGTGGTCCCCTTTTTCCATAAACAGTTTTGCAACATACTTGAGGGAGTTATAATCGTTATTCTCGTCAACATATTTTTTCAATACCTCAAGGGCTTTGGGGTTCTGTTTTACCTGCGATTCGATAATATACTTGAGGTTGACTACCGTGGGTGTTCGATGGTATTCAGGATATACTTTTTCAACCAGGGCTATCACTTCTTCCTGCTTTTTTTCCTGGCCGAGCAACGTCAGGGTTTTTAAGAGTACATTTTCAGTACTGCCGTAAATCTTTTCAAGCTTGGGAATAATGGCCCGGGCCTGATCAAAATTCTTTTGTTGCAACTGCTCGTTAAATTCCAGTTCTAATGCCATGCTGCAGCCCGGATCGTGCATCCTGATCGATTCTTTCAGCGTTTCGACCCCCGTCTGATTGCCAACTTTTGAAAACAGCGTGATCATCATCATATGCAGATAGGTGCTTTTTGGAAAACGTTGAGTAAGGTTTTCAAGCAATTCGCGCGCTTCCGAGACGTAACCCAGATGAAGGTAAAGCTTTGCTACGATCAACTGGTTGAAATAACTTTGAGGCTGGCTCTTCAATGCCGACTGTGCTGCCGCAAAACCCGGTGCGGGAAGTGTTGGCTGCACGGGACCTGTTGACTTTTGATAGGGCTTTGGTACTGCACTGCCCTGCAGACCTGATAACGGATTTCCATGATTGTCGGTAAGCCGCAGCATGAAATTAGATCTTCCGGCATAACTTTCTCCGATCTGCACGAGAATGCGGTTGGTTCCCGCATTTAATTTAACAGCAGCAACGTAGGCATCCAGGTCGTTATTTCGTTCCTCAGATTCAGTGATAACCAACTGATCATTCACCCAGACCTTTGCCGAACCTGAGACGCCGAGCCGCAGCTGAGCTGCAGTGGCGGCAGGTGCATCAATAAATGTCTGAGCAAACACAACTGCATTTTCATAATTGCTGTAATAGCTGAAGTCAAACCAACGGTCGTGTCGCAGATATGGCACGGTGCGCCAGGTAAATGTCCTTCCCCGTTTCCCGGTGAAAACGTAATTCAGCTCCGGGTGTTCCAGTATGTCATACGTTTTATCAAAGCCGCTGGTCGAAATATTTTCGTATTCACCGCTGATCAGCCAATTTTCAATTTCACCTATCTTTTTAAAATGCGCATCAGCGGCAGCGGTCTGCCTCATTTCTTCATAGTGTTTGCCGAGCAGGGAAGCCGCCATCGCACGCAGTGCACCATCTGCATGGTCGCTTGCAGCAAGTTTTTCATAAAACGCAAGTTGTGCGGCTGTCTTTAGGCTGCCCGAGTAGTTTGCTGCATCGCTCCACAGGGCCAGAAGGGCCGATTGCCCGTTTTCAGTCTGATGGTTGATGCCGGAAAAATAGTCAAATCCGGCGTCAGGCGAACCATCCATATCCGTTAGCATGCACAGACCGGCTCTGGCTTCATTAGCGGTAGCCGGCTTTTGCAAAAGTTTAGTGAACTGGGTCCTGGCAGCGGTACGGTCGTTTCTAAAGAAGGCCTCCCAGGCGGGATTGGTTTGGCTCTTTACGCTCAGCGTAGAGACACAAAAAAGAGAGAGCAGTAATAATTTAAATTTCATTCTGTAATGATAAAAAAATCCGGAGCGAATAAAAATTTTTCGCCCGTAACGATACGGTTAAGTGCAGTTATTGTCCCTGTTGAAGAATTGTAAATACAATATGATATAGTCGTACAACTAACGGATGAGATAACCTACATGCTTGAAAGAGCGACCTATTTAGCCATCTTCCAAAGGAAAATGCGCGCAATAACTGGCCAGATGATCGTTTAATTCAGCAAGGCTGTTAAAAAACCGGGAGAATAAAGTAAATTGGCAGCTTACTTTATAACAACTTATCATGTTTCGTCAGCTATTGTTACTGAGCCTGAGCGGGATGCTCGGACCAGGTAATTTTGAAGTAGAGCGGCCTGCAGCTCCGGTTGCTTCGGTCCGGCAGGACGTTCCGGGAAAAGGCCTTATTGGTCGCTGGGACATCACGATTGATCAGAACGGCAAGGAAGCTCCGTCCTGGCTTGAAGTTAAACTCTCAGGTACGCGCACGCTTGTCGGCAGTTTTGTAGGTTCATCAGGCAGTGCCCGTCCGGTGTCAAAAGTGAATTTTGATCAGGGAAGGTTCAGCTTCAACATTCCGCCACAATGGGAGTCCGGTAACCAGGATTTTGTAATTGAAGGAACGTTAGAGGGAGAATCGATCAAAGGTACCATCACCACGAGCGAAGGCAGGAAGTTTAACTGGACAGGAGTCGGGGCCTCTTACCTCAAACGTACCGGCACGGTAAAATGGGGTAAGCCGGTTGAGCTTTTCAATGGGAAAGACCTGACGGGATGGAAGGCCACAGGCAAAAACCAGTGGATCGTAAAAAATGGGGTGCTTACCAGTCCGCGCTCGGGCTCAAACCTCGTTTCAGAGCGGAAGTTTAAAGACTTTAAACTGCATATTGAGTTCCGGTATCCGAAAGGAAGCAACAGCGGTGTTTATCTTCGCGGCCGTCATGAGGTTCAGATAGAAGACAGTCCAAAAGACGCGCATCCTTCAAGCGTTTTGTTTGCAGGTGTTTACGGTTTCTTGACGCCGAGTGAAATCAATTCGCTTGGACCTGATACCTGGCAAAGTTTTGATATCACCCTGATTGGCCGTATGGTAACCATTGTTTCAAATGGCAAGACCGTGATCAGCAACCAGGAAATTCCGGGTATAACAGGCGGCGCTTTAGATAGCCGTGAAGCTGAAGACGGACCTATCTACTTCCAGGGCGACCACGGACCCATTGAATTCAGGAAGGTAACGATTACGCCCGCAAATTGATTCATGGGTACGATCGGGTCCGGGTAACAAGGCTCCAAGTTTATAGAAGCAAGGCAATAGCAGACAATTTTAATGGCTCCAGCTGCTTTGACGCTGTTTAAAGCAGCCTGCGCGGACCACAACTCCTGCAAAGTTGGTAACTTTCGTAAAGTTACCAACTTTAAGTTAAAAAATACAATCAAAATTAAATATTCGCTGCCAACGAACGAACATTTCCTTTTCTAATAAGAAAACGCCGACCATGCAATCTGACCTCGAACAAATCATCCAGGCACTCCTGCAGGAGAGGCAATCACTTCAGGTGAGTGTTGATCAAGCCTTGAAAGATGCCGACTATCAGGCCGCCTGCTGGCACCAAAAGGGTCTCGTCGATATAAATCTCCGCCTTCAAACCCTCTATGTGTTTCAAAACAGGGACTATCTGAAGACCTGTGAACTGGAACGGGCTATAGCTTATGCGGAAAACAATATCGATAACCAGGCGCAGCCGGCATTTATGGCTCACTACTATCGTGAACGACTGGAAGAGGACAGGCAGGAATTGGAAAGCCTGAAAAAATCAGGTCCTGCAAGTAAGTTTGATGGACAGGAACTTGATGATGCCCTGTTTGCCCTGGCTAACCGGGAAATTGAAAGCTTCAACCTTTTTCTTCAGCTACGAGGATGCTATACATCTTCATTTCACACTCGACATCGCGCAGGATACGATCGTAGTCTGCTTCTCCGAAGAACTCGACCTTACACAATTCGGATCGCGGTTCGTCGCGGCCTGCAGCAACATTGGATTTGTGAGCCCCCCCGATGGACGGCCCGAATACCGATACCCGGCCTCAGGATTCAAAGGTGCCTGGGAAATCAAAATCGTTCTAAGCCGGCTCCTCTTCGACCTGCTGGGCATTCACCGGTGGCAAGTGGACGGACGTATTGTATACAAGCGATACGGCAGGCCGGTTTCGGACGTATAAGTTAGTTCAGGTAACAAGTTGAATAGACCAGGAAATTAACGTTTCCGCGGTGGTCGAAATATAATCCGCCTAGCAGTTTTTCCTTATCTTGCTGCATGAAACATTTCGCTTTAGCTTTCGTACTGCTTCTGTTATCAACTATCCTCCATGCGCAGCCAACGCAGAAACCAATGCTGTATGGAAACAGCTGGATGGCCATTACCGGTAAGCCGCTGGCAGCCACTGCCGGCAGCATGATCTTTCAGCAGGGCGGTAATGCAGTCGATGCAGCCTGCGCCATGCTTGCTGCTACCTGCACCATGTGGGATACCCTCAGCTGGGGCGGAGAAACCCAGGCGCTTATTTATAATCCGAAAACAAAACGGGTTATTGCTATCAATGCAATGGGTGTAGCACCTACGGGAGCTACAGCAGCGTTTTTCAAAAATAAGGGTTACAATTTTCCGCCCGAATACGGCCCTCTTGCTGCAACGACCCCGGGTACACCAGGCGGTCTTATCTTTATGCTGCATCAATATGGAACTATGAGCCTGGCACAGGTACTTGCGCCCGCCATGAAAATGGCGGCGGGATACCCTATCGAGGCCCAGGCCGCCAACACCATTGAAAGACAGAAAGCCCTGATTAAACAATGGCCATACAGCACAAAGGTTTTGCTCCCCCATAAAGGAGCAGCCCGGGAGGCGCCCGAAGGCGGTGAAGTCTTTGTACAAAGTGACCTGCTTGCTACACTGACCAAAATGGTCGATGCTGAGAAAGCCGCGCTCAAAAAGGGCGGGTCTCGCAAAGAGGCACTTATGGCCGCCTATGACCGATTCTATAAAGGCGACATCGCCAGAGAATTTGTTAGGGGAAGCCGAGAGCAGGGCGGCCTTATCACCATGGCCGATCTGGCTAACTGGAAACCTGTTGAGGAAGAAGCCCTTGTAACCGATTATAAAGGAATCGAGGTCTTCAAACTCAAACAATGGACGCAGGGTCCGGTCTTGCTTCAGGCACTCAATATCCTCGAAAATTTTGATCTGAAGGCCATGGGCTACAACAGTCCGCCGTATATCCATACTGTTTACCAGGCAATGAACCTGGCGTTCGCAGATCGTGATTTTTACTATGGCGATTCATATAAAACGCCGATTGAACCTATGCAGGGGCTACTTAGTAAGGCATACGCAAAACAAAGGGCATCACTGATCGATCCCGAACGGAACAACATAAAAATCGGCCCCGGAGATCCGTACCAGTTCCAAAACCAGACGAATCCTTATTTAACGTTACTTAAGATCCGCGGGTTTGAAGCAGACACCAGCAAACGCAACTTTGCGCCGAAACATGATCTCGGCGCATTGCCACCCGACGAAAGTTATCAGGACAGGTTATGGCGTGGAACCACATCCATCGAAGCGGCAGACAAAGAAGGTTGGGTTGTTTCCGTAACACCAAGCGGCGGATGGCTGCCGGCCTGCATTGCCGGAAACACGGGCATCGGGATGAGTCAGCGTATGCAAAGTTTTGTGATTGATTCAGCATTAAATCCTTTCAATGTGGTCGAACCGGGCAAACGACCGCGGGTTACTTTATCACCCTCGTTGTTCCTGAAAGACGGGAAACCATATCTTTCTGCCGCCGTTCAGGGCGGAGATACCCAGGATCAGAACCTGCTTCAGTTTTTTCTTAATGTAGTGGAATTCGGTATGCCGGTACAGAAGGCATCCGAAGCGCCAAATTTCAACAGCAACCAGCTCTGGCTTTCACTCGGTGGTACCAGGGCGGCCGACCGCGAACCAAAACCCGGCCAGATTCTGCTTAACAGCCAAACGCCGACCGCTACACGCGAAGCACTGAAAAAGAAGGGTTACATCCTCAGTTTCGCCGAACGAACAAGCGGCCCTATCAATGCCATTTGGTTCGATTGGAAACACCGTACCCTGTGGGGCGGTTCAAGCAACCACGGCGAAGATTACGGAATTGCCTGGTAAATAAAAATGAATAAAATTTGCGCAAGTGAATACTTACCTTTAAATTGGCAAGTAAATACTTGCCTTTATGGAGTTAAGAAGAGACGTTTTTCAGGCCATTGCCGATCCGACCAGAAGGCAGATTATCGAAATGTTGTCCGTATCAGATATGAATATGCGCAGCGTCGCCGATCATTTTGATATGAGCAGGCAGGCTGTTGCACTTCACATGAAGATACTTGAAGAATGCGGCATGTTAACCATTACGCAGGCCGGCCGCGAAAAGCGATGCCGTGTTCAGGCAGATAAATTAAGCGAGGTGCACCAGTGGACGGAACAATTCCGGCTATTCTGGACTGCCAAATTCGGCGCACTGCGCCAGCTTGTTCAGGAAGGTGAAATACCTGCTAACAACATTTCTGTACCCGTACCGAAAACCAAAAAATAAAATGGATACTGTAGTTGTAGAAGAAGTTTTTGATACTTCATTAGAAGTTCTCTGGAAAGCCCTCACAGACAAGGCAGAGCTCGGCAAATGGTATTTTAATCTTTCTGATTTCAAACCCGAACCGGGCTTTGAGTTTTCTTTTGAAGGCACGGGTCACACAGGTGACCGTTTGGTCCATATCTGCCGGATTACCGAGGTTACACCGATGGAGATGCTTCAGTACTCCTGGCAATATACGCATATCCCGGGTTTTTCGCTCGTCACATTCGAGCTCTTCGAAGAACCGCAGGGGGTAAGACTTCGCGTTACGCACACCGGACTGGAGAGCTTTCCGCAAAACAGACCTGATTTTACTGCCGGCAGTTTCTCAGGCGGCTGGACCGAGATCCTGAAAGAATGGCTTGGCCGCTATCTTGCATCAAACGATAACCCGAAATAATAAGATCATGATTACTGAAAACCAAAAAACCATGGAAACGGCGCTCCTCATCCGTAAGCCTGTAGATGATGTCTTCGGTGCGATTGTCGATCCGGCACAGACCACTCAATTCTGGTTTACAAAAAGCTCCGGCCGGCTTGATGAGCATGAGCGGGTAACCTGGACCTGGGAGATGTACAATGTATCTGCCGAGATCAAGGTGCTAGCTGTCGAACCGGGGCAGAAAATTACGATGGCATGGGACAATGGCGGTACAGACACGACCGTAGAATGGATCTTCACGCCAATTGACGGGAAGGGTACATTTCTGGAAATCAGGGAATCGGGTTATGCCGGCGATGACGATACCGTGCTTTCCAGGATTAAGGATTCTACCGGTGGTTTTGTTCTTGTTCTTGCCGGTTTGAAAGCCTGGCTTGAACATGGGATCAGGCTAAACCTTACTGCCGACCGTTTCCCACCGGAAATGACAGATTCTGCACATTAAGATATAATTATTTCGGTTTTCTTTCCTGGTGCCACGGGCGTATATTTGGGTATGGCGCTGATCAAAGACGTATACTCAACAGAATTCTACCAACAGTTTGCCAGCGATGCAGATTCGGCGGTCCCCGGATTTAATGCAGAGCTCTTCCTCCGCGAGGTGCAGCCTCCAGATTTTGGTGCGATGGAATTTAAACAACGGATGCTGCATACAGCGCACGTGTTCCATCAGGCACTACCCGCGGGCTTTAGCGAAAGCGCCGAAAGTTTTGCCGGGCTGATCAGCTATCTGAAGGATAGAGAAGCTGCGGATAAACTCGCGTACGTCTTCCTGCCTGAGTACATCGCCCTCTATGGAATCGATCACTTCAGCAGATCCGCAGAATTGCTTGAGCTCGTTACGCAGTTTGTTTCTGCCGAGTTCGCAGTGAGGCCATTTCTTCTGCGCTACTTTGATGAAATGATTGCTGTCATGCATCGTTGGTCGCAACATGCTGATCACCGCGTGCGGCGCCTGGCAAGCGAAGGCAGTCGTCCGAGGCTGCCCTGGGCGCTTGCCATTCCGGCGCTTAAGCGCGATCCCACGCCGGTATTGCAGTTACTTGAAAACCTGATGCCGGATCCTTCGCCATGGGTACGGAAGAGCGTAGCTAATCATCTTAACGATATTTCGAAAGATCATCCGGATGTGCTGCTGCGTGTCGTTTGCCGCTGGAAGCTTCACTCGCCTGAAACAGACGCAATCATTAAACATGCGTGTCGCACCCTTTTTAAACAGGGCTATCCCGCAGTGTTATCGCTGTACGGCCTGGATACTGCAGGCATCACACTTTCAGACTTCCGCCTCTCTGCACCCGAAGCCAGTCCTTCGCTACCTCTTTCATTCTCATTTTGCTTAAAAAACGAGCTTACCCGGCCCAAACTTGTGCGTATTGAATATGCGGTCTATCACCTGAGGGCAAAAGGACAGCTTATCCCGAAAGTTTTTAAGATCAGCGAGCGCACAATTCAGCCAGGCGAAGAACTAACGATGACCCGGAAGCACCCCTTTAAACCGATCACGACACGCGTTTATTATCCCGGTACACATCAGGTTGCGCTTATTATAAACGGCAGCCCGCTTTCAACGTTACCGTTCGAACTCAGTGGCGTTCAGACTAACTTACCAGGTTCTTTTTAACATAGTCGAAGCTTTGCTTTATGCTTTTGAAGACATCCTGTTTAATAACATCCTGTTCAACAAAAAGGTGTTTAAGCCCCGACTGTTCCTGATGACTGAAAATCTCCTTGAAGTCGATGGCTCCCGTACCTACTTCTGTGTAGCTAATGGTTTGCAGGATATCCATTGATGGCTTTTTGTCCTGCTCGCCACCCGTAATTGGCTCGGTATTACTTTTGTCCATATCCTTGACATGCCACATAGCAAAGCGACCGGGATATTTTTTGAAATAGTCATCGGGGTTTATTCCGGATTTTTTTGCCCAGAACAGATCAAGTTCAAAGGTAACCAGATCTGGTTCAGTCTCGCTAAGCAGAATATCCATGCCTTTCTTTCCGCCTGCAAGGCTCCTGAATTCCCAGAAATGATTGTGGTACCCGATCGTCAGACCCGATTTGCGGCATAGTTCTCCTGCTTTGTTAAACTGCTCAGCCATAAACTTGAAGTCGTCTGCACTCAGCATGTCAAGAAGTCCAAGTGGCGGCACAGGAATAATAAAATATTGCTGCCCCAGCGAGGCTGCGATATCAACCTGATACTCAAGGGCAGACTTGTCGCCATTTCCGCGGGTAAGAAAATCATGAAGCTGGTAATGTCCGCTGTAGCTGGCCAGTCTGTTATCGGCCAGCAGCTTTTTCAGGTCTGATACTTCAAGCCCCCAGAACTTTGCTTCGGGTTTTTTCTTGTTATACTCAAAAAAGGTCTCGACGTGGTTATACCCGATCTCTGCTACCTTCCGGAGGCTGGCCGTGACGTCTGCGGCCAGCGCATCCCGGATGCTGAAAAGTTGAAGTCCGATTTCTTTAACCGGACTATAAGATTTTGCCTTGCTACAGGCTGCCAGCGGGCCAGCCAGTGCAAATGCGCCACCCAGCAGGGCGGCGTTTTTGATAAAAGTTCTGCGGTTGCTCATAAGGGTTTGGTTTATTAAAGGTAACTATCCTGATTGTAAATTACTATTTCCGTGCGGGGAATAACAGGATCGTTTTCATTACACACATTTTGTAAGTAACAAACATTTGGAGCGGGATTACCTGCAACCGGCATGGTAGCGTATGTTTGTATAACTATGAAAATACTACTCATCGGTGCATCCGGAACACTTGGAAAACGTTTGAACGCCGCCTTATCTCCGGATCATGAAGTTATAACAGCGGGCCGCAGTTCCGGAGATTACCACGTCGACATCCGTTCGGAAGACTCAATTCGTAACATGTTCGGGCAATGCCCGCAGCCGGAAGCCCTGATCTGTGCGGCCGCTTCCGGCGATATGGACAATTTTGCCACGCTGACGCAAGACGCACTGCTGGACAACATGCGCGGGAAACTCCTGGGCCAGATCAGCCTCGTCCTTGTCGGACAGCATTTCCTGCCTCCGGGCGGATCATTTACCCTGACATCGGGCGTATTTGCAGATGAACCACATATAGGTGTAACCGGCGGCGGTGTCATCAGCGGCGCACTTCACAGCTTTGTCTATGCAGCTGCGCTGGAGCTTTCTCCGCGGATGCGGGTAAACGCTGTGAGCCCCGGTATGCTTCAGGATTCAGCACCGCAGTATGGAGCGCTGTTTCCCGGGTTGCCGGCTATAAGCATGGATGCAGTCGTGCATGCTTACAGGCAAACCCTCTTTACAGATATAAACGGCCAGGTCTTGCGACTGTACCGTTAACAGTCGGGTCTCAACAGATATTTCAAAAGGCTTCTTTTGTTTAGTAACTGCACTTTGCTTCAAGACTATGTTTGATGACAGGGACCAGATCATGTAGCCCACGAAAGCGCCTGAAAGGCCGGAGCCATCCGAAGCAATAGCCCGGAGAGATGTGTTATATAATTGATTGGCGTGATGACGGGCCCAGGCAGCCAGGGGCCATCATACGTTCTGCCTTATTTTCCCCAGGTGTTTCCGCGACCCGGGTGCTACCCAAGCCCGGTTTACCTGTGTGCTTCGTGGTCAAAACTGCTTTAAAAATTAATGCCGTATCATGTTATTGTCTTCTAAAAAGCTTATTTTTAAATTGTTGCAAAACCCCGGAGCTCCTGAATCCGTTGCTAGAACAGAAACCTCAACCTAAACCAGAAAAGCATGTCATCACGCAGAAACTTTCTTCAAACACTCGGCACCGCCGCCCTTACGCTTCCATCTATTCCTACAGCATTTGCTGCAGCGGTAAACAGCGAGCCCTATCAGGGACCGGTGTTACGTGTTGCGCTTATGGGACTTGGTGGTTATGCCGGTCTGGTTGCGCGCGGACTTGAATCCTGCCAGCGGGCGAAACTCGTCGGGCTGATCAGCGGTACGCCATCGAAGATTAAAAGCTGGAGCCAGAAATACAACATACCTGAAAAGAACTGCTATAACTATGAAAATTTTGATGCCATTAAGGATAATAAAGATATAGATGTTGTCTATGTGATCACCCCGAATGCCTTGCACCATGGCCAGGTTATACGGGTTGCCAAAGCCGGTAAACACGTTATTTGCGAAAAGCCGATGGCATTGAACGCGCGCGAAGGTCAGGAAATGGTAGAAGCCTGCAGAAACGCAAAAGTGAAACTGCTGGTTGGCTACCGCATGCATTTCGAAGCAAATACGCTGGAAATTGTAAGAATGAGGCAGGCCGGGGAGCTGGGGCAGATCAGATTTTTTCAGGGCCTAAGCGGATTCCGTATCGGCGATCCCGGACAATGGCGGCTTACAAAAAATCTGGCAGGGGGAGGTGCCCTGATGGATATTGGTGTGTACGCCATAAACGGTTCCAGGTATATGGTTGGCGAGGAGCCTGTCTGGGTTACCGCCCAGGAGACAAAAACAGATCCACAGAAGTTTAAACCGGGTGTAGATGAAACTATTCAGTTTCAACTGGGTTTTCCTGGTGGTGCAGTGGCATCCTGCCTGTCCACTTACAGCATGAATAATCTGGACCGGTTCTTCCTCAATGGCGACAAAGGTTTTGCAGAACTACAGCCTGCCACCGGTTACGGCCCCATCAGGGGGCGTACCAATAAGGGCGAACTGGCATTGCCGCATGTTGTTCATCAGACAAAACAAATGGAAGAAATGGCCGCAATCATTCTCGATAACAAAAAACCGGTCATTCCGGTTGACGGTGAAGAAGGTCTGAAAGACCTGAAGATCATTGATGCCATCTACCAGGCGGTAAAAAGTGGGAAAAAGCTAAGCCTGAACCTCTAGCTTTCATTGTGCTACTTTTTCAATCCACAGCCTGATCAGGTGCTGTAGATCGGGGGCTTTGCCTGCAAGGTCATCGACACTGTAAATCCGTACCATTCTTCGCCCATCGGCATATGCACCTTCAAGCAATCCCGAAACGTCGTTGATCAGGTTGCCCGTGGGGAAGATCAATAAAACGTGACCTTTCTGCCTGAGGTTAAAGACAAGCAGATCGCGTGCATATGTTTTTGCATCGAAAGGCGCCATTTCTCCCGTGAAGAAAAAGGCCGGGGCATTCCACTTGACGTGGATGCCGAGCTGAGGGTGTGCAGCTGCAATCACCCTGATAATTTCCCGGCTTAGGGCGGCAGTGGCTGCCGGCTGCATGGCAAGCAGTTTTTCGACCGCCTCCGGCTGATGACTAACTTTAGGCATTTTATTCAGAATATACCAGATCTTTCAACTCGCTGAACTGTTTGATCCGGTAAGCAGCTTCCGGAACTTTCGCAAATCCATAAGCCGCATGTACGAAGGGAATCTTGTTTGCTGCCGTAGCTTCGTAATCCCAAATGGTATCGCCGACATATACCGGCGCATTCAAATGATTACGTTCAATGATCAGGGCTATATTCGTGCTTTTCGGCTCACCGGTCTTGCCCGGACACTCAAAATCTTCAAAAAAATTACCTAATCCATGGAACTCGAGAAAATTCTCGATATAGCCGGCCAGGCAGTTACTCACAATGAACAAACGAAAACGTTCCTTTAAAGCGGGAAGTGTTTCGCGGACCCCGGGAAATAATTTTCCGCCATGGGCTTTCATAAAAAGTGGTTCGTTTTTTTGATAGATACCAAAGACCTCCGTACGGCGCTCTTCTGGGATAAACGAAAAATACTGGTCAAAAACCTTCTCGATGCGCAGCCCTGACACCGATCTGATCATATCTGCTTCGAGGCTGTGCTGCCCTAACTCAGACTGTCTGAAAGTTTCATTCCAGGCAAGTGTACAGGTTTCTGCTGCATCCCAAAGGGTTCCATCCAGATCAAAAATCAGGCTGTCGGCTGTTAACTCTTGTTGAATCGGCATAAAAAAGGTTTTTGCCAAAGATAACAATGCAGAATTAAGCCGCAAGGCTGCAGATCAACAAGGCATTGACAGCAGCAGGCGGTCAGATTCCGCCCGGCCTGATTTCGCAGCTGCTTTCCGACTGGTCAACCGAACACGGCTGCAGGCTACCCTTGCTGTGTTAAGCATTAACAAACCGGCCGCTTGTTAACAAAATGATAATATCGTGTTACCGGAGCGTTAACTTATTTTTGCCGCATGCCGGTACCTGTGTTTGTTTATCACGAGATCCTGATCAGGATGCAGAATTTTAATCCACAGATAGGCGACTATCTTTCCGCATCTGCACATGGCGACGCCGTCAGCCTGCAAACCACGACAGGTTCGTTAAGCGTGCCTGTTGCATTACTTCAAAGCCAGTTTCGTGATCCTTCAGCCATAGATGATGAGGAGCTGCGTACACTTGCCGGGAATTTCGGCCTGTAGCTGCCGTGCTAGTTGTTGATCATAACACCAAGCCGCGGATCTTTGTTCCGGAGATCAATCCCGCCTTCATACACCGATTTCAGGTTATGGAGATAGAATGCCCAGCCGTTCGAACAGCCGAGTCTGATGTATTGCCGTGAATGATCATCCTGCGGGATGCTGTGGTGACGCAGTTCAATAATTACATATTCATCCTGCGTGCTTAGCCGCACATCGACCACACTCGGCCCTTCAAAGCTGAACTGCAGAAAGTCAGTGCCGTTTGCCGAGATAATTTCTCCTTTCATTGGGTTGTTATCCAAGTACCAATACCACTCGTACCGCATGCCGTCTGCCACACGTTCAAGGGGACCAAGTTGCTCGCCCTGTTCGTTAGTAAATAGTACACGCTCAAGAAACCAGGTTTCAAGGTTAGCCGCGGTGCTCCAGGCCTCATAAATCTTTTGGAGGGTAGATCTAACCGCAATACGTTTTGTAAAGGCGGTCCAGTCGAAATTTTTCATTGCAGGGATTTTAGTGTGGAGCAGACAATGTGCTCCAATGGTGAAGATATGAAGATTTTTCGGCTCATGTAGCCTGTCCGGCATCTGTTTCCACCAACCCTTTCAAAAAAAACAGTTGTCAATTATGAAAACGTTTTCATAAATTGGACAGCCGGCACATGAGAGGAATGTCCCGGTTAGCTGAATTATGTCAAAAACCAGGAAATCTCAGGAAAACACCATACTCGATATTGCAGCTGCACTGAAGCTGTCGCCGGCAACAATTTCACGCGCGCTGAACAATAATCCGAATGTGAGGCCGGCCACCCGTAAAAAAGTGGCCGATATGGCTGGTCAGCTTGGTTACAGGCGCAATAACATGGCCCTTGGCCTGAGGAACAACAAGACACATACAATCGGGCTTATTGTTCCGAGGATTTCGATGTTTTTTCACGCCGAAGCCATTACGACCATGCAAAATGAGCTCTACGAACGGGGTTATAACCTGATCATTTCACAGTCGAATGATTCACCTGAAATGGAACGCCGCCTCGTCGATACAATGTATTCAAGCAGGGTGGATGCGCTCATTGTGTCTTGTACGCTTAACACTGAAGATTTTAGTCATTTTGAAGTTTTTACCAAAAATGGGATACCGCTTATTTTTTATGACCGGGTACCGCCCGCATTCGATGGAGCGTTGATTATTCGCGGCGACGACTTTCAGGGTGGAAACCTCGCCGGCGCGCACCTTGCTGAAACAGGCTGCAGGCGCATCGCATATATTTCGGGGCCGCTTTCTACCAATCTTTATCGCGACCGCTCCCAGGGTTTTTTTAAAGCACTGGAGGTAGCTGGTATCCCCGTAATTGAAAACATGGTTTTTTACCAGGCACTTACTTACGATAATACACGCGAAGCAATGAAAAAGATGTTTGCACAAGACGTTAAACCCGATGGTGTTTTCACCGCCAACGATACAGCGGCAATCGCTGTTCATGAGTTTGCACGCGAAAACGGGATTGCTGTTCCGCAGCAGCTTAAAATTGTCGGTTACTCAAACGATCCCCGTTGTGCCATTATTCGTCCGTCTATTACATCGGTTGAACAGTTTCCGGGTAAAATGGGCAGCCGCGTAATTTCAGAATTGATGCACATACTCGGAGATAGCACCGGCACAGCCCTTAAAAACCCGATTACGATACCTGTTCAGCTCATCAGGCGTATGTCTACATAAATTGTATTTACAACAGCTGATATAACACCCTGTGGTGAACAGCTGTTCAATGGTATAAAGGGCTCAGCTTACCGGGCAGGCAAACGCAACCTATTTACAGGTTTTTGCCCTCCGGGCGATGTCTAATCAAAGTCAGATCAAAACATTAATATATGAAATATACTTTCGAAAGTCGCTGGGCTGTAAGCCCTGCGGAAGCAAAAGCGATGGATACGGCAGCACTGCGCAACAATTTTCTGCTGCCCCGGTTATTTGAGGCCAACCAGGTTTCACTTACACTGAGCCACTTTGACCGTTACATCACAGGCGGCGCGCATCCGGTTGGCGAAACATTGACGTTACCCAATCCGCCCGAACTTAAGGCAGATTTTTTCCTTCAGCGGCGTGAGCTGGGGATTATCAACGTAGGCGGACCTGCAAAGATAACTGCTGATGCAGAAAGCTGGGACCTGGACTTTAAAGAAGCACTTTACATTGGCCAGGGAGCCAGGGAAGTGACATTCACATCTGCAGACGCCGCCAACCCGGCAAAACTGTATCTGAACTCCGCGCCAGCGCACCGCAACTACCCAAATAAAAAAGTGACGCGGCATGAGGCAGAAGTTGTCGAACTGGGCAGTGCTGCCACGGCAAATCACCGGGTTATCAATAAACTCCTTGTTAACAGCGTTGTGGAAACCTGCCAGCTTCAAATGGGTATGACAGAGCTTAAAACGGGCAGTGTATGGAACACCATGCCAGCCCACACACACGATCGCCGTATGGAGGTGTATTTTTATTTTGAAGTTCCTGAAGGTCAGGCTGTCTGCCATTTTATGGGTGAGCCTCAGGAAACACGGCACATCTGGATGCATAATGAACAGGCTGTCATCTCACCAAACTGGTCTGTTCACTCAGGATCAGGCACTTCAAACTACACATTTATCTGGGGTATGGCCGGCGAAAACCTGGACTATGGAGATATGGATCACTGTGCCATTACAGAATTAAGATAAACGCAAATGAAAAAAATCGCAAGTTTTCTGGCGCTTGCCGCGCTTTTATCCGGCGGCGCCTTAGCACAGAAAAGAACGCTGCTCATTCGTAATCCTTCGGCTTTTGACCGGAACGAAGTTGTAGTCTCAGTGCCCTGGTCGCAGGTTGCAGGCGGCAAAAAAACCGATACAGCCAGCATGGTTGTAGTTACAGCAGCCGGCCGGCAGGTGCCACTTCAGTTTGAGCGGCTGGGTTCGGCAGAAGTTAAGAATTTACTGCTGCTGGTAAGCGTAAAGGCGAATGCATCGCTGCCGCTGACAATTACTTCAGGAAAGCGGCAGGCTGAGCCGGTGCGCACATTTGCCAGGTATGTTCCTGAGCGTAAGGACGACTTTGCATGGGAGAACGATCGTATTGCTTTCCGCATGTATGGCAAAGCGCTTGAGGGGACAAATGAAGACGCCCAGGGAATTGACGTTTGGGCCAAACGCACACCAGATCTGATTATCAACAAATGGTACCGTACCGGCGATTATCATGCAGACCATGGCGACGGCCTGGATTATTATTCGGTTGGCATGTCGCTCGGTGCAGGAGACATTGCACCCTTCCCAAATGGAAAAATCAGTTATCCGAAACATTACCGGCACCATGAAGTGCTTGATAACGGACCCATTCGCAGCACTTTCCGCCTTAGTTTCGACAGTTGGGACGTAAACGGAAAACCGGTAACCCTGACAAAAACGATCAGCATTGACGCCGGTTCCCAGCTGAACCGGGTCGAGGCGGATTTTTCGTTTGCCGGAAGCCAGTCTCTTCCTGTTGCGGTGGGTATTGTACAACGCAAAGAGGCAGGTGCTGAGCGCAGCGTGCAGGAAATACCCGGCATTATAGCCTACCGGGAACCAGCGCACGGTGCTGACGGAAATTTGGCTATCGGTATCATCGCGCGGCAGCGTATTGTAAAAACTCTTGATGCTGAAAACCAGATGCTGGTCGTCATGGAAGCGAAGCCCGGCAAACCGGTTGTGTACTACCAGGGGGCAGCCTGGAACAAGGCCGGTAAAATAAAGTCGTTCAGCGACTGGACCACCTATCTGAAAAATTTTAAGACACAGCTTGATCAGCCCTTGCAGGTTACGCTGAAATAGATCCCGATAAAAACAATATGAACAACACACTTTTTGATCTGAACGGCAAAGTTGCGCTGGTTACCGGCTGCAAGCGCGGTATAGGCAAGGCCATGGCCGTTGCACTGGCCGAAGCCGGCGCTGATATTATTGGCATGTCTGCAAGTCTCGAAACCGAAGGCAGCGAGGCCGAACGCGAAGTGCGGGCGCTGGGTCGTAAATTTTATGCCTACCAGTGCGATCTGACAAACCGCGAAACGCTGCTCGCTTTCATCGAACAGGTGACCGCGGCACATCCCGTTATCGATATCCTGGTAAATAATGCCGGGACCATTCTTCGTAAACCCGCCGCAGAACATCCTGATGAATATTGGGACGAGGTGATTGCCGTAAACCAAACCGCACCTTTTATACTGGCACGCGAGCTGGGTAAAAAGATGGTGGAGCGCGGCTCCGGGAAAATCGTTTTCACGGCGTCCTTATTGTCATTTCAGGGTGGAATCAATGTGCCGGGTTATGCTGCAAGTAAAGGTGCTATTGCCCAGTTGACAAAAGCCTTCGCGAACGAGTGGGCTTCAAAGGGCGTAAATGTGAATGCCATTGCACCTGGTTACATTTCGACCGACAATACTTCAGCGCTGAGAGCAGACGAAAACCGAAGCCGTTCTATCCTTGAACGGATACCTGCCGGGCGGTGGGGAACGCCTGAAGATTTTACCGGACCAACCGTATTTCTGTGCTCAAAGGCAGCCGATTACGTTCATGGTACGGTGCTAACAGTTGACGGGGGCTGGATGGGCCGATGATTTTGTTAATACCGGGTGTTTCCTAATTTTGCGTAACAAACAAAGTCAATATGTCAAATATCGGAATGATCATCGAAGAGCGTCCTGCAGATATCGGAAGCTTTATGGTAGGGCGCCTGCTTCCTTTCAGAGGGAAGCGTATGGTTGGTCCATACATTTTTATTGACCATATGGGGCCGGCAGTTCTTTCTGATCATGAAAACCTGGATGTCGGCGTGCATCCGCACATTGGCCTGTCTACGCTCACCTATTTGTTTGAAGGCAGTATCATGCATCGCGACAGCCTGGGAACAGAGATCGAAATTCACCCCGGGGCTGTAAACTGGATGACCGCGGGCCGCGGAATTACGCACAGCGAACGCACCCCCGAACACCTGCGCGGATCAGAGAAGACATTGCATGGGCTGCAGATCTGGGTTGCATTGCCAGCCGGTGAAGAAGATCGCGAACCGTCATTTCAGCACGTCGAAGCAAAAGACATTCCGCACTGGCACATGGGTGATGTTTCTTTCCGCCTGGTTGCCGGAACGGCATTTGGCTACACCTCGCCCGTTCAGGTGTACAGCAGGCAGTTCTTTCTGGAATTGCACAGCGACACCCGGCAGACGCTGAACATTGGCAACGCGCTCTTTGGCGAATCAGGTATGTACATCCTCCAGGGAAGCATCGAAAGTGAAGGCCATGCCTATGGTCCGAAACAGATCCTCGTTGCGAAAAATGCATCGCTATGCAGTTTTACTATGGAAGCCGGTACGACGGTCTATATTTTTGGCGGCGATGCTTTTCCTGAAGAACGCTTCATTTACTGGAATTTTGTTTCTTCCAGCCCCGATAAGATTGAGGCGGCGAAACACAGGTGGGAAAGGCAGCAATTCGACAACGTACCAGGCGAAACGGGTTTTGTTCCCTTGCCGGCATTTTAGTAGGAAGAAGGTCTTTCTTACCATACATCAAGTATCTGCACGCCCTTTTCCGGTAGCTTTGATTCAAAAGAAACAATTATGAAAAGGGCAGTTGAAAGAATTGTACACAAACCGGATCGCCTCGGTATGGTCGGCGATGGTTTCCGCGTTTTTAATTATATACCGGGAAGCAGCATTTCACAGCACCGCATCAGTCCATTCCTGATGCTGGACTTTAACGCCGAGTATGACTTTGGTCCTTCAGACCATATCCGCGGTGTCGATGTGCATCCCCATAAGGGTTTTGAAACCGTAACAATTGCCTATAAAGGCAGTGTGGCGCATCACGACAGCAGCGGCAACAGTGGCGTGATCCATGCCGGCGATGTACAATGGATGACAGCCGGAAAAGGCATCCTCCATAAGGAGTATCATGAAGAAACGTTCTCGCGCAGCGGTGGGCCGTTTGAAATGGTACAGCTCTGGGTCAATCTTCCGAAAAAGGATAAAAACGTTGATCCGCATTATCAGGCCATCACGGCAGAACAAATGGGCCTGCACGTGCTGGCCGACGACGCCGGCGAGGTCAGCGTTATAGCCGGTAACTTTGCGGAAACAATGGGACCTGCAAAAACCTATACACCCATAAACCTCTTCAATTTACGGCTTAAAGCAGGGAAGTCAGTCCACTTCGACTTGCCCGAAAACCATCATGCCGCGTTGCTTGTTATCAATGGCGCCATAACTATACATGCTGACACAGTGAATGAACACGATTTTGTGCTTTTCGGGCACGAGGGAGAGGAGATCTCACTTACGGCCAGTCAGGATAGTCTTGTCCTGGTGATGAGCGGAGAACCGATTTCCGAACCAATTGCCAGCTACGGACCTTTCGTGATGAACACACAGGCTGAGATCCGCGACGCAATCATGGATTTCAATCTTGGTAAATTTGGCGTGCTTGATTAATGTTATAAAAAGGTCTTATGAAACCAGAACTAAAAAAGAGCTTGGTGCGTAATAACGAGGCGGCAGGCCGCTTTGAGCTAGCTGTAGGTGAACAGCTTGCCGTGCTGGAGTACCGGGAAGAAGCCGGCATTATGAATCTGGTGCATACAGAGGTCCCTGAACCGCTGCGCGGACAGGGCATTGCGAATTTTTTGATTGAAAACGTGTTGAGTCAGCTTGAAGATGCTGGTTTCCGCGTCCGGCCACGCTGCCGGGCCGTCAGTGCGTTCATAACAAGGCACCCCGGGTGGAAAAGGATTGTGGCCGAGTAATTCGGATGGACGGCTGCTTCAGGGGTATTCTATTCGCGTTCCCGGCTGCGTAGGATGGGCTGTGCACACCAATACCCTGCCAGCCGCAAGTTCCTGGTCGGTCAAGACCTCATTATAATCCATCCTGACTCCGCCTGCGGTACAGGTCGCTGCGCAGGTACTGCACATTCCGGCCTGGCAGCTATAGGGAAGTGAAATCTGTTGGGCGAGCGCCACTTCGAGTATGCGTTTATGCCAGGGCACTTCGATCTGGTATTCTTTTCCTGCTTTTTTTATCCAGACCGTATACGTGTTTTTATCTTTTATTTCCTTTTCACTGGTATCGTCGTCATCAGCTTCATCCTCGGCAATGAAAAAAGTTTCGCGCTTTATCCGTTGTTTTTCGATACCCATGCCCAGCAGGGTAATGCGACACAGATCCATGTACAGCATGGGGCCGCAGGTGTAAAATAACGTATCCCACTCAGGTTCACTGTAATTTTCGACCACCTGCCTGATCATTGTATTGTTCAGGCGTGCCATAAGCAGATTTTTAGAATGACTGAACAGCCAGATGATCTTCAGCCGGTCGGAATGCTGTGTTTGCAGCTGCTGCAGCTCTTCATAAAAAAGTGTTTCGGCTGCCGAGCGATTGCTGTACACAAGTATCGCTTTGCTTGCTGTCTCGGCTGCGAGCAGCGTCTTCAGGATCGAGAACAGCGGGGTAATGCCTACCCCGGCCGCAAACAAAAATACCAGGCGCTTGCTGCCGGCATCAGGAATATAGGTAAACTGACCATTTGGTAGCAGGGCCTTCAGTACATCACCGGCCTGGGTCTTGTGGTGCAGAAACCGTGATATTTCTCCGTTTTCCACCCGTTTTACCGCTATGCTGAGGGGTTCGTCTAAAACGGGTGAGCTGCAGAGCGAATAGGAACGGCGTAGCTCGCGATTTTTTGATTCAAAGCTAAGCGGCAGAAATTGCCCGGCCAGGTAGGGCGGCCGTTGCCCCTCCACAGGATCAAGTACATATTCGAGAACATCTGATCCGCGGTCAACTATATGACTGATTCTGAAGTGCAAAAAATCCATACTTAGAAAGCGCTAAAATGCTGCCAGATTGGGTTTCGGATGGTTATCTAGCATAAACAAGCTGAAAGTAGTCTTCGAGACTTTTGTCATGGTCATCACGAAATGAACGCAGCATCGCCGGACTGAACCTGGCTGAATCCCTGATTCGGATAATCCTTCCCGGCATCTCGATTTTGGCTGCTAATGTGCTTGGCCTGGGAACACCGGTTGCTTTCTCCGGCGTTTTGCCCTCAAGTAAAGTGATTGTGCCATCAGGTGTAACCATAAAGAAATGATCGCTGCCTGAGAGGAGGCCATGAAACACACGTATGAAGTCCGTTCGTGATGCGCGAACAGTACCACCGATAAGAGGCAGTTCCAAAGACTGATCAGTCACATTTTTTCTGACCGATTCCCATTGAGATAAAAAGAAGCGGGAATATTGCTCGAACACGGGCATGCTGTATCTGGCGGGATCCATGTAGAGCATTGTAGCCCGGCTGGCGGAACTGTTGAATATTGCATTCTGATACCCCGGACGGTATTTTGCGAACCTCGTTTCAGATCCTGAAAAGAGATCGTCACTGTAAGGCATCCCATTCGGGTCTGTAGTCTGCGCGTTTACCGCCACAGGCGGCAGCTCACCGATCTGCAGCTGAGTGAAAGTGTAAGCCGAGGCCGCACCAGGCTCGTTTACAAGGGTTAATTCACATGGCTGATCACCGCAAGTCCCTTTCCACAACGTTTTTTTGCCGCTGCAGCCAATAAGAAAACTCAACAGGAGAATGCATAAACAGGATATTCTCATAGCTCTTTTTTTCAAAATAAATAAATTTATTCGCCTTGCAACAAACCAACCCGTAAATAAAATCATCAATAATTAGATTTAACTTTCAAAAAGTTTTGAAAGTTAAAAACGTTTGCTACTTTTGTTTATGGAACTGGCAGAAGCAAAACAGAAATTTATAGATACCTGGGGGCGGTTGGGTTCTGAGTGGGGTATAAACCGCACCATGGCGCAGGTGCATGCACTGCTGCTGGTATCACCCGATCCGCTCAGTGCAGAGGAAGTCATGAGCCAGCTGAGTATCTCAAGAGGCAATGCCAATATGACGCTGCGCGACCTGATCAGCTGGGGACTGGTAGAGAAGCAACACCGCCCAGGTGAACGCAAGGAATATTTTTTTGCAGACAAGGATGCATGGAACATTGCAAGACAGGTTGCCAAGGAAAGAAAAAAACGTGAGTTGGAGCCCATGTTACGTGTATTGAATGAGCTCGCAGAGGTAGAGGGTGATAGCAAAGACCCGCACTTCAAGACGTTTCAAAGTTCGGTTAAAGATATCCGGGCACTTGCTCAGAATGCAAATAAAACCATTGATACGATGGTCAGGGCCGAAGAGAACTGGTTTTGGAGCACATTTTTTAAGCTGTTTAAATAACAGTTTTTTTTACACTTATAACTTTCAATATTTCCTGAAAATATAATAATTAAAAAAATGAAGACGCTTAATAATCACCTCATTCTGTTTGACGCTGAATGCCCAATGTGCAGAGCGTACACCCGCGCTTTTACCTACAGCGGATTACTTGACAAGGATGGCCGGGCAGCCTACCAGGACCTTTTGCCAGGCGATTGCCCGCTGGTTGACCGGCAGCGTGCCGTCAACGAAATAGCTTTGGTTAATAAAGAAACCGGCGAGGTGACCTATGGTATTAGCAGTTTATTTAAAGTTGCCGGCACAGCGCTGCCCTTCCTGCAGCCACTGTTTGCCTTCAGGCCGTTTCTCTGGCTCGCTGAACGCGCATATGCCTTCGTGTCGTATAATCGTAGGGTGATCGTTCCTGCGGCTGCAAGGGGTGGGATCCAACCTGACTTTATACCAACCTACCGCCTCGCTTATCTGGCGCTCGCATTGATATTAACGGTTGTTCTGCTGAATGCCTACACGCCACTTATGAGTCCGCTGCTGCCTGCCGCCGGTGCTTGGAGAGAGCTGTTCATCTGTTCTTCGCAATTTCTGTTTCAGGCCCTGGTCGTACTGATCTTCGCGCCGGGCCGGGCATGGGATTATCTGGGAAATATGGCAACCGTCTCACTGGCTGGTGCTCTCTTGCTCTGGCTGGTCAGGGCAGCAGGCCAAATGGCGGGCTTTTCTGCAACAACCTACACCCTGGTCTTTATTCTTATTGCAGGCCTCATGTTCCTTGAACACCTGCGCAGGTGTAAATTGCTTGGACTGGGCCTGCTGTTGAGCGTTACCTGGGCGGCGTTTCGTCTTGCTGTACTTTATTTTATTCTTTAAAACCACCGATATGAAAACTTACCGCAAAATTGTACTGGCAGGAGGCAACGGTTACCTGGGCCAGGTGCTGGCATCTTACTACCGCGATAAAGCCGGCGAGGTCGTCGTTTTGTCGCGTAAGCCATCAACATCAGACGGAAATGTGCATACCGTTTTATGGGATGGCCGCCACGAGGGAGACTGGATGGCTTCGCTGGAGGGTGCCGACTTTTTGATTAATCTATGCGGAAAAAATGTAAACTGCCGTTACACCGCGAAAAACAGGGCAGCGATTATCGCTTCGCGCGAGGTGCCGACCAAACTCCTGGGCCGAGCGCTTGCCGGTCTTAAGGAACCGCCCAGGCTTTGGATCAATGTTACTTCTGCCACAATCTACAGGCATGCTGAAGACCGGCCGCAGGATGAAGATACGGGTGAGATTGGCTATGGCTTCTCGGTGGATGTCTGCAAACAATGGGAAGCCGCCTTCTTTGATTGCGATTGTGCGGGGGTGCGTAGGGTTGCCCTGCGTTTAGGTATTGTACTGGGGCGCAGGGATGGGGTATTTCCAAGACTGCTTAACCTTGTCAGACTTGGTATGGGCGGTAAACAGGGTACAGGAACCCAGTACATTTCGTGGATTCACGAGCAGGATGCCGCTCAGATTACCGAGTGGCTTATAAACCGGCCCGATATAGCGGGCATATTGAACGCAACAGCACCTATGCCGGTCATGAACCGGGACTTTATGAACGAACTTCGGCGAAGTGCGGGTGTGAAGATCGGCTTGCCTGCGCCGGCATGGTTGCTTGCTATAGGTGCACGCCTGATCGGCACCGAAACCGAGCTTATTCTGAAAAGCCGCTGGGTGCTGCCTGCCCGTCTGCAAGAAGGTGGTTATCGTTTTCAATACCCAGCAGTAGCTGCAGCCATTCATGACATTCTCAGTATTCGCAGATGATCAGGATCACGTTTAGAAATATGATCGACGCCGAGGTACAGGTCTGTTTCGATATGGCGAGAAACATTGATTTGCATCTTGAGTCGATGCATGATAGCCACGAAACTGCTATTAGAGGTAAAACATCGGGATTGATAGCACTTGGCGAAACGGTGACCTGGCGTGCCCGTCACCTTGGGTTATGGTTTGAGATGACCAGCAAGATTACCGCCATGCAGGCTCCCGGCTATTTCAGGGACGAAATGCAGGACGGACCTTTTGCCAGGTTCAGTCACGCGCATCTTTTTCAGGCTGCCGGCAAGAAAACACTGATGACCGACATTATCGAAATAACTGCGCCGCTCGGCTTCGCCGGAAGGCTGGCCGAACGCTTGTTTCTTGCGCCTTACCTGACCAGGCTGCTGAAAACCAGAAATACCTGTATCTCAGCTGCCGCTGAATCGGCTCGTCACTGAAATTTCTTCATCGCGAAAGTTGCAGGATGCTGCATTCCCTGTCAATTTGGCAAAATGTGGCGCTTGGAATAATCGTTGATAAAGAGCGCTTGAATCATAACCACATTTAAGTACCATGAGTATACAGGAAAAAGGCAATATTTCAATTCACACGGAAAACATCTTTCCGATCATTAAAAAGTTCCTTTATTCAGACAACGAGATCTTTCTGCGCGAACTTGTTTCAAACGCTGTAGATGCAGTTCAAAAGATCAAACGTCTCGCATCCCTTGGCCAGTATCAGGGCGAGGTCGGAAGCCCGCTCGTTGAGGTTAAACTGGACGAAGAGAAAAAGACGATCACCATTAGCGATAATGGACTCGGGATGACCGCTGAAGAGATTAAAAAATACATCAACCAGGTGGCGTTCTCAGGTGCAAGCGAGTTCGTTGAAAAATTTAAGGATGCAAAAGACGCGAATGAGATCATCGGTAAGTTCGGTCTGGGTTTCTATTCTGCATTTATGGTTGCCGACCTTGTTGAAATACAGACCTTGTCTTACCAGGAAGGTGCGGAGCCGGCACGCTGGGTTTGCGATGGCAGCACGGAGTTCGAAATTACACCGGGCGAACGCAGCACCCGTGGTACCGATATCATTCTGCATGTAAACAGCGACTCAGAAGAATTTTTGAGCAAATATAAACTGGAAGAAATCCTTGATAAATACGGCAAATTTCTTCCCGTTCCGATTAAATTTGGCACTAAAACCACGACGGAGCCCGATGGTGAAGACGAAGAAGGCAAGCCAAAGACAAAATCAGTAGAGGTTGATAACATCATCAACACGACCAATCCGATCTGGACAAAAGCGCCTTCAGAGTTGAAAGACGAGGACTACCTCGACTTTTACAAACAGTTGTATCCGTTTTCAGAAGAGCCGCTTTTTTGGATCCACCTTAATGTAGACTATCCGTTCAACCTGACAGGTGTACTTTACTTCCCGAAACTTAAAAACGATTTTGAGGTTCAACGCAATAAGATCAAGTTGTTTTCCCGCCAGGTGTTTATTACTGATGAGGTAAAAGACATTGTGCCCGAGTTTTTGATGCTGCTGCACGGTGTCATTGATTCGCCTGATATTCCGCTGAACGTATCAAGAAGTTTCCTTCAGGCAGACAGCAACGTTAAAAAGATCAACAGTTACATTACAAAAAAAGTAGCTGACAAACTTCAGGAGCTGTTCAATAAGGACCGCAAGTCTTTTGAAGAAAAATGGACAGATATTGGCCTTTTTGTGAAGTACGGTATCATCAGCGAAGAAAAGTTCAATGATAAGGCAAAAGATTTTGTGCTTGTAACCAACACGAACAAAGAAAATTTTACCCTGAACGAATACCGCGAGAAAGTAAAAGATTTACAGACAGATAAGAATGACTCTGTTGTTTACCTGTATACAACAGACGCGGCAAAACAGGATGGCTTTATCCAGTCTGCAGCGAAAAAAGGTTACGATGTTCTCGTGATGGATTCGCCGATAGATAATCATTTTATCAACCATCTCGAGCAGAAGCTTGAAAAGACCGTGTTGAAACGTGTAGATTCAAGTGTCGTTGACCAGCTGATCGAGAAAGATGAGAAGAACGAGCATGTGTTGACTGAAGAGCAAACTGAAAAGGCGAAACAGGTATTTGAGAAAGCCATTTCCAAGCCGGGTTACCAGGTTGAAGTAGTGGCATTGCATCCTGAAGAAATGCCCGTAACGGTAACCATGGATGAGTTTATGCGCCGCATGAAAGACATGGCCAAGATGGGTGGGGGAATGGGCTTCTACGGCCAGATGCCAGACAATTACAAGGTTGCCATTAATGGCAATCACAAATTAATTGGCCGGATACTCGCTGCGGGTTCTGAAGAGGAGCAGGCCAAGCTTGCCAAACAGGCTGTCGATCTCGCACTGCTTTCGCAGGGTATGCTCAGTGGTGCTGACCTGACAGCTTTTGTGAGCAGAAGTGTTGAACTTATCTAGTTAACTTAAGTTCTGAAAATAAAAAAAAGCTCCGCAGCCATGCTGCGGAGCTTTTTTTTATGCATTGCAACTAAACCTGGATAGATTCGCGCTTCAGAATATAGGCAAACAATTCGTTGATTGGTTTTTGGAGGATCTTGCCTACGGTAATGCCGTTCGCATTACATGTTTCAGTAAGCATTTCGCGGTAATAATAAGAAATCGATCCTACAAAATGTACCGGCATGCGGTCATAGCCGTCATAATCACGAATATTCGTGTCGATAAATTCCTGGAAGCCATCACGCAGTGTTTTACGGATAAACGGATGGTCGTAATGTTTTATCATGAACCTGCTGAATCCAGCGAGGTAAGTATTTGGGAAGGGCTTCTGATAAACACTGGTAATCACTTCTTCTTTTTTTATGGCAAAGGTTTCTTCAAAAGCTTTGAGAAGCGGCCCGGGCATGCGCTTATAGAAATAGCCCTGCAGCATCTTTTTGCCGAAATAGGTTCCTGAACCCTCGTCGCCAAGAATGTAGCCTAATCCGTGCCTGCCATCAGATAACCTCGTTCCGTCAAAATAGGTGATGTTTGAGCCCGTTCCAAGAATGCAGGTCAGGCCTTCGCTGTCGCCGCAGGTAGCGTACACAGAGCCCATCAGGTCATGCTCAACTGAAACAAATGCTTTCGTGAAATAGGCAGATAAGCCGTTTGAAACGACCTCGTGTTTGTCTGGCGATGAACAGCCGGCTCCAAAAAAATAAATTTCTTTTACAAGATCGGCATATGGCTCGAATTCCTTGTTGCGGGAAACGATCCTGAAGATGTCCTGCTCGGTTAAAAAATATGGATTAATGCCCTGGGTGCTGAAGTGAAGTGTCTTTTCCGGCGTATAGGCCATCCAGTCTGTTTTGGACGAGCCGCTGTCTGCTACAAGAATCATGTGGTTAAATATAAGGCAATTCTATTGAATGTCAATGCTGCCGCTGATCTCACGAAGGGTGATCTCGGCAATTTTAGCCTGATACTCGATTTCGACAAACCTGGAGACAGCATCGAGTGCATTTTTCTGTGCTTCGCGCAATTCGAGCGGAGGAATGCTTCCCAGCCGGTATTTTTCGAGTGTGATATCGAGATTCTGGCGCGCCAGATCGACGTTTCTACGCTCAAGTTTTACGAGTTCAATGAAATTCTGGTAGTTCTGATATGCGGATAACAGCAAAGATTTCACATCCTGGCGGGTTTTCTCAAGACTGATCTGAGCATTGTTGATATCGAGTTTTGCATTACGCTCATTCTGGCGCTGCAGAAATCCGTTAAATATATTTAAGCCCGCAGTCAGGCCATAAGTAAAGCCGTTGGCCTGAAAGCGCTGGTTAAAACCGGTCGGGCTGGTGCTTCTTGAACGTTCGTAACCGCCGTTCACAGCAATGGTCGGATAACGTTGGCCGCGCACTTCTTTCAGCGTGAGTTCGGCAATGCGCCTGTTGATGAAAGCATTCCTGATATCAGGATTCTGCTGTTCTGTAAGTGATTCAAGCGTAGTATAAACCAGGGTCTGGTCAATCTCTATTTTCTCGTCAACTTCGAACTGCGCCTGAAGATCGCGGGCCAATAGCTGGTTTAGCCGCACCTTTGTATTGGCCAGGGCTGTTTTCTGCTGGAGGTATGCTGAGGTGTCAGCGTTATAATCGACCGAGGCGGTAAGCACATCAAGTTTGGAGCCGCGCCCCAGCTGCAGTTTGTTGTCTGCAATACGCTGCCGCATGCGCGATACATCGAGCGTGCTGTCTGCCGCGCTCAGCAGCTGTTCCTGGCGCACAATATCATAATAGGTCGAAATAACGTCAGCAATGTTCGTGATGACGGTGGCCCGGATATTTACCTGGCCCTGTTTCTCCAGCTCCTTCAGCCGGCCATATGCTGCAAACATACTGAAGCCGTCAAATACGGTCCAGCCAAGGTTGACTCCATAGGCCAGGTTGGTACTTCGTGCCCCGGTAATCACGCGGTCAGGGCCATTGGCCGGCGTCTGCCTTGTGTTCTGGCGCCCCCCGCCCGTACTGAGATCGCCGGTAAGCACCGGAAGCATACCGGCGTTCGCCGGATTCACGTTGTTGCTTGCTATGGCTGCTGTATTGCGGGTTAGTTTGATGTCGTAGTTGTTCTCCAGCGAGATTCGTATTGCTTCCTGCAGGGTGAGCAGTTCCTGTGCCGCAAGGGCCGCCGGAAGACAGAATACTAAGCTGACCAGAAGATATAGATGTTTTTTCATGTGTTTCTCCCTAAACCTGGCCTTGTTCTTCCAGTTGCTTTTCCTGATTGGCACGGGCTTCTTCGGCCAGTGCAGCCTGCAGTTCATTTTTGCGGGCGTCATTATGTTTCAAAGGCTTAGACCAGTATGAGTAGATAGCAGGGATTACGAACAGGGTCAGTACGAGTGAGAACAAAGTTCCACCTACAATCACGGTGCCCATGCTCATCCGGCTTTTTGCAGCAGCACCGAGCGCCATGGCAATGGGAAGTGCGCCGATAGCAATGGCCAGACTTGTCATCAGGATCGGGCGCAGGCGCGAAACGGCCGCCTCGCGGATGGCTTCATGCACAGGTTTTCCTTCTTCTTTCAGCTGATTGGCAAATTCCACAATCAGGATACCGTTCTTTGTAACCAGGCCGATCAGCATGATCGTTCCGATCTGGCTAAAGATGTTCCAGCTTTGCCCGCATAACCACAGCGAAAGGAAGGCTCCCGCAACCGCCATCGGTACCGTCATGATGATGATTACAGGATCTTTAAAGCTTTCGAACTGGGCCGATAGAATCAGATAAACCAGCAGCAGGGCGAGACCGAAGGCAAAAACGGTGTTTGAAGAACTTTCTCTAAAGTCGCGCGATTCGCCGCCCAGATCAGTAGAAAAACTGTCATCGAGCACTTTTTCTGAAATCTGGTCCATCGCATCAATTCCTTCACCAATGCTTACGCCGGGCGCAAGACCGGCAGATACCGTTGCTGAGATAAAGCGGTTGTTCCGGTATAACTGCGGTGGACTACTTTGTTCTTTTGCTGATACAAGATTGTCCAGCTGGATCAGCTGATCCTTATCATTACGCACGTATACAGAGCTCAGGTCGAGTGGATCTTTCCGGTCGGCCAGATCAAACTGCCCGATCACCTGGTATTGTTTTCCGTTCATAAAAAAGTAGGAAAAACGTTGCCCGCTGAGACCAAGCTGCAAGGTCTGCGCAATATCAACTACAGAAACGCCAAGATTCCGGGCTTTGTCCCTGTCTATAGTCAGGTCAATTTCCGGTTTATTGAATTTCAGGTTGACATCTGAAACCGTGAAAATCTGATTTTTTGATACCTCTTCCATAAACTGAGGTACCTTTTCCCGAAGCTTTTCAAAATTCTGCGCCTGGATAATATAACTGATGGGCAGACTTCCGCCGCGGCGACCCACCGAAATGGTTGGTTGCTGGCTAACAATTACTTTACCTTCTGAAAACTTCCGCGTCATGCTGGTCAGCTTGTCTGCAATCTGCTTTTGACTGCGCTCGCGTTTAGACGGCTCTACAAGGCCCATACGTACAAAACCACTGTTCACCGAACCCGAGCCGCCAAAACTGGGCGATGATATCGTAATATTCACGTTTTTCTCCGGAACCGAATCCTCAACCAGTTTGCCGACTTTCATGATAAAGCGGTCTGTGAATGCAAAGGAAGAGCCTTCGGGAGTGGTCACGTTCATGTTTATCGCGCTCCGGTCATCATATGGGGCGGTTTCTTTGGGTAAGAGTTTCCAGAAGAGGAAAATGAGTCCGACGCAAACAAGGATGATCGGAACTGACATCCAGCGCCGGGCAAGAAAGGAATTGAGGTTGGAACGGTACGCTTCGTTCAGCCGAACAAAATACGGTTCGGTAAAATTATAGAACCTGGAAGGCTTATGACCCCCTTTTTTCATCAGGTAGGCGTTCAGCATCGGCGTAAGTGTAAGCGACACGAATGCAGAGATCAAGACTGCAGCGCCGATAACGACACCAAATTCGCGGAACAGCCGCCCAACGAATCCCTGCAGAAAGATAACCGGCAGGAACACCGCCGCCAGCGTAATCGAAATGGAAATCACGGCGAAGAAAATCTCGTTTGAACCTTTGATTGCCGCTTCGAAAGGTGTCATTCCTTCCTCTACCTTTTTGAAAATATTCTCGGTAACCACGATCCCGTCATCGACCACGAGACCTGTTGCCAGTACAATTGCAAGAAGTGAAAGTACATTAATGGAATAACCCATAATGTACATGATGAAAAACGTGAAAATGAGCGATACCGGGATATCAATAAGCGGCCTGAAAGCGATTGCCCAGTCACGGAAAAACAGGTAAATGATCAGGATAACCAGTACGAGCGAAAGCAGGATGGTTTCTGCCACCTCGGTCACTGATTTTTTGATGAATAATGTGTTATCCTGCGAAACCTTCAGCACGATGTCTTTAGGCATATCTGCCTTGAGTTTGTCGAAACGGTTATAGAATTCCTGCGATATTTCAAGGTAATTAGCGCCTGGCTGGGGAATGATGGCAACGGCAACCATCGGTTTGCCCGATTCACGCAGGATCGTTTCTTCATTTTCGGGCCCAAGTACCGCGTAGGCCACATCGCTTAACTTAACTACATTATTTGTTTCACTCTGAATGATCAGGTTGTTGAATTCTTCGGGCGTAGTTAGTTTGCCCATGGTTTTGACCGTCAGCTCGGTCGCCTCACCCGTAATTTTTCCTGACGGAAGTTCCACGTTTTCGCGGTCAAGCGCCGCAACCAGGTCTTGGGAAGTCAGGCCGTAAGCCGCCAGTTTGTTCGGGTCGATCCGGATACGCATGGCATACTTCCGCTGTCCCTGGATCTGCACACTGCTGACCCCTGGTATGGTTTGAATTCGGTCTGCAATTACGTTTTCAGCAAAATCACTCAGCTCAAGCGTGTTTCGCTTTTCGCTCTGGATAGTCATGGAAAGAATTTGATCAGAGTTGGCATCTGCCTTACTCACAACCGGAAGACCATCAATATCACGCGGAAGATAACGGCCGGCCTGCGAAACCTTATCCCGCACGTCATTCGCCGCTTCTTCGATATTCTTTCCAAGTTCAAACTCGATTGAAATATTGCTTGCTCCCTGGTTGCTTGACGATGAAATGTTCCGGATCCCGTCAATGCTGTTGATAGACTTTTCAAGCGGCTCGGTAATCTGAGACTCAATAATGTCAGAGTTCGCACCAGGGTAAGATGTTCGTACAGAGACAACGGTTGGGTCAATAGACGGGTATTCCCGGATGCCAAGGAACGTATAGCCGATAACCCCGAAAAGGATCAGCATCAGGTTCATAACAATGGCCAGAACGGGCCGTTTGATACTGGTGGTCGAAATACTCATTTTCCTGGGCTCTGTTCTTCTTTTTCCTTAGCAACGTTAACCTTTACGGGAGCGCCATCTTTTATAGACATCATACCTGTGGTCAGTACGGTATCTCCGGGCTGAATGCCCGTTGTGACAAGAATATTTGCTGCCGTCCGGGTTCCCGTTTCAACAGGCGTTTCTACAGCCTTGCCGCCTTTTTTGAGAAACACAACTTTTCCTTTCATAACCGGAACGATGGCTTCGGTAGGCACCAGGATTGCATTCGGAATGCGTTCAAGCGTAATCTGAATGCGCGCAAAAGAACCGGGAAGTAATTCATTGCCCGGATTGGCAGCACGCGCCCGGATCTGCAGGGTACGTGTTTGGGTATTGATTCCGGGCTCGATTGCAAAAACGGTCCCTGTATAGTTTTTTTCTGAAGCGTCTGTATGAAAAGAGATCGTTGAGCCGGTACGGATTCGGCCAGTATATTTCTCAGGCACCGAGAAAGTGATTTTGACCGGATCTGTGTTAACAAGGTTTGCGATCACCGTGCCCGGCGTGAGGTACCCGCCCTGCGAAACATTGCGTAAACCGACGCGCCCGTTAAACGGCGCATAGATGCTGGTACGCGCAAGCTGAGTGCGGATCAGTTGTGTTTGTGCCTGCAGTGATCGGAGATCGGCCAGGCTGGTGTCATATTCTTCCTGGCTGATTGCACCCTTGGCAAGCAATTGTTTGGCGCGGTTCTCATTGGTGGCAGAAAGTTTCTGTTTTGTCAGGGCTTCCTGCAGCTGGGCAAGTATATCCCGGTTGTTTATCTGTACCAGCATAGTGCCTTTCTTCACCACGCTGCCCTCCTGGAAGTTTATCTTGGTAATCAGACCCGGAACCTCGCTTTGCAACTGAACGGATTCATTTGCATCAATGGTTCCTGTAACCTCAAGCTGATTATTGAAGTCCTGTCTGCGGGCAACGATGCCGTCAACCCTCATTCCGCCGCCTGCACCTCCCGGTCCCCCCTTGGCACCCGCTGCGCCCCTGCCGCCTGGTCCGCCCTCTGCCTGTTTCCTGTTTTGTCCGATCCTGTAATAAACCAGGTAGGCAAGACCCATGGCCAGTAAAGCATAAAAAATATATCTTTTTTTCATCGTGTATTTCGTTCCTGCAGGACCTGCGTGTATCTATTGGGGAACACTTCGCTGGTTTCAAAGTTTACTCCGGGCGGATTTCCCTGTCCAAAGACAAAAATATTCAATAAAATCAGCCGATTGGGGATGTATTAAGTATGTTACAGCCTGTTTAAGCGGCTATTCTGCCTCTTGAATTGCAATGAAAACGGCCAATTCCGGGTCAGATGCCCCTTTTCAAAGGCGGGGTGTTCCGAACCGTATTCACCTTGTTACAGCAGGGCCGATATTTCTTTTGTAATCAATACCAATCCGCTATTTTTGCGCAAATCACTATTCTTATGGTTCACCCAAAAAAACTTATCGGGGCAGTTCTGCTCCTTTTTGCTGCTATGACTACAACTGCCCAGGTAAAAATTGCATTTGAAGTTAGTTTCCGCGAGCCTCAGGCGCATTATGCGGAAGTCGAAATGTCTTTGTCAGGGCTTTCAAAAAACTTTGTCGACGTAAAAATGCCGGTATGGACGCCGGGCTCATACCTGGTTC
The DNA here is from genome assembly GCF_004138205.1 of Pedobacter sp. SYP-B3415. Taxonomy (GTDB): domain Bacteria; phylum Bacteroidota; class Bacteroidia; order Sphingobacteriales; family Sphingobacteriaceae; genus Pedobacter. The sequence continues at coordinate 80,550 of NZ_RXNQ01000006.1, forward strand.
GCGAGTTTGAAAAGAGCGTTGAAGGCTTTGCAGCAACAGCATCAGGCAAAAAACTGCGCGTGGAGAAGGTTCGCAAGAATGCCTGGCGAATATTTAACGGGTCAGCAAAAAATGTCAGGATCAGCTACCGGGTCTACGCATTCGAACTGTCGGTACGGACGCCATATATCGACGCGGATCATGCATTTTTGTCTCCAACCGGCATATTTATGCATCCCGACGGCATGATTTCAAGTCCGAGCACAGTAAAGATTGTTCCGTTTAAAACCTGGTCGGCCGTTTCAACCGGTCTTCAGCCTGTTTCCGGACAAAAGTTCACTTATAGCGCGCCGAATTTTGATCTCCTTTACGACAGCCCGATCGAGGTTGGTAACCAGGATGTATTTGAGTTCATGGCAGCCGGTGTAAAGCACGAAGTAGCGATGGTTGGTCAGGGTAACTATGATAAAGCCCGTTTGCAGGCCGATATGCCAAAAATTGTTGAACAGGCAACCGCGCTTTACGGTGAGAATCCTAATAAATATTATGTCTTTATTGTACATAATGTTGAGCGCGGCGGCGGTGGTTTAGAACACCTGAATTCGACTACGCTTGAAGTTACCAGGGATAGTTATGGTACGGCAAAGGGCTACGAAGGATTTCTTGATCTTGTTGCGCATGAATACCATCACTTATGGAACGTAAAACGCCTTCGTCCTGTAGCACTGGGCCCCTTTGATTACGATAACGAAAATTACACGACCAACCTGTGGGTTGCTGAAGGTTTTACATCTTATTACGAGAATAAATTTATGCTGCGGGCAGGTTTCCTTACGCCTGAGCAATTCGTCACGAAACTTGCGGGGGCTGTAGGCACAGTTGTGAACACACCCGGAGCACGTGTGCAGTCTGCAGCAGCGTCCAGTTATGATGCCTGGATTATCGGCTACCGTCCGAACGAAAATTCAAGAAACAATTCAATTTCTTATTACAGCAAGGGTGAGGTAATTGGTCTGCTTATGGATCTTGAGATCATCCGCGCGAGCAAGGGCGCCAAAAGCCTCGATGATGTCATGAAAACCATGTACTGGCAGGTGAAAAAGAATGGCAAAGGCTACACCGATGCTGAATTCAAGGCTTGCGTAGAGCAGACGGCGGGTGTAAGTTTTACCGACTTCTGGACTAAATATGTAAACGGGACCGATGAAGTGGAATACACCAAATACCTGGGTTATGCCGGTATCGAAGCTGTAGACGACAACAAAGGTAAAATTACTGCAACCACCGGTGCCAGCGCCGAAATTGGCAGAGCTTTCACCATTACAGGTGTGAATCGTAATTCAGCAGCCTGGGATGATGGCCTGAACGTAAATGATATCGTGTTAAGTGTAGATGGTCGCGACGTATCAGATATTTTGTCAACCGTGCGCCTTCAGAGCCCGCGTGTTAATCTGGATATCCTGGCTCCTATAGCTGATAAAAAAGTAGGTGATAAAGTTAACCTGCGCATTCTGCGTGCGGGGCTTGAACGCCAGATTACGCTTACGCTGAAAGCAAATCCGGCTGTTCGCGTAAAGGCAACAATAAAAGAGAATGCGAGCGAGGCACAGAAAGCCGTGCTAAGGAAATGGATGGGTATATAGTTAGCCACTAAAAAAGAAAGACCTGTACAGATTTCTGTACAGGTCTTTTTTGTTTCAGTATAGGTGTGTTTAGAATGCGTATCTTAACGAGATCCCAAAACGCGCTGCAGTAAAGTCCGTACCCTGGGTAAGCGTAAACATCGGGCGCCAGTCAAAAGCAAAATCGATGGGAGCACTTGGGATTTTGAAATCAAGACCTGCAACCGGACGGATCTGAACAGCAGTTACGCCGTCGCCAAACAGGAAGTTCGGACCAAGGCCCAGGTACCATTGCAGTCCTGAGGCGCCTGCGATCGGAGCATTGTACTGATACTCAGCACCAAGACCTACTACATTATTGAAGAAAACCAGGTTGGCGTCTACCGCGTCGTGACGGGTGAAAAAGTGTTTAAGATTGAAGCCAACGCCGGTTGCGCCATCACCTGCGTCAATCCGCATACCCAAAGCCGTACGGTACGAGCTTCCTCTTTGTGCGAATGAACTGGTGGTAACAAGCATGAAGGCCAGGCATCCCATGAGCGTAAAAAATACTTTTTTCATAATCAGATAGTTTTTTAAGATGTAATTTCTGTTTTCCATGTTTAACAACTTTTGTGCCGCAGCAGCTTTTGTTGAACATTTTCAGGTTTTTGCTGTTAGAGGGCGGTTTCGACACCAGTGAGAACACAGTTGTACCTGCTAAAAATTTTTATGCATGCATAGAATTTATTAGATTTGGGAAACAGCCTTCCCTGCATGGCTGTTTAGCACTAACCAATATCATTAATTATGGCAACAGCGGTAACCAGGGTTTTCGACCTCCTGCAACACAGCCTGGAGAAATTTCCAAAGAATAATTTTCTTAGCGACAAGATCGGCGGCAAATGGAGAACTTTCAGCACCAGCCAGTTTTGTGAAGCCGTAAATAACCTGAGTAAAGGACTTGTAGCGCAGGGGGTAGGTAAGGGCTCGAAAGTGGCGGTGATGTCTCCCAACCGGATTGAATGGAATATCACTGATTTTGCGATTAACCAGCTGGGCGCCTTTCAGGTACCGCTGTACCCCACGCTGGCTGAACATGATATTAGTTTCATTCTGAAGGATGCAGGGGTATCTGTCGTATTTGTTGCCAACTCAGAACTGTACGAAAAAATTATCAAAGCCGGAGTAGAAGGGTTGAAGATTTACACATTTGATGCCGTTCCCGGTGCCGCCGGCTGGGAAGAACTTGCCAGGAACGGCCGTTCAGCTCAGATTGACCTGGATGCCTACAGGGCTGCCGTCAGACCTGAAGATGTGCTTACGTTGATCTATACCTCCGGCACTACCGGCACACCTAAAGGTGTCATGCTGACGCATGCTAACCTGGTTCAGAACTTCCTGAATTCGGCGATCATTCTTCCCGAAGGGATAGAGACTGCGCTCAGTTTTCTGCCGCTGTCACATATTTTTGAAAGGATGGTTATTTACCTGTATCTGTATTCCGGCGTTTCGATATCATATGCGGAGAGCATGGAAACTATTGTAGCAGATATTCAGCACATTAAACCGCATGTCTTTACCACGGTACCCCGCCTGCTTGAAAAAGTATACGATAAGATTATGGAAAAGGGGAAGGCCCTTACAGGTGCGAAGCGGGGCATATTCTTCTGGTCCCTTAACCTTGCCAATGTTTTTGATATGGATAAGGGCTGGTGGTACCGGACTAAACTTTCGGTTGCCCGGAAGCTGGTATTTAAAAAATGGCAGGAGGCGCTGGGTGGAAACATCCGGGTGATCATTTCCGGCGGAGCCGCCCTGAACCCGAAGCTTGCCCGGATATTCTGGGCTGCCGGCTTGCCTGTATTTGAAGGGTATGGACTTACTGAAACCTCGCCGGTTATCGCTGTGAACCGTTTCGGCGAAACGAAGTTTGGAACGGTTGGTCCGGCGCTGAATGGTGTCGAAATCAGGATCGCTCCGGATGGGGAGATACTGACCCGTGGGCATCACATCATGAAAGGATATTACAATAAACCTGAACTTACTGCAGAAGCTATAGACAGCGAAGGCTGGTTCCATACCGGTGATATCGGTGAGCTTATGGATGGTAAATTCCTCAAAATAACCGACCGCAAGAAAGAAATGTTCAAAACTGCGGGAGGAAAATACGTCGCCCCGCAGATCCTTGAAAATAAGTTTAAGGAGTCCCCGCTTATTGAACAGGTGATGGTTCTCGGGGAAAATCGTAAATTTCCGTCGGCGCTCGTTGTTCCGGCTTTCGAAGCACTGAAAAACTGGTGCGCCAAAAAAGGAATCACATACGTAAGCAGCGACGACATTGTGCAGAACGATCAGGTAAAATCCCGTTATATGGAACTGATCACAGCTTATAACCAGGAGTTCGGACGCTGGGAACAGGTGAAACAGATTATCCTCCTGCCAAAAGAATGGAGCATAGATGGGGGTGAACTGACACCAAAACTCAGTCTGAAGCGTAAAGTGATTCTTGAAAAAAACAAGGAAAAGATAGAGAAACTTTACGAAGATGCTGAACGCAACAAGGCTGCCGCAAATCATTAACAATATACTGCTGTATTTATTTTTTACGCTTGTACTGACTTCCTGCGCAGGCGGGCAGCTAGGCCGTTCTACGCACCAGGAGTACAGGCAGGGTATGGTGGTCAGTGCCAGCCGCTACGCCAGTGAAGCAGGTCTGCAGATTCTGAAAAAGGGTGGCAATGCGGTCGATGCTGCGGTAGCGGTGCAGTTTGCACTGGCGGTTGTTTACCCGAATGCAGGTAATCTTGGCGGCGGCGGATTCATGGTGTACCGTAGTGCGGCCGGCGAAACAGCGGCTTTGGATTTCAGGGAGAAGGCTGCGGCTGCTGCAACACGCGACATGTATCTGGATAGTCTGCAGAATCCGGTTGTAGAAAAAAGCCTTTTCGGGCATCTCGCGGCTGGCGTGCCCGGCTCGGTGGCCGGAATGGAGGCTGCCCACAAACGTTATGGGAAGTTAAGCTGGAAGACGCTGCTTGCGCCCGCAATTGCGCTGGCTGCCGGCGGTTATAAACTTTCGGCACGGGGTGCAGAAGAGCTAAACGGGCAGGCGGCCGGTTTCAGACAATATAACCTGCTTGGAACAGCCCTGGTCAAAGCAGCAGGCACATGGAAAGAAGGAGATTTGCTGGTGCAGCAGGAACTGGCAGCGACCCTGGCCCATATTGCTGAACGCGGCGCCGCAGGATTTTACGACGGACCTGTAGCCCGGCTGATCGTTGAGGAAATGCAGCGCGGCGGAGGTATCATGACTGCGGCAGACCTTCGTGCCTACCGGGCTGTGTGGCGGACGCCGGTAACGGGTATTTACCGCGGACTAAAAATTATTACGATGCCTCCCCCATCAAGCGGTGGCATTGCGCTGATGCAACTGCTTCAGATGGTCGAGCCCTATCCGCTGCGGCGCTGGGGCTTTAACAAAGATTCGACTATACAGCTTATGGTTGAAGCCGAACGCCGAGTCTATGCCGACCGGGCAGCGCATCTCGGCGATCCTGACTTTCATCCGGTCCCGCAACACCAACTTCTCAATGAAAATTACAACACGCAGCGAATGGCGGGATTTACCTGGGAACGTTCCGGTAACAGCGCTCAGATTGCTGCGGGGCTTGCGGCTGCGCCCGAGCATGAAGAGACAACCCATTTCTCTGTTGTAGACAGAAATGGCAATGCCGTCAGCATCACAACGACGCTAAACGGTTCTTATGGCTCGAACGTCGTGGTGAAAGGCGCTGGTTTTTTGTTGAACAACGAAATGGATGACTTTTCTGTAAAACCCGGCTCGCCAAACATGTATGGGCTGGTAGGGGGAAAAGCGAATGCCATTGCGCCCGGCAAACGCATGCTCAGCTCGATGACACCTACGGTAGTTGAAAAAGATGGAAAGCTGTTTATGGTGGTGGGAACGCCCGGCGGATCGACCATCATCACCTCGGTTTTTCAAACGATCGTTAATGTTGTTGATTTCGATATGGGCATGCAGGCTGCAGTTAATGCCCGTAAATTCCATCACCAATGGCTTCCTGATGAGGTATATCTGGAAAAGGAAGCAATCGACAGCCTGACACATAGAAAGCTTACAAACAAGGGGTACCGACTTGTGGAGCGCGGAAATATTGGTCGTGTCGATGCCATTCTGAGAAACAAGTGGGGTTACTACGAGGCTGGGGCAGACCCCCGGGGTGATGACAGTGCAGCCGCGTGGTAGTGCCGCAGGCTGTTACTTGTATACAAAAAAATACACATCGTTGTTACCCTGCCTGCACAGCTGAAAAACATGACAATCGCTAACACGCGGCGGCGCCTTAAGTTTTGTAAAATTTTCATGCATTGGTACGGCAATTGTTTTGGGGAGCTGTATAAGAAACTCAACGCTTACTAACTCAAGTAACAATTATGAAAAACAGTTTATTCAAGTGCCTACCTGTTGCTGTTGCTGCACTATTTGCAGCCTCTGCCGTTCAGGCGCAGCAGACAACATCGGCAAAGTCATCCCCCACTCAGTTCAGAACATGGTCTGTTGGTGCAAACGTAGGTGTCTTGTCGCCAATCTCGCCTCTCGGCGGAAAAAATGATTTCTCTAACTGGAAATCAGATCTTGGTTACGGAATCTATATCAAAAAACAATTCACCAACTATTTCTCCCTGCGTTTGGATGGTGTTGGCGGCAGATTGAAAGGCGACAATTCAGAACCATATGATAGCGGTGTAAGTAACACCAGTGGCGTACGCGAGTTTGATACGAAACTTACCTATTCAGGATCCCTGAATGCTGTAGTAAACATGTTTAACATCGATCTGTTCAGACAGGAAGACGCGCTGCAGCTTTTTGGTTCGGTAGGTGCAGGTCTGGCAGGATATAAGCCATCTATCAACACAGGTTCAGGTATGAGGGAGTATGCTCCGGGAAAAACCATCAGCGAACTGATAATTCCGGTTGGCCTGGGTGCAAAATTCAAGGTTTCTGACGGGGTTAACATTGATCTCGGCTGGACGATCAACTTCGTAGACGGCGATAACCTGGATGGTACCTACATGGGCACAAGCAATGATAAATACAATTACGCCTATGCAGGTCTGGAGTTTGCGCTCGGACAGGGTAAACAATTGGCCTTCCATAATCCGGTTGCCGTAACTTACGATGAGGCTGTGCAGGCAAAACAAACTGCTGCCGCCCTCAAATCTGAACTGGATGCGCAGAAATCTGACAATGCTCGTCTGCGGGCAGAGCTGGCTGATGCCTTTAAGGATACCGATGGAGATGGTGTAGCTGATAAGCTGGATAAATGCCCAGGCACCCCAGCAAATACGGTTGTTGACGGATCAGGCTGTCCGCTTAAAGTACCTGCTCCGGTAGAAAAAGTTGTGATCACTGAGGCTGACCGCAAAGTCGTAGCAGACGCGATCAAAAATCTTGAGTTTGATTTCAATAAAGCTACCATCCGTGCCAGATCTTATCCGACACTGAACCGTGTAGCAGCGCTGCTAATCGAGAAAAATTTCAGTCTGAAACTTGCCGGTCATACCGACAGCAAGGGAAGCGATTCATATAACCTGAAACTTTCAAAAGACCGCGCAGAATCGATCAAAGCTTACCTGGTATCGCAGGGTGCAAATGCTTCAAGGATCGAAGCTACCGGCTATGGTGAGTCTCAGCCAATTGCGACCAACGCTACCGAAGCGGGTCGTCAGAAAAACAGAAGGGTAGAGTTTACCTTGTTTTAAACAATCACACGAATAGAAGAGCCCTGTCGTTTTTACGGCGGGGCTTTTTTTGTTGAACGCCGGTGCTGTTCGTAGGCTGTATACAGCGACGGTCAGATTGCCCGGTTTTATCCGGTTAATTACGCGTATCCTTAAGACACTGACACCCGGTTCAGGAACTGCCATATCTCGCGGCAATCGTCTCTTTATCTTCAGACCTGTGCAGCAACAGGCGCTGTATGCTTCGAAATAATTCACTGCATTACCGTCTGACAGGTCGTCTCGTTGCTGTTTTTTATTCTTTCAAAATTCTGCAACAGGCACTTGCATTATAGATAACCGTTCGTTAACTTTGTTATGCAAGCATAATAATTTCGAAAAAATGAAGCAGCATCAGACCATCGATTACCATATCAAGTTTGCCTGGCAGAACATGTTTAATAAGTACAACCAGATGGCAGCCGGATTTGGTATAACACAGGCTATCGGTTACATGCTGATCAATATTGATGAGCAGGGTAGCGCGGTATCGCAACTGGCAGGACTGCTCGGTGTGAAGGCAACAAGCCTTTCGCGCATGCTGAACAACATGGAAGATCTGAAATTGATTTACCGCGAAACGGCCTTGGGCGACAAGCGTTCGGTGAAGGTTTTTTTAACAGATTTCGGGCGCGAGAAAAGACAGGAAGCTAAAAATGTAGTGCGGCAGTTTAACGAATATCTTGACGGTCATTTTTCAAAAAAAGAAAAAGAACAATTTATCGCCTTGCTTGTAAAACTAAATGAAGTTACGCTGGCCTATCCGGTTTGATCCGGTAAGCCTTTTATACACTCATCATAAAACCAAGTATTGATGAAAAGAACGATTAATAAGGTAGCCGTACTCGGCTCAGGCATTATGGGTTCTCGCATTGCCTGTCATTTTGCGAATATCGGCACCGAAGTCCTTTTGCTTGATATAGCGCCGAAAGAACTCTCTGAAGAAGAGAAGGCCAGGGGATTGGCAATCGATAACCCCAAAGTAAAAAACAGGATTGTTGAAACGGCACTGCAGACAGCCGTGAAAACCAATCCATCGCCTGTCTATTCGAAAAAAGTTCTTAGCCGCATCAAAACCGGAAATTTTGATGACGATATGGCACTTATCGAAAAATGCGATTGGGTAATTGAGGTCGTGGTAGAAAACCTCGATATCAAAAAAAAGGTGTTCGAACAGGTTGAACGTTTTCGCAAACCCGGAACTTTGATTACCTCAAATACATCAGGCATTCCCATTCACCTGATGACTGAGGGGCGAAGCGAAGACTTTAAGGCTCATTTCTGCGGAACCCATTTTTTTAACCCGCCGCGTTACCTGCGCCTGCTCGAGATTATTCCGACTCAATTCACGCGTCCGGACGTCGTTGACTTCCTGATGCACTATGGCGACAAATTCCTCGGGAAAACGACTGTGCGGTGTAAAGATACGCCTGCTTTTATTGCAAACAGGGTGGGCGTGTATTCGATCATGGCTCTGCTGCATCTGGTAGAGAAGCTTGATCTGACCGTTGAGGAAGTGGATAAGTTCACCGGTCCGGCGCTCGGCAGGCCTAAATCTGCTACATTCCGTACATCTGATGTAGTTGGTGTGGATACCATGATCAAGGTAGCCAAAGGTCTCTATGACAATTGTCCGGAAGATAAAGCCCGCGAATTGTTCAAACTTCCTGACTTTGTTCAGAAAATGGAAGCGAATAACTGGCTTGGCGATAAGACCGGCCAGGGATTCTATAAAAAAGTAAAAGGGGAAAGCGGCAAAAGTGAAATCCTGGCGCTCGACCTGAAGACGCTGGACTATAAACCTTCGCAGAAGGTTAAATCAGCTACGCTCGAACAGACCAAACCGGTTGAAAACCTGCGCGAGCGGATGAAAATTTTTGCAGGTGCGAAGGATAAGGCCGGAGAGCTGTTTCGCCATTCTTCGTTCGGTTTGTTTGAATATGTATCTGACCGCATTCCTGAAATATCAGATGAGCTCTACCGCATAGACGATGCCATGCGCGCCGGCTTCGGCTGGGAACTCGGACCTTTTGAACTCTGGGATGCCGTCGGTTTAAAAGCCGCTGTTGAAGGGATGAAACAGTACGGCCATACGCCAGCCGCCTGGGTACAGGAGATGATTGCTCAAGGGCATGAATCCTTTTACAGGATCGAAGGTGGAAGGAAACAGTTCTATGATGTGGGCAGCCGGAGTTATCAACCGGTGCCGGGAACGGACGAATTTGTTATTCTTGACAACCTGCGGGACAGCAAAACGGTTTGGAAAAACTCAGGCGTGTCAGTGATCGACCTTGGTGATGGAATTCTCAATGTTGAGTTTCATACCAAGATGAATACCATTGGTGGTGATGTGATACAGGGAATCAACAAAGCAATTGACCTGGCAGAAAAGGATTTTCGCGGCGTTGTGATCGGAAACGATGGTGCAAACTTTTCAGCGGGAGCGAATGTAGGTATGATCTTCATGATGGCGGTAGAACAGGAATGGGACGAGTTGAATCTGGCCATCCGGATGTTCCAGAATACGTCCATGCGTCTTCGTTACTCTGCTATCCCGGTTGTGGTTGCGCCCCATAACCTCACCCTTGGTGGGGGCTGCGAGTTCAGTATGCATGCAGATCATGTGCAGTTGTCTGCAGAAACCTATATGGGTCTTGTGGAATTTGGCGTAGGCGTTATACCGGGAGGAGGTGGTACCAAGGAATTTGCGCTCAGGGCTTCTGACGAATTGAAAGATGACCAGATTGCGCAGAATACATTGAAGGAACGTTTTCTTACAATCGGAATGGCTAAGGTTTCCACTTCAGGTGAAGAGGCTTTTGAGCTTGGCTATCTTCAAAAAGGCAAGTATAGCATTACCATGAACCGGAGCCGGCTGCTGGCAGATGCGAAGGCTAAGGCTATTGAGCTGGCCGAAGCTGGTTATACCAAACCTGTTCAGCGTACAGACATCCGTGTTCTGGGTAAGCAGGGGCTGGGCATTGTTTACGCCGGGGCAAACAGTATGTTCGCAGGTAATTACATATCTGAACATGATAAAAAAATATCTGAAAAGCTGGGTTATGTGATGTGCGGCGGCGACCTTTCTTCGCCAACCGAAGTGAGCGAGCAGTATCTGCTCGACCTGGAGCGCGAAGCATTTCTGTCGCTGGCTGGCGAACGCAAATCACTCGAACGGATCCAATCGATTATCACGAAGGGAAAGCCGCTTAGAAATTAATTCGAGATTTGAGATATGAGATTTGAGTCTTGAGACTAAAATCCAAATTGAATAAACATAAAATCATCCCCAATGAATAATTTAAAAGATTTAAAAATATGGTCGAAGGCAATTTACCTCACAGTCGATATTTACAAGCTGACCGCAGACTATCCGTTAGCAGAACGTTTTGGGCTGTCTGGTCAGAGTCGAAGGGCAGCTGTATCGATTTCATCAAACATTGCTGAGGGCGCAAGCAGAAATTCAAACAGAGAATTTGTGAACTTTTTAGGAACAGCAAACGGATCTTCATATGAACTGCAAACACAACTTGCTATTGCTTGCCGTTTGGGATTCTTGTCTGCCGAAACCGTAAAGCCGGTTCTCGAAAACATTGATGAGTTACAAAAAATGACCTTTGGTCTGCAGAGGACACTGAATAAACGGGTAAAGAAATGAATCTCAAATCTCACATCTCAAATCTCACATCTCAATTTTAACTTTTAACAATCATGCAAGAAGCGTATATCATAGCTGGTTTAAGAACGGCGGTCGGGAAGGCCCCGAGGGGCGTATTTCGTTTTATGCGGGCTGATGACCTGGCGGCTACCGTGATCCGCGAACTGGTTGGCTCGGTAGAGGGCCTGGATAAGGAACAAATTGACGACGTTATTGTCGGTAATGCTACACCTGAGGCAGAGCAGGGTCTGAACATCGGGCGTATGATCTCGCTCATGGGCCTCGATACGGAAAAAGTTCCGGGGGTAACAGTGAACCGGTATTGTGCTTCCGGACTCGAAACGATTGCGACCGCGGTGGCAAAGATCCGCTCCGGAATGGCAGACTGTATCATTGCAGGCGGAGTGGAGGTCATGTCGGGTATGCCCTTCGGGGGATGGAAACTTGTGCCTAATCCTGAAGTCGCAAAAACACACCCCGACTGGTATTGGGGCATGGGACTGACTGCTGAGGCCGTTGCCCGGGAGTACAAGGTAAGCCGTGAAGATCAGGATGCCTTTGCATTTAATTCCCACCAAAAAGCTGTTGAAGCAACAAAAAACGGAAGGCTTAAAGCAGGTGTGCTGCCCATTACCGTGAACGAAAATTATCTCGACGAAAATATGAAGCGCAAAAGCCGCTCGTACGTTGTCGACACAGATGAGGGGCCCCGCGCTGACACAACGCTCGAAAAGCTTGCCAGGCTTAAACCCGTCTTCGATGCCAGGGGTGTAATAACCGCCGGTAATTCTTCGCAGACCTCAGATGGAGCCGCATTTGTTATTGTTGTTTCTGAGCGAAAGTTAAAGGAGCTTGGTGTTTCGCCCATTGCGCGGCTGGTCAGTTATGGCGTTGCCGGCGTTCCGCCAAGAATCATGGGTATTGGTCCTATTGAGGCCATCCCGAAGGCGCTTAAAATGGCGGGGATGAGCCTGGAGCAGATCGACCTGATCGAGTTGAATGAAGCGTTTGCCTCGCAATCAATAGCAATTGTCCGCGAGCTGGGTATCAATCCTGATATTCTTAATGTAAATGGCGGCGGTATTGCGTTGGGGCATCCGCTGGGCTGCACCGGAGCAAAACTGACCGTGCAGATCATGAACGAACTCCGCGCCCGCAACCAGAAATACGGTATGGTCACAATGTGTGTCGGCACGGGACAGGGAGCTGCTGGCATTTTTGAATTGCTATAATTATTTACTTATAAAGAAAATTAATCGTATATTTAATTACTGACGAACAAGGAAAAAAGATCAAGGAAAAAAGACCAGGATGCGGCTGCAAAATTTCAGAAAGATGCGAATCTGGCAGGACGGAATTACTCTTGCTAATGATGTTTATTTGCTAATGGGTATACTACCGGAATCTGAACGTTTCGGATTAAGAAGCCAAATATCCCGATGTGTCATCTCGGTTCCTTCCAATATTGCTGAAGGATCTTCCAGGGGATCACAAAAGGAATTTGCACATTATCTTTCAATAGCGCTAGGTTCACTATTTGAGTTAGAGACCCAGCTAATGATTTGCGCGAATGCGGGCTTAGTCGATTTGGCTCAAATAGAGCACGTGACGAAGCAAACAATTCAATTACAACGTGCAATCACGGCTTTCAGGAGGCAGGTTGCAGGTAAATCGGCTGGTCTTTAATCTTTTATCTTTCATCCTTTGTCTCATGCGAAGCAAATGGAAACAACAAACAAAAACATTAAAGGAGGTGAATTCCTGATCAGGGAAACTTCCTGGGAAGATGTGTTCATTCCCGAAGAGTTTGATGAGGAACAGCAGATGATTGCGCAGACCTGCCGTGATTTTCTTGAGGCAGAGGTATATCCGAATCTCGACAGGATCGATAAACAGGAAGACCCGGAACTGATGCCGGCATTGCTGACCAAGGCCGGCGAGCTGGGTATACTCGGAGTATCGGTTCCCGAAGAATTCGGTGGCTTCGGCAAAAACTTCAATACTTCCATGCTGGTAGCCGACGTGGTCGGTGCCGGGCATTCATTTGCCGTTGCACTCTCCGCACATACGGGTATCGGCACGCTGCCTATTCTCTATTATGGCAGCGAGGAACAAAAAGCAAAATACATTCCCAAACTGGCAAGCGGGGAGTGGAAAGCAGCCTATTGCCTGACCGAGCCAAACTCTGGTTCTGATGCCAATTCCGGAAAGACCCGCGCTGTATTGTCTGAGGATGGCGGGAGTTATATCATCAACGGACAGAAAATGTGGATCACAAACGGTGGTTTTGCCGACGTGTTCATTGTATTCGCAAAAATCGACAATGATGAAAACCTCACGGCATTTATTGTTGAGAAGAATTTTGGCGGTATTACCATGAACCCGGAAGAACATAAAATGGGTATCAAAGGGTCTTCGACAAGACAGGTGTTTTTTAACGACTGTGTCGTGCCGGCTGAAAACATGTTGAGCGACAGGCAGAACGGCTTTAAGATCGCCGTGAATATTTTAAATATCGGCCGGATCAAACTTGCGGCAGCAGCAATTGGGGCTTCTAAAGAAGTGATCAGCAAAGCGGTTAACTACGCGAATGAACGTACGCAGTTTGGCCGCCAGATTGCAAAATACGGTGCTATTCGTTATAAGCTGGCCGAGATGGCAGCTAAGGTGTATGCGGTTGATGCAGCTAACTATCGTGCGGGGCAAAATATTGACGATGCATATGAATCGCTGGTTGCCGGCGGTATGGAACCTGGGAAAGCCAAACTCAAGTCGACCGAACAATTTGCGGTAGAGTGTGCCATTCTTAAAGTATGGGGATCGGAAGTGCTCGATTATGTAGTTGACGAAGGGGTGCAGATTTATGGAGGCATGGGTTTTTCGGCCGATGCACCAATGGACCGTGCCTACCGCGATGCAAGGATCAACAGGATTTTTGAAGGTACCAACGAAATTAACCGCCTGTTAACCGTAGACATGATGCTTAAGCGCGCCATGAAAGGTGAGCTTGACTTAATGGGGCCCGCGACAGCTGTGGCCAATGAGCTGATGGCGATTCCGGATTTTGGCGAAGAAGATACTTCATTGTTTACTGCGGAAAAGAAGGTCATCAGCAACCTGAAAAAAGCAACGCTGATGGTTGCGGGCGCCGCCGTGCAGAAACTGATGATGAGCTTGTCAAAGGAGCAGGAGATACTGATGAACATTGCCGACATGGCAAGTTACGCTTATGTAGCCGAATCAGCTTTGCTGCGCACAGAAAAGCTGGTCAACACCCGGGGGGAGGCAGCCACCGAAGCGCAGTTGGATCTACTCCGCATCTATCTTGTCGAAGCCGTAGATGCCGTGTCTAAAGCTGGCAAAGAGGCGCTATGGGCTTTCGCTGAGGGAGATGAACAACGTATGATGCTTGTTGGCTTACGCAGGTATACAAAGATGGAACCTTTCAATGTGAAAGAAGCGAGACAGCGCGTAGCTGTGCGGCTGATCGAAGCCAATAAGTTTATTTTCTAGCACTCAGCATGCAGAAGCGCCCGGAACGATCCGGGCGCTTTTGTTTTGGTTTGATGCCAATGGCGGTTTGTTAAAATTGGTTAAAAATTGGCCGGTCGGTATTAAAAGACTATTTTTGTGAATTATGTTAAAAACCAGGGTGCTGGCCTTCTTCATGGCCGGGATTTTATTCATGTCGTGTGCGAAGAAAGAAACTTTTGATGCTGATGCTCAAGCGCGTGCCGACGAACAGATAATCAAGGATTTTATAGCTAAAAACAACATCCCGGCTGTGCGTGATCCATCGGGTGTTTATTATCAGGTGATCACACCTGGGTCGGGAAATGTTAATTTCGGATCAAACCCGCTGTTATCCGCAAATTATACCGGCAGGATGCTTGACGGGACAGTATTTGAAAAAAGTTCTGACCCGATCAGTTTCCGTTATACCGGCGTAATCCTTGGCTGGCAGGTCGGACTGGCGAAGATACAGCCCGGTGGGCGTGTCAGGCTCATCATCCCTTCAGGCTATGCATACGGAAGTTCCGGTTACGGAAGCATTCCTCCAAATGCGATACTTGACTTCGATGTAGATTTAATAAAAGCTCAATAGAAATTCATGAAAATAAAATACTTACTAGGTGTTCTTTTGCTGTTCTCGGTCGTATTTACTGCCTGCAAGAAAGAATACGAATCGATCGAAAGCGTAGACGAGAGAATCATCCAGGAATACCTGCAGAAAAACGGCTTAAACGCTACGAAAGATCCAAGCGGTTTCTATTATGTTGTGACAAAGCAGGGCTCGGGCGAGCTGCTTAAAAATACCGATTCTGTATTTTACCGGGGAGAGATCAAATCATTAAAAACCGGTGTAACGTATTATTCGTCGTCTGCCCTGCACAACCTGGGAACTTATGTGGGCTATTCAGCCACCTTTGTGGGGGTCCAGATCGAGGCCATTCAAAAGGTCATGTTGTCTGTTAACCGGGGATCTGAAGTACGGATCCTGCTGCCCTCGCACATGGCTTTCGGCAAAAATGGAGACACGCAGATCAATGTTCCTGAAAATGAAGTGATCGATTTCAAGTTGACAATCTATCCCGAAGCTACACAAGCCGAGCGGGATGATAACCTCATTAAAAAATTCCTCCTCGATAAAGGCCTGACCGCTCAGAAAGATGCAAGCGGCGTTTATTATATCGTAAAGCCGGGTGAGGCTGGGGATGCAGCCAAGCCGGTTCTGCCGTACTCCGTCATTAAGGCGAAGTATAAACTAAGATTTTTAGATGGCACACAGATTCAGGAATCTACAGATCCAATCGAATTTGAATTTCCTCGCAACGTGATCCCCGGCTGGTATAAAACGATACCAGGCAAGATTGGGCAAGGCGGTAAGATCAGGTTACTGATTCCTTCTGCCCTGGCCTATGGTCTTGACCCTGGACAAGATCTTACACCAAATGCTGTTCTTGATTTTGATGTCGAGGTAACTGAGGTCAATGCTCAGCCGGCTGGAGCCGTATCAGCCGTTTTTAAGTAAGTTTTTTAACCCTGAAAAATTTTCAAATGGTTGTTGCTTACAGGCAGCAACCGTTTTTCTTTTAGACGCCGGCTAGCCCTGACTGTTGATGTTAATCAACCCAAAATCAAGTACCATACGCGTTGCCTGATCGGATTCAGAGTCATGTGGCGGTAGAAAGGGCACTAACAAAAAAATATCACAGGTCTTGAAAACGTATTGCTGGACTTTTACAAACACGTTGACGGAGCACACCCCTTGGTGAGTTTTATTGTTAAAGGATCTTAACGTCAGGGGCCGGTCATGCACAGGCGGCGTACCCAATGCGCCGTACTTCGAATACTAGCTGCCAAGCGCTTTTTTAAAAGCCTTCAGCACCCGGTCCCGGGCAAAAGTATGCTCCACAATCGGGGGGGCATACTTTTCTGTTCCATATTCCGGTACCCATCGTTTTACATACTCAAGCTTCGGATCAAACCGTTTAAGCTGTAATTCCGGGTTAAATACCCTGAAATACGGGGCAGCGTCGTTGCCGGATCCGAATGCCCATTGCCAGCCGCCTATGTTACTTGCCAGTTCATAATCGAGCAATTTCTCGGCAAAGTATGCTTCGCCCCAGCGCCAGTCGATCAGCAAGTGCTTCGTCAGGAAACTGGCAGTGACCATCCGTACCCGGTTGTGCATAAACCCTGTCTTGTTCATTTGCCGCATGCCTGCATCGACGAGCGGATAGCCTGTTTCTCCTTTGCACCAGGCTTCAAACTCCTTTCGGTTATTGCGCCACTCGACCTTATCGTATGCCGGTTTGAAATTATACGTGGCTGTTTTCGGATAGTGCCACAGAATCATCATGTAAAATTCCCTCCAGGCCAGTTCTGAAATCCAGACATCGGCCCCCGCCCCGAGGGCATTTCGAACGGCTTCCCGGATGCTGACCGTTCCAAAACGCAGATGAATGCCGATACGGCTTGTGCCCTCAACTGCGGGAAAGTCGCGCGTTTTTGCATAGTCAGCCAATTTGTCTGTATATGCCGTCCGTGATGGAAAGCCCGGATCGCTGGTTTTGAACCCAATGTCTGCCAATGCAGGGAGCTGGGGAAGTTTTCCCTTGTACAAGTTCTTTAAGTAACTTTCTGAAGGATAGGCTTTCACAAAAAAGTCATCCAGCTTCTGTTTCCACTTGCGCCAATAGGGTGTGAAAACCGTATAAGGCTTTCCGTCCGGTTTCACTATCTCATCGGTTTCGAAGATCACCTGATCTTTAAACAGGTTGAAACCAATTTTTTCGCTGCTAAGAAATTCAGCCAGGCTATCATCGCGTTCACGCGCATAAGGTTCATAATCGCGGTTGGCAAAAACCTGTTGAATATTGTAGTCTTTCACCAAAGTCGTCCATATTTCTTCTGGTTTGCCATGGCAAACCAGCATGCCGGAGCCTCGTTTTTTTAATTCAGAATCAACCCGGGTTATTTCGTGATAGATAAAGGTAACGCGTGGATCATCTTCTTTCAATTCGTCGAGAATGTTGCTGTCAAAGATAAACAGGGCCAGCACAGGGTATTCGCCTTTCAGCGCATGGTAAAGCGCAGCCTGGTCTTTTAGCCGGAGGTCGCGTCTGAGCCAGCAAATATTGATAGGATCTTTCATTATGAATCTGCTGCCGTCTGGCCGTATATCGATGCCAGAGCATCTTTCAGGTGTGTAAATTTGAAGAGAAAGCCCGCATCTAGCAGTTTCTGAACCGATGTGTTCGTACTAACAAGTGGAAGGATACTCTTTTCTCCCAGAACAAGTTTCAGCATTGCTTCGGGGACGCGGAATGGCCAGACAGGGCGATGCAATTGTCTTGCAACTGTGCGTGTAAAAGCTTCGTTTGTTACCGGGAAAGGTGCAGCAAGGTTATAGATGCCGGCTGCAGCAGGCTGTTCAAGTAAAAAACGATATGCAGAGGCTGCGTCATGAATATGCAGCCAGGGAATCCATTGTTTTCCTGATCCAAGAGGGGCACCGGCAAACAATCTGACCGGAAGCGCCAGCGTAGGCAGCGCACCGCCGTCTTTTGCAAGCACAACACCGGTGCGCAAGACAGATACCCTGACGCCCAGAAGTCTGAACTGGTCTGCCGCAAGCTCCCATTCAATACAGCAGCGTGCCATAAAATCCTTTCCCGCTTTTGACTGTTCTGTTAGCAGCTCGTCGCCGCCGTTTCCGTAATAACCTACCCCCGATGCAGAGATAAAATGCCGCAACGCAGTTCCGTGCTCGCGGGCTGTCTCATACAGTAGTTTGGCCGACTTTACCCGGCTGTCTATCACCCTGCGCTTCTGTTCATTTGTCCACCTGCCATTCGAGATTGGTTCGCCCGCAAGGTGGATGACCGTCGTTACATTCCGGAAGGCCTCGGTATCAATCTTTCCCTCTTCGGGATCCCAGGAAAAGCTCTTGAATGCAGCGGAGGCTAACGGCTTGCGCGACAAAACGGATAACTCATAACCGCTAGTCAAAAGCTGCTTGACAAGCTCGCGGCCAATTAGGCCGGAAGCTCCGGTAATCAATACACGTTCAGACATGTGTAGATAACGAACAAGCGGCGCGATGGTTTGCCCCGAGGCTGTTTTCACAAACCGTAAGACTGTTTTCTGGATGTTCGTTTAAGATTGTTGCTCTTGTGTAAATATTAAGTTTCCTTCTCTGCTTCAGAAAATAAATGCTATATTTTTGCACTATCCATCGTACAACACACCGGATGAACGGAAAAAAAATACTTGTTTGGTTTAGAAATGATCTTCGCCTGCATGACAACGAGATAGTCCTCGAGGCACTCGCGAAGTCTGAGGAGATTCTGCCTGTATATGTATTTGATCCGCGGCATTATGAGACGGTAAATGGTTTCCAGAAAACCGGCCAGATCCGCGCCCGTTTTATCATCGAAAGTGTGGCGGCGCTGAAGGCTTCGCTGGAAGCAATTGGCGGCAATCTTCTTGTGCGAAGCGGTTATCCTGAGGAGCTGATACCTGGGCTTGTGAGGGAGTACGAGATCAATGAAGTATATCATCACCGGGAGGTTGCAGCAGAAGAGACGCGGATTTCAGCGCGCGTTGAAGATGCATTATGGAAGCTGAAGATCAACCTCAAACATTTTATAGGTCATACGCTATACAACAAAGAGGATTTGCCTTTTCCTATTAAGGATATTCCTGATGCTTTCAACCAGTTTAAAAAGAAGACTGAGCGTGATGCGGTTATTAAGCCATGTTTTGAGGCGCCGGAGCGCGTTTCTGTGGTGCAGGCATCAGATTGGGGAACAATTCCTGAGCTTCAGACCCTCGGTTATCAGGATTTTGTTCGCGATGAGCGGGATGCGTTCAATATGACCGGCGGCGAAGCGGCCGGACTAACTTATCTTCGAAAATTTATAGATTCATCTGCTGCGGTTCAGGGCAAAAACAAGGTGCTCCCCTCACGCATGTCTGCATGGCTGGCGCTCGGTTGCGTATCGCCGAGGAAAATCTACTGGTCAATCAAACAAGCCGAACAACGGTTCGGTGCACGGAACCATTTCAACCAGGTTATCATCGGTCTGCTGTGGCGCGATTACTTCCGCTTCATGTTCAAGAAACATGGAAATACGTATTTCAAGAAAGGTGGCTTTAAGAACGAAGCTCCGCCCGAAGCGCGGAATCAAAGCAGTCTCTTTAAGAAATGGAAACAGGCACAAACGGGACATGGCGTAATCGATGCGATCATGAATGAGCTGAACTTTACCGGCTTCATTTCGCACTCAGCCAGGCAACTCGTTGCGGTTTATCTGGTTTACGAACTGAAAGTAGACTGGACACTTGGCGCATCATACTTTGAAGAGAAGCTGATCGATTATTGCCCGGCAAGCAACTGGGGAAACTGGGCAGGAATGAGCGGTGTTGGCAGTGACCAGAAAAATAAGGGAAGTTTTGATCTTGAGAAAGAAGTGAAAAACATTGACCCTGAAGGACTTTACGCATCTACCTGGTCCTGAGTGAAAAAAGGCAAAATAGCCGAAACAAACTAAACAGAAAAAGGTTTTAATACTAATTTGTTTAAGTTTGCTTTAAAATCAGGGTTAATTGAGAAAATTCTCCATAAGTGACATCGAAAATTTAACCGGGATCAAAGCCCATACAATACGTATCTGGGAGTTGAGGTATAATCTCGTGCCTGCAAAACGAACCGCTACAAACATTCGTTATTATAACGAAGACGATCTGAAGCAATTGTTGAACATTGCTACATTAAATGAAAGCGGTTATAAGATCAGCAAGATCGCTAAACTGGGGCAGGAAAAAATAAATTCGCTGGTTGCACAGCTTCAGGCCAACAGGACCAATGATGCTGTGCAGGTTCAGATGCTGTCGAATGCGGTATTGCAATATGACGAGGCTGCGTTTAATAAGATACTGGATGGTTGTGTATCCGAACATGGGTTAACCAATACCATGGATCAGGTGCTTTTTCCTTTTATGAAAAAAATAGGGATGCTCTGGCAAACCAAAACAATAAATCCATCTCACGAACATTTTGCATCGAACCTGATCCGTGAACGTATTATTGTCGAAATTGAAAAACTGGGCAGCCGGCAGGATGAAAATCCAAGACGTTTTCTGCTGTTCCTTCCGGAGGAAGAAAGCCATGAGACCGGTCTCATCTTTGCGCGTTATCTGCTGAAATCATGCGGGCATGAAACCCTGTATCTGGGGCCCAATGTTGATTACGATGACTTAAAGGCGGTAGTAGCCCACTATAAACCCGATTTTGTGCTGTCGGTGCTTACTTCGCTTCGGCTGGACAAAGACCTGAATAAAATGCTCGAAAAACTGATGCATTATCTGGACGTTCCGCTTATCGTTGCAGGGAGCCTGATTTCAGAATTTGATATTGTAACCAACGACCGTCTGATCCCGCTGAAAAACGTCTGCGAACTTGTTGATTTTGCCAGCCAGCTGGCTAATCCGGCACGGTCTTAGGGCAGCCTTTTTTGTTAAATTAATTGGACTATTCATAGGCATTTACGGGCTAAAGTCCTAATTTTGCCAAGCTATATAAACAACAATTGTAATGGATCATTTTTCCTATCTGAACGGTGCAAATGCCGAATATATTGAGTCATTATATCAGTCCTATCAAAAAGATCCTGCTTCAGTTGAATTTGGCTGGCAGAAATTTTTTGAAGGTTTCGATTTCGGCCGGGGCGCGGAGTCGTCTACCGTAAGTGCAGATACACCTGAGCATTTCCTGAAAGAAGTTAACGTGCTGAACCTGATTGACGGGTACCGTACACGAGGGCATCTTTTTACACATACAAACCCGGTCCGCGAGCGCAGAAAACACCTGCCTACGCTTGACCTCTCGAACTTTGGTCTTTCTGATGCCGATCTGGACACTGTATTTAATGCAGGTGTGGAAATTGGTATCGGTCCGGCGAAGCTGAAAGATATTATCAGTTTGCTCGAACAAACTTACAAACGTTCTATCGGAGCGGAATTTAAATTTCTCCGGACACCGGAAGTATTGAACTGGCTCCAGGGAAAGATGGAATCGGTACGCAACACGCCCAACTTTTCAATAGAAGACAAGAAAAGAATTCTTACCAAGCTGAACCAGGCCGTAAGTTTTGAAAACTTCCTGGGGACAAAGTTTCTCGGACAAAAACGTTTTTCGCTGGAGGGGGCCGAAGCGCTGATTCCTGCACTTGATTCGGTCATTGAAAAGGGCGCTGATCTTGGTATCGAAGAATTTGTAATTGGTATGGCGCACCGCGGAAGGCTGAATGTGCTGGCCAACATTATGCAAAAAACGTATAAAGACATATTTGCAGAGTTTGAAGGCAAAGGTTACAGTGCCGATTCTCCGTTCGGCGGCGACGTAAAATATCACCTCGGATACTCGACCGACGTAAATACGAACGACGGGAAAAGCGTTCACCTGAGCCTTTGTCCGAACCCTTCACACCTCGAAACTGTGAATAGCGTGGTTGAGGGGATGACCCGTTCGAAGATCGATTTTAAATATGGCGGCGATAATGCCCGCATTGCGCCAATTCTGATTCATGGCGATGCATCGATTGCCGGACAGGGGATCGTTTACGAAGTTATACAGATGGCGGGCCTGGAAGGATACAAAACAGGCGGAACCATTCACCTGATCATCAACAACCAGATCGGCTTTACAACAAACTACAAAGATGCCCGTACCAGTACATATTGTACAGATATTGCTAAGGTTACCCTTTCGCCGGTATTCCATGTAAACGGCGACGATGTCGAGGCACTTGTCTATGCGATCAATCTGGCCATGGAATATCGCCAGAAGTACCGCAATGACGTATTTATCGACATCTTGTGTTACCGCCGTTTTGGGCACAATGAGTCTGACGAGCCTAAATTCACCCAGCCGCTTCTTTATAAAACCATTGAGAAGCACCCAAATCCAAGGGAGATCTATGTACAGCAGCTCACTAAGGAAGGCAAACTAGAGGCGGGCCTGGCGAAAGACATGGAAAAGGAATTCCGGGCCATGCTGCAGGAACGGCTGAACGAAGCAAAAGAGATACAAACAACAAATACCGAAGTGAAATTTGGCGGTGCATGGGCAGATATGCGCATGTCTACACCAAATGACTTTTTGGAATCGCCGGATACTTCTGTTAAACAAACAACTTTACTCGAAGTCGGTAAACGGATTACGACGCTTCCGGCAGAGAAGAAATTCTTCAGGAAGATTGAGAAACTGTTTGAAGAGCGCCGGAAAATGGTTGAAGAAACACACGTGTTCGACTGGGCGCTTGGTGAGCAACTGGCGTATGGAACACTACTTGCAGAAGGCAAACGTGTCAGGCTTAGCGGACAGGACGTTGAGCGTGGTACTTTTTCACACCGGCATGCTGTGCTGACGCTTGAGGATTCAGAAGAAGAATACATCCCGCTGGCCAATTTATCAGATCAGCAGGCAGCTTTTGATATTTACAACTCGCACCTGTCTGAATACGGCGTTCTCGGATTCGAGTATGGTTATGCAATGGCCAATCCGAATGCACTCACAATCTGGGAAGCCCAGTTTGGCGACTTCTTTAACGGTGCGCAAATTGTGATTGACCAATACATCGCAAGCGCAGAGACCAAATGGCAGCGTGAAAACGGCCTGGTCATGCTGCTTCCGCATGGTTATGAAGGGCAAGGCCCCGAGCACTCATCTGCACGTATTGAGCGTTTCATGGAATTATGTGCTGATTACAATATGCAGGTAGTGAATTGTACAACGCCGGCTAACTTCTTCCACGTACTTCGCAGGCAATTTAAACGCGACTTCAGGAAGCCTCTGGTTGTCTTCTCGCCGAAAAGCCTGCTTCGTAATCCGAACTGTGTATCAAAGCTTGAAGAGTTTACAAGCGGCGGCTTCAAAGAGGTTATAGCAGACCCGAACGTCAAGGCTGAAAACGTAAAACGTGTTATTTTCTGCAGCGGCAAGATCTACTATGAACTTGCTGAAAAACAAAAGGCAGATAACATCAACAATGTTGCGGTAGTGCGTTTAGAGCAATTGTACCCAACACCT
The DNA here is from genome assembly GCF_004138205.1 of Pedobacter sp. SYP-B3415. Lineage (GTDB taxonomy): Bacteria > Bacteroidota > Bacteroidia > Sphingobacteriales > Sphingobacteriaceae > Pedobacter. The sequence continues at coordinate 104,191 of NZ_RXNQ01000006.1, forward strand.
GTCGAAAAGATGGAAGCTGTGATGGCCAAATATAAAAATGCAGATGATCTTGTCTGGGTTCAGGAAGAGCCCGAGAATATGGGTGCATGGCCGTACCTGCTAAGAAGACTCCGTAAAACCTCGTTAAATAAAATTGACGTAATTTCGCGGAAGGAAAGCAGCAGTACAGCTACCGGTTATGCAAAACAGCACGCAAACCAGCAGGCCTATATTCTGGCAAAGGCATTTGAGATGCCGGTTACCGACAAGGAAAAGAAAATTGCTAAAAAGTCGGTGAACAAAGTTGCCAGTGTAGATTAACCATACCATCGTCATTACATTTAGAATAATCGCATAAAATATGAGTATAGAAATAAAAGTTCCGCCCGTAGGTGAATCGATCACCGAAGTCGTTTTATCCCGCTGGATAAAAAATGATGGTGAAGCCGTTGAGATGGATGAAGTGATTGCAGAGCTGGAATCTGACAAAGCCACATTTGAACTCACTGCTGAACAGGCAGGAACTTTGAAAACCATTGCCGCCGAAGGCGATACGCTTGAAATCGGCGCTGTGGTATGTACGATTGAGGCAGGCGGCGCAACCGCTCCTAAAAAGGAAGAGGCGGCTTCAGAACCTGCTGCAGCTGCTGACTCTAAGACCGAAGCCCCTGCAAAAGAATCAAAAGAAAGTTACGCCTCCGGCACACCGTCGCCTGCTGCAGGAAAGATCCTGGCAGAAAAGGGCGTCGATCCTGCAAGCGTTCAGGGTACTGGTGTAGATGGACGCATTACCAAAGAGGATGCACAAAAAGCAGAAGCTGCAAAAAAATCTGAACCAGTTAAAGCCGCAAGTCCTGCTGCAAACACCACGGCTGCTGCACCGGCCGGCGCGCGCTCCGAGAGACGTGAAAAGATGTCTCCTTTGCGTAAGACCGTTGCTAAACGCCTGGTGTCAGTGAAAAACGAAACCGCGATGCTGACCACGTTCAATGAGGTTAATATGAAACCTATCATGGACCTGCGCGGTAAATACAAAGATCAGTTTAAGGAAAAACACGGTGTTGGTCTCGGTTTCATGAGCTTTTTTACAAAAGCAGTAACCGAAGCGCTTAAGGATTTCCCTGCTGTAAACGCACGCATTGAAGGTGAGGAAGTTGTTTACAATAATTTTGCAGACATCTCCATTGCTGTTTCGGCACCAAAGGGTCTCGTGGTTCCTGTTGTACGTAATGCTGAAAGTAAGAGCCTTGCTGAAATAGAAAAGGCAGTCCTGGAACTCGCACTAAAAGCACGCGAAAACAAACTGAGCATTGAAGAGATGACAGGAGGAACATTTACCATTACCAATGGTGGTGTGTTTGGTTCAATGATGTCTACACCGATTATCAACGCACCTCAGTCTGCTATTTTAGGAATGCATAACATCGTTGAGCGTCCGGTAGCCGAGAAAGGCGAGGTTGTGATCAGGCCGATGATGTATGTAGCCCTTTCTTATGATCACCGCATCATTGACGGGCGGGAATCTGTCGGTTTCCTGGTGCGCGTAAAACAGCTGCTTGAAGACCCTGCACGTTTGTTGCTGGGCGTTTAAAAAATATATTCACTACCCAAAGGTTGTTTACAGCATCCCGGCGTTTTCAACGTTTTGATGCCTGAAAACAACCTTTTTTCATTTTATGCTTATGCGTTTCGACAAACTTATCATTGCCCTCTTGTTTCTTCTGCCCTGTGTTGCATTTGGCCAGACAATAAAACAGAATACAGGCTGGGGCCTCTTTATGAACAATACCCGGATCAATGAAAAGTGGGGTGCCTACCTCGATGTCCAGGTTCGGAGCCATGACGACTGGGACGGTGTACGCAGCATTCTTGTTCGCCCGGGGGTTCAATATTTTTTTAATAAAAACCACAACCTTATTGTAGGTTATCTTTATACGCCGACCTTTCTTAACATGGATGGCTTTACAGACAACGTCCAGACTGAGCACCGCATCTGGGAGCAATACATCTTCACACATAATCTCAAAACAGCAGGCCTTACGCACCGTGCGCGGCTTGAGCAGCGGTTTATTGAGGGTTTGAACGGAGGGGAAGACATCTTTTCTCAGCGCTTCAGGTATTTTTTTCGCGCTGTGATACCTTTCAGGAAACCTGAAAGCGCCTTTAGTGAAGGTTTTTTCGGAGCGATTCAGGATGAGGTGTTTTTGAATATACAGAACAAGGACCTGCTCAATGGCCGGACCTTCGATCAGAACCGGGCCTACGGCGCCCTTGGTTACCGATTTAATAAGGCACTTGATGTTGAGCTGGGATACATGAATCAGGCAATAAAAGGCCGAAGCAGCAATACTGTAAATAACATCGTTCAGTTGGCCGTTTATACGAGATTTTAGAAGCAAAAAAAAAACGCCCGGGCCGATGGCCTGGACGTTGTTGCTTTATGTGTGTGAAAGCGCTATAGTTTTCTTACGCTGCCTGAGCCTGCTACACGCTGCTGCACGGCAGGATTACCTGCATACCTGATATTTCCTGAACCGCTGATGGCAGCATCAAGGCTTTTTGATACCGTCATTGCAATATTTCCTGATCCGCTGATTGCTGCCTGAAGATTCGAAACGCGCAGGTTCCGTGCGTTAAAATTTCCTGATCCACTGATTGCTACCTCTGCACTGCCAGCACTGCCGCCGATATCAATGCTGCCCGATCCGCTGATCGCACCCTCAAGTTTGCCGGTTGTATTGGCTGTGGCTGAAATCTTACCCGAACCGCTTAAAACAGCTGAAAGGGAAGAGCCGGAGATGGTCCCCTCAACGCTCATGTTTCCGGAACCAGCCATAATGAGCTGTCTTAACTTTCTGGCCGTGATGTATGCAGTCACGCTTGCATTGCGGTGCCGTTTTTCCCAGTCCCCCCATTTTTTAGACCTTGGTTTGATAACCAGCACACCATCTTCTTTCTCTGTGATCAGCTCAGCAATGGCCTCACGATCTCCTTCAAACCGGATTGATTCGCTGTTTCCAAGTCTGATCACTACGTCTATACTTCCGCCGGACGCTATGCCGTCAAAGTCTTTGACTTGTTCCTGTTTCAGGTGGATCGAATTGTTGCCCGCCGAAGTAACAGCAGCCTTCGTTGAGTAAGAGAGCACAATGATCAGGGCAAAGAGCGCAGAAAGGGCGGACCGTGCCGGATTGGGGGAAATCATCTTTTTCATTTTCCTGGTTTTTTCTAAGGTTTAAGAGCGTTTTATTATAAGACGCAGGGTTTCACGATTCGTTGCATCCGAGGGAAAATTTAACATTTTGTTTCTGTGCCACAGATCTTCCAGAAAACAAAAATCCCCGGCCTGGCCGGGGATTTCCTACTTAATCATTTGTAATGAGATATAAAAGTTGGGGTCAACCATGAATTTGTCTTCTGTTACAGGCGCGGCCAGCTTGATTGCTTTCCAGCTTGTGCCAGGTTTGATCCATTTGAACGTTTTGCCGTCTGCAGACACCTTAAGCGGCATATTAAAGTTTTTTAACACATTGGCCCACCGGCAGCTCAATTGATTGTTCACGATCTTATACTCGAGCAATGGCGGTTTGGTCTGACGAAGATACTGGTCAAATACTGCCGACAAATCAAGCCCCGCATGTTTACTGATGTAATTCTCGATCTCTGCGGTTGTTACCGTGCGGTGGTAAAAGGTCTTGCCCAGTCCCCGGAGGATCTGTCTGAACTTTTCGTCGTTATCGATTAACTGGCGGATGGTGTGGATCATATTAGCGCCCTTTGCATACATGTCGCCTGATCCTTCCTTGTTTACATGGTACGGGCCGATGATCGGAATGTCATTCTGAATGTTTTGTCTGATTCCCTGAACATAGGCTGAACCCGTAGCTTTGTTTTCCATGCTTTCCAGAAAAAGTGCTTCAGAATAATTGGTAAAACCCTCATGCACCCACATGTCGGCAATGTCTTTTGATGTGATGTTATTTCCAAACCATTCGTGGCCACTTTCATGCACGGTTATAAAATCGAACTTGAGTCCATGGCCGGTTCCGCTCAGGTCGCGTCCCAGGTAACCGTTTCTAAAAAGATTGCCATAAGCCACGGCACTCTGGTGTTCCATACCGAGATGCGGGGCCTGCACCAGTTTATAGCTGTCCTCATAAAAAGGGTAGGGCCCAAACCAGTGTTCAAAAGATTTAAGCATGGGTTTAACATCCCGGTCCCAATGCGGTTTAGCTTTAACGCTGTCTTCTGCAAGCGACCAGAAATCAAGGTCAAGCTTACCTTTTTCTCCCTCGTAACTGTCTGACCAGTGCGCGTACTTGCCTATATAAAACGTTACGTTATAATTGTTGATCGGATTATTAACAAACCAATTGTATTGCACATAACCGTCTTTCAGGTCGGTAATGCTGCGCAGCCGGCCATTGCTGATTTCCTGCAGGCCTTTCGGCACGGCAATGCTGATGAGCATGCTGTCGACCTCATCGCTCTGGTGATCTTTATTTGGCCACCAGACACTTGCACCGAGACCCTGACAGGCTACAGACGCCCAGGGATTCCCTGATTTGTCTTTTTTATAGATAAAACCCCCATCCCAGGGAGCGTTCTTTGCAACCTTTGGTGTGCCCGAATAGAAGACGGTAAAGCTGGCCTTGCTGCCTTTTTTGATCATTGACGGGAAGTCGACGAAGACAGCTGCAGCTTCGCGCGTAAATGGCAGATCCCGGTTTTGAAAGACGACCCTCTCCACGTTTAGCTCGGGGAAAAGATCGAACTGGAGGCGTTTAAAATCCTGCGTAGCAGTAAAGGCAAACAGGTTGCTGCCGCCAACGCTTTTTTTGTCCAGATCCATGCGTACATCAAGGTGGTAATAATTGATGTCATAACAGGTGCGGAGTGCGGTGAGTTTGCCACGAAGGCTGTCTGCGCGGGTGTGTACTTCTTTCGGCTGCATCAATTGACCATTGGCGCCGAGAGCGCAAAGTACCGGTATGAGCAGCAACAGTTTCCTGGCGGATAAAAAATGAACTTTCATAATTAGTTGTTGAGCACGGTTATTTGTATCGAAGAGGCGTTGTTAACATCGTGGAAAATACGGTGGGTGGCTTTCTGAAAATCGGCCGGCTCCGCTTCATAGATGTTCATAAATTTTTGCGGATTGCGGTCAGCAAGCGGGAACCAGGAGTTTTGCACCTGGATCATGATGCGGTGTCCTTTCTTGAAGGTGTGTGCTACGTCAGGCAACGCATATTTTACATGGGTAACCATTCCGGGTGTAAAGGGCTCAGGTTTTTCAAAGCTGTTGCGGTACTTGCCGCGCATAATTTCTCCGCGCACCAGCATCTGGTAGCCGCCCATAATGATATTGCGCGGATTTGGCTTAGGATCAGGCTCATCTTCCGGGTACACGTCAATCAGCTTCACGACGTAATCGGCATCGGTTCCGGAGGTAGAAACAGCCAGATCGGCCAGCAGCGGACCAGCCAACGTAATGTCTTCAGTAAGTACTTCGCTCTGATAAACCGCTACATCCGGGCGTCGGGCAGCGAAGCGCTGATCATCAATCATGTATTCGCGCGTTCTGCGTTGTTGCACGCCATCCTGGTAGGGAACAGGGTAGTTGGGATCGCTTACGTATTCCTTCCAGCTGTCTGTTCGCTGTGGTTTTTCAAATCCAAGCTTCCCTCCTGGCTGTAAAAAGAGCGTTTTCTGTTCGCTTTCTTTTGGTGGCCATGCGCTGAACTTATTCCAGGTATTGCTCCCCGTAACGAAAATTGTCGCTTCTGCCGGGTTAAACTTGCCTTCGCCCTTCAGATGATATTTGAAAAAAGGAAGCTCCATTTCCTGCTGGTACCAGGTACTGGTTTTTTGCCCGAAATGAATGTCGCCAAAATAGTCTCCCGGCGAGCGTACCCAGCCGCCGTGGTACCAGGGCCCCGCAACGAGGATATTGTTTGCGGCCGGATTCTGTTTTTCTATTGCCTTATAGGTTGCAAAGGTACCATAGGCGTCTTCGGCATCAAAGAACCCGCCGACGACCATTACAGCCGGTTTGACATTCTTCAGGTGTGGTGTAATCAGGCGGGCTTTCCAGAATGTGTCCAGATCGGGATGTTTGAAGAGATTGTTCCAGAAGCGGATACTATCGCCGAAATAACGTTCCTTGAGATTTTTAACGCTGCCGGCTTCGAGATAAAACCGGTAGTTATCCGGCACAGGAAAGTTAAATGGTTTCGGGCCGTGATCAGGTGTGATGGGTTTAGGACGCGGAACGCCGAAGGTAGACATGAAACCAAAGGCATCCATCAGAAAAAGTGCGCCGTTATGATGAAAGTCGTCGCCGATAAACCAGTCTGTAACAGGCGCCTGCGGGGAAACGGCTTTCAGCGCAGGGTGGGCATCAGGCAGCGCGGTGGTTGAATAAAAGCCTGGATAGGATATGCCATAAATTCCCGCTTTACCATTGTTGCCTTTTATGTTTTTTAACAACCAATCGATCGTATCATACGTGTCTGAACTCTCATCGATGTGTTTTTTGGAGGTCTTTTTCGGAACATGCGGCCTGATATCATCAAAGGTGCCCTCGCTCATCCAGCGGCCGCGAACATCCTGGTAAACGAAGATGAATCCCTCACGGACAAATAACGGATCCGGACCTAGCGCAGTTTTCATGGCTTTGCCATATGGCGCTACCGTGTATGGTGTCCGGTTGATAAGAAAGGGGTATTTTTTTGACTGGTCTTTCGGCAGATAGATGGATGTAAACAATTTTGCCCCATCGCGCATGGGGATCTGTCTCTCTATCTTTGTGTAGTTTTGTGCAATGTAGGCCGAGTCGGTCTCCTGTGCATCGGCCGTGAGGCTAACTAAAAAGAGCGCTGCAAAAAGTAATAATCTGAAATTCATTAGAGCTGTTGGCGTTAGTGGCTAAGGTTTGGAATAAATGTCTGTAATTGCTGACCGCAGAACGGAAAGTAGCGAATTCATGACCAGTCAGGTTGATGCGCTAAGATATGCAATGTTCATTTGCGATGCTGTAAAACAAGGTAAAAGATTTGTTAGCCGGATTGACGTGGTGTTAGAACCAGCCGCGTTAGAGATGGCAATCAGGACGCTAAGTTCCTGCTGCTTTGTTGCTTTTTTCTTACCTTTGCACGAATAAAAACTCGAAATTATATGCAATACGACGTCGTTGTGATCGGTTCCGGTCCAGGTGGATATGTTGGTGCAATCCGTTGTGCCCAGTTAGGACTCAAAACTGCGGTCATTGAAAAGTATAAGACTTTTGGTGGAACCTGTCTGAATGTGGGGTGTATCCCGTCTAAGGCGCTGCTGGACTCATCAGAGCATTTTCATAACGCCGCGCATACATTTGGCACCCATGGCATCAACCTGAAGGAATTGTCTGTAGATATGAAGCAGATGATTGCCCGTAAAGATGATGTTGTTCAGCAAAACACAGCCGGAATACAATACCTCTTCAAGAAAAATAAAATTGACAGTTACCAGGGCGTTGGTTCATTTAAAGATAAAAATACCCTGATCATAAAAAATGATGAAGGTAAAGAAGAAACAATCACTACAAAAAATGTGATCATTGCGACTGGTTCCAAGCCTACCGCGCTGCCATTTTTACCAATAGACAAGAAACGCATCATTACTTCGACTGAAGCATTGAATCTGCAGGAAGTTCCAAAACATCTGATTGTAATCGGAGGTGGCGTTATTGGCCTTGAACTTGGTTCGGTATACGCCAGGCTGGGCGCAAAGGTCTCTGTTGTGGAATACCTTAAGTCGATCATTCCAACTATGGATGGTGGTCTTGGCAAAGAATTGCAGCGTGTACTGAAAAAATCTTTGGGCATGGAGTTTTACCTTGGTCATAAAGTAACGGGTGCAACGGCAAGCGGCGATGCTGTAACTGTTTCAATGGAAAATACAAAAGGGGAGCCGGTTACGCTTGAGGGCGATTACTGTATCGTTGCTGTTGGCCGGACGGCGTATACTGATGGCCTGGGTCTTGAAAACATCGGTATCAGGACGGAAGAGCGCGGAAATAAAATTTCTGTAAATGCGCACCTTGAAACCAGTGTGGAAGGCGTTTATGCGATCGGCGATGTGATCAAAGGAGCGATGCTTGCTCATAAAGCTGAAGATGAAGGTATCTATGTAGCCGAAAGGATTGCCGGTCAGAAACCACACATCAATTATAACCTGATTCCGGGTGTTGTTTATACCTGGCCGGAGGTTGCATCTGTTGGCGAAACCGAAGAGCAATTGAAAGAGCGTGGGGTTCAGTTCAAGGCAGGTTCTTTTCCGTTTAAGGCCAGCGGCCGCGCGAAGGCAAGTATGGACACGGACGGTTTTGTGAAGGTTCTCGCTGATGCAAAAACAGACGAAATACTGGGTGTTCACATGATCGGACCAAGAGCCGCGGATATGATTGCAGAAGCTGTTGTGGCTATGGAGTTCCGGGCTTCTGCAGAAGACATTGCACGGATCTGTCATGCACACCCTACCTATACGGAAGCGTTAAAAGAGGCAGCACTGGCAGCCACAGATAACAGGCCTATCCATATTTAAAAATTGATGATGGCCCGTAACACGGGCCATTTTTTTTATGTTATGAAGGCCGCTTTGCTACAGAGCGGTTAATTATTGTTAAGATTTTGGGAGACCAGATAACAAGAGATGGTAAAGCGTATACCGGGCGATTGAGTCACCCGAACCGGGTGCGCCTGGCCGTGTCGTTATTCTATTTTGGTCAGGGTATTGCCTTCGCTTCCTGGGCCAGCCGTATACCTGATATAAAAAATGTGCTTAATCTGTCTGACGCGCAGCTTGGCAGCATCCTGTTGGCACTACCACTGGGGCAATTGGTGACCATGCCTTTCTCTGGTCGGCTTGTTACGCGTTTTGGCAGCGAAAAGGTTTTGACAGCAGCTGTTCCGCTGTATGGGTTCGGGCTGACCAATCTGGGTCTTGCAGCTTCAGACTGGCAGCTTTTTTTGTTTCTGTTTCTTTTTGGTGTGGTCGGCAATATGTGTAACATATCGTTGAACACGCAGGGGGTGGCAGCTGAGAAACTTTTTCCAAAACCGATCATGACGTCATTTCATGGCGTATGGAGTGTGGCGGGTTTTACCGGAGCGCTGCTCGGCCTGCTGATGATCAACCTGCATATTCAGCCCTATATCCATTTTTGGATTATAGCGCTACTGCTATGGCTGAACGTGTTTCTTAATTTCAAATACCTGGCTGGAGGGATTGACCCGGCAGCTCAGACAAGGAAAAAGTTCCTTAGTAAACCTGAAAGCATGCTGATCCAGCTGGGCGTAATCGGTTTCTGCAGCATGGCCACAGAAGGCGCTATGTTTGACTGGAGCGGCGTTTATTTCAGGGAGATCGTACACGCGCCCTCTTCGCTGGTTGTGCTCGGTTATGCTTCGTTCATGATCATGATGGCCACCGGACGGTTTGTTGGCGACCGGCTGATCAATTATTTCGGCAGACGAAGACTGATGCAGATCAGCGGGTTGACGATCTCAACAGGAATGTTTTTGTCTGTGTTCTTACCCTACCTGGTGCCGGCTACAATCGGGTTCATGCTTGTAGGCCTGGGTGTGTCGAGTATCGTTCCGACCGTGTACAGTGTTGCCGGTAAAAATGCAAAGGTTGCTCCCGGAATGGCTATCGCTATGGTATCGAGTGTCAGCTATCTCGGTTTTCTAATGGGGCCGCCGCTGATCGGTTATATCTCTGCGCTTTCTAATCTCCAATATTCATACGCAGTCATCGGTTGTTTTGGTTTACTGATGTGTTTTATGGTCGGACGGATCAGGGCCATCAGCTAAGCCCGGCTTCACCGGATATTTCCTTACATTAGCAGCAGCCTAAAAAATCCGGTCAATTGAGCTTTCCATTTACATTCGAACTGGGTGGTCACACCATTTACCTGCATGCTATCACCGAATGGCTCGCTATATTTGCTGGGTTCCGGTACTACCTGCTGCTCCGCAGGAAGCAGGGCGACCAGATTACCAGCGAAACGCGGATATGGATCATTATCGGAGCTATGTTTGGTGCACTGGCCGGCAGCCGGCTGGTTGGGGGTTTGGAAAATTATCCCGAAATGGCTGCTTCAACACAAAAGGCATTCTATTTTTTCAGCAACAAAACCATCGTCGGTGGTTTGCTCGGTGGCTTGTTTGGTGTCGAGTTCACGAAGGCTATTGCAGGGGAGCATAAAAGATCAGGTGATCTGTTCGTATTCCCGATTATTCTCGCATTGATCATTGGCCGGACGGGCTGTTTCAGCATGGGCCTCGCAGAACAAACATACGGGCTCAGAACAGGGCTGCCATGGGGAATCGACCTGGGTGACGGCATACCCAGACACCCGGTCTGCCTGTATGAGATTTTCTTTTTGGTGCTGCTTTGGTTATCTTTAAGCTGGCTTAAGGCAAAGCAGCCACCGCAATCAGGCGGTCTGTTCAGAATTTTTATGATCAGTTACCTGATTTTTCGCTTTATGCTCGATTTTATAAAACCACATTTTACCTGGAGCGCCGGCTTGTCGACGATACAGTTTGCATGCCTTGCCGGCCTTGTCTGGTACATTTACGATAGCCTGAGCACGATGAAACGCGCTCAACAGATTAAACAAACCCAACCTGATGCCTGAAAGACCTTACACCTATTATGATTTTACCCTCAGTCTGTGCCCACACTGTCTAAAGCGCATTGATGCCAAAATCGTTTTCCAGGATAATAAAGTATACATGCACAAGACGTGCCGTGAGCACGGATTTATGCGTGTTTTAATTGCGTCTGATGTGGAATACTATAAAAATATCCGCAACTATAATAAACCTTCAGAGGTCCCGCTGAAGTTTAATACGACCACGCATTATGGCTGTCCGTACGATTGCGGTCTGTGTGCCGACCACGAGCAACACAGTTGTCTGACCGTTGTTGAGATAACCGACCGCTGCAACCTGAGCTGCCCGACCTGTTACGCCATGAGCTCCCCGCACTACGGAAGGCACCGTACGCTACAGGAGGTAGAGCGCATGTTTGATCTTATCGTGGAAAACGAAGGTAAGCCCGACGTGGTGCAGATTAGCGGAGGTGAGCCAACCGTTCATCCCGACTTCTTTGCCATACTTGACATTGCCAAAACCAAGCCGATCAAACACCTGATGGTAAATACAAACGGTATACGTATAGCCAAAGACCTCGACTTTACCCGCAGGCTTGCGTCATACATGCCAGACTTCGAGATTTATCTTCAGTTTGATTCGTTCAGACCAGAGGTCCTGATGCAGATGCGCGGGCAGGATCTTACCGATGTACGGATCAAAGCACTTGAGCACCTGAATGAAGTAAATCTCTCGACTACGCTTGTGGTCACGCTCCAGCAGGGGCAGAATGACGATGAGATCGGTCAGATTATCGATTTTGGGTTAAAACAGTGCTGCGTAAGGGGCGTAACTTTCCAGCCTACACAAGTTGCGGGAAGGCTCGAAAATTTTGATCCTGCAACAGACCGCATTACGATGACTGATGTGAGGCAAAAGATTCTTGACCAAAGCCCGGTCTTTCAGGAAAACGACCTTATCCCGGTGCCCTGTAATCCGGATGCGCTGGTGATGGGTTATGCCCTCAAGCTTGGTGGGCAGGTATTTCCGATGACCCGTTATGTAGACCCGGCACATCTCCTGAACAATAGCCGCAATACCATTGTTTATGAACAGGACGCAACCCTGCACGAGCACATGATCAAAATCTTCAGTACAGGAATTTCCGTAGACCGCGTACAGGAGAACATCAACGACCTGATGTGCTGTTTGCCACAGATCGAGGCACCGGGACTAAGCTATGATAACCTGTTTCGGATCATCATCATGCGGTTTATAGATGCTTACGATTTCGATGTAAGATCGATCAAGAAAAGCTGCGTGCATATTGTACACAAAGATGGCAGGATTATTCCCTTCGAAACCATGAACCTGCTTTACCGTGATGAGAAGGAAGATCAGCTTAAACAATTGCAGGCACAGGCCGCAGGACTGATATGAACAATTTTTGGAAATATACGCTGGTATTGATCGGGGCAAATATATTACTGATGCTCCTGAGCCTAACTGCCGAAGAATTTTTCGGCGTGTTGTTATTAGCGGTCGGCATGCAATTGATTGCCGGCGTCGTCATGTGCTTCGATGCGCAGAAACGTGTGTTTGGGCAGGCTATGCTGGCGTCTATAGGAATTCTGCTTGTCGTCGGGTTTTCATTTTGTACAATCCTTCTCGTAAACGGATGACAAACTTCAGGAAGCTTTTTCTAGTCTGCATCGTACTTGATGCGTTGTTGATACTGGCCTGCTGGGCCGGGCCAAGCGATGTGCTGATGGTTCCGTTTTTTGTGTGCGGATTCCAGTTTCTGATCGGGCTTATACTTTGCTGCATTTCCTATACTAGGGAATTGGGAAAGGCACTGGTTTTATCAGGGCTGATCGGTGCGGTAGTCGGCTTTTCAGTCTGCTCGGCCAATTTCCGGCTGGACACGAAATAAGTTACTTACTCATCGTCTTTTATCTTCCCGATAGACCGCATAGCTTCTACCGCGAAAGAAAGTAATCTCAGGTGCTCATCGCGATGTCCGTGCTGCACCTCCACATTGATGTAGGGGATGTTGTGCTTTTGTGCAAAGACAGACATCGAGCCATCGTTCAAAGCGTTTTTAGACTGCAGGATAACGTTGATGTTGTGCTTTTTGATATAGTTGAACAGGCGAACATCGGTTACATAAATCAGATCGTCGCTGTCCATCTCAAAGTTAACATGCACAGAGTCTGCGGTCGACTCCAGATCATAACCCTTCAGATACGAATTGATGCCAAAGCCCCCGTCTGCGTTATTATGTAACGTAATAAAATAGTCGTGATCTTTGTAATTATAGGCTTTGAGAATTTCTTCGCCGGCATCCATTAACAGTTTCATTGCACGGTTGCTAATGATATCGCTGTATTTTTGCAGGCCCAGTTTAACCCCTTCTTTTGTATAGATCGCGTTGGGGTCAACCTGGTACTGGTCTGTCTCAAACGTAAAGCGAAAGTTCCGCACGGAGCCATACTGGCAATCGACGATACTGCCGCCATTGGTCTGTATATAATCAAATGCTGCCTTTACACCGGTATCTTCATCATCATGAATAGTAAGGAAACGAACGTTCGAACCTCCGTAACTGTACTTGACAAGATTCAGCGAGAGGTCGCTTATCTGCAGTTTTGTGCTGTCTGTTTTCATGCCCTCGAAAACAGGCGGATGTTGTGCGTTGACGGTTCGAGTTTGAAAGCACAGGCCCAATACAAAGGCCAGCAGGATCAGGTGTTTTCCCATATTGACATTACAGACAATATTAGGGCTTAAAATGTTTTGGTGTAGCGCAAGGCAGCGCATGCATAGTTCTTAAACAAAAAAGAGGACCCCGGTGGGGGCCCTCTTTTGAAAACAGAAAATATGTTTAGTGTGACGGATGTGTATGATCTATATTATATTCTTCCACATGCTTATGGTCATAATCTTCAACCATCAGTTCGTCGATTGACTTGCCTTTTTTGTTGAAGCCAAACCGTTCCAGCATCCGGTCGAAAATCAGGTACATAACCGGAACGATGATCAGTGTCAGGAAGAGTGAACTGGACAAACCACCGATAATTACCCAGGCGAGACCATTTTTCCATTCTGCACCTGCACCGCTGGCAATAGCGATCGGAAGCATACCGATTACCATGGCGATCGTGGTCATGAGGATCGGACGCAGACGCGCATGGTTGGCCAGGATCAGGGCTTCGCGGGTTGTCTTTCCTTCTGCCTTCATCTGGTTGGTAAAGTCGACAAGGATAATCGCGTTCTTCGCTACCAGACCGATTAGCATGATCAGACCCAAAATGGTAAAAATACCCAATGAGTTATTTGTCAGACCGAGTGCAAGCAGGGCTCCGATCACCGAAAGCGGGATAGAGAACATCACCACGAACGGATAAACAAAACTGTCATACAGCGCAACCATGATAAAGTACACAAGCAGGATAGAGGCAAGAAGCGCAATTCCCAGCGTACCGAAACCTTCGGCCTGGTTCTCTTCGTCGCCGCCCCACGTATAACTTACCCCGACCGGTTTACGTAACTTGCCGTTTTTATCAAGTTCTTCAAGCTTGCTGCGGAATTCAGCAACGATGGTACCGGTTGGCCGGCCTACCGATTGCGCCTTTACCGAAACAGATGTACTTTTGTCCTGACGCTCGAGCAAACTTGGCCCCGAACCTTCCTGGATATTCGCAAACTGCGACAGTTTGATCTGCTGACCCTGCTGGTTTACAAAGATCAGGTTACGAACGTCATCGATGTTCTGACGGTTAAAGGCCTGTGCACGAATATTAATATCGTACTCGTATTCCCCTTTTCTGAATTTACCATCTGTGTTACCGCTGAACGATGTCTGCATGGTTCCACCTACGGTTTGCAGGTCAAGTCCTAGTGCTGACATTTTATCGCGGTCTACCTGTACGTTGATCTCAGGACTTCCTTTTTCTACCGAAAGTTCGATCTCTGACGCACCTGCAACCTGTTGAAGGACAGATTTAGCGCCTTCAGCATATTTCAATGCACTATCAAGGTCAGATCCCATTACGACAAGCTGGATCGGCGCGTCTTCCGCAATACCAAGGATACTGATCGGCACGGTCTTCAGTTTGACACCCGGCATAATGCGCGCAAGCTCGCGGCTTACTTTAGTTGCATAAATTGTTGCATCGTCTTCACGTTTGTCTTTTTCTATCAAACGAACGTTGATCTCAGATTTGTAAGCGGTTGCCTGGCTGCCGCCAAAACCACCGCTCGACTGACCAACGGTTGTAATGATCTGAGTGATTTCAGGTTTCTTAACCAAAAAGTCTTCAGCTTTCTGCGTAGCCTGGTTTGTCTGTTCGATTGATGCATCTTTTGGAAGCTCAAGTTGAACCAGAAACTCACCCTTATCACTTTTCGGAAAAAACTCAGAACCGATATAACCGGTAGCAAGTAATCCGCATGAACCGAACAGCATCACCACCACAGTGATTAAGGTGATAGCTTTGTGATCAAGCGCCCAGTTTAATACGCCGGTAATCCACACTGTAAATTTGTGAAGCTGTTTCTCAAACCAGAGAATGAATTTGCCAAATATGTTTTTGCCTTCAATACGCTCCAGTTTACCAAAACGCGATGACAGCAGCGGTACGATGGTAAAGGATGCAACCAGCGAAAGCAGGGTAGCGATAATAACAACCACACAGAACTGACGAAGGATGTTTGATACAAGGCCGGTACTGACAGCAATCGGGAAGAACACCACGACGATTACAAAGGTGATTGAGACTACGGTAAAGCCGATCTCGCGCGTACCGTCAAATGCGGCGCGTACGCGGTTCTTGCCCATTTCCATGTGGCGGTAAATGTTTTCCAGTACCACGATCGCATCATCCACCAGGATACCCACCACGAGCGAAAGGCCCAGCAGCGACATCAGGTTGAGCGTGTAGCCAAACCAGCTGATACCGATAAAGGTTGCAATCAGCGAGGCCGGGATTGATACCATTACGATCAGCGCGTTCCTTAAACTATGCAGGAAGAACAGCATCACGAAAGCAACGAGAACAATCGCAAGGATAAGGTCATGAATTACCGCATCGGCAGACTCAAGTGTAAAGATCGAACTGTCATTCACGATATTGATTTTCAGATTTATCGTCTTATAGTCGTTCTGAAGTTTAGCGATAATAGCATGTACACCTTCACTCACTTCAACGGCGTTCGCATCAGACTGTTTGATGATCTGGATGGCGATCGCGCCGTTACGGTCAATACGCGCCAGTTTTTCAACGTCTTTCTGCGCGTCCTGAACATCGGCGATATCGCGCAGGCGAATCTGGGCACCATCTTTATTGGTGCTCACGACCAGGTTACGCATTTCGTCTACCGTTTTATACTTGCCGGACAGACGGATCAGGATGTCCTCATTCTGTGTTTTCACGCTACCGGTAGGGAAGTCGAGGTTTGAACCAAGAATAGCCTGCTGTACCTGCAAAGCCGAAAGGCCGTAGCCCTGAAGCTTTTTAATGTCAAGTCCAACCTGGATTTCTCTTTCCTGGCCACCAACCAGGTTTACCTGGGCTACGCCCGATACTCGGGAAATAACCGGTGCAATACGCTGGTCGATCAGGTCATAAAATGAGGCATCGTCAAGCCGGCCTGATGCAGACATGGTGATTACCGGAAGATCGTCAAGCGAGAACTTGTTCAGAGAGGGCGGGTCTACGTCATCCGGCAAATCAGCCAGAATGGCATTTACCTTTCTCTGCGCATCGTTAAGCGCATAGTCAATATCGGCGTCATCTGTCATGGTGATAGTTACCACCGACAAACTTTCATACGATACCGCATTCAGTTTTTTGATGTTCTCCATCGAGGCCACCGCGTCCTCGATCTTTTTGGTAACGGTGTTTTCCACCTCGTTTGGTGAGGCACCCGGGTAGATGGTCGAAATTGACACCACATTTGGTGAGAATTTCGGGAGCAGTTCATAACTCAGCGAAAAGTAGCTGAGCAGTCCCATCAGCGTCAGCGCGGTGAAGACCACGATGACCAGAGAGGGGCGTTTTATGGATATTTCTGTTATTTTCATCAGAGATACTTGTTTTTAGCCGGAAGCAATGTTCCGCGGCCCGGTTTTCCGGTCCTGTTTATTTTATTACGCTTACCTCAGAACCATCAACCAGGTTAATTTGACCGCTCGTAATCACGGTCTCACCTTCTTTCAGGCCTTCAAGTACTTCAACGCGGTCACCAAGGATCCGGCCTGCTACTACTTTTCTGAGTTTCGCTGTTTTGCCGTTCTCAAGTACAAAAATCTGGTTGCTGCTTACGCTGCCAAAAAATGCACCCCGCGGAACGGTAATGATCGGTGCTTCTTTAGGAAACTTGAATACTGCTGTTCCATACATGCCGGCTTTAAGCGTATTTTTGTTTTTATTTTCTACTTCGATTTCAATCGGGAAATTCAGGCTCTCATCAGCTTTGGCAGCGATGAAAGTGATTTTACCGGAAAAAGAATCGGTAGGGAAAACATTCGATCTGATCTGCACACGGTCGCCGATTTTAAGCTGCGCTACCTGGCTTTCATTTACGTTTACCTTCAGTTTCAGTTTTGATACGTCTACAAGTTCAAAGAGCTGTGTACCCGGAGCAACGACTGCGCCTACCTCGATCATTTTTTTGTTCACTACGCCATTGATAGACGAGCGGATGTTTGCATCGTTCAGCTTTTTGTTTTCCTGCTGTAAACGCAGTTTTGCATTCTGTGCAGAAAGTTTTGCCTGGTCCAGCTGCTGCTGGGTAACACCGCCGGTTTTGAAAGAACTTTCATAACGGGCCAGATCACGCACGGCATTCTGATAATTTGCTTCAGCAGTCTGTCTGTCTGTATTCAAAATCTCAGCATCAATTCTTGCCAGGACCTGTCCGCGGCTTACGCGGCTGCCTTCGTCTACATAGATACGACTAACCCTGCCTGCGTTTTCTGCAGCGAAGTTTAACTGTTGAACGGGAATAAAGTTGCCGTTTGCACTAAAGTCGAGGTCAACAGGTTCCTGTTTGATCTGGGCTGTGCGAACTGCTACAGCGCCGCCGCCTTGTGCTACCAGTGCTGTTTTGGCATCGTTTGATTCTTTGTTCTTCGTCAGCACAAAGAATATTCCCGCCAATACAGCTATAACGATAATGACTGTAATTATTCCTCTTTTCATTTCAATAATGATTTAATATTTCCGTTTGATTTTATTAGTTGTATTTCAGCGATTTTGTAATTCAAAAGTGCCTGTGTATAGCTGTTCTGTGCCTGTGTCAACGCGTTTTCCGTATCAAGCAGGTCTGTAAGGGCAGCAAGCCCGTTGTTATAATTGTTCTGTGTGCTTCTGTAGATCTCATCTGCAAGCGCCACGTTTTGACGCTGCGAATTGATCGTGTTGAAACTATTGCGAAGTTCAAGTTTTGCGTTCTCATACGCCAGGTTCAACCCGTTCTTTGTGTTGTAGATGTCGTCATCAATCTTTCTGATATCGACCTCTGCCTGGCGAACCCTTGAACGCGTTGCAAATCCGTTAAAGATTGGCACACGCAGTGTAACGCCTATTGCAGATGAACCGAAAGCAATGGCGACCGGATTTGTACCGAGGTAATCAAAGCGGTTGCTTTGTGCCGCATACGTGTAGTTACCGGAAAGCGACAGCGTAGGGAAGTACTCGGCCACATAAGCTTTACGCTGAAGAGTTAGCAGGCTGCGCTGCGTATTCATGAGCCGCATTTCTACGCGGTTATCAACATTCAGCGAGTCGGCAAGTTCCGGTAAGGCCTGCACCTGACTCAATTCGGTCGGCGGCAGCACCAATTGTGTAGAAACGGGCATTCCCATTGCATATTTCAGCTGGTTTTCGAGCTGGGTAATTGCATTTACGGTTTGTGTACGCTGTGTCTCCAGATTGGTCAGGTTTACCTTGATCCGGTCAACGTCGATCTTTTTTGCAAGGCCGCTTTTGTATTGTGTTGTAATGATACGTTCTACAACTTTTACATTCTTGATGTTGGTGTCAATCACATTCAGCTGCTCCCGGTTTACCAGGACCTGATAATAGTTGTTCGCTACCTGCTCAATAACCTGCTCCTCAGTAAGGCTGGCATTCAGCTGGTAGTACGATTCGCTGGCTTTTGCAGCCTGCAATCCGGTGAAAACCTGCTGGTTAAAAATCTGTTGCTCCAGCTGCGCACCAATCTGCGAATTCCAGGTTTGTCCAAGCCTGATGGCCTGGTCGCCGAAAACGATCGAACCGATTACCGGGTTGTAAGTAAGGCCGGTGTTGCCGTTTATCTGAGGAAGCGCCTGTGCACGAACCTCTGCGGTCCTGGCACGACCTTTTTCAATATCCAGGCGGGCTTTCTTTGCGTTGATGTTGTTTTGCACCGCATAGTTCAGCGCCTCCTTGAGCGTGATCTGTTGCTGGGCGGCAGCACCAACAGACAAAAACAATCCGAGCACCGGAAGGATCATTTTCATCATCTTTGTTATCTGATACATATATTAATTGATTAGGATCTTGTTGTTAAACCGTTTATAAATATTTCTGACAGCTCTTTTTGCTTTTCTATGATAGCCTTGAAATCTTTTTTTGTAGGAAAGATATCTTTGCCCGCCTGGACTACGCATAACGATGTAAGCCCGTTCAGGCTGTCTATATAAAGCTCAGCTATCCTTTTTACATTTATTTCCCTGATCTCACCTTTTGTAATACCTTTTTCGAAGATCTCCTCGTAAAGCACACGCTCTTTTGATCGCAGTTTCTCAAGCTTTGGCTTAATCGCCTCGATATTGATCTGCGTATCGGCAACTCCCTGCGAGAGGTGCAGCATATAATACTTCTGGAAAAAGCTGTTGCGTACTTCTACAAGCCGCGCAAGTGCTTCTGTCAACGAGTCATCTTTTTTGTAGCCGCCGGCCATCATCTCAAAATAATCAGAAAAGATGCGCTCAACCACGCCCATTACCAGGCTGCTTTTATCAGGAAAATAGTAATACAGTGACGGCTTCGATACAGACAAGTCTTCAGCTATCTCGTTCATTGTGGTCTTGTTGATACCAAAATGAATAAACCGTCTGATTGCCCCGTCAATGATCTGCTCTCTCTTCTTATCTGTTACAACCATTCTACTCTTTTACTTTTTGACTTTTTTAACTTTATGGTCAAAAATAGTGCAAGATCGCGGCATTTGCAGTCACACGAATTTATAATCCGTATTAACTGACATTAAAATGACAATTTAGTTGTTTTTAAGCCCTGCCAGGAAGATTGAAGCGAGTTGACGCTCTTTTTTAAAGATTTTTTTGAAATCTTCATTTGCAGCGAAGATCGTATGGCGGTTACTCGTGACATTAAAGCGGATGCCGAACAGCGCTTCTGTCAGAATCTCAGCATTCAGTGCAGGATCGTCCATCAGGAACTCGCCGCTTTCGCTGCCTTTCCGGAACAAGTCTGTAATATTTCTGACTTCGAATTCTTTGGCTTTATTGAATTTCTCAAATAGATCTTCAGGTATTTCGGTTTTGATCAGCGAACTGTATTCGAGCAGGTTGTGGTATTTCTGGATGAAGGCCTGGCGCCGTTCAATAAGACCCATAATAGCATCGGCGCAGTTTCCAGCTTTTTTTATTGTCTTTTTGATCTCATTACTAACCGTATGCATAATATGATCAATAACCGAGACGTAAAGACTGATCTTATCCGGAAAATAATAATAGAGCAAGGCTTTTGATAGGGAGAGGTCTTTGGCGATGTCTGTCATGGTTGTTTTGGCGAGCCCGAAATGCGCAAATCTTTTCAAAGCCGCTTCCAGTATCAAAATTCTTTTCTTATCCTGATTTTCCATTAATATGTATACGTGAACATGGGGTTCCCTATCTTTTTAGCCTGCATGTTGAACCCTTAAATATGCTATTTTTTATGTGAAGTTGGTTGACCTTTATTACAAATCAGGCCAGCTAAATGTTTTTGTTGCAGCGTTACGGCCGACATTGACAGGGAAACTTTACTTTTGCCCCGTGAACGCAACCACCATACTATGCTGAACATCACCGAGAATCAAAGTCTGAAACAACACAACACCTTTGGAATAGACGTTAAAGCCCGCCGTTTTCTGCAGGTTACCGACGAGGCCGCTCTTCCGGAGCTTTTTGCTTCGGGCGCGCTTGCCGATGGTGCGCTTCTTATTTTGGGTGGCGGAAGTAATATGCTGTTTACAAAAGATTTCGAGGGCCTGGTTATTCAGATTGCAATCGGAGGCCTCGAACAGCAGGAAACCGCCGATGGCGATGTCCTGGTTACCGCTGGTGCCGGCATAGTATGGAACGACTTTGTACAGTTCGCAGTGAACAATGATCTGGCAGGAGCAGAAAACCTGAGTCTGATCCCCGGAACGGTCGGCGCATCACCTGTACAAAATATCGGTGCATACGGTGTCGAACTGAAAGACATCTTTGAAGACTGCCGCGTGTTCAATCTGGAGACGGGAGAATTTCGCGAGTTCAGCAATGCGGATTGCCGGTTCGGCTACCGCGACAGCATATTTAAACAGGAGCTGAAAGGAAAAGTTATAATTACGCATGTTCGATTCAGGCTCAAAAGGCATGCTGAGCTGAACATATCTTATGGCGCGATCGGGTCAGAACTGGAGCGCAGAGGAATAACGGATCCTGGCATCAAAGATGTTGCGGCGGTGGTGTCCGAAATCCGGGTCAGTAAATTACCGGATCCCTCAACTATAGGTAATGCAGGTAGCTTTTTCAAGAACCCCGTCATAGAGAAATACGAATTTGCAGAAGTTGTGGCTAAACACCCCGAAGTGGTGCACTTTGCTACAGGAGACGGCCGGGTCAAACTTGCTGCCGGCTGGCTTATAGAGCAGTGTGGGTGGAAGGGAAAAGTAGTTGGCCATACGGGAACATGGAAAAACCAGGCCCTGGTGCTCGTAAACCATGGCGGGGCCACAGGTCAGGAAGTGTATGATCTGTCCTCACAAATTATAGAATCTGTAAAACAGACATTTGGAGTCGAGCTTGAGCGCGAAGTAAATATTTTGTGACCTTTCTTTAATTCTAAACAATCACTGTTTTCGGCAGCTGCTTAATTTTTTTTTGGTATCAACTTTGTATAAGTTCGAGTGTCCCGACTTAAACAAGTTGTCCAGTACCACCTAAAGCGAAAACATTATGACAAAATTAGAATTCAATCACCTGGTTAACCATCACACGGTTTCATTGCGGTCTTACGCGTTGAACTTCACCAAAGATTCTGAAGATGCCAATGACCTGGTGCAAGACACTATTTTAAAAGCCATTACTTATTACAATAAATTTAAAGAGGGTACCAATTTGAAAGGATGGTTGTTTACCATCATGAAAAATACCTTTATAAATAACTACCGCCGCCTGGTAAAAACGAATACGCTTATTACACAGTCGGAAGAAATCTCATCTGCAAATCTTTCATTCAGCGCAACAAAAAACAGTGCTGAAAGCAAATTTGTAATGGGCGATATCAATAAAGCACTTGCTCAACTGCCTCAGGAATACTACGTACCGTTTATCCGTTATTTCGAAGGCTATAAATATCACGAAATCGCAGACATGCTGCAGATCCCGATCGGGACGGTTAAGACCCGCATTCACGTGGCAAGGGGTATACTGAAAAAATACCTTAAAACGTATTCAAAAGAGATACTGGGCGCGAACATTTTATAGATTGACCGCCTGAAGAAAAGCCTGCTGATTCAGCGGGCTTTTTTGTTTTTAAGGCAAATCTTCCCCGGCACGGTTAACTGCCGGGTTGAGATCACGGTTGCACACCAAAATTTTCGAGCATTCTTATGGCTTCCTGCGCAGCAACCTGGCCAGATACAATTGCCGGTGGTACGCCGGGCCCGGGTACGGTAAGCTGTCCGGTAAAGAGGAGGTTATTTACGTGCTTTGCACGCATAGCCGGCTTTAAAAAAGCCGTTTGCATAAGCGTGTTTGCAAGTCCATATGCACTGCCTTTGTAAGCATTGTAATCTGCAGCAAAGTCGCTCATAGCATAAGTCCTTTTCACGATAATATGCCCGGATATATCATGTCCCGTAAGTTTCTTGAATCTTTTTATGAGCAGGTCGAAGTACGCTTCGCGCATCTGCTGCGTGTCTTCCAGTCCGGGGGCGAGCGGCATCAGAAAAAATAAGTTTTCATTTCCCGGCGGAGCGGCTGCTGCATCAGTTACAGACGATGCACATACGTAAAAGAGCGGTGCTTCCGGCCATTGGGGTGTCTCGTAAATCTGCTCTGCATGCCTGTCGAAGTCCTCATCAAAAAATAAGGTATGGTGTTTTAATCCGTCGAGTTTTTTGTCCAGTCCGATATAAAATAACAGACTGGATGGCGCCATCTTCCGTTTGTCCCAATACTGTTCGCTGTAATTACCTGAACCCGCAGGCAGGACTTCCCTGTCAAGATGGTGGTAGTCTGCGTTTCCAATTACAAAATCGGTTTCGATGATTTTTCCTCCTGTCGCGAGTGCGGTGGCATGGCCATCCTTTACATGGATCTTATCTATGGAGGCGTTGAATACAAACCTGACGCCCTGTTCCTGACATATTGAATAAAAGGCTTCTACAATGCGGTGCATGCCGCCCATCGGGTACCATGTTCCCAGTACCAGATCAGCATAATTCATGAGGCTGTAGAGCGCCGGCGTTTTCTGTGGTCTCTCTCCGAGAAACAATACCGGGAATTCAAGCAGCGCGCGTAATTTCGGGTTTTTGAATAACCGGGAAACGTGCTTGCGCATGTTACCGATAAGCTGGAGTCGCAGTCCCTGAGCGGCCAGCCGCGGATCAAGGTATTCACGGAATGAATGAGATGGTTTGAACACAAATTCGCCCATGCCAACCTCATACTTATATTTAGCCTGCCTGAGAAACTTATCGAGGTTAACAGCGCTTCCCGGTTCAAGCGTTTCAAAAAGTGCTGTCAGTTCAGCTGTACCGGTGGGAACATCTATAAAATCATTTTCGCCGAAGAAGACCCTGTAAGAAGGGGCAAGGCGCTTCAGTTCATAGAAATCGGCGGCCGTCTTACCAAACAGCCGGTAAAAATTTTCAAAAACTTCGGGCATCCAGTACCAGCTTGGTCCCATGTCGAAGGTAAAACCGTCTTTAACCCATTTCCGGGCTCTGCCTCCCGGCTGATCATTTTTCTCATACACGGTCACGTCGTGCCCGGCGCGGGCCAACAGTGCAGCAGCAGTCATTCCGGCGAAGCCTGAGCCTATTATGCTAATCTTTTTCTTTTTATGCATTTGCAATGGGCGGTAAATTTAGACAAATCAAACCCTGGGCGGTAAACAATAATGTTTTTGTTATGTTTGGAATGCAAAATGGATGGCCCTTCTTTATATACATACAGTACGTACCGTTGCAGCAAGGTGATTACGCAGTTATACAGTACGTCGTTCAGCTGGGGCATCAGGAGCTTCGATAAAAATCTGCGGTTCCCGATTTATGCGATCTACGCCTTTGTGCGTTATGCAGACGAAATTGTCGACAGCTTTGAAGGGTGTGACAAACGCGTGGTTATCTCCACCTTCAGATCTGACACGATGCTTGCCATCAGCAGGAGACTGAGTATGAATCCCGTACTGCAGGCTTTCCAGGATACCGTGAATCGCTATGGCATTGATCAGTCTTTTATCGACGCATTTTTCCGGTCAATGGAGTGCGATCTTGATCAGAAATCTTTCAGCCGGAAGGCTTATGACGATTACATTTACGGCTCTGCCGAAGTGATCGGCCTGATGTGCCTGCGGATATTCTGCCCGGACGACCAAAAGTTCAGAGAACTTAGCGCACCAGCCAGCCGGCTTGGTGCTGCCTTTCAAAAAGTAAATTTTCTCCGTGATTTCCGCTCCGATTTTGTTGAACGCGAGCGCGTTTATTTCCCCGGATTAAATTACAATACATTTGATGACGCGGCGAAAAAAGCGGTTGAAGAAGAAATTGCAGCCGACTTCAAAGCCGGACTGGAAGGTATTGCGAAGCTTCCGAAAGGTTTCAGACGCGGCGTGTACGTTGCTTATGTATATTATCGTGCTTTATTTAAAAAACTTGAACGGGCCTCAGCCGAACAGATCAAAGCCGGACGGATACGGATTCCGAACGGAACCAAGCTCGCCCTGATGTGTTCGGCAATCATGAGAGACCGGCTAAAACAATACGCATGACAAAATTAACGGTTACTTTTCTGTTGGTATTCGGTGTGTCGGCAGCATATGGACAGATGAATGGCCGGCAGCTTCAAAGTGTGAAAGCTTCAATGGTTCGCGCCATTACAAGCAGTGCAGTTACCGATTCGCTTTATAAGGCGCTGCTGAAAGGATCTCATAAGGACCCGTTAACGCAGGGCTACATCGCTTCGCTTGAAGCATTGAAAGCTAAGCATGCCTGGAATCCATATAACAAGGTTAAGTATGCTTCTAAATCTACAAAAACGATGGAGGCGGCTATAAAGGCAGACCCTGCCAGCCTTGAACTACGGTTCATGCGTTTCTCTGTTCAGCACTACATGCCTTCGTTTTTAGGACTCAGCAAGGAACTGGACGCAGATCGCAAAGAAATTGTAAAACATTATCGCAATAAGTCTTTCAGGAAAACTGATGATGAACTTGTCAGAAATATTGCCCGTTTCATGATCGAATCAAAGCGCTGTACGCAGAGCGAAGAAGAAATTTTCAGGAAATTTGCTGCGTAAATCCCTACATTCCTTTATTCAGCCTATGTTTGTGCAATGAAGTTTACCTATCTGCTGATCAATATTGCCTGTGTTTTTTTTCCGCTTATCCTGTCTTTTGATAAAAAAGTTCATTTTGTAAGTAAATGGAAATTTGCTTTCCCGGCAATAGGCATTACAGGTCTTGTGTTTTTGATCTGGGATCTGCTGTTTACAAAACTGAATGTCTGGTCATTTAATCCGGAATATATTATTGGTGTAGGGCTTATGGGACTCCCGCTTGAGGAAATGTTGTTTTTTCTGACTGTTCCTTACGCCTGCATGTTTATTTATGCCTGTCTGAACGCTTATTTTCCGATCGCAAAAAAAGACCGGTTCAGCTTGCCGCTGAGCAACCTTATACTGGGCTTGTGTATTGCCATGCTTTTTTTCGGCTACAGCCGCTGGTACACCCTGATTAACTTCGCATTTTTATTTGCCGTGTTATTTTTTGTGGAGTACCTGAATCATTCTGTGCGGTTTATGGCATCCTTTTACCGGGCTTTTCTGGTAAGCCTCATTCCTTTTTATATTGTAAACGGATATCTGACCGCCGCACCCGTGGTATTGTACAACAAGGCAGAACGCAGTGGAATCCAGGTCGGTACGATACCTTTTGAAGATCATTTTTATCTGATGGCCCTGTTGCTGATGAATATTTACCTTTATGAAATTTTCCGCAAACGGGCTGCACGCAGTGGCAATGCATGAGTATACGCGTAGTCAGCTGGCTTTGCGGAACGGGCAGGATAAACCGCAGGTCTGGGTCGCTTTTCGCGGAATTATCTATGATGTAACAGATAGCAGGCTCTGGCGTGATGGCAAGCACTATGAACACTGGGCCGGTCAGGATCTGACTGAAGAACTTGCAGACGCTCCGCACACGGATAGTGTGTTCGCGAAATTTACTGTTGTTGGCAAGCTGGCCGGAACTCCATAAAAAAACGCAGAGCGAAAGCCCTGCGTTTATCTTTAATATGTTGATCGTTATATGGTGAATGCGCTGAGGCTGACAAATTCCCGTACACGGTTGTCAATTTCTTCCTGTGTAAGGTTGACGATTTTTTCGGTGCCAAATTTTTCAACGCAGAATGATGCCAATGCAGAGCCATAGATCAGGGCATTTTTCATGTTGTTGAAATTGATCGTACCTACTTTTGCCAGGTAACCGATAAAGCCGCCCGCAAAAGTATCTCCGGCACCGGTCGGGTCAAACACTTCAGCAAGCGGAAGAGCAGGGGCGGAGAAGATCTGCGTCTCATCAAACAGCAGTGCACCATGTTCGCCTTTTTTGATGATAAGGTATTTTGGGCCCATTGTGAGGATCTTTTTTGCAGCCTTTACCAGAGAATATTCGCCTGAAAGCTGGCGTGCCTCTGCATCGTTGATGGTGAGAACATCGATCATTTTAAGCGTGTCGAGGAGATCATCGAGGGCAATATCCATCCAAAAATTCATGGTGTCGAGCACAATTAATTTCGGACGGTTCCTGAGGCGTTCAATGACGGTTTGCTGTACTTTCGGCGTCAGGTTACCGAGCATCAGGTATTCGCAGTCCTGGTAGTTTTCCGGGATTACCGGATCGAAGGTCCCGAGAACGTTAAGTTCAGTTACGAGCGTGTCACGGCTGTTCATGTCATTGTGGTAACGCCCTGCCCAAAAAAAGGATTTTTCGCCATGTTTAATCTGAAGGCCTTCGGTGTCGATACCATGATCGTTCAGTATTTTGATGTCAGACTGCTGGAAATCGTCGCCAACTACGCCCACAATCCTGGTTTTATCATAAAAGTATGATGCTGCAAGACTGGCATAAGTGGCGGCACCACCAACAATTTTGTCGGTTTTACCAAAAGGTGTTTCTATGGCATCAAAAGCTACAGATCCGATTATAATAAGGCTCATAAATAATTTTAAAAAATGTGCTGCAAATATTGCATTAATAATTTAAAATCGCGAATATTGCATTCCCAAAACACGGCGCAGGGCTGTGTGATGAGACAACCGGAATTCCTGAGTAGCTCAGCCGGTTAGAGCATCTGACTGTTAATCAGAGGGTCGCTGGTTCGAGCCCAGCCTCAGGAGCCACAATGGGCAAGCACGAGAAATCGGTCGCTTGCCCTCTTTTTTTTCTCCCTATTTCCTTGTTAATCAAGTATATATAAGAATATAAATCACTCGTTTGGATCAAGCAAATAATCTGGGGGGATGGATTAATAAGTTTTAATTTTGTGGTTTAAATTAATGACTTGGAAACTGAACTTTTAAAGCTATTACTCCCACCAGACTTAGTGGATCAATTTGAACTTATCCGTATAGAAGCAATGTCTGATGGCTCCCATTTATTTCTCGATCAGCGCAATCTTCCTC
>NZ_RXNQ01000007.1 GCF_004138205.1 Pedobacter sp. SYP-B3415
GCCCGCCAGAGCCGATGGTACTGCGGTAACACGTGGGAGAGTAGGTCGGTGCCAAATCTTATCAATATGGCCTTAGCATTCACTTGCTGAGGCCTTTTTGTTTCTATACAAATCCAGATACTTCTGCCTGACCACCGCCGGCACCCATTTCAGGAGAATTGATCCTCGTCAGTTTTACCCGTTTACCGTCCATTATTTGGAATAGTGGTAGGTTAGCCAAACCTTTTTCCGTATCTTTGTTGCGAAATTAGCAAGTATGAATATTCGATTAGGGCAAAGAAAAGAGGTTATGAAGCATATTGAAAAATATATGCTTGAGAAGATGCCCGAATACCTGAAACCCATCGACGAAATCTGGCAGCCGTCAGACCTTCTTCCCGATGCCAGCCGCGATGACTTCTTCTCAAAGGTGAAAGAACTTCAGCAAAGCGCAAAGGAACTTTCATACGATCTTGTTGCTGTTCTCATCGGTGACACCATTACCGAAGAAGCACTGCCAACCTATGAATCATGGCTGACCACCGTTGAAGACGTATCGCTGGATGAAGAAGGTGGCTGGATGAAATGGACACGCCACTGGACAGCTGAAGAGAACCGTCACGGGGATTTGCTGAATAAATACCTTTACCTGTCAGGCCGTGTGGATATGCGCCAGATGGAGATTTCTACGCAATACCTCATCGCTGACGGGTTCGATATTGGTACCGGCCGCGATCCTTATCGCAACTTCATTTACACTTCTTTCCAGGAACTTGCTACAAATGTTTCTCACAGGCGTGTAGCCAGCCTGGCAAAAAAAGACGGTGATACATTGCTTTCGAAAATGTGTGGAGTCATTGCTTCTGACGAAGCGCGCCATGCAAAAGCGTACAAAGACTTTATTGCACGTGTGTTCGACGTAGATGCAAATGAGGCCATGCTTGCATTTGAAGATATGATGCGCAAGAAAATTGTTATGCCCGCCCATTTCCTGCGAGAAATTGGTCTCAAGATGGGGCAGACATTTGGCCACTTCACAGATGCGGCGCAACGCCTCGGTGTGTATACTTCAGCCGATTACGTCGACATTCTTAAACAGCTTATCAATGATTGGAATATCGAAGCGGTCCGTGAGCTGAATGATGCCGGTGAAAAGGCGCGTGATTATTTACTTGCGCTGCCAGACAGGCTGACACGCATTGCAGAGCGGATGAAAAATCCGACTATGGAATACAAATTCAAATGGATCCTGGCTTAGCGTGCAAAACAAAAGTTAGAAAGAAATCAGACGACGGATCATTCGTGTCCCATGTCTCAACAATAAAAAAGCCCGCTGATTTTTGTCAGCGGGCTTTGTGTTTAAAGCTGTTTGATCTTTATATTTTTCCAGCGAACCTTAATGCCTCCTCCGTCATGGATTTGTAAGGCGATAAATCCCTTACCAGCGCCGATCTTGGCGTCCTTTATATTTACCATCTCTGTTCCATTCAGCCAGCTTGTAACCTCATCACCAGATACACGGATACGCATATGATTCCAGTCGCCTGGTTTTAAAGCTTCCTCTTTTTCTGCTGTTGGCTTGATGAGCCAGCCACGACCATACGACTCATAAATGCCGCCTGTACTATGACCCTTAGGAGCCACTTCGACCTGCCAGCCGCTGATCTTCGTTCCTTCTATGCCTGAGCGGATGAAAACGCCGCTGTTGCCATTGGCTTCCTGTTTAAAATCCAGGTCCAGGATGAAGTTATCGTAAGCTTTCGTGGTTGATAAATATCCATACTTCTTATCAGGACCGCTTTCACAAACAAGTTCTTTGTTCTCAACGTACCATTTTTCGGTACCATGTACGGTCCAGCCGTTCAGATTCTTGCCATTGAAAATAGATTTAAAGCCTTTCTCAGGCAGGCCTGCAGCAATGAACACGATGGCCAGCATGGCTAAGATGATTTTGTATTTCATGGTTTTTTAGGTTACATGTTTCTTCTGTATTGTCCGCCAACTTCGTAAAGTGAGCGACTGATCTGGCCTAATGTACAGCATTTGCATGCATCCATCAACTGATCAAAAATATTTGCTCCCGAAACAGCGGCCTGCTGCAGCTTGCTGAGCTCCTCGCCGGCGCGTGTTGCATGTGCTTTTCTAAAATTCTCCAGGTTGCGGATTTGTGTCTCTTTCTCTGATTCGGTGGCCCTGATTACCTCTCCGGGCGTTACGGTTGGTGAGCCATTTTTATTCAAAAAAGTGTTTACACCTACAATAGGGAATGCCCCGGTGTGTTTCAACGTTTCATAATGCAGACTTTCTTCCTGTATCTTGCCACGCTGATACATCGTCTCCATTGCGCCGAGTACGCCGCCCCGCTCATTGATTCGTTTAAATTCTGCCAGCACAGCCTCCTCAACCAGGTCGGTGAGTTCTTCTATAATAAAGGCGCCCTGGAGCGGGTTCTGGTTCTTTGCTAATCCGAGTTCCCGGTTTATAATCAGTTGTATTGCCATGGCCCGCCGGACCGATTCTTCTGTAGGTGTTGTGATCGCTTCGTCATACGCGTTGGTGTGCAGTGAATTGCAGTTGTCGTAAATCGCGTACAGGGCCTGCAGCGTTGTGCGGATGTCATTGAAGTCAATCTCCTGTGCATGCAACGAACGTCCTGAGGTCTGGATATGATACTTGAGCTTTTGGGAGCGATCGTTTCCTTTATACTTGTTCTTTATCGCCTTTGCCCAGATACGCCGGGCAACCCGCCCGATCACCGCATATTCCGGATCAATTCCGTTTGAGAAGAAAAAGGACAAATTAGGTGCGAAGTCGTCAATATGCATTCCGCGGCTGAGGTAATACTCTACGAACGTAAATCCATTACTCAGCGTAAAGGCGAGCTGGGAAATCGGGTTGGCCCCCGCTTCGGCGATATGATAGCCGGAAATGGAAACGGAATAAAAGTTTCTGACTTTATTTTCAATAAAAGACTTTTGTATATCGCCCATCATGCGCAGTGCGAACTCGGTCGAAAAGATACAGGTGTTTTGCGCCTGGTCTTCCTTCAGAATATCGGCCTGAACGGTTCCCCGCACTGTAGCCATGGCATGCGCCTTAATCCGGGCATATATATCAGGCGGAAGCACCTCATCGCCGGTTACACCTAACAGCATCAGACCAAGACCGTTATTACCTTCGGGAAGAGCGCCTTCATAAATGGGTCGTGCTACTCCGCGCTCCTGGAAAATGGCGGTTAACTTCGTTTCCATCTCTTGTTCAAGACCATGTTCGCGGATGTATTTCTCGCATTGCTGGTCGATCGCCGCGTTCATGAAAAAGCCGAGCAGCATAGGCGCCGGCCCGTTTATGGTCATAGATACCGAAGTAGCGGGATCACACAGATCAAAGCCTGAATAAAGCTTTTTGGCGTCATCGAGCGAAGCGATACTTACGCCTGAATTACCGATTTTCCCATAGATATCAGGCCGTACATGCGGGTCTTCGCCATAGAGCGTTACAGAATCGAAGGCTGTTGATAGCCGGTGAGCAGGCTGCCCCAGCGACACGTAATGGAATCGTTTGTTGGTACGTTCGGGGCCGCCTTCTCCAGCGAACATTCTCGTAGGATCTTCACCCTCGCGTTTAAGCGGAAAGACGCCGGCGGTGTAAGGGAAATATCCCGGGAGGTTTTCCCGCAGCAGCCACCGAAGCAACTCGCCATGGTCCCTGAACCGGGGTAACGAAACCCGCGGAATGTGTATTCCTGACAAAGACTCGTAATATAGAGGCTGCTTTATTTCTTTTTCACGAACCTGATAGCTGAATTCCGGCAGCTGGTAGGCACTGAAGAGAGAGGGCCAGGCCAGAAGCATTTTTTTGCATTGTATGTCAAGTTGCTCATCCTGCAGGGCAAGGAGACTCTTCAGCCGGGTTGCGGTTTCCTTATCGGCATCCTCGTCAAGCAAAGCAAGTACATCATTCAACTGCCAGATTTTTCTGGCGGCATCAGATTGTCTTTCCACCCACGCTTCGTAAGCTTCGCTTGCTTCTGCAATTTCTGCAAGGTACCTGATGCGTTCCGGGGGGATTATATATGTTTTTTCAGATTCGGCGGTAACAAGCGCTGTAGTTAATTCGAATTGCACACCTGTTTTGTCTGCGATCTTGCTGATCAGGGCCATGAACAGATTGTTCATTCCAGGGTCGTTAAATTGCGAGGCCATTGTACCAAATACTGGCAATTCATTTTCAGGGAGATCAAAAGCCTGATGGTTACGCCTGTATTGCTTTTTTACGTCCCTCAAAGCATCAGGCGCCCCGCGCTTGTCGAATTTGTTGATCGCTACAAGGTCTGCAAAATCAAGCATGTCAATCTTTTCGAGTTGCGTGGCGGCACCGAATTCGGGCGTCATAACATAAAGCGAAACATCGCAATGTTCTGTAATCTCTGTATCAGACTGGCCAATACCTGATGTTTCGATAAGAATAAGATCAAAACCTGCCGCCTTACATATATCGATGCTTTCCTGGACATGTTTAGATAACGCCAGATTGGCCTGACGTGTAGCCAGCGAGCGCATATACACACGCTGGTCGCTAATGGCGTTCATCCTGATTCTGTCGCCAAGCAGGGCGCCGCCCGTTTTCCGCTTCGACGGATCAACCGAAATGATTGCCAGCGTTTTATCCGGGATCTCAATAAGGAAACGTCTTACGATTTCATCAACCAGTGACGACTTCCCTGCGCCGCCCGTGCCGGTTATGCCCAATACAGGTGTGTTTTTGTTTTGCTTTTTCCGCAGTTTGTTTACGAAATCTCTTGCGTTTTCAGGTTCATTCTCTGACGCGGTGATGGCTGCCGCAATTGCCGGAAACGACCTGCCCAAAATAGCCTCCCCCGAGAGGGACGCCACATTACCTACAGCAAAGTCTGTTTGCCGAAGCATATCGTTTATCATGCCCTGCAACCCCATCTTTCGCCCGTCGTCGGGAGAATAGATCCGTGCAATGCCGTAACTGTGCAGTTCGTCGATTTCATTTGGCAGGATGACGCCGCCGCCACCGCCAAAAATTTTTATATGTCCTGACCCCAGCTCATTGAGCAGGTCATACATGTATTTGAAGTATTCAATATGACCACCCTGATAGGAGGTTAAGGCGATACCCTGAACATCTTCCTGAATAGCGCAGCTAACAACCTCTTCGACAGAGCGGTTGTGCCCCAGGTGTACAACCTCAGCACCCGAAGCCTGAAGAATACGACGCATGATATTGATCGTTGCGTCATGCCCGTCAAAAAGCGAGGCGGCAGTAACGAACCGGACCTTATTTTCAGGTTTATAAATTTCCTCTTGCTCCATGCAGATATATTTGGCTCTTAACAATCCTAAAGTTACTATTTATGGCCGGGATATGGTGAATGAGAGCGATCTGCGGGCAAAAAAAAGGCCCCGTTTCGGGACCTCCATGTTTAATATTGATGCGTCAGCTCTGTAATCGGTTCCCCGACATTACCATTCGGCATCTGTATGCGCAGCATCGCCGCAAGGGTAGCAGCAATGTCTGTCATGTAGTGGTTTTTATTTGTTTTGCCAGGCTTCACGTGCCAGCCCATAAACACGAGCGGGATATGTGAATCATAGGGATTCCAGTTTCCATGGGTTGTTCCGGTTCTGCTTCCGTTAAACCACCCTGGGTTTAGAATATAATACAGGTCCCCGCTACGTCTTGCATTGTACCCATTCGTGATCATTTTTTTCTGTACATCGGTCAGGGTGCTGCCCGAGATATTTTTCAGATCAACTACGTCGGTAACACCTTCCTGTCGTCTTAAAAAATCCATCGCTGCATCACGAACTTCTTTGTAATCGGCTTTTGCATCGGCAATCACCTTTCTGTCGAATAAAATCTGGTTGTTCTGTGCCGCGCGAACGGCTTTTTTCAGCCGGAACCTGTCTTCCAGCGTAGCATTCAGGTTTTTAGCAATTTCACTGTCGCTTATAACCCCCGCAGGCAGTTTATTTTCAGCCATAAAACCCGGAGCGTGTGCTGCGCCATGATCTGCTGTAATGAAAAACAGGTACTGCCCTTTTCCAACCTGTTTATCAAGATAGTTAAAGAACTCTTCTATGTCTTTGTCCAGCCTCAGGTAGGCATCTTCGGCCTCAATCGAGTTAGGACCATACTGATGTCCTATATAATCTGTCGACGAGCAGCTCACTGCAAGAAAGTCTGTCACATCATCCGTGCCCAGGTCTTCAGAAAGAAGTGCAAGTTTGGCCAGATCGAGCGTGATGGTGTTTCCGTAAGGAGTTCCTCTGATCGCATCGTAATTTCGGTTTACGAATTGGGTAAGCATGTGGGGAAAGGTACTGTTTCTGCCTTCATAAGCCTTCTCATCGGTCGTACTGTTTGTGTATGTGGCGATCGGATAAAGCGGTTCCCAGTT
Organism: Pedobacter sp. SYP-B3415; assembly: GCF_004138205.1. GTDB lineage: Bacteria > Bacteroidota > Bacteroidia > Sphingobacteriales > Sphingobacteriaceae > Pedobacter. The sequence continues at coordinate 6,410 of NZ_RXNQ01000007.1, forward strand.
TTTTGCGTAAAATTTGTTAGCCAGCTTCATCTTGTTATAGTCTTCCAGCCACATAGGCAGCTGCTTCATGTAATACGTACTGGTTATCCAGTTACCAGACTTGCCGTCATACCAGTATGCTGCATTCGCCGTATGGCCAGCCGGGAGAATGGACCCCCGGTCTTTCAGAGAAATGCCAATTACTTTGCCTTTGAAGTTTGTGGCGAGACGCAGCTCATCTGTAATCGTATTGCTAAGCATATTGCGGGGCGACATTTGCCCTTCGGGCGATTCCGCGCTACCAACTGTATGCACACTTGTGTCGCCGGCACAATAGACGCGTTTCAACGTTTGTGCATCTGTCCAGTCATTTCCAATGATACCGTGAATGGCCGGGACAGAACCGGTATAGATACAGGTATGGCCGCAGGCGGTGTAAGTTGGTGTATAAGGAATGTAGGTGTTTTCTGCCGAGAAACCTTCATTGATGAGTCTTTTAAAGCCGCCTTTGCCATATCGCGAATAATAACGGTACAGGTAATCCCAGCGCATCTGGTCGACCACAAGTCCAACGACCAGTTTAGGTCTTGCTATCTTTGCCGGATAGGCAGGAGCTGTTGCTGTTTTCTTTTGAGCGCGCAGGTGTGTACAAACACATGCGAGTGCTAAAAAAGCAAAGAGACTAAGTTTTTTCATTTGTTTTGGTTGAGTGCTAAAACTAGCTATTTTGATATAAACTTCCTGTAAAAAACACGTTATAGGATTGTTGCTCAAATTGCTTCGGCAACGACAAACGTACTGCCGCCGATGAAAATCAGATCATTTCTCGCGGCACTTTGTTCGGCCGCTGCCCGCGCTTTAGTCACACTTTCAAACACCTCGCCCTCCAGCCCCTGCAAAGCTGCCAGTTGCTGCAGCATCTCAGCTGCGAGTGCCCTTTCCAGTTTCGGACTACAGAAGTAATACTTAGCGTGTTTTGGCAGCATGCTTAATACACCCGTCACGTCCTTGTCGCTTACCATGCCGAAAACCATATGAAGGTTTTCGTATGGCGTATCTGATATATTTTGAAGTACCTCCCGGATCCCGGCCTCGTTATGACCCGTATCGCAGATAACCAGCGGCTCTTTTGATAGCGTCTGCCAGCGACCCTGTAGTCCGGTGTTGCTTTTTACAGCGTTCAGACCGTTTCTGATTGACTGTTCATGCAGCTCACAAAGAGCAGACTGGCGCAGCACTTCGGTAGCTGCAATGATTGTGCGGATGTTTTTTTCCTGGTAGGTTCCGCTGAGGTCGCAGGTCAGTTCAGGATAAATATCTGCCAGATCACGACGTACTGAAAGCTTAAGCCGGTCCTGTTGCCTGCTTACTCCGAATGTGCTGAGCATCTGGTCGGCAAAATAAATCGGTGCCTGCATGTCGGCGGCTTTCTGGAGAAAAACGGCAGTTGTTTCAGCCTGCGTTTCACCGATGACAACCGGGATGCCTTTTTTGATAATGCCCGCCTTTTCTGCAGCAATAAGCGGCAAGGTATTGCCAAGCAGCGCCACATGGTCCATGCTGATGTTTGTAATGACAGAAAGAACAGGCTGGATAATGTTCGTTGAGTCCAGTCGCCCGCCCAATCCGACTTCGACAACAGCAATTTCTACCCCTGATTGCGCAAAATGCCTGAAAGCGAGTGCGACCGTAACTTCGAAAAATGATGGCTCAAGCTCCTCGATGAGTTGCCGGTTCTGTTCGATGAAATCGACCACGTCCTGCCTGGCGATCATCTTTCCGTTTACACGGATGCGTTCGCGGAAATCTTTCAGGTGCGGAGAGGTATAAAGGCCGGTCCGATAGCCTGCTTCCTGCAGGATGGAGGCCATCATATGTGAACAGGAACCTTTTCCGTTTGTTCCTGCTATATGAATAGAACGAAAGGTTTGTTGTGGATTTCCCAGTGCCTCGCACAGCGCAAGGATATTGCCGAGGCCTTTTTTGATTGCAGCAGCGCCAACCCGGGTAAACATGGGCAACCTGCGGTAGAGGTACTCAAGCGTTTGATCGTAGTTCATAAACACTGCAAAGTTATGAACTGCGCCGGGGGGCGCATAAACTTATTTCACTTTGAAATTAAAGACTACAACGCCGACCTGCTGATTGTTACCGGAAGCTGAGCGTGTCAGTGTAGCGCCCATAACTGCCTCCCGGCATTTTTCCCACAACGCCTTGTCAGACAGCGTCGTTCCTTTTACCCCCGCCTGTGCATTTGTAACAATGCCATCTGCATTGATGTAGATACGAACGGCAATCTTACCGGTTTTCTGACCATCATCTTTTGGCACAACGAGGTTAGTGAAGCTGCGCAGTTCTATCGGTTTGTTGCCGAAGCCGGAACCACCTTCACCATAATTGGTTGCAAGCGGGTCTCCATCGCGATCTCCCTGGTTGCCTGGGGTGCTGCCGGTGCCATCGCCACGGCCCATCCCTTTATTTGCTTTGCCTTTATAAAGTGCGTTCTGGTTGATGGTTTGCTCGACAGGCTTGGTGTTGTTGGAGGCATTCGGGGCAGCGTTAGATTTGTTATCTTTTGTATTAACGGTTGCCGCGTCTTCGTTATCTTGCGTAACGACATTTTTGTCGCTCGCCTGTGTGTTTGGTGTAGGCTTTGTTTCCTGCTCGGTAATTACCTTATCAGGCATCTGTCCGTTCGCATTTGGCGCCATTGAAGGCTCCTCAATGCTTGTATAATCGTCGCCCATCCCTTCGGGCGATGTGCCAAAATTGACAATGACACCGCCTGTACCCAGTTGTTCCTGCGTGAAAGGGGTTCCGATAAGATATAGAAAGCTGATTGCCAGAAATACGATAAATACTCCGGTAGAGATGGCAAGTGCCTTCGGATAATTATTTTCTTCGCGGTATTGCATTACTTTTTCGGTTCTACAGCCAGCACCAGTTTAGCCTTTGCCTTGTTGGCAATATCAATGATCTGGATGGTCGTTTCTGTAGGAATATCCCTATAAACATACAAAATAATGGTCAATTCCTGTGCCTCTTTTGTATATGCTTCGATCTTACTTTGCAGCTTTTCCAAATTCACAGGCTGCTTTTCGATGAAGTAATTTTTGTTTTCATCGATTGAAACCGTGATCGTCTTTTTTGCAACCAGCTGTTCGCCCGATTGTGAACGGGGCAGCAGCAATTTTACCACTTCAGGATTGGCTACAGCTGATGCCAGCAGGAAAAACAACAACAGGAAGAACATGATGTCGTTCAGGGCAGACGTACTGACCTCTACAGTTCCCTTTTGTCTTTTTCTAAAATTCATCGTCCGGGTTCTTCAAGTAAGTCAATAAACTCAATTGCATCGGTCTCCATTTTCAGGATGATCTTTTCTATCATCATATTCAGCACATGGTAACCCACGTAAGCAACGATACCTATGATCAGACCCGAAGCTGATGTTATCATCTTTGTATATAGACCGCCTGAAATTGTACCGATTTCGATTACGCCCTTAATAGATACCTGGTGGAAGATTGAAATTACACCGATAATGGTTCCCACAAACCCAAGCATGGGTGCAATACCCGCAATGATTCCCAGAATACCTACGTTTTTCTCAAGCTTTGATACTTCCAGTTTACCAATATTTTCAATAGCGCCTTCAATATCCTTGATAGGCCTGCCTACGCGCAGAAGACCTTTCTGCAACATGCGGCCAAGTGGTGTGTTGCTGTTTTTGCATAACGCGATCGCTCCGTCGAGCCTTCCCGACAGGATGCTTTGTTTCACCTGCACCATCAGATTGGTTTCGTTCCGCGATGCTTTGCGTATGGTGAGATAACGCTCGATAAAAATAACCAAACCGAGAAACGCAAGTATCCCGATCGGGATCATTACCCAACCGCCTTTGATGATCAGGTCAATAAAACGAAGCTCTTCAGGCGGAGCGGATAAAACATTTGGCGCTGCGCTCTGAGCGCTGTCTACGACCTGCTTCACGGTATCGGTGGCACCTTGCAAAAATGTAATCATGTGTTAAATTAATTTGGTTTTTTTGTGTGTACATAGGCCCCGTTACTGCCTGATTTTTTACGCAGCGCGGGTAGGTTTTGTTCTGCTTCTGCATAGGATTTGAAAGACCCTATGCTTATATGGATCATCGGTCCGCCGATCTCAACAATATGGGCTTTAACACCGCGTTGTTTCATTTGCTGAATAAAGGCGGCTGCTTTTTTTTCAGTTTGCCAAGCTGAGGCAATGACCTCGTAACTTGGCTGTCCATTTGATTTGACGGTCTTTACCGTATCCTGCTTTGGTTTTACCGGAGCGGAAGCGGATGGTTTTTTGATTGCTCCCGTATCTTTTTGTACACTGACAGTATCCCGTGGAATGCTGTCTGTGACCGGCGGTAAAGCGGGTCTGCTCATTTCGCTTGTCGTTTCGGCTGGCCTGTTCAGGCCGAACCATTCGGGTTTTAGAAAATAAGCAGCAGCAAGGGCTGCAAGAACAATCAGGATTCCGATCAGGATTTTCATACCGGTTGATATGCCCTTACGGTCCTCGGTATAAACCGGCGGTGCAGCTGGCGGCTCTGTGATCTCGGTTGGTTCTACTTTGTCAAAGACCCAGGCTTTTTTCGGTAACTCCTGGTCGCCGGCAGTTGTCGCCGTATTTTGTTCCTGAGGCCCGGCCGTAGCTGGAATCTCGTTTACCGTAGGCATACTGCTACCTGTTGCTACAGGAACGGCTTCGTCTTTACCGTCATGCTGATCAGTTACCGCTGACGTGTCCGGCTTCGTTTCCGGCTCATCAGCTTCGGCAGCGGCCTCTGTCGGTAATTCATCGTTACCTTCGGTGACAGCTTCCTCACCAGTCTTTACATCGATCGATTCGACCACAGGGTCGGTCTCTTCCGAATTGTCGGCGGCCTGTAAGGCATCCTGCGGAGCAGAAGGCACCTCATCTCCGGCTGGTGTTTCAAACACTGTTTCTGCCATCGGCGGCAAGCCATAAAATTCTGAGGCAGTCGCGTCTGCATTGGCTTCGAAAACTATTTCGTTCCCGGCCATACGAAGAATGCCTAGTCCGGAAAGCACATACGCTCCCGAAGTATGAACAGCTTCTTTGACCTGCCGGGAAAATTCCCCGACGGCCTTCCGGGCGGAATCCTGGTCAAGTTGTCTTTCTGAAGCGAGGAGGCCGGGAAGCAGTTTATCTTCCTGGAGTTCCGGTACGAATGCAAGTACAGATGCCGGTGGAACAAACATGCGTTGGGCGGCATCATACCTTCCCGGAACTTTTCGTTTCAGAAATGTACCCAATCCGTCAACACCAACTTCTTTGTGGTGGTTGAGAAGGGAAGAAAGGTAAATGGTGAGATCCATGCGCATTAATCATTTGGGTTTGTACCGGCTTCGCTGTTTAAAACGAATAAGTCAGACCGCCAAAGATATTTAAACCGTTGTATTGATAGTAAAGAAATTTACTGTATTTGTTGTTCAAAAGGTTGTTTGCACGTGCAAAAACCGTGAACTGTTTATTGATCCTGTATTCTGCACCTGCACCGATGTCCGCAAATCCGCTGATGGTAACGGTTTGTTCGATCCCCGGATCGGGTACTACATATTGTCCGGCAGGAACCGGCGCAGTTGTATAGATCTTCGCTTTGCTGTCATCCTGTACAGCCAGTGAAGCGTTGAAAGATATTTTATCAGTGATATTGTATAAAAAGTTTGAACTCAGGCGCATCTGCGGTTTGAACCATGCTGCACTTTCCGATGCCGGTTTGTAATTATCAAAATTCAGTTTTCCGGTCCAGCGCAGATCGTCACTAACCTGCACCGAAAGTTCGCCTTCAATGCCGGTAAGTTTCATGTTTCCGAAGTCATAGATCACATCAAAGCGGCTAAAGTCATCGAAATTGTTTACGAACAGGGGCATATCAGTAAGCGTTTTATGATAGAAGCGCGCTTTATAGCCAAAACCCGGACCGCCGGTGCCTTTGATGCCGCCGCTTATGCTCATTTTTTCTACCGTATTCCTGATATTAATATTGGTATTTAACCAGGGATTTTCATCTGTAAAGTTCTTCAGCGAATTCCTGTTCACGTCGCCTTTAACTTCGCCGAAGATCTGCAAATAGTCTGGAATCAGCGTAAAGTCTGCTGTAATGGCCGGGAAGAGGCGGGTGCTTTCGTATAAGCCGAATTCCTGTACAAAGTTGATTCCGGCTGTAATTTTCACACCATTCGCCTGCAGGCGTATGTACGGGTTTAATCGCAGGATGTTGTTTTTAACGCTGGTCAGTGCATCGCGTGTACTTCCAAACTCACCGCCTGCTGCCAGCCCGAGATTGAAGCTGTTGATGCGTTTATTCACGTAACCGTTTAAAGTCAGGTAATTTTCTTTTGCCGCATATTGATCTCCCCACAGGTAACCGTTCAATTTTACAGCATAACTGAGCGCATCTTCGTCTTCAGTAAATTTATTGATTACCTCGCCTTCAGCTTCAAAAAAATTAAAGCGCTGTTTTGCCGGATCGGGATTGAGATCGACCGGGGCATCCGGATTAAACCCATAAAAGTTGAGGCCGTTTCGCTCAAAATTCAGGCGGCCGCTTACGGTTGCCATGTCAAGAATGGTGCGTCCGAAAACAGAAAGCTCCTGTTTGTCAAACCGCTGGCCGCGGATGGTACCGCCCTGTCCGAAATGGCGGAAATAACCGCCAACCTGCAGTGCTTCGTCTTTTCCATTGGCTACGTAAGCTTCAAGCAGGGAAGTTGCGTTCATGCCAAAGCCTCCCTTTACATAGTTGTTGACCAGCTCTGTAGCTTTTTCGTCTGCAACCTGCTGGGCCTGCAATTTCAAAATGTCGCTGTTTAGCTCGAGCTTGCGGTCTGTGAGGCTGTAGTTGAGCCTGGCTTTATAAGTTTTGACATCGTCGAGGTTCGGACTTCTGCGTAATTTAAATGCTTCAGCAAGAATAGGTTTATAGGGACGAACTACCTCAATCTCTTCTGCAACTACCTTTTTATCTTTATCATCTTCTTTTTTGTCCTGGGCTAGCGTAACCGCGCCCGTGGCCATAAGAAGCATTGTTGTATATAAGAACTTATTCGGTTTCATTTGGTGTTATTTGCGGTTTAACTCTTCCAGTTTCTGTTTTGCCGTAGGGATGATATCGTCTTTACCCTCGTAATTGTCAATTACGCTGAGCAGCGTGCTTTTCGCCTGCAGGTTATCTTTCAAAGCGACATAGTTGTCGGCAAGCAGGATAAAGGACTTTGCTACCCAGTAATCATGCGAAGGCATGTTATTGATGACATCAAAACAGGTTTTCTGAGAGGTTTTGTAATCGTTCTTTTTGTATTGCAGCAGCGCAATATTGTATTTGGCTTCTGCCGCTGCAACTGTCTTGGTGACTTTGGTTACGTTTGTAAATGCTTTAAGGGCAGCTTCATTATCACCTTTGATAAGATAAGCTTTACCTTCATACAGGCCGGAACTGTTTTTTTCTTCTTCAGAGGCTTTTTCCGACTCCCTGATCAGCTTGACATATTTCAGCATATCATCTGCGGCATTCAGCGCATCGTAAGCTTTCAGCAGGTTATTGATGGCATAATTGTAATGTGCTTTATAGTCGGAAGTCGTTTCCAGACGTTTCAGGTACACGATCGCCTCATTGTACTTTTTCTGGTCAAGATACAGGCGCGAGATACTAAGTAACGAACGTTCAGTGTAATCGCTGGTCCAGTCGTTCAGAATAAATTCATAGTCGCTAACAGCTTCTTCCGGTCTTCCCATTTTAACAAGGGACTCTGCACGGATGAATTTCGCTTCCTTATCATGTATAGCTTTCGGGAACTTGTCAAAATAAGCATTTACTGCTTCGAAGGCGCCTTGTGCATTGCCCTGCAGATATAGATTTTTCGCAGCCTGGAAGACGATGTTGTCCTGTTCAGCAGTAGAATAATTGCCGAGTGAGGTTGTGCCTGCGTACGACATAAAGCCGTTGGCATCGCCACGGTCTACATAAATATTTTTGATAGATTCCAGCGCTGTTTTTGCTTCGTCGGTGCTTTCGTATTCACGGATTACCTTTTTGAAGGTTTCAAGCGCCGCATCGTCCTGGTCCTGGTTGTACTGAACGAGGCCAATGGTTACGAGGGCCCGGGGCACATAACTGCTCCGCGGGTATTTGGCGATAAGATCAATCAGGTCTGACTTGGATTTATCAAAATCGCCCTTGTTGAAATAGGTATATGCGGTTTCGAAACCAGCATCGTCCGCATAGTTGGAATTAGGAAATTGCTTTAGCAGGGACTGCATGGTCGCGATTTTTGCATCGTGCTGGTTCTCCAGCCCCTGGATCATACCGGTCTGAAAAATTGCGTAATCCTCACTTGAGTTTTTCCGGCTGATGATACGCCTGTAATAGGTCATCGCACTGCCGTAATTTTTGTTCACAAAATAGGCATCGGCCAGGCGGATGGTTGCATCGTCGATTGTCTTCTGGTCTTTGTCATTGCCATTCAGGAAACGTTCAAAGTAGGTAGCTGCTTTGCTGTATTTTTCATCTTCGAAAGCTGCGTATGCAAGCGCATAATTAGCAAAATTGTAGACGTTTGTCTTTTCTGCACCTGGCAGCTGCAGGAATTTCTCAAAAGTACTGACAGATTCGCCGTACTTGCGAAGCTCATACATGGCTTCTCCTTTCCAGTATGTAGACAGGGCGAGAATCTCATTATCTTCGGGAAACTTTTCCGAACGCAGGAACATTGATAATGCATTTGGGAACGCACGTTCGTTGTAAAATTCAAGTCCACGGAAATACGTTACTTTTTGATAGGCCTCGCGGGCAGCCGCGTTTTTATCCTGAATCGGTTCGAGAATATCGATCGCCGCCTGGTAATTTTTGTTCGTGAGCAGCACTTCGCCCAGCAGTGTTTTAGCTTCGTTTATCTTCCTCGAGCGTGGAAATTGTTTAATGAAACCCTGTACAGATTCAAGTGCCTGCTGATGAAAATCAAGCTCATAACTTAATTTTGCATAGCTCAGCCAGGCTTCTTCCTGGATATTTTTGTCAAACTCAAGACGCGAGGAACGGAAAAAGGCACTTCTTGCTTTCGGCTTGTCGTTTAGCTCAACAAGTACCTTCCCAAGCGTATACATGCCATTCTGAAGATACACATCGTCGTTACTAAGTTTTTCCAGGGTACTGGCAGACTGTCGATATTTCTTCAGCTGATAAAGTGTATAGCCATACTGGTAAACGAGCAGGTTATTCTGAACCTTGGGTTCGCGCGAAAAATAGGCTGCGAAATAAGGCTCTGCGCTTTTGAAGTCGTTTTTAGCAAAATAAGAAGCGGCAATGATACTTTGCATTTCTGCCTCGTATGTCTGCTTTGTTTGCTTCAGCATGGGGATGGCATAGGCCAGCACATCGTCATACCGTTCATCCAGGTAATACATTGATGTAATGTAATATGGATAGCTGGCCTCGTAGGTTGGCGACCCCTTCAGTTTTTCAAAATTGCTAAGTGCCGTCTTGTACTCTTTGTTCAGGTAGTTGATGTACGCAAAATAATAAGTCGCACTTTCCTGATAAGGCGATTCAACTTTTTTTACTGCCTCAAAAAGCGGCTCGGCCTTTTCGTAATTTTCTTCAAGGAAATAAGCGTATCCCTGCTTGAATTGATATTCAACACGTTGTTTTCGCGAGAGGGTAGAAGGGTCGGTCTTCTCGAACCACTCCAGCGCTTTCTTATAATTTTTCTGGTTGAAATAAGCTTTTCCAACATGGAAGTAAGCCAGTTTGGTGTTGGGATTAAGCGGATAATCGCGAATGAAATTTCTAAACAGGCTTTCTGCGTCATCATGATTCAACTCTAAGGCACAAACTGCCAGGTAAAATCGTGCGTTTTCTTTCAGCAGGCTGAGCTCGGCATTGCTGGTTTGCTGGGCGTTCGGTTTGTTACGAACCTGCTCAACGAGTTTGAACTGTTGTGCAGCTGAATTGTATTTTTCGTGTTCCAGAAGTTCAATTCCGGTCTGATAGTTTTTGTGCAGACTGACGAGTTCGCTAACTTGTCCGAAAGCATTCGAAAACGTACAGGCAAGCACCGGCAGAATATAAAAGTATCTTTTGTGCATCAGGTTTCAGTTATGGTTGGTACTAAAATAAATCTTCGTTTCGTCTCTGTGCTTATAAGTAATTAACAAATGTTAATAATGTGCTTATAACGCAGACCGCGATAAAATGGTATGAAAACCTTTTATGGGCAGAGAAAAGCGAGGGAATTGATAGATAACGTAAAATTAGTTGTGTTATTCTTTCTGCGCAGCGAGCAGATAAAGAACGGCCATTCTGACGGCTACGCCATTTTCAACCTGGTCGAGAATGATTGACTGGCCGCTGTCAGCAACGTCGCTGGTGATTTCCACCCCGCGGTTAATTGGTCCCGGATGCATGATGATGATTTCTTTGTCGAGGCTCTGGAGCAATTTTTTATCAAGACCGTACATCATTGCGTATTCGCGCAGGGAAGGAAAGTATTTAATATCCTGCCGTTCGAGTTGGATGCGGAGCATATTTGCTACATCGCACCAATTAAGAGCTTTACGCAAATCATGTTCAACGCGCACGCCAAGGCTGCTTATATGTTTCGGAATCAGCGTGGTAGGCCCGCAGACCATCACCTCGGCACCCAGTTTCTGCAGACACAGAATGTTTGAGATCGCTACGCGCGAGTGGAGGATGTCGCCAACGATAACGACTTTTTTGCCACTTACCGTACCCAGCCGCTCCTGGATTGAGAAAGCATCAAGAAGCGCCTGTGTGGGGTGTTCGTGCGCGCCGTCTCCGGCGTTTACGATCTGAGCTTTGACATGTTTGCTGAGAAACACTCCCGCTCCGGGGTAGGGATGCCGCATGACGACCATGTCAACCTTCATCGACAGGATATTGTTCACGGTATCGATCAGCGTTTCACCTTTGCTTACCGAGCTTGATGAGGCAGCAAAATTGACAATGTCGGCTGACAATCTTTTTTCTGCCAGTTCAAACGAAAGTTTGGTCCGGGTCGAGTTTTCAAAGAAAATGTTGGCGATTGTGATGTCGCGCAGAGAAGGTACCTTTTTGATGGGTCTGTTGATAACCTCCTTAAAATTCCTGGCAGTATCAAGGATCAGGTCAATATCGTTTCGGTCAATGTATTTGATGCCTAAAAGATGCCTGTTTGATAATCTGTCTGCTGCCATTCTATTTTATGCTTTCTGAAATTAATACAATTTTATCTTCCTGATCGGTCTCGCTCCAGCTTACCCGCACCTGTTGATGGCCAACTGTGTCTACCCGGTGGCCGATATAATCTGGTTCGATTGGAAGTTGACGGGAGAACCTGCGGTCGATAAGAACCAGAAGTTCCACCTTTCGGGGTCTGCCATAAGCCAAAAGTGCGTCCATAGCAGCACGAATTGTACGGCCGGTCCATAGCACGTCGTCGATCAGAACGACCTTTTTATCTTCGATGATGAAATCTATGGAGTTACTGCTGGCAGTCACGATGCTGTCTTTCCGCCTGAAATCATCACGGAAAAATGTAATATCGAGATTCCCCTTGAGAATGTTTGTGTCAGGAAGGATTTGCTGCAGTTCAGATCTGATTCTGTCGGCAAAGTAGATGCCGCGGGGCTGGATGCCGATCAGTACGGTATCTTTAAAATCGTCATGATTTTCGATCAACTGGCGACAAAGGCGTTTGATGGTGATCTGGATTTTCTGGCCGTCAAGAAGTGTGCGCTTTTGCATGTGTTGTTCCGTGGGGCAAATATAGAAAAATGTTTGAAGCAGGGGAAGGGCTCTGTTGCTTAAATTACCGGCATTTTACCAGGCTAGCGATGATCATCGTTAACTTCAATCCAGTAGCCGTCGGGATCTTTAAAGTAAATCTGCTGCACCCCGTCAGTACGTTTTGTAATCCCGTTCTTTTCACCGGCCCAGCTTTCGAAACCAATCTTGCGCTGTTTGAGGTTAGCAATAAATGCGGTCATATCTGTGGTGCTGAAACAAAGGTGGCTGTTTTTATCATGATCGGTTTTGCCTTTCGCACCAGAAATAATGTGGAGGTGTGCGAAGTCGCCAATACTGAACCAGGTGTGCCTGCCGTCATGAAAAGGCTCGGGAATGGTATCGAGTCCAATCACTTTCTGGTAAAATTCTGTGCTGACCTGCAGGTCGACAACATATTGCGCAACGTGATTAATTACTGTTTTCGGTTTTGCATTCATTTGTGCTGTGCTTATTGAAGGCTTCAGGGCCAACAGGCTGATAAAAGCAAAAATTGAAATTGTTATTTTCATATGCTGGACTAGACAGACTAAGGTAGAAAAAACAGCACAGTATCGGAAGTTTTATTGTTGGAGAAGCAGCAGGGCGCTGCACCATTTATGTCGGGTGCACGTTGCGCCGACAAAACTTCAAACGAGCTGCAACTTTTTTTTGAACGCTTAACTATGTTATCAGACCTCAAAGAGGCCGTCCTCCAAGTGGCGTTCCGCTTACCCAATCGTTAACCTATATTGCCCGAAAGCGCTCCGGAAAATTTGTCGCCGGTCTCGACTTTGCATAGTGCTTTGTCGTAATACCGGCTTACTACACAAGCCAGACTGGTTAAAAGGTCACTGTCTGTCGGTAAATTCCTTAATGGATTTTTGGCAGACTCCAATGGTTCCGTAAAATAAACTGCTTTAATAGGGTGATGGACTGTATTTGGCGTTGCTAATTTTGCATCAAAAAATATCTTCTTCAGAGTTGCAGCCCCCGGGTCTGCAGGATTCTGATCGCGTCCGGAAGGTCAGCCGGCTTTGGCAGGTTTCTGAAGGACTTCGGCACCGATTGATAATTTGTGAACGCCGTTTCTTTACCGGTGGCATCCTGAAAAAATATGGTGGAAACGGAATCACATAGCGTACTTTTTGTTTTGCGAACGAAAGACAGCGCTGAACCTCTATCGAACTCCCGCTCAACCTTATACTCCAAATAATGGCTTGTTTCTCTGGTGAGGAGATGATTGATCCAATCACCTTTAATACTTTGTAGGTGACCGCTCGGCGTATACATGAATCTTGCTGTCCAATTGTAAACGTGCTCACTTTGTGAACTTTTATGTGCAATCCTCGCCTGCATGATTTTATAGCTTTGCGGTTTTTGCGAAGTCGACCAATTGAGATTTGTCAGCAGCCCCATGCCGTATTCATCATCTCCAAGACCAGCCTTTAATAAATAGCTAAAGTTCAGGATTGATCTGTTACCGATCAGTTCATTTTTTAAGTAGCGGAATAACTCTGTTGTAACGGCGTAGACGTCTTTGTTTACTTGTATTTTATCTGGTACCAGGAACCGGACGACAATGCCATTGATGGCGACAGAATCCAATCCGTTTCTGTTATCTATCGAGTAAACCGTTTTCTCGGCAGAGGCCGGCGATTTGGTCCAGCTGTATATGATCAGTGAATCTTGCCCCGGCGGAGGGGTTATCATCAAGTGATGTGTTTCTTCCGTTTCGCCATCTTTAAGAAGATATTCTTTTACATAACACAGCGTGTAGCCAGGGCTCATGCCGGGTGTCGATGCCATTTGGGCGATGGCGCAAAGACACGTGATAATGAACAAAATACTCTTTTTCATTTCAGATCAGCAGTGAGACGTACTCTCGTTGTTTTCCAGAATATACTTTTGCCAGCTGACACAGTCGCTGAGATTCCGACACTCTTTTTACTGTCACAGAGATAGTAAAAGTTGCCGGAGGTCCAATTCTGTTGGTTTGTAAAATCGGCCGCGGGGATAGGGTAGGAAATCTTATGAGGTATTTCTATTGTGTCCCAGATTATCGTCCCTTTGTTTGTGAGCGCTGGTTGCCCGTTTTTTTGCAGACGTTTTCGTCTGATTGTTTTCTTTACATGGACATGATTTCCCTGATCTCCGTCAGTGTTATGCCGGCCCTTGTCTGCTGTTACGTAGCGCTTTCCATTCGCATTTAAGTAATTGAGGTAGATTTCCAAAGGTATTTCTATGAATTTGTACTCATCAAATTTATTTGACCCGATCTTATTATCGGGTTTTTGTTCAGAATTCCCATGGGCTAAGAAATCCGTTCCGTCCCAGAATGTGGCTCCGGACGTTGGGTCCGTTGCTCCAGTTAAGACAGCAAATATCGCTTGCCTGGTAAGCAAGGCTATTTCGCGGACAGAACTTGGCAGCAATTTGCCTTTTGGTCTGACTGATGAATAACCCGTATTTAATAGGCGTTTCCAGCGATTTTTTTCCATACGCCTGTTCAAAGCTTCATTATGGCTGGCAAACGCAAGGCATTTTAGTTCCATCGCATCGGGCCCGCCGGCTTCGTGTGCAAGCACATAAGCTATAAAACAGAAGTCTTCGTGCCTGAGGGCCTCGCCCTCATCTTTCAATAATATAGAACCCGGAACATCTATCTTATCTATAAGAGAGTTTGCGCCGGCATCCTTAAGTTGCTTGCATATGTACACATCTTCAGGCTCTCCAGTGTAGTCATCATGTGCGATTTTGCCAATGAAATGACCTGAAGCCAGATAATAATGGCCATTCATGATGCCTGGTAAGACCGGAAGCGGCCCGCCGGTGGGCGTTGTTGCAGGCGGCTCGTTTCGCTGACCCGAATCAGTAATGCGGATAGTTGCGCCACCGTACAGGCAGTTTATTGTGCTTTTTTGAAGTAGTGCTGGTTTATCCTGAAACAGAACGGTTGCAGTGTCTTTCCATGTGCTGAGCTGCATGCATGAAGCGCAGGGCACAGCGGCATTTGGACTTCTTAAACAATTACCCTCAAACACGAGACTGGCAGGCCCGCGCTCTGCGATTGTTGCTGTTCTTTTTTCCTGGGTCGATGGCGTGGCGGCCCTGACCTTTAGACGGCCCGTCGGGTTAGAACAGCCATCGCACTGCAGCGATGCGCCGTCAATGACGAGCTTTAATCCGTCAAGCTCCGTTTCCCGTTTGCTGTGAACAAGTTTTGCCTGATTTGCCTTGAGTTCAAACGTTCGCTCCGCATCCTGTAGGGTAGCCGGCTTTAAGTGCTGATCTCCCGGCTGAGACCAGTCGCTTTGCCGAGCTTCACGAGCTTTGCCTAACCTAAACATGACGCGATAAATTTTGTGTGTCCATAGACGCCTTCCTTATATACCAGAGCATCTGTCAGCGTCCCGTTATTGTAGGTGTACACCCCATAGTCCAGGGGATTGTCGTGTTGCCGGGGTGCAATGTGGAGTTGGAATCCGGTCTCATCAAGCCACTTTTTATGAATGTCAGTGGTCCAGAGATCAGTTTTGAATTCCTGGCCGGTATAGCCCCAGAGCCCGTTGAAATAAAGTCCGAAGACCTCTGGTTTCTGCAAAAAGCTGATTAATTTCAGTTCACTGGACAAAACTTCATCATTGGCCGCCAGCCTGCGCTGAAACTCCTGGCCGTGGTGATCAATAAGCAAATTTGATTTCATTTCGGCCCACTGTTCCTTCATCTGATAGAAGTTACTTACCTCGATTATTTTGCCGTCTGCAGACACCTTGAGGACGATGGTGCTGAAGGCAGATGCCAGTTTTCTCAAAAAGGGATCGTAATTAAAGGACTTGCCGGCCAGATCCTCCACGATGATACCGTAACGGAATAGTCCTTCAACTTTTCCGAGGCAATGCAATTCGGTTGTCCGGATAAAGTGTGTGGCAGCGTCTTTCTTTTTTAGATCGTGTGGCTCAAAAATGGTCTCAAAACGAAAGCTTAACTCGAAGGGCTTCTCTGGATGCAAGACCTGATTTCTCTTTTCAAACTTTATTGTTCTCATGCTCAGTTAGTGTATAGTCCGTTTTCGATTTTGTTCCGGCTCCATGCCCCAGCCCGTGCGACTTGAAGACCAATGGAGATAAGTGTTTCGTATGGCTTTCAGTACTTCCTTTTCTTCCTTTTCGGTTGCCGCTCCGCTGCTTATAACCGGGAAATGGGAGGCAAAATTCGGTTCGTTCCTTTGATAGTGCGCGTCCTTCAATCCGCTTAAAGGCTTCAATAAGCCGCGTGCTGTCCGGGCAGTCTCAAAGATTGACCATGCCCCATCGGTATTTGCTCCCGCAGTCTGGTTTGTCGCCAATATAGAGCTGGCTTGTTCCAGAACGGTGTGGCCCTTCAGGCTAAAAGTCTTCCTGAGATCTGCGAGCAGCATGCTGCCAAGGTGTGCCTTGCAGTAATCCTGCATCAGATGCAACATGATATAGCTGTATTCTTTCCTGACGAGCCTTTTGCTGCAGATTTTCCTTGGTATCAGTCCGGCAGACAATGCATGTCGCGCCTGGTTTGCCATGGTCAATTGGTCCGAGCGGAACCAGGTTGACTGAATGAGCGTCTGCTGCAGCGCGTCCAGGTAACCATTCGGGAAGTGTAGTGATGATTCGAGTTCGTTCTCTTCAATCCCTTCTTCATAACCACCGCCAATATCGCTATGGCTTCCGGGAAACGATCGTTCCGTAACCCGGTCTGAGCTGCCAATTCGGCTCAAAGCAAAGTTTTTCCGGTGTTCATCAGCGGCGGTGAAGTGTACCAGTTTACGGTAAAACCCCAGGTCATTCAGCTTCAGCTTTGCCGGCGAATGATCGAAGCCACCACGCTGCAAATGTTTTAGTGTTTTCACTAATAGGGGGCTGTCTTTAATCGTGCTCTCGTTTGCAGCGTCACGGTCGTTGTAATAGGCCAGGACGGTATCGTATAGTCCAACAAACCTGACAGCGAGGCGGACGTTTTTTAATTCATCCGTCGGCATTCCAGATTTCAATAAACAATAGCCCAGGTGACCCATGCCAGGTAACATTCCATCTGTAAGCAATAATTTATCGATTTCCAGTCCGTCTGCATCCCGAAGCTCATTTCCGGCCTCTGCATCCGGTCGTCTGACTGCTGCTTTCAGTCTGGCTACAGGCAAATCGGATTCTTTACCAGCAGGTGTTTTATGCGGTCTATACGGCCCTTTCACATTGATTTCGTATAACAGATTACGCGCGGCCGCTGCACCGCGACTAAATCCGAACACATCTATAGTCAGGGTGTCTATCCGTTTGTTCTTGTTCCCGGCCTGGTTTCTGATCCGGGAAACAACAGCAGCCAGCCTTTCACAAGCCTCCCTGACCTTAGCCCTGATTCCTGTCGTTCCCGAACCAAACAGATAACCGTCGGCAGCATCGGGGCCTCCGGAGACGGTGCCCGGCCCCTCAACATAAATTCTGTAGCTGCTCCGACACCAGAGCCACATCCTAGCGATGTTGGTGTAATCATTTTTATGGCTGGACGAGGCGACGTCAGCAATAAAACGGAGCAGGGGCGCATCCTTCCATCTGGCGGTACCGCCACGGGTTTTTTCATCTTCCTCCCGTTTCAGACGGAGACCCGTGTTATCCTTGTTGTTCAGCGTGCCGTCCATAAAAATGCCGAAGACAAGGTTCATCGTTGTTAAACTGTCGGGCGCATCCTTGTTCGCCATATTGTATACAAATGCTTTTCCCATTTTTTCTTAGTTAAGTTCTCTTATCGACGACACAGCTTTTTTTAGCCGATAGACGTCTTTAAATCTTTTGAATCGCGTCATTACAACGGTCAGCCCATGGTTTACTTCCAGCTCAAGTGAAAATGAGTCGCTGGCCTCATCCCCGGAGGATGATGAGAAGCTAAAAATCTCTGTTTCGTTGAACCATATCGCGCCACAGAATCGCCTTCCCGATGAGGTTTTCCAATTGTATTCGATTGTAGCCGGCAACCTGGTCAGGAGTACCTCATTTCTAATTTCCGCCGCCGACAGCCGGACCTCCTCGCCGTTGAAAAAGCGGCAGGCAAACTCAGTCACTATCGGGCTTTCCGGCCCAAAGAACTGCGGGCGCCACTGGAGATGTTTGCGATATCCCATCCACTTATCAAATGGAATATCGGCCGTCGCGCCTGCCGGACTAACGATACCCAGATCATTCATCAGTTCATCTATCTGATCCCAGTCAAATAAATACTGGTATTCGGCCGGAAGTTTCGTTAAATCGCGCACTTCGATAAGGCATGGACCGGCACCGTAACATCCAACCTCGGTTTGTCTGCCTGGTCCGCAAAGCCAGATGACTACCAGGCCACCCGGCGCAAGTCCGACATTAATCATGTCATAGGTCAAACGTTGCGGGCTTCTATTTTCCTTGTCATGGATATAACCTTTTTCAAATAGCTGCCCAATCAAATCTGTATTGATTTTTGCGTGCAGGTGATAGCACCTTTTCTCAGCTAGTGAAAACCAGGTTACATCGATATGTTCCGGCATGGATCGAACTGAAGCTGAAAGTCCGGAACCGGGGGCTCCCCAGCCTTCCAATCCGCTGCAAAAGCCCAGGGCCAGCGAACAT
Source organism: Pedobacter sp. SYP-B3415 (assembly GCF_004138205.1). Taxonomy (GTDB): domain Bacteria; phylum Bacteroidota; class Bacteroidia; order Sphingobacteriales; family Sphingobacteriaceae; genus Pedobacter. Next base: position 24,836 of record NZ_RXNQ01000007.1, read on the forward strand.
ACCGACCCGTCCATGAGGTTGAACTTCCCGGATACAATGTGGACAGGGTAGCCTTCAGGGCATGAGACACACTCTTCCCAAAAGAAATGCCGCTGTCTGGCGGAGAAGCCAGAAGCACTGATGCCGGTATCGACATCTGTTCGCTGTTTCGCAGACGCGTCCATTTTTCAACTCCTATTAACTTTCGCATCAATTGCGCCAAGCAACTGAGCCGTACCAGAGCTCTGCAGAATGAGGTCGCCGGCTAGTGTTCGGTGGTGCGTGCTCCCCGTCGATTCCATAACTTCCCCCCGAACGGTTATTGTTTTATTCTCATTGACGGTCTCTTCATACGTACCGGCCGTCTGCTTATACGCGGCGGCAACATGCACGGTCTGATCACCGCCCACCTCTGTACGTGCATGTCTCCCTACCAGGAGCTGGAAATCTTCAGTTGCTCTCAAATGAATATTTTTTCCGTGGAGGTTGAGGTCTTCGACTGCGCTGATCGTAATGTGATTATTCCGCGTATCAATGTGCAAAAAGTTATGATTACGGTCGCTGATGGTAATTGCTGGCTGCTCTTCAGCATCATCAAACTCAATCATGTGGCCTGATCGCGTTGCGATCGCCTTTCTGCGGTTTGTTTCAAATCCACCGGCTGCATTGTTACCGGTAAACAGATTTCCCAGAACCACCGGACGGCCAATATGACCTCCTTCAAATGCAACCAGAACCTGATCGCCAATTTCTGGAACAAAAACAAAACCCCTGTTTTTTTGAACTGTACCCGTACCTCCTGCGTGAGGTGAAGCCACCCTGATCCAGTCCGACTGGTCGTTGGTTACAGCCGGCCAGTTGAAACGGATCCGGACACGGCCCATGCCTGCGGGGTCCAGATTATCTGTCACTTCAGCCAGTTCCAGTTCAGGTCTGGGCCACGTTGCGCCAAAGCCGTTCACGACCGCGCTATCTGCACGCATACCCCAGAATTCGTTTTCATATTTGCCTGTACCGCTGATTCTATGTGTGACAGCAGTCACAAAAAAGCTTCCCAGGACATGGCTGATCGTGTTATTGCTCAGCCTAACCGACTGTTCAATGTTTACAATACTCCCCAGATGCAGACCTGGCTCATCTCCTGCGGCTGAGATTTGTAGTAATCGCGCGCCGGTACGTGACACAACAGAGGCGGCATGTTCAGCCAGCTCACTGCGACTGTTCGCGTGATAGGGATATGTGGCAATACCAGGCGGGTAAAGGCTTGCTGAAAGATCCTGAAGTTTTTCCGCCGTGTTTCCTTCTATGCGGCGGTTCGCAGCATCTGCAGCCTCCAGAAATCCTTTCCCACCCGGATAGCCGGAGCTTCGCGAAACCAAAGGAAGAACAGCAGACTGCTGTTCGTAGTATTTCAGGTTACGCCCATATACCAGTTTGATTTCTTCGTGTAAATCAGGCCTGCCTAATTGCAGATGTGAGCCGGTATAATAAAACCACTCGTTATAGAAAGAAGCTAGTCTGTTCAGGAATTGGAAATCGGTTTCGCGGTATTGCAGTTGGTGCCCGGTATGCCCCGGCCTGTCGAGGTTCACCACAATATCCAGGTCGCCTGAAGCGAGTTTTGACCCTGCCTGGGAAAGGATTTTGTCGAGTGACCATTCATTGAAAGATGCGAAAGCCGGTGAGCCGTCCATTAAAATTGTCGGGCTGTAGCCTGACAGACGCAAATTTGCGTATTGCCCGCCATACAGCTGACGATCGGCTGCGGTTATGATTCCCCTGAAAAGCTGAAGGGGCTTGCCGGCTTTTCCAAAAGATACATTGAAAGTTTTTCCTATGAATGATTCCGCAGGAGGGGGCTGCAGCAAGGCCTGTTCGGGATCTGCCTGCTCCCTGAGCCTGATCTCAAAGAAATGATGAGCATTAAAAACCTGTTTGATCACGCACAGGTCGTAGTCCGGAACGAGCGTTCCGTTTATGCTGATTTCAGCATGAAATTTTTCTTCCATAAGTAACGCATAATACAGCCGGAGCCGGATGTTAAAAACGCTCTCAGGATAAAAACCAATAGGGATGATTTTAACCTTAAGATTTAATTATTGCTTTAAATTAAACAATAAATTAAATTTATCAAACTTTTTGATAAAAAAAGCGCGTTTTATCGCGATACCTTTGTCTGTTTGAGAGGTTCCTCTTTCGAACAAAGTAATGAATAAGGAAAACCGGCCGTTAGCGACTTAAAATAGCCTCCAGATTGGCGGGCGAATAGTTTACAGACTTCAGGGTTTTGTGGTCGCCTTCCCGGTAGACAAGGAAAAGATCTCCTTCCCGTTCATAAAAGCTCTTCACCCCCTGACTGGCATAATGAGCTACGGTCGCATCAGCCTCTTCAACGCTTTTACAGGCTTTGCTCATGTTACTGCGCTGAACCTCATCGAACAATTCTTTGAAGCGGTTGCCCAGGCCGAACTCCAGAATAGCACCTGAAAGTACGTATTGCAGATCGCATAGGGCGTCAGCAACCTCTATAATGTCATTCTGAGCAACTGCCTGTTCGAGTTCTTTGAGCTCTTCAGCGAGCAGATCAATACGCAGCCGGCAACGCTGTGCCGATGGAATAGTTGGTTCATCCAGAACGGGATGTTTAAATGTCTTATGAAAATCGGCAACCGAACTAAGTGAAAGTGGATCTTGCATGTGTTTTATTTTTGCACGAAGATACAGCATCCGGCGTTATCATCTGTATAGGTACTTTCCAGCCTGCAGCATAAAGGGGGAATGGTGAAGAGGGCTGTAGCAGGAATGATTTAAAAAAAAAGCGCCCTGAAACCAGGGCGCTTTTCATTTTGCTTGAAAGCTGAATTATCCGTTTTTCGCTTTGCTTTCTTCGCCTTCCATTTGCTGTTTTAATTGAGCAAGGACGCTAAGATCACCAAGGGTAGATTTCTCTACAGAATCTTTCACTTTTTTAACCGCATTGCTTGCAGCTTTTGCCTCTTTCTTTTTAGAAGCTCTTTCTTCAGCTACTGCTTCAGCTTTTGCTTCTTCCCAGATGCGGGCATGAGATACAACGATACGTTTAGCATCTTTATTAAATTCGATGATTTTGAAGTCGTTAGTTTCTTCAGCCTTAACTGAAGTACCATCTTCTTTTACCATGTGTTTTGTTGGCACGAAACCTTCAACACCATATGGCAATGCAACAACTGCACCTTTATCAGTTACTTTAACAACAGTACCCTGGTGGATTGAATCCAATGTGAAAATGGTTTCAAATGTATCCCATGGGTTTTCCTCGAGTTGTTTGTGACCCAGGCTCAGTTTTCTGTTGTCAACGTCAAGTTCAAGAACAACTACGTCAAGCGTGTCACCAACTTTGGTAAACTCGTTCGGGTGGTTTACTTTTTTAGACCATGACAGATCAGAGATGTGGATCAGACCATCGATACCTTCTTCGATCTCAACAAATACACCGAAGTTGGTCATGTTTTTAACAACAGCTTTGTGTTTGCTTCCAATCGGGAATTTAGCAGCAACGTTCTGCCAAGGATCCTGAGAAAGTTGTTTGATACCCAGGCTCATTTTACGCTCGTCGCGGTCAAGGGTTAATACTTCTGCTTCGATTTCGTCGCTAACTTTCAGGAATTCCTGAGGATTTCTGAGGTTTTGTGACCAGCTCATTTCAGAAACGTGGATCAGACCTTCAACACCAGGAATGATTTCGAGGAATGCACCGTAATCTGCAACAGTTACGATTTTACCTTTTACTTTCGAACCAACCTGGATATTGGTGTCAAGGCTTTCCCAAGGATGAGGGGTAAGTTGTTTCAAGCCGAGCGCAATACGTTTTTTCTCGTCATCAAAGTCAAGCACAACGACGTTGATTTTCTGGTCGAGTGCAAGTACTTCTTTCGGATGCTCGATGCGTCCCCATGAAATGTCTGTAATGTGAAGAAGGCCGTCAACACCGCCAAGGTCGATGAACACACCGAAGTCAGTGATGTTTTTAACAGTTCCTTCAAGAACCTGTCCTTTTTCAAGTTTAGATACGATCTCAACTTTTTGGCTTTCCAAATCGTCTTCGATCAGTACTTTGTGTGATACAACCACGTTTTTGAACTCATGGTTAATCTTAACCACTTTGAATTCCATGGTTTTACCCACGTAAATATCGTAGTCGCGGATCGGTTTGATGTCGATCTGTGAGCCTGGAAGGAAGGCTTCCACACCCATAATGTCTACGATCAGACCACCTTTAGTACGGCTCTTAACGAAACCGTTGATGATTCTGTCTTGCTCAAGGGCTTCGTTGATCGATTCCCATGAGCGTTGCGTTTTAGCGCGTTTGCGGGATAAAATTAACTGGCCGTTCGCATCCTCAGGTGCTTCAACAAACACATCAACTTTATCGCCAACTTTCAGGTCTGGAGTGTCACGGAACTCTGAAGTGGATACCAAACCGTCTGATTTGAAGCCCACGTTCAGTACCACATCTTTGTTGTTGATAGAAACAACGGTACCGGAAATGATTTCTCCCTGGTTGATCTGGTTGAAAGTTCCGGCATACATATCTTCAAACTTTTTACGGTCTGAGTCATTGTAGTTTCCGAAAACTTTGTCATCTGCATCCCAGTCAAAATCCTGATCTGGTGTTGCTAATGATGATTTGATCGCTTCGATCGACACTGAATCAGCTTCTGATTCAATGGTTTCCTTCTCCGACAGACGTCCGCCTGCATCCTGAAGTTCAGCTTTTTTTGCTGCTAGTTCTTTTTCTGCTACTTGTTTTTTTGCCATTAAATAATTTATCTCCTTTTTCCCGATACAATCGGGACGGCAAAGATAAAAATCTTTTTATTTAATGAAAAGAAATTTTAACAGAAATAATGCTGATTTTGAATAGGATAGCTATTTCAAATCGTCTGTCAGCCCTCTTTTCGCAGCCGGGCCAGCACCGCTTCAAGCTTCTTCCTGTTTTTCATGTAAGGCTCCAGGTTAAACAAGGCAACCTTGCGAAATTCAACAGGATGGCTCTCGCTTTGCAGGGAAATGTATCCGGACTTCAGAAGTTGGCCGTCTTTTTTCATTTTCGGATCGAAATTGATAACGCTTCCCCCGCCGATCTGCGGCTTATAATACGTCAGAACAGTATCTCCCTCCACTACGTGATGTATAACTGAGTCGGCCAGGACAACAAAGTCGGCCCGCACCCATCTGTCACCGTGATAGGTTTTTGATTTCGAATCCAGGCAATGCGTGGTAAACAGTTTGTCTTTCCAGATTACATTGGTTCCCGGCGTACAAAGGTTGCTGGTGTGCCGGGGTTTCTGACCATCGCCGCCCAGCAGCTGCCCTTCTACAGAGATAGGAAAATCCTGGTCTTTAAGCATAGTCGCAGGATCCTGTCCATGCAGCATGACACCGCTGTTTCTCCAGGCCCATCCCTCGCCGCCTTTTGCCTGTTCGCCGGTAAAGCGGTACTCCAGCCGCAACACATAAGCTGAGAAAGGTTTTTTATAGAAAATATGTCCGTACTGCTGGTCAAATTCGCCATAGCCCTCATACCCGACCTTCATCATTCCGTTTTCCACCCGGAACGTGTTCGCGTAATTTTCGCGGTAATTGTGTTTTGCGATTTTAATGTTCCAGTCTTTCAGGTCTTTGCCATTGAAAAGCTGAATCCAGCCGTCGTTAGAAGGTTTGAAGAATAAAAAGGCTGAACAGGCAACGAGGATGACCGCTGCCAGTGGAAAAAACCATCTTCTCATATATGCTTTATTTTCTGCCCAAGATACAGAAAAATGCATCCAAAGGAAAGTGTGCTAAGCCTGCTTCAGGAAGGGCTTTACATGCCCGGCAGCGAAATCCAGCTGCTCCTGCTGCGTCATGTCGGTATTGTCCAGAACAATTGCATCATCTGCCCGTATGAGCGGGCTTTCCTTGCGTGTTGTGTCTGCATAATCCCGGTGAGCCAGGTTTTCAAATACCTCTTCAAGGGTAACCAGGTTTCCGGGCTTTGCTGCCAGTTCCCTGTAACGCCGTTCTGCGCGTATTTTCGGGTCTGCCGTCATAAAAAACTTCACTTGCGCATCGGGAAACACCGTTGTGCCAATGTCGCGCCCGTCCATTACAAGATTTTTCGACTGCCCCATGCGCTGTTGTTGTTTAACCATGGCATGACGTACCCATTTATTCGCCGAAACTTCGCTCACAGCATCAGAAACCAGCATGCCCCTGATCTCTTCAGAAACCTCTTCTCCGTTCAGGGTAATATGCGACTCGTAGTCCCGGGCGTTGAAATTCAGTTCGATCGTATCCAGCGCAGCTGCAACAGCCTGCTCATTGGAAATGTCGGTATGGTTACGAAGAAAATAAAGTGTTACCGCCCGGTACATGGCGCCGCTGTCTACATAAATAAAGTTCAGGGATTTGGCCAGGGCTTTGGCCAGGGTGCTTTTTCCGCAAGAGGAGTAACCGTCGATGGCTACGACAATGTTTGAACGCATGCAGCAAAGGTAAGACATAGAAGTGAAGCCTATGTTATTTTTTCTTTTTTCGCCCTTCGGCGGATGAAAAGACCAGGTATTCCATGCCGTAAGTCGACCTGATATCTAATAGCATATTCCGTGAATTTGAAAAGGGGCACCAATTGGCACTAAAGTTCGATGCAATTTTTTTTACTTTGTTGTATGGAACAGGTACCCGAAGCGATCTTGCAGGAAATACAGTTTAAAACATCCCGGAGCAGCGGCAGCGGGGGCCAGCACGTGAATAAGGTAAGTACCAAAGTTGAGCTTATTTTCAATCTGGAGGGTTCGGTTGCCTTGTCCGCTACGCAAAAGGAGCGGTTGCGTTTACGTCTGGCCCACCGGCTTGATAAGGAAGGAAATCTTCACGTTGTGAGCCAGGAATCGCGCAGCCAGCTGGCCAACAAAGAAACAGCTGTAGAAAAGTTTCTGAACATGATCAGCAGGGCACTGATCGTTCCGGCAACACGCAAGCCTACCCGCATACCAAAGGCTGTTATTGCCAGACGGCTGGATTATAAAAAACGCACAGCAGATAAAAAATCAACCCGCCGTAAGCCATCAATTGATTAATCAGTTGAAACGGTAATAGAGACTGATTGAGCCGTATTGATGTGGCCTGGCCGGGCTTTTTACCTCCCGCGACTTAAACGTTAGTCCGAATTCGGCCGTGAATCGCCTTGAACTGTAATTAACACCAAGCTGTTGCGCAAACACGAGTGGTTTCGCACCAAATATAACTGGATTGTTGTCACTGAACAACCCGCCCTGAATCGTCGCATCATAAGCAACGAAATTAAGCTGAGGTTTGATATACAGGTAGAACTCAGTCTGATGCAGCGGCTTTTGCTGCGCATGATTGGAAATCGTAGCCTGAAGATAAGCTGAATTAAAAAGCTGGTTTATCCGGCCTGCGCGAAAAACTGCTGAAACCCCCGCGCCGCTAAAGACATTCCCCAGGTTTGCATAGCCCTCTGCAGAAATGTCAAAGTCAGCATCCTCAGGCCTGTAGAGCAACCGCGTGTAATTTGCAGACAGGTTCAGGGTCGCTTCATCCCGGATCTGGTATTCCCAGCCCCTGATTTCGTAAAACCCAACAATCTTATGTAGTAATTCCTGTGCCTGACGGCCTAATGCCGAAGGACCGATCACACCCGCCTGAAGGCCCAGTTTTAACGCCGATTCGTTTTTGTACAATTGGCTGAGTGCGGCGCCGGCATACAGGTAACCTGCGAAAGGACGATCCTGGCGTTCAGCCAGCGGACTATATCCTGATACCGGGTTATACATACCCTGACCTGCCGAAAACTCCCAGATCCGCTTTTCTGTCTTCTGACCGGCCTTTTCCTGATCTGAGGCGTGCCGGAAGTGAATGTAAAGCCCGTTTGTGTAGTACCGGTCCTGCCCATAAAAAAGATAGGCATCATTGTCGCTCCTGAATCCGAATTCATTTTTAAACGACCCGGCGGGCGTCTGGGCCTTGAGGTGTGATATAACGAGCACCAGGCCGCATGCGGCCAACAGCTTACATATAGAGTTCATGCGGAAGTTAATGGTGCGCAAGTATAGTCAAAATTACCCTTGAACGCCCGCAGGCATGTGCCATAAAAAAAGAGGCCGGAGCCTCTTTAATTTATTAAGCAACTAATTAGCTGGCTGCGGAAGATCGCGGACCGTTAAATCAAGCGGCTGTTTTACCTTGTTTTTCGAAAGGGCGAAATCGATCACTTCACTCATTTCGCTCACGTAATGAAATTTCAGGTCTTTAATGTAGTGTTCCTTAATCTCAAGAATATCCTTGCGGTTGCTTTTGCAAAGAATGATTTCTTTGATATTCGCGCGTTTTGCGGCAAGGATTTTCTCTTTGATGCCGCCAACGGGAAGAACTTTTCCCCGCAGTGTAATCTCTCCGGTCATGGCCAGATTTTCTTTTACCTGACGCTGGGTAAACGCTGAAGTTAATGCTGTGAGCATGGTTACCCCCGCAGATGGACCGTCTTTCGGTGTTGCGCCTGCAGGTACGTGAACATGGACGTCCCACTGATCAAACAGCCGGTGGTCGATGTCAAACCTGGAAGCATGTGCACGCAGATAGGCCAGTGCAATGGTTGCAGATTCTTTCATCACATCACCGAGATTACCTGTAAGGGTTAAACGACCTTTGCCGGGACTAAGGCTGGCTTCAATAAAAAGAATGTCACCGCCAACCTGCGTCCAGGCCAGCCCGGTTACCACGCCGGCTACCTCATTGCCCTCATACAAATCCTTATCATAAACAGGAGCACCGAGAATGCGTTCAACATCATCCTGTACAAGAGTTGCATTGTAGGGCTCTTCCATGGCAATTTTCGTAGCGATGCCGCGAACCAGCGAACCGATTCTTTTTTCAAGTCCGCGCACTCCTGATTCGCGCGTATAATCTTCAATAACACGTTCGAGAAGCGCTGGCTTCAGCGTAATGTCTTTGGCAGACAAGCCATGATTTTCTTTCTGTTTTGGCAGCAGGTACTTCCGGGCAATCTCAACTTTTTCCTCAATTGTATAGCCATTGACCTCGATAATTTCCATCCGGTCAAGCAGTGCCGGCTGAATGCTGCTCAGCGAATTTGCAGTAGCTATAAACAGGATGTTTGACAGATCGTAATCTATTTCGACATAGTGGTCGTAAAAGGCATTGTTTTGCTCCGGGTCAAGTACCTCAAGCAGGGCAGAAGAGGGATCGCCACGAAAATCGGAACCCACCTTGTCAATCTCATCCAGCACAAAAACGGGATTGCTTGCCCCGGCCTTTTTGAGCGACTGGATAATGCGCCCCGGCATCGCGCCGATGTAAGTTTTTCTGTGTCCGCGAATTTCGGCCTCATCACGGATACCACCGAGGGCCATACGGACATACTCCCTGCCCAATGCCTTGGCAATCGATTTACCCAGCGATGTCTTTCCAACGCCCGGAGGACCAACAAGGCACAAGATAGGGGCCTTCATGTCTTTCTTTAGCTTTAGAACCGCCAGGTACTCGATAATACGCTGTTTCACTTTTTCTAACCCGAAATGATCGCGGTCCAGAATGCGTTGCGCGCGTTTAAGGTCGAAATTATCCTTTGTAAACTCATTCCAGGGCAGGTCAATAAGCAGTTCAAGATAGTTCAGCTGAATTGAATAATCTGGCGCTGCCGGGTTCATTCTGCCCAGCTTATCAAGCTCTTTTTCAAAATGGCCTTTAGTTTCTGCCGGCCACTTCTTTTTCGCTCCCCGTTTTTTCAGGGCTTCAAACTCAAGATCGACGCTGCTTCCGCCCAGCTCTTCCTGAATAGTTTTTAGCTGCTGATTCAGGAAGTAGTCGCGCTGCTGCTTGTCAAGGTCAGTACGAACTTTGCTTTGAATCTGGTTTCTGAGCTCGAGCATCTGTAACTCGGTAGTCATCAGTTCCATAACCATCTCTGCGCGCTCACGCAGATTGGCCATTTCCAGCATCTGCTGTTTGTCGGCCATCTCCGCATTCATATTTGACGAGATGAAGTTGATCAGGAAGGATGTACTTTCAATATTTTTTAATGCAATCGCAGCCTCGCTCGGAATGTTGGGCGAGAGCTGGATGATCTGGGCAGACATTTCCCGGATCGAATCTACAAGTGCCTTAAATTCTTTGTCTTTTTTATGTTTGGTTTCCTCAAACTTAGCCACAGAAGCCTTGATATAGGGCTCGTTTTGAATCTCTGATATAAGTCTGAAACGCTGTTTGCCCTGAATAATCACGGTGGTATTGCCGTCGGGCATTTGCAGCATTTTAATAATATGGGCTACTGTACCTACATCATTCAGCTGTTCGAAAGTCGGATCCTCAATTGAAACGTCGCGCTGGGCAACCACACCGATGATCTTATGCGCCCTGTATGCTTCCTTGATCAATTTGATAGACTTATCACGGCCTACAGTGATAGGGATGACCACGCCCGGAAAAAGGACGGTGTTGCGTAGGGGCAAAATAGCAAGAATGTCGGGCGTTTCCTCATTATTCATCTCATCTTCGTCCTGCTGTGACATCAAGGGAAAAAACTCGGTGTCTTCGTTTATGATCGGTAATGTATTGCTGAAATCGAATGGATCCTGTTTACTCATTAAGTAATTTTTATAGGGCGACAAACTGACAGGATTGCCGGCCCCGTTTTTAAAATCTTATACAGAGAGCTATTTTCAACTGTTGTGCCAAACCGGTAAATTGATTGGCTTCTGTAAAATCGTCAGTTGTGAAAATAATTTTGCGGCAAATATATCAAATCAATCGGGGCAGACGTTATGCTGGTATTACTGTCTGATCGGTTTGAAAGTTTTTTAAAACTCATTTTTTGATAACACCTGCCTGCAAACCGTTCCAAAATTTTGTAATCCCATCCGATATACTAAATTTGAATCTTAAACAATCCACAATGAATTACCTCAAAAAGACGATCTTCTTCCTCATGATTTTTACCGCTGAGCAAAGCATTGCGCAGTCAAACTATTTCAAAATGGGGATGCAGGCGTGGATGAAAGGAGATTACAAAAATGCCGTTGCACAACTTGAAAAAGCGGCATCTAAAGATCCTAATAATGCCAACACGCTCAAAATGCTGGGGTATTCATACTACCAGTCAGGCGATTTTGAAAACTCAATTTCAACTTACAGCCGGCTTATCGACCTGAAATCGAATGATGTTTCTGCCTTCTACTACCGCGGTAAGGCCAGGCAGAATATTGCGAACGACCCGAAAGAGTCGCTCAACCAAATGCGCGAAAGCTTTTATCTTTCTTCAATTAAGGATTTTACAAAAGCTATCGAACTTAGCGGCGAGGAGGACATCAAATTGTTTCAAAATCGTGGCCTTGTCTACAAAGATTACGCAATCTTTAAATCTTACAAGATCCAGAAAAAAGCCGAAAAAGCTGCGTGCGTTGCCATATTCAAAAATGCAATTGCAGATTTTGAAAAGGTCCTGCTTAACCAACCGCAGCGCAAAGACATTGTTGCCCAGATTGATTATGTAAAGGCGCAGATCACCAGTTTGAAATAACTTGTGTTTGCAGATTATAAAAAAAGCCGGTTTTCGCCGGCTTTTTTATTTGTCAAATTCCTCTGGAATTTCAAATTTTTATTCAGCAAACGTACCCGTCACCTGGTAAGATTTTGGGTTAAGAAGCCTGATATGTTGTTTTTTATCTATCCGGTAGTAAGACCCGGGAAGATACGTGAGGCTGTCTGAAGAGCGATAAAGATAATTTTCGTTGACAGAAACGATCGTAATCCGGGAAACCTCGCCGGCTTTTTTCATGATCTCAACTTTTCTGACGGGAATCTTTGGGTCAGATGATGTATAGCGTTCCGAAGTATCCGTTTTTTGTACACGGAATGCCCCGCTCCATGCGGCCTTGTTAATGTCGGCATCGATGAAAGTGCTTAGCTCCGTTTTCCAGTCAGCAATTTTTAGCCGTTTTTCTTCAGAAAGACCATTTACAACAACGCGTTTACTGATTAATGGTGAGCTTTGCTGTAATTGTGCGGCCTGCGCGTTGAAATAATCTTTGAGGCTGAAATATGCGTTGCCCGAACCTGCCTGCTTTTCAACGCAGGAGGTGAGGACAACGCCTAACAATATGATTATGCCAGTCGCCTTTCGCATTAAACGAGACAGTCGCCGGTCATGGCCTCCGGAATATCAAGGCCCATCAGTTTCAAAATAGTTGGAGCAACATCGCCGAGTTTCCCGTCCCTGATCTCTTTGTAGTCTTTATCGATCAAGATACAGGGAACCAGGTTTGTTGTATGAGCTGTATTCGCAGATCCGTCGTGGTTCACCATGAACTCTGAATTGCCATGGTCGGCCAGGATGATAAAAGAATAGCCATTGTCAATGCCTGCCTGGACCACCTCTGCCGCGCAGCGATCGGCGGTTTCGACGGCCTTTACTACAGCGCTGAAAACGCCTGTGTGACCAACCATGTCAGGATTGGCAAAATTAAGGCAGACGAAATCAGGCCAGCCTGCCTTCAATTCGGCAACAATGGCCTCAGTTATAGCTGCTGCGCTCATTTCGGGCTGCAGATCATACGTGGCTACTTTTGGAGAGGGCACGAGAATACGCTTTTCGCCTTCGAATTCTTTTTCACGTCCGCCGGAGAAGAAAAACGTAACATGCGGATATTTTTCCGTCTCTGCGATTCGTATCTGGTTTTTTCCGTTTGCTTCAAGCACTTCGCCAAGCGTTTCGGTCAGATCTTCCTTTCTGAATACGACGTTCACCTTTTCGAAACTATCATCGTAAGAGGTCATGGTTACATAGTGCAGCGGCATTTTATGCATGCCCTGTTCGGGAAAATCTTTCTGGGTTAATGCAGTTGTGATTTCCCGGCCACGGTCTGTACGGAAATTGAAGCAGATAACCACATCGTCGGGTTTAATGGTGGCAACAGGCTCTCCATCCGGGCGCGTTATAACAACCGGGTCAATAAATTCGTCGGTTACACCCAGATCATATGAAGATTGGATCGCTACTTCTGCCTGCATGGCGCGGGTACCAACGGCATTAACCATCACATCGTAGGCCTTTTTAACACGTTCCCAGCGGTTGTCGCGGTCCATGGCAAAGTATCTACCAGTTAATGTGGCAATGGTGCCTGCACTGTTTGCAAGATGTGTGTTGAGATCGCGGATATAGCCGAGTCCGGAATTTGGATCGGTATCACGCCCATCGAGAAAGGCGTGGATGTACACATTTTCAAGTGCCTGTTCTTTTGCGGCATCGCAAAGCGCTTTCAGGTGTTCAATGTGTGCGTGTACACCGCCGTCAGAAACCAGGCCGATAAAATGCACCGACTTGTTATTTGCCTTTGCGTATGAAAAAGCGTCAAGAAGCACCGGATTGTTATGCAGCTCGCGGTCCTGGATGGATTTGTTAATACGGCCGAGCTCCTGGTAAACCACACGTCCGGCGCCAAGGTTCATATGCCCGACCTCAGAATTACCCATTTGCCCCGCAGGAAGACCTACGGCTTCGCCGGATGCCTCCAGTCTGGAGTTGGGATACATGGCCAGCATTGAATCGAAAAACGGGGTGTTTGCTGCGTAGGCAGCGTCAGATCTGTCTTTATTGCCATATCCCCAGCCATCGAGGATAATAAGTACGGCTTTCTTGTTTTCCACGTGGCAAATATAAGTCTCTCGCTGTTTTATAATAATTTTATTACCATTTTTAATTTATAAATGGCATAATTTTGGCACTTCGGAGGCTATAAACAAACGCAATGACCAGGACACTACTTGTATCACTGTTTCTATTTCTTGGCGTATTACAACCAATTAATTATCAGGCAGATATAGTTGATGATTTGCTGGTTAGTTTCCGTAACGGGAATGCAAAGCAGGTCGCCGCAAACTTTGCGCCGACTATAGAACTGATCATTCTTGAAGAAGAAGATGTGTACTCTAAGGCTCAGGGTGAGCAGATTCTTAAAGATTTTTTCTCAAAACATACGCCTGTCAAAGCCACCATCTTTCACAGGTCAAACGAGACTAAAAGTTACCGGTTCGCCGTCATTACTTTAAACACCAACAATGGCAATTTTCGCGTGGCAACCACACTGAAGCTGACCAACAATGCGTTCAAAATCTCTGAGCTTAAGATAGAGCCCATCAAAAACTAACATATCCCTGCCCAAATTATTACTTTTGCCCGAAAAAACTACCGAGTTTGAACAGACCGCAATTACATCAATTTATACAGAACGCCCTCGCAGAAGATGTTGGCGACGGAGATCATACATCATTGGCTACCATTCCGGCTTCAACGCAGGGCAGGGCCAGGCTGATCATCAAAGAGGCGGGGATTCTCGCGGGAATGCAACTGGCTGCTGAAATTTTTGCTGTTGTAGATGATACCCTCAAGGTCGATATGCTTGCCAAAGACGGAGATCAGGTTGAACCCGGAAATATTGTACTGACCGTTTCCGGCAGTACGCATTCCATCCTTATTGCTGAAAGGCTTGTTCTGAACTGCATGCAGCGCATGAGCGGGATCGCAACCAAGACCAGAAAGATGCAGGGGCTGATCGGCACGCATCGGGCCAAACTGCTGGATACCCGTAAAACAACCCCTGGACTTCGCCTGCTCGAAAAATGGGCAGTGCGTATCGGCGGCGGGGTTAACCACCGGATCGGCCTGTACGATATGATCCTGATCAAAGACAACCATGTCGATTATGCCGGCGGTATAGCCAATGCACTTCAGGCGGCGCGGAACTATCTGAAAGATAAAAATAAACAGTTGCAGATCGAAATAGAAGTGCGTAACCTGCAGGAACTGGACCAGGCCATCGATGCCGGGGGCGCAGACCGTATTATGCTTGACAATTTCAGCTTTGCAGATCTTCGCGAAGCTGTCCGTAAAATCGGCGGACGCTTTACCACAGAAGCATCTGGCGGAATAACAGAAGAGAATATAGCAGACTATGCTGCATGCGGTGTCGACTACATATCTGTGGGCGCCCTGACGCACAGCGTGAAGAGCCTGGACATGAGCCTGAAAGCATATTAACGCAATTTTCAGCCAGTTGAAACGTGTTTTTTTTGTATCATTGTAGGATATGATCTCGGTATACTCCATCGCCGCATTGGTTCTTGCATATCTTTTGGGCTCAATACCATCGGCAGTCTGGATCGGACAAGCTTTTTATGGCATTGACGTCCGCGAGTACGGCAGCGGTAATGCCGGTGCTACCAATACCTTCCGGGTACTCGGAAAGAAGGCCGGTATTATTGTAATGCTGATGGATATCTCCAAAGGTTTTACCGCTACAAAACTTGCTTATTTCATCGGCCTGTCTGTTACCGGGCCTCACGCATCTGTACAATTTGTTAATTACGAACTTGCGCTGGGCGTTACCGCCGTCATGGGTCACCTTTTCCCTGTTTTCGCCGGCTTCAGGGGAGGAAAAGGTGTCGCCACACTTTTTGGAATGGTTTTGGCTGTCAACTTCCCGGCAGCGATGCTTTGTGTTCTTGTCTTTGTGGTAGTCTTACTGATCTCAAATTATGTTTCACTGAGCTCAATCTGCGCGGGTTTCACTTTCCCACTTAGCATTGTGTTCGTGTTTCATTCATCGATCAAAGCTGAGGTGTTATATGGCATGTGTGTCTGTGTCCTGATCATGGTTACGCACCAGAAAAACCTCGAGCGGCTGCTGAAGGGCAAAGAATCCAAAGTCTACCTGTTCAGGAAGAAAAAAAGCTAAAAACAAAACCTATGAAATTAACTCACTTGTCGGGTATCGCAGCTGCGGTACTTTGTATATCTGCGTGCTCAACAGTTCCGATTACAGGCCGAAGCCGGGTCAGCCTGGTAGACGACAGCCAGCTGCAGCAGGCCGCAGCGGCCAGCTATTCGCAATTAATCAGAGACCCAAAAACCGTTGTTTTAAATAATGCGGATGCCGCCCGGGTAAAGCGTATTGGTCAGCGTATCCAGACAGCTGTAACCCGGTATATGAATGCAAATGGGTATGGAGCTCAAATCCAGAATTACAGCTGGGAGTTTAACCTGATCCAAAGCCCTGATATCAATGCATGGTGTATGCCTGGTGGTAAAGTTGCTGTTTATACAGGTATCTTACCTGTAACGAGAGATGATGCCGGTCTGGCTACCGTGATGGGGCATGAGATTGCACACGCCATTGCGCAGCATTCGGCTGAACGTGCTTCACAAACTGCGCTTGCGCAGGTGGGCGGAGGTTTGCTTGGTGCAGCAACCGGAGGTAAATCTCAAGCTACACAGGAAATTATAAACCAGGTTTACGGCATTGGCGCCCAGGGTTTTGTATTGCTGCCAAATTCGAGAAAACAGGAACTTGAGGCAGATCACCTCGGACTTATCTTTATGTCTATGGCTGGCTTTGATCCGTCTAATGCAGTTGGTTTCTGGCAACGTATGGCTGCAGCGAGCGAAGGCCGTCAGAAACCACCCGAATTTCTCAGTACACACCCTGCAGATGCAACACGAATCGCACAAATTCAAAGAGATCTGCCAGAGGCCAAAAAATACTACAATTCAAGCACCGGTAAGCCGGTCAAATAATAAAAAACCCCGAAGCGCACTTCGGGGTTTTTTATTTTGCAAGGTGATTAAGCCTGCTGCAGAAGGTTTTTCCAGCTTACCTTTTCTCCGATGATATGTTCGAGGTCTGATATCGCAACTCGTTCCTGTTCCATGCTGTCGCGATGACGGATCGTAACGGTCTCGTCTTCGAGGCTCTGGTGATCAATCGTGATACAAAACGGTGTACCAATGGCATCCTGACGGCGGTAACGTTTGCCAATCGAATCTTTTTCCTCGTAAATCAGGTTATGGTCAAATTTAAGCTTGTCCATGATGGCACGCGCTTTTTCAGGCAGTCCGTCTTTTTTTGTCAACGGCAGGATTGCAGCTTTAACCGGTGCCAGGGCGGGGTGGAGGCGCAGAACGGTTCTGCTGTCCTGCTTTTCTTCTGTACTTAAATCCTGCTCTTCGAAAGCGTTGATAAGCGTCAGCAGGAACATGCGGTCAAGACCGATCGATGTCTCGATCACATACGGAACGTAATTGCCATACGGTTTACCTTCCTCATTCAGATCGTTGTCAAAATATTGCATTTTCTTCCCAGAGAATTCCTGGTGCTGCCCGAGGTCGAAGTCGGTACGGCTGTGGATGCCTTCAACTTCTTTGAAGCCGAACGGAAACTCGAACTCAATATCAGTTGCCGCATTTGCATAATGCGCAAGTTTAACGTGGTCATGATACCGGTATTTTGCGGCATCTGTTCCGAGTGCCTTATGCCATTTTAACCGTGCCTCTTTCCAGTATTCAAACCACTTGCGGTCTTCACCCGGACGAACGAAAAATTGCATTTCCATTTGCTCGAACTCGCGCATGCGCATAATAAACTGTCTTGCAATCACCTCGTTACGGAAGGCCTTGCCGATCTGGGCAATGCCGAAAGGAATTTTCATCCTGCCGGATTTCTGTACGTTGAGGAAGTTGACGAATATGCCCTGCGCGGTTTCCGGACGCAGGTAAACAACGTCTGCATCTTCAGACATGGCGCCGAACTGTGTGCTGAACATCAGGTTGAATTGCCTCACTTCCGTCCAGTTGCGTGTGCCGCTAACAGGGCAGGCAATTTCATGTTCTTCGATCAGGACTTTCAGGCGGGGAAGATCTTCCGCCTTCAAGGCGTCGTCCATTGCGGTTTGAAGAGACTCGGCTTTATCTGTTTTTCCGTCTTTGCGGTATTTTTCAATTTTATCCTCGAGCAACTGGTCGGCACGGTATCGCTTTTTTGAATCCTTGTTGTCGATCATGGGATCATTAAACCCATCAACATGTCCGCTGGCCTTCCATATCTTTGGATGCATAAAGATAGCGGAGTCAATACCAACAATGTTTTCGTGCATCTGCACCATGGCCTTCCACCAATAGGTTTTGATGTTGTTCTTTAATTCTGCGCCCAGCTGGCCGTAGTCATAAACGGCGCTGAGACCATCATAAATCTCACTGCTTTGAAATACAAAACCGTATTCTTTTGCATGCGAGATGACATTTTTAAATTGCTCGTCGTTAGTTGTCTTAGCCATAGTGCTGCAAATATAACAATCTCCTGCACATGTGTCCGGCCGGCCTGAAGGCGTTTTTTTATTTGCCTCCTCATCATTTTAGCAGTTTCGGATCCTTGCGATCTGACAGTTAGAACGTACTTTTGAACATGAAAAAAATAAGTCTGATTTTCTTTTTACTCCTGACGGTTGCATCAATTTACGCCCAGCAGAAAGTCAACCATATCAAGTTTAAAAGCCCAGCCGCGTTCAAGGCTTTTCTTCAGCGAAAAACCACACCTTATCCGCTGCTTAGCGCGCACCGGGGCGGGCCTATGCCCGGCTATCCAGAAAACTGCATCGAAACGTTTGAAAATGCGGCGCGGCTGCAGCCTGTGATCATCGAGTTTGACGTTGCCCTGAGCAAAGACTCGGCACTGGTCATCATGCACGACGACCGGCTTGACCGCACAAGTACAGGCAAAGGTCTTGTGAGTGACTATACGCTGGCCGAACTGCAGCGATACAGGTTGAAAGATAACAACGGTAGGGTAACAGATTTCCGTATTCCCACTTTAGATCAGGTATTGCAGTGGGGCAAAGGAAAAGTTCTTTTTACGATCGACCTTAAAAAAGGGGTTCCGTATTCAAAGATCATCGCATCCATCAGAAGAAACAGGGCAGAAGACCGGAGTATTGTGATAACCTATAATGCCGGCCAGGCTGCAGAGCTTCACCGGCTGGCGCCTGATCTGATGATCTCGGCTTCAGTCGGCCGCGAAGAAGACCTGGACCGTCTGAACAATATGGGCGTTCCGGATAACAGGATCGTAGCGTTTACCGGAACTGCTGCAAAAGACAAGACGCTTTATGATTTCCTGCATAGCAGGGGAATTACAACGATCATGGGCACAATGGGTAATATTGACAATCAGGCAAAAGCCCGTCCCGGCCGGCCGGTATATGGGAGATTGCTTGAACTTGGCGTCGATGTCTTATCGACCGATGAGTTGATTCTTGCGGGTAAAGAGGTAGACGCCTTCAGAGCGAAATCAAAACTGACTTTAAAGGAATTGAAGGTCAGATAGTTGATTTTCTTTTGGTGAAAATGTCATCTTTTGTGAACAAAGAGGAATCACTGGCGTTAAACATAGGTATCATTTATTATTCTTTTACTTATGAAAAAGTTAATTTTTACTTTGTTATTTGCCGGCTCTGTAGCGGCTTCTGCCCAGGCGCAGATTCAACAAGGGAATGTGATGGTGGGAACTAACCTGTCAAACATTAATTTCTCACTTGATAAGCCAAACGCGTTTAGCCTGGCCATTAACCCCAAGGCAGCCTGGTTCGTTGACGATGGTGTTGCTGTGGGTGGCGACGTGAAATTTGGCCTCGAAGCTCCCGGCAAAGGCCTTGGCACCACCATTAATTATGGAATTGGCGCGCTTGGCCGTTACTACGGACAGGTTGGTGCCAATGAACTGATCAAAAGTTCAAGGTTCTTTGGCGAAGCGACCGTTGGTGTTGCAGGCAGAAATCTGTCAGGCGGAGGTTCTACAAATGGCCTCGGTTTTTCATTCGGTCCTGGTTTTACCTATTTCATCACCCGTTCAATTGGTCTTGAAGCGCTGTTGAAGTATGAAGGAACTGTTGGTTTCGGCAGCAGTGCTTATGCGCACGACCTGAACCTGGGTGTCGGTTTCCAGATCTATCTGCCTGGCAGAAGTACTGCCCGGAAAGTAGACCGCGACCTGGATTAGGGTTTTTATACCGGTTTAAAAAATGTAAAAAGGGTGTCGGCATGTGCAGACGCCCTTTTTTTCTTATTGAAGTTTAGCATATTTGAAAAATATACTTAAGCAGACAACATATGCAGGCACTTAAATTACGCACCATTGGTTTTTTTTCTTTTCTCTTTATATCAGCCTTTTCTGCGACAGCGCAGGATGGTAATTCCGGACTTAGTTTCGCCGCAGAACTTGGTTTGCCATCGGGTAATTTTTCGAATGCGAGTAATTTTGGAGCGGGAGCATCGGTAAAGGCCGATATAGGGCTGAGCGAGAAATTTGCGCTGACCGCAAATGCAGGTT
The DNA here is from genome assembly GCF_004138205.1 of Pedobacter sp. SYP-B3415. GTDB lineage: Bacteria > Bacteroidota > Bacteroidia > Sphingobacteriales > Sphingobacteriaceae > Pedobacter. The sequence goes on from NZ_RXNQ01000007.1 coordinate 45,028, forward strand.
ACATGAACTTTTTTGGCAGGAATGCCTTCCGGGTAAACGTGCCCGATTTCAGTTATATTCCGCTTAAGGCCGGATTAAAGTACTTTTTTACAGAAAAAGCGTTTGCAGAAGTGCAGGGTGGCGTAGCGCTGCCGGCTTCAGAAGCAAATAAAATGGTTTATGCCTGGTCGCCTGGTTTCGGTACCAGGTTCCGGGTTTCTGCGCGAGCAAAAATGGAAGCCGGTATCAGATATGAAGGCTGGACAAGCCGTTCGGATTTCCAGATTGACGGCAATCAGCACTTTTCTACCCGCTCTTTCGTAGGGCTCCGCATCGGTTATTTTCTTCCGCTCTAAGGAAAACTTATTTTTTCATGAACAAAATAACTTTGTTTGTGTTTTTTGTTGAATAGTCTGAAAAGGACTCAAAAACTTTAAAACACAACCCTTATGAAAAAGTTATTTTTACTCACGGCGCTGGCAGGTCTGCTGTCTTTCGGCGCCTCAGCACAGACAGCGGCGGGCAACAAGCTTGGTGTTGGTCTTGAATTCGGTTTACCTGTTGGCGACTGGTCTGATGGTATGAATCTTGGCTTCGGCGGATCTGGTATTATGCATATCCCGATCAGCAGCAGCAAATTGTACGGAACGATCAACGCTGGCTTTATCAATTTTAAAAGTAAGGAAGTCGCCGGATTTACGTATGACTATGGCGTTATTCCATTGAAAGCCGGTGTTAAGTATTACTTCGTTCCAAATTTCTATGGTGCTGCTGAACTTGGCGCGGCCATCGGAACGAATGAAGGCGCAACGACTGCATTTGCCTATTCACCCGGCATTGGTGTAGATTTCCCGGTATCTGACAAAACTTCGATCGACCTTGGTGCTCGTTACGAAGGCTGGTCTGCGAACGGCGGAACGAATGGTTTTGTAGGCATTCGTGCAGCATTCAACTTCGGTCTTTAAAAATCGATACAATTTTTTCGGAGAAAGCTTGCCAGATGGCAGGCTTTTTTGTTTTCCGGTCCGTTTTTCCTGCCACCGATGTTGATAGCTCGAATTTTTCAACATTATTTGAAGCGCAATCAACACGCTGAATAATTTTTATATTTTTGAGCACTTACAAATCGTATCATGAGATTTATTGTATCTACGTCAACATTGTTAAAGCATCTGCAAACCGTTAATGGTGCGTCAAGCAGCAGTACGGTATTGCCTATACTGGAGAACTTTCTGTTCGAAATAAAAGAAGGCCAATTGGTTATATCGGCAACTGACCTGCAGACCAGTATGACTACTTCGCTTGCTGTTGAGTCTAAGGAAGAAGGTAAGGTGGCTGTACCATCAAAAATTCTTCTTGATACGCTGAAAACCTTACCCGACCAGCCAATTGCCTTCAATATCGATGACAATACGTTTGCTATAGAAATCAGTGCCGGCGATGGTAAATACAAGCTAAGCGGTGAAAACGGAGATGACTTTCCGAAAATTCCCATAGTAGAAAATGCATCTTCTGTTAATCTGCCGGCCTCTGTATTGGCGGAAGCGATTACGAAGACAATTTTTGCTGTGAGCAACGATGAGTTACGTCCTGCAATGACCGGCGTTTTCTGCCAGCTGTCTACCGAACATATCACATTCGTAGCTACTGATGCGCATAAGCTTGTCCGTTATCGGCGGAAAGACAGTAAAGCCGAAAAAGCCGCATCCTTCATCCTGCCTAAGAAAGCACTAACACTTTTAAAAAATGCCCTGCCGGCTTCTGATCTGAATGTATCGGTAGATTATAACGCAACAAGTGCCTTTTTCCGCTTCGAAAATATCAATCTTGTTTGTCGCTTAATTGATGAAAGGTATCCCGACTATGAAGCGGTGATCCCGGGCAATAATACGAACAGGCTAACCATAGACCGGGCCTTATTTTTGAACACGCTTCGCCGGGTGGTAATTTTTGCAAACAAAACAACGCATCAGGTGCGTCTAAAGATCAATGGAAGCGAACTGAATATTTCTTCCGAAGATCTTGATTTTGCCAACGAAGCCCATGAGCGTCTGAGCTGCCAGTACAATGGTGAAGACCTTGAAATTGGTTTCAATGCTCGTTTTCTGATCGAGATGCTCGGCAACCTGAGCGGCGAGGAGGTAACGCTTGAGCTGTCAACGCCAAATCGTGCCGGTTTGCTTATCCCTCAAACCAATGACGAAAACGAAGACGTCTTGATGCTTGTTATGCCGGTCATGCTGAATAACAGTTATTAACTCAGGAAAAAATTTTTTGACACTAAATGGCCTGGTTTTTGACCGGGCTATTTTGTTTTAAATCATCCGTTCATGAAAATGCTCTGTTCGCGGAAGACCGATGCCATATCGACTTTTCTTCTGCTTTGTTTCGTGTTCACCACGTCTTGCAAAAAGGTCGATCCCGATCCGGTTGTGAAAGGCGAAGCCAAAGTACGCCTGGTCAACGCAGCAAAAAATTCAGCATCAGCTGAATTTTATACGGACGATATAAAAATCAGCTCATCAGCAATCACCTACGGGCAGGCAAGTGATTACATGAAAATCGGATCAGGGCCGCAGAAAGCACAGGTTGCCGAGAATGGTTTGGTAGCCATATCAAATGAAGTAAACTTTGTGCCCGGCTTTTCTTATACTGCTTTTACGATTATTAATCGCGAGAATAAACCCGAACTTATGCTCATCAGAGACAGCCAGGGCGCTGTTGAGCCGGGTAAGGCTATGATTCGTATTGTGCATCTTGCCAACGGCGTTTTCCTGGGTCTGAACACGGGCATGGCGGGAGGAATAAACTTTGTAACCAATCAAACTTATAAGTCTGAATCCGGATATTTTGCCGTCGACCCTGGTATTGATCTGCTCTTGTATTCTAACGGGGGAGAGGCTTACAGGAAGACGATTCCGGGTACAGAGATACAATCCGGCAAGGTTTATACGGTCTGGGTAGATGGTGGTGCCACTGACCTGGGTTATCATCTCATCGAATATCAATAATGTGACAGTTTTCGCCGGCCAAGTCAATTTTTGTTTATCTTTAGCTCAGAAAAACCAATTATGATGAATCTTTTCAAAAAATATAGATATACAGGCGGACTAGCGGCGCTGGCCCTCTTTTTTGTTGTAACGCTGGATGCGTGTAAAAAATCTTCTGACGAAGTTCCTGAAGTTGTAGGTAATGCGAAGATGAAGTATGTAAATGCGCAGTCCGGTTCGCAGCCCCAGGAGGCGTTTATAGGTGATACGAAGGTCTCAACGGCGCCGGTTGCATATAACAACAGCAGCGACTATCTTACCGTTTCTGCCGGAACACGTACCTTATCTTTCAAAGATCAAACGAGCGGAACATTGTCTGCATCTTCACAATTAAATATCCCTGCTGATGTGAACTTTACCAGCTATTACGTTAAAAATGCACAGGGCACCGGTCAGGTACTGGCACTGCTTGACGATCTTACCCCTCCAGCACCATCAACGCAGGCACGTGTAAGATTTCTCAATCTGGGCGCAACTTTTACAAACGGCGTCAATGTTACTGAAATTGCCGGGGGCAATCAGTTTATCTCCAGTCTTTTGTTTGGCAACGTTTCTCAGTATTTCATGATTCCGCCTAATACGGCCCTGAAGGTTTCGCCCGTTGGCGCAATAACAGCTACCGATATTCCAACCGGAACCTTTGCTGCGGGAAAAATTTATACCGTATGGATCAACGCGAATGCTAACGGGAATGCTGAAGCTCATATAGTTGTTCATAACTAACTGATCATTATAATTTAACATAAAGAATATCACGCCTTTTGACGTGATATTTTTATTTTTGTCGCTCAAACACACGTTTTGGATATTTTCTCTCAGCTTTTCGACTTCATTCTTCACATCGACAAACATCTTGTCGAGATTGTAAACGATTATCAGACCTGGACTTACCTGATCATGTTTCTGATCATTTTTGCAGAAACCGGCCTGGTGATCACGCCTTTTTTACCAGGTGATTCTTTGCTGTTTGCAATGGGCGCGCTCATGGCTAAAGGCGGAACGGGACTTGATGTGTATGTAATGGCCCTGCTCCTGTGCATCGCTGCGATAACAGGTAATTCACTGAACTATTTTCTGGGAACCTTTTTTGGCGTGAAGGTATTTAAAGACACCAACCGGATACTCAAACTGGAGTACTACAATAAGACGCATGCCTTCTTTGAAAAACATGGTGGGAAAGCGATTGTATTCAGCAGATACCTGCCCATTTTCCGTACCATTGCGCCCTTTGTTGCTGGTGTGGCACGTATGCCCTTTGGTCGTTTTACGCTATTTAATGTAGTTGGAGGCATCTCATGGATCGTTGCGTTTCTTTTTGCGGGTTTCCTGTTCGGCAATATTCCCGTTATCAAAGAAAACTTCACTGTTGTGATTGCCACAATTGGTATACTTACCTTTTTGCCGGCCATTATCGCGGCATTCAGAGCTAAGTTTAGCAAGAAACCTGTCGTTTAATATTCGCGGCCGAGTATTTTTCCCTTCTGATAAGCTTTTTCGGTTTGCTCTTCCAGAGTTGATGCTGCCTGTTGCTGCTTAACAGGAGGCATATTCTCCAGGGCGGGCTGCCCGGCATCCACCCATGCGGTATACCAGTAAGCGGCTACAGCCCGAATGGATGCGCGCATCTGCCGTTCCACCATTCCGTTCAGCGCCTCATGATAGGCACGGGAATAGTCTACCGAATACGCCCGGATAACCTGGTTCTTATGGCGATAGAAACTGAACTGTCTGTCTGAAGGAAATTTTTTTTTGAGTGAAGCCTCAATAGACAACACGCTGTCTACTTTTGATCTGGTGTTTTTTGCAATTCGCCAGGCCTCATCTAGCGGTTTTTCGATATAAGTCGCCTGCCCCGCAAAAAAATTGTAGGCTCCTGAAAACAACTCAGGGAGCCGGCTCTCCCAGAATGCGTGAATTCCCCGCTGATTTGTCAGCTGGCCATTGTGATTATTGGTCATGTGCAGGGGTACATGCGCATCTGCAATGTAATGACCAAGGTTTGATGCAACGCGAAGAATCTTGAGCGAATCCCGGTCACGGAAGGCAGCGACAAGCTGCAGGTAAGAAAAATGGATTTGCCACGGAACGATTCCGCTCTTTTGCAGCATCATAAGGCCAAACCGTTCTTTTGCGGAGTTATAGCGCCTCGGAACACTGTCAAGCGGACCATAATCTTCTGCGTCCAGGTAATGTCTGGCTGCCTCGAGTGTATCTGCGTAACGTCGCTTATCTGCATCCGTTGCATGCTCGGCCAGGTAAGCAACATTCGATTTAAAAAAGCGCAGCATCCCGGGAGGCAGGCTGTAAACGGCGATCGTATTAATCTTCCGATGGGCGAAAAATCCCCAGGAACAGCAAAAAAAACCGCCCATAATAAGCGCACACATAAACCATTTCATTAACCTGAAGTTAATGAAATATTCTTAGACGTTTGTTATTCGTCTATTTTTTTACCCTTCATTGCTGAAGAAATTGCGATGTCCATAACACGTTCTGCAAATGGGCGGGTGTATTCGTTCAGGGCATCGGTGTGTTTAAGAATAGTATCCTTGTCAGCTGTTTGCAGGCTCTGGCGAAGCTGAGCAATCAGCAGCCGGGTGTGTTCAATTTCTTCTTCATTGAGGAACTGGCTGTTTTTCTCAAGGAAACGTTCAGCGGTATAAGCGAGTTGTTCACCTTCGCCGCGCGCCTCAATAACCATTCGCTGCTGCACATCTTCCTTCGCGTGAGTAACGCTGTCAATGAGCATTTTTTCGACAACATCGTCGGTCAGGCCGTAACTTGGCTTAACCTCTATTTCCTGTTTTACGCCCGACCTGAGTTCTATAGCCTGTACGGTAAGAATGCCGTCTGCGTTCAGTATAAAGTTGATATCAATCTTTGGCAGGCCCGCCGGCATGGCCGGGATTCCTTTCAGCTCAAATTCAGCAAGTTTCCGGTTCTCCTGTACCAGGTCGCGCTCGCCCTGGAATACTGCTATCTTCATGTTCACCTGCCCGTCTACAGACGTGGTGTATTGCCTGCCTGCCTTGGTAGGAATTTTCGCGTTGCGGCTGATGATCACATCCATCAAGCCACCCATGGTCTCGATTCCCAGCGAAAGGGGGGTCACGTCAAGAAGCAGGATATCTGAGCGATTGCCAGCGAGAACATCGGCCTGGATAGCCGCCCCAAGTGCTACTACTTCATCCGGATTGATATGGTCCTGCGGTTTCCTGCCAAACAGTTCCTCTACCTTACGCTTAACATATGGTGTGCGCGTAGAGCCGCCAACAAGAATGACCTCGTCAATATCTGCCGCTGTAAGCCCCGCATCTGAGAGAGCGAGCCTGCAGCTGTTAAGCGTTCTTTCAAGATTTTCAGAAATCAGACTTTCAAACGTCTGACGATCAATGCTGTACCAGATATCGCCCGCCTTTTCGTTATAAAGGTTTTGCGTAGAAAGTGCTTTTTTAGCCAGCTCAGCCTGTAAACGAAGCGTCTGCATCTGGACCTGGTCTTCCTGTAAAACGCTGCGGTCTAAATCATTTTTTTCGATCCAGTAATCCACGATTGCACGGTCGAAGTCATCGCCGCCAAGAAAAGTATCACCATTTGTTGCAAGCACTTCAAAGATGCCATTCTGAATAGATAACAGCGACACATCAAAGGTCCCGCCGCCAAGGTCGTAAACAGCAATTGTCTTTTGCTCCTGTGGATTAAGCCCGATTCCATAAGCCAGACTTGCGGCAGTAGGCTCGTTAACGATACGGAGTACGTCGAGCCCGGCAAGTTTCCCCGCATCACGGGTAGCCTGTCTCTGGCTGTCGTTGAAATACGCAGGTACTGTAATCACCGCCCGGTTTACGGGCGTCTTCAAAGCATGCTCCGCGCGATGTTTCAATTCCTTTAAAATTTCGGCCGACAGCTCCACAGGCGTGTAAAAACGGTTAGCGGCCCTGATCTTAACAAGGGCATCTGTATTGTCGTCTATAATTTTGTAAGACAGCAGGTCCTGATGATCAGCAACGTCCTGGTATGAACGGCCAAGCAGGCGTTTTACCGAAAATATCGTATTCGCGGGATCTGTAGTCAGGAAGGCTTTGGCCTCATTTCCAACCACTGCATCGCCATGTTCATTGAAGTGAACAACGGAGGGAACCAGCAGGCCCTTGCCGGTATCATTTATTGCCTGAGGTTGTTTCTCGGGGTTTATAAACGCAACCAGGCTGTTGGTCGTGCCCAGGTCAATACCTACAATAAGCTCTTCCTGCTGAAGCGATCCTGTTGCGAGGTTAATCGAAATTTTTGCCATGCAGCAAAGTTACAGATTACTTTACTCCCTGCGCAAGCAAGTGCGGGTAATTCGGTCAGCACAGCATCATAAGCACAAGCAGAAATAACTTGTTTTAAAAGCGAACATTCATTTATATTTGCAGTGAACAGTCATACCGATGCGAAAAAGGGATCCCGAAAAAGAAGAGGCCGTGAAAACTAAAGCCATTGATATGCTGGTCAATGACGGTTTTGAGGGTTTTAGCATGAACAAACTTGCCAGAGCCTGTGGCATATCTGTGGCCACGCTGTATATCTATTATCGGGATAAAGATGACCTGATCTTAAGCATAGCAGCCGAGAAGTTCCGGGAAATGAGCGAGGCCGTGCTGGGCGATTTTGATCCTGAAGCAGATTTCGAGACAGGCATGCGTAAACAATGGGAGAACCGCTACCGTTTTATGACTGAGCGGCCTGTTATTACACGTTTGCTCGAACAGTTTCGCAGTTCAAGCTATCAGCAGCGTGTTATTCCGGATATTTCGCGTGCCTTTAAAGAAAAGATGGGCGCCTTTGTAAAGAGCGCGGTAAAGCGGGGCGAGATCGGCCAGATGTCTATTGAGACGTTCTGGTGTGTTGCTTTTGCACCCTTGTACGCGTTACTTCGGTTTCACGAAGAAGGCAGGAATATGGCTGGCCAGCCGTTCACGGTAAATGAAGCCATACTCTGGCAGACGTTCACATTTGTAATGAAGGCGCTCAAACTTTGAATCTGATGTTTTTTATTAATCCCTACAATCATGACAACTTTTGATCACATTCTCTTATTCAAGACCGACTTAAGCAGCCGCAGCGCCGTTGATCTGATCAGGCCGGTATTGGATTCTCTCGAACATATTGAACAGTGGAACGTTGATCTTTGGGATGAGGATTTTGTTCTTCGCGTTGTTTCATACAAAGCTACACACGACGAAATTATTACGCTCCTGAACCGTGCGGGTCATGCCTGCGCAGAACTCAAATAAGCTTATCTACCGATATTTATGCAAACCACAAATAAACCTGCCGCTTTAAGCGGCTATCAGAAACTTGTCATCTTCATTCTGGCGATGACACAGTTTACAGTCGTGCTTGATTTTATGGTCATGTCGCCCATGGGCGATATCCTGATGAAGTCGCTCAGCCTCAAGCCCGATCAGTTTGGTCTGGCGGTATCTGCTTATGCATTCAGCGCAGGCGCGTCGGGTTTGCTGACAGCCGGCTTTGCTGACCGTTTTGACCGGAAAAAACTGCTGTTATTTTTCTATACGGGTTTTGTGGCCGGCACTGTTTTTTGCGGCCTTGCAGTAAACTATCACCTGCTCATCGCTGCGCGAATCATTACCGGCCTGTTTGGTGGCGTAATCGGTTCAATTACCCTTGCTATTGTTGCAGACATCTTTAGTCTTGAACAGCGCGGCCGGGTAATGGGTTTTGTGCAGATGGGTTTTGGCGCCAGCCAGGTATTGGGTATACCGATCGGTCTATATCTGGCTACCGCCTGGGGTTGGCAGGCAACGTTTTTAATGATTGCCGGCCTTGCTGCCCTGATCCTTATTCTGATTTTTTTGCGCATGAAGCCGCTTACGCAACATCTGAAGGTGCAGCGTCAAGGCTCCGCCGTCCGGCACCTGCTGCAGACTGTCCTGAACAAAGAATATCGCATTGGCTTTACGGCAACTGCGCTGCTGGCCGTAGGCGGTTTCATGATGATGCCATTTAGCAGTGCATTCGCTATAAACAACCTGCATGTTACCCATACGCAATTGCCGATGTTATTCATGGTGTCTGGTGTTGCTGCCCTCGTCGTGATGCCGCTGATCGGTAAATTTAGTGATCAGATAGATAAATTTCTGCTGTTTTCCATTGCGTCGGTATGGCTTATCATTGTCGTGCTCTTTTATACAAATCTCTCAGTTACCCCGCTCTGGCTGGTTATGGTGTTCAATGTTACGATGATGATTGGAATTATGAGCAGGATGGTTCCCGCTACGGCCCTTACCAGTGCAGTTCCGGAGATGAAAGACCGGGGTGCATTCATGAGCATCAACGCTTCGCTGCAGCAGGTGGCAGGTGGGATCGCCGCTGTTTTTGCCGGTCTGATCGTTAGACAGCAGACGGAAACGAGTCCGTTGGAACACTACGACATCGTCGGTTACAGTGTGGTAGCCATCTCGATCTTATCAATCTTTCTGATCTACAGGGTAAGCAGGGTAGTGCGCAACCGGCGGGCCCGGGCTGATATACAGACCGTTCCGGAAGTTTAGGCTTTCGGCCGGCCTTCTGCCAAAAACGGGCCGTACAGATTCCAAAGCCATACTACGATGTCCTGGTAACTTTTTATCCCTTTCTTCTGATCGTTGAGTTTAAGAAAACGGTCGAAGGTGGCCGACATATATGTTGACATGGAGCTGTTGTACTGTTCCCAGAAATCGCTTTCCTTTTTAAAATCAGCAAGGACATCTGCATGGATCATGGTCTTAAGCTTAAGATAGTTCGGATCTGATTTGAGGGCCATCTCCAAAAGAATATAGCGTAGCGCCTGGTAACACGCGGCGTACCGGAAGCGCGGATCGGGACTGTTTACGGCAGTCAGAAACCCAAGCAGATTAGCCTCATCTTCATAAGCAATGCCGGTTTGATGGGCAATCTCATGACAGGTTACAAAGGGTAGCACAAAGGTCGGTATGGCAGTGTTTACATTGGCTTCACCCGTAAGGGGTGCATAATAACCTTCAACGCCGGTCATGCTGATAAGCCATGCGCTGGTTACCGGTTTGATGGCGGGATGGTCGTAACGAAAAAGCCTGTTTTTGTTTTCCATCAGCCGGTAGGCTTGAATGGCCCGCCGGTTCAAATCCTCCCAGGAAAGCTCCGGGAGTTTTTTTACAGCAGATTTAGCTTCGTTGGTTTTTCGCACCATGAAAGCGCCGAGCCGTGCCAGCTCTTCAGGGCTATAGTCATGATTTGCAATGTGCAGTGCCTGGTAGACGGGCGGCCGGCTGTAATTCAAACCCCAGCTGATTTTGAAAACAAGGTACAGGACAAGGACTGTTCTGACTATCCTTATACCGAGAGCTAACCACAGTTGCCTGACCGGATTTCTTTTCAACTTTAATCCTGTTCTGAAAAGTGAAACAAGCAGCCATACAATCAGAACAACATAGAGAATATCACCAACGGAAATTCCGATCCAGCCCGTCAGTGTGCGCAATGTATTTGCCACCGGCGGATAAAGCCCATCTACATAGTAGGCCTGCACCAGGCGGGGCGAGAGGCCGCAGCAATACACAAAGGCGGCAGCCAGAAACAAAACCAGCAGGGCGGCCATGCCCGGGCGCTTCAGCAACGCAGCCATGAGCGCCTAGCGGTTAAATTGTAAACGCATGCCGGTCTCGCTGGTCGTGAACCGTCCCTTATGGTAGGCAAGATTTCCCGAAATAAAGGTGTATATAATCGCCGACCGGAAAGTCTGCCCTTCAAACGGAGACCATCCGCACTTATAAAATGTATTTGCCCGGGTAACGCGAACGGGGTCATTCAGATCTGCCAGCACAAGGTCTGCCCAATAACCTTCGCGTAAGAAACCGCGACGGTCAATATTGAAGCAGGTGGCTACGTTATGAGCACTTTTCTGCACAATGTCTTCGAGTGTCATTTTTCCCTGGTGATAGAGTTCAAGCAGCGCGGAAAGAGCATGTTGTACAAGGGGCCCACCAGACGGTGCCTGCGCGTATGGCTGGTTTTTTTCTTCAATGGTATGCGGGGCGTGGTCGGTTGCCACAACGTCAATGTGGTTGTCAAGCAGCCCGCGGAGAATGGCAGAGCGGTCATTGGCGGTCTTCACAGCCGGGTTCCACTTGATGAAGTTGCCTTTTTCTGCATAATCCGCATCGCTGAACCAAAGGTGATGTACACAAGCTTCTGCTGTGATGCGCTTGTCCTGCAGCGGCGTAGCTGAATCAAAAAGTCCGATCTCCTTCGCCGTCGAGATATGGAGAATATGCAGTCTTGTATTGTATTGTTTTGCAAGGGCAACCGCCAGTGAAGATGATTTATAACATGCTTCGGCGCTGCGGATAAGGGGATGCATATCAATTGTGAGGGCTTCGCCATACTGCCCTTTGAAAGCCGCGAGGTTATTGCGAATGGTGAGTTCGTCTTCGCAATGTGTGGCAACAAGTATCGGGGCCTTGCTGAAAATATTCTCGAGCGTCTTTTCGTTATCAACGAGCATGTTTCCGGTTGATGAGCCCATAAATACCTTTATGCCACATACGTTTTTCGGATCGGTGCGTAATACTTCATCAAGGTTATCATTCGAAGCACCCATATAGAAAGAATAGTTGGCGAGGGAGGTCTCTGCGGCGATGTTGTATTTCTCGGCGAGAAGATCCTGGCTGAGCGTATTGGGAACGGTATTGGGCATCTCCATGAAAGAGGTAATACCTCCGGCTACGGCAGCCATACTCTCGGTAAAGATATCGGCTTTGTGAGTCAATCCCGGCTCGCGGAAATGCACCTGATCATCGATCATTCCCGGAAGCAGATGCAGGCCTTCAGCATTGATCTCTGCAGCCCCATCGGCAGAAAGGTTTTCACCGATCTTGTCGATCAGTCCGTCTTTTATCAGTACATCAGCTATAAATTGCCTGCCTTCGTTTACAAGTGTGGCGCCTTTGATCAGGGTTGTGTTCATGCTTCAAAGCTAGGATTAAATGCACATTTTAGCAATCGTTGGTATGCTAATCTGATACAGGACAGTGCTTATAGCTGCGTGCAGACCAGAGCTAAACACAAATCCGTATCTTTGCCGCCATGTCAAAGAGTTTCGAAGAATTCAAACTGAACCGCCAGATCCTGAATGCGGTTGCCGATGCCGGTTATGAGGTTGCAACACCTATACAGGAGAAAGCCATCGGCCCTGTGCTGTCCGGTCAGGATATTTTCGGAATTGCGGAAACCGGCACAGGTAAAACAGCGGCATATGTTTTACCGATGCTCATGAAGCTAAAATACGCGCAGGAAACCGCACCAAGGGCCCTCATTCTGGCGCCTACGCGGGAACTGGCCATGCAGATCGAGGAACAGGTACGTGTGTTTGCCAAGTACACAGACCTGCGCAGTCTCGTGATTTATGGTGGTATTGGGCCAAAGGTACAAACAGAAGCCATAGCCAGGGGTGTGGATATCCTGGTTGCCACACCGGGCCGCTTCCTGGATATTTACCTTGCGGGCAAGGTCGATACAAAAAACCTGAAATTCCTGGTGCTTGATGAGGCTGATAAAATGATGGATATGGGCTTTATCGGCTCGATCCATCGCATCCTGGAGGTAGTTCCGAGAAAACGGCAAAACCTGCTTTTTTCGGCTACAATGAGCGACCTGGTGCAGAAGATTGCCGGTGATTTTCTTAAGTTTCCTACCTATATCGAGGTAGCCCCGCAGGCCACGCCGGCATCTAACGTTTCGCAGAAGCTTTATTACGTTCCGAACTTCAAAACCAAGATCAACCTGCTGCAGCAGCTGCTGCGTAACGACGAGGACTTTAACCGCCTCATCATATTCTGCAAAACCAAGACGGTAGCAGATAATATTTTCAGTTTCATCGAAAGGCGTTTTGGTACAGATGCCGTTCGGGTCATTCATGCCAACAAAGGTCAGAATACGCGAATCAACTCGATTAACGATTTCCGGGAGGGCGCCATCCGCGTGCTTGTGGCTACCGATGTTGCCGCAAGGGGAATTGATGTAAGTAATGTGAGTCACGTTATTAATTTTGATGTGCCCATCATTATCGAAGATTACGTGCACCGCATTGGCCGCACCGGAAGGGCGTTCGCCAAAGGTGATGCACTGACGTTCTGTACTGAAGCTGAAAAATATTACATTAAAAAGATCGAGCAGCTTATCCGCCAGCAGATACCTGTTGAACCCATGCCGGAAGGTGTTTTTGTGGAAGAAACGCCCTTTGATGAACGCCAGGCAATGGCCCGCGAAATAGATGCACAAAAGCGTAAGGAAGATCCGGATTTTAAAGGTGCTTTCCATGAAAAGAAACATGCCAACACCCAGCAGAAAAAGCCTGTAAATACCGGTAAACCAAAGCTCAAGCATAAAAATAAACGTTTTGACAAGCCGAAAAACCGATGAAGGTAAGCCCGTTCAATATCCTGGCGGCGGCGCTGATCGTATTTGCAGGCTGGAGCCTTTTCGAAGGCAGGTCCGGTGAGTTTAGCCTGTTACGTGGTGCATTACTTCTACTCTTGCTGTTCGTGTTTTTTATTGTAGATCTGGTATTCAGGCAACGGGTATCGTCGGCAAAAAGATTGTGGATTATTGAAATTTCATTGATAATTTTGGCAATCATATTTATTCTCATATTTAACGCCGGCTGGTAGCCGGTTCAAACTCAATGAAAACAGCAGAAGTAAAAGTTACCGTAGAGCTCGACGCGCACAACCTACCTGAAACCATAACCTGGGAAAGCACCGATGCAAAGACCAGTGATAAGGTGCCGGTAAAAGCAATGTTCATGGCGCTATGGGACCATAATTATAAAAACTCGATGCGGCTGGACCTCTGGACTAAAGATATGCCGGTAGATGAAATGAAACGTTTTTTTTATGAAACGCTGCAGACACTTGGTGACTCTTTTTTGAAAGCTACAGGCGAGAAAAATATTGTAGAGGATTTGCGCGATTATTGTGCGCATTTCGCCGATAAGATGAACATTGAACAGAAATAAATATGCTGACACTCTATAAGTTCCGCGCTTTTCTCGGTCTGATTCTCTGTTTAATTGCAGGATTCTGTCCGTTTCTGAAGGTTCCTGTTAAAGGCAACTGGAATCTTTACCAGTCAGACCCAAGGCTTTTTTTTATCACGTACACCATCATTGCGCTTGGTGTCTTTGCAGTAGTAATCCGTAAGGCCGGTTTTTTCCGTTTTACTGCCTGGGTGCATTTTATATGGTTCATATTGGCTGCGGCGGCAGTCTGGTTTAAATCAAACCATTATTTCAATTTCGGGTTTGCCGACCGGTTACTGGCAAAGACCATTCATTACCAATGGGGTTGGATTGTATGGCTGGTAGGCGTGCTGTTTATGTTATTCAGCGTACAACGCGGACGCAACCTCGGTAACCAGGTGCCGCAAAACGTATAGGCATTTTGGACCAGCCGCTTCCGGGTATGGCGGCACCTGAAACGGGTTTGTACCAGCTCTTTTGGGCCGCCTGTAATGCTTTATTGCCGTCAAGTTCAAGCATGCCCAGCCTGACTTTTTTGTAGTGTTCCACCCCGTGTTCGCGCATGACCGCCCGGAATGGCAGCCAGCATAAAAACGTGCAATGCTGCGCTGCGCTGAAACAGCTTCAGTAAGTGTATCCATCTTAAAACTTTAATGTGCTTTGACCCGTTCCTGCAACATCGCGTTCATGCTGCAGCAGCCACTTTTTACGCCAGAGTCCGGCCGCAAAGCCGACAAGCTTTCCATCACTTCCGATTACCCGGTGACAGGGCACAGCAATGATCACATTGTTCTTTCCGTTCGCAGCCGCCATGGCCCGGATGGCGAGCGGTCGGTCTGCCGAAAAACGAGCATACGAGATCGTTTCCGCATAGGGAATTTCGCGGAGCTGATTCCATACTGACTTCTGGAAACCGGTGCCAGGTTGGTCTACCGGGAACGTGAAACTTCTCAGTGATCCGTCAAAGTATGCACGGAATTCTGATGCTGCCCTGGCTGAAAGCTCATTTTCAGTAAATCCTGTCAGGTCGTGATCTGCGAAACTGGCCTTATAGACGTATGTTTCAGTGGCAAAAATGTGCAGGGGTCCGATGGGCGACCCATAAAGGGATGCGTATGTATTTATCATCAGAAAACAATATTCGGTATTGGATCAGTATAAACAGAGGGTTCTCACTCAAAAATACACATAAACAATTACCTTTGCCGGCTATGCAACTGGCAACACAGGTAAAAGAGTTGGTTCGTAAAGAAATGATACTTGAATGGCGATCAAAATATGCCATTAACGGCATCCTGCTCTATGTGGTGTCAACGGTTTTTGTATGTTTTTTGTCTTTTGTAAGTATTCCTGATAAGATCACCTGGAATGCACTTTTTTGGATCATCATGCTTTTCGGATCAATAAACGGTGTTTCCCGCAGTTTTTTGCAGGAAAGCAGGGGTCAGCAGCTCTATAGTTACTTTCTGACAAGCCCGGCGGCCATTCTGCTGTCAAAGATGATTTATAACGTGGCGCTGATGATGTTCCTTACCTTGGTGGCGCTTGGTTTTTATACCCTGGTTTTTCATTATGTGCCTGGAGACCTGCTGATGTTCCTGGTTGCGGTGCTGCTTGGCAGTCTCAGTTTCTCAACGATTTTTACGATGGTATCGGCTATCGCATCAAAGGCAGGCAACGGCGGCATGTTGATGGCTATACTCAGTTTTCCGGTCATTGTTCCGGTGCTCATCATGCTGATCAAACTTGCAAAAAATGCCATTGATGGCCTTGACAGGGCCGTCAGCATGGACGAAGTGTCTATCCTGGTGGTCATAAATGTACTTGCCGTTAGCGTCTCTTTACTGTTATTTCCCTACCTTTACCGCGATTAATTTCAATACTATATGTACAGATCCTGGTGGAAAATTCTTGCAGTCATTCTCGTCATCTATTCGACGGTAGCAGGTTTCCTGATGCCGGTTCCGCGACTGGCCATACTGAATGAGACAATCCGGAACCTGTATTTTCATGTACCCATGTGGTTTGCAATGATCGTTTTATTCAGTATCTCGGTTTGGTACAGTGTGAGGTTTCTCTCTACGGGCGCCGAATCTGACGATGTCAGGGCGGTAGAAAGCGCTAATGCAGGGATTGTTTTTGGTTTGCTAGGGCTAATTACCGGTGCCTTATGGGCTGGCTATACCTGGGGCGAATTCTGGAGCTTTGATCCAAAGCAGAACTTTGCTGCTATCGCCGTTCTGCTGTACTTCGCCTACTTTGTTCTTCGAAATGCAATTGATGAAGAGCAAAAGCGCGGAAAAATATCAGCTATTTACAACATTTTTGCCTTCCCGATGATGGTCGTGCTGCTTTTTGTCTTGCCACGTTTGCAGGACTCGCTGCATCCCGGCAACGGTGGCAACCCGGGATTTAACAGTTATGATCTTGACAGCCGGATGCGGGCAGTCTTTTATCCGGCCTGCCTGGGCTGGATCCTGGTCGGTTACTGGGTATACAGCCTGCGCTTCAGACTGCGTATCCTGGAAAACAAAAACATTCATTAAAAATAATAGAAGAAGAAACTCATGAAGAAGTTAACCGTTTCATTTTTAATGCTTCTGCTTACTATTCCGGCACTTGCGCAGGAAGCCGGTATCGAAATGGCCGATGGCCTTCGCGCGTCAGGCAAAATTTATGTGGTTGTGATCTGTGTACTCGTTGTACTCTTTGGGCTCCTCACTTTCCTCTTCGCACTCGACAGGCGATTAAAAAAATTAGAAAAAAATTCTTCGGGTAAAATCTAATTTTAAAGCTTCCAAGGCTATTTTTTGCAGCTTGATGCGTTTAGTGTCTGTGGTACACTAAGTGGTATGCTGTTTGCATTATTCATTCTTTTTAGTGCAATTTTGCACCCGTTAACACAAAAACTTATCTATTCATTATAAAAACTTGCAATGGCTACTTTAGCAGAAGAGACTCATTTTTTTACAGACGTCTGTAAAAATTTTGACAGCGCGGCCCGGTTTACCTCCCATCCGGAAGGTTTATTGAGTCAAATTAAAGCATGTAACAGCGTTTACCGTTTTCAGTTCCCGATCAGAAGGGGAAACGGGTTTGAAGTGATCGATGCCTGGCGGGTGGAACACTCGCACCATATGAACCCGACCAAAGGGGGGATCCGGTATAGCGATATGGTCAATGAAGATGAGGTAATGGCCCTTGCAGCCCTGATGACCTATAAATGTGCCATCGTAAACGTCCCTTTTGGCGGTGCAAAAGGCGGTATCAAGATCAATACAAAAAACTATACGATCGGCGAACTTGAGACCATCACCAGGCGGTACACCACTGAACTGATCAAGAAAAATTTTATTGGTCCGGCAGTCGATGTTCCCGCACCAGACTATGGTTCGGGCGAACGCGAAATGAGCTGGATTGCTGATACCTATATGACCATGAATCCTGGTCAGCTTGATGCGCTTGGTTGTGTAACCGGTAAGCCCATCGCACTGCATGGTATACGCGGTCGTAAAGAAGCAACAGGAAGGGGCGTGGCCTATGCCGTGCGCGAATGCGTCAATGTTCCCGAAGACATGCAGAAACTTGGCCTGACCACCGGCCTGGGCGATAAACGTGTCATTGTTCAGGGGCTTGGTAATGTGGGTTATCATTCCGCAAAATTCCTCGCGGAATTCGGTGCAACGATTGTTGGTCTTTGCGAATTTGAAGGTGCTATCTACAATGCCAACGGACTGAATGTGGATGAGGTTTTCGCTCACCGCAAAAATACCGGGTCTATTCTTGGATTTCCCGGAGCAACCGAATTCAAAAATTCTATGGAAGGCCTGGAGCAGGATTGTGATATCCTAGTCCCTGCCGCCCTCGAAAATCAATTTACGGAAGCGAACATTCGGAACATCAAAGCCAAAATCATCGCTGAGGGCGCAAATGGTCCAACCACACCTGAAGCAGAAGCGATCTTTACAGAGATGGGCGGTATCATTATCCCCGACATGTATTGTAATGCCGGTGGTGTTACCGTTTCTTATTTTGAATGGCTTAAAAACCTGTCGCACGTTGCGTTTGGTCGTATGGAAAACAGGTATGCTGAAAACTCAAATGCCAACCTGATCAATACGCTCGAATCGCTTACAGGCAAAACCATTCCATCAGAGCACAGACTCATGATCGTGAAAGGCGCCTCTGAGATGGAACTTGTAAACTCGGGCTTAGAGGATACGATGATCCATTCTTATCACGAAATCAGAGAAACACTTAAGATTAAGCCAGCAACTGAAACGTTGCGCACAGCGGCTTTTGTCAATTCAATTGATAAGATCGCTGTATCTTATATGAACCTTGGCGTTTGGCCTTAACTTAAAAAGTGTACATAGAAAAACCGGGGCAGTAAGTCCCGGTTTTTTTTTAAATACTATTTTAAAAGTATAATTTTATACATATATTAGTATAATTTTATACTTTTTATTTTAGTCATGGGAAAAACGATACATGCAATCAAAAGGCTAAAGCAAGATGACGCAGACCTGAAAGATCTGGATAACTTTGAAAAAATTGAAGCTGTTAAGTCTGGTGTGAGCAAGGAAAGGCTTGTTTCTTTTAAACATATAATTGGTATAGACTATGACAGCCTCTCGTTTGTTTTGGGAACCACAAAAGCTACACTTCATAAAAAGCAGGAAGGCGAGCGTTTTGGCCCGGCTGTAAGCGAAAAGATCATTGCGCTCATGGATGTATTTCGATATGGGTACGAAGTTTTTGAAGAAAACGCTTCTTTCAACAAATGGGTTCAGACTCCAAACAGGGCTTTGGGCGGGGAAGTTCCACTAAAACTGATGGATACTTTTTTCGGTATGCAGGAAGTGAAAAACCTGATAGGCCGTATTGAACATGGAGTTTACTCATAAAATGCGGGTGTACAGACTTTCGAAAAGCAAATATCGGGGCGACATTGAAGGTGTAGGAGCAAAGTTATATGGCGGCAGGTGGAACTTTGAAGGTACACCCTGTATCTATACTTCTTCAAGCCGGGCACTGGCTGTACTCGAGTTTGCTGTTCATTCTGCACTTGAGCTTATACCACGGGCGCTGCACATGACTACCTACGAAATTGATGCATCTCAATTTTTGAAATTTGACGAGCCTGACTTACCCGGCAACTGGAAAAAGATGCCGGCGCCCGTATCTACCAAGAAATTTGGCACCCGTTATCTTAACAACAAGGAACTGGCCGGTATCTGTGTACCTTCAATCCTGGTTCCCGAAGAATATAATTATCTCATCAATCCCGAGTCATTGCAGATGCGGCTTGTAACCGTTATTGATACAACTGACTTTGTTTTTGACACAAGACTGGAAGAGTGATTAATTTTCAGCCTGAGCGGCGTCAATCACTTCAAAACTTCCATAAATGGCCATTTCTGCGGTGTGATTTACGCGAAGGTTCAGTTTCATTTTGTCTATTAACTCTATGGCGCTTGCTACCGCCCGATGCAGGTTATTGGCTCCGCGAACTTCGATTCCTTTAGCAAGAAGCTTGAACTTTGAGGGCTCGAATTTGCTGATAAATTTCTGGAGATCGGCGCTGATTTGGACGTTTGTATGCTGCATGTCGATTTGGTTTTGCTACAAAAAGCAATCTCGGCAACCGTTTGTTTTTTATTATACGGCAAATTGAAACACCACGCTGATTGTCAGCGCGTTTATTTTTGCACATCCAGTTAAAAACGACGCAGCAGGTAGCTTGAGATTAGAAAATGGCGTTTAAGGGGTTCTTGTCAGCAGCCTTGAAACGAAGAACGCCCTGCAGCGTGATACCTGCATTTGTCTTAAAGCCGCGCATTCTGAAATCATTCAAAGGTGCAGCTACAGACCTTATGGAAGGGGCTAACGCTTCAAGGCGGTCGAAGTCAATTTCCAGGGTCATAAAATCGGTAGATTTAACCAGCCTGGGCCGGGAAAACAGACCGGGGGCCGTACCCAAGCCGTAAAAATGCCCGTTGTCTCTATACTCCAGGTCATAGAGTGGAAATACATCCTGCTCAAGTCTGCCGGCAGGCGATAATGCCTGCTTATCGCCCAATAACATATAAAGCAGGTTCTTTTTTCCGGGGGCAGCCGCTGCCGATATGAAGAATGCAGGAACCTTTTTGCGGACCTGCAAAGTCTCAGCTACCTTCTCGAAATCGTCGTTAAAGACGTACCGAACCTCCTGTTGGGCCTGTACGACGGTACCTGACCATTCACCATCTATATAGGATGGCAAATGTCCGCTCAACGACGAGGTGTTCGACCAGACTTTTCGCCCCAATTTTATTTCAGATGGCATGTTAAGCTGCGAAAAGTCCCCCTGCAGCCAAAATCTGACGGCCGACGTACGCGCGAATTCACGGTGAAGGCTGTGGTCCGGCGGAACGAACGTACCTTGTGCGAGTGCTGCGGTAAATGTGATCGTCCCATCGCCGCTGTCCATTACCACGCGATTCTTCTGGTCCGCGAACACCACGTCTGCGCCCTCCAACCGCCCGGCCATGCTTTCAGACACAGGCTGGAGGTCGCTGCGTTGCAGAAGGTCTTGTGCCATACGCGCAGCAGCGGGGCCCGGAAATACGACCAGCGCGACTTTGCTGCCCTGCCTGAACCACCGCATAGGGACAGGCAGCTGCGAAAGTCCCGTTTGGCGATTTTTTATAAAGCGGTCGAACGCCTCGCCGTCCTGGCATTCAAAAAGGGTATACCAACCGTCCCGCAGTTCATAGAAGTAGAGACGTGCCGGGATCTGAAGACCAGAACGATTCAACGTTTCGCTGCGCGGCCGGTTGAAAAGCCGGTCAAAAAATAGTTTTCTGACTATTTCATCTGTATGGACCGAGACAAAGCGCTTTGCTTCAGGCGGTACAAGCGTCTGTCTGGCCGACAGATACCGTGCATAAAAAATTACGAGAACTGCTGCGAGCGCAAGGCTAATCAGCAAAAGGAAGACCGACAGCGCCTTTCTAAGCATTATCTTGCAGCAGTTTCGATTAACCTGAACAGGTATTTCAGCGAGTTTTGTTGGTCAGCACCGTTTTCAGCCACCAGCTCAGCAGTGACGATATTGTTGCGAACACCATTCGACTGGAAATAGACGTCGCCCATTCCCTTCAGCACTTCCTGAAAGCGAAGGATTGTCTTGTCTTTCATCCAGGCTTCTGTAGCGAGTTTCTGGCTGATTGTTTTTGGTCCAAAAAACGCGCTCATTGCATTTTTACTTAAAAGAGCCCGGTGTTTGGGAGACGGCTTAAGCCTCAGCGATCCCTGCGCAATTTTTTCCAGCTGGCTTGGCGATGTGCCGGCAAAAACAATCCCATCGCGAATGAGCAGGTACAAATCGGCAAAGTCATTGCCTTTAATAGCTTGATAGATATTGCCGTTTTTCTGAAGGACTCCTTTTCGTTCGCCGATCATCAGCAGGCGGTCGAAAATGCGGTGGTCTTCAGAACTGAACATGAACAAAAACTCAGGTGAGGGTTGGGTACGTGTTTTTTCGACCGGCGCTGTCTCATAATCATCGTTGTCATACTCATACGATTTATATTTCACTTCACGCTGGGTGATGTTATTCAGCACGAACAGGGCATCTCCCTTAATCACTTTACCCACAGCTTTTTCATCAAGTATGGTCGAGAAAACATCTGAAATCAGTTCCGCAAAGTCTGTCTGTTCGCCAAACAGATAAAACGGCACCGTACGTTTAAACAGGTCAGGCATTGTTTCGAGATAAGCCTGTGTGTTCACAGCATACGACAGGAAGCCCAGTGTTTGCTGACTGTCTACATACCGAAGAAACTTTTTATTCAGCTTACGGCTATAAATTCGTTTGTAATTATTGGCCATTTCCTTATCCATTTCCATAGCAGTAGTGAGTCGCATCTTCTCTTTCTCGAAGTAAAGATGGCCGGTTAGACTTTTAAACCCGGATATCATATTTCTTGAACCGAGCGGATTCCTGAATCCGAAAATTGAGAAAGCCGGTGCAAGCACATCATTCAGATTTCGTACCCAGATACTGGCTACCGCTTTGTTGTCTGAAGAGCGTGCAAAAGACAAGTCTCCGGAAATGCCCGCACCTTTAAAATCAAACAACCTCACTGCTTCGGCTTCTGCCCAACTGAGCGCAAGGGCCTTTTTGCGGTTCTCCTGTTCGGCGTAAGCCTTTGTATAAGTGTCATATAACTCATCTGCTTTTTTCTGTGCAGCATCAGCATCGGTGGTCTCACCGGATTTGACAGGCGGGGGGACCGTAACAACCACCGGATCAGAGACTGCTTCAACAGAATCTGCCTCTCCGTCATAGATTTCAGGTACGGCAACTGAGTCAACCATAACGGGCGGCTGGTAATTAAGCACTTTAATGCCATATCTGGCCGCTTTGGTGCTATCGCTGAAAAAATCTGATTGCAGTCCCGGGGTAACGACCAATACGCGTTGATCATTCCATGTCAGCACAGCACTGCTGTCTGCTGCCAGATGTTTGCTCAGGTTTCCGTTCCGGGTTGTCCGGCCTTTGTCTGCAGTAAAAAGTTTTTCAAACCTGCTGCGGTCTTCAATAGGAAGCCAGATGCAATGGTAGGAAACACTGTCAGTGGTTTGGTAAAAATAATAGGCCTCACCCTTTAAGTTGAACCCAAGATCAGAAATTGCGTGCGGCTTAGCCGGATCATTTTTCGTCTTGTCAAATATTGCCTTTCCGATAAAAGAATCATTGAATTCTCCTGCGCTTAACAAGTTAAAGAAGTTGCCCGCACGAAAACTGGCAACAGCGGTGGACCGGGCCGGAATGCGCGTCAGGAGATCCTGCGCATGCAGCAGGTTGCAGGCGAACAGGAGAGCGCCAAAAAGAAGGGTTTTTTTCATGTAGAAGGTTTATTTCTTTAGTTGAATAGTATTTGAGATATTACTTCGGCCATCAATCAGTGCCAGTACATTGCTGCGCAGCATAACCGCTTTTCCGGAACGCGATATGCTGGCCTGCCGATTAGATGCGCTGGTTACCTGGTTCTCAAAGCGGTAAATTGCTATATAGACGGCATCCTTAAAAACGGCCTTGTCGCTTGCCTTTAGTTTGGCATATTCTGTCCGGGCACTCGCCACATGCTGGTAGTTTCGCCTGAACTGCAGCGTTGCGGGGTTGAATGTATATGACGACTGGTCTGTGGCACGAATCTTCATGCGGTTCAGTATATTCTTAGTCAGGTTGCTGATGTTGGCAACATTCCGGAACTCAAAACTGATCGTTGCAATGTAGTTGCTAAAATCTGTCGATCCTTTTACGTTTGTGATGCCGGGCGACTTTTTCAGATAGGCTACTGCCTCAGACATTTCCTGCCTGATTTTTTGCTGGCTTGGCACTTTATAACCATTTACACTGTCCAGAAGCATGATTGATGCTACTTTTGATTTACTCTGGCTCAGGTTTACAGTGAGTGTTGCCAAACCGCTTCCGTCGGCATGCAGGTTGATTTCTTCAATAACCTGGAAGCAACCGGTAAACAGCATCATGGACAGACCAAGAAGCACGAGAAATTTTGTTTTGAAAGGCATCGGGGGTTGTAATTCAATGGTTCCAAAAATAGCAAAAAAAAGACATAAAATAGCCTGTTTCCGTATCCGCACCGGTGTATGTTTCCGTATATTCAGGTAGATGAAAAAGGATTTGAGTGTGGTTTTGTTGTGCCTGATTTTGAGCATTTTGGTTGTGTCCTGCCGGCAGGGCCAGAACATACCGGCTAAAAATGGTTTTGCTGTAGCGAGAAAGGCCCACGCAAACGAGCGTACGGCAGTTTTTGCAGGCGGATGCTTTTGGGCTACGCAGGAATGTATGCTGCAGCTAAAGGGTGTCAATCTTGTTATCAGCGGTTATGCAGGCGGGGGCGCTGAGCGGCCCACGTATGAATCGGTGGCGGCGCATCAGCACAAGCATGCAGAGAGCGTGCTTGTTTATTACGACCCCGCAAGAATCAGCTACCGCAGTCTGGCTACAGCCTTTTACTTTGCGCATGACCCAACCCAGACAGACCGGCAAGGGCCCGATGTTGGCGCAAGCTACCGATCTGCTGCTTTTTTCAATAATCAGGAGGAAGCGAAAATTTTGTGGGAACTTCGGGACAGTATTGATCTCTCAGGAACATTTCCTGATCCGGTCGCGACCGAAATTACGCCGCTCGACAGCTTCTTTCCGGCAGAAGCCGAACACCAGGATTACTACCGGTCACATACCTATGAACCATATATCAGGCGGGTGTCTAAACCAAAAGTCGACAAGCTGCGCAAAAAGTTTCCCGGGCTGGTCAAACCGCAATCCTGATCATTCCGCGGCCATTGTCAGAGAACTATCAATTAAGTTCCATTGAACAGCGTTAAATCGCCGCGCTGGGGATGTTTTTTTATCTTTGTTGCCGAAATTTCTAACTAAGATGAAGAAAAGCGCCATTATCGGATTGATCACCATCGCCATTTGTGTCGGCTTCCTTGTAAGCCTGAATGCAGACACCAATACCTATGCTAACTTCACGGAGGCAGCGGCTTCCGACCGCGAAGAACACGTGATGGGCTATTGGGAGAAAACAAAGGGAATGGAGTACGACCCGCATGTTGATGCCAACAGTTTTGGTTTTTTTATGAAAGACCAGACAGGTAAGGTGAACAAAGTTATTTATAATGGAACCAAACCTCAGGATTTTGAAAAATCTGAAAAGCTGGTGCTGATCGGCAAGATGGAAAACAACGTCTTTTATGCTTCAAAAATTCTCATGAAGTGTCCATCAAAATACAATAATGAACTAGTAGAGATAAATCAGGACGGGACAGCTAAATCATAATCAACTATTTAATGGATATTCAGTACGCAGGAGAAACACTTTTACCGGGGCAATTCGGGCAATTTTTTATTGTACTCGCTTTCGGGGCTTCCCTTTTATCGGCCATAGCCTATTACTTTGCGAGTGGAAATAAAGAAGGTGCCCGTTCCTGGCAGCTTATTGGCAGAATTTCATTTTTAACGAACTGGGCTGCTATAATTGGCATCGGCGTAATCCTGTTTTATCTGATTCTGAATCATTATTACGAATATTATTACGTTTACTCGCATTCCAGTAAGGCGCTGCCGGTCTACTATATTATCTCATCTTTCTGGGAAGGTCAGGAGGGAAGTTTCTGGTTATGGGCTTTCTGGCAGGCTTTATTAGGCGGCCTGCTCATCTGGAAAGCCAAAAGCTGGGAGAACCCCGTTATGGCGGTGGTGGCTTTTTCCCAGGCATTTCTGACATCGATGCTGCTTGGCGTTGAAATATTCGGAAGTCGTGTGGGCAGCTCGCCATTTATCCTGCTGCGCGAAGCGCTGGAGTTGAAAAAGTTTGCGCCTGCCGTTTTCGCTGACCCTGAAAATCTTAAAAATTATCTGAAGTTTATTACAGATGGCCGTGGTCTGAATCCATTATTGCAGAATTACTGGATGGTTATTCACCCGCCTACCTTATTTCTCGGGTTTGCCAGCATGATTGTACCGTTTGCTTACGGTATAGCTGCGTTGTGGCAGAAACGTTATAAAGACTGGATCAAACCGGCGCTTCCATGGACGCTTTTTGCAGTGATGATCCTCGGAACAGGTATCATTATGGGTTCATTCTGGGCATACGAAGCGCTGAATTTTAACGGTTTCTGGGCCTGGGACCCTGTTGAGAATGCTTCTATGATTCCGTGGCTCACACTGATCGCAGCTGTACATGTGATGATCGCCTATAAAAATTCGGGTCACGCGTATTTTACCGCTATTGCGCTAGTGTTTATCAGTTTCGTGCTTGTCCTGTATGCATCTTTCCTGACCAGAAGCGGGGTATTGGGCGAAACGTCTGTCCACTCGTTTACCGATTTAGGCATGTTCGGGCACCTGGTACTTTATAATGTCGTTTTCCTGGCTATACCGGTTGTGCTGCTGGTGCTGAGATGGAAAGAACTGCCCATCACAAGCAAGGATGAGGAAACTTACTCACGCGAGTTCTGGTTGTTTATCGGCTCACTGGTGCTTACTGTAGCATGTATCCAGGTGATCTTTTCAACTTCGGTACCTGTTTTTAACAAGGCATTCGGGACAAACTTTACCCCGCCGATCGATAAAATTAAATACTACAACCAATGGCAGGCACCCTTCGCCGTTATTGTGACCCTGGTTTCGGGCTTCGCACAATATCTTAAGTACCGCCGCACAGATGCCCGCCTGTTTTATAGCAAGCTTGTCTCTGCCCTGATCTTTTCGGTTGTCATTACCGCAGCCGTGGTCTATATCACCAAGGTATACACCAATACAATGTACATCGTGCTGACCTTCAGCTGTGTCTTTGCCATTCTTGCCAATGCGCAGATCCTTACACAAGCATTAGGAGGTAAAAAGAAACTCGCCGGTTCTGCAGTGGCGCACATCGGTTTTGCCATGCTGCTGGTAGGTGCGCTGATAGCAGCTGCCACAAGCGAATCCATCTCGATCAACGCAAGTAACTTCATCCCTGTTAAGGATTTTGAGAAAACAGCAAAACCGGGTGAAAACATTATGCTTGTGCTCAACGAGCCGAAAAAAATGGGTAAGTATACCGTAACTTATACCGGTGATACGACCATTGCTCCGAATACTTTCTATGAATTGAGTTTCAGGGAAATCGATGAAAAGACGGGTGCAGTTAAAGAAAGTTTTACGCTTCATCCTCAGGTGCAGGTAAATGAAAGCATGGGTCTGATCGCCTCGCCCGATACCAAACATTTTCTCACCAAGGATATTTACACCCACATTACAAGTGCTGCAATTAAAGAGGAACATCAGGACCATGAAGGGCATAGCGATGATGAGAATTACAAACAGCCGCGAATTGTGCAGGTTGCGCCCGGCGATACCATCCATACCGGGAGCGGTGTCCTAACGGTGAAAGAACTAAACAAACAGCCGACCGCCAAAAATCTGACCATTGCGAAGGGCGACCTTGCGCTTGGTCTACCGGTTGAGGTGGCGGTTGCAGGCAAAAGTTATCGCGCGGAGCCTATCTTCCTGATGAAGGGCAACAACGTATTTGACTTTGCGCGTAAGATCGATGAGCTTGGTCTGAAAGTGCGGTTTTCAAAAGTACTTCCTGATCAGAAAAAGGTCGAGCTGATGATTTACGAAAAGCCGCAGCAGGCCAAAGACTGGATCGTATTTACGGCTAAGGTCTTCCCTTACATTAATCTTTACTGGTCCGGAACGGTTGTTATGATTGTCGGTTTTGTCATGTCTATTTTACGCCGCCGGAAAGAAGCTATTAAGGCAGCCTGATGGAAGTCGTTATAGCCGGATCAGGAAATGTAGCCACGCATCTTGCGAGGGCCCTGTATGAAGCGGGTATCCGCATCAGGCAGATCTGGAGCCCGACACAGCTACATGCGGAAGAGCTGGCCAGGACAGTAGATGCGGAGGCGGTTTCGGCCCCTGCTGATATAGACCGCGCTGCCGACCTGTATATTCTGGCCGTAAAAGATGAAGCGATTGAAACGGCAGCGGCAGCGCTTGCCGGCATCAATGCCATTGTGGTGCATACCTCTGGCACAACCCTGATGAACGTACTTAACGGCTTGCCTGAGCATGGCGTGTTTTATCCTTTGCAGACTTTTTCAAAAGCACGGGCTGTTGATTTTTCAAACGTGCCTATATGTATCGAGGCCGGCAGTCCGTCAACTTTGAGCGTATTGCAGCAGCTCGCTTACAAATTAAGCACACGGGTATTTCAGACGGATTCTGAACAGCGGAAGGCGCTTCATGTTGCTGCTGTGTTTGCCAATAACTTTACCAATCACTTGTTTCATATCGCCGAAGAGGTGCTGGCAGGTCAGGCCCTGCCTTTTGATATATTGCGTCCGTTGATACTCGAAACGGCCGCAAAGGTCCAGACAGCACTTCCTGCTGTTATGCAGACGGGCCCTGCGCGGCGTAATGATCAGCTAACAATAGATAAACATCTTGAATGGCTGCAGGACAAGCCCGAATGGGCGCAACTTTATGATGCCCTGAGCACTAGCATTAAAAAGACCGGCAAATGATGTAATTGCGGTATCAGGTTCTTACTTTTGCAATGAATTATGAGTATTTATAAACTTAAAATAAACTTTCAGGAGGCAGGACACGAGCCGGTAGAACTCCCTATAGCAGCCGGCGAATCGGTGCTTGATGTTGTGCTTGATAACGGCATCGAACTTCAGCACAATTGTGGCGGTGTTTGTGGCTGCAGTACCTGTCATGTTTACGTGAACAAGGGTATGGACAATATCCAGGAAATCTCAGACAAAGAAGAAGATTTTATTGACCGGGCCGAAAGTCCCCGCATTAATTCCCGGCTGGGGTGTCAGTGCGTGGTAATCAATGGCGACATTGAAGTTACTATTCCCGACCAGTCTGGCTTTATGGGCCATTAACAGATATTCAAACTACTACACATATACAATATGCAGGACAAATTTGCGCTGCCCATTTACTGGCAGGATCATGAAGACATCGCACAGGAACTTTACGAGAAGTATGGCGATGATTTTAACGAAGCCAAAATTTACCGCATCCGGTTTACTGAACTGATGCAATGGGTACTTGAACTGCCAAACTTCAAGGGCACCCGCGAGGAATGTAATGAAGGTCACCTTGAACAGATTCAGTCTGCATGGGTGTACGAATGGCGCGACAACCAATAGAGCTGTGTTTCTGCAAAAGCTCAAAAACATCAGCACATTTGTATTTGATGTAGATGGTGTTCTGACAGACGGCAATATCCTGGTTAATGAAACGGGGGAGGCCCTCAGACAGTTTAATATCAAAGATGGTTATGCCCTGCAGCTCGCTGTTAAAAAAGGTTATAACATTTGCATTATATCCGGTGGGAAAGGCAAAGCGATGGAAAAACGTTTTGCAGGTCTTGGGATTACAGATGTTTTCCTGGAAGCAGGCGATAAAACCATCTTATTTAAAACCTATCTTAAAGAAAAAGGGATCAGCAGCGACCAGGTGTTGTACATGGGCGATGACATACCCGATCTTGAGGTAATGAAACTGGCCGGAATTGCCGCCTGTCCGGCAGATGCTGTTCCTGAAATAAAGGCTGTTTCCATGTATGTTTCCCCCTATACCGGTGGCCGAACCGCTGTGAGGGATATCATTGAAAAAGTACTGCGCGCGCAAGAACAGTGGTTTGACCGCCGGCCTGATGCTGCAGATTCAGGAAAGTAGGATAGGTGACATTGCAACGGCGATGTTACGCAGCATGATTAAACTTTTCTACGGGCTCCGGCTCTAATCCGTCAACATAAACAACATTAAACATGAAAAGAATTGTAATGATCTTTGCGCTGTTGCTTGGGGTAACGGCGTTTGCAAATGCACAGCAGGGCGGTGGAAATCCGGAAGACCGTATGAAAAGGATGGTTGAAACGATGAGCGAAAAGCTGAAGCTTACTGAAGATCAAAAAACCAAAGTAAGCGCCATCTATGCCGACCAGTGGAAAGCAATGCAGAAGGCGCGTGAGGAGGCTGGTGATGACCGCAGCAAGATGCGCGAGGCTATGATGAAGCAGCGCAAAGAAACCGAAGACAAAGTACAGGCTTTGTTGAATGATGATCAGAAAAAAGCATACACTGCGTGGAGGGAAGAGCAACGTGCCAACATGCAAAACCGCCAGCAAGGTGGTGGTAACAGCAACTAATACGTGCTGCAGCTAAAAAAAAGACCCGGAGGTTCTCAAAACCGCCGGGTCTTTTTATTTTTGGCCATGATTCAAAATCTTCCGCCTGTCATTCTCGCCTCAAAGTCGCCACGCAGGCAGCAGCTTCTTGCCGACATGGGCATTTCCTACCAAAGCGTTTTAAAAGAAGTTGATGAGCAGTTTCCCGCCGGTCTTCAACCGCATGAAGTTGCCGTTTATATAGCCGGCAAAAAAGCAGCTGCCTTTGCCGAACACAGTGCCGGTAGCCTGGTTATTACTTCAGATACTATTGTTGCGCTCGATGGGGCGATTCTTGGTAAGCCAGCAGACGCGGCAGATGCAAGCCGGATGCTTAACAGCCTGTCGGGCCGGATGCACGAGGTTTACACCGGTGTTACGCTTGTCTATCAGGATAAAACGGAAAGTTTTACAGACCGGTCTGAGGTCTATTTCAGGCGGGTGAGCCAGGCCGAGATTGATTATTATCTTGCGGTTGGTCAGCCTTATGATAAGGCGGGTTCTTATGGCGTCCAGGATTGGTGGGGCCTTGTCGTTGTCGAACGCATCAATGGTTCCTATACCAATGTGATGGGGCTGCCAACAGAAAAGCTCTATGCGGCTTTGAACCGCTTTGCCGGAATTGTGCAGCAAGGCTGAGAAAGCTGTAACTTTTACCGGATCATCCCATCCAACATCAAACTAAACGAACAATATGTTAAGCGTACAGAATATTGTAAAGCAATATGCTGAACACCGCGCTCTGGATGACGTAAGTCTGGAAGTGGAAAGAGGCAAGATCTTCGGGCTGCTTGGTCCGAACGGTGCAGGGAAAACTTCATTAATCAGGGTGATTACCCAAATCACAGCACCAGATAGCGGGCAGGTGCTTTTAAATGGCGAGCGTTTAAACGCCAATCACATCAGTAAGATTGGTTACCTGCCCGAAGAACGCGGCCTTTATAAAAAGATGCAGATCGGGGAGCAGGTTCTTTATCTATCGAAACTGAAGGGGTTGAGTACAGCCGAGGCCACGCGACGTATCCGGTTCTGGTTTGAAAAGCTGGACATGGGTAGCTGGTGGGATAAAAAGGTCGAGGACCTGAGTAAAGGAATGCAGCAAAAAGTTCAGTTTGTTGCTACGGTGATGCACAGCCCGGAACTCATCATTCTTGATGAGCCTTTCTCCGGTTTTGACCCTGTAAACGCTGAACTTATTAAGAACGAAATCCTGGAATTGAATGCGCAGGGAACAACATTTATTTTTTCGACGCACCGCATGGAAAGTGTGGAGGAACTTTGCGATAACATTGCGCTGATTAATAAATCACGAAAAATCCTCGATGGTCCTGTTGATGAAATCCGCGACCGCTACAGGAACAATACCTATACCTTATCGTACGCCGGGGACTTAGATCCCCTGGCCGGGCAGGGCATTTTCGAACTGCTTGAAAGCACTGTTACGAAGACCGGCACGGAGTTAAAGATAAAATTAGCAGCCGGTTGCAGCACCAATGATGTGCTTGCCATCCTGCTCCCGCGGGTTAGTGTTCAAAGTCTGCAGGAAGTTATCCCGTCCATGAATGAAATATTTATCAAAAACGTAACACAAACCGATCTGTAATCATGAGCAAAATATCACTTATCATCAGGCGGGAGTATTTTTCGCGGGTCAAAAAAAAGTCGTTTATTATTATGACTTTTCTAACCCCCGTTATTTTTGCGTTTTTCTATGGAATGATCTTTTATTTCTCTTACAAGGAGATTAAAGACAGTTATGACCGGATCGTCGTTGTCAACGAGAACAAAAAACTGACCGAGCCGCTCCCGTCCGACAAAAATATTAGCTACACCTATTCATCGAAATCACTGGCTGCACTCAAAAAAGAGATCAACGGGAAAGATTTTGACTATATCCTTTATCTGCCGGACTTTGATATCGAGCAGCCTGAAGGCGTTCAGTTACTTGGCAGCAAACAAGCCGGACTATCGCTCAATAACCGTGTTGCTGACGATCTGGAAGCACAGATCAGAAACTACAAGCTCAAACAGTCGGGCATTACGCAGCAGCAGCTGGATAACCTGAAAAGTAGTGTTAGTATAGATGTCAAAAAACTTGGCGAAGCCGGAAGCGAGGAAGACTCGAGTGCCGGTGCCAGCACTGTCATTGCCTTTGTTGCCGGGGTATTGATGTTTATGTTCATCATGTTGTACGGCGTTCAGGTAATGCGCGGGGTGATTGAAGAAAAAACAAACCGCATCATCGAGGTAATGATATCATCAGTAAAACCTTTTCAACTGATGATGGGCAAGATCATTGGGATTGCGCTGGTCGGACTGACACAGTTTTTACTTTGGATTATTCTTACGCTTTCAATTTCTACGGTTGCCGTGGGATTGTTCGTTGACAAAGATGAAGCAAAGAAAATGGCTCAGACAGAGATCAGGCCGCCGGGACAAATGTCCGGTCAGGAGGTCGTGAAACAGGGACCGATGCAAAACATTCAGAAAAGTCTGGCCAATCTTGAAGTCGGGAAGATCCTGGCCGTATTTGTATTCTTTTTCCTTGGCGGATACCTGTTTTACAGCTCGCTTTATGCTGCGATCGGTTCAGCTGTTGACAGTGAAACGGAGACGCAGCAGTTTATGATGCCGGTCATGATGCCGCTGCTGTTCGGTTACGCCTTGTCGCTGAGTGTAGTAACGAATGATCCGTACGGACAGGTTGCTTTCTGGCTCTCGATGATTCCGTTTACGTCGCCTATCGCCATGGTAGTCCGCATGCCCTACGGTGTTCCTGTCTGGGAGCTTGCCTTGAGCATGGGCATTCTTGTGCTGGGTTTTATCGGAACGGTCTGGTTTGCGGCACGCGTTTACCGTGTGGGGATCCTGATGTATGGAAAGAAAGCGAGTTTCAGGGAGATGGTGAGGTGGTTTGGATACCGGAATTAGATATGAGATGTTAGATATGAGATATGAGACTGGGTGCAGAGCCCCTCTATACGCCAGCCAGGCGCAGGATTTTAGGAGGTAGTCTCAAATCTCAGGACTCAAATCTCAAGACTATTGTTAGATATGAGATGTGAGATATGAGACATGAGATGGGTGAAGAGCCCCCCTCTATACGCCAGCCAGGCGCAGGATTTTAGGCGGTAGTCTCATATCTCAGGACTCAAATCTCAAGACTATTGTAAGATATGAGATATGAGATGTTAGATATGAGACTGGGTGGAGAGCCCCTCTATACGCCAGCCAGGAGCAGGATCTTAGGCGGTAGTCTCAAATCTCAAGACTATTGTTAGATATGAGATATGAGATGTGAGATATGAGACTGGGTGCAGAGCCCGTCAAAGTTCCAAATTGGCGCAGGATTTTTAGGCGGTAGTCTCACATCTCAGGACTCAAATCTCAAGACTATTGTTAGATATGAGATATTAGATATGAGACATGAGACTGGGTGCAGAGCCCCTCAACGTTCTAATTGGCGCGGGGATTTTAGACGGTAGTCTCACATCTCAAGACTCAAATCTCAAGACTATTGTAAGATATGAGATGTTAGATATGAGATATGAGACTGGGCGCAGAGCCCCTCAACGTTCTAATTGGCGCGGGGATTTTAGACGGTAGTCTCACATCTCAAGTCTCAAATCTCAAGACTAAAAAAAGCATATGCGTAAAGCAGTGATAGACATGGGTACCAATACCTTTCACTTATTGGTGGCTGATACGAGAGCATCGGGATATGAGGTGCTTTTTAAGACAAATGTTCCTGTGAAACTGGGGCAGGGTCGCATCAATGAAAACCTGCTTATTCCCGAGGCCATGCAGCGGGGCATCGACGCGCTCATAAATTTTGCAGCAATCATAAAAAGTTATGATGTGACCGAGGTCGTTGCTACGGCTACATCTGCAGTGCGCAGTGCTGAAAATGGGCGTGTTTTCGTTGCCAGGGCGAAGGCAGAAGCGGGGATAACGATACGCGTGCTTAGCGGAGATGAGGAAGCCGAGTTTATCTATCGCGGCGTACGCCTGGCCGGTGCGATCAGCGGCACGAGCCTGATCATGGATATTGGCGGGGGCAGTGTAGAGTTTATCCTGTGTACGCGGGAGCAGCTGATCTGGAAGAAAAGTTACGATCTTGGGGCTGCAAGGCTTATGCAACGGTTCTTTCATTCAGATCCTT
This sequence comes from Pedobacter sp. SYP-B3415, assembly GCF_004138205.1. Taxonomy (GTDB): domain Bacteria; phylum Bacteroidota; class Bacteroidia; order Sphingobacteriales; family Sphingobacteriaceae; genus Pedobacter. The sequence goes on from NZ_RXNQ01000007.1 coordinate 79,025, forward strand.
TGTCGGCTGAGGAACGAGTGGCCATGCAGGCGCACTTTGTGCCACAACTGCATGAGCTGGTTGCCGTATGCCGGGAACATCGCCCGGAAACCCTCATCGGATCGGCGGGCGCTTTCGAGACCTTTGCACAACTACTTGCGGAAGAACAGGGGACTTCCTTAGACCTTGCAGAAATTGCAACCGCTGATATTGATATTCCGGCTTACCGCACACTCGCCGGGCGACTGCAGCAGGCCAGTCATGCCGAACGGGCCGGGATGAAAGGAATGATTCCGCTGCGGGTGGACATGATTGTCGTGGCGTCGCTGCTTACCGACTACGTACTTGAGCAGGTTAACCCCGGAAATCTCCGGCTTTCTACCTTTGATCTGAAGATGGGCGTTTTGTCGACCCTGTTACCAAACAACAGCCACAAGAACTGATTCGGCATTATAAGACAAATGCCCCGAACGTCCGGGGCATTTGTCTTATTCGAAGTATTCTTTCATCCTGTCGAAGAAACTTTTTTCATTTTTCCCCGGCTGTGGTTTGAAGTTGGGAGACTCGCGCAGTCTTTCCAGAATAATTTTTTCCTCACTGCTAAGCGCCTTGGGTGTCCAGATGTTGACGTGGATGATCTCATCGCCACGGTGGTACGAATTCACCTCGGGAAGTCCCTTGCCTTTCAGACGCAGCAATTTGCCGCTCTGTGTTCCGGGATCGATCTTGATCTTCGCCCGCCCGTCTATAGTAGGCACCTCGGCAGTGATGCCAAGCGCGGCATCAATAAAGTTCAGATGCAGGTCATAAACGATATTGTTTCCTTCACGTTTAAGCGTTTCATGCGGCAACTCTTCAATGAGAATAATCAGATCGCCGGGAATACCGCCGTTTGGTGCGGCATTTCCTTTTCCGCTCATGCTCAGCTGCATGCCATCACTCACGCCGGCAGGGATGTTGATGGTAATTGTTTCTTCACCGCGAACTACGCCATCGCCATGACAGACATTACACTTCGACGTGATTTGCTGGCCGCTACCGTTACAGGTAGGGCAGGTCGAGGTGGTTTGCATCTGACCAAGAATGGTGTTTGTTACCCGGCGTACCTGTCCGGCGCCGCCGCAGGTCTGGCAGGTGCTAACCGATGATTTATCTTTAGCGCCGGTGCCATCGCAGGTTTTACATGGTACCTGCTTGTTTACCTTTATTTTCTTCTCAGCGCCATGTGCAATTTCCTCAAGACTGAGTTTGACCTTTATTCGGAGGTTTGAACCTTTGGCAACACGCCGGCCGCCCTGACGTTGTCCGCCACCGCCGCCGCCAAAAAAGCTTTCAAACGGATTGTGGCCACCGAAGATATCACCGAACTGGCTGAAGATATCGTCCATGTTCATGCCGCCGCCGCCATAACCGCCGCCGGCCGCACTGCTGCCTACGCCGGCATGGCCATACTGGTCATAGCGTTGTTTCTTCTCAGGGTTGCTGAGCACCTCATAGGCCTCTGCCGCTTCCTTGAAGTTGTCTTCCGCAACTTTATCGCCCGGATTTTTATCAGGGTGGTATTTGATCGCCAGCTTGCGGTAGGCTTTTTTTATTTCTTCCGCTGATGCGCTGCGGCCAACGCCCAACACGTCGTAATAATCTCTTTTACTCATCTTATTCTACTGGTCAAATGGTACATCCGGTTACTTCATTCATCAGATGACCATTTAAATTTTTTATGCACCCACTACGACTTTTGCAAAGCGGATCACATTATCATTCAATGTATATCCTTTCTCTACTTCATCGATCACCTTACCCTTCAGCTCTGGCGAAGGCGCCGGAATGTTGGTAATGGCTTCATGAAAATCTGTATCAAAATCTTTGTTGATGCTTTCCATCTCTTTCAACCCCTTTTGAGACAATGCGGTCTTGAATTTCTGATGTACAAGCACAATACCGTCGCGAAGCGCTTTGATGTCCTCGCTGTTTTCGGTTGCTTTAAGCGCCCGGTCAAAGTCGTCGAGTACGGTTAGTAAGGAAACGATAACGTCTTTACCTGCTGTTTGCAAAAGTTCTACGCGTTCTTTTTGCGTACGGCGTTTGTAGTTGTCAAACTCTGCATACAGACGCAGATACTTGTCGTTCAATGCCGTATTTTCAAGCTTGAGCTTTTCTTCAGCCGATTGTTCTTCTGCCACCGGTGCCTGCTCTTCCTGGGCTTCTGCCACCTCGTTCTGGTCCTGCGTTTCTTTCAATGCTTCGTCTGTAGTCTCTTTATTCGTGTCCATCTCTCTTTCTTTAGCTTCTTGGTTTTTTTTCTTACCAAACATGATTATATGCGTTTGCTTCGGTTTCGGGGAACTTCAATTTTTTTGCCAGCAGCAAAAAGCCGACATGCTGTCAGTTTTTTGACCCAATTTGGCCAGGCCCTGGTATTTCTGGCTGGACCTCCTCGTCAAACCTGTCAGGTTCAGACCAGTTGTACGTTATCGGTGATCACCCCGCTTTCGCATTTGATGATGCGTGAGGGGAAAGTGCGGATGATATGGTAATCGTGCGTTGCCATCAGAACAGCTGTTCCGTTCTGGCTGATCTGCCTCAGCAAAATCACGATCTCCTCAGAGGTATCCGGATCAAGGTTTCCCGTGGGTTCGTCGGCCAGAATGATCTCGGGATCATTCAGGAGCGCGCGCGCAATAACCACACGCTGTTGCTCGCCGCCAGAGATTTCGTGCGGCATCTTTTTTATTTTCGACCGCAGGCCTACTTTATCAAGTACGTCTTTGATGCGTTCAGCAATCAGCGCCTTGTCTTTCCAGCCCGTAGCCTTCAGTACAAACTCCAGGTTTTTTTCAATGGTGCGATCGGTTAATAACTGGAAATCCTGGAATACAATGCCAAGTTTACGGCGCAGGTAAGGAACATCTTTTTCGGCGAGTGTCTTCAGATCAAAATCTGCTACCATGCCTTCGCCATTGCCGATGTGCAGGTCTCCGTAAATGATCTTCAGCAGGCTGCTTTTTCCTGAACCAGTCTGACCGATCAGAAAAGCAAATTCACCTTTATCAATGTGAAGGTTCACATTCGATAATACAAGGTGTTTCTGTTGGAAAATATCTACGTTCTTTAAATGAATTACTGCGTGTTCTGCCATGTTAAATCTCTAGTTTCTGAATCTGTCCGAAAGGAAGATCCCTGATCAGTTCCATGATGTAATCCTGTTTTTCTGCAAGTCCAAGTTTTTCCAGCGACTTGTCGGGCCTGTCGACCCGGAAGTATGCAAGTAACGTGAATTTCTCATCACGCAGCTGCACATAGTCCGGAATCTTTGCGATACCTTTTACTTTGATTACATACATTTTGCTCAAAAATAGGATTTTCAAAACGAATTTCCCGGGTAAAAGCATCAATATCTCCAGGCGCTACAACGAACCAAGAAAGGCCATCGTATCTATATTGTCGGCATAATCCCAGATCTTCGGTTGCTGGGTCTGCCCAAACGCAACAGTTACAACCCCGGGCAACAGTATGCCTGCTGCTACACACTGAATATCGTCCCTGCGTGCGTGAAGTTCGGCCAGGGCCTCATCAATATCCCGGTATTCACCGTAGTACAGCACAGCCAGCGGTGAGCTCATGCCCTCGTCTTCTTTTACGAGCAGAAAACCATTGTCCAGATGCTGAACCAGGTTAACAAGGAAAATGGATTTATTATAGTCGTAGTTGTTGTTGTATTTGAAGTGGTTGATGACAGGCTGATAGTGTTCAATTGCCCGGAAAAGCTGGCCAAAGTCATAACCGCCCGGTACCATTAACCTTGAAACATTGCGGCAGCCGAGACCGAAAAAGTCGAATATGTCATGGCCAAGTGCGCTCAGCTCAGCATCGGTTTCTTTTCCAGTAAGCAACGCGACGCTGTTCCGGTTCTTCCTGATGATATTTGGCACCCGGCCGAAATAATAATCAAAATACCGTGAAGAATTATTGCTTCCTGTTGCAATGACGGCGTCAAAGTTCTCAAGGCGCTCAACATAACGGATACGACCATCAAAGGCTGGCTCTGCATGTACAAGTTGTTGTATCGCATAGGGAAGCAGCAAGTCATCAGAAGAGGAAAGTTTTACCTGTGCGTGGTGACCGCTTGCCAGAACACACAGCAGGTCATGAAGGCCCACCATTGGGATGTTGCCTGCCAGGATAAGTCCGACCCGGCGGGGCTGTGCAGCAAGCTGCAGGTCTTTTGCCCAGATCCTGATGTCTTCCTCGTTCAGCATTGAAGCAAATCCCTCTGCGGCCCGGCTCACAGCAGCGGGCGTAAACCAGGGATTGCGGTTTTGCGCACGCCCTGCCAGGTCCATCCATCCGGCATCAGGCTGCCTGAAAAAATCGCCAAGTGCGATGAGCGCGGAAATGACTTTTTCGTGGGTTAGGGCAATCATTTTTCCTATTTATGTGTTATATTTGCAGGCGCAAAGGTAAACTTTAGTGCAAGATTAGAACGAAAACAATGGCAATTAAAATAACCGACGAATGTATCAACTGCGGGGCTTGCGAACCCGAATGTCCGAATAACGCCATTTACGATGCAGGCACGGCCTGGCGTTTTTCAGACGGTACCGCTTTAAATGGTATTATTGACTTTGGCGGACAAGAGGTTGACGCTGAAGCTGCGCGCGATGCCGTATCAGATGAAGTTTATTATATCGTTTCAGACAAATGCACCGAGTGTAAGGGTTTCCATGACGAGCCACAGTGTGCTGCTGTTTGTCCGGTAGACTGCTGTGTTGATGATGAAGACATCCGCGAAACCGAAGATGAACTGCTGGCCAAGAAAGCCTGGCTGCATCAGGAAGGATAGCCGTAAGATATACAGAAAAAGCCGGTTTGCATGCGCAGACCGGCTTTTTTTTATTGCATTGATTTTTTAAACATCACACTTATTTGGAACGATCAATACCGGGCATGCTGATTTTCTTGCCACATGTTCGGCCACACTGCCCATCAGGAAATGATAAATACCTGTCCGGCCATATGTGCCGATCACAATAAGATCCGCGCCCCATTCATCAGCCTGTTGAATAATGCCATGAGCGGGACTGTCTACAGTGCTCAGATAGGTGGTTTCTACGCCATCTGCATATCTGTGCTCAATCTCTTTAAGCAGAATGTGACTGTTTTCCTCACTGTTGTCGTATGTTTCAAGAAATACGGGAGCGAGGGTAAGATCGGGGTTCACGTTTGCAGCCACCGGTTCAATAATATTGACCAGGGCCGTTTCGGCGCCAAACCTGCGGGCCATTTCATAACCGGCCTTCGCCGCTTTTTCTGAGCACGTACTGTTATCTACTGCGATCAGGATTCTTTTAAATTCCATGACTCTTTTTTTAGATTTTACCTCGAATTTACAACAAAAGTTTCCCGCCTATTGTTCGCACATGCCAATTATTTGTAGCTTAGATGCTATACATGGAAACACAAAACCAAGGATTTGCTATTTGTATCGTTGCTGTTGCACCTCTCAGGGCAGAAGGATCGGACCGCTCAGAGATGGTGTCACAGGTCTTATTCGGTGAACATGTTGCAGTAATCGGGCAAACCGAAAAATGGTGGCTTGTTCGAAATGCATATGATCAGTATGAGGGTTGGATAGATTTCAGGCAACTTGCAGCAGTCTCTCAAGATACGTATACAGAACTTGAGAACGGCAGTCCGCTGGTACCCTTGCAGGCGGGCCTGAGTGTAAGCCATCCGCAGTGGGGCAGAACGTTTCTCAGTCCCGGCAGCCCGCTTCCGTTTTATGATAACGGAAAACTGGAATTTGGCGGCCATCATTTCACAGTAGACTTCCAACCACATACACCAGGCTTAAGCGACCTTGTAAAAACAGCCAGATTTTTTCAAAATACGCCCTATCTCTGGGGCGGAAGAAATATCTCAGGCATTGACTGTTCAGGCTTTTGCCAGGCGGTTTACCGGCTAAATGGCATCCGCCTGAGGCGCGATGCGTCGCAGCAGGCCGAGCACGGCTCGCTCGTTGCTTTTCTGGCCGAAGCCCGCGACGGCGATCTCGCATTTTTCGATAATGAACAGGGGCGAATTACACATGTAGGACTAATGATGGGGAATGATACGATCATTCATGCCTCCGGAAAAGTACGGATAGACCGTATAGACGACGAAGGAATTTTTAACGCCGAACTTGGCAAATATAGTCACAGGTTGAGAATTATAAAACGTCTTGTGGAATAGCGGAGAAGCCGGCATCATCTGAGAAACCGGAAATCTTATGCCTAAGCTCTCTTTCAATGTGTCTGCGCGCACCAGCCTGATTTATATTGTTTTTATCCTTTTATTGGTTATAGGAAGTGCCTCAGGCCAAAAATTATCTTCCAGTCTCACTTCGTCGAGCCTGACCCGCGTGTATAAACTTACTGATGCTGAAACGTTCCTCTTTGCTACAGGAAAAAGGTCATCATCGTTTTTTCATAACCAGGTTGACTCTTTTCAAATAAACAGGCCCTACCAAGCGAAATTATCGCCAGGGCATTACCTGTTTGTGACCGCCCGGCACAATAAGCTGGATTACCGGTTACATGCTGTTCAGAATCTCGATATTTTTTTCGTAAACCAGTCAGGCAAACCCGCTTTTATCCTGACCGACCCGCAGGGAAAGCCGGTCAGCCATGCTTTGGTCAGGATCGGGCAGCGCCGCACAGTTGGATTCGATGAGAAACAGCAATTGTATGTTGCCCGCCGTATGCTGAAACAAGCGGTAATCCAGGCTGAATATGAAGGTCAAAGCAACTTTTTTGTATTGGCGCAGGAGGAGCGTGATTATAGCCCCGGCTTTTTCAGAAAGATAATTTACGGTAAGCCGCTTCGCTATGTCTGGCAGCCGGTAAAAAACATCTTTAACGGACGACACCGGCGGAAAGTTAGATTCGAAGCCAGCAAGCCGGCCTTTACAGGGTACATGACATTCAGTAAGCCCAGGTATAAACCTGTTGACACGCTGCGCTGGAAGGCACTGGTTGTTACAACGAAGGGCAGATCGATTCAGGCAACAGCCGCCGAGCTTGTTCTGAAACGCCCAGGCGAAGCTGACCAGGTTGTTGATACAGTTCAGCCCGTAAGAGCCGGCAGTTATTCCGGACAGTTTCCCCTGGCTAAACTTAAATTGCAACTGGACCAGCAATATACACTGGAGCTACGAAAACCGGGCTCGGCCAGTGCGATGGTATCCAAATATTTTGCTTACGAAGATTACGAGCTTGGTTCGCTCCAGTTTGCTGTTCGTACTGACAAAACTGAACAGTCGCCTGGAAATCCTGCCGCCATCTATATGAAGGCTATAGATGATAACGGCCTGGCCGTACCCGACGGCCGCGTCGAGGTGGTCGTTACAAGCGGAGCAGTCAAGGTCTACGGCGCCAGCGAGGTCTTTGTGCGAGACACGCTCTGGAAAAAAAAAATCAATCTGGAACCCGTTGGCGAAACAAAGCTGGTCATTCCTGATAACGTATTTCCCCAGGCAGATCTAAGCTTCAGGGTTAGCTTCGAGTTCAGAAACAGCAATAATGAAAGCCGCCGGGAAGAACGTAACCTGACGTACAAATATGGTGCTGAACAGATTGTCGGTCGATTTGAACGAGATTCAATCGCTTTTTATTACTATAAACACGGAAAATCGCATCGTGCTCCCGCAGTTTTGTACCGTTCTCTGCCTGATGGCAGCTACGCAGACAGCCTGGCTGTTTCGCTGCCATACAAAAGCGGTTTTGACCCACGCTTCGCCGGGTTTGAAATAAAAGCCGGGAAATTATGGGCCGAAATTGATGTAGAAGATTTTGAACCTGATGTTTCTTTCGTAGCAACGCAAACAGCCGACTCCTTGCGTGTTCAGCTGAACAATCCACGGCAAATTCCGGTGTGGTACACCGTCTATAGCGGCAACGGTTCCCTATTTAAAGGTTACGCGCAGAAGCTGGACACGACTATTCGTTTTTCCGGCCGGAAAACTGTTCACGTTCGCGGCAGCTTTCGGTGGGGCGAGGATGAAAAGCATGTGGAGCAGATGACCCAGTATAACAAAAACCTTCTTGACGTAAAACTGGATGCACCGGAGGTAATCTTTCCGGGGCAGAGTGTTAATATGCGGGTTGCTGTCAGAGATGCAGCAAACCGCCCGGTCAGCCATGCTGACCTCACCGCACAGGCGTATACCACAAAATTTGATCAGCACACTGTTATTATGCCCTATTTCCGCGATCGGCGATATACGGCACTCAAAGCACGTTCGTTTTTCGAAGGTGAGAACATTGATCTGACCAGCGGGCAGCTGCCGCTTGAATGGCCGCGCTGGGCGAAAAGACTCGCTATTGATACCGTTGAATACTATAAGTTTATGTACCCCACTGCACGGTATGAACTTGCAGAACGCAGTGCTGACAGCACAACCAGCGTGCTGCCGTTCCTGGTTCGTAATGGGGCGATCGAGCCTGTCAGTATTGTATATGTGGATGGCGTACCTGTTTTTTTCTCGCAGTCCGATCAGTTTCAGCGTTATGCTTTTAAAATTGGTCCTGGCCGTCACCGCATTATCCTGCGCAGCAGTACTTTCGAAGCTGACTTTGTTACGGATATCAGGCCTGGCCACCGGCACGTGATCAGCATACTGGCCGATCCCTCAAATAAAGATGCGCGGGTTGTTGTGCAGCCCGCAAAGCTTCATCAGGCCGAGCAGTTCGAACTATCGAAATATATGCTTCGCGTAGACGATAATTTCGAATCTGAGAAAACGGTCATTAAAGACGACGACGGCAACAAAATGCTGTTAAGCATGCCCCGCCGGGATGAAAAAAATCTGCTCATCGGCCCCATAGCGGCAAATTACCTCACGTTTTCCAGACCCTCGCTCACTATGCCTTTTTTGAAAGAGGCGGGTTTCAGCTACACCTTTTCGCCGGGACTGATCAGACAAAAGTCGGCACCGCTGTTTGAGAATCCAGATTGGGTGCTCCGGCCGGATGCAGCCTGGGGAAATACAGATTACAGGCAGCATGTGCTTCAGCCGCAGGAACTGGACAGCATCTGGAACGATTACCTGGATTTGCGAAGCAGGACCACCCAGCTTTTTCCTGCCGGGAGCCGCAGTCCTTTAGAATCAACACCGCTGACCATTGAGCTCGACACTGCGTTGACGGCTGGCAGGCCTTTTCTGAAAACGGTCGTCGTTTACAAACATGATGAACCTGATTTCGTCCGGATCCTGCCGGGGATCAGCGGGCTCTCAGGCCGGTTTGCAGCGGGGCTGTACCGGGTGCTGTTTCTGCTGAAAGACAATAGTTATTACCTCGTTAAACGGGTTTTGGTTAAGGCCGGCGGCAGCAACTATTTTCTATTCAGCAAGCTGGACCTGCATAAGCCTGATCTGATGAGCCTTGGTATTGATTCGCTTCTGAAAATTCCGAATACAATCAGAAACGCTGCAGATAACGGCAATCGCACTCCTGTTCCCGTTCGTATCGCAGAGCAGTTTAATGATCAGCACTTTAATCGCGCAGATTTCCCTTTTCGCATAACGGGTGTGGTAACGGACGCGCTCAATCATGCAGCCCTGCCCGGGGTGGCTGTAAAGGTAAAAGGATTTTCTGCAGGTGTTTTGACGCGCATGGATGGCTCGTTTACAATTGCCGTACCCGAAAAAGGCAGACTGGTATTCAGTTCTCTGGGCTACGAATCAGAAGAGATTTCTATCAGACCCGGCAGCCATCTCGGGGTTGAGCTACGAGCGGCTCAGCTGGCGTTAGACGAGGTGGTTGTAGTAGGTTACGGCGCTCAATACAAGCGAAATCTCACATCGGCAGTTTCAACCTTGTCGGGGAAGCTTGCCGGGATTCAGATTCGCGGGTCAGCAGCACCGCATTCCAAAGAACCACTGTTGATTGTGGATGGTATTCCTTACAATGGAAAGGTTGCAGATATTGCCGCAGACGACATTGCAGACATGAGTGTTCTTCGGGATGCAGAAGCAACTGGCATATATGGGGCGATGGCTGCGAACGGCGTTGTCATCATCAAAACAAAACACAGTTCAATCATACTGCCGGCCGGGGGCGGGCCGGGGTCCGGACTTCGGCGCAACTTTTCGGACATGGGATTTTTCAAGCCTGATCTGCTCACGGACGGCGATGGCGTGGCCCGGTTCAAAGTGACATTTCCTGATGATATAACAAGCTGGAATACGCAGATAATGGCTATGACAGGCCGGCGGCAAACCGGGCAGCTCCAGACAACGATCCGCTCGTTCAAAGCGCTGAGTTCAAATTTTGTGTCACCACAGTTTGCGATAGCAGGAGACAGTATGCAGGTCATGGGCAAGGTGATGAATTACACGCCGAAAGAGGAAAGGGGGCTGCGTAAGTTTGCGGTAGGGGACAAGGAAGAACTGAGCGGAGAAATCCGCATAAAAAATGCACACCTGGACAGTATGATGGTGCTTATCGAGGGCACTGACAGCCTGCGGTTCCGGTATACGCTTGAACAGGCAAACGGCTATCTGGATGGCGAAGACCGAAAAATTCCGGTTTACGCCGCCGGCGTAACTGAAACAGCCGGCAACTTTGCCGCCCTGCAGTCTGATACCGTTGTAAACTGGTCATTTGATGCGAATAAAGGACCGGTAAGATGGCGTGCCGAAGCCTCCGTGTTTCCCGTCCTTCTCGCCGAAATGGAACGGATCAGGAACTATCCCTATTTTTGCAACGAACAACTGGCTTCAAAACTGAAATCCCTGCTGCTGGAAAAACAATTGCGCAAGCTGCTCGGCGAACCGTTTACTTTTGAACGGGACATCGAGAAGATCATCACACTTCTGGAAAAAAACAGGCTGAGGCAAGGCACATGGTCGTGGTGGCCAAACGGGGTTCATAGTATGTGGATCACCTTGCATGCGGCCGAAGCGTTTTTATTGGCTGAAGAACAGGGTTATAAAACAAAGCTTGACCGGAAATTACTTTTCAGCACGCTGACGGGCGAACTAACCAGGCTCCCTGCCGGCGAACGCATGCACCTCTTTGAGTTGCTTCATAAACTTGATCCGCACTATACGCTGAAGGACTGGCTGAAACGTGAAGAAAGTGCATTAAAGGGTCTGAAAGATGTTAGCACATCTGCAAGGCTCCGGCTGATGCGCTTTAAACAACTTGGCGGCGAACGCATTTCAGCTGAAAGCCTGCTGTCTGCGAAGAAAAATACGATGTTCGGCGGCATCTATTGGGGAAATGCCGGGCATCATTTTTTTGATAACAGTATACAAAACACACTCTTGGTTTACAAAATGCTGAAACTGCAGGGCGGCAGGGAGGCGGAACTCCAAAAGATCAGACAATACTTTCTTGAACAACGCCGCGACGGCGCCTGGCGAAACACATACGAGTCGGTTTTGATTCTCGAGACCATCCTGCCCGATCTGGTAGGCGCATCGGGCGCGAGAAAGCCCTCAAAGCTGGAGGTGAATGGTAAGTTATTTGGTGAATTTCCCGCCATGGGTACGGTGCTTCCGGCTGACCAGCTAAAGGTGGCGAAGACAGGGGGGCTTCCTGTTTACCTGACGGCCTATCAGCAGGCAATGAATCCCAGGCCGGCGCGTGTTGAGAAAGATTTCGAGGTAAGAACGGCGCTGTGTCAGAACGGGCTTCCTGTAAATCAGCTTAGGGCCGGAGAGGCAGCTACGCTGCGTGTAAGCGTCAGTGCGCGTGCCGATGCGGATTATGTTATGATTGAGGTTCCGGTGCCTGCCGGGTGCTCGTACATGGATAAGACCATTGACTATAGCAAAGAGACACACCGCGAATATTTCAAAGAGAAGACGGCCATATTTTGCAGCAAGCTCAAACAGGGCGATCATACTTTCGAGATCAGGATTATGCCGCGCTACCAGGGCCGGTATGTCTTAAATCCGGCGAAGGCCGAAATGATGTACTTCCCTGTTTTTTATGGCCGGGAAGGGATAAAAAGCGTGCGGATACAATAGGGACTGAGTGCCCGGTGGCTAGTTCCAGGTCCAGACCTGGACAAGTTTGTCATCGCCGGTTGAAAGCAGTGAATCTCCGTCGGGAGTCCATGATATTGTGTTTACAGAGTGGGTATGGCCGGAACCCGCTTTGTCAATGCTAAGAATCTTCAACAGCCTGAAATCGTCAGCGCTCCAAAGTTTGATGCTTTTATCCTGACTGCAGGTTGCGAAATAGGGGAGCGAGGGATGAAAGACGATGCCATATACGGCAAAGAGGTGTGCAGGGAGATTTGTCAGTTCCTCATAATTACCGGCAGACCATTTTTTTACCTGCGCATCGCGGGAACCCGACAGCAGCCATGTGCCGTCCGGGGCGTACCTGAGTGATGTAACCGGCCCCTGATGGCCGGCAATTTCTGCACGCAGGCTGTAGTCTGTCGTATCATAGATGCGAATAAGGTTGTCTTTGGAGCCCACAGCCAATTCCTGTCCGCCGGGCGACAGGGCCAGGCAACGCGCTGTGGCCGGGCTTACCTGCAGCTGATACAAATGCTGTAGACTATCTGCCGACCATACAGTCAATATGCCGTCTTCCCCACATGATACCAGTTCGTTTTTCTGCGGGATTCCCTGCAAGGCGAACACCGCTTTGTTATGCGCGGGCATTTGTGTTGTTCCGCCGGTTGAAAAATCGAATGCTTCGATCAGACCGCTTTTCTGGCCCGCAAATAATTTGTTTTCATACACATGAAGGGCATAAACGGAACTCGCTACCGGCATGAGTACCTTAGAAAAAGAAAGCGAGTCTGCAGCCCACTCAACCACGCCTTTGTCGTTCCCTGCCGTATAAAAAAAAGGCCGGGAGGAATCTGCCGCCAGGGCATAAACCGGGTTTTGGTGTCCCGGCAATGTTTTCTTCAGGTGAAGCATGCGCGTAGGTTATCGGTGTCTTTTTTCCAGGTTGAGGGCAACATCTTTCCAGCTGCGGCCTTTCTCGCGCAGCAGCACAGAAAGGTGAAACACCAGGTCTGAAGCCTCATTGATAAAATCCTCGTCGGTTTCAGCCAGGGCGGCAATTACCGTTTCAACACCTTCTTCGCCAACCTTTTGGGCAATTTTATTCAGGCCCTTGTTTCGCAGTTTGTTTACGTAAGAGCCTTCAGCAGGGTTGGTGTAGCGGTCTTCGATGATACGTTCCAGTTCAAAAACAAAGTTCTGATTATATGGAGTATCAAAACAGCTCCGGTTTCCGGTATGGCATGTCGGACCAATCGGATCGGCTTTGATCAGGATCGTATCCCGATCGCAGTCGAGATAGAGGTCTTTCAGCAGCAAAAAGTTTCCGCTGCTTTCGCCTTTAGTCCAAAGCCGGTTTTTCGAACGCGAAAAGAATGTTACCTTACCCTCGCTGATGGTTTGTTCGAGTGCCTCTCTGGTCATGTACCCAAGCATCAGCACTTCAAGGGTACTTGCATCCTGAACAACGGCAGGCAGCATGCCTTCGCCCTTGCTCCAATCTGCTTCAGCCGGTCCGGAAAATATATTCATTTTTATTGTATTATGCGATCAGGCTGCAGCCTGACCGGAATGTTATGTGCCTTAAGTTCTTTTTTTAGTTCAGGTATCAGAATCTCGCCATAATGGAAAACCGATGCAGCAAGGGCGGCATCTACGTTTGCATTTAAAAACACATCTGTAAAATCGGCCGTTTTTCCGGCGCCGCCTGATGCGATGATCGGAATATTGATGCTGTCGTTGATCTTTCGTAGCAGCGTACAATCGAAGCCCTGTTTGGTTCCATCGTGATCCATTGACGTTAGGAGAATCTCGCCCGCACCGCGTGTTTCAGCATCTTTGATCCAGGTTTCGGTCTCGATGGCTGTAACCAGTCGGCCGCCGTTCAGGTGAACGAGGTTTTTGCCTTCAATCTGCCGGGTATCGACAGCGAGAACCACGAACTGTACGCCGAAAGCCTCCGCGAGATCTTCAATGAGCTGCGGATTTCGTACTGCTGCCGAATTGATACTTACTTTATCGGCTCCGGCGCTGAGCAGCGCTTCTGCATCCGCAACAGAACTTATTCCGCCACCAATGGTGAAGGGAATGTTCAGCTGCCGGGCTACAGACTTCACCATCTCGATGGTGGTTTTGCGTTTCTCGTGTGTGGCTGTAATGTCGAGAAAGACCAGTTCATCAGCGCCCTGCTGTGCATACTGAGCGGCCAGTTCTACCGGGTCTCCGGCATCCCGCAGGTCGACAAAATTGATTCCTTTTACAGTACGCCCGTCTTTTACATCAAGGCAGGGGATAATTCTTTTACTGAGCATTAGAGCGATGTCATGGCCTTGAGATTCCAGGCTTTAATCTCTTCGATACTGATACGGTTTTCGTAGATCGCCTTACCGACAACACAGCTGCGAATGTTCAGCTTTGCCAGATCTTCGATGTCCTGCATGGAGCTGATTCCGCCGGAGGCGATCAGTTTGATAAAAGGGGAGTGGTTTAATAACTTTTCGTAAAGTTCTATGGCTGCGCCGCCCAGTTTTCCGTCCTTGTTAATATCCGTGCAAAGGAACCTGAAAAAGCCCAGTTGCAGACAGCGGTCAACATAATCCATCAGTTTGATGGGCGAGCTTTCCATCCACCCTGAATACTTGATCACTTCGTCAAGCACGTCGATGGCGATAACGATGCGGTTGGCATGGTCTTCTTTTTTGCCGACTTCCCGGCTCAGCTCTTCCAGAAACGAAGGGTTGGTGATAGCCTGCGTACCTACAATGACGCGCTGAATACCTGAGTCAAGCAGCTCTGTAACCTGATCGATGGTGCGGATACCGCCGCCATACTGAACGCGCATTTCTGTTTTTTTGATAATATCAAAAAGCGTTTTCTGGTTGCTAAAGTCGCCTTTGGCACCGTTCAGGTCAATGATATGGATAAAATCGGTTCCGTTTGACTGGTATTTCTCGATCATCTCTGCGATCGAAACATCGTATTCAGTTTTTTGGTTGTAATCACCTTCGCGCAGGCGAACGACCTTTCCGTCCAGGATATCGATGGCGGGAATTATGTACATTTTTCTAAGTTATGTTGCTGAAGTTTTTCAATAGTTGCTCGCCGGCAGCACCAGACTTTTCTGGGTGGAACTGCACGCCGTAAAAATTATCCCTGTTAATTGCCGCAGAGAACCGGTTTCCATAGGTTACCGAAGCGATGTCAAAAATAGGCTTATATTCAATAAAATACGAATGCACAAAATAGAATTGTGCAAATTCATCAACACCCTGAAACAGTAAATTGTTTTGGTGCTGAACGGTGTTCCAGCCCATGTGTGGTATTTTGATTCCCAGCTCTTTATCAAACAAACGGGTACGCAGCGGGATGATGTTCAGCAGATCGCTGTCGCCCTCTTCAGAATGCGCTGTAAGCAGTTGCATGCCAACGCATATGCCCAGTACGGGTTTGGTCAGCCTGCAGATCGGTTCAACAAGGCCTGTTGCCCGCAGTTTTTGCATGGCGGCTCCCGCGTGGCCTACGCCGGGTATAATAATGTGGCTGTAGCTTTCAAGTTCAGCCTCAGTATTTACCATGTCGAACTGCAGACCAAGTCTGTCCAGTGCGGCTGTAAGGGAAAAGATGTTTCCGGCGCCGTAGTTTATAATGCCTATCATATCAGATACGTTTATAACAATCCTTTTGTACTTGGTAAGACCATTTTTTCGGGATCACGTTTAATGGCCATTTTTATGGCTTTTGCGAATGCCTTAAATATCGCTTCGATTTTATGGTGCTCGTTTTCGCCTTCTGCTTTGATATTCAGGTTGCATTTTGCAGCATCGCTGAATGATTTGAAGAAGTGGAAGAACATCTCGGTGGGCATATCGCCGACTTTCTCCCGGCTGAACTTTGCATCCCAGACGATCCAGTTGCGGCCGCCGAAGTCAATCGCCGCCTGTGCCAGGCAATCATCCATGGGCAGGCAGAAACCGTAACGTTCAATGCCAAGTTTGTTGCCTAAGGCCCTGGCAAACGCTTCACCGAGCGCAATCCCGGTATCTTCGATTGTATGGTGTTCGTCGATATGCAGGTCGCCTTTTGTCTCCACGTGAAGATCAATGCCGCCATGACGGGCAATCTGGTCAAGCATGTGGTCAAAAAAGTGGAGGCCTGTTGAGACAGAAGCTTTACCGGTTCCGTCGAGGTCAAGCTTTACACTGATTTTCGTTTCATTCGTGTCGCGGGTGTGACTGATGCAGCGGCTGCCGGAGCGAAGAAAGGTATAGACCTCTGCCCAATCGGTGGTTTCAAGTGCGATGATGTCTTCGAGTGTTTCGTATTTATCAAGAAGTTCATGTTTACCCAGGTGATCGTTCTGACGCAGGTAAATAGCGCGGGCACCGAGATTTTTTGCCAGGATCACATCATTAAGCCTGTCGCCGATAACGAATGAGTTAGCCAGGTCGTATCCTTCTGCCAGATAATGTAACAATAGCCCTGTTTGCGGCTTACGTGTAGGGGCATTTTCATGCGCAAAAGTCCGGTCAATGATTACCTCCGTAAAGTCTACGCCTTCGCCTGAAAAGGTATCCAGGATAAAATTGTGCACCGGCCAGAAGTTTTCTTCGGGATGTGAGCTTGTTCCAAGGCCGTCCTGATTGGTAACCATAACGAGGTCAAAATCGAGTTCACGCGCAATTTTGCTCAGGTAATGCAGCGATTTCGGATAGAACTTCAGTTTTGCAAAACTGTCGATCTGCTCATCCTCCGGTTCGAGAATCAGCGTTCCATCACGGTCTATAAAGAGTATTTTTTTCATGCTGTTATTCAGTCTTGAGATTTGAGTCCTGAGATTTGAGACTACCGCCTAAAAATCCTGCGTCAATTTGGAAAGTCGAGGGGCTTTGCACCCAGTCATATCTAACATCTCATATCTAACATCTCATATCTAACAATAGTCTTGAGATTTGAGTCCTGAGATGTGAGACTACCGCCTAAAATCAACGCGCCAATTTGGAAAGTCGAGGGGCTTTGCACCCAGTCTCATATCTAACATCTCATATCTCACATCTCATATCTAACAATCAATAGTTTTTCAGCCGCTCCAGCAGCAGCTCATTTTCTTTTGGTGTGCCGACCGTTATCCGGAGGCAGCCTTCGCAGAGCGTTACCTTTGATCTGTCGCGCACAATGATGCCGTCGTCTACCAGCCGGTCGTAGATTCGTCCGGGATCGGTGACTTCTACCAGGATGAAGTTTGCATCAGAAGGGTAGACCTGCTTAACCAGCGGCAATGTTGTGAGCGCATCACTCAGCGCATTACGTTGCGCTACGGTTTGTTTAATCCAGTCATTCACCTGATCAACATTCTTAAGCGCCTCAAGAGCAAGATCCTGCGTGGCCTGGTTAATGTTGTATGGTGGCTTAATTTTGTTGAGCACATCAATGATCTGTGATGAGGCAAAGGCCATCCCTAAACGCAGCGCCGCCAGGCCCCAGGCTTTTGAGAAGGTTTGCAGAATCACCAGGTTAGCATATTCAGTCAATTCGCGGATAAAGGTATGCTGTCTTGAAAAGTTGATGTATGCCTCATCGATAACCACCAAGCCTTTGAAGTTCGTAAGCAGGGTCTCAATATCCTGCCTGTTAATTGAATTGCCGGTAGGGTTATTGGGTGAGCAAACGAAGATCAGTTTGGTATTTGCGTCGATTGATTCTGCGATGCCGTTCAGGTCAAGCTGAAAATCAGGTAACAAGCTTACTTTTCTGACTGCCACGTCATTTATATTCGCTGACACCTCGTACATACCATAGGTTGGAGGTACGAGAATAACGTTGTCTCTCCCCGGGTTACAAAAAGCACGGTAAAGCAGGTCTATGGCTTCATCAGATCCATTTCCAAGGAAAGTGTTTTCTATCGGGACTCCTTTAATGCGGCCTATCGCTTCTTTGAGGTCGAGTTGTAATGGATCGGGATAGCGGTTGTAGTCAGCCGGGAGGGGAGAGCCGAAGCTGTTTTCGTTGGCATCAAGAAATACCGATGCCTGCCCCTTAAACTCGTCTCGGGCGGTCGAGTAGGGACTGAGTTTCTGTATATTTTCTCTTACGAGGTCGTTGATATTCATTGTGTATGATATTAAGCGTTGTTATCTGCTTTCCTGAGCCGCTCCAGGCGGATATGAACGGCATTCCGATGCGCTTCCAGGCCTTCGGCTGATGCAAGTGTTTCGACTGTCGGACCAAGATTTTTGAGTCCGCCAGCGGTAATGTGCTGGAAGGTGATCTTCTTTAAAAAAGAATCAACAGATACGCCCGAGTACCCTCTGGCGAAACCACTTGTAGGCAGTGTATGGTTTGTACCCGACGCGTAGTCGCCAGCACTTTCGGGGGTCAGGTTGCCAAGAAACACCGACCCGGCATTGACTATCATGGGAATAACGCGTTCAAAACGATCTGTTGCCAATATCAAGTGCTCGGGCGCATAGTGATTGGAGAAGATCATGCCCTCCTCAAGACTTTCAACCAGTACCATATACGAGTTTGCCAATGCTTTGGCTGCAACGTCTTTTCTTGGCAACAAGGCAAGCTGTAACGACAACTGAATCTTTGTTTCTTCTAAAATCTGACTTGAAGTAGCAACCAGTATTGACTGGGAATCAGGGCCATGTTCGGCCTGTGCAAGGAGGTCAGAAGCAAGGTATGCCGAATTGGCAGTCTCGTCGGCGAGCACCAGAACCTCAGACGGTCCGGCGGGCATGTCGATTGCCACCCGATCCTGCACAAGCTGTTTGGCTGCGGTGACAAAGCGGTTGCCCGGACCGAAGATCTTGCTAACGGCAGGGATAGTTTCCGTTCCGTACGCCATCGCTGCAATGGCCTGAGCACCGCCGACCAGGTAAATTCGCTCTATGCCAAGTAACACCGCGCAATAGGCCAGGTAACAGTTCGTCTTACCGTCAGCCTGCGGCGGAGAACAAACCACGATTTCCTTGCAGCCCGCCAGTAAAGCCGGAATAACGAGCATCAGGAAAGTGCTGGGAAGCACGGCAGAACCTCCGGGAATATACAGGCCTACCGATTCAATAGGCCGGCTTTCCCGCCAGCAGGTCACACCGGGCATCGTCTCCGTTTTCCCTTCGACGTGCAGTTGTGAAGCATGGAAGGCGCGAATGTTGGCCGCCGCGGTATCGATTGCTGCGCGTGCCTCCTCCGGGATAGCGGCAGCTATATCAGCCAGCTCAGTGTGATCAAGAAACAGACTCTTAAGTTTTACGCCATCAAACCGCTCTGCAAGTTTATAAAGCAGGGCGTCGCCTTCATCGCTCACTCCCGTCAGGATTTCGCGAACAGTTTCTGCGACCTGCTCATCATCGTCAAGGCTGCGCGAACATAATGTCTTAATGTCTTGTTCAGATAAGTCCTTAAAATTATAGATTTTCAAGTTGTTAAGTTTAGTAGTTAACTTTAAGTTAAGTCCGCTTCAGGCGGATAACCGGATCTAAACAATAATTTTTTCGATCGGCATTACCAGGATGCCTTCTGCACCGGCAGCCTTCAGGCTGTTGATTTTATCCCAGAAATCTTCTTCCGCAATTACGGAGTGCACCGCCACCCAGTTCTCTTCAAAAAGCGGAACGATTGTCGGGCTTTTAACGCCGGGAAGTAATGCGACAACTTTATCGAGGTTATACTTTTCAACGTTCAGAACAACGTATTTATTGGACTTTGCTTTGAGGACAGAACGGATGCGCTGCAGCAGCTCGGCAACCTCCGGAGCATCCTGAACCGAGCGGTTCGCAATCAGCACAGCTTCTGAACGCATCACATCTGCAAAAGGCTTTAAGCCGTTACTTTTCAACGTGCCGCCCGTTGATACAATGTCGCAAATCGCATCGCTCAGACCCAAGCCCGGACCGATCTCAACCGAACCGCTGATTACACGGATCTGAGATTCGACACCTTTGGATTTCAAAAAGTTTTCCAGAATGACCGGGTAAGAGGTAGCGATCGCCTTACCGTTTAGCTGTTCGATACTGGTGTAGTTTTCTGTAGCAGGTACGGCAATTTTCAGGGTGCATTTACCAAAGCCGAGTTTCTGGAGATAATGGACATCGGCACCTGTCTCTTCGATTACATTTTCGCCAACGATGCCGAGATCGGCAATGCCGTCCTGTACGTATTCAGGAATATCATCATCGCGCAGGAAAAGGATTTCAAGCGGAAAATTGGTAACTGTAGAAATAAGGGAGCTTTTGTAGTTTTCGAATGAAAGACCGCAGGTTTTAAGGATCTCTACCGATTTTTCATTGAGTCTGCCAGATTTTTGGATGGCAATTTTAAGTGTCTTCACTAAATATTGATTATGGATTGAAACAAGAAAATATTCTGATAAACCGTTTTGAAGTACAAAACATACACATTACATCGCCTGGCGGCGATGGTGGAAATGCAAATGGTGTTTCAAAATAAGGTTCATCTAATGTTCCTGCTATCTCTATCAATAATAAGTAGGTGGCGGCAAATATAGCCAAACACGGCCAAAATCAAAAAAATATGGCATTTTATTTGAGTAATCGCCGCGGGGAGGTCAGGAGCGGCCTCCGGTCACTTATCTTTGTCTGTTTTGAATAGAAATTTACGCTTAATCATTCCCCTTGTCTTGTGTCTCAGTGCCTGTAACTGGTTTAAGCCAGTGCCTGAAGTTGGCGTGGTCCTTGCCGAACACCTTGATAATAAACTGTACAAAAAATTTGATACGGCTGCCTACATTCCCGTATTCAGGCGGATCGCTGACAGTCTGGCTACACACTTTTCCAACCCGAAAACGATCGCCGAAGTTTATGCATCGCAAGGGTATGAACCGCATCTTGTACAATCGTTTTTTGCTGACGGTGGACTGGATTCCCTTCGGGATTACATCAAACGGGCGGATACACACGGACTTGATCCAAAAATTTTTCGCCTGCAGCAGATCGACAAGCTCCTGTCGCAGTTAAATGCCAACCGTTTTACATCTATTGACGAGGTATACCCTGTTGTGGCTGCCCTTGAACTGAACGTGGCGGAAGGACTACTTAAATACAGTAATTTCCTGAAATATGGTGCGGTCAACCCGCGCAAACTGCTAAACAGATTTTATATCAAGATCGGAAGGCCCGACAGTGCCTTTATGCAAAAGGTGCTTCAGACCGATAATCTTCTTGCAACACTTGAGTCGGTTCAGCCCGCTGGCGAACAGTACAGGCAAATGCAGGCAGCCCTGGCGGCGTACCGGAGATCGGGCGCAGATGCGAATACGCTGCAGGTCATGAAAGTTAATCTGGAAAGATTACGCTGGCAGCTGCCAAAAAACGAAGACGAAGAAATGGTCGTGGTCAATATTCCTGATTTTTCACTTACCTGGTTTGATAAAACAGATACCCTGGCATTTATGAAGGTCTGTGTGGGTGGCCGGCGCGAACGGGCGTATGAAGAAAAAATCAAGCGATACCTGAAGAGCGGCAGCCTTGACGACAAGCCTAAAAATCATGAGACGCCTTTGCTTGTAAGCCGCATCAACTCGATACAGGCCAACCCGATCTGGAATATTCCTGTCAGCATTGCGCAAAGCGAGATTTATTACCAGGCGCTGAAAGATCCGTATTACCTCTCGAACAGCAATATCAAAGTGTACAGGAAGGGAGTGGAAATTGGCGAGCCCGATACCATTCAATGGAGCAAATACCCACGGAATAAACTGCCCTATCAGTTTAAGCAGGGTTCGGGCGAAGGGAACGCGCTTGGGAAATTTAAGTTCATATTTAACAACGGGTCGAGCATTTACCTGCATGATACGAATAATAAATATGGCTTTAAACTGCGTAACCGCGCCATTAGCCACGGCTGTGTACGTATTGAAAAACCGCTTGAGTTTGCTGAATTGCTTGTGAGGAACAAGTCGCAATATGATCTCCTCCGAATGGAGGTTGATCTGCCGCCGCTCGATACCAACAAGATGCCGCTATTCCGTAAAAAGCAGGAAAGAAAGCGGGATACAGCCAACACTTACCAGCTCAGGCCAAAATGGTTTGGTACAAAAAAACCGGTCTATCTGCTGATTAATTATCAGACCGCATGGCCTCAGAATGGAAAGGTAGAGTTCCGTCCGGATGTTTATGGCCATGATGAAATTCTTTGGCGATCATTGAAGAAATACGCTGCGGGGTAGGAATGACTCCGTCGAGCCATGAACCAGGAATAATGACAAGACCCGGACTTTCAGTGTGACCAAAGAAGAAAGAATAAGGAGGAAAGACCGCGTCGTAAACCCGCTCATACGAATCCCCGCACGGGTCATTCAGCGCGCAGCGAAGAGTCCCAGTTACATCCTTCCGACCTCTGCTCTGTGTGGATCAACGGAAGGCAGGAACCATGAACCATGAGTCATTGTTGTCCGGTAAAAATTGGCTTAATGAAATAAGATCCTTCTGAACAGTCTCAAAACAGTATTTGCCTGAGTCTTCTGATCAAGCCCCCCTGTATTCTATGTCTGCGGGTTTTACGTACAGGCGGCGGTTTTGATGACGGTTTTGCCTGATTATTGCCACTGATAGGTGCGAACCGGCTTGTATCTTCTCGCCGCAGAAAAGTATTAAAAGTCTTGCACTGTTCCAAGGAGGTCGGGAGGAACCAAGGAGGGGAACTCTTTGGGAATAAGGAGCAATGAATCATGAACCAAGACCATGGCGCATAACCACTCATAACGCCGTTTTGCGTCTAAGGCTGAGAACAGCCGGGCCTTTTCCCGCCGCCGTCGGACTTTTGATGCTTTTATGCAAGAAGAGATACACAGCCGGAGCGGTTTGTTCGTCTCTTTTGTGTGGTTTTCAAAGGTACGAACGCTTTCGGCTATGCCTCAGGTTGCTTCTTTTTCGCCAAAAAGAAGGAACCCCCGCGGCGGTGAGCGGTCCGATACCACAGTTTCACGTTAGTTGGCAACCAAAGAACTATAGGCTTTCGCAAAACTTTCTCCGGACAACAGTGAATCATGAGTCAGGACCAGGTAGCCCAATCCCATATTTTGCCAAGCGCCACCGGAGTTTCCCCATGCCGTCATCCCGAAGCGCGTTTGCGTCATACCGTTTTTGCTGAAACGCAACGGCGGGGGATCTCCTGCGAAGAGGTAGCGGCGACCGTTAGGCAGGAGGGCAGGAGGACCAAAGAAAAAGGACCAGGACGAAAGACCGCGGCGCAGAAACCGAATGAGACCAAAGAAAATGGAGCCAGGACGAAAGACCGCGGCGCACACCCCTCCATCGCCACAACCGGCTGAGGGTTTTTGCACCCTGTCTAAATACGAACGCCTATATACGACTGCAGGTCTCAGGACTCAAATCTCACATCTCAAATCTCGATTGCTTTCAATCCATGTTTCGCGAATGCGCCATTAACCCCGAAAAATCATATCTTTGTTTTTTGATGAATTTCCTCTATCCGGGTTTTCTTTTTGCACTCTTTGCGGCGGCCATTCCGGTAATCATCCATCTTTTTAATTTCAGGAAATTTAAAAAAGTAAATTTCAGCAACGTCGCCTTTATCAGGGAAATCGAAGAGCGCAACGCGTCGCGCGAAAAGCTAAAAAATCTGCTCGTTCTTGCTGCGCGAATCCTGTCGATCGTTTTTCTTGTGTTGGCTTTTGCCCGTCCGTTTATAAATTCCGGGCAGTCTCCGGGTCCGGATGAAGGGATTTCCGTAAGCATTTATATCGACAATTCTTACAGCATGGATGCCGTGAACAAAGACGGCAGCCTGCTTGATGAGGCCAAACGCCGTGCAAAGGAAATTGCGGCATCATACAACCTGAATGACCGTTTCCAGTTATTGACAAACGATTTTGAAGGTGCTCACCAGCGTCTCCTTAGCCGGGAGGCATTCATTTCTGCCGTAGATGAAGTGAAGATCAGTGCAGCAGGCAGAACCCTGCAGCAGGTTTTGAACCGGCAGCAGGCTGTTTTCTCGGGTAGGGCAGCGCGCCAGCTTTATATCCTTTCAGATTTTCAACAGACCTTTACCGGTACCAAACCCATGCAAACCGAGGCGGGCACACGGGGAGCGTTTGTAAAACTGCAGGCCAATCCGCAGCCAAATGTGGCTATCGACAGCGTATGGACCGAAGTGCCTGTGCACAGGCCCGCCGCAGCGGAGATGATCATTGTGCGCGTTCGTAATTACGGGACACGAAACGCCGATCATGTGCCGTTGAGGTTACTTCTCAACGGAACACAAAAGGCTGTAAGCAGCCTGACGGTTCCTGCGGAAAAGAGCATAACCGATACCCTATCGTTCAGCGGCCCTGGCGCGGGCTGGCAGCGCGGCGAACTTATCATCAAAGATTTTCCAATCACTTTCGACGATCGTTTTTTATTCACGTTTGAAGTGAAGTCGGGCCAGTCTGTGTTGCAGATCCAGGGTCGCAATGCGGGTAGCCAGATCAGTGCCTTACTCGCTGCCGAGCCGTTTTTTAAAACTGCGGAAGTCAGCGAAGCTGCGATTAACGTTGCCGATTTTAATATATACAGCCTGGTGGTGCTCAATGGCGTGCAGCAGCCATCTGACGGCCTTGCCATACGGCTCAGGGATTTTGTTGCTCAGGGTGGCAGTCTGCTTCTTATACCCGCCGCCGATGCGGCACCTCAAACTTATAACGGATTTTTGCGTGCACTTAAACTGCCTGGATTTTTGAGCGTTGATACAAGTTCGACAAGGGTAACAGCAATTAACCTCAGACATCCCCTTTTCAGTAATGTATTTGATGCAGTGCCGCGAAATATGTCGTTGCCGGAAATAAAGGGTTTTTTTCAGCTTGAGAACACACGGATGGCCCGCGAAGATGTATTGACCATGCCTGGCAACCGGCCGGCATTTTCCGTTTTTCCCCAGGGCAGCGGACGGGTCTATCTGAGTCTGGTTAGCCCCGATCCAAAAGCCGGCGACTTTTATCGCCACCCGGTTGTTGTGCCTATGCTGCTGAATACGGCGCTTGCTGCCGGACACCGGCCGGCATTGTATTATACGCTGGGTCGGGATGCCACGCTGCCTGCGCCACCGGTTACACTGTCAGAGAAAAACATGCCCAAGCTGGTTTCGGGAACTACTAAAATTCTGCCCGAGCTGCAGCGGCAGGCGGGACACACTTCGCTTTACATCGCCGACCAGGCCCGGAAACAGGATTTCTACACCCTGCGCCGCAATACAGAAACACTCGCAGCGTACGCCTTCAACACAGGGAGAAATGAATCTGATATGCGCTATGCAGACAATGAAACACTGCGCAGACTGGGAAACAACAACAAGATACAATTGATAGATATGCGAAACGATTCGCTGTCTGCGGGCATTGCTGACCAAAATAACCGGACAGAGTTATGGAAACTTTGTCTAATTTTGGCGCTGGCCTTTATCGCTGCAGAAATCGTTTTAATCAGATTTTTAAACCACTCAGGAAACAAAAAAGCTTCATGAACCTTCTTTTAAAAAACGTTATCATAACCGAACCCGGCAACAGTCACAACGGGCAGCAAGCAGATCTGCGCATTGAAAACGGAATAATCGCCGAAATCGGCAGCGGGCTGGTTGCCGGAAACAATGAGCAGGAGATAGACGGAGCCGGGGCGTACCTTTCGCCGGGATTTTTTGACCTGAACGCGGCTGCAGGCGATCCGGGTTTTGAAACCCGCGAAGACACAGACAGTCTGGTGGCGGCTGCCCGGGCCGGAGGTTTTACCGGCGTGGCGCTTATGCCACATACCAGTCCGGTGGTGCAATCCAAGTCGCAGGTACAGTACATCCTCAATAAGACGAAGGGGGCGGTGACTGATATTTTTCCGGTAGGCGCCCTAAGCCTGGAGCGGGAAGGCAAAGAACTGGCCGAGCTGTATGATATGCGTCTTGCAGGGGCCATTGCGTTTTCAGACGGCGACCGTCCCGTAAAAGACGATGGTTTTATGAGCCGTGCGCTTCAATACCTTAAAGGCTTTGATGGCTTGCTGATGGTTTACCCGGAGAATGGGTCCATCGCCGGTAAGGCAAAAATAAATGAAAGTGCGAACAGTGTGTTACTGGGCATGAAAGGACTTCCGGCGCTTGCCGAAGAAATGCAAATTGCACGCGATATCTTTTTGGCCCGCTATAACGATGCGCGTGTACACATCAGCACCGTATCAACAGCCGGTTCGGTAGAATTGATCCGCAAGGCAAAACAGGACGGGGTTCGTATCACCTGTGATGTTGCGGCCCATCATCTGAGCATGACCGAAGATCTCCTGGCCGAATTTGACAGCCATTATAAAGTAAAGCCGCCCCTGCGTGGTCAGGCTGATGTCGAAGCGCTGCTTGCCGGTCTGAAAGACGGAACAATAGATGCGGTATGTTCACAACACCGGCCTGAAGAAACGGAGTTTAAAAACGTAGAGTTCGAAATAGCTCATTATGGCATCATTGCGCTGCAAACGGTTCTTCCGCTGCTGGTAAAGGCCGGACTGAAGGCCGAAGAAATTGTACGCTGTCTGGCTATAGGTCCGCGGAACGTGCTTGGCCTCGACGTTCCCGCTATTGCCGCCGGAACAAAAGCCAGTCTTACCCTGTTCAATACAACAGAAAAGTGGACCTATAACGAAGACAACAATTATTCGCTGTCTGTTAACTCGCCGTTGCTTGGACAGGAGCTTCAGGGCAGGGTTCAACTAGTTATCAACAACAATCAGCTTTATAGCAATGGATAATAAGATTAAAACAACACTGGCAGCGAGCCTGAACAGATTCGCTACCGTAGAAGGTGCTGCGCCGGGAAACCTGGAAGCCGAATTGACGACAGTATTCTCGGGAGACGAGGGTTTTCTTGAAAAAACCGAAAAGTTTGACGCCGTTTTTGACGAGCACCCACGCTTCGAGGCCTTAAGGGAAGTATTCTTCGACCTGCTGATGGTCAACTTTTTTGCCAGCGATGTGCAAAAGCTTGAAGATGATTACCTGGAAAGTGACGAGTGGGCTGCCATCGAAGAGGAAACCATTGAGCGCGGCACAGAATTACTTAACCTTCTGCTATATATAAGGGAATGCCAGGATGAGGGCATCAGTCCCGAACTTGACGACTTTCTTAAAGAATTCCTGCTCGTGGAAGATGACGAGTTTCAGGACGAATTTGCGATTTACGAAAGCCTGATCAGTAACCAGGAACTTGTAGAGACCAATATCCGGCAAATCTGTGAAGCTGCTGAAAAAGTAGACAAGGGTGAAGAGCTGGAGGAGCTGTTTGTGCCCTTTCTGACATTCTTCCAAAATCCGCACGGCGGAGAAGAAGCCCTGGCAGAACTGGCAAGCCACAGCAGGAACAGCGGGTTCGAAACCGCGGTTTATGCCTTGCTTATCACTTATAACCGTTAACCACTCAACCAAACCATACTATGGAACAGAAAATCATCGAATCTGAAAAAAAACCAACTCAGCTGGCCCTGCAGGTTGCTGTTATCTATGCGATCTATTCCCTCATCCTGCTGTACGTATTTAAAGCATTAGGAATTGACACACAAGACAAAAACCTCGCTATAGGTCATAAGGTGCTGAGCACGCTGCTTACGTATGTGCCGTTTATCCTGGCTATTTTTTACACCCAATGGAAACACAAGTCTGAGCTTGGCGGCTTTATGACCTTTGGCCGGGCATTTTCTGCAGGCTTCAGAATGGCACTGCTGGCTGGTTTGTTCCAGGCTATCCTGATGGTGCTTTATTATAAATTGCTCGATCCCGGTGCTATGGATCAAATCATTGAAACAGCACGCGCAAACGCGAAAACCGAGCAGGAAGAGCAGGAGGTGGAAATGGTGAGTAAGTACATGATCTGGATGATTGCTTTCGGAGTTATTCTCTTCCTTGCATTTTTTGGTACGATCATCAGCCTGATCGGTGCGGCTATCTTCAAAAAGGAGCGCCCGGTATATATCGACACGCAAAACAACCGCATTGTTGAAGGCTGAGCCGGCTGCATACCACGAATCAAAAATTTTAACGATCTTCGCGCCAAAAGAAATATACTGTTTACAGGGACGTTCCTGTAAACAGTTTTATGTATAAAATGGATATATCTGTCGTCATACCGCTCTTTAATGAAGATGAGTCGCTGCCCGAACTTGTTGCCTGGATAGACCAGGTTATGCTGGCTAATCAGTTCAGTTATGAGGTTTTGCTTATAGATGACGGCAGTACAGACCGGAGCTGGGAGGTGATCGGCGAACTGAAGGCAACGTATCCTTCGGTGAAAGGCATTAAATTCAGGCGGAATTACGGCAAATCGGCGGCACTCAATGTAGGTTTCGCTGCCTGCCAGGGTGATGTAGTAATCACCATGGATGCTGATCTGCAGGATAGCCCGGACGAGATTCCCGAACTTTACAGGCGCATTCGCGAGGAGAAGTTCGACATCGTGTCAGGCTGGAAAAAGAAACGGTATGATCCTATAACCAAGACCATTCCGACGAAACTTTTTAATGCGGCCACACGTGGCATGAGCGGAATCAGGCTGAATGACTTTAACTGCGGCCTCAAGGCTTACCGGAGCGATGTGATCAAAACCATCGAAGTATACGGCGAAATGCACCGGTATATACCGGTTATCGCTAAGTGGGCCGGTTTCAGCCGTATCGGCGAACAGGTGGTTGAACACCGGGCCCGGAAATACGGCACGACAAAATTTGGCTTCAGCCGGTTTATTAACGGTTTCCTTGATCTCCTGTCTATCTTTTTCGTAGGGAAATTCGGCAAGCGCCCTATGCACTTTTTTGGTACCCTGGGTGTATTGAGCTTTTTTATCGGTGTCACCATGTCGCTGTGGATCATCGGCGAAAAGCTGTACCATCTTTCAGCGCACATTAGTTACAAACGGGACATCACAGACCAGCCGCTTTTTTATATCGCGCTGGTAGCAATCGTTGTCGGTTCGCAGCTTTTTCTGACCGGCTTTATCGCCGAGCTGGTTTCCCGGAATGCGCCTGAACGAAACGAATACCTGATCGAGACCACGATCGATTAATCCTTATACAAGCAGCCGTGTTCTTTTCGATCATCATTCCGCTCTACAACCGTCCGCAGGAAATCAAAGAACTGCTGTACACGCTGACCAGGCAAACGTATATGCAGTTTGAGGTGCTTGTTATCGAAGATGGCTCAACGCATGACGCCCGTGAGATTGTGGAGGGATATGCAAGTCAGCTGGACATCCGGTATTTTTATAAACCGAACGAAGGGCAGGGCTTCACGCGGAATTTTGGCTTCCGCGAAGCAAAGGGCGATTACTTTATCATTTTCGACTCAGACTGCCTGATCCCAAAACAGTACCTTGAAAAGGTACGTAACTATCTTTTTGAACACGACCTGGACGCCTTCGGCGGTCCGGATGCAGCACATAAGAGTTTTACACCCGTTCAGAAGGCGATCAGTTACGCCATGACCTCGCCGTTTACAACAGGCGGTATCAGAGGCAATAAAAAACACATCGGCCAGTTTCATCCGCGCAGTTTTAATATGGGGCTTAGTCGCGAAGTATGGGAGAAAACCGGCGGCTTCATTTTAACGAGGCTTGGAGAAGATATCGAGTACAGCATCCGTATCCAGCAAAATGGTTTTAAGATAGGGCTGATTCCCGAAGCGCATGTTTACCACAAGCGGCGCACAAGCTTCGGGCAGTTTTATAAACAACTGCATTTCTTTGGCCGGGCAAGGATCAATATCTACAAACATTTCCCCGGCGAACTTAAGGCGGTACATTTTTTTCCGGCTGTTTTTACGCTGGGCCTGGCCGGGGTACTGGTGCTGCATGGCATCTACCTGCCGCTTGCCCTTGCCGGCGATATCGTATTTGGTATTTATTTTTTGTTGATATTTTTTCACGCCCTGCTGCAAAATAAATCGTTAAAAGTTGCATTTTTGAGCGTAATCGCGGCCTTTACACAACTGGTCGCCTATGGTCTTGGTTTTATTCAGGACTTTTTCAAAAGAGTTGTGTTTAAACAATCATGATAGAGTTTTTAAAGGAAAGCACATTCGCAGTTAATGAAGTAATTCAGCGCGCCTGGGGAATTACAAAAAAACATTACCTGTCTATTGCCACGCTGTGTTTTCTGATGTTCCTTACGTCGAGTGCGAGCAGCCTGATGGCTTTTTTTCTGAATGAAGTGAGCCGGCCGCTGAGCATCCTGATGGTTTTTTTGTTTATCCTGATGTACTTTACGATCAACCTTTCCATGCTGCGGTACATTTTTCATCTGCTGGACAATGAGGATAACGATGTTACGATTGTAGGCACCATTCCCACCAAGCTGCAGATTGTCAGGTTTCTGATTGCCACGCTTTATTTCATGATGTGTATCATCGGCGTTTACCTGCTTGTTACACTGGTGCCCTTCCCAATCATATTTCTGCTGATCAAAACGCACGTCATCACGACACAAAAAACCATTCATCTGATCTCCGGCATCTTTATCTCGATCGGAATCCTGGCTATTTTTATAACCTGGCTGCGTATTTCATTTTTCCCGTTTTTTATTCTGGACAAGGGAGCCCAGCCGTTTGAATCAATCAAACTCAGCCTGGCAACAACAAAAGGTAACTTTACAAAGATCCTGCTCTTGCTGTTGGTGCTTGGTGGTTTCCAGCTGTTGTACCTGGCCTTCAGTTACCTGCACTGGCCCATTGTTTCATTTATCATCAATGTGCTCAGCTCATTTATCATAGTGCCTTTATCGGCGGTCTCCCTCACGGTTGCCTATCGCAAAATGATGCAGGAATACAAGGGCGATGCCCAACCCGATATCTTGCACAACATTGTTTAAGGAACGTTGTTTAGCTACCTGCGGGGTTTTCTCCGTTTGATTTTTTTATCGCCGACATGGGAATAAAAGCAAGTTTAAGCAAGCCGCTCGCCGCCTTCGTGGTAAGGGGCATCAATAAATGGAAGAAGAATGCAGTTGCTGCACAGGAACGTACGCTTGCCAAACTGATTGAGAAAGCAAAACATACGGCATTTGGACGCGATCATGATTTTGCGTCTATTCATAAGCATGCAGACTTCCGGGTACGGGTACCCATACGCGACTACGAACAGCTGAGGCCCTATATAGACCGTGTGGTAAATGGCGAGCGCGACGTGACCTGGCCGGGAAAACCGCTGTACTTTGCAAAAACTTCAGGTACAACATCGGGTGTAAAATACATTCCCATATCAAAGGAATCGATGCCCGAGCATATCAAAGCTGCACGAAATGCCTTACTTACCTATATTAACGAAACGGGGAAGGCCGACTTTGTTAACGGAAAAATGATCTTTCTGCAGGGCAGTCCGGAGATGACCGAAAAACATGGCATTTCTGTAGGCCGCCTGTCAGGCATCGTTGCGCACCATGTGCCAGGATACCTGCAGCGAAACCGCCTGCCATCATACCAGACCAATTGTATTGAAGACTGGGAGGAGAAGGTAGACGCCATCGTTAAGGAAACGCTGCATGAGGACATGACGCTGATTTCAGGCATACCGCCCTGGGTGCAGATGTATTTTGACCGGTTGACTGCTGTCTCCGGCGGAAAGCCAATCAAAGACATTTTTCCCAATTTCAGCCTGTTTGTATACGGCGGCGTAAATTTTGAGCCCTACCGGGCGAAGATTGAAGCGAGCATCGGGCGTCGTGTGGATTCGATAGAAACGTACCCTGCCTCTGAAGGGTTTATTGCTTACCAGGACTCACAGACCGAGAAAGGGCTGCTGTTGCTGGCCGATGCCGGGATCTTTTATGAGTTTATCCCTGCCGCAAATTATTATGATGAAAACCCGCCGCGTTTAAGCCTTGCCGACGTAGAACTGGATGTAAATTATGCGCTTATTCTGAATACCTCGGCGGGTTTGTGGGGATACAGCATTGGCGATACGGTTAAGTTCGTTTCAAAAGACCCTTATCGCATTGTGGTAACGGGTCGGATTAAACATTTCATATCCGCCTTTGGCGAACACGTGATCGGGGAGGAGGTTGAGCAGGCGCTGCTGAGCGTAGCAGCTGAAGAACAGGTTGGCATTACCGAGTTTACGGTAGCTCCGCAGGTTAATCCGCCGGCAGGCGAACTTCCTTACCATGAATGGTTTGTTGAATTTTCCGTTCCGCCCGCCAATCCTGAGGCTTTTGCCAAAAAGGTAGACGAGGCGCTTCAAAAGAAAAATATTTACTATTTTGACCTGATTGACGGCAGGATTTTGCGTCCGCTGGTCATGCGCAGCCTGGCCAAAGATGCGTTTGTAGGTTACATGAAGCAGGAAGGGAAACTGGGGGGCCAGAATAAGGTTCCCAGGTTAAGCAATGACAGAAAAATTGCCGATGCACTTTCAGGCTGGATGCTGTAAATTATAACTGACAAGAATTGAAGAACATTGCAATATTAGGTGCCACAGGATCGATTGGAAAGCAGGCGCTGGAGGTGGTACGCAGCAATCCGGAACGTTTCAACGTTCAGGTGCTGACTGCGCAAAACAATGCTACCCTGTTGCTTGAGCAGGCACTGGAATTTAAGCCTGGGCTGGTTGTAATTGGCAACGAGTCGCTGTATGGACAGCTGCGGGCAGATCTTTCTGGTACAGGTATCCAGGTGCTTTGCGGCGAAGAAGCCTTGTCTGAGGCGGCTGCGTGGCCGGGAACAGATATCGTACTAACTGCCCTGGTAGGGGCGGCGGGCTTAAAACCCACAATTGCGGCGATACAAGCGGGGAAGGATATAGCCCTTGCCAACAAAGAAACACTCGTGGTTGCGGGCGAAATTGTTACCGCACTTGCTTCCAAACACGGCGTCAACATCCTGCCGGTAGACTCAGAGCACTCCGCTATTTTTCAATGCCTGAGCGGCGAAACCGGCAATGAGATCGAAAAGATCATTTTAACAGCTTCCGGCGGCCCATTTCGCGGGCGGAGCAGGGACTTTCTGGCTACCGTTACGCGCGACGAGGCTTTGCGCCACCCTAATTGGGTCATGGGTGCCAAGATCACCATTGACTCGGCCTCGCTAATGAACAAGGGGCTTGAAGTCATTGAAGCAAGCTGGCTGTTTGGGCTGACTGCCGGGCAGATCGAAGTGATCGTTCATCCGCAATCTATCGTCCACTCGCTCGTGCAGTTTAGCGACGGCTCAATCAAAGCACAGATGGGTCTTCCGGATATGAAGCTGCCGATTCAATATGCGCTGACCTATCCCGAGAGAATAAAAACCGATTTCCCGCGTTTCAATTTTTTCGACTACCCGGAACTGAGTTTCAGTAAACCCGATATGGATACCTTCCGCAATCTTAAACTGGCCTACCAGGCGCTTCAGACCGGTGGCAATAAGCCCTGCGTGCTGAATGCCGCAAATGAGGTTGTTGTAGCAGCCTTTCTGGAAAAACGTATTGGCTTCCTGGAAATGAGCGATGTAGTTGAAAGATGCATGGATGACCTGCCTTTTGTTCAGCAGCCATCACTGTCGAATTATTTAGAAACTGATGAACATACCCGTATCTTTGCCGCAGATTTGGTAACAAAGCAACAGAAGGTACATCTAATTTAAAAACTATAACAGAAGAAATTTATGAATGGATTGATTATGGCG
The DNA here is from genome assembly GCF_004138205.1 of Pedobacter sp. SYP-B3415. Lineage (GTDB taxonomy): Bacteria > Bacteroidota > Bacteroidia > Sphingobacteriales > Sphingobacteriaceae > Pedobacter. Next base: position 112,650 of record NZ_RXNQ01000007.1, read on the forward strand.
GGGCAGTTGCTGCTGGGATTATCGATTTTGGTTATCCTGCATGAGCTTGGACATTTTCTTGCAGCACGCGCCTTTGGAATCAAGGTCGAAAAGTTTTATCTTTTCTTTGATGCCTGGGGTGTAAAACTGTTCAGTTTTAAAAAAGGCGATGTGGAGTATGGTATTGGCTGGCTGCCGCTTGGCGGTTACGTCAAGATTGCCGGTATGATCGACGAGTCGATGGATACCGAGCAGATGAAATTACCGCCGCAGCCCTGGGAGTTCCGTTCTAAACCGGCCTGGCAGCGTCTTATCGTAATGCTTGGCGGTATCATTGTAAACATCATTGTCGGTATCATCATATTCTGGATGCTGACGTTCAGATACGGGGAAACGTTTATTCCAAACAGTTCGGTGCAGAACGGTATTCATCCGGGAAGCATTGGTAAAGAAGTTGGCCTGAAAGACGGCGATAAAGTAATTGCCATTAACGGCAAGAAAGTAATCCGCTTTGAGGAAGTGATCAGTCCGAAAGTACTAATGGGCAATACCACCCTGACGGTGATGCGCGACGGTAAGGCCCTCAATATTCGTGTGCCTGACAACATCCTGAATCAGGTTTCTGATCTCGGCCTGGCTGAGTTCATCAGTCCGGACCCGCGTATCAGTACCCGCATCCGCCAAGTGGCGCCGAATACGCCGGCTGCAAAAGCAGGTGTAAAAGCCGGCGACCGGCTGTTGTCTGTAAACGGCAAACCCGCGCTGTTCCGCGATCAGCTTACTGATCAGCTTCAGCTTTCGAAAAACAAGACCGTTCCGCTTGTGGTAGACCGTGCCGGCGAAAGGGTTAACCTGACCGCAAAACTTGACGCAACGGGTGTCTTTGGCGTTGCATTCAATGTAGACGAGATCAGAACACAAACCCTCAATTACGGATTTCTTGAGTCGCTGCCGATCGGAGCAGACAAGGCATGGAAAACGTTCAGCGACAATGCCAAGGGCATCTGGAAAGTTATAACGGGTAAAGTACAGGCACAGAAAGCGTTTTCGGGTCCGGTTGAGATTGCGCGCAAAATTTATGGCGGCGAATGGATATGGGCAAGATTCTGGGCATCAACCGGGTTTATCTCCATTGCCCTGGCCTTTATGAACCTCCTGCCAATTCCGGCCCTCGACGGCGGACACGTTGTGTTCCTGCTGATTGAGATGGTTAAGGGCAAACCGGTAAGCGATAAATTCCTGGAGCGTGCGCAGATCGCCGGTTTCGTGATCCTGCTGTCGCTCATGGTCTTTGTGCTGGGTAATGACATCTTTAAGGCCTTTATGGGCAAATAACATGGAAGATTACTTTGCTTTTTACGGACTGCCGGTCGTTTTCAACCTGGATGCTGCCGCTGTAAAAACGAAATTTTTTGAGCTGAGCCGCAAATACCATCCCGACTTTTTTGCTAATGAAAGTGCAGAGAAGCAGGATGAGGTGCTGCACCTCAGTACGCTGAATACAAATGCCTATAAAACGCTGAGCGATCCCGCCCGGCGTTTGGCATATCTGCTGGAGCTAAAAGGGGTCCTTGTTGCTAATGAGAATTACGTGCTTCCGCAAACTTTCCTGATGGATATGATGGAAATAAACGAAGCTATTATGGACCTTCAGTTTGATCCGGATGCCGAAAAGGTAGTAAGTATCCGTACCCAGGTAGCCGGGATTGAAGAGGAGATGACTGGCGAGCTCCAGACGCTTACGCAGCGGTACGACGCGTCGGCCGATGCGAATGAGCAAAACGCACTGCTTCAATCGATCAAAGACAGCCATTACCGGCTAAAGTACCTGGTGCGTATGAAAGAGAACCTTGCAAAACTTGCGTAGCCGGCAACCGGCAGTGTGAAAAGAAAATAGGGAGAAAAGAAAAAAGATGAAAGACCGTGGCGCAGAGCCTGGAGTCTATCCTCCGGCAACGGGCGAAACAGCCTACCAGGCTATAATCAGCTGAAAGAACAGGCGCGTCTCACTACTCATATCTCCAGTCTTCCCTCATCTACGCACTGCCTTTTCCTACGCCATACGTGCTGATCATGTACAAATAAAAAAATCCCCGGGCAATCTGCCCGGGGATTTTTTTTGGCTCTATTGAAACTATTTAAAGAGGTTGCTGTCGTTGCGGTATCCGGCTGCGGTCGAAATATACCAGTCAGTGAACTGTGTGCCGCCTGATTTTGCCCATGCATCAAAGTTCAGATAGGCTGTTTTGATCGACTTCGCTTCTGTAGGGTAGGCAAAGGCATCAGGGAAATTCAGTGCCCATGGCGCGTTGTTGGCATCCATGTAATAACGGTTGCTTGCCGGAACGCTGTTATCAGCACCTGTGCGGAACAGAGTCTTGTCGGCTTTGTCGGTCGGCGCATAGTTTGACAGGTGAACCTCGTAACCGCGGCGTTTGTTGCTGATCAGGAACGGGTTGATAGCTGTATTTACCAGCGTTCCCTGTGCAACTGGTGAGGTAAACAGAACGGTTACGTCAACCTGGGTGCCCGCAACTTTTGCTTTGCCGGGAACCGTGTTCACCTGTGGCGTGCCGTCTGCATTTTTCAGCAGGTTCTCGTGGTTGTCAAAAGGAATGATAACCGCTTTTGCCTGTCCGGCTTCAACACCATTTGCTGCGAGGCTAATGTATCCGTTTTTAAGGTTTTGACCAGTAACTGATGTAACTGCGCTTGCTGCAACCGGAAGCTGTACACCGAATCCGTTGTTGTAATCGGCACCGGCAGCAACGGGAAGGTATGAGCCGGTCATTTCCACAACATTATTGGCAGCATTGCTTACATATTTGTAACGGTAATTAACAACCAGGTCATTTACATCGAAGTCGCCGGTATTTGGCCAGTTATCTTCGAACGCCAGGGTAGCCCAACCGGTTTTAGACGGATAGTAGCTGGTATAAGCACGTGTTGGGTCGTTCGGGAACTCGTCGGCAGTGTCGTCTACACCATCGTTATCACTGTCTACACGGGTATCAATGGTGGATACATTTGTTTTTGAAACAGCTGTTGAAGGCGTTGCGGTGGCATAAACGACCAGGTCGTTGAAGTCGTTGTCAGATCCGCTTCCGGCTGTACGGTTAACGTCTTCAAAACCGAGAACGAACAAGTCATGCTGGTCATCATACAGCATTACAGAGTGTTTGCGCAGGGCAGTTGTCGATTCAGGGTTGAATTTTGAATCTGTATAAAATTTCGTGTTACCGGTTTGAATACCGTTGCTGGTCCATGCATTTTGAATCAATACAAGCGCGATGGTTGTGCCGGCATTAAATTTACCAAGGCTTACTTTGTTACCGGGTTTTAGTCCGCCGCCCGAGCCATAAGCAGAAGCGTTAGGGAATACCATAGTTACCTTGTCGATTGCGTTTTCAAGCGTAGAACCGGTTGCCTGCGAGGGTGGATTATTGGTTGGATAGCTGTACCAGCCAAGTGTGTTTTTGTAGTCAGCACCTTCAGAAACAAAAGTGATAAAGATCTCGGTGTTATTCTGGGTAACCACGATGTTTGATTGCGCAGTGCTGGTTAAATACTCAGGATGCGTTTGTGTAAGGGGTTTGCCTTCAGGCAGAGAGGCGTTGATATAAGAAAGCAAGCTCGCATCAATATCGTCTGATGTGCCAAGCAGGTATTTCGGACGACCAAGGGCGAACGGAAACTCTGTGGTATTTACGATTGCGCCTGCAGAGCTGGTGTATGGCGAAGGATAAACATAGTCCGTTCCGAGGATACCGGCAATGATGTTGCCTTGTTTGCCGGTCATGGTTGCGCCGGTAGCGGTATTTGCTTCGTTGCTGATTACAACATCGCCGCTAAGGCCGTCGGCACCACCGATCACCATGCTGATTGATGATTTGTTTTTAATAACAGATTTTACCTTGTTCAGCAGGCCGGTATATTTTGGTAATACGGCAACAGAATCGAGGTAGTTAGGAACATCCACCGTGCCGCGAACATGACCGGATGCATCACTTACGCCTTTAAAGAAGATCTTATCAGCATTATCTGTAGCGGTTACGCTTACAAGCGCACCTTTGATCGGCTGGTTGTTGTTGCTAAGCAGGCGGATATCGAACTGAACCTGTCTTGACGTCTGATAACTAAAGGTAGAAGGTACATTGCTGCCGGTTTGTTCAGGTTCAGGAGCGGTAATACCGTCTGACTTTTTACAGCCTGAAATAAGGCCGCCGATGAGCAAAAGGGCAAGTGCGGATTTTTGTAGTGTTTTTTTCATGTTGTTTAAAATGTTGTTTTCACCAGCTGTCACCAGGCCATTCAATAGGGATGTTTTTTAACGAGTGGTATTCCGACTCAAACATGTGTTAAAGAAGGCTGCGGTTTGCTGCGCTGCAAAACTATATGAAACAATAGTGCCCTGGCTGGCGCACCGAGCCAGGTCCCGGCGAATGGGAGGGATGTCCCGGCGGGCGCCTTGATGGTACAGGCAAGCGGCGTGAATATGTGTAATGACTTCCACACTGCTGCTGCGCAGGATTGGGGAACTGTGGAACACGAATTCCCCGGTTCCCCAGGCCGGGATGTAACAGCAATCAGCTATTTGAGACAGCAGGATGGATGCTGAGCAGGGTCGGCTGAACGTCAAAAGCGCAAAAGCATTTCAGGCTGCGCTGATTTGTGACTATTTTGCGGGAAAATCAACATTCATGGGAAACACCATCAATCTTTTTCGCAAAGTTGCCGTGCTGGAAGGGATCTCTTACCTGCTGCTTCTTTTTGTAGCCATGCCCTTAAAATATTTTGCGGACATGCCACTGGCCGTCAAGTACACTGGCTGGGCACACGGACTGCTGTTTGTGTTGTATGTCGCGCTGCTGATTATGGCCTGGTCGGAAAAGAAATGGTCGTTCGGTAAAGCGCTTCTGTTTTTTGTGTCTTCACTGCTGCCTTTTGCGCCTTTCTGGGTTGATAAGAAATTGAAGCATGAATAATTGGTTGGTAAATCTGTAGTTCGTCTTTCGAGTATCGTATTTCGACCAGCGCCTAACGAGTGAACGACCTGGGCGAATGCAAGGGGCCTTGTACGTGCAAGTTTATATTAGTCTGTTGGTGTTAGTATAACGCATACCCCTCAATGACGCTGGGTGAGCCACGAGCCATGAATCAGTGTTGTCCGGTAAAAATTGGCTGAATGAAATAAGATCGTTCTGAACGGTCTTAAAGCAGTATTGGCCTAAGTCTTCTGAATCAAGCCCCCTGTATTCTATGTCTGCGGGTTTTACGTACAGCCCGCGGTTTTGATAACGGTTTTGCCCGCTTACTGCCACTGATAGGTGCGGACCGGCCTTGTATCTTCTCGCCGCAGAAAAGTATTAAAAGTCTTGCACTGTTTTAAGGAGGTCGGGAGGAACCAAGGAGGGGAACCAGCCCGGAACGGAATGATGCAGGGGCAATCCGGGCCTTTTCCCGCCGCCGTCGGACTTTTGATGCTTTTATGCAAGAAGAGATACACAGCCGGAGCGGTTTGTTCGTCTCTTTTATGTTATTTCAAATGGTACGAACGCTTTCGGCTATGCCT
>NZ_RXNQ01000008.1 GCF_004138205.1 Pedobacter sp. SYP-B3415
AGAGAAGTTAAGCCCGCCAGAGCCGATGGTACTGCGGTAACACGTGGGAGAGTAGGTCGGTGCCAAATCTTATCAATATGGCCTTAGCATTCACTTGCTGAGGCCTTTTTGTTTCTATACAAATCCAAATACTACTGCTTGACCACCGCCGGTGGATGTTAAAAAATGTCAAATCTAAACCTGCGTTCATCCGAAAGCACCTATAATCCGTACTTTTGTGTTTAAACTATACCCATGAAACTGAAAAGATTAATTATAACAGCGTGCTTCGCCTGCTTTGGCTCGCTGACCTTCGCACAGAGCAAAGATGTCAAACTTCCGGCCAACTGGTTCAATCTTGATCTCACCGAAAATGGCTTCTTTGGTATCAGTACTGAAAAAGCATACAGAGAACTTCTTAAAGATAAAAAGCCCAAGGAAAAGATCGTAGTGGCCGTTATAGATGGTGGTACAGACATCGGGCACGAAGACCTTAAGAATGTGTTATGGACCAATAAAAAGGAAATTCCCGGTAACGGCAAAGATGATGATGGCAACGGCTATGTCGACGACATTCATGGCTGGAATTTCATCGGATCAAAGGATGGTAACCTGGCCTATGATAACCTTGAGCTGGTTCGGTTGCTGCGCATCTACGCGCCCAAATATCAAAGTACATTGAACTCAACCCCGCTTGACAGCACGCAGAAAGAAGAGTTCGCGCTGTACAAAAGGATGACTTCAGATTACGGAAAAAAATATCAGGATGCCTATCAGACCTTCAGTGTCATTCAGGCCATCAATAAGGTGATCGACTCTGTGGCGCTCGCGGTTAAAAAGCCGGTGCCGACTATGCAGGATATTGAGAACTTTAAAGCCGGCGATGAGATGGAAGAACAGGTCAAAACGATCATCCGCCGTGGTTCGAAAGAAGATGGCAGCTTTGAAAAGTTCTACAAGAGCATGAAGAAGGCATATAAGGACTATGAAGTTATGCTCAATTATAACCTCAATCCGAAATATGATGAACGCGCTAAGCTTGTCGGCGATGATTATAGCAACGCAAGCGAACGTCATTATGGCAACAATGATGTAAAGGGGCCTAATGCAGATCATGGTTCTCACGTAGCGGGCATCATCGGAGCGGAAAGAAACAACGGCAAAGGAATCAATGGCGTTGCGAATCATGTCAGCATTATGGTTGTACGCGTTGTACCAGAGGGCGATGAGCGCGATAAGGACGTGGCAAACGGTATTCGTTATGCTGTTGACAACGGTGCACGTGTAATCAATATGAGTTTTGGAAAGGCTTACAAATGGAACAAACAGGTTGTAGATTCTGCCGTGAAATACGCCGAGCAAAAAGGCGTGCTTCTTGTTCATGCAGCTGGTAACGAAAATCAGAACAATGACATCGAGTCAAACTTCCCGAATAAGTATTATGAAAGCCCGGAAGCTCTCGCCTACGAGAAGGCGCATAAAAAGACTGTCGCACCCATCCGTCTGCCGGTTGCGCCTTCACCCAACGGCATGCAGCCAAGGCCTAATCCCGCTGCTGCCCTGAAGGTCCAGGTCGACTCTGCAAAGTTCAAACTTCCGTACGCGAGCAACTGGATCGAAGTTGGCGCCAGTGCCTACGCTGACAATGAAGATCTCAAAGCGTCCTTCTCAAATTATGGCAAGTATTCGGTCGATGTATTTGCTCCTGGATTTATGATCAATTCAACTGTGCCAGGTTCTAAATATGAGGAGTTTGATGGAACCAGTATGGCTTCGCCTGTTGTGGCTGGTCTCTCTGCGCTGATTCTTTCTTATTATCCAAAATTAACGCCTGCACAGGTACGGGAGATTTTAATGAAATCAGTTGTCAAAGTCAATCATAAGGTCAAATACAAGAACGAACGCGATGAGACGGTTCGCGTTCCATTTGCTGACATATGTGTGAGCGGTGGTGTAGTTAACGCCTACCAGGCGCTGAAACTTGCTGCTACATATTAACAAACTATAGAAGTTACATCAAGCCTGCGGCCATCGGCCCGCGGGCTTTTTTTATGACAGAGATTTAATGAAGCCGTTGATCGTAGAAAACATGATTTCCCGATCCCGTAGCCAGCCAATCAGGTTATCCATCCGGGCGATCATTAGTTTTCCGGTGTTTCGCCGAACGTAGGCCGGAAAACCGAAACGATGGCGGTCAGTCAGATCAGTAAATTCCCAGGGATGGAAATAGATGTTCAGATAGCCATCTTTTCGCAGTGTGCGCAGCGCCAGTTTCTTATATAGCCAAAGGGGCAGATTATGAAACGACAGCCAGAACAAGGGGAATCGTAAAAGCGGAGTAACCGAGGCAGGAAGCTGTAAAACGCCTTCCTTGAAAAAATGAGTTCTCGATACGCCCAGGTTATTATATCGCCCGGGAAGAAAGGTGGGGTTGATCGAGGAATTGTAGCTGTACCCGGCCTTCGCAATTTCCCGTTCATCAACGGGCATCATACGTGCCATTCTGTAACCGGAAACCGGGTTTCCCGAAAGACGTTCAAGCTCAATCCTGGATTCGAGCAGATGGGCGGTTTTGAAGTCTGAGTGGTAGTAGCCATGTGAAGCAAACTCATGTCCGGAGCTGATAATCCGTTCAATCAGGTCAGGTATCTCCCGTGCAAACACTACTGTGCAGAAAAATGTCGCTTTGATACGGTGTTTTTCCAGCAAATCCAGAATGGCTACAGTTCCTTCACGGGAAATGCTGATCTGATCAGAAAAACTAATTTGTTTGCCGTATTCAAACGGCATGTCAAATTCTTCTATGTCAAAACTCAGCAGTATCATGGCAATGTAAAAGGTAAGGCAGATGAACGGATGATGTAGTTTGGCCTGCTTTTACTTTGCATGAACATCTTACCCACATAAATGCCGATTATACCAAGAATGATCAGCTGCAGACCACCAAAAAACACAATGGTCATAATTACCGATGCCCAGCCAGACACTTCTACCCCGGTGTAAAAGGCATAGATCACATACGGTACATAGAGTACTGAAGCAAGCGAAAAGATGAAACCAAGATACACCGCTGTATACAGGGGTTTAATGCTGAATGACGTAACCCCGTGAAGCGCCAGCCGCATCATTTTTTTTAGTGTGTACTTGCTTTTGCCAGAGAAGCGTTTCGCCGGCGTATAACGAAGCGCGTACTGCTTAAAACCCAGCCATTTTACCAGGCCGCGTAAAAAAGGCTCGCTTTCCTGGAAGTTTCTGAAGACATTCACTACCTTCTTGTCAAGCAGTCTAAAGTCTGCAGCACCGGCCTCCAGCTCAATATCTGACAAGGAGTTGAGCAGTTTGTAAAACATGCTCGATGAGCCGCGTTTGCGTTTAGACAGATCCCGGTCATCTTCACGGACTGTGTATACAACCTCGTAACCCGCTTCCCACTTGCTCAACAGGTCTGGTATCACCTCCGGTGGATGCTGCAGGTCGCAATCCATGCTGATCACACAATCGCCGCCTGCATGATCAAGGCCCGCCTTTACAGCAAGCTGGTGACCAAAGTTTCGGGAAAATTCCAGATAATATACATTTTCGTTCGTTTTACGCAAGGTATTGATCACATCAAGCGAAGCATCTGCACTGCCATCATCTACAAAAAGAAGTTCGTAACGGTAATTGAGGTCACCGAAGACCTCATCTATCCTTGCAGCCAGAACCGGAATGTTGTCTGATTCATTGAATGAAGGAATAACTATGGAAACCAGCTTTTTCACTTCGTAAAATCTAATAAGACATTATACCGTCCTGAATGTATACTCAATCCCTTGACGAATGTCACCTTAACGTTCAGATCTCTTGCTGCCTGTTTGAAAAAATCCGGATCGATCTGCAGCAGGCCCTGTTTTTTTGTTTTACGGTAATCAGAAAACAAAGCATAGGTTATAAAACGGGCAAATTTCAATGCATATCCGTTTTTCAGCGCTTGCAGGACAATACTGCCGATGTCTGAGAACATCGAGTGGCCCGTTGGTATCACATCAGCCAGAAGACATACAAATTTCTGTGTCTCCGATGCTGCTTTGAGCGCTACAAGCAACCCCTTGACTTCTTCTACAGAACGGTAATATTGCAGCACACTCAGCATAACAACTCGTGTAATCTGCTTACGCTCTATAACCTTTATATAGTACTCAAAATCGTATGCCGCACTCAAACTAAACTCAACATTTTGCGCGTCAGAAAAGCGCAGCCTGCAGGCGTCTACGTAAGCAGAAGAAATGTCTGTGCCATGGATATACGCATAATGATCTTTAAGTAAACCTGTGAGGAAACCCGGGCCGCAACCAAGATCAAGCAACCTTTCGGTTTTTTTGCCAGGATATTCAGCTTCAAGTTTGTCTGCAAAATAAGCTGTTGAACGCAGCATGATCTCATCAAAACCAGATGGATTCGTTTTCCAGAAATGTTCCCATTCTGAAGGTGTCTGCTGCTTAATAACGGTGCTCATTGATATTTGGCTGGTTCAGGTAGTCCTGATCACGGGACGAAGTTAAAAAATTGGCAAATAATACCCGGCCCGCAATATCAAACCAAATAAGAATACACGGAAGTGCTTTAAGCGCATAGGGTTTTACATACTCCTCACGAACAAACCTGGGAAAAAGATCAGATGGGGAGAAACTGGTTAAAAGGATAGCAAAAATCAGCAGGCTGATTGTGTATGGGTTCTTGGGCACTAAAGTGAACCAAATGGCAACGCCCACAAATGCGATGATATAAGTCGGAGATTCAACGTTTGTATTAAATAGGACCAGGCAAAGCAAAACATAACAAAGAGTCATGAGCCTGTATTGTAGCGAAATGTGTTGCTTGTACCGCAGCAAGGCAAATCCCAGCAGAATGGCTGCGATAAGGCATCCGTACAGCACATTGACATGCAGCCCCGTGGTTCGTCTCAAAAAGCCAAAAAACGAAATATCGGCCATGTCGCTTCCCTGGTTATACGAATTTTTAAGAACGAGCGACTGATACCAGTCGCGATAGGCATTCCAGACAAAGTCGAGATTTGAAAGGATGGCGGGCAGAACAACGAATGTGATGAAAATGCCCACGAACGTTCCTATAAAACGCCACTTGTGTCTGATAAAGAAAAAGAAGGCAAGTCCGACAATTCCGTACAATTTCGTGAAAAGTCCCAGCATCATTGACACTGTGGCCGGAAACAAGCGTTGACGCTCCAGATAACAGAAACTGAGTACGATAAAACCTGTGATGGCAACATTGAACTGCACAGAAAGCAGCGCCGTAAGCAGCTCATGCGAGCAGATCCAGAGAATAATCTTGCGCTTGTATTCGGAGACAGGCAGTTGCCAGATGGCATAAAAAAGGACGGCCGTATTAAAGATATTCCACAAGATAACCCCGGCCCAATCCGGCAGTAAGGCGAATGGCGCAATAATGACCGCAAAAAATGGCCCGTAATGGTTACTGTCAAGATACTCGGCAGGGTATTCGGGATATAGGGGCTGGAGCCGCAGGCTATGCCAGAATGTGTATTTGAAAATCAGGTAATTGTTGATAGCGTGATTCAGATATTGTTTGAGCGCCGAACCGGCAGCGAGCGTCAGATACACCACCAGAAGTGTCGTCCTGCTCATCAGCAAACCAGATATCTTTCCGCCGAGCGTATTCAGAAAAATTCGAGCCATAAAATTGCAGCAAGATATGTATTTTAATTGTGACAAAAAAAATTGGATTGTCTTTTGGCCGCGTACGGTACAGAGAAAAAACATTTCACGCGCCGCCGTATTGTTAAATTGTTTTAGCAATATATAATTCTTAGTATCTTGGATGCTCCTGACCAAATGTATTTGCTAAAATTTAACCACACACAAATGAAAACCATTAAAATTCTTGCGGTTCTGCTGATTTTGATCGGCCAGACCGGCTTTGCACAAAAAACTGATTATAAGGAACGGATCAACCTGATCAGAAAAAATATTCAAACTGTATTTTATGAACCGGAGTCGGGACTCTACTTCGAAAAAGACCAGGTAAAAGCCCGTGAACGGAAGTATTCGTTTCTTTGGCCGCTTTGCGCGCTGATGGATGGCGCAAACGAGGTCGATGTGCTCAAACTCGGCACGCCTTACCTGCCAGGTGTGATGAAGGCAATAGAACGTTATGATGCCAAAGATGAAGCCATTCCCGGTTACCGCTCTTATCTGGCCGATGCCGGTCGCGACAGCAGGTTTTATGATGACAACCAATGGCTTGGCATTACCGCGGCAGAAAATTATGTGCGCACCAAAGACAAACGCTATCTGGAACTCGCTAAAAAGATCTACCTTTTTATGATGAGCGGTTACGATGAAAAAGCAGGCGGCGGACTGTATTGGCAGGAAGATAAAAAGGATACAAAAAACACCTGCAGTAATGGACCCGGCGTACTTGTGGCTTTAAAATTATACCAGATTACCAAAGAAAAAAAATACCTGGATACCGCTGTGCTGTTGTACAACTGGACAAAGAAAAATCTGCAGGATACCGATGGCTTATATTTTGACAATGTAAGAATTCCATCACTTGAGGTTGACAAGAGGAAATACACCTACAATACCGGTACAATGATTAACTCAGCGGCAATCCTGTACCAACTGACAAAAGACAAAACATACCTGGAAGAAGCAAGACATGTAGCGGCTGCGGGCAAAGCTTTTTTCTATAAGGATGGGAAATTGCCCGGCCATTACTGGTTCAATGTGGTCATGCTGCGTGGCTATCTTGAATTGCATAAAATCGACAAGAACCCTGCTCATCTCGACTTTTTTATAAAAGATGCTGAGCGCGTATGGAATACTGAACGCGACAGCAATGGCCTGATTGGCCGCCAGAAAGTAAAGTCGCTCATAGATCAGGCGGCGATGCTTGAGTTTTACGCGCGACTTGCACAACTATAAACTATCAGGGGTCTCCGGAAAATTTCCGGAGGCCCCGTCTTCAAAAGCCAAAGATACTGCGGCTACGGCTTCTTGTCTTTTTGCCGGTAAGCATACCGAAAATTCCCCGGACAATTTCCTTCCCGATTTGCCTGGTAATCGTGGCACCCATGATTTCTTCGATTAAACTCTTTTCACCCTCTACTGGTCTGACAGGTTGACCTTGTTCCGCCCGTTCCGCTTGGCCGGAAGTTTTTTTGTCTTCAGAAGCGTTCAGGCGCCGGGTTAGAATTTCATAAGCACTTTCAGGATCTACCGGTTCACGGTAACGCGCGCCGATAGTGCTGGTCGCAATGAGCGATTCCGTTTCAGCCCCGGTTAGTGGTCCCATGTTCGCCCGCGGCGGTGCGAGCATGGTTGCCGCAACCTCTGTAGGTATCCCTTTTTCATTTAATACCGTAATCAGCGCCTGACCGGTGCCCAGCCCCGTCAGAAGCTCATCAATCTTATAAAAATCTGACTTCGGGTAAGTCTTTACTGTTTTTGTTAGGGCCTCGGCATCATTCGGTGTAAATGCCCGAAGCGCGTGCTGAATACGGTTACCAAGTTGGGAAAGAACGCTTTGCGGAATATCAGCGGGCGCCTGCGTACAGAAGAAGATACCAACGCCTTTCGAACGGATCAGCCGGATAACGGTTTCAATCTGCTCCATGAAAGCTTCAGAAGCATTTTTAAACAGAAAGTGTGCCTCGTCAAAGAAAAAAACAAGTTTGGGCTTGTCGGGATCGCCTGCTTCAGGAAGGCTATTGTAGATTTCTACCAGCAGGCTTAGCAAAAATGTCGAATAAAGCAGGGGTTGATTTTGAACATCGGCTATATTTAACAGGCTGATCACCCCTTTACCATCCACCCGCTGCAGAAGATCGGTGATGTCAAAGGAGGTTTCTCCGAAAAGGTTACTCAGTCCCTGCTGTTCAATTGCCGCGATCTTACGCAGAATTGTTCCGGCGGTAGCCGTAGAGATGCTGCCATACTCTGCCCGTATCTCTGCCGCTCCGGGACCATCTGACAAATAAGACACAAGTTTTCTCAGGTCTTTAAGGTCAATAACGGGAAGCCGGTTGTCATCAGCATACTTGAAGAGCATAGCAAGCACCCCTGTTTGTGTTTCATTCAGATCAAGGACTTTAGCAAGTAGTACGGGCCCGAATTCGATTGCCGTAGCCCGCATAGGCGCACCGAGCTTTCCGGAAAGAGAATAAATTTCAACCGGGAAACCCACAGGGTTAAATGGTTTGTTCAGCAATGCCGCCCGTTCAGCAATTCTGGGGTTTGAGGCCCCGGCCTTGTTTAGTCCTGACAAGTCACCTTTGACATCGAGCATAAATACCGGTACGCCGGCGTCAGAAAGCTGCTCCGCGAGCAGCTGCAGCGTCCGGGTTTTGCCCGTGCCGGTGGCGCCAGCAACGAGCCCGTGCCTGTTCATCATGCGCAGGGGAATATTTATCTCAGCATCTGCATATACAGTACCCTGCAGAATTCCTGCACCCAGGTACAGAGATGCATCAGCAGAAGGGTATGATGTTTTGATTTTTTCAATAAAAGATGTTGACTCGTTATTCATAGAAAGATGGTTGATGCAGGCAATTTAATAAACTCTGCCCGATTCTGCAGCGCGCCGTTATTTACGCCCTGTATGATATAAAAAAGCCGGAATTGCTCCCGGCTTCTTGTTAAGGTCTTACTTTTTCTTCTTCACATAAGTCTCGAGCCAGGTGTCCTGTTCCCAGAGCGTATGTAAAATATTTTCCTTGCCGCGGTAACCATGCGCTTCATACGGCAGGAATACGAACCGCGTAGTACCGCCGGCACCTTTTATCGCATTGAACAGACGCTCGCTGTTAATAGGGAAAGTACCCGGATTATCATCAGAGTCGCCATGTATCAGCAGGAGTGGTGTCTTGATTTTATCTGCATAACTGAACGGGCTCATTTCATAATATAATTTGGGTGCCTGCCAGTAGGTACGTTCTTCGTTTTGAAAACCGAAGGGGGTCAGCGTTCGGTTGTACGCACCGCTTCTGGCGATGCCTGCAGCAAATAAATTTGTATGCGCAAGGAGGTTTGCCGTCATGAAGGCACCATAGCTATGGCCTCCGACAGCCATCCGTTTCGGATCGCCAACACCCATTTCAGTCAATTTGCCGATGGCTGCTTCTGCGTTTAACTTCAGCTGTTCAACAAAGGTGTCGTTAGGGCGCTTGCCGTCTTTGGCAACAATGGGCATTTCGGCATTATCAAGAACAGCATATCCCCGGGTTACCCAGTAAATCGGGGAGCCCCAGCTGATTGCTGTAAATCTGTGTTGTGAGCCGCGTACCTGTGCCGCATCTGCCGCCGAGTTAAACTCGCGCGGGTAAGCCCAGATCAGGGTAGGTAAGGCACCATCCTTTTCCTTGTCATATCCTTTGGGCAGATAAAGATCGCCCGTCAGGTCTACGCCGTCAGCACGTTTGTAAGCTACCTTTTGGCGGCTTATGCCCTCGAGCGAAGGATATGGATTTTTGAATTCTGTAACAGGCCTGTCTGCAATACGCAGTACCAGGTTCTTCAGAAAATAGTTCGGAACCAGCTGCTGGCTTTCGCGCCGCGTCAGCAGCACCAATTTATCAGGATCAATAACTTCTGCTACATATTCATACGTGCTTTCTGCAGAACGCCAGATGATCTCATTTTTCCGGCTTGCAAGATCAAATTTTGCCAGAAAGGGAAGATCGCCTTTCGAAGAGGAACCTGTCTGGTTATTCATTAACAACTTTGTTCCGTTGTCGGTCGTTTTGATCACTTCCCTGCCAAATTTGTTTTTTGTGGTAACAGGTGTTCCCGGATCATTGTAAGCGTCTGTCTGGTTCCGGCTGTATAAGACCTCCATATTGCCGCTAGCCGGGTCAAAGCGGTTTACGGTGACGGTTTGTTTACTTCTGAGTCCTTCGGTCACAAGCGCGAGGTGTTCATCGCCCCAGGTTACGCTGCGAAAGCGGCTTTTTGTCTTGAACAGCGATTTTGGTTCGCCTGAAAAAGGAGCTGCAAGCGCGAGAACTTCGTCATGGAAATCAACAGCCTTTTTAATCAGGCCACTGTCTAAAGGCTGGGCCCAGGTTATGGTTGCCGGTTCATCGTCGCGCCAGTCAAATGCGCGCGCTACGTTTTGCGTATTGTCGTAACCAGAGGGTGTCCCTTCACTTGACGGAAGAACGGCCAGTTCTTGTACCGGTTTTCCGTTCAAATCGGTGATGCGAACTGTTGAAGGGAATCCGTACGCTGAAACCAGGTAAGAAAAAGGCCTGCGAATGGTTCTGGAAAGCAGGTATTTTTTATCAGGCGACAGGGCAGTGCTCAGGTACATGGCGGGCTGCCCTATTGATTTTTCTGTGGTTCCATCGCCTTTAACCAGCTGTGAGGTAGCAAAAAATGCGAACAGCTGCTCGTCAAATGGAGAACGGATCAGGTCCTGGTAAGTTGCGCTTGGGGCAGCCTTTCCGAGGTTTTGCTGCACGGCTGGTCCGGTGGGCATTAATGGCCGCTTAGGGGCGGCAGTGGCCGGTTGTGTTGCAATACGGTACAACAATTCTTTGTCATTGATCCAGCTAATGCCATTGCCAAGTACAACATTCAGGTATTGTTTATTAATCTTTACTGCCTTTTTCGTGGTTACATCGATCACATAGAGATCGACGCCTTTTTGTGTTGTATTGGTTACGGCGATACGCTTCCCTGAAGGACTCCAGATCGCATTGCCTGCAAACAAGGGTTTCGGCAGGCCCGTCACCGTGAATGTCTGACCGCTCTTCAAATCTTTCAGGCTGAACCCACTAACAAAAACCTGCCTGCTTGGCGAATAGTTAGCCGGGTTTAAACGCATACCGGCAATGCGATACTCCGGTTGTGCGAGTTCTTCTACCGAAGGATAAGAAGTACGCTCGGAAAAGAGAAGCCATTCTCCGTCACTACCCAGACTGACCCCCGGCGTAGGCGCGGCAAGAACAAGGTCGGTGATTTCTTTTGGCGGACGCTGATAGCCCTGGCTTTCCTGTCCGTTAGCCTGTGAGGCAAACAGCAAAGCCGCGATTGCAAAAAGCAACTGTAGTTTTTTATGCATAGCAGATTAGTTTGATCGAATGATAAAGATCAAAAAAATGCCGGCAGATTTTATCATGTAATCTGAACTTTACATCCGCCGGCAGGCGAAAAAAAAAAGCCCCGCAGCTGATCTGCAGGGCTGATGTTTACTTAAACGTACGGAAGTCCTGACCGTCGCTTATATTCAGAAGGCTTTCATAGATCAGCCTGATCACATTATCTACATCTTCTTTATGGATCATTTCGACAGTGGTATGCATATACCGCAAAGGCAACGAAATCAGCGCAGATGGTACGCCGCCGTTTGAATAGGCGAAGGCATCGGTATCTGTACCTGTCGATCTTGAGGAAGCCTGACGCTGAAAGGGAATCTGGTGTTGCTCTGCCGTGCGGATGAGCAGTTTGTTCAGATTCGTTTGAACAGCCGGAGCATAAGAAACAACCGGACCGCGGCCACAGGCCAGATCGCCCTGCGTAACTTTGTTGATCATTGGTGTGCCTGTATCGTGCGTCACGTCTGTAACAATCGCTACATTTGGTTTAATTCGCTGTGCAATCATTTCTGCCCCTCTCAGCCCTATTTCTTCCTGCACGGAATTAACAATGTAAAGGCCAAATGGAAGCTTTTTGCCGTTTTCTTTTAGCAGGCGCGCAACTTCTGCAATCATGAATCCTCCGATACGGTTATCCAGCGCGCGGCCAACGTAATACCGGTTGTTCAGAACCATGAACTCATCTTCATATGTGATTACGCAGCCAACATGAATACCCAGTTTTTCGACTTCCTCTTTAGAGGTACAGCCGCAATCAAGGAAAATATTTTTCAGTTGGGGTCCTTCTTCTTTTTCGCCATGACGCGTATGGATAGCCGGCCAGCCGAATACCGCTTTAACAATGCCCTGATCGGTGTGAATGTTTACCCGTTTTGACGGTGCAATCTGATGGTCGGAGCCTCCATTACGGATTACGTAGATCAATCCCTCGTTGGTGATGTAATTTACAAACCACGAAATTTCATCAGCATGCGCCTCGATTACGACTTTGTATGGTGCATCAGGGTTGATGACGCCCACAGCGGTTCCATAGTTATCTGTGAAATATTCGTCGATGTAGGGTTCCAGGTAATCCAGCCACATGCGCTGGCCTGCCCATTCAAACCCTGTAGGTGATGGGTTATTGATATAACTTTCTAAAAAGTTCAGCGACTTTTCAGTCACTACCGTTTTGTGCGGATTTTTTTCGTCTTTTTTCTTCGCCATAATATTTAAAATACCTCGCCACTGCCTGTTAACTATTAAACAGTTTTTCCATGATTACAAATCTGATACCAGCCGTTTCATAACTTTCGCCCGTAGAACTGAAATCAAAACGTTGATAAAATGGCAGTGCGGTTTCCCGCGCATTGCACCAAAGTCTTTGGGCGCCGTTTTCGCGGCAGTAGCCGATTACGTGGTTTAGCAATTTGCTGCCAAATCCCTTCCCCTGTTCGGCGGTGGCAGTAGCAAACTTACGAAATTGAAAATCATTCAAATGTTGAAAAACCGAAACTACAGATACCAGGCTGCCCTGATCATTAAACAGGCCAAAATGAATGCCTTCTTCGTCGGCCGGCAGCCTGACGTACTCAGGAGGATGGCCGGGGTACATAACCGTATGGCGAAGTGCCCATGTTGCTGATGCTGGTATCGTTTTTATGGTTTCCACTACAAAATAAAACTGGCGCCTATGCGGCCACCAAAATAAAAAGTTGTGTCTTCTCCGTCTGTAGCTATTCCTGGTGCCAGAGAAAGATCGAATGTAAACTTGCGGCCCAATCTTGTCTGGAAACCCCACTGCGGCGCAAGACTTAATTGATAGCCATTTAGAAAGTCCCGCTCGCTGCCTATATAAAGCGTCGCCTCGGCACCAACATACCCGGCTGAGTTATTTATGGTAGCTTTACCTTTTTTTACTCTGCGTTCGAAATTGTAATAATGTCGTAAGCCCGTGTACACCGTCGGAAGAAGTAAAATCCGGCTTTCTTCTACAACCTGGAAGGAGGGAACCATATTTCCGTCGTAAGTTAAAATGCCTGTTTGTTGGAAGGTGTACCCGGTCTCAATTCCGCCTGCAAAATACACAGATGTGATACGGCCGATCTTTTGTTCGCGCTCAAAGCTCAGGCCTAATAGTGTGAGCCTTATTTTATTAAGTGACGAAACTTCGCCTGGCTGTTCAGCTTTTTGCTGCGCGTGAACTAAGCCCGGAAACAGAAGAGAAAAAAAGATTGAGATCGTTCAGAGCGCTTGTTTAGATGTCATGTTGTCTGTTTGTCTTTTGATTTATAAAACTGGTAAATGAGTATGTTTACAACAACGATCGCTGCGCTTCCGAAATTGAACAGCGCCCAGCCACCCTGGTCCCAGAGCCATAAGCCCAATGCCGATCCGATACTGGCGCCGATAAAGCTGACAGACATAAAAATGGTGTTCAGCCGGTTCCGGGCTTCCGGCGCAATGGTATAAATTCTTGTCTGGTTGGTAACATGAATGGCCTGCTGACCGATGTCGATCAGAATTATTCCCAGCACGAAGAGGTAAACGTTAGCGCCGGTAAAATAAAACAGGGCGATACTTACAAGCTGAAGAACAAAGCCGATGAGCAGGTTGCGGCGCGGGTTATTTCCACCGCTTAATTTTCCTACGAGCGGAGCCGCCAGCGCACCGGCTGCACCCGCGATTCCGAACAGTCCTATTTCAAGGGTTTGCAGGCTGTATGGCGGATTTGCCAGGTAGAGCACCATTACTGTCCAGAATGCACTGATGATTGCAAAGGCAAGAAAGTTAATTAAGGATGCTTCCCTTAAAAGAGATTCGGTTTTTATATACCGAAACATTGAAGTCATCAGATTTCCGTATGACCCTCTGAATGCAGGCTGACTTTTTGGGAAACGGGCGGCCATTAACAGGATAAGTAAAACGCATATTCCTGCTGCCAGATAATAGACGGCGCGCCAGCCCATCCAGAAACCGATGCTGCCGCTCACCGCACGGGAAGCAAGGATACCAACAAGTAGTCCGCTCATCACAACCCCTATGTTCTGGCCACGGTTCCGGTCATCACTGAGATTCGCAGCCATGGGCAGGATAAGTTGGGGAACAATTGAGCAGGCACCGATGAGAAAACTTACCACCTGCAGCAGTAGAAAACTTTTTGCAACTGCAGCCAGGATAAGCGCGCCGGCTGCCAGGCCGGTAATAACCAGAATCTGGCGCTTGCGTTCAAACATGTCGCCAAGAGGCACGAGGAGAAATAAGCCAAGGGCATAACCAGCCTGCGTCAGATAGGTAATCTTACCGGCAACATGTTCGGGAATTCCGAAATCATGTGCAATAAGAATAACCAGGGGCTGGCAATAGTAAATGTTTGCAACGATAAGGCCGGTACAAACGGCCATCAGCAGAATGGTGGATCTGGATAAGCTAACTGAAGAAGTGTTCATGCGCTAAAGCGGAATATTACCATGTTTTTTGCGTGGCAGGTTTACCACTTTGTTTTCGAGCATGCTGAAAGCGCGGATTAGTTTAATGCGGGTCTGCGCAGGATCAATTACTTCGTCAATAAACCCGCGTTCGGCCGCCCGGTAAGGATTGGCAAAGGTGTCTGAATATAATTTTTCTTTCTCCGTCCATTTTTCTGCCGGATCTGCAGCGGCGTTTATCTCGCGTTTGAAAATAATTTCCGCTGCTCCTTTTGCGCCCATGACGGCAATTTCTGCGCTTGGCCATGCATAGTTCATGTCTGCGCCAATGTGTTTGGAGTTCATTACATCATAAGCGCCGCCATACGCTTTCCGGGTAATCACGGTGATCCTGGGAACGGTCGCTTCACTGAAAGCATAAAGCAGCTTGGCACCATTGCTGATAATACCGTTCCACTCCTGGTCGGTACCCGGCAAAAATCCCGGAACGTCTTCGAAAACCAGTAAAGGGATATTGAAACAGTCGCAAAAACGGACAAACCGGGCCGCTTTTACAGATGCGTGATTGTCAAGTACACCAGCCAGGTACGCAGGCTGGTTAGCCACCACGCCGATGCTGCGGCCTGCAAGCCTTGCAAAACCTACAACAATGTTCTCAGCATAATCCTTGTGTACTTCGGTGAAGGAGCCGGTGTCAGTTACACCGCTTATCACATCGCGGATATCGTAAGGCTGCGAGGCATTTGCCGGAATCAGGTCATTCAGGGCGGGCCGTAATTCATCTGCCTGTACATACGGAGCAGCTGCAGGCTTTTCCTCACAATTTTGTGGCATGTAAGCAAGCAGGTTTTTTACCTGGTTAATGGCTTCGATCTCATTTGCGCAGGCAAAATGGGTCACACCCGATTTTGTTGCATGCGTTGATGCGCCGCCAAGCTCTTCGGCAGATACCTGCTCATGCGTCACCGTTTTAACAACGTTTGGTCCGGTAACAAACATGTACGAAGTGTTTTCAACCATCAGGATAAAGTCGGTTATGGCTGGTGAATAAACTGCTCCGCCCGCACACGGCCCCATGATAACAGACAATTGGGGTACAACGCCCGATGCCTGGACATTGCGGTAAAAAATATCAGCGTAACCGCCGAGCGATACAACGCCTTCCTGTATCCTTGCCCCGCCGCTGTCGTTCAGACCGATGAGCGGCGCCCCGTTTTTTAATGCGAGATCCATGATCTTGCAGATCTTTTCAGCATGTGTTTCTGAAAGGGAACCGCCGAAAACGGTAAAATCCTGCGAAAAAACGTAAGTAAGGCGCCCGTTTACAGTGCCGTAGCCGGTAACCACACCGTCTCCCGGATATTTCTCATTCTGCATGCCAAAATCCGTGCTCCGGTGTGTTACAAACATGCCGATTTCTTCGAAAGACCCGGCGTCCATCAGAAAATGGATGCGCTCACGGGCCGTAAGTTTGCCTTTTTTGTGCTGAGCTTCAATACGTGCCTCGCCTCCGCCTTTTAGGGCTGCTTCCTGTTTTTCTTTGAGCACCTCGAGTTTTTGCTTCATGTGTTTGTGAGTTTTACCAGCGATATTGCAGCCTGGCTGTAAAGACGTCGTCACGGACGTCTGATGTATAGTTTTCGAGGGCTGTGTTTTCGTTCACCACGTGCTCGTTGTAAAGCGTAAATTTTATGCGTTCACCGATCAGGTAGGTGAGTCCATAGCCCAGTGTGCTGTATTTAATATCTCCGGCCGTAGTAAAATTACCGGTCTGGCCGATTTCCTGGTTAGCGAGGTCTTTGTTCGGGTCATAGACATCGTAAGCCAGTAAGGCCGAAAGTTTTGTATTTACGATCTGATGGCTGAGCCAAAAAAAGTACCCGTCAAATTTACGCAGATACAGGTCTGTCTTTGGCTGTGCCGAGAAACTCTGGCTGGATGCCGGACCGTTTACTTCCTCAGAATTCGCAATTCCGGGTTGGTAACCGGTCACGTATTCCGTCTTAAAAATTGTTTCGCCGATAGGGGAGCGGTAGCTAAGCTGCAGGTCAGCACCTACATAGTCCCGCCGCAGGTACAAACCGTTAAAATCGGCGCTGGTATTGGCAATATAGCCGCCTCCCTGACGTGTGAAATAGGTATTGGTGCCATTGCGAACATATCCTTTATAACCAGACACACCAAAACCCAGGTCCAGTTTTTTTCCCGCAAGGCTATCGAACTTAAAAGCAAGATTACCGATCAGATCTTTTTTGTTGTCGTAATCGCGCGCGGTAAGTCCGCTTCCGTTTACAACACCAAGGTTGGCAGTGAGAAATTTTAGCAGGGTTTGCGGTTTGTAAGTAACCATAGCGCCCAGGTCGCGCTCGCGCGGCATCAGCGTCTGAAATACACGCGCCCGTTCAGGAAAATCGCGGTAGCCGGATGAATAAGCGATGGAATGGCCAAAAGGGCGGTTAAACAAACCTGCGGTCAGCATCCACCGGCGGGTGGCAGGCTCATGGATCTGTATGAAACCATCCATCAGCAGAAAGCCGTTTTGCGTGGCATCGATTTGAAAAACGATACTCGTATATTTATCTGCACGGTCTACCTTAAGGCGACCCCGGCGGATCAGGAAACGATTATCGCTGTTTTTCGAGAAATCGCCGGCCGAGAATGAACTGATGCCTGGTGCCGAAGCCTTTTGAAACTGTGTCTGAAAATAGCCTGAAATATGAATTTCATGCGGATCATAACTGGAGGGCGCATTGTTGTTTTGGGCAAGCGAACAAAGCGGCAGGGCAAGCAAAATTGTGGCAATCAGGTTCTTCATCCGGAATCAATCTTCAAAGCCAGCGAAAATACGATTTTTGTATCTGGACATGGCAAATTACATTTTTATTACAGCAAAAAGGTTGAGAATTTGAATTTCCTCTTAAATTTGTAAACAGCACACCAGAGAATATTGGAATGTTTTTAGGAAAATACAAAGTCGTGATTGCCTGTATTTTCATTTTTGTTTTTCTGGCAAAAATGGGGATTTCGGGTGCGCCTGTATTTTTTAAATGTGCAGATAAGAAGTTGATGAACGCGGTGATTATGCAACTTGAACTGGAGCATGGTAACGAGAAGGATTCATCAAAAGAAGCAGGAAGTTATCCTGACTATAAGCTGATCGACTTCCTGTCGCCCGGCATGCATCATCCGATCCTGACGCATATTCAGCTCAACAACAGTTTTATAGACCACAACCGCCGGTATGTGGATCCATACCACCCGACCGTCCCGACCCCGCCGCCCAACGTTGCTTAAGACAACCGGCGCAAGGCTTACGAGGAGCTTTTGTGCCATGTTATTTGTCTTTTCCCAATTTCAACGTGAATTTTTATGCAAAATGATCATGCAGCCCATTCTGGCTCATCACTAAAAAAATATTTTCTTGCCAAAAACCTGAAGAAGGACATACCTTCCAGTATTGTTGTTTTTCTGGTAGCGCTTCCGCTGTGCCTGGGTATTGCACTGGCGTCGGGAGCACCGCTTTTTGCCGGCCTGCTTGCCGGTATTGTTGGCGGTATTGTAATCGGTTCGGCCAGTGGGTCGCAACTCAGTGTAAGCGGACCCGCGGCGGGGCTTACCGTAATTGTTCTTGGAGCAATTACACAACTTAACAACTATCCGATGTTCATGATGGCGGTCATGCTGGCGGGTGCTTTACAGATCGTTCTCGGCCTGATTAAGGCGGGTACCATCGGTAATTATTTTCCGTCGAGCGTAATCGAAGGAATGCTGGCTGCAATCGGCCTCATCCTTATTCTCAAACAGCTTCCGCATGCGCTGGGTGTTGATTCCGATTTTTTTGGCGATGAGGGCTTTTTTCAACGTGATCACGAAAACACGTTTTCTGCTATTCAAACTGCACTCGGTCACTTCAGCCTGGCTGCAATTGTGATCAGCAGTGTGTCTATTGCTATTCTGCTTTTATGGCCGAAGATCAAGGCCGTGAGTATTGTTCCTGCACCGCTGATCGTTGTGGTAGTGGGCATTGCGCTGAGCCTGGTTTTCAAGGGCTCTGCAAATGCTTTGCGGCCTGAGCAGCTTGTTGCCCTGCCGGTTATAAATGGCTGGGATGAATTTACAGGCCTGTTCCGGATGCCGGACTTTTCCTCCATTACCAATCCGAAGGTTCTGGTCATTGCCGCTACCATTGCAATTGTAGCGAGTCTGGAAAGTCTGCTTAGTCTGGAGGCTATTGATAAGATAGACCCGATCAAACGTGTCTCTCCAACCAACCGTGAACTCGTTGCCCAGGGTTTGGGGAATATGACCAGTGGTTTTCTCGGGGGATTGCCAATTACCTCGGTAATTGTACGCAGTTCGGCCAATACCAATGCCGGCGCGAGAACAAAGCTGTCTGCTATTATGCATGGGTTCCTGCTGCTTTTGTCTTTCCTGTTTATACCAACAATTATCAACATGATTCCGCTGGCCTGTCTTGCGGCGATTCTCCTTGTTACAGGTTACAGGCTGACACGCATTGCCTTGTTTAAACACATGTATCATAAGGGCTGGGACCAGTTTGTTCCGTTTGTGGCTACCGTACTCGCAGTACTTTTTACCGACCTGCTAAAGGGCGTAGGCATAGGTATGGCGGTTTCAATTTTTTACCTCTTGCGGACGAACATGCGCAACCCTTTTTTCTACAAGATCCAGGAAGAAGGCAACAGGAAAAACCTGCGGATCAAACTCGCTGAAGAGGTATCGTTTTTGAATAAAGCCTCCATCCAGGTCATGCTCAATAATATCCCAAAGGAAACGACTGTCACGATCGATGGTACCAATTCCCGTTACATCGATCCGGATGTACTGGAAACCATTTACAATTTCAAACATAATGCCTATACAAAAGGTATTATTGTTGTGCTTGAAAACATCAAAAAACATTACGTCGTCCCGAAAATTAACAGCAACATTAAACAAGAACTAGAAAATTAAATATGTGCGCAAAACACCAAAACTCCGAAGACATCACGTACGAAAGTTTACTGGAAGGTAACAAGGAATGGGTTGCCGAAACATTGAAAGAAGACCCGGCATTTTTTGAAAATCTCTCGAAAGGGCAGAAACCGCCCGTTCTCTGGATAGGATGTTCTGACAGCCGCGTGCCGGCAAATCAGATTACGAACACCCGCCCGGGCGATATATTTGTTCACCGTAACATAGCAAATGTGGTAGTGGGTACCGACCTGAACATGTTAAGCGTACTGGACTATTCTGTAAACGTTTTGAAAGTTCGTCATGTGATTGTATGCGGTCATTACGGATGCGGCGGCGTTAACGCGGCATTAGGAAATGCGCAGGTTGGTATCATCGATAACTGGCTGCGCAATATTAAAGATGTATATCGTCTGCATGAAGATGAACTGAACGAACTCCCTGACAGCCAGGCGCGCTTTGATCGTCTTGTAGAGCTGAATGCGATTGAAGGCGTTTATAACCTGAGTAAAACGAATATTGTTCAGAATGCATGGCGCAATGGCCAGGAGCTTTCTGTGCATGGCTGGGTATACAGCCTGCAAACCGGCCTGATTAAGGATCTGCAGGTAAGCTGTAAAAACAATGATCTCGTTGCTCCGATTTTCCGTTTTGGTTAAGTAACCGGTTAATACGCTAAACCCCGAAGCCAGCGGCTTCGGGGTTTTTTATTTCTATCATGTCTTCCGGCCCGCCGGCAACAGAAGCGGTCCGTAGCAGTTTAGCTAAACAAAAGCAACCAGGTATAAGCCGGATAGATCAAGTGGTCAGCGCTGTTAGCAGGCATCGTTTTCGACAGGGATGTTTCAGTAACATTTGCGCTCAGGCTTGGTCACTCAAAATGCCTGTTAACAAAGAAGGCGCCATTCAGGCGCCTTTGTTTTGTTAATCCTCTGCAAGGAATGGATACCGGTAATCAACCGGTGGCTCAAACGTCTCTTTAATCGTACGCGGTGAAACCCAGCGCAGCAGGTTGATCATCGAACCGGCTTTGTCATTGGTTCCTGAGCCGCGGGCGCCGCCAAAAGGCTGTTGGCCAACAACTGCACCAGTACATTTATCATTGATATAGAAGTTACCTGCGGCGTTTCTGAGCGCGTGGGTAGCCTTATCGATGGCATAGCGGTCCTGAGCAATCACGGCCCCGGTTAATGCATAGATCGATGTCTCATCAATCGTCTTCAATATCGAATCAAATTCGTTATCGGCATAGACATAAACTGTAAGAACCGGACCAAAAAGCTCTTCGCACATGGTCGTGTACTTAGGATCCTGAACAACCAATACAGTTGGCTCTATAAAATAACCTTTAGATTTGTCATAATTGCCGCCGGCAATGATTTCAACAGTCGGGTCATTTTTGGCTGCGTCAATATAGCTGGCCAGTTTATCAAAAGAGCGCTCGTTAATAACGGCATTGATAAAGTTGCTGAAGTCTTCAGTAGGACCCATCTTCATGTCTGCAAGATCTTTCAGCATCAGGTCTTTAATTGCCGGCCACACACTTTCTGCAATATATACCCGCGATGCGGCAGAGCATTTTTGTCCCTGGTATTCAAACGCACCGCGTACTATAGCTGTGCTTGCAGCCGGCACATCTGCCGAATGGTGAACAAGGATAAAGTCTTTACCGCCTGTTTCGCCGACAATGCGTGGATAGGTTTTGTATTTATGAATGTTTGTTCCGATCGTTTTCCAGATGTCCTGGAAAACTGCGGTTGACCCGGTAAAGTGTATACCCGCAAAGTCCGGATGGTTGAAGATCACGCTGCCTGCCTCGGGGCCGTCAACATAGATCAGGTTGATCACGCCATCAGGAACACCTGCTTCTTTGAATATCTCCATCAGCACGTTTGCTGCATAGATCTGGGTGTCGGCAGGTTTCCAGACTACAACATTGCCCATCATGGCGACGCAGCTTGGCAGGTTTCCGGCTATAGCCGTGAAGTTGAAAGGTGTTAAGGCAAATACGAACCCTTCAAGCGGACGTTGTTCCAGCCTGTTCCAGCTTCCGCGGGGCGATACGGGTGGCTGCTGTGCATAGATTTCGCTCATGTAACTTACATTGAAGCGAAGGAAATCGATGATTTCGCAGGCTGAGTCAATCTCGGCCTGATAAGCGTTCTTTGACTGGCCCAACATGGTAGCAGCATTCAGCTTATACCGGTACTTGCCGGCAATAAGGTCTGCTGCTTTCAGAAAAATGGCAGCCCTCTGCTCCCAGGGAAGGTTCTCCCAGTCAGCCTTTGCAGCGAGTGCAGCGTCAATAGCCTGCTCTATATGTTGTTTATTTCCGATACTGAATGTAGCCAGTACATGCCGGTGGTCATGCGGCGGAACAACCGTTCCTTTTTGTTCGGTATGTACTTCCTTACCGCCAATGTACATGGGTATATCGAGTTGTATGGCCCGCGCTTCGGTCAGTGCCGCCTTTAGTAATGCCCGTTCCCTGCTGCCGGGTGCATAACTTAAGATCGGTTCATTCACCGGCTGTGGAACATTAAAAAATCCTTTAGTCATGGTGTCTCAATTTGTGCGCAAAGATACGATTTTTAAATTTTTGTGCGCCCGGCTGCGCGTCTGTCATCAAGATAAATATGCACAGATTGCTTGGTTATGGCAGTCTACTGAGCATCGTAGATCACAACGCGTTCAAAAAACACCCGGAAGTTTTCCAGAAACGTTTTATGTACGGGATGCACCTGATAAATATCGTGCGCAGCAAGGTCGTCAAAGAACAGAATGAGGCTAAATGTGTAGGTTGTGTCTACGACTGCCCGTTCAATAGGTGCAGGGCTGCCGATATGAAACTGACGAACAACTTCAATGTTTTCGAGGGTTTCCAGCCCTCTTTTAAATTCAGCTTTTTCGGCATCGGTGGTTTCCGGTTTCAGCCAGAACAAAACGTGGTGTGCTATCATATGATTTTTGCCATGGTTGGCAAGGTAAAGATACTCTTTAAAAAATTAGGTAAAAAAGGCAACTTTTTTAACTTAAAGTTGGTAACTTTACGAAAGTTACCAACTTTGCAGGACTCGTAGTGTACCTGCACACGTTCAGAGTAGTTAGCAGAAACCTCAACGCGGCGGCTGTTCGATGCCATATAAGTTTCACGCAAATCCGTACTTTTGAGGTCTATGGTCAGTTTAGCCCGGCTTCTGCTTTTACCCTTTGCTATTCTGTATGGATTGATTATCCGGATTCGTCATTTACTGTATGATACCGGCGTATTTAAATCGAAATTATTTGATGTTCCGATCATCTGCGTTGGTAACCTGGCCATGGGAGGTGCCGGAAAAACCCCGCATACAGAATACCTCGTCAAACTTCTCCAGCCACATTTCAGGGTTGCCATTTTAAGCCGAGGGTATGGACGTAAAACAAAAGGTTATATCCGCGCAACAGTGGGAAGCACCGCTCTGACAATAGGCGACGAACCGATGCAGTACCTGCAGAAATTTCCAGGTGTTACAGTGGCCGTAGCTGAGCGGCGCGCAGAAGGTTTACACATGCTTCAACATGATCATGATGTGGTCATCCTTGACGATGCGTATCAGCACCGCGCAGTCCGGCCGGGCATGTCATTGCTGCTGTTCGATCAGGTTACACTCCAAAAAAAACAATATTTGTTTCCCGCCGGCAACCTGCGCGATGTTTTCAGCGCACGTAGACGCGCAGATTTATTTATCGTCACGAAATTGACCGCGCCCCCAGCTGCGTCATTGCAGGAATATTTTACACGCAGGTTGAATCCGGCTAAGCAACAGAAGATTTTTTTCTCCGGAATCAGGTATTCAAAGCCGAAACCCTTATTCGACATCCCTGACGGACACATAGAAGCGGGTATTGCCCCCGGAAATGCCATTTTGTTCACAGGGATCGCCAACCCCAAACCGTTGCAGGACCAGCTTGAAAGCGATGGCTGGATG
This sequence comes from Pedobacter sp. SYP-B3415, assembly GCF_004138205.1. Classification (GTDB taxonomy): domain Bacteria; phylum Bacteroidota; class Bacteroidia; order Sphingobacteriales; family Sphingobacteriaceae; genus Pedobacter. The sequence continues at coordinate 23,448 of NZ_RXNQ01000008.1, forward strand.
ATCACCCCGATGCGTTACCGGGATCACCATACTTTCAGCCGCGGGGATATTTTTGAACTCACTGCTGCCCTTAAAAGCCTGCCGGCGGATAAAAGAACCGTGCTGACAACAGAAAAGGATGCACAGCGTTTATTAGATGAAAGTTTAAGAGATTTACTCTTAAATTTGCCCGTATATTACATTCCCATAGAAATTGCCTTTTTTGACGAAGACAACCAGGGGTTTGATCAGGAAATTTTAGATTATGTTAAGAGCGCTGCAGGAAACCGTTGACTACATTAAACGGAAGACAGAAAACTTTGAGCCTGAGGCAGGCATTATTTTGGGTACCGGTCTCGGTGGCCTGGTTCAGGAAATCGAGATTTCCCAGCAGTTGCTGTATGCCAATATTCCAAATTTTCCGATTTCTACGCTTGAGTTTCATTCAGGCAAATTGATCTTCGGCATGCTGGAAGGTAAAAAGGTGGTTGCCATGCAGGGACGACTGCATTATTATGAAGGTTATTCCATGCAGCAGATTACTTTCCCCGTACGGGTAATGAAAATGTTGGGAATAACAAACCTGTTTGTTTCCAATGCTGCCGGCTCACTTAACCCATCATTTCGCAAGGGCGATCTGATGATCATTGAAGACCACATTAACCTTCAGCCTGATAATCCGCTGCGCGGGATAAATGACAGTGATCTGGGCCCCCGTTTTCCCGATATGAGCCAACCCTATAACAGGGAGTTGATAGACCGGGCTGTTGAACTGGCTAAGTCTGTTGATATCACCTGCCATAAAGGTGTTTATGTGGCTGTATCCGGACCAAATCTTGAGACCAAAGCCGAATACAAATATCTTCGGATTATCGGAGCTGATGCAGTGGGCATGAGCACTGTGCCGGAGGTCATCGTTGCCAACCATATGGGACTGCCAGTTTTTGCTATTTCTGTGCTTACCGATGAAGGTTTTCCGGAAGATTTACAGCCTTTTACGCTGCAAGAGATCCTGGAAACCGCTGCGCAGGCTGAGCCCAAAATGACCGAAATATTAAAAGGTTTAATTGCTTCCGTGTAATGCCTACTGTCTTCAGACTGCTCCTGGTTCTTGTGTTGTCTCTCTCGTTTGTGCGTCTTCATGCGCAGGACCTGAAAACCAACATCAATAAAAACAAGGAGATGGATTCCCTGCGCAATAAGATAGACGGGGCCCAGGATTCTGTGATTTTCACATCAAAATTTATCCGCTATACCAACCTGAGATTGCTTCGCGACAGTATTCAGACGCTGCCGCTCGATACGACCCTGCGTAATTTTCAGTATTCAAGTGTGCTTATTCAGCCAGAAAGGCCTACAGCTAATCTCGGTAACCTTGGCCTGGCTGCCATACCGCTTTTATTCGAGCACCGTAAAACAATTGGTTTTGATGCCGGATTTCATTCTTTAGACTGGTATAAAGTTGGTCCTGAGGATATTACTTATTATGTTGCCCGCACACCATTTACGCGTTTGTATTATGTCAGTGCCGGTCTTAAAGAGCAGGTTTTTCAGGTTACACACTCGCAGAACGTAACCAAGAACTGGAATGTCGGCGCCACTTACGACCGCATTGGTGCAAATGGATTTTATGCCCAGCAGCGTGGCGATCACCTGAATGCTACCCTTTTCAGCTGGTACAGGTCGCCTAATAAGCGATACAATCTCTGGGTAAATGCGATTTTCAACACGTTGAAGGCTTCTGAAAATGGCTCCACCCGAAATGACTCCATTTTTACCGCGCCGCCAACTGTTTCGCTTACGCGCGAAGCCGAAGAGGTAAGGTTGCGTGCTTCACGCCAAATCTACCGCAACTCCACATTTTTTCTCAGACAGAGTTATTTTGTAGGCCGGATTGATAGCCTTGTGCAGGATTCGGTGCAAAAAATTCTGCCCACTAACAAGTTGACCTATACGCTCTCATATAACCGCAATAGTTACGCTTTTCAAAAAGATGAAGCAGACGATTTTTCGGTTCTCCCTGAAGGCAGTTACGACCGGGTTTTTACCAATGATTCGGTGTCAGTCAAACATCTGCAGAATGAGTTCAACTACGGGTTTTTTCTCCGGGCACGGGGCTCTTCTATTATAAAGAATGAACTTAAACTGAATGCGGGGCTACGGGTTGACTATTATACGTTCACGCAGGGCAGTTATGGGGAAAGCGGGGGGCAGTACAATGGATATGGTACGAACTTCCTGAATTCTACTTTGTTAGGAAACGCCGGTTACCGCTTTAGCAACAGGATTGATCTGAACGTTGATCTTCAGCAGATTTTTCAGGGCCGGAACGCGGGCGATTTTCTGTATGAAGCAAAAAGTAATGTGCTTATTGGCAAATCTGCGGGCCGGATTGTTCTCGGCGCCTATCTGCAAAACAAGTCGCCTGAGGAGGTTTATAACACCTTCCTCGGTAACCACTATAGCTGGCGAAACAATGGCTTCGAGCGGACCAAAATAGCAAATCTGTCTTTCCAATACCTGAATGACAAGTACAATTTCAAGGCTACAGCAGATTATTACCTGATAAGTAACTATCTCTATTTTGAACGTGGTGCATTTGTAAACGGTTTCATCAGTCCGCAGCAGGCAGCACAGGATATCAACCTGCTGAAGATTACCGCCTCCAAGAAGGTTACCTTCGGAAAGTTTAATCTGGATCTTTTTATTGCATATCAGAAGAACAGCAATGAAAATGTCTTACGCACACCCGAATTTTACACGTTTAACAGCTTATATCTGAATCAAACGCTGTTCAAAGTTTTAAAAACAAATCTCGGGTTCGATGTGCGGTACAATACCGCGTACCGGGCATATTCGTATACGCCGGGCATCAGCCAGTTTTATATCGGACCTGATGTGACCTTTAGTACCTATCCAATCGTCGATGTTTTTCTGAAAGCAAATTTGAAACGTGCTAACCTGTTTGTAAAATACGATTATGCCAATCAGAAGTTGTTTACAAATGGCTTCTACACGGTTAACCGCTACCCAATGCAGGATGCGCTGCTGAAGTTCGGGGTTAGCTGGAATTTTTACGATTAATTAAAGGTTAAATAAATTTCTTTTTTATTTGTTTTTGATCAATTAATTGGTTAGTATTGGGGTATTAAACCTATCCCTATGAAAAACCAAGTTATGGCAGCACTCTGCTGCCTTGTTATCTTCGGTCTGTTCGCCTGTAAGAAGCAGCCGCAAATTGATGTGCCCGAAAACGTTCATCCGCAGCAGGAAACAGGGCTTGTTACCTTCGGGCGTATTCTTGCCAGGGCAGTCGCAGAAGACCCGGCTCTGCGAAGTTTCATACGTAGCGAGAGTCTGAAAAAATTTGATCTTGATTTCGATATCCTTTATGCGCGAACAAAAGACCAAAGGCTTCCTGACGGCCGGACACTGCGCGAAACGCTTATACCCTTCGCTAATGGAGCTGATGTTCTTGATAAACTTACTACAAATCATCCCTTGCTCACGATCTATGTGCCGTCGCTACCCGGGTTCGACGCAGTTTCCTGGGATGCGGCGGTCCGGATCCCCAAGGTAGCTATTGATGATCCTCAACATTCGAGCGTTCGCATTACAGACCATACCGGGAAAATTTTTGATATCCCGCCATCTTATTACCCGGCATTTCCGGTTCTTGTTGTGAAAAACAATGAGCGGGTGCGTCTGAAGCGTTCCGGGGGTGCGTCTACGGCGGGGGCAAACGGGCCCGTGCTCAACGATCAGTTCGTGTTTTTAGATGCGGCCTTTGACGGAGTCCATCCCGGCAGCAACAAGACAGCAAACGTTGTCACATATTCTTCCCAACAGACTGATCCGGTCAACATTGAAGCTTTTCATTCAGGAAATGAATGGCAACGCGACTATGTCTATTATGGAATTACGCCCGGACAGCCGACGGGTAAATTCAGGAACCACTTTAGCGAGTTTATAACTTCGTTCAGGTTCCTCAATGGTGGCGACGTAAACAACTATGGCGATCTTGGGCTGATCGCTGATCAAACAGAAGCGTCGGCACCGCACCGCCGTGATCCCCTGCCTCCTGCGGTCCGTAACCGTACACGGCCGGTATGGACCGAAGGAAATTTTGAATTTCGAATCACCATTGTTAATAACTCCAAAAACGGATTGGGCAGTCAGACAACCAAAGTTTTAAGTGTGGCACCGCAACAGCTTTTTGATGTTCGCTATAAAACGCTTATACGCGGAATCAATGAAGAGGAGAACCCGCGGTTCTGGGGTTCAGAACTTATGGTGATAAGGAGTATCACACCCCTCGAATACAATCCACGAATTGAGATCGGCCCGTGGGACCTTCAGAATTACGGTACGGCATGGAAGTTCCTCGTTTACGAGTTTGATGATGAGCAGGAAACCGCAACCGAGGTTGAACACAGTACAACCTATGCCACGAATTTTACGATTGATGGCATCGATATCTTTAAAATCGGCGCGAAATTCGGCGGCAGTATGACATCTGTTGAAAAACGTAGCTTCACAATCAAAACTACATTGGGCTCTGATTTTTTAGGTGAGGCCGCACTGAGTTTCGACCAACCTGTAATTACGGCTATCGATGGCAATGGAAACGTAACAAAACGCAGTATCGCCACGGGGGGGAGCTTGCGAATGGTTATCGAACCTGGACGGATTATGTAAAAGAACAGGGTGTCTCCAAAAAGGAGACACCCTGCAGGTCGTTTTTTGATCGCGACCTTAGAAAGCGTAGCCAATGCTGAAACTAATGACACGGTTGCTATACTTATTTGCGCCGTTCGCATTCCGGCGATCTTTCGGAGTCAGGTCTGCGAGGCCAAAGCCGTATCCAGCGTTCAGCGATGCGCCATTATCAAGTCTGAAACCCAACCCGCCGTTCAGTCCGAAATCAAGCTTTGTGAACTGGTCCGTTGCAGCCGATCCAAACCTGACATCGGCTGATTCGGTTGCGCCTGATTCGGTTTCAATTCTGAGCTTGCCCGAAAGTCCATAAGATACATATGGGCCGGCGTTGATCATCAATGTCCCCGCCTGACCAGCAGGGATACTGTATACGGCGTTTACCGGCACTTCAAGCCACAATGCACTGATCTTAAACGATCCGTTCTCGCCAGGCAGATCGGTTCTCTTCAGTTGCGTACCTTTTCCCTGCAGAGAAATTGCAGGCTGGACAGCGAATCGATCGCTGATATTCAGATTCAGGAATATACTCGCATTGAAGCCCGGAAGATAACTTTGATAGTCGTCATCTACACCATTGAAGCTTCCGCCTTCAACAGCGAATCTGGATAAATTAAGGCCGGCCCGAATACCAAAACGTGGCGGCCGTTTTTTAAGAAATCCGTTTGCTGACTTGCTGCCGGAACTGGCTGTTGCCTTTGTGCTGCTTTGCGGTAACAATGAACGATCAGAATAGGCTCCCTGTCTGCGGCTCGTGGTGGAGGATGAACTTTGTGAGGAACTTGCCGGCTTCGGTTTTGCGGCTGCGTTATTCTTTGCAGGGCTGCTTGTCTTTGCATTACCGTTTGTCTTTGGCCGGGTAACTTGTTTGCGTGTGGTAGCGCCCGTGTTCTTCGTCTTTGTTTGTTTACTCGCTGAAGACGAAGCTGTCTTTGATTCTGAGTGCTTCTTTTTGGCAGTGGGTTTCTGTGCTTGCGCGTTCACAGAAGGGATGGTTAACAGCAAAAGAGCTGTCGCAAGAAAGATTTGTTTCATGAGGTAAATAATTGTTTAGCATCCGTGCACACCCTGTGCACGTGTATCATTTGACCCCTTGATGCTTCCCTCACCGCGAAAGCCGTGCCAGACGGGCGCCTGCATTACGGAAAAACTATTCTGCAAATAAAAAAGGGGTGCCGATCGAGGCACCCCTTAATTTTAGACAGCGTTCGTTTAGAACGAATAACCTACTGTGAAACCAACAATGCGATTTGTCCATTTCATGTCGCCGCTGCGTGCGTCTTTGGGGATCTGATTAGCCAGACCCAAGCCATAGTTTGCACCAATCAAAAATCCGTTGTTCAGGCGGTAACCCAGGCCAAAGTTGGCACCGAAGTCCATAGAGCTCAAATCATCATCTGTTGTGTTACCGAACTCTATATCTGATTCGGTAGAACCGCCGGTACTGCCCACAGAACCTTCAGTTTTTGTTTTACCGGAGATATTAAATCCGATGTACGGACCGGCACTGATCTGAACGGCACCCGCGTTACCGGTTGGAATGCGGAAGACTGCGTTTACAGGTACATCTACCGACATCACATTCTGGGTTACAGAAACGTTTGCGGCTCCGGGCGTGTTTTCCCATTTACCACCCTTATTCTGCAAGGTAATACCAGGCTGGATAAAGAAATTGTTTGCTACACCGAAGTCGCCGAAGCCGGTTACGCTAAAACCTACGTTATCTTTGGCATAATCATTCAGATTCATTCCATCTCCTGATGAATGCAAACGAGATAAGTTTACACCAGCTTTAAGTCCGAAACGTGCTTCATTTCCACTCATCCTGTTTTGTGCCATTGCTGCTGTTGATAACACTACCGCTGCAGCTCCTAAGAAAAACTTTTTCATACTATTCGTTTTTAGTAATTTTCAAAATTTGTAGCCGGGAAAATCTTTTTTTTTATACCCGACTTTGCAAGTCTCAAGGCCAAAGGATGTGCCAAAGCAGGAAATCTGTCAGGTTGTTAAATGGTAATATATTGGTTTATAGCTGTTTGAAAGTAAGCTCGCGTAGAAATCCCCGCGAACGGGATTTTCAGTACGTTTCAACGAGAGTGTATAGATAATAGGATACTTTCCCTTAGATCAGCTCCGGCTACAGACTGCGTTAAGTCTTTTGAGGCCTCTTTTTTGCCGCGGGAAACAGAACATTATTCAGGATCAGCCGGTAGCCAGCTGAATTCGGGTGCAGGTTCAGGTCTGTAGGCGGATCACCTACTGCATGTTGATAGTCCTCAGGATCGTGGCCTCCGTAGAAGGTGAACTGCCCCTTGCCAACTTCCCCATGAAGATACCGCACTTCTCCAGCGCCTTTATTTTCGCCCAGAACCGTCACGTTCGGCTTTACCAGGCTTCGCCTGAAGGCTGTTGTCTGTCCCATAAAGCCTTTAATAACTTTATCATGATTCTGCGTTAGCATAGTAGGTACCAGGTCCCACTTTGCCGAAAAATCGAATAAACTGAAAAAGTCGTTTGTTTGAACGAGGTTCCGGCTGTCAGTTACATCAATGTCTGAGAATTCATAATGCAGGGGGTTTTGATCCAGATGAAAATCCTGAAAGGCAAGCGTGCTTGAAAAGTCCAGTTTTTTTTGAGCATCCGGATCTGCGCCGTCTCCGTCAAACATCTGGGCACAGATGTCGGTATTGGCGGCGCTCAGCGCGATGTCGAAGCTATCAGTGCCTGAGCACATCGCGAAAAGAAATCCGCCGCCGGCGCAATATTTTTTTATTTTCTGAGCAACCGCCAGTTTCATTTGTGAAACTTTGCTGAAACCGTTTTTTCGGGCAGTCGCCTCCTGTGTCTTCACGTCAGCCTGGTACCACGACGTATACCTGAACGCACTCCAAAATCTTCCATACTGACCGGTAAAATCCTCATGATGCAGGTGCAGCCAATCATATTGGCTTAGTTTGTCATGCAGGATCTCTTCATCATAAATGACCTCATAAGGAATTTCGGCATATGTCAAAACGAGGGTAACGGCGTCATCCCACGGAAGTTTGCTTTTTGGCGAGTACACTGCGATTTTAGGAGCCTTCTCCAGTTTAACCATTTCCATGTTCACAGAAGGGTCACTGATCTCGTTTAACAGTTCGGTCACTTTACCGTCTGCGATAACACTGTGAGAAACGCCGCGTATCTTACACTCATCTTCAATGGTTTTGTTGTATGAGATGAGGAAACTGCCGCCCCGGTAATTCAAAAGCCAGTCTACCGGCACCTGCCGTTTGATTGTCCAAAAAGCAATGCCGTAAGCCTTTAAATGGTTCTTCTGGTCACCATCCATAAATATCAGTATGGATGATGCATGAACTTTTAGCGTAAGCATCAGAACGCACAGAATAAGTGATATCTTTTTCATGGAATGCACGTTAAAGTTACCGTTTGGTTGTAATATAAACCAGAGGTTCGGATATTTAAACGCGGAAAGCGCGGGCTCAATTACGCACTAAACGCAAAAGGCGTCTTCAGAAGGGCTGAAAAAAACAATCTCAAAAATTTTGATTAGGTTTGCCGTTTATATTAAAGATATGAGTAAAGCAATAATTAAAACCGAAAAGGGAGAAATGACCGTCCAGTTCTATGATCAGGACGCTCCGAATACTGTTGCAAACTTCAAGAAACTTGCCCGGGAAGGGTTCTATGACGGTGTTACTTTTCACCGTGTTATACCTGATTTCGTTGTTCAGGGTGGTTGTCCAAACTCAAAGGATCCGGCAAAAGCACACCTTGCGGGTACAGGCGGCCCTGGCTACAAAATTGATTGCGAACTTACAGGCGAGAACCAGTATCATGACCGTGGTGTTCTTTCTATGGCACACGCTGGTCGCAATACCGGCGGATCACAGTTTTTTATTTGCCATAGCCGTAATAATACCGCTCACCTCGATCGCAACCATACCTGTTTCGGAAAGGTTGTTGAAAACGTCGATCTTGTGGATGATATCCGCCAGGGGGACAAAATTACCACAATAGAAGTTATCGAAGATTAAACCGGCCGAAATACAGTTCGACCTGCGTCGGCTGAATTTCTGCACCAAGATTTAGCATATATGAACTTAAGAGGATTAGTTGCCGTTTCCGGCCGCCCCGGCCTTTTTAAACTAGTGGGACAGAACAAGGCGGGCTATGTTCTGGAAGGACTTGACGAACAAAAACTCAAGATCATCGCCAACCTGTCTACAACCAAACTCGCATCACTGGAAGATATCACTGTTTACGGTGAAGATGACGAATTGAAACTGATCGATATCTTTACAAAGATGGGCGAGAAGGGAACAACCCCGGATGTAAAAGCAGACACGGCATCGCTGCGTGAATACTTCAGAGAAGTAGCGCCTGGACACGATGAGGAGAAAGTTTATGCATCTGATATGAAAAAGATCATAACCTGGTTTAGCCTCATTAAAGACCTCCCGCTCTTTACAGAAGAAGCGCCTGCAGCGCCGGGCGAAGGTAGTGATGCTACGGTTAAAGTTGATGAAAAGAGCGATAAAAAACCGAAGGCAGTAGCAAAACCTGCAAACGCAAAAGCACCGAGCAAGACATCGGCACCGGCCAAAAAGGCGAGCATGACCAGCAAGAAAGGCGTTTAGCCACCTGTACCGAATCAAAATTGAAGGCTGTTCCCCTGCGGAACGGCCTTTTTTGTTTAAAGAAAATACATAAGTGCAATAAAAGCTGCAATGGCAATAACGATGGCAATTGTAAGATAACGGCCCTCGCCAAGACGGCTGCTTTTAAACTTATAATCTCTTTTTAGTTTGATGTTACTTCCCGGGTCTCTCATATTATTATTTCTTTTTTTGACAGGAACTTTAGCGTTCCGCGATCGCATCTTATTATCCGGATGCGGCTGAGCCGCAAATTCCACAATTTATGCGTGATGGTAAGGTTCGTTTTTCAGGATGGTGAATGCCCTGTATAGTTGCTCAGTAAAAAACAAGCGGATCATTTGGTGGGAGAAGGTCATATCTGATAACGACAGCATCCCGTTCGCCCGGTTATATACCTCGTCGGCAAAACCATAAGGGCCGCCTATTATAAATACGAGACTTCCGGTGCCTCCAACCATGTGTTTGTTTAAAAACTGGGAGAAACTGACAGAGTTGTATTTTTTTCCACGCTCATCCATCAAAATGACAACATCGGCGTTTCCCAATTGTTTCAGGATCAGCTCGGCTTCCTTGCTTTTCTGTTGAGCTTCAGACAGGTGTTTTGTGTTCTTAATATCAGGAATGACCTGTAAGCTAAAGCCGATGTAATGTTTAAGACGTGCAAGATATTTATCAATGCCGGTATTCAGCCAGCCCTCTTCCGTTTTTCCTACTACTATCAGCTTAATCTTCATGGGTTAGATCCAAATCCTTATCTTCGGGATTTACCCCGCAAATATAATGTTAAAACCTAAGGTTAGTGCCCTGCAGGATTATGAGGCTGCTGTCGAGGCGCTCGAAGGTGAAGCTGCTATTTTAAAGCGCAGAATTAACCGGTTTTCATTGTTCCGGCTGCTGTCTTTCAGTTGCATCATTGCCGTCTTCGTTCTCGTATTCAGATATGGCAGCTGGGAATGGGCCGCAGTGTCAAGTTTGTTCCCGCTTATCTTGTTTGTACAGATCATCCGCCGGCAGGCGAAGCTAGCTGCCCAGGACGACTTCCAGAACCGACTCATCTGGACCTATAAAAACGAAATTGCGCTATGCAACGGGCAGCCGAACGGCTATGACAACGGTTTGAACTTTGTGAATGAAGGCCATCCTTATCTTTCTGATCTTGATATTTTTGGTCCGGGCTCTGTTTACGAACGGTTCAATCGTTGCACAGGCAGTGAGGCATGCCGGAACCTGGCGGAAGCACTGTCTGAAGCGCGCAGCGAAGAGCAAATTCGTATGCGGCAGGAAGCCATCGCTGAACTCATTCCGCGCCACACTGAAAGTTTCCGGTTTCGGGCTTTCATGCGGGCCATTGATCCCGGGTTAATTGATGACGTTGAAAGGCAACTCGGTGGGCGGCTTAGACAGGAAATGACTTTTCTTGAAAGCAAATTGCTGAGGGGCTACACCCGGCTGGTACCATATCTTATGGGCGGGCTGTTCATTTTTGCAATATATGTGGAAGGTGCTGCATGGAGTTTTTTCGGAATGGCTGCACTGCTGAATGCGACGATTGTTTTGTTCAATATGCGCAGCATTAATAACGTACATGCGGGTTTTGGCAGGGGCTCTGCTCAGCTTCAGGCTTTTTCTGAAGCCATAAGCTGGCTGGAAGACGGCCAATGGAAAAGCCCCTTACTTACAGGCACATCGGCGGCGGGTTCGGCGCAGCCTGCTTCTGCGGCCATAAGGCGCCTGGCTGTAATCTTACGTGCCTTTGATGCCCGTCTGAATATGCTTGTGGGCGGCTTTCTGAACATGATGGCGCTGTGGGACATTCGCTGCTGCTTTAGCCTGAGTACATGGCTGGATACAGATTCAGCGGCCGTAACCGGAGGTTTCAGACGCGTTGCCGCATTTGAAGAATTCATTTCCTTTTCCACACTTGCCGCGAACCACCCTGACTGGACGCTGCCCGTTATCAAAAATGAGTTTTGTTTCCGGGCTGCAGCCCTGGCACATCCCTTAATTGACGAAAACCTGCGCATTCCGAATGATTTTGTTTTTGCAGATCATCCTGTGGCCGATCTCATTACGGGTTCAAACATGGCAGGAAAAAGCACTTTTCTGCGCACTGTAGGCGTAAACATTGTCCTTGCCTATGCGGGTGCCCATGTTTGCGCAGACAGGATGGAGTTGTCGGTATTCAACCTGTTTACCTATATGCGCATCAGAGATTCACTGAATGATCGTACTTCAACCTTTAAAGCCGAATTAAACCGGCTTAAGATGATTCTTAAGGGGGTTCAGCGGCAAAGGCGACCGCTTGTTCTGATCGACGAGATGCTTCGCGGAACCAACAGCCGGGATAAATACCTCGGTTCAAAAGTTTTTCTGGAAAACCTGATCGCTACCGGTACGCCCGTTCTATTTGCTACGCACGATCTTCAACTTGCTTCGCTGGAAGAAGAATATAGCGGAAAGGTCCGGAATTTTCATTTTGATATCCAGATAAGCCAGGGTGATATGCGGTTCGATTACAAGCTGAAGAGCGGTCCCTGCAGGATATTCAATGCCGCGCTGCTGCTGCAGGAGATCGGCCTGGCAATCAGCCCGGGCGCAAATGATCTGCGCGAGGAGGCTTAATGTTAAATTAACAGGGTGTAGTTAACTTGCCCCGAACATAAACAACTTTTCTGATGAAGGCATCGGATTTCGGACCGGATTTTTTGTGGGGCATAGCGGTTGCTGCGGCACAAGTAGAAGGTGCTGCGCTTGAAGGCGGCAAGGGCCTTTCCATCTGGGATACCTTTGCGGCCAGAAGCGGAAAAATAAAAAAAGCTGCTGTTCCGAGTGTTGCCTGCGATTTCTACCACCGCTATAAAGAGGACATTACTGCCGTTAAATTCCTGGGATTTAAGATTTTTCGCTTCTCAATCGCCTGGTCGCGTGTATTGCCAGCCGGGCGCGGACTGCCTAACCAGGATGGTCTGGGATTTTATCACCGCGTTATCGATGAATGTCTGCAGCAGTGTCTTGTTCCATATATCACACTCTACCATTGGGACCTGCCCGATGCGTTGGAACAGGAAGGCGGGTGGACGGCTTTCAGCATCAACGAGGCATTCAATAACTTTGTAAAACTTTGCGCGGTTGAATACGGGTATAAAGTGAAACATTGGATCGTTCTGAATGAGCCTTTTGGTTATACCTCTCTTGGTTACATGCTCGGCATGCATGCACCGGGAAAAACCGGGTTAAACAACTTCTTCGCCGCGGTTCACCATACCGCATTGGCGCAGGCAGACGGCGGACGCATTCTTCGCAGTGAGGTTAGCAAAGCGCACATCGGTACGACCTATTCCTGTTCAAAGATTCTTCCGCATACCAACAGCCCCAACGATGAACTCGTGGCACGCCGCATCGATTGCCTCATGAACAGGCTGTTTATTGAACCCGCGCTTGGCCTTGGTTACCCAACGGCAGACTGGGAACTCCTGGAGCGTTTCAATGTTCGTTTCGCTACCTGGCGGCTTACTGCACGGATGCGGTTCGATTTCGATTTTATAGGACTGCAAAACTATTTTCCGCTGACGGTAAAATATAATCCGTTGATTCCTGTCATTCAGGCCTGGGAGGTAAAGGCAAAAAATCGCAAACGCCCTCATACCGGCATGGGCTGGGAAGTAAGCGGCCTTCATTTTGCCGGGATCATCAGGCAGTTTGCTGCTTATGAAAATATGCCGCCTATCATGATATCAGAGAATGGCGCCGCTTACCATGATAAGCTGATCAGCGGCCGCGTACATGATGACGAGCGAGTCGCATTTTTTAAGGAGTATCTGGCGGCCCTTCTGGAACTTAAAAACGAAGGCCTTAACATTAGCGGTTACCTTGTCTGGACGCTCATGGACAACTTCGAATGGGCTGAAGGTTACCAGGCCAGGTTCGGTCTGATGTATACCGATTTTAAAACACGGGAACGATTTATGAAAGATTCCGGCCACTGGTGGAAAGACTTTCTGGCTTCCTGAAGCAAATACACGTTCATAAAAAAGGGGCGCAGATTCTGTGCCCCTTTTTATTAAATGTTATGGCTTATGCGTTTGCAGCAGCTTGTTTCCTGATAATATTCAGTGCACCACCAGCCTTGAACCACTCGATTTGCTGAGCGTTGTAGCTATGATTAACCGTGATTTCGTCTGATGAGCCGTCTGAGTGGTTTAGGATCAGCGTCAGCGAACGCTCAGGTGAGAACTCCGTCAGCCCGATGATGTCGATCACATCGTCTTCACGAATTTTATCATAATCATCCTTATCTGCAAAGGTAAGGGCAAGCATACCTTGTTTTTTAAGGTTGGTTTCATGGATACGCGCAAAAGATTTTACGAGTACTGCACGAACGCCCAGATGGCGAGGTTCCATTGCTGCATGCTCGCGCGATGAACCTTCACCGTAGTTCTCATCGCCTACAACGATAGAACCAAGACCGGCAGCCTTGTAGTCGCGCTGGGTAGCAGGTACAGGTCCGTATTCGCCGGTCAGCTGATTTTTAACAGTATCAGTCTGATCGTTGAAATAGTTTACTGCACCAATCAGCATGTTGTTTGAAATGTTATCAAGGTGACCGCGGAATTTTAACCATGGACCAGCCATCGAAATGTGGTCGGTTGTACATTTACCTTTTGCCTTGATCAGAAGTTTTAATCCTTTCAGATCAGTACCTTCCCACGCAGTGAACGGATCAAGTAACTGGAGACGGTGTGATGTTGGTGAAACAATTACCTCAACTCCGCTGCCGTCGGCAGCAGGTGCCTGATAACCCGCATCTTCTACCGCAAACCCTCTTGTAGGCAGTTCAAAGCCTGTTGGCGGATCAAGTTTAACCTGTTCGCCGCGCTCGTTGGTAAGCGTATCTGTAATCGGGTTGAAGCCGAGATCGCCGGCAATTGCCATGGCTGTAACCAGTTCAGGTGATCCTACAAACGCAAAAGTATTCGGGTTGCCGTCAGCGCGTTTCGCAAAGTTCCGGTTAAACGAGTGTACAATCGTGTTTTTTTCCTGTTTTTCAGCACCAACGCGATCCCACATACCAATACATGGTCCGCAGGCATTTGTAAACACTGTGGCACCGATGTTATCAAGTACTTCAAGCAAGCCATCGCGTTCTACCGTATAACGGATCTGCTCAGACCCCGGGTTAATGCAGTACTGTGCTTTTGTAGTCAGTCCTTTTTCAGACACCTGGCGGGCAACACTTACCGCGCGTGAGATATCCTCATAAGAAGAGTTTGTGCATGAACCGATCAGGCCCACTTCAATTTTCAGCGGCCAGCCGTTCCGTTCAGCTTCTTCTTTCATTTTTGAGATCGGCGTAGCCAGATCCGGAGTGAAAGGGCCGTTCAGGTAAGGCTCGAGTTCATCAAGATTGATCTCGATTAACTGATCAAAATATTTTTCAGGCTGCTCGTAAACATCTGCGTCGCCTGTAAGATGCTCTTTTATTTCATTTGCAAGGTCAGCAACTTCTTCGCGACCGGTTGCGCGCAGGTAACGTTCCATGCTCTCATCATAACCAAAGGTCGATGTTGTTGCACCAACTTCTGCGCCCATGTTGCAGATGGTACCTTTGCCTGTACAACTCATATTGGTTGCGCCCTCGCCAAAGTACTCAACGATCGCACCGGTGCCGCCTTTTACAGTCAGGATGCCCGCTACTTTCAGAATAACGTCTTTTGCTGATGTCCAGCCGTTCAGTTTACCTGTCAGTTTTACACCGATCAGTTTCGGGAATTTAAGTTCCCACGGCAAGCCGGCCATTACATCACAGGCATCTGCACCGCCAACACCGATGGCAACCATACCCAGGCCGCCGGCATTTACCGTATGCGAGTCGGTACCGATCATCATGCCGCCCGGAAATGCATAGTTTTCCAGAACAACCTGGTGAATAATACCTGCACCCGGTTTCCAGAAACCGATGCCATATTTATTTGATACAGAAGAAAGGAAATCAAAAACTTCCTTACTTTCTGTTCTTGCATGTGGAAGGTCGACTGCTGCGCCTTCTTTTGCGGTAATCAGGTGATCACAGTGAACAGAAGATGGAACGGCAACTTTTGGCCGTCCTGCCTGCATAAACTGGAGAAGCGCCATCTGGGCAGTCGCATCCTGCATGGCTACACGATCCGGTGCGAAATCTACGTAATCAGATCCGCGGGAAAATGCCCTCGTCGGATTTCCATCCCAAAGGTGCGCATACAAAATTTTCTCAGAGAGTGTTAAAGGCCTGCCAACTACTTTTCTGGCGGCCTCTACGCGGCTGCCGAAGTTTGCATAAACCTTTTTAATCATGTCTATGTCGAATGCCATTGATTTTAAATTAAAAGGTACTACTTTGCTTCAAATTGTGCGAATTTACAAAAAATACCCCGCCGGGGACATCATTACACCGTCATTGTATTATTTGGAAGTGTTCTAAATAACTGGGTGGCTGTCCGTTTTCGGCCAGCACCTGTGCAATAATGAACACCGCCGAAGCTTAATTTGTTGTCTGCTTTATGTAAACCATCATTCCGATTACTTTTTTTGTTCTGGCATGCGTTTCGCAAGCGGCATCGGCGTTAAAGGGCCTCAAAAGCGTAACCATCAGCAATAAGCTGCTCAATGGTGCGGGGAAGCGCATACTGCAGGCGGTCAAAGGCTTTCAGGCTGTCGTGAAAGACAATGACAGAGCCGTTTGTAACATGTTGCAACACGTTTTGAAGACATTTTTCGGGCGATAAATTCGTGTCGAAATCGCCGCTGAGCACATCCCACATGATGATGTTAATTCCGGGAAGCTCAGCACGCAGTGCACGAATCTGCGACTTTTTGATGCGGCCATACGGCGGACGGAAAAGGGAGGTCTGAGTGACCTGCTGACATTGACGGAAGTTTTCCAGGTAGCTTGCATCATCTGTAGCCCAGCCTTTAAGGTGATTGAAGGTATGATTACCTATTGCGTGCCCGGCATCACGCACCTGAAGATAGATCTTAGGGTGCTTGATGATGTTATCGCCAATACAAAAAAAGGTAGCTTTGATGCCATGATGCTTTAAAGTTTTTAGAACGAAGGGTGTAACATCAGGTATAGGGCCATCGTCAAAGGTCAGATAAACAACTTTCCGCTCGCGGCTCTTGTGCCAGGTGAGCGACGGATAGTACCACCTGAGCAGCCTTGGGGTCTTGACGAGATACATAACCAAAGGTAATAAATTGGTACCGGTGTACTTAAAAATTTACAGATAAATAAAGTTGTTTATACTATAATTGTGAAAATTAACATATGAGAACTGCTACATTCAAAAGCCTGGTGTCCAGGGTATTTCTAATGACCGCAATGGTCGCTGCCACAGCCGGAACAGCTGCAGCGCAGGAAATACTAACCATTCAGGAGGCAATTGAAAGAACACTTAAAAATAACCTGACTATCAAGCAGACCGGCCTGAATGTATCACGCGCAGAGGTAGACCTGTTGCAGTCGCGTGCAGCGCTTTATCCCAGTCTGAACGGAGGTATCAACCAGAATATGAACTGGGGCCGTAGCCAGCAGGCTTCAGGTGTTTTCGAAAATACGCAGAATTACCAGGCAAGCGGAAGCCTGTCTACAAGTCTGGATGTATTTGGCGGCTTTGCAAAGATCAACACGATCAAACAGAACAGGCTTCTGCTTGATGCCGGACGCAGTAATCTGGAAAAGGCAAAGAATGACCTGATCCTTCAGGTAATGACCGCGTACTTCCAGATCGTTTTTAATACCGAACTCTTAAAGTCTACCGAGCAGCAGCTTGCCGTAGCAAAACAAACGCTGCAGCGCGAACAGGCCCTGCTTGACGCGGGAAATAAAACGCTCGCCGATATCTCGCAGGCAAAGGCCCAGGTTGCAACTGCCGAATTAAACCGTACAGATGCCGAGAACGCCCTCACAATTTCTTACCTGACGCTTAATCAGCTGATGGAGATCAGGCCTGAAGATGTAAAGCCTTTTAGCGTAAAGGCGCCTACGGCGGAAGAAATCATACAAAATGTAAACCTGCAGTCTGTCGATGAAGTGTATAAAACGACTGTCAACGTCTTCCCCGATGTTAAAGTGGCAGAGTTTAACAGGCTTGCGGCAGAAAAAGGCATTGACGTAGCGCGCGGGGCTATTTTTCCAAGGATTAGTTTGAATGCCGGATTAGGCTCATTATATTTCTATCGTTTTAATCTCCCGGTCGATTTTTCAAATCCTGATTTCAATTCTCAGCTGAGAGACAACTTTGGTCAGAATGTAGGCCTTTCTATCCAGATTCCGGTATTTAACGGTCTACAGGTGCGTTCTTCAGTAAAACGGGCGAAGATTAGTTATGAAAACGCGAAGATCGAGGAGCAATGGACAAAAAACAACTTAAATAAAGTGGTATCCCAGGCTATCGCAGATCAGAGAGCCGCCATAAGCCGGTACAGTTCTACTCAGAATACGCTCAAGGCTCAGCAGGATGCGTTCAACGTAATCGAACAGCGCTACAATGTCGGTCTTGTTAACTCGCTTGATTATAACATTTCCCGCACAAACAGGAACAATGCTGAAATCGACTTTATCCGGGCAAAATATGACCTGCTGTTCAGGGCGAAGGTGATCGATTATTACCTGGGCAAACAAATTACATTCTAAAACCAAACAAGGCAATACAATACTATTATGAAACTGAAGCACATCTTAATTGCAGTAGGATTTATCCTCGTCATTCTAATCGGCCTGAGTATGGCTGGCGTAATCGGCGGAGATAAGACCGAAAAAGTCACCGTTGAAAAAGCCAGTGCGCGAAAGGTGATAGAGACCGTTACTGCAAGCGGAAAGATCCAGCCTGAAACCGAAGTCAAACTCAGCTCTGAAGTATCGGGCGAGGTAGTGGAGCTGCTGGTGAAAGAGGGAGACCGCGTAAAAAAAGGACAACTGCTTTGTAAGGTTCGTCCAGACGTTCTGCAGTCAGGATACGAACGGGCTGTAGCCTCATACAATACACAACGTGCCAGTCTGGCCGCTTCAGAACAAATGCTGAAACAGGCTCAGGCCAACTTTACAAATACGGAAGCTACATACAAACGGAACGTCGAGCTCTTCAAGAAAAAAGTAATCTCAGCCTCAGAATTTGATTCGGCAAAAGCTGCATACCTGGCGGCCCAGGCCGACTTAGCCAGGCTGAAGGCGAATGTGCAGGGCGCACGTTCGGGGCTTAATGAATCTGGTGCGAACGTAAAAGAAGCAGGTGCCAACCTGGCGCGGACCACCATTTTTGCCCCCGTAGATGGTGTAATCTCAAAACTGTCTGTTGAGCTCGGAGACAGGATTCTTGGAACTGTGCAGAATGCCGGAACGGAAATTATGCGCATTTCTAACCTGAGCACCATGGAAGTAAACGTTGATGTGAATGAGAATGATATCAACCGGGTTAACCTTGGTGACAGCGCCACGATCGAGGTAGATGCGTTTGCTGATAAAAAGTTCAAGGGCGTTGTTACCGAAATAGCAAGTTCGTCGAAAGATATCGGCTCGGCAGCTGCCAGCACCTCTGTAGACCAGGTTACCAACTTTGTTGTAAAAGTGCGCATTATTCCTGAATCATATGCCTCAGTTAAACTGGGTGCAAAAGATCTGCCCTCGCCTTTCCGTCCCGGGTTGTCTGCAACTGTCGACATTCAGAGTGAGTCTGTAAACGGACTTTCTGTGCCGATTCAATCGATCTTTACAGATACAAAAAAGGCAGCTGAAACAGCCGGGCGCGATGGCCGCCCTGAGCAGGACAGCCAGGAAAAAAATAAACTTACAGACAAGACAATCAAACAGTATGTTTACCTGTACAACAGCAATGGTACGGTCAAGAAAGCTGAAGTTACTACCGGTATCCAGAATGACCAGTATATCATTGTTAAAACCGGCATCAAATCAGGGCAGGAGATTGTAACGGGGCCTTATTCAGCTATTCAGAATAAGTTGAAAGATGGTCTGAAAGTAGAAAAAACGACTAAAGACCAGTTGTTTAATAAAGATGGCAAGAAGTAGCCATCCGCAGTACAGCTGAAATATCTAACTTGTCCCGGTTTAAAACATTAAGCCGGGACTTTTTATTATTGATACATGAGGCCTAAAATAGCGATGATAGGAGGTGGAAGCTGGGCAACCGCCATGGTCAAAATGCTTACTGACAACGAAACTGAGAAAGAGGTTTTCTGGTGGATGCGTAATGAAGATGCGATTGCGCACATCCGCAGGTACAAACATAATCCCAACTACATCAGTTCTGTCGAGGTAAAAGTGCCCGAAGAAAACATATCGTCTGATCTGGCAGAAATAGTCAGGCATGCTGACTACCTGATTATGAATGTGCCTGCCGCGTTTTTAAAACAGGCGCTCACGGGTATTGACGCCGCAGCGCTTGAAGGAAAAAAAATAGTTTCTGCTATAAAAGGAATTGTTCCCGATGAAAACCAGATTATCGGTGAGTTTCTCCATGAAAAATATGATGTCCCGCTTTCAGATATCCTTGTGGTGAGCGGGCCCTGTCATGCCGAGGAAGTGGCTCTTGAAAAACTTTCTTATCTCACGATTGCGTGCACCGATACGGCGAAGGCGGAAATCTTTGCCGGTCTGCTGAACACCCGGTACATTAAGACGAATGTTTCTGAAGATATATTCGGCACTGAATATGCCGCGGTGCTGAAAAATATCTATGCCGTAGCAAGCGGTATTTGCCACGGCGTAGGTTATGGCGATAACTTCCAGGCGGTGCTGATCTCGAATGCCATACGGGAAATGAAAGATTTTGTAGAAGCTGTTCACCCGATCAGCCGCGATATCAAGGAATCTGCTTATCTGGGTGATCTGCTCGTGACCGCTTATTCCCAGTTCAGCCGCAACCGGACTTTTGGCAATATGGTTGGGAAGGGGTACACGGTTAAATCTGCACAGCTGGAAATGAATATGATTGCTGAAGGTTATTATGCTTCTCGCTGTCTTTACCTGATTAACCAGCAGTACCAGGTTAATATGCCGATCTGCCGGGCAGTTTACCGGATTTTGTACGAAAAACAGTCGCCCGTAATTGAAATGAAGCTTCTGGCAGAGGAACTCAGCTAGGCAAACAAAAGATTATAGTCATTGTTTATTCAGGAAAATAATCAGGCTATGAAAAGAAAATACATCGTCGGTCTGCTGACGCTTGCTTTTGGCGTTTTTGCTACCATAAGTGTACAGGCACAATCAAAGGTTGAAAAGGCCGCAGAAAAAACCGGAAAAGCGGTTGAGAAAGGCGCCAAAGCTGTTGGCAACAAAACGGCCGAGGTTGCTGTGAAAGGCAGCGCTAAGGTTGCTGATAAAACCTGGAAAGGTAAAATGGCTCCCGATGGGTCTAACGTTTATATCGATGCCGATAACAAAAAATATTATGTGAATAAAAAAGGCGCGAGAATATATCTTAAACCTTCACAGATCAGAACCCGGCCTGCGGGAGAGTAAAGCAAAAAGGCCTGGCAATTAGCCAGGCCTTTGTCTTATTCAGAAACTACCACTTTTTTCTGCGGCTGCTTTCTTTTTTATTGAATCCGCCAGAGCGGTCTGAACGTTCGGAACGGTCTGAGCGACTTTTGCCGGAGAAGTCTCTGAAGCCACCGCCGTTTGAGTCACGGCGTGCACCAAAGCTGCGCCCGCCTTCACGACGACCACCGCCGCCGCCAAATCCCTGGCTTTCAGCCTCGCCAGAGCGTTCGATACGAACATCTCTGCCGTTAAATTCAACAGATTTAAATCCGCCGAACACTTTATCCACCACCTCGTTTTCAACCTCAAAGAATGAGAAGACACCTTTCAGGTCGATCTTACCAACGCTTTTTCCGCTGATCTTTGCATGGTTGCACACAAAAGACAACATATCACCCCGGGTAAATTCATCTACCGCGCCCAGGTTAATAAACAGGCGTGTGTAACTGCCGTCGCGGGCAGAACCACGACGTTCGCCTCTCTCGCGACGCTCTCCGCGTTCACCTCTTTCGCTGCGCTCTCCGCGCTCTCCACGCTCTCCGCGCTCGTAAGGAGTAACGTTCAGATCAGGTGCGTCACGGTAATATTCAAGGAAGCGGTTAAATTCAAGCGAAGCAAAACGTTTAATGACTTCTTCTTTCTCAAGATCCTTAAACTCATCCATAATGCGCGGAATGTATTGCTCGATCTGGCTCTCATTTACCTCAACATTGTGAACTTTATGGATAAGGGAGAACAGTTGTTTTTCGCAAACCTCAAAACCGCCCGGTACTTCTGCCTTGGTAAAAGGCTTGCCGATAATACGTTCCAGCTGACGGATTTTGCCGGTTTCTTTAGCGTTGATGATACAGATTGAAATACCGGATTTACCTGCACGCGCTGTACGGCCGCTGCGGTGTGTGTAACTTTCAATCTCGTCTGGCAATGCATAGTTAATCACGTGTGTCACGTTATTAACGTCGATACCACGTGCGGCAACATCAGTAGCAACAAGCAGTTGCATGCTGCGATCGCGGAAACGCTTCATTACCTTATCGCGCTGCTGCTGCGAAAGGTCGCCATGCAGTGCGTCAGCATTGTAACCATCTTTGATCAGGTTTTCGGCAACTTCCTGGGTATCCAGTTTTGTTTTGCAGAAAACAACGCCGAAAATATCCGGATTAAAGTCGACGATACGTTTAAGGGCATCATACTTTTCGCGGGCACGAACTACATAATATTCATGCTCAATATTGGCGTTGCCGCTGTTTTTGGTTCCCATGGTTAGTTCAACCGGACTATCCATGTAGTTTTTCGCAATTCTGCGAACCTCAGCAGGCATAGTGGCTGAGAACAGCCATGTTTTTTTGTCTTCAGGGGTTGTAGAAAGAATCTCATTGATGTCTTCCTGAAAGCCCATGTTGAGCATTTCGTCAGCCTCGTCGAGAACAACGTGTTTGACGTTTGAAAAATCGATCGCTTTGCGGCCGATAATGTCCAGCATGCGGCCGGGCGTGGCCACAACGATCTGAACACCGTTCCTGATCTCGCGCAGTTGTTGCACGATGCTTGCACCGCCGTAAACGGCTACGATGTTCGCATTTGACAGGTTCTTGGAGAAATTTTTAAGGTCGTTCGCAATCTGAAGGCAAAGCTCGCGTGTAGGGCACAGAATAAGTGCCTGCGGCTTGTTGCTTTTAAAGTCGATTAGTTCCAGCAGCGGTAAGCCGAATGCTGCTGTTTTTCCTGTACCTGTCTGGGCCAAACCAACAAAGTCATTATTGCCTTGTAACAGTACCGGAATCGCTTGTTCCTGGATGGGCGTAGGTTGCTCGAAACCGAGCTCCTTTATGGCATTAACGACATCATCACTTATCCCCAATAATTGAAATGGGTTTATCATGTCTTATTTTATTAAGGCGCAAAGGTACGCTTATTTTCCCGCATTATTAACGAGGCGTGAAAATAGCAAGCAAATGCATCTGCTTAATAATCAGGAAAAAAGAACCGCTGTTACCGCTTTTGTGGCTTGATTCCGGTTAAAGGCCTCTTTTCACCGGCGTAAATCAGATCTGAAGTCGGAAAAGATTATTCAATGCTGACAAATACGCCCTGTCCTGAAGTCGTATTTTGCCGCCTGTCAAACCGCCAAAACTGCTGATTAACGCAGCCGGTCTGCGGAACGAATCAATTTTTCGTCTTTGTTGATACCGCGAATAGCCAGGATATTTAATAATACGGCAATCGCCGGACAAAAAGCACCGGGCCCGTAAACCGCCCCCTCAAGTCCACCGGGCAGGTCCTGTGCCACAACTGCACATGAGCCTATAAAGAAAAACGAGAGCACAATAGTTGCCAGGCATATTCTCTTTTGCGTGCGCCGGTTCCGGAAGCGAAAAATATTGCCGAAACAAAGAAGCGCAAGAATTACATTTGCTACCACCAGACCGGCAGAGACTTCGGTCTTCTGGCCGGCAGGTACGCTTCCGTTTTCTGTAGCGCTGATACCGATTGTATAAAAATGATAAGTTGTGTTACCTGCCTGCGTGCTCAATACCGGCAAAAAGAACATCGCAACAAAAACCAGGCATGCCAGAAGCAGCCAGACAGATTGTATTCTTTGTATCATATCAATTTAATAAAATCCGGGCAAATATATTTAAAACAAAAGCCCGCAGGCTAAATATAGATAAAAAAGTATTTTTGCATCACTTTGAGCACCACGCGTTATTTTATTGAGCTTGCCTATGATGGAACGTCCTTCCATGGCTGGCAAATACAACCCAATGCAGTTTCTGTACAGGAATTGCTCGACCGTGCGCTCAGCACCTGTTTCCGTACGCCTGTGCAGACCACGGGTTGCGGAAGAACGGATACCGGTGTACATGCGACCCGGTTTTTTGCACATTTCGATCTTCCTGAAAGCATAGGCCGGGCAGAACAACAGGTTCATGCCGTAAACGCATTACTTCCCTATCAAATTGGAGTGAAACGCATATTTGCTGTTCAGGCCGATGCCCATGCCCGGTTTGACGCTACGTCACGTACCTATCATTATTTCATACATACCAGGAAAGATCCCTTCAGGCATCAGCGCTCATGGCTGCTGCGCGACGAACTGAACCTGGCAGCCATGAATGAAGCGGCATCCAGGCTGTTTCATCATACTGACTTTTCCTGCTTCAGTAAATCGAACACCCAGACATTTACCAATAATTGCCGGATAAGCGAGGCGGTGTTTACAGCGCTTCCAGACAATGGGCTGCAATTCACCATATCTGCAGACCGCTTTCTGCGCAACATGGTGCGCGCGATTGTTGGTACGCTGGCCGACGTGGGGCGGGCGAAACTCTCGGCTGATGCTTTTGATCAGATTATTGAAAGCAGGAACCGCAGCAACGCCGGTCAATCCGTTCCTGCCTGCGGACTCTATCTTGTAAACATAACTTATCCCTACGTAAACGAATGGCAGCAGTAACCGGCGACGCATATGATTTTGGCTTAATGAAGCGAATTTTCGGGTACGTCAAACCGTACCGGCGAATTTTTTTCTGGTCGGTCGTTCTGACCATCCTTTTGGCTGCGGTTGCCCCCCTAAGGCCATGGCTGATCAAGTATACGCTTGACCACTACATTCTGCAGGATCAGCACAATGGTCTCGTGATGATGATGGTGGTCATGCTGGTGCTGCTTGTACTCCAGTCTTTGATCCAATATCAGCATACGTTATTAACCAATCATCTGGGCCAGTCGGTAATACGGGATTTGCGCATATCGGTTTTCAACCATATCACACGTTTGCGTCTGAAGTTTTTTGACAAGACACCCATCGGCCAGTTAATTACCCGAACTGTTTCCGATCTTGAAACAATCGCAGATATTTTCTCTGAAGGGTTGATCGTTATTATCGGCGATGTTTTGCAGGTAGCGGTGATTATTGCATGGATGGCGTTTGAAGACTGGGAACTTACGATTGTCGTGTTGCTTCCTATGCCACTGCTTATTTTTGCAACCCGGATTTTTCAGAAATCCATCAAATCAGCATTTCAATCTGTACGGGCCGAAGTATCAAATTTAAACACGTTCCTGCAGGAGCACATTACAGGAATTTCCATTATTCAATATTTCGCGCGCGAAAAACAGGAATATAACAAGTTTAAAAAGATCAATTCCCGTTACCGCGATGCAAACATCCGCTCAAACTGGTATTATTCTATCTTTTTCCCGGTCGTGGAGATTATATCAGCCATGTCTCTCGGCTTACTTGTGTGGTATGGCGCAAAAAGCATTTTGGCTAAACCATTTGACGCTTCGCCGGGCACCATTGCAGAATTTATCCTCTTTATCAATATGCTGTTCAGACCCATTCGCGAACTGGCTGATAAATTTAACACGCTGCAGATGGGCATGGTCGGCGCTGAACGCGTCTTTAAGGTATTGGATACGAAAGAGCATACGCCTGACAAAGGCAGTCTTGCGCCTGCGAAGCTTGAAGGAAATGTGATATTTGACCGCGTGTGGTTTGCTTACAATGATGAGAATTGGGTGCTGAAGGAACTATCTTTCGAGGTGCGCGCCGGAGAAACCGTGGCGCTGGTTGGCGCAACGGGCGCAGGCAAATCATCAACCATCAATATATTAAACCGTTTCTACGAGATCGGGCGTGGTAACATCCTGCTCGACGGTCATGATATTCATGAATACCGGCTTGATTATCTGCGCCGTAATATCGCAACCGTCTTGCAGGACGTATTTCTTTTTTCAGACAGCATTCTGAACAATATTACGCTTGGGCATCCGGGCATCAGCATGGAAACGGTTACCGATGCTGCTAAAAAAGTCGGAGCCCATGATTTTATCGCGAAACTTCCGGGCGGTTACCAGTATAATGTCATGGAACGTGGCGCTACGCTTTCTGCCGGACAGGCGCAACTCATCTCGTTTATCCGGGCATTTGTCCACAATCCGGCCATTCTGGTGCTGGATGAGGCTACCTCATCTGTTGACACAGAAACAGAGTTGATGATCCAGCACGCCATTAATAACCTGATGCAGGGAAGAACGGCCATTGTTATTGCCCACCGGCTGTCGACAATTCAGAAAGCCGACAAAATTATTGTACTCGATAAGGGCGAAATTAAGGAGATGGGAACGCATCATGAATTGCTTAGAATTGGCGGATACTATAAAAAATTGTACGATTTGCAATTCAGTTCAACCGGAATTGATAAAACCGTCTGACAAAAGTGACATTCCGGGCGTTTTTTCTCTATATTTGGGTTCAACGCTTCAATTTTGTCTCAGCAAACCGATACCAGCAGCCAGGAACTCTTCTTTTTGATTGGGCAGGGAGACGAACGTGCTTTTGAAAGACTCTATGACCGCTACTGGAAAGCATTATTTAACCAGGCCTGCAAGCGCTTAAACGATCCGGAAAAAAGCCGGGACATAGTTCAGAATGTATTTATGGATATCTGGAACAGGCGTGCTGTTCTTGCCGTTGAAAACCCCGAAGCGTATCTGCGAACGGCCATCAGATTTCAGGTTATAAAAGAAACTGCCAAACATGCCGGGCATTTTGCAGATGTGTTTGAAAACGAGATCAGTTCCTGTTTTCTTGCGGATGATCTGCTTGCTGATCATGAAATGCAAAACCTGCTGCGCTTGTTTTTAGAAGCGCTTCCTGCCAAACGCAGGCGCATCTTCGAGCTTCATTACTTCGAAGCGCATAGCACCACTGCTATAGCCGAACAGCTGTGCTTAAACAGAAAAACGGTGCAAAACCAACTGCATAGTGCCGCCCGCCTGCTGCGGCTTCGCCTTCAGCAGTTCCTGATTATATGCACCTTTCTCGGCTCTCTGCTTAGGTAAACTGCCAAATACCTGCGCGATTTAAAAAAAAAGAAATCCGGCTTGGGATTTTTCAGGTCTTCGCGTACTTCATTATACATACCAGCAAATTAATGAAGTTGCAAAAGCTCAGAAATTCGTTTCGCGCCATGGTTCGCCGTTATGCGTCAGGCAAAGCCAGCGAAGCGGAGCATAAGTTTCTCAATACCTATTATGACAGTTTTAGTGAGCAAAACGGTTCGAAGCTGACCGATGCTGAAACTGAAGCCATGGGTGCAGAAATGCGAACGCACCTGCTTGAACACGTAAGGAAGCAGCCCGGGCCGCGTTGGCTGCGCTTACGGCCTGCCGTACAGCTGGGCGCCGCTGCCGCTGTTGCTCTGATCGTAGCCGGTCTCGTTTTTCTCCAGAACCGTGCTGTGCAGCCCAACGTGTTTACGCATCTGAATACACAAAAAGATAACGATATTCTGCCGGGAGCAGATGCGGCCATGCTAACTCTGTCAGACGGCAGCCAGGTAGCGCTTACCGGAAACGACAAGCCGGAAATTCTTGATCCTTCGGGCATGCGTATTGGCAATAGAAATACCGGAGAGCTTGATTACAGGAATACCGCCTCAGCGCGTTACGCAGGGGAATACCATAAAATAGAAACGCCTCTTGGCGGACAATACCGGCTTATACTCCCTGATGGTACAAAAGTCTGGCTAAATGCAGGATCTTCCCTGCGTTATCCTGCATCTTTCAATGCAAGAATGCCGGCGCCGAGGCAGGTCGAACTATCCGGCGAAGCCTATTTTGAAGTGATGCATTATGACGGCGAAGGCGGCAGTCCGCTGCCATTCAAAGTGCAGAGCCATGCCGGAACACTACACGAACAAACGGTTGAAGTGCTGGGAACGCATTTCAATATCAATACGTATCAGGATGCCAGCCTCAGCCGGATCACCCTTATGGAGGGAAGTGTAAGGGTCAGGCGCCCCGAGGGCTTGCGTGAACTGAAGCCCGGTCAGCAACTTTTAGCCTGGACAGGCGGAATGAAAGTCGGGCAGGCCGATCTGGCCGAAGCAATAGCCTGGAAAAATAACCAGTTTATGTTCAACAATACCTCGCTCTCTGATATTCTGAGGCAGCTGGACCGCTGGTACAACATCAGAACAGAAGCTAACCCAATTGCAGACAGGAAAAGGTATAGCGGCGTCATTTCAAGGCGTGTCAATTTATCTGAAGTGCTGAAAATGCTTGAGCTAACAGGCAACGTACGCTTCAAACTGGAAGATAACCGGACGCTGAAAGTAAGTTTAAACGAAACCAACAAACGATATAACCACGATTAACCAATAATTTATGAATTCAGAACCTCTACCCACAAACAAGGCAGGAACCCGGCTAAACAACGGTGGCCGGCGATTGCAGCCAAATGGCCGTTTGGCTCTGGTGTTGCTTATGCTGTTATCCTTGCAGCTGTCGGCCGCCGCATTTTCACAACGGCTCAACCTTACCGGCAAAAACAAGCCCCTTGAGCTCATCTTAAAAGAGGTAAACCGCCAAACGGGCTATTTCTTTTTGTATGACATTGACCTCGTAAAGCAGCGTGCGCAGCCGGTTACTGTTCAGTTAAAGAATGCCAGCCTCGAGGATGCATTAAATACGATTTTACGCGGACAGCCATTTAGCTGGGAAATACGCGAAAATACTATTTTGCTTAAACCTGCTGCAGTAAGCCCGAAACAGGAAACCGTCCGTGTGCAAGGCAGTGTGGTCGACGAAAACGGCGGGCCTCTGCCGGGTGCAACAGTTCGCGTAAAAAACAGCGGAGCCACCGTAAGCACCAGACAGGATGGTTCATTTGTAATCTCAGCACCTGCAAATGCAACACTCGTCATCAGCTACATCGGTTATGAAAACCGGGAATTTGCCGCACGGGAAAATGCCGGAACCCTGCAAATGAAACTGCTTGCTGGCAACCTGAGCGAAGTAACCGTAACCGGATACACAGCTTATCTCAAGGATCAGTCGCCAATTGCCGCAAAAACTGTAGCAGCAGAAAATATCAATCAGGTTCCGGGACTAACGGTAGACCAGATCTTACAGGGCCGTGTGGCCGGTATGAGCGTAATTTCGAGCTCCGGGCAACCCGGGCAAAGTGCATCGGTCACCATTCGTGGTATAGGTAGTGTGAACGGATCGTCTACGCCCCTGTATGTGCTTGATGGAATTCCGATTGAAGCGGGATATTTTCAGACATTGAATCCTGAAGATATTGAAAGTGCAACCGTATTGAAAGATGCCTCGGCAAAAGCACTTTATGGCTCGCGCGGATCGAATGGTGTGGTTGTTCTTACAACCAAGAAAGGCCAGGCAGGCAAGTTTTCCCTGCAATACAATTCGCAATATGGCTTCTCGAACCTGAGCCGCCCCAACTTCATCATGATGAACACGGAACAGCGGTTACGTTTTGAAGAAGAGGTCGGCGTTGACTTTGGCCGGAACATTGGTCCCGGATGGACCTATTCGCCGAAAAATCCGAATTATACAGGTGGAACGGCGGCATTCAGACAACGTGCTGATTTTATCCTTGATAGTTTACGTAAGATCGATACCGACTGGCGCGACATCTTTTTTCAACGCGGCAAATTTCAGGAGCAGCAGCTTAGCCTGAGCGGCGGTAACGATAATATCCGCTATTACAACTCATTTAATTATTACGATCAGGAAGGCGTGGCAAAACGTACCGGGCTTGAGCGTTATGCCCTGCGCAGTAACGTCGACTTCAAGGCAGACAAGTTTTCTGGTAATGTGAACGTTTCACTTGGTTATTCGAATTCAAGCTTCACCGAAGGTGAGGGCGGTACAGGAGCGGGAACGG
The DNA here is from genome assembly GCF_004138205.1 of Pedobacter sp. SYP-B3415. Taxonomy (GTDB): domain Bacteria; phylum Bacteroidota; class Bacteroidia; order Sphingobacteriales; family Sphingobacteriaceae; genus Pedobacter. The sequence continues at coordinate 53,035 of NZ_RXNQ01000008.1, forward strand.
CAATGGCCTCTGTTTATTATGCCCTTCCATATGAATACCCTTATGCGTCAGACGGAACACTCATCCACCCGGGTAACCGTTCGTCTTACTTTATCGTTGACCAGCGCGAAGGCAGCCAGGGTCTGGAGCGGCTGCTTAATTCGGCCAACAAAACTGATCAGTTGAAATCGATCATTGGAACTACCCTGGCCTACCAGATCCTTCCTGAACTCAAAATCAGCACACGTGCCGGTATCGACTACAGGAACTCGACCGATATGTTATTCATTAATCCTGATTCTTATTACGGGTCGCGAAGCAACTCAACCACCCTTGGCGGCAAAGGCCGGTTTGAAGAGGGTACAAGACGTAACTTTAACATCGTTTCGACTACAGGGCTTACCTTCAACAAACTTTTTGCGGGTGTACATGACCTGGAAGTCTCCGGTTTTTATGAATACAATTACAACAACTACAACTCGTTCGGATTTACCGGATTTGGCGTTGATGGTCGCCTGCCCGAAACCCCTGCTGGTGTAACTAATGGCAGCGCAACATTTCTGCCGATTGTAAGCGGTGGCAAAACACGCAGTGCGCTGGCTTCATTTATGACTGTTGGTCGTTACACTTTTGATAACCGGTACACGCTTACGGCGAGCTACCGCTATGATGGTTCCACCAAGGTGGCACCAAAAAACAAATGGCATGGTTTCTACTCTTTCGGCGCAAACTGGAACGCCAAAGCTGAAGATTTTCTGCGGGGCGTAGAATGGCTGAATGACCTCCGGGTACGCGCCAGCTATGGAACCACGGCCAGCCAGCTGCCGGGTGAGTTTAACTACCTGCCACAATTTGATACCCAGACCTCCTATGGCGGTGTTACCGGTATCCGTGCCAGGACACCAGGCAATGCAGACTATGACTGGGAATATGTAGATGAATTTAATGCCGGCATTGACGCTGCCTTTTTTAAAGGTGGTCGCCTGCGCATTACAGCCGATTTTTACAACCGCATTACGCGCAACATGTTTTTTGATCAGCCGCTCTCGGCAACTTCCGGTTTTGACGTGCTGGCGCTCAGCTCAGGCAAAATGCGCAACCGCGGTATCGAGTTTGAGGTTAGCGGCGACGTGCTGAAGTCTGCCGATTTCAGCTGGTCGCTGGGTGTAAACGGGGGGTACAATAAAAACAGAATCCTGTTTCTTACGCCGCTTGCTGAGCAATTGCCAGATGGCGACAGCCGCATCTTCAAAGTTGGTTTGCCATATGGCACCTATTACGCACCTGACTGGGCGGGCGTAAATCCGCAAACGGGCGAAGCACAATATTACAACCTGGATGGCAGTATCACAACCAGTTATAATGCGGCCGCTCAGAGCGCCACAAATTCGGGGTCGCTCTTCCCGACATTTACGGGGGGCTTTAACACGTCTGTACGCTGGAAAGGCTTCACAGCCAGTGCCCTCTTTTCTTTCGTAACGGATGTGATGCGCTGGAACAATGAAGATTTTTATAATGAAAACCAGCGTTATGCAACCAGTAATCAATCGTTGAGGATGCTGGAAGACCGCTGGAAACGCCCCGGTCAGGAAGCTACCCTGCAACGGTTCGATATACCAAGAAACTTTACCTCGAAAGATATCCAGGATGCTTCGTTCCTCCGCCTGCGGAACCTGAACGTGGGTTATTCGATTCCACCGAAGGTGTTGGAGAAAACAAGGTTTATTAAAGGCGTAAGAATTTTTGCGCAGGGACAGAACCTTTTTACCTGGACCAAATGGCGCGGACTTGATCCTGAGAATAACAGTGTATACGGACGGTTCCAGTACCCGAACACCCGGACCTACACATTAGGACTGAACGTAAATCTTTAGACGCACGACAATGAAAAACAATATATCTTTTCGCCTGAGCACGCTATGTGTCCTGTTCCTGGCGCTTGTTTCCTGTAATAAATTAGACATTAAGCCTACGGATATCATTGATCCGGAACGTGGTTTCCGTAACCTCAATGATGTCAATATGGGATTGATCGGTGTATACGCGCTGATTGATAACAGCCTCATGACCATCAATTCGACGGTATCAGATGAGGCGACTTTTCCGGTAGAAAATACGGTTGGCAACAGCGACGCGTTTCGCTGGCTGTACAATGCGGGCAGCGGCTCTGTAACTACGCCATATTATACCTATTACCGGGCTATTGACCGCGCCAACCGGGCCTTATCAGGTCTGAGCGCACTTCAGGTCACGCCTGCGGAGACTGCACTTGCTGCCCGGTATCGCGGAGAATTGCTCGCATTGCGTGCCTTTATCCATTTTGAACTCCTGCGTGCATATGCATCGGCCTACCAGCCGGGAGCACTTGGTGTTCCTTACATGCTGGAGTCGAAGATCGATTACCCTGCCCGAAACAGTTTCGAAAGCGTTGTTTCGCTTGCAAAAGAAGACCTGCTTGCAGCAAAGGCACTTGTTCCGGTTACATTTACCGACAAAACGCGTATCACGCGCACGGGCATCTCAGCAATCCAGGCCCGCCTGGCGCTTTATGAGCGGAACTGGACAGACGCGATTTCTTTCGCAACGGAAGTGATCAATGCACAGCCCCTGGCTGCAAAGCCACAGTTTCCCGGTTTGTGGACCGATGCAAACGATAGCGAGGTGATCTGGAAAATTAAACGTGTTGGAACAACAGACAGCCGTCCGGGTGATTTTTATTACCGTCAGACAGGAGGCATTGTACTCTATGCACCGGCATTTAAGCTGATTAACACATTCGATCAGGCGAATGATCTTCGTTATCCGGCCTACATTCGTTTTGATGCAACTCGGACCGGCACAAAATCGCAATACCTGGTAAACAAATATATCGGTGGAACGGCATCAGCGCCGGGTCTTACCGATATCAAGATGTTCCGTACCGGTGAGATGTACCTGATCAGGGCTGAAGCTAGGGCAGAGGCGGGCGGCGATGCTGCCGGAGATCTGAATACGTTGCGTGCAGCCCGGATTAACAATTATGTGAATGCTTCTTTCGCGGATAAAAATGCGCTGATCAACGCCATTTATCTCGAGCGTTACAAGGAACTTGCATTTGAAGGTCATCGCTTTTTCGACCTGCGCAGGCGTAACCTGCCGGTTGAAAGACTTGCAGCCGATGCGGCAAATGCCTCGGGTGCGGTTTTGTTACCGGTAACACAGGCGCAATACGCCTTGCCAATCCCGCTGACAGAAACGCAGATCAACAAAAATACCGTCCAGAACCCAAAATATTAACAGATGAAAACAGTCGTTTTTCTCTGGTGCATGATCCTTTCCGCAACCGTTTCTGGTTGCGGAAAGTCTGCTGCCGGGGCGCCAGATACTGAACTTCCGGGGCCGGGACCTACTGCAGTCCGAAAGCGACCCGCTTCGCTGGGCGTTGTAGGTGATACCGCAAACGTAACCACGCCCGTTAAGGGAGGATTGGTCCTCATGGGTGGTGGTGCCGACGTTGCTGCCGCGTTTAAATGGATGATTACAAGAAGTGGCGGTGGTGATGTGGTCATCATCCGCGCCAGCGGAACCGATGCCTATAACCCTTTTGTCAATGAGTTAGGTACGGTTAATTCGGTAGAAACGCTCAAGATAGATAGCCGTGAGCTTGCCAACAACGACACGGTTGCATACATCATACGAAACGCCGAGATGCTTTTTATTGCAGGCGGCGATCAGTCGGCCTACATGAACCATTGGAAAGGTACCAAGACCGCGGCGGCCATCAATTACCTGCTCAACGAAAAAAAAGCGCCTGTCGGCGGGACGAGTGCGGGTTGTGCCATTCTCGGTGCTGCCTACTTTAGCGGGGAAAACGGCAGTGCAGTCTCTGAAGAAGTTTTGAAAGACCCTTATCAGCAAACCGTGACGCTGCACCGCAATGATTTTCTTCACGCGCCTTATTTACAGAAGGTCCTGACCGACCAGCATTTTCTGGCCCGCAACCGCGAAGGCAGGCTTGTTACTTTCCTGGCCAGGGCGCAGAAGGACTGGAATGTGCTTGTAAACGGCATTGCTGCCGACGAGCGGACGGCGGTTTGCATTGACAAAGACGGGGTTGCAAAGGTGATGGGCAGTAGCAAAGCTTACTTTGTTTTGCCAGATGCCTCAAAATCCCCTGAACAGGTTATGCCCGCTCTTCCGCTGGTTTGGAACCGGAATGGACAGGCCCTCCGGGTTTACGAAATTCAGGGCAGTCAGGAAGGAAATGGTATATTTGATGTTGCAACGTTCAGCACCGGAAAGGCCTCGGGCGGCACCTGGTATTGGTGGACTGTGCGCGATGGTATGCTGCAGAAACAAGAACAATAAAAATTCATGAAAAAGTTAAGTTTAATAACCCTGGCCCTCGTTTGTGCGCTTACAACCGTTGCACAGGAAAAATATGTAATGGTCATTCACGGCGGCGCCGGAACCATTCTGAAAAAGAACATGACTGCTGAGAAAGAAGCCGCTTATAAGGCCGTGCTTACCAAAGCACTTCAGACAGGTTATGATCTGCTTAAATCCGATAAATCCAGTCTTGACGCAGTTGAGGCAACCATTCATGTTATGGAAGACTCGCCATTGTTCAACGCGGGAAAAGGGGCTGTGTTTACGCATGACGGCCGTAACGAAATGGATGCCGCCATTATGGACGGCAAAACACAGGCCGCTGGCTCTGTGGCCGGTGTTACTGTGATCAGGAACCCGATCAGCGCCGCCCGGGCGGTAATGGAAAAGTCTGAACATGTGATGATGGTTGGCCCCGGTGCCGAGAAGTTTGCACGCACAGCAGGTCTTAAAATTGTGGACCCTAAATATTTCTGGACTAAAGAACGCTGGGACGGACTTCAGAAGGCGATTAAGGAAGATGCAGACAAAAGTGTACTTGACCACGGCAGCAAAAAATCGATGAAGCTCGGTACGGTCAGTAAAGATTACAAGTTTGGTACCGTTGGTGCTGTAGCATTAGATAATGCGGGAAATCTCGCTGCGGGTACGTCAACCGGCGGAATGACTAACAAAAAATACGGCCGCGTGGGTGATGCGCCGATCATTGGCGCCGGTACTTATGCGAACAATGCCACAGTAGCCATTTCCTGCACGGGTTGGGGCGAGTTTTACATTCGCAATGTCGTGGCGCATGATATATCTGCCATGATGGAATACAAAGGCATGAACGTTGACGACGCCTCGAAAGCTGCTATCGAAAAAGTAGGGAAGATGGGCGGCGACGGCGGGCTGATCGCGCTCGACAAAAACGGCCGGGCAAGCATGCCGTTTAATACTGAAGGCATGTATCGCGGAACGGTAACAAAAGATGGGAAAATTGAAGTCGAAATTTACAAATAGCGTGATGCGGAAACTGATTGTCTTTGCATGCCTGTTCATATCTGCTGTTTCTTCGGTTGCGCAAACCGGTTCCAAAAAGGGAGGTGCCGGCAAACTGTTCATTATAGGTGGCGGTGAACGCTCTCAGGCGCTCATGGCGCGGATGGTTGCAGCCGCAGCGCTCGGTCCGGCAGACTACATGATTGTGCTGCCCATGGCCAGCGAGCAGCCGGATACCGGCTTCAAATACCTGCGTGCGCAAATCGCCGGGCAGATGCGTCAGCCTGTGCGCATGTTTGACTTCAACAAACATGACGTGAATGACCGGAAGTGGGTCGATTCCCTGGCAGGCGCCAGGCTGATCTATATCCTCGGCGGCGATCAGAACCGATTTATGAAATCTGTGGCGGGAACGCCGGTTTCTGATGCGATTCACCGGGCGTTTGCGAATGGGGCGCTTATTGCGGGAACCAGTGCCGGGGCAGCGGTGATGAGCCGCTATATGATAACCGGACAGCAGCTGCTAAAAAAAGACTATAAAGAAACCTTTGATCGTTTGTATCGCGATAACGTGGAATTTGCAGACGGGCTTGGCCTGCTCAACCATACGATCATCGATCAGCATTTCATCCGGCGCAGCCGTTATAACCGGCTCCTGTCTGCGCTTGCCGAACACCCCGGATACACCGCCGTTGGTATAGATGAAGGCACGGCGATCCTGGTACAGGGTAACCGCGCGGAAGTTGTGGGCGACAGCCAGGTGATCCGTTTAGCGAGTCCGTCGAAATTGCAGAAGACGGCCTCGGGTCAATTTAAATTCAGCGAAGTGGATTTTGGCCTGTACACCGCCGGCGATGTGTTTAAACTAAAGCCATAAGGGTACTCAAAACTTTCAGGCGCCGCTGCTGAACCATGCGGCCGGCGCTTTTGCGCGATTAAGGGGGCAGATACGCTATACGGCTATTGGGCTTTGGCCTTTGACCTTATTTTCTTATTATCGCAGATGAAATCCATTTTTTCCAACCTAACCTTTCAGGTATTAACCGCCATTGTACTTGGCGTAGTGGTTGGCTCGCTGTTTCCGGGTTTTTCGTCGCACGCAAAGCTCATCAGTCAGAGTTTCATCAATATGATCACGATGCTCATCGCACCGATCATTTTCCTGACAATTGTTCTGGGAATTGCACACATGGGCGACATGAAAAAAGTAGGGCGTGTTGGCGGCAAAGCCTTGCTGTATTTTGAGATCGTCACAACACTTGCCATTGGTATCGGCCTGGTCGTGGCCAACGTTTTTGAGCCGGGCAGGGGCGTGAGGGCCGTAAGCGGAGATGTGGGTAAAATCCAGCAGTACGCGAAAGAGGCTGAAGGAATAGACTGGGCTGAATTTTTTGCACACATTATACCGCATAACATTTTTGAGTCGTTTACAACCGGCGATATCCTGCAGATTCTGTTTTTTGCTATCCTGTTTGGTTATGGGCTTAATAAGGTTGGCGAACCCGGGCTGTCGCTTATTTCGACTTTTGAGAAGATTTCGCGCGTGCTTTTCAATATCATGAAGGTGGTCATGAGGTTCGCGCCGATCGGGGCCTTTGGCGGGATGGCCTATAGTGTGAGCACCTATGGTCTGTCGACCCTGCTGCCAATGGCTAAGCTGATGGGCGCTGTGTACCTGACCTGTTTCCTCTTCATATTTGTTGTGCTCGGACTGATCTGCCGGTTTTACCGTTTCAGCCTGTGGAAGTACCTGCGGTTTATTCGCCAGGAAATCCTGATTGTGCTGGGTACATCTTCGTCAGAGTCTGTGCTGCCGAATATGATGCAGAAGATGGAACAGATCGGTTGCAGCAAATCAGTGGTGGGGCTGGTTATTCCAACCGGTTACTCTTTCAATCTGGACGGTACAGCGATCTACCTGTCTATGGCCGTTATTTTCCTGACGCAGGTTTTTAATATAAACCTTTCCATAGGTCAGCAGCTTTCAATTATGGCGGTATTGATGATCACCTCAAAGGGTGCGGCGGGGGTTACAGGGAGTGGCTTTATTGTGCTTACATCAACGATTGTGGCTCTGAAGATTATGCCGGTAGAACATATCGCGATCCTGCTTGGGGTGGACCGTTTTATGTCTGAAGCGAGGGCCATCACGAATATGATCGGTAACGGAATTGCGACAATCGTTATTGCAAAGAGTGAAAATGAATTTGACGACCAGAAATACCTTTCCGCAACAACCGGAGCCGGTGCAGAGGCATCTGAGCGCATCTGAAAACCGGGCTTGCAGCGGTGTCTCCTTAAGGCATTTTTAGTTTGACATTATTGGCAATAATAGTAGCTTTGCAGCAAATAAAAATCAAGATACATGAGCGTTTTAGTAAATAAAGATTCTAAAGTCATAGTTCAGGGCTTTACCGGCAATGAAGGTACCTACCATGCTACCCAGATGATTGAATACGGAACCAATGTTGTGGGCGGTGTTACTCCTGGTAAGGGCGGACAAAGTCACCTCGATAAACCCGTTTTCAATACTGTGAAAGATGCTGTTTCAAAAACAGGCGCAAATGTGTCTATCATTTTTGTTCCACCGGCTTTTGCAGCAGACGCCATTATGGAAGCAGCTGAAGGCGGGATCAAAGTTATTGTATGTATCACCGAAGGCATTCCTACAAAGGATATGATCCTTGTAAAAGAATACCTTTCTGACAAAGATGTTCGCCTGATTGGCCCGAACTGTCCGGGTATCATCACTGCGGATGAAGCGAAGATCGGTATCATGCCAGGCTTTATTTTCAAAAAAGGAAACGTAGGTGTGGTTTCAAAGTCGGGTACGCTGACTTATGAGGCCGTTGACCAGGTTGTGAAAGCCGGTCTTGGAATCACTACGGCTATCGGTATCGGCGGCGACCCGATTATCGGTACTACGACTAAACAGGCCGTTGAGCTGCTTATGAATGATCCTGAAACAGAAGGCATCATTATGATCGGTGAAATTGGCGGTGGTATGGAAGCAGAAGCTGCGCGCTGGATCAAAGAACATGGTACCAAGCCTGTTGTAGGGTTCATCGCCGGTCAGACAGCGCCTCCGGGCCGCCGGATGGGTCATGCCGGAGCAATTGTTGGCGGAGCAGATGACACTGCAGCTGCCAAAATGAAGATCATGGCCGAATGTGGTATCCGTGTTGTTGAAAGCCCTGCCGAGATTGGTCAGGCGATGGCAGAAGAGCTTAAAAAATAGTCTTTAGCATAAAGCATAGCAAGCCGGCAGCAATCGTTGCCGGCTTTTTTATTTTATTCATTTAGGGCTGGGGAAGGAATTGTCGGGGCAATTGACAATTGGCTGATCATCCGGAAGCAGCAGCGTTTCGTATATCTTCTTGTCGGACAAAAAATTGCTTTGAATTTACGCATCTGCATCCGCCCTGCTGTAAATTTGAAGAACTGCAAGCTGTCTGCCCCAAACAGAATGAAGAACACAACGTTATACAACATGAAGATAAATTATATCCTTGCCCTGCTTATGATCAGCACAGCAAGCGTCTTCACAGCCTGCGCACAAAAAAAGCAGAAGCAAGAGACAACAAGAAAGGAAACAACAAAAATGGGATGGAATGAACTGACCCCCGAAGAGACCCGGGTTATCGTAAACAAAGGCACCGAATATCCCGGTACCGGCAAGCTGTTGAATAACAAAGAAAAGGGAACGTATACCTGTAAACGGTGCAATGCCGCGCTTTACCGCTCTGAGTCAAAGTTTGAGTCACATTGCGGCTGGCCAAGTTTTGACGATGAGATCAAAGGTGCGGTAAAGCGTATTCCTGATCCCGATGGCAGCCGTACCGAAATTGTTTGCGCGAACTGCGGTGGTCACCTTGGTCACGTATTCTTAGGCGAAGGCTTTACATCTAAAGATACACGCCATTGCGTTAATTCAGTGTCGATGAACTTCGTTGCTGATAAGAAAGATTAGAAAACATGTTGAAAGCCCCTGCTGAAGGGGCTTTCTTATTAGAGTACCTCCCTGATCTTTTTGCTATTTCCCACCACCCAGACAATATCTCCATTGTCGAAAATAAAATCCGACTGCGGATTTAAGATACGCTGATCACCCCTCTCAACGCCAACTACAAGCGCGCTTGCTTTTTCGCGGATGCCTGCATTGCGTATAGAATGCCCGTAAACCGGCGACTGGCTGTTGATAACCACCTTCTGCAACGTCATGTCAGATTTCGGAAATTCCGCATCACCTGCTGATTCGTTCTCAAGAAATTTCTGGAAAACAGCAAGCTGTTCGTCGGTTCCGATTACGGAAAGTTTATCTGCCGGAAAAAGCTGAACGTCTTTTCCGGGCGTAGGGATCATGCTGTTGCCCCGTTCGATCAGCGCGATGTTGATGCCGAACTTTTCCCGGATGGAAAGTTCTACAAGTGTTTTCCCCAGCATGGGCGACGCCGACGGTACGACCATCTCTGCAAGGTGCATGTCCCAGGGCAGGATCTCCGGTTTGTTTTTTTCGTTGTCGCGCGCATGCAGGTTGTGCAGAAAACGTGATTCGAGCTTGTCATAAAAAGCCTGAAGCCTGCGCTGAAAGATGACGATAACGAGTACGGTAAGGGCCAGCGCAATCAACGCAGCCACCCATGTACTAAAGAATTCATACATCAGGAAACCTACAAAAAACACGGCCAGCAATACCCGGAAAACTTCGAGGGCAACCAGCGGTCCCCGCGTATATTTTTTGTTCAGCCACAGGTGAGAGTATGCATTCTTCTGTATCCGCCGGATGGCGAGTGCCCAAAGAAAGGGAGCAAGCAGCATCAGCGCGAGCACAACGCTGAGAATGTTGCCGTTCAGGCCAGAGAGGATGTTTTTAGTTACGAAGGGCTGCAGGTATCTTGCCGAGGCAAAAATGATAGCTACAGACAAAACAGAATGAATAATGGTATTGAAGGCATATGCCCGCAGCAGGATCTTCCAGTCGCTCAGCCGGGTAATGCCTTCGGTACCGGTACTGTAGCGGCTTATGGCAGCTGTCCACCGCTTCGGCAGCACACGATTCAGAAAGTTATAAAACGGTTCAGATACCTTGATCAGATAAGGTGTAGTGAACGTGGTAATAGCAGATGCGGCGACGGCGATGGGGTATAGAAAATCGCTCGTCACTTTCAGCGATACACCCAGTGTGGCAATGATAAATGAGAATTCCCCGATCTGCGCAAGGCTCATCCCGGTTTGTATAGAAGTCTTCAAAGGCTGTCCGGAGAGGAGCGCACCCAGTGAAGAGCTGATGAACTTTCCTGATATCGTGACAAGGGTAACGACTACGATAGGAAGTGCATAGTCGATCAGGATCTTCGGATCGATCATCATGCCTACCGACACAAAAAAGATGGCGGCGAAGAGGTCTTTAACCGACTTGGTCAGGTGCTCTATTTTTTCGGCCTGCGTTGTCTCGGCAAGGATGGATCCCATGATGAAAGCGCCGAGGGCTGGAGAGAAACCGACCTTAACCGCCAGCAGTACCATGATCAGGCAGAGCGCAAGTGAAACAACCAGCATGGTTTCATCATTCATCAGCTTGCGTGTTGCGCGAAGAAAACTGGGTACCAGGAAAATGCCTCCTAAAAACCAGAGCACCAGGAAAAAACCGAGTTTCAGAATGGAAATAAGCATTTCGGTGCCGGCCGCCTGCTGACTGAGTGCCAGCGTGGACAGCAAAACCAGTAGAAGGATAGCAACAAGGTCTTCAACGATCAGCACCCCAAACACAAGTCCGGCAAATTTCTTGTGCTTTACACCCAGTTCTTCAAAGGCACGAATAATAATTGTTGTTGAAGAAACAGAAAGAATGCCGCCCAGAAAAATACTGTCCATCGTAGACCAGCCCATGGCCTGCCCTGCAACATAACCCGCCAGCAGCATAAATACGACTTCGACAATTGCTGTGACCGACGCTGTACCCCCAACTTTTACCAGCTTTTTGAAACTGAATTCCAGACCAAGACTGAACAAGAGAAAAATAACCCCGATCTCGGCCCAGATGGTAATGCTTTTCTGATCGGTTACAGTCGGTATAAAACTAAAATGCGGACCGACAAGCATTCCTGCAAGAATATACCCCAGAACGAGTGGTTGCCGTATACGTTTAAAAACAAGGGTGGTGATGCCTGCGGCGGCAAGAATCAATCCAAGATCGGCAATCAGTTCTGGCAGATGAATCATAGAATACAGGAAGTTTCGTGTGTAAAGACACCGCCAAGGCAGCGGCAACATGCCCGGTCAGGCCAGGCTTTGCTGTAAATATAAGGAAAAATGTGGTAGGGACCATGGACCGTCGACCCTGAACCATGGTCCGGAAACTAAAGATTCCCTGATCTGAAAAATTGCAGCGTTGCAGCCTTGTCTTGATGCAGCTGTTGTGTCAGGGCTTCAAGCCCGGTAAATTTTACGTCATGACGCAAAAATTTGAGAAAATTCATGCGGATACGCTGTCCGTAGATCTCGCGCCCGAAATCAAAGATGTTCACTTCAATGTTGCGCGTCATTCCGTTAATAGTAGGCCGCTGACCAATGTAAGCCATACCCCGATAAACCGCGGCCGGCGTCTCGGCTTCTTCTGCTGCCGCCCTGGGCAAATCGATTACCGCTTCGGGGTTACCGGTATCAAAAGGTCCGCTGACGTCCATTTCGATCGTTACTGCGTAAATCCCGTCTGAAGGAATGAGCTTATAGGTTTCTTCGACAAAAATATTTGCGGTAGGAAAGCCTATGGTCCGGCCAATCTTATCCCCCTTTACAACGGGGCCTTCGATCGAGAAGGGATATCCCAGGTATTCCGTAGCCAGCGATACATCGCCGGCAAGGAGCGCGGCGCGGATTTTTGTTGAGCTGACTGCGACATCATTGATGTCCTGCTCACCGATTTCCTCCACGGTAAATTCATAATGCCCGGAAGATAATTGCAGCTCGGGAAGGCCGCCACGGCGGTCTTTGCCGAAACGGTGGTCATATCCGATAATGATATGACGTGTTCCGATCGTATTGACCAGGATATGTTCAATATATTGCTGCGGGCTCAGGTTTGAAAAGTCGCGTGTGAAAGGCGTAATGATGAGGTGATCAACACCGAGTTCGGCCAGCATCCGGGCTTTTTCAGCTAACGTATTGATCATTTTCAGATCCTGGTTTTCCGGATCAATAATCATCCGCGGATGCGGAAAAAAAGTAAGCAATACGCTTTCTCCCCCCTGGTCGGCAGCACGTTCGCACAGCTGACGAATGATTTTTTGGTGACCGAAATGTACACCGTCAAAAGTGCCAATGGTGACCACCGCGTGCGGAAGTTTCCTGAACTGGGATAGCTGGTTGTATATCTTCATGGTAAAATGCTGTGGTAATGAAGTCGTGGCTTAGTGCAGCACATGCCTTTTTACAACGCCGCCTTTCAGATCCGCGATCTGCTGCTGCACAACAAAGGCATCCGGGTCAATCTGTCTGATCTCTGCCTGGAGTTTACTCATTTCGAGTTTTGTCACGACGGTATAGACAATATCGATTTCTTTTTGTTCGCCGTAGCCGCCTTCTCCCTTGTAAATCGTTACGCCGCGTTTCATGTCGTTTATGATAAACGCTTTGATCTCTTCTTTCCGTTCAGAAATGATCGTTACCCCGGTGTACTGTTCCAGTCCGTTAACAATGAAATCGACCGTATTTGACGCTGACAGGTAGGTCAGGATGGCATAAAGCGCCGTGTTAATATTCAGAAAGACAGCAGCGAACGCAAAAATTACGATGTTAAGCACCAGGATAATGTTTCCTACTGTGAGCATGCTGTTTTTGCTGATATAAAGCGCCAGAACCTCGGTACCATCGATCACGCAGCCGCCGCGCATAGCCAGGCCAATACCGCCCCCAAGGAAAAACCCGCCAAAAAATGCAATGAGCAGGGGGTCGTGCGTAATCGACCGGAAGGGTACCACGAGTAACGCTACGGCAAGCACGATAATAGCCAGGCTGGTTTTTATGGCAAAGCCTTTCCCAATCTGCCTGTAACCGAGAATAACGAAAGGAATATTGATCAGGATGATCAGGTATGATAATTTCCAGCCCGTAAGTGTGCTGACAAGCAGGGATATGCCGGTTACACCGCCATCGATAAATTCATTCGGTATCAGGAAACTTTTAAGGCCGAAACTGGCCGATGTAACGCCTGCGGCAATAAGCAGCAATTCTTTCAGATACCGGGTTCGTTTGTTTTTTATATGGCCATGCATACTACATTGCTTTTTAGAGATCTGTCAGTTTTCTGCAGCCGGCTGCGGTGCAGCTTCCCGCTGTGCCCGAAGATGTTTAACGAGATCCATGACCTCGAACGAATTTTCAAGCAAAAAGTTTCCGCTCCGGGTTCTTTTCAGCTCCGCAAGGTAGGCACCGTTGTTCAGCGCTTTACCGAAGTCAGACACAAGCGAGCGGATGTAGGTGCCTTTGCTGCATACTACGCGAAAATCGATCTCCGGCAACGCGATGCGTGTGATCTGGAATACAGAAACGGTAACATAACGCGGTCTCAGTTCTGTTTCCTCGCCGCGTCGTGCTTTCATATACAGCCTTTCGCCATTTACCTTCACAGCCGAATGAGCGGGAGGGTACTGAACGATCTCGCCGGTGAAGGGTTTTACTGCGTCATAAATTTCAGAATCGGTTATGCCGTCGAGCGGAAACTCCTGGTCTACAGTTGTCTCGAGGTCATACGATGGAGTTGTTGCACCGAGAATCATTGTGCCGGTGTATTCCTTTTCTTCCGCCTGAAAGGTGTCGATTTGTTTGGTTAACTTGCCAGTACAGACCAGCAGAAGGCCGGTGGCCAGGGGATCGAGTGTACCGGCATGGCCAACCTTCAGTTTTGCCGGTTTGAGCGCGCCGCGGATTTTGTTTACGACATCAAAAGACGTCCACCGGTAAGGCTTGTTGATCAGCAACAGCTCACCTTCGGGGAAATTAAAATCAGGAAACTCCGGTGTTTTTTCTTCGCTCAAAATTCAGTTTTTTGCGCAAAGGTAGGTATTAATTTACATCTATATGGTAACCGGAAAGAAAGAGCACCAGGATAACAATGCCGAGAATGATCCGGTACCAGCCAAAAACGCGGAACCCGTGTTTTGTCAGAAAACTGATAAATGATTTGATCGCAATAATGGCCACGATAAAGGCTATGACATTGCCGACCAGCAGCAGCTTGATGTTTTCTGCGTTCAGCAGGTGATAACCTTTCAGCAGTTTGTATCCCGTAGCAGCGCACATAGTTGGTACTGCCAGGAAGAACGAAAATTCTGCCGCGGCGGCTTTACTGAGCTTCTGGCTCATGCCACCGATAATGGTTGCTGCACTGCGGCTCAGGCCCGGAAATACGACAGCGAGAACCTGGAAAAATCCAATTTTTAATGCCATTCCATTGCTGATAGCGCGTTCATCAGTTATTTCAGGTTTTTTAAACCAACGGTCGATAAACAACAGCAGAACACCACCTGCAAACAAGACGGTCGCAATAAAAACCGGATTGCCGAGGGTGTTGTCAATAAAATCATTCAGCAGGAAGCCAAATACAAGAGCGGGAATAACCGCGATAAGGAGTTTGAGATAAAACTTCCAGTCGCTGAAGTTGAAAAATTTCTTCCAGTAGATAACAACGACAGCCAGAATTGCGCCCAGCTGAATGGCAACCTCAAAAAGTTTTACAAAATCATCATTGCCGATTCCCATAAGCGCAGACGCGATAGCCATGTGTCCGGTGGAAGATACAGGCAAAAACTCGGTAAGACCCTCGATAACCGCGAGGATAAATGCTTCAAGATAGTTCATCAGATGTGCCTATTTTTTTAGCACAGCGTAAATGCCGAAACCAAAACCAAAGAGGACAACCAGC
Source organism: Pedobacter sp. SYP-B3415 (assembly GCF_004138205.1). Taxonomy (GTDB): domain Bacteria; phylum Bacteroidota; class Bacteroidia; order Sphingobacteriales; family Sphingobacteriaceae; genus Pedobacter. The sequence goes on from NZ_RXNQ01000008.1 coordinate 68,285, forward strand.
GGAGCGATGAGCGTCTTTCTGGTATCATAAATATCTGTGGTGCCCATCATCAGTATGAAGCCAACGGCAACGATTGCGATACTGATCAGCAGCAGCTGATAGTTTTTCTTTGTAAAAACCAGTTCGCTACCGGTTTCTTTTGTTGCGGTTGTTTGTTTTTTCTCTGCCATTATCTGTAAAGATCGTAAATTTTTAAACGCAGGTACCTGCTTACTGCAAAATAGGTGCTGATCCCGGTAATGAATATACCGATAACGATCAGTGCAAGGAAAACGATGCCAAACTCGGTATAGTTGCGCAGAATGACAATTTCAGGGATTTCTTTTTGTGCATAGAACAACATGGCCAGCAGGATGATGATCGCAATGAATGCTGACAACAGACCGTGCAGAGATGCATACAGCATAAACGGCTTGCGGATAAAGTTTTTTGTGGCACCAACCAGCTGCATGCTTTTAATAAGAAAGCGCTGTGAATAGATAGCCAGGCGGATGGTATTGTTGATCAGCGCTACCGCAATAACAAGGAGAATGACGGCAAAACCAAGGATAACCAGTCCGATCGCATTGACATTCTTATTTACCATATCAATAAGGGAACTCTGGTAAATGACCTCCTTTACAAGCGGGTTGTTCTGGATGTTCTTTTTAAGTTTTTCTATGCCCTGTGTATTGGCGTATTCGGCCTTCATGTAGACATCGACGGTTGAAAGGAGTGGATTATAACCAAGAAAATTTACAAAATCCTCACCAAGGTCCTGGGTCAGGTTTCGTGCAGCCAGTTCTTTGTTTACGTATTGCGTCTGTTTAACCGCCTGATTGCCGTTAAGTTCTTTCTGAAACTGAAGCACATCGGCTTCCTTCGCACCCTCGTCGACGATAATATTCAGTACGATATTCTCTTTCACGTAGTTGGAAAGATTCTTTGCATGAACAAGGATCAGACCGAGTGCGCCCAGCATCAGCAGAACCAGGGCAATACTGAAAATGGTGGAAATATAGATCGTCTTCGTTTTTTTCGATGCGTCACTTACTTCAAATTCTTCCATTTACGTGTGTTCTTTTTGCGAAATTATAAATTATAACCATTAAAGCGCAAAAATAGCCGCTTTATTTACCCTGGCGGCGGCAGTATAAATAAGAAAAATCCAGCGGTGCATGCTGCCTGACGGGATGCCTGTACGAATTTGGTACTAATTTCGTTTAAATATGGAAACAACTCACCTACCATGAAAAAAACACTTACGCTGATCGCATTTTTTGCATTGATCCTGACCGCCTTTTCTTCCTGTAAAAAGGAAGAATTCGCCGAACAACCGCTTAGACACAAGATGTTCGGAAAGTGGCAGGTCGAAAAGGTAACCCGTACAATTTCGGGCCAGGCACCTGTTACAGAAACCTATAACGCTCCAGGCGATTATATAGATTTCCGTGAGAACGATGATGATGACTTTGAACAAAGCCTTGATGGCGACCGCACTATCGGCACCTGGACGGTAAATATCGACAACAGTTTTGATCTTCGTTACTCTTTTGGCCTGCTGTCTGCAAAGCTGGACAATATTTCTGAAACCCGCTTTCAATTTACCGGAACAATGAAAAACTCGGGTGGCCAGACAGAGACACAGACTTTTTATCTTAAGCGTTAATTTCCAATTCCCTCTATTTGCAGGCGCTGCCGGGATCTTTCCGGGCAGCGCTTTTTTTTGATGGTGGCTCCCGTTTTCCAAAGCAGCGTAATTTGCGTATTTTCGCCAGCTTAAAAACGAAGACTTCTACATGGATTACCAATTTAAAGATATCGAACAACGGTGGCAGCAGTTCTGGGCTGATAAACAGACCTTTCGCGTTACCGAAGATGCTTCCAAACCCAAGTATTATGTACTGGACATGTTTCCGTATCCTTCAGGAGCCGGTCTCCACGTCGGTCATCCGCTGGGTTACATCGCATCAGATATCTTTTCACGCTATAAAAGGCTTAAAGGCTTCAATGTGCTGCACCCGATGGGGTATGACTCTTTTGGCCTGCCGGCCGAACAGTATGCGATCCAGACGGGACAGCATCCTGCCATCACCACAGAAGCGAACATTGCCACTTACAGGAGGCAGCTGGACCGGCTCGGCTTTTCTTTCGATTGGAGCCGCGAAGTGCGCACCAGCGATCCGGGTTATTATAAATGGACCCAGTGGATCTTTATGCAATTATTTAATTCCTGGTACAATCTGGAAACTGACCGCGCTGAAGACATTACAACTCTGATCGAGAGGTTTAATTCGGCCGGATCTGCCGGTGTCAGGGCGGTTTGTGATGAAGATACCAGGAAGTTTCTGCCAACAGACTGGGCTGCTTTCAGCCAGGAAGAAAAACAGGAAGAACTGCTTAAGTACAGGCTTACCTATCTTCGCGAGAGCACAGTAAACTGGTGCGCGGCATTGGGAACGGTCCTGGCTAACGATGAGGTCAAAGATGGTTTTTCTGAGCGTGGCGGTTACCCTGTTGAACAGAAAAAAATGATGCAGTGGAGCATGCGTATTACGGCCTATGCCGAGCGCCTGCTTCAGGGGCTGGATACGATCGACTGGCCCGAGCCTGTGAAGGAAATGCAGCGAAACTGGATTGGTAAAAGCACGGGCGCCAGCGTAAAGTTTGTGCTGGAGATTCCTGTTCCTTCACATCCCGCCATTGAAGTCTTTACCACGCGTGTAGATACCATCTATGGTGTTTCTTATCTGGTACTTGCCCCCGAACACGAGCTCGTGCCGGCCATCACCACCACCGCGCAGCGGGAAGAAGTGGAGGCTTATATAAGCCGTACAAAGAAAAAATCAGAGCTCGACCGCATGGCCGATACGAAAACCGTATCCGGAGCTTTTACAGGAAGTTATGCCATCAATCCGGTGAATGGCGAGAAAGTGCCTGTATGGATCGCAGATTATGTGCTTGCCGGTTACGGCACGGGCGCGGTGATGGGTGTACCAAGCGGAGACCAGCGCGACTGGTTGTTCGCAACACATTTTAATCTGCCGATCGTACGCGTTCTGGATGCACAGGAGGATCTTGATATTCAGGCAGATCCGACCAAGGAGGGAAGTTATGTGAACTCCGGCATGATAAACGGAATGTCTTATAAAGATGCCGTGTCGCATCTGAACAGCTGGCTGGAAGAAAAAGAGCTTGGCAAAGCAAAAATTAATTACCGCATGCGCGATGCGATCTTTGGTCGGCAGCGCTATTGGGGCGAACCGATTCCTGTCTACTTCAATAATGGATTACCATACTTACTTGCAGAAGAGGAATTGCCGCTTGTATTGCCTGAGATAGATAAATACCTGCCAACCGAAACGGGCGAGCCGCCACTGGGCCGCGCCGCAGACTGGAAACACCAGGGTAGCCTGGAATATGAACTCAGCACCATGCCGGGCTGGGCGGGCTCAAGCTGGTACTGGTACCGGTATATGGATGCTCAAAACACCGGAGCTTTCGCTTCGCGCGATGCGATCAGCTACTGGAAAGATGTAGATCTCTATATCGGGGGTTCTGAACATGCCACAGGCCACCTGCTGTATAGCCGGTTCTGGAACAAGTTTTTAAAAGACCTTGGGCACGTAGGGGAAGAAGAGCCGTTTAAAAAACTGATCAATCAAGGCATGATCCAGGGCCGCAGCAACTTCGTTTACCGCATCGTTGACGCCGATGGTCGCGGCACAAACACATTTGTATCTGCAGGCTTAAAAAATGAATACCAGACATCGGCTATTCATGTTGATGTCAATATTGTAAACAATGATGTGCTGGATATCGAACGCTTCCGGGCCTGGCGTGAGGATTTTGCCACGGCAGAATTTATCCTGGAAGATGGCAGATATGTATGCGGAGTAGAGATAGAAAAAATGTCTAAATCCAAGTACAATGTCGTGAATCCTGATGATCTTATTGAGCGCTACGGTGCCGATACATTACGGATGTATGAGATGTTCCTTGGCCCGCTTGAACAGAGCAAGCCATGGAATACAAACGGTATTGAAGGTGTATTCAAGTTCCTGCGCAAATTCTGGCGCCTGTTTCATGATGAAAACTGGAATTTCCAGGTGTCAGACGCTGCCCCTGTTCCTGCTGAACTGAAAGCCCTGCACAAGATCATCAAAAAAGTTCAGGAAGATATTGACAGGTTTTCATTCAACACTTCCGTGTCCAGCTTCATGATTGCGGTGAATGAACTGACTGATCTGAAATGTAACAAACGGGCGGTATTGCAGGATCTGGTCGTCATTCTCTCGCCATATGCACCGCATATATGCGAGGAGCTGTGGCTTCTGCTGGGTAACGAAGCCGGTACGCTTTCGCACGAGCCATATCCGGTCTTTAATCCTGCTTTCCTGCAGGAAGCTTCGTTCAGCTATCCGATCTCTGTGAACGGTAAAATGAAGATGAACCTCGATATTGCGCTCGATCTGAACCCGCAGCAGGTAGAGGAAACTGTGCTTGGGAACGAACAGGTGCAGAAATACCTGGAAGGGCGGCCCCACAAAAAGATCATCTTTGTGAAGGGCAAAATTGTCAATATTGTCGTCTGATGTAAGGATGCATACATGATCAGGCTGCCGCGAAAACGGCAGCCTTTCTTTTTCGCTGAAAATTCACCGGCGAAATCCGCCGGTTTACCGGGAGGGGGCCTGCATTCACTAAAAATCTGTTTTCAGGTCCTGTAACAAAACCCATCTTGCGCAGACTAATACAAACCAACAACTAATAAAATTTATAATGAAACGAATTCTACTCTCCGTATTTTTTCTAACGCTTTTTGTCGCAGCACGCGCCCAGTTCCCTATGGGTGGCGCCCTTGGCGGCGGGGCCAAAAAAGCCTCAGTAACAGGAAGAATCGTAGCAACTATAATCGACTCGGTAAGCCGTAAACCGATCGACTATGCCACCGTGACACTTTTAAAAGTATCAGACAATAAATCGGTAAACGGCGGCGTAACCGACGAAAAGGGCCGCATTGTTCTGCAGAACGTAGCGCCCGACAGCTACAAGCTGGCTATCGGTTTTATGGGTTACAATACCAAGACCGTACTGGTTAAGACGACCCCCGAAAAACCCGACAATAATATCGGAAATGTTATTCTTGCGCCTTCAGCAAACAGCCTTAAAGATGTTACAGTTGTGGGTCAGAAAGCTATGATCGAAAACAAAGTCGATCGCATGGTTTACAATGCTGAGGCAGACATTACCAATGCAGGCGGCGATGCGACAGATGTGATGAGAAAAGTACCGATGTTGTCTGTAGACGCCAGCGGAAATGTTCAGTTACGCGGCGGCGCGGTACGTGTGCTGATCAACGGAAAGCCCTCCGGCACAATGGCTAACAGCGTAGCCGACGCGCTGAAAATGATCCCTGCAGAGCAGATCAAAAGCGTGGAGGTGATTACAAGCCCCTCTGCAAAGTATGACGCTGAAGGTTCGGGCGGTATCATCAACATCATCACCAAGAAAAACAATGCGCAGGGTATTAGCGGGAGCGTAAACGCCAGTGCAGGTACAAGGCAGAACAATGGTAATGTCAGCCTGAATGCCAAAAGCGGTCGTCTGGGCTTTACAAGCAATGTTGGCGGGATCTACGCTTACCCGCAGGAGTCAAAAGTTCTTTCATTCAACCAGACACAGACTGCCGGCGGACTTTCCACGATCCAGTCTACCGGCTTATCAAACTGGACCCGCAAAGGATTAAACGGTACCGCCGGTTTGGATTACGATATCAATAACTACCATAACGTAAGCACGAATGTCAAAGTAAGCAGTTTCAGCAATGGTGGCCCGGGAAGTTCTGATATCCTTTTAAACCAGGTCCTGACACGCAACACCAGCGATATGGACATGGGCTTCAATAACCTGGACTGGACCATGGACTACCGCAAAACCAGCAAACGCGAGGGTGAAGAACTCGTGGTGTCAGGGCAGGCTACCTTTGGACGCAACCCGACAGATTTTGCAAACAGACTTGTCGTTCCAGGCGTGCCGGATGTAATTACAACCGGCAATAACCGCGGTAAAAATAACGAGTACACCGGTCAGATTGATTATACTTATCCGTTTAGTAAAAAAGTGATTCTTGAAGCTGGTGCAAAAGGGATTTTCAGAACCATTATCAGTGATATCCTCGATGATCCAAGCAGGAATTTTGATTATAGCCAGGATGTTGCATCGGCCTATGGCGTTGTCACTTTCCCGGTTGGTAAAAAGGTGACGGCAAAAGCAGGCCTGCGCGCAGAGTACACTGACATCGGTGCAACCTCGGGCGCAAACCCAACGATCAAAAACGATTATTTCAACCTGTTCCCGAGTGTGGTGCTTTCTCAAACCTTAAAGGGGATGAGCACGATCAAAGTCAGTTACAACCGTCGTCTGCAACGCCCGAGTCTGTTCTATCTGAACCCATTTGAAAACAGAAGCGATCAGTTCAATATCATGCGTGGTAACCCCGCGCTGAACCCTGAGTTAAGTGATAACTTCGAAGTTGGTTACAATACTTTCATCAAAGGTTCGGTGATCAACGCTTCCCTGTTCTACCGTACTACCGGCGACATTATCGAAAGTATCATTTCGCCAATTACAGAAAACGGCATAACAAGAAACCTGACTACATATGCGAATATTGGCCGCAGCCCGTCATATGGTCTTAACTTATTTGGATCATACAATCCAAAACCAAAGTGGACGCTGATGTCTAATATTGCATTGAATACCTACGAAGTAAACAACCAGGTAACAGGCGTAAATACGGGAACTTTCCTGAACTACAACATTTTTGCACGTTCAGCTTATGCCCTGAATAAAGGCTGGAGCACTGAAGTGTGGGGTGTGCTGAACTCACCACGCCGTACTTTCCAGGGAAAGACTGATGCCATGTACTTCTACGGTGCCGCGGTGAAAAAGGAGATACTCAATAAGAAAGCCTCGATCGGCATCAATGTACTGAATCCGTTCAACAGGGATCTGAATATCAAGACTGTGAACACGACAGCGGTTTCTGTTCAAAGCCAGGATATTTATTATCCGCTGCGGTCATTCGGTCTGAACTTCAGCTACAACTTTGGTAAACTGAAGTTCACCCAGAAAAAATCGATCAAAAATGACGACCTCAAACAAGGCGACCAGGGCGCCGGGGGTGTAGGCGGCATGGGCGGCGGCACAAACCGGTAATCGGCCTGCTCAAAAAAAGACCACAAGCCTTCGGGTTTGTGGTCTTTTTTTTACCTGAAGGTCTAACGCTTCTTTTTTACGGTTTTAAGTGTCATCAGGCTCAGGCCATTCATAGCGTAGCCGCTGATGTTGTTCTGCAGCATGACAACGCTTTCCTCGTAAAATACAGGTACGACCGGCGCATGTTCAATGATCATACGGTCCATTTTGCGGTAAAGCTCGTATCGCTTTTCGTTGTCGGTCTCGTAGTAGCTTTGCTCAAAAAGGCGGTCAAAGTCCTTGTTGTAAAAAGCTGTATAGTTCGGGCCGTTGGGGACCTTATTTTTCGAATAAAACATAGAGAGGTAGTTTTCTCCATCAGGATAGTCACAGATCCATGAGGCCCGGAAAAATCCCACCCCGTTTTTTGACATCAGATCGCGCAGGCTGGCCGGCGGACTCACATCAACCCGCGCCCTGATCCCTACGGCTGCAAGTTCGCCTTGAACAAACTCACTTACATCTTTGTAACTGGTGGCTGTGCTTAGCGTAATTTCCGGCAGTCCTTTGCCGTTCGGGAACCCTGCCTCAGCCAACAGCCGCTCTGCCCGCTCAGGGTTGTAGCTATAGCCCTGAACAGCCACGCTGTCGAAACCCGGCATGCCTTTAGGAATAAAACCTGACGTTGCCGGTATGCCAACGCTGTTACGCAGGTATTTGATCAGCTTGCGGCGGTCAATAGCGTAATTGATGGCCTGACGTATTTTTTTTAAACGCAGCGGCGAATTCCTTACTAAAGGAAGGCTTTCATCGACAAGAATGCCCATGTATTCCGTACACAGGTACGGGCTTTTTCTAAGGCTGAATTTTCCCTTGTATTTACTGGTCATGCGCCCGCTTTTTGTCAGGATATCATCTCGATAGCTGCCATCAACGCTGTAAAAAAAATCGAGATTTTTTTTCAGAAAATTCATGAAAGCGCTTTGTTTGTCGCTGATAAAGGTAGCCTTCACCGCATCAAGGTACGGAAGTCGCTGTGCGCCGTTCCTCTCCCAGTAATGGTCGTTTTTAACCAGCACAAGCACCTCGTCTTCTTTCCAGTATTTAAATCTGAACGGGCCCGTGCCTACGGGATGACTTCTGAAGTTTTTTCCGTAATGGTCGACAACCTCGTGTGGAACAACTGAGCAGTACTGAGCGGTTAGCAGACTCATAAACGGTGGAAATGGTTTCTGGAGCCTGATCTGAAAAGTTGTGTCATTTACCGCTATAAAGCCAGCTCTGTCTTTTACCTTGTCGTTAAAGATCCATCCGCCGGATGAGGCTACCTTTGGGTCAATGAGCCGGTAAAAACTGTAGGCAAAATCGGCAGCTACGACCTTACGGCCTTTGCCCGATTTGAAGAGGGGGTCGTCATGAAAATAGACATCATTTCGCAGATGGAATGTATACAATAAGCCGTCGGGCGAAACCTCCCAGGTTTTGGCAATACAGGGAACCGTTTGCAGGTTGCTGTCAACTTGTACAAGGCCATTGAACACCTGATTGGTCATCCACACGGCATTCTGGTTACGCGCAAATGCGGGGTCAAGAGAGGTCAGATTCTGATCCAGGTTAATGCTGAACACGGTACGTTTATCATCTTTATCATGTTCTGCGCAGGAAAAACTTGAACAGACAGATAAAAGCCAAAATATATTCCTGATAAAGCTGCGCATGATTGAGGGGAATGCTAATTTTGCACAAAATAACAAAAATTTGATATGTCTTTTTTAGCAGCCGCGCTCAGCAGGGTAGAAGATCCGCAGTTATCTGAAGAATTGCAGGAACGTGCCGACCTTGTTGCCCACAAGATCAAATTTATGGATATGGTACCGGTTTGTCTTCTTGATACGACCAATGCGCCGGTCTATATCCTTTCTGAAGTTCTGCAGTTTGCAGGCGCTTTTCTTGAGCCGATTCCAGACGGAGCTGTCTACCTGATCTATCAGCAGGAAAACCGCGACCTGACGGCGCTGATGCGCGAGGTTCCGGTTATGCTCCAGCCTGAATGGCCCGCCGTTGCAAATAACAGGCTTATTCTCTTAAATCTTGACGAGTACCGTTGGGACCGCGCCGAAGGACTTGTCGAACTGATCGAAGATCTTGCCGAAATGATCCACCCCGGGCATTTCGTTTTTGGAAAAGAAGGAAGTAAATGGATACGATTCGAACTGTAATGCATAAAATTCTGCGATATGCCCTGTTACCCGCGTTGGTCTTCTGCTGTGCGGCAGATATACAGGCACAATCAGAAATGACAGCAGATGTGGCAGCAAAACTGTCGCAAAAGCCGCTGGAATGTATATTCCGCGAGTATCCGAATAAAACCTCGCATGTAGCAGGTGGCGAAGCCGACGCAAAACTTCAGCCCAGCGAGCTGCACCCGGCCTTCTACGGCTGTTTTGACTGGCACAGTTCCGTTCACGGACACTGGATGCTGTTGCGGTTGCTCAAAACGCAGCCCACGCTTGCCAACCGTAACGAAATTATAAAGGCGCTGAACAGGAGTTTCGATGCAAAGAAAATGCAGGAAGAAGCCGCTTATTTCGGAAAGTACGAAGGCGCAGGCACCTACGAGCGCACCTATGGCTGGGCCTGGCTGCTGAAACTTGATGAAGAACTTTATACCTGGAACACGCCCGAAGCGCGCCGCTGGAGAACGGCGCTCCTGCCGCTCACAGAAAAGATCGTCCAGTTGTGGAAGGCCTATCTTCCAAAACAAACCTACCCGAACAGAACAGGTGTACACCCGAATACGGCCTTCGGACTCGTCTTTGCGCTCGACTGGGCCAGAACCACCGGCGATACAGCATTTGCGCGTGCGATAACGGAAAAAGCCAGGGCGTTTTATGCAGACAATACCCTTATTCCGGCACACCTAGAGCCAGACGGATCGGATTTTTTTTCTCCGAGCCTCCAGGCTGCAGACCTGATGAGACGTGTATTGCCTGCAAAGGCATTTGTAAACTGGCTTGACAAATATTACGATCAGAAAGGCCTGGCGCGGATTACCAGCCTGCCGGTTATCAGCGATATCAATGATTATCAAATCGTTCACCTCGTTGGTCTGTCATTTACGCGGGCCTGGTGCATGAAGGGCATTGCGGCCCGGCTTCCTGCAGGGCATCCGCTAAAGAGCAGATTTAATCTGGCGGCACAAAAGTTTCTCGCCAATGCGTTGCCACTGGTTTTCAAAGGAAATTATGGCGGAGACCATTGGCTGGCGTCATTTGCTGTGTATGCCCTGGAAGATCCGCGGAAGCAGACGTTCTAGAAGGCAATAAACCGCTCGATCTGCTGGTTTGTAAATTTTACAGTATCCTCTTTGAAAAAGTCGCCGGCCTCGTTCAGCTCTTCGCGAATATGCGGAATGTGTATCCGCAATGGCAGTGTGTGAAGGTGCAGGTAACTGCAGATGCCCGCAAAATGCTCAACCCCCCGTATGTTTCCATACTTGCCTGAAGACAATCCGACAAGTGCGGCTTTCTTGTCATAAAAGCTGGAAGGAAAGGTGCAGGCATCTATAAACGTTTTGAGAACCCCCGGAAAACTGCCATTGTATTCAGGAACAACGAATAAAAATTTTGAAGTTGCAGACACGAGGTCCTGGATTGGCTGAAAGGCAGCGGAGCGCTTTCCGTACAGATCAGTAGCGATGAGATCGGCAGGCAAAGCCTCCATGCTCAGCAGGCGTGTTTCCATGCCGCGCTGTTCAAGGATGCGCTGATAATACTGTGCAACTTTGAGGCTGTTGCTGCCGGGGCGGTTCGTTCCGGATAGGATCGTGATCATGCTGCGATTGTTAGTAACATGTGCAAAAGACTGGGCCGTTGAGTAGGGTTATTGCCCATAAGTTCGTATCTTAGCTGATTGAAAAAAAGACCAAAAAACGCTCTTGGAAGCCTTAAAACGGTGTAAAAATAGGACTTTTTGACGAGTTTAAGGTCCATGGGTCAGATACCCGGTAATTGTAAAGTAAATTTAAGGAGATAGATGAGTAAAATCATTGCATTGGCAAACCAGAAAGGCGGCGTGGGGAAGACCACATCGTCCATCAATTTAGCTGCTAGCCTCGCCGTTCTGGAATATAAGACGCTGCTGGTCGACGCCGACCCGCAGGCTAACTCAACATCGGGCATCGGTTTCGACCCGAGAAGTATAAAAAACAGTATTTATGAATGCATCATCAACGATATAGATCCCGCTGATGCTATTCAGAAAACCGATACCCCAAACCTTGATCTCCTGCCCGCGCACATCGACCTCGTAGGTGCTGAAATCGAGATGATCAACCTGACCGGTCGTGAATATAAAATGAAAGCCGTGCTTGAAAAAGTAAAGGGCGATTACGATTTTATCATCATAGACTGTTCCCCATCCCTCGGTCTGATCACTATCAATGCACTTACTGCTGCCGATTCGGTAATTATTCCTGTTCAATGCGAGTATTTCGCGTTGGAAGGTCTGGGCAAACTGCTGAATACGATCAAAATCGTGCAAAACAGGCTGAATCCTGAATTACAGATCGAAGGAATTCTGCTCACCATGTATGATGTGCGCCTTCGCCTGTCAAACCAGGTGGTTGAAGAGGTAAAAACACACTTCCAGGACCTGGTTTTTGAAACAATTATTCAGCGGAATACGCGTTTAAGTGAAGCTCCGAGTTATGGTGTATCTGTAATTATGCATGATGCCAATTGTAAGGGCGCCATCAATTACCTGAACCTGGCACGGGAGATTGTAAAAAAGAACGGGTTGATTGCCGAGGCCGAGGACGTTAAAACTGCAAGTATCTAAGATGACATCTTTTCAGCGAAAAACAGGATTAGGAAAGGGACTAAGTGCGCTTCTTGACGATTCTGAAAGTGTACATCCGTCAAAACAGGCAACAAGTCCTGTCAGTGAAACTGTGCAGGTGGGAAACATCAGCCAGGTAAAACTTGCCGATATAGAAACCAATCCATTTCAGCCCCGCACCGAATTTGATCAGGTTGCGCTCAATGAACTTGCCGATTCAATCCGGGTTCAGGGCCTGATCCAGCCAATCACCGTAAGAAAGGGAGCCGGCGGGAAATATCAGCTTATATCAGGGGAGCGTCGTTTCCGAGCCTCCAAAATGGCCGGTTTTACAGAAATTCCAGCCTATATAAGGGGTGCGAATGATCAGCAGATGCTGGAAATGGCCTTGATTGAAAACATCCAGCGTGAGAACCTGAACGCCATTGAGGTGGCGCTAAGCTTTCAGCGGATGATTGACGAATGCAGCCTGAAACAGGAACAGCTCGGCGACAGGGTGGGCAAAAACCGAAGCACGGTAACAAATTACCTGAGGCTGCTCAAACTTCCGCCCGCTATCCAGGCTTCCATCCGCGACCAGCGCATATCGATGGGTCATGCACGTGCACTGATCAATGTCAATGGCGTAGATAAACAGCTTTACCTTCATCAGGAGATACTTGACAAAGGACTGTCTGTGAGACGGGTAGAAGAACTTGTTCGTGATATCAACCACATGCCGGTACGGACGGCAACAGAGAAAACCAAAGCCGCTCCATCATTTCAGTATCAGAAACTGCAGGACGATCTGGCCTCTAAATTTGCTACGAAAGTTAAACTTAAAGTAGGCGAAAAAGGTAAGGGCTCGATCGAAATTCCCTTCGTATCTGATGATGACCTGAATCGCATTCTCGAATTACTGGACTGGTAATGAGCAAAGTTCTGATCGTTTTGTTTCTAAGCATTTGCAGCTGCCTTCCGGCGGCTGCGCAGAGCGTTCGCGATTCGGCCAGACGCCAGGAACCAGCCCGGCCCGAAACCCGAAGCAGCCGCCAGCAAAACGATACGCTCAAATCGAAATACATCAATCCCGGTAAGGTAGCTGCCCGCAAGGCAGTGATCAGGTCTGCGATCATTCCCGGATGGGGGCAGCTCAGAAATTACAGCTACCTGGTCAATAAGACTGATTCCAACGGTCGCAAGACCGCCAGGTTCTGGGAAAAAGGCCTTACGCTTGGTAAAACTGCGGGCATCTATGTAGCCGGAACGCTGTTGACGATCGCATTGATAGACAACAACAGGAAATATGATGATGTGATCGCCGAGCTTAGATACAGGGCTGCAAATAATAACCAGGCAAGTGTTGGAGGACCGTATTCCCGGTTTCCGCAGCAGGAACTTTTCAACGGACGGGATCTGTTTGAGCGAAACCGGGAGATCATTTATTTCTCTTATGTGATCACCTATGCAGCCAACCTGATTGATACCTATGTGTCAGCAAGACTTAATTATTTTGATGTAGACCAGAACCTGCAGATCGGTTTCAGGCCCGCCATCATACCAACAAACCAACTCTACGGGTACAGCTTTGCACCCGGTTTAAAAGTTACGCTTAAATTATGAAGATAGCACTACTGGGCTACGGCAAAATGGGTCAGATCATTGAAAGGTTTGCCCTTGAACGTGGCCATGAAGTTGTCCTGAAGATCCATGATCAGAACGGCGAAGAGATGACGAAAAGGAACCTGCAACAGGCAGATGTTGCTATCGATTTCAGTACACCTGATGCTGTTATTCCCAACATTTATCAGTGTTTTGATGCCAATGTTCCGGTGGTGGTGGGCACTACAGGGTGGTATGGTAAACTCCAGGAAGTAAAAAATGATTGCATGTCGGGTAACAAATCTTTGTTATGGGGGTCAAACTTCAGTATTGGTGTTAACCTGTTTTTCCACGTGAACAAAGTATTGGCACGCCTGATGAATAAATATCCTGTGTATGATGTTCAGGTTGAAGAAATTCACCATACCCAGAAACTGGATGCGCCAAGCGGCACAGCGATTACAATTGCCGAAGGTATTATTGAAAATCTGGACCGTAAAGATGAATGGGTAAATGTACTGGCTGCCGCTGAAACTGATATTGTCTCTCAGCCGGAGCAACTTCTTATCGAGTCGCTTCGAATTGAGCAGGTTCCCGGAACACATACCGTTCTGTACAGCTCTGAAGTTGACGATATCGAGTTTAAACATACGGCTCATAGCCGGGCGGGTTTCGCCCTTGGTGCGGTGGTGGCGGCAGAATGGCTGCAAAACAAACAAGGTTTTTTCAGCGTCAGCGACGTGTTTGATTTCAACAAAAACAGCTAAATAAATACAATGAAGCTAAAATTCTGGCAGAAAGATACGGCCGGTAAACCAAAGAAAAAGAAGACAAAGGCCCGCGAATGGACCGACGCGATCATTTTTGCTGTTGTAGCGGCAACCATTATCCGCGTCTTTTTTATAGAAGCATATACGATCCCTACCGGCTCTATGGAGCGGTCACTGCTTATAGGCGATTTCCTTTTTGTAAGCAAAGTCAATTACGGTGCACGCATCCCGATGACGCCGATTGCTTTTCCGTTTGCGCATCATACCATGCCGCTTACAGGCACCAAGGCCTATTGGGATGGCGTGCAATGGAAATACAGAAGACTCCCCGGATTATCAAAAATCAAAAATAATGATGTGGTCGTTTTCAATTTTCCCGAAGGCGATACCGTGCTGAAAGAAGCTCAGGATGCGGACTACTACCAGCTTTTACTTACTTCCTCACGGGAAGAGCTGCGAAGCCAGTACACCATCCTTGACCGCCCGGTAGATAAGCGTGAAAACTACATCAAACGCTGCATTGCCATTGCCGGCGATTCGATCAGCATGCGTAATGGAGTTGCCTATGTAAACGGAAAAGCCGAGCCCCTGAAAAATACCGGGCAAATGACTTATACAGTCAATTTCACTACGTCAGATATAAATCTGGATCTGATCAGAAATCTCGGTGTAAGAACCGAAGACATTGCGCAGGTATCAGACCAGGTTTACCAGATCAAAACCAGCGCTGAAATCCTTACAGAACTTAAGAAGCTTGATTTCGTCCGTTCAGTTATGCTGTTTACAGAAAAACCCGGCATTTTCGACCGTTCAATATTTCCTCATGACCCCAACAGGAAGTGGAACCTCGACAATTTCGGGCCAATCATTGTTCCTAAGAAAGGTTGGACGGTTACGCTGGACAGCGCTTCGATGCCACTGTACAAACGGGCCATCGAGATCTATGAGGGTAATAAATTGGAGCAAAAAGGAAATGAATGGTTTATCAACGGTTCAAAGGCAGACAAGTATACGTTTAAAATGGACTACTACTGGATGATGGGCGACAACCGGCATTCCTCCCTTGACTCACGTTACTGGGGTTTTGTTCCTGAAGACCACGTTGTCGGCAAGGCCCTCTTTATCTGGATGAGTTTTGATAGCAATGGCAGTTTACTGAACAAGATCAGGTGGAACAGGCTGTTGAAAGGAATTCACTAAAAATTTCTAGAAAAGGTGTATTTTTTAACTTAAAGTTGGTAACTTTACGAAAGTTACCAACTTTGCAGGAGTCGAGGTCTGTCCTCATCGTTTCGGGATTAAACAGACTTGTAGCTCCTTATATCTTATAAAAAGAGCGGCCGTGCATCACATGCACGGCCGCTCTTTTTATAGTAGTCCCTAATAACCCGGGTTTTGCTTCAATTGATTGTTGCGGTTCAATTCATCGCGGCTCATCGGTCTGAAATACATCTTGTCTGTCCATGTACGGTTTTCGTGGGTCATATCGGTAACGGGCGTATACGTATAGTCATATACAGTCTCATCGTGCCGGTATGGAGCACTCATCGTTTTTCCCGGTTTGAATTTACCCCGCACGTTAACGAAAGTTAGTTTCCTGCCTATTGTTTCCGGCGCAATCATCCAGCGACGGGTGTCATGGTAGCGGTGTTCCTCGTAGACCAATTCAATACGTCTTTCGTGTCTGTAAGCGGTGCGCATCTGGTTTTGCGACGAAGGCACAATGGCCGGCATTCCTGCCCTGAACCGGATCCGGTTTAACCACAGGGCTGCATTAGCCAGATCGTTCAGTTCAATGCTTGCTTCAATATAATTCATGACGATCTCGGTATAGCGGAAAAACGGCCAGGGCACGTATTGTCTCATCGTAGCATCGACAAGATCGTTATTAGGGTCTATAAACTTGCGCATGTAATAGCCTGTACGACTACCATTCCAGTCTTCGATGCTGCTGCTGCGGGTATCCAGTCCGTTAAAGTTTATCGTGTTTCCACCACTTAATAAATCATATTGACCGGTTTGTATCTGGTTAGCCGGATCAACACCACCCGATATCTTGTCGCGCGGTTTCCAGGGAGCACCGTCATATAACACAGTTGCATAAAATCGCGGGTCGCGGTTGGTATAGGGTGATGTCTTATGCACAGGATTTGCCCAACTGAACGGGGTGCCGTCTGCCATCTCGTAATCATCGACCAGCAAGCCGATAGGTGTATTGCCTGCCCAGTTGTGATACCCGTTTGGCCCGTTGTTGCGACCGACGAAATTTCCGTCTTCCTGCTTTTGTGCAATGAAATACCTGCCGAAAATGATGTCTGAACCTGCAGTAACGTCTACGCCGGCCCCCGTGCTGCCGCCGCCCATTGAAATGCTCAGATAGTTTGTTTTGCCTTCTTCAGCACTGACGGGTGCGGCGAGGTCCATCTTGTAACCTGTGCCCATATCGAGAATGGCTTTTGCAGCATCACGCGCAGCGGTCCAGCGGGCTATGCGATCGCCACCCTGGAAACCCAGGTATTCCGGATTTCCGTATCCTGCGATCAATGAGGATTTGCCTGAAGCAGTGGGCATATGATGCAGATCGCTCGCCGCATAAAGCAAGATGCGTGATTTCAATGCCATGGCGGCCAATGACGAACTACGTCCCTTTACCGGAGGCATATCTTTAAGCAATGTGATCGCCTTCTCACAGTCTGCCAGTATAAATGCAACACATTCTTCGAATGTATTCCTCTTTACCGTATAGTTTTCGTCAAGATTGTATGTTTTCGAAACCAGGGGCACCGCACCATAGTATCTGACCAGTTGGTGGTAAAAATAGGCCCGCAAAAAATAAGCCTGTCCCATAAGCCGGTCTTTTACGGTCTGGCTGCTTATTGGCGATGATGCATTTCCCAACCGTTCAATAGTCATGTTACAGGACCGGATCCGGTTATACATATCATTGTAGGCCCATGTAGCATCTACCCAGCCGTTAGAGGTGGCGCTCAGGCTGCCCTCGTTAACTACGTTGATGTTTCGTCCGGTATGCGTAAAGACAGCCTCATCACTTACAGAGGCGAGCATTTGCTCAAAGAAACCACCATTAACGAGTCCGTTGTAAATTTCGTTAACGAAGGCTTCGGCCAGCGCCGGATCTCTCCAGACTTCTTCTGCATCTACCTGATCTGGCGGAGGGACGTCAAGCATGTCTTTGCGGCAGGAGATCTGGATACACGTGATGGCCACGAGCAGCGCACCGGCTATGTGTTTTATAATCGTTTTCATATTCTTCTTATTTCGGTGAGATACTGTTAAAAGCCAAGGCTTAACCCTGTATTGATAATTCGTCCCTGCGGATAATACTGTCCGTTTGCACTTGTAGACTCGGGATCCCAGATCTTCATTTTGTCAAACGTGATCAGGTTCAGCCCGCTTACGAAAAAGCGGAGGTTCGTTATGCCGAGTTTACTTCCAAAGTTTCCGGGCAGTGTGTATCCTATTTCCACATTTTTCAGACGCAGATAGTCGCTGTTTCTTGCCCAGTAACTGTTATTCCCGGCAATGCTCATGTTCGTATAATAGGTATTGCCGCGGTTGGCAAGACGCGGGTCCGTACTGCTTGGATTGTCGATGGTCCAGCGGTTATCATAAGACCAGCGCAGAAAGTTTCCGATATCGCCCGATTCGGTCTGACCCATGTATTGCAAAGCCCCTGCAGCACCCTGAAACAAAATGGTTGCATCAAAGCCTTTCCATGCCAGGTTGAGATTCAGGCCGCCGGTTAATGTGGGGATGTTTGATTTATCCAGTCTGGTCTGGTCATCGCCATTTATTTTTCCGTCGCCATTTACATCGCGGAAGCGCATGTCGCCCGGCCTGAGCGTTGCCGTGATGGCGCTGTAGTCTATCCTGTTCGCATCAACCTCCGCCTGCGAGGCAAACACACCGTCATATTCATAGATCAGGAAGGTGTTGATTGGCCGGCCTGTAGATTGCTGCCATTCGGGCGCGCCGGGAGTCTCATCCCAGAAAAGGATTTTATTTCGCGAATAGCCGCCGTTCAGGCTGATGTTGTAGCTGAATTCGCCTATCTTATCAGCATAACTGATTTTGAAATCGAAGCCCTTATTGTTTACTCGGCCCAAATTTACCGGCGGCAGCTTGTTTGTGATGCCTGAACTTCCGGGTATAGAGCCGCTGCGCGGGATGAGGATGTTATCGCGCTGGTTGTAGAAATAATCAAACTCCAGGCTTAATCTATTGTCAAACAGACCCGCGTCAAAACCGATATTGGTATTGCTGGCCCTTTCCCACGTAAACTCGCCATTTGCCAGCCTGGTTTCAAAAAGGCTTTGGGTAAGCTGGTCGCCAAAGATGTAGCTGCCAAACCCAAGGGTGCTCAGAAACTGATACTCTGCGAGCGTGGTCCCGCCAGGAAGGTAAGCTTCAGCACCCATCTGTCCGAAAGAGGCCCGGAGTTTAAAGTTATTTATCCACTTGATGTTCTCGTTGAAAAAAGGCTCCTCAGAGATACGCCAGCCGCCAGACACGCCGGGAAAAAATCCGAAGCGGCTCTTTGGCGGAAAAATATAAGAGCCGTCTACCCGCCACAGAAACTCTGCAAGGTATTTTTCCTTGTAATTGTAGCCGGCACGACCATAGTAACTGAGCCTTGCCCGTTTAAATAGCAGCGCTGTCGGGTCACCATTGTTATTAATAGTGTTCAGATCGAAATTGCCTACATTCTGCTCAGCTTGTCCACCGGCCAGAAACTGATCGATCGCCGATGATACGAAATAGCGCCTGAAGGCCGCAAAGCCTGAGCCCGTAACCCTTTCACTTTGTACACCGGCCATGAGGTTCAGCGTATGGGCATTAAAGGTCCGGTCATAGTTAACCATGGCTGTCAGGTTAATGTCGAGCTGATCTGATGACCGTTCTGTAAGACGCGGATCGGTGAACGGAGACCTGATCGTACCGGTAAGCACAGGTGTTACACCGTCTGCTTCAAACGACTCACCGTCCCAGTTGTACAGTGTCCAGGGTGTTTGCCACGTTTTATTTTTTCCGAAAAACTTATCGACCGCAGCCATACCGGTTACTTTCAGACCTTCCACACCCGGAATTCGTAGCTCTACAGTACCGTTTGTCTGGAGGTAATCGCGTGTGTCCCGGTCATAGCCGGTCAGACCTGTTGTGATTACATAGGGATTCTGACCATATTCGATATCCGGTCCGGGACGGCCATCCGGCCATACTTCAATTTCAGTAGGCTTTCCGCGCATCAGCATTCTGAAGATATCGGCAGCTGCTACGGTGGGGAAATCCCTTCCTTCTTCACGACCGGTGAGTCCAAGCCTGGCAGTGATATACTCGTTTACTTTGGCTTCCAGGTTAATACGCAGGTCGTATTGTTTATAGCCCGTCGCTGAGTTCCGGTAATATCCGTCCTGATCCAGGTAGCCAAGCGAAGCCAGATATTTTACGCTTTCAGAACCGCCGTTTACCTGGAGTACATGCCGCTGCTGCGGAGACCAGTTTTTTAAAGTGGTTCCAAACCAGTCGGTATTTGGGTACCGGAGTGGATCTGAACCGTTACTGAATTTATTCAGGGCATCGTTATTAAAGACGGCGGTCACGGTACTGCCATTGTCGGGGCGTGTAAAACTGCCGCTGTTTTTGAAAGCCTGGTTCGCAGCCGACCATAGGTTGGCAGGCAGATTATCAAAAATGGTGAGTTCGTTGCGAATTTCTGCGTACTGCCGGGCATCAGACATTTCAGGTGTTCGCGTAGGCTGCTGCCAGCCATAATTGTAATCGTAAGATACCCGTGGTTTGCCCGTTTTTCCCTGCCTGGTGGTAATCAGGATAACACCATTTGCTGCGCGCGATCCATAAATCGCTGCTGAAGCGTCTTTTAGCACCGAAACGCTTTCTACGTCTGCCGGATTAAGTCGCTGGAGGCCGCCGGCCCGGTTCGGAACACCGTCAATAACGATTAGCGCATCGCTGTTGCCAAGCGAATTTACTCCGCGGATGCGGATGGCCGAACCATCATAACCCGGCTGACCGCTTGATTGTACAGCCGTAACGCCAGCCATGCGCCCGCCGAGACTGTTCGACAGGTTAACTGTGGGCGATTTGGTTAACTCTTCGCCTTTTACAGATGCAATGGCGCCCGACACCACCGCTTTTTTCTGTACGCCGTAGCCTACTACGACAACGTCCTGCAGATTTCCGGTCTCTTCATCCAGAGTTACCGTGATTCCGGCCTCTGCGCCCACAGGCACCTCCTTTGTTTTGAAGCCTACAAAGGTGAACACCAGGACATCACCAGGTGCGGCATTTATCTTAAATAGTCCGCCGGCATCTGTGACTGTCCCGTTTTGTTTGTTTGATTTCAGCAGTACGGTCACCCCCGGCAAGACTTCATTTTTGCTATTGGTCACTTTTCCGCTTACGCTTTTCTGTTGCGCCAAAACTGCCGGTTGCACACCGCCAAGGCACAGCAGCAGCAGGAGGAGGGGGATTCCCCATCCTGTCGCACTTGTGTTTCTCATGTTGTATAGGTTTAGGTTTGGTAAAGGTTCTGGGGGTTATCGGCACCGCAGGAATGAAGTGCCTATGCACGTTGGAGGATGCAGGTTCGGAAAGCTGATGGCAGATTCAAAATCGCGCAGCGCGCTAAGACAGGTAGTTTGTTGACTCATAGGGGTAGATATTTGGTATTCGTTTGCCGCTGTCTTCGGCCTGAGAGCTGACAGTAATCGCATTTTCCGTTGAGAGGCGCGTGTATTGCCAGGCTTGCCGGCGTTTGTATCAGCAACTTTGCGAATAATTGTCAAAAAGACAAATATTTTCTGATAAATATTTTCAACGACTGTTGAAAGAGAGCAGCTTATGGGGTGACATCAAGATTGAAACGCCGGCGCATTTCGTCGAGTTTTGGGTTCTTTTCAACCAGATAAGCATACTTTTCAGTGTTTGTATAAAGCCGCTTGATCTGTTTTCTTTCAGTCTGCTGATGGGAAATGTCAATACCGTAATTTTGCAGTGTCTGACGCAGGTGGTTCAGCAATTCAACAGACTCTGCCTGTAACAGGTGCTCCTGGATTTTATTCTCGGTGAGCACAACAATGTGTTCAGGCGTTTTTAAGACCGGCGCGTTGGCGGTCATCAATGTAAATACATTGATCTTGCCTGCAGCTTTGAGCTTTTCTGCATACTGGTTCCACAGACCGAGCAGGGTCTCGTATGTAAAAGGCTGCCTGGCTTCGCCTGTTATCTTTTTGGGCTCGTCATTTTCCTCTCCGCTGGCCACGCGTTCCAGGTCGGTCAGCGAAGGGATCAGACTAGGAATATGCTGATCTTTTGCAGGAGGTGTGATACGTATGCTTCCGGCGGCAGGAGCAGCAGAAGCGGTTGCTGTAACAGGTGAAGTGGTTGGCCGGGAGCTTTCCTCAGATACCGGTTCGGGTCGCGGTTCCTGCGCAACAACCGGTGGGCCAGGAGCCGGCTCTTTATACGGTGACGGCGGTGACTGCACCGCGGAAATCAGATCAGTTTTTTTTTTATCCTGACCTGCGTCAGTTGCTTGTAATGATCCTGAAGACGGCTGCTGCGCCAGCTGAACTACATTTCTGATGTGACACATTTTGATCAGTGCCAGCTCTACCTGCAGCCGCTGGTTTTTACTGCTTTTGTAGTTCAGATCGCACTGGTTGGCCAGGTTGAGTGCCGTAAGTAAAAATGATAATTCGGTTTGCCGCGCCTGTTCAAGATATTTTTGCCGGATGTTATTGCTCACCTCGAGCAACTTCAGCGTAGCAGGATCTTTCCCCACAAGCAGGTTGCGAAAATGCGAAGCAAGCCCGTTGATAAAATTGTTGCCGTCAAAGCCGTTGTTCAGAACATCATCAAACAGCAGCAGCGTCTCGCTGACCTTGCCGGCAGTCAGGTTATCTGTCAGCCTGAAAAAATAGTCGTAGTCCAGAATGTTCAGGTTGTCAATGACAGCCCGGTATGTGATGTTTTTTCCCGAGTAACTGGCAATCTGGTCAAACATGGACAAGGCATCACGGAGCCCGCCATCTGCCTTCTGCGCAATAATGTGCAGGCCATCTGGCTCATACCCGATTGATTCCCGGTCAGCTATCTTTGCCAGGTGGCCGGAAATATCTTCAACCTGAATTCTGTTAAAGTCAAAGATCTGACAACGGGACAAGATTGTGGGCAAAATCTTATGTTTCTCTGTTGTCGCCAGGATAAAAATGGCATAAGACGGCGGTTCCTCCAGTGTCTTAAGAAATGCATTGAAGGCACTTTGCGAGAGCATGTGCACCTCATCAATGATGTAGATTTTGAATTTTCCTGCTTGCGGCGGAATGCGTACCTGTTCTATCAGGCTCCGGATGTCTTCGACAGAGTTGTTCGAAGCAGCATCAAGTTCGTGTATATTGAACGAATGACCATTTTGAAAGGACAGGCAATTGTCGCAGGTGCCGCATGCTTCCATATCCGGTCCGGGCGTACTGCAGTTAATCGTCTTGGCAAGAATCCGCGCACAGGTTGTCTTGCCAACCCCCCGCGGACCACAGAAAAGAAATGCCTGGGCAAGCTGATTATTCCTGATGGCGTTTTTCAGCGTCCCGGTAATGTGCTGCTGACCAACAACCGTTTCAAAGGTTGCTGGGCGGTACTTCCGGGCCGAGACGATGAAATTTTCCATTGTGCGAAAATAGTCAATTTCCGGCAGTACATGAATAGTTTTTTTGCACCCGATGCGCCGGAATCATCAGGTTTAAAATCCGAATGCGCAATACCTTCTACCTGGTAAACAGCACGAATTGTTACCTGGACAAGGCTCATGATGGGACAGCTTTCGACCCCGGCAAAAAATACCTGCCGAACGTAGCCTGGAAAAGGTTCGGGGATGATGACCGTGGGCGGACCCGGACAATTGTGCCCTGATCTCCAGGTACTTTACCGCTACCCAGTATTGGGTATTTTTACTTTTTTGCTGTTAAGATTTACCTACTATTCAAAGGATATTCCGATTTTTGTACTGACCGCAAGAAAACATATTCATTGATCCGGTCCATTAAATCAGGTTAAACAAATCAGCATATCTAAATAACGTCTCAAGTTTCAATAGGTGTGTAGAATGCGGTCCGGGTCTCAAGATTTGGCCGCTTCTCTTTTTTTAGGACCCCTTATTTTAGTATCAGTCATCCGATATGATTTCTGCCGCGCAGCCTGATCCTGTAAAGGTTAAAAAAATTGTAACCGATATTTTAACGAGGTCTTTCGCAACGAACCAAAGCGTTTTGGCAGTCACCGGTCGTGGTCCTGAGAGTGAGCAACGCCTTGGTGCATTGATGGAATATGCCTGGGCTATTCCGGCCGGATCGGGCCGGATATATGTCAATGCTACGCATGATGCCTGTGCACTGGTTATCGATTCTACGCAAAAAGTGCCGTTTTTAACGGGATTACGCGCAAACTCTCAGTTTATTCGGAAAGTATGCGG
The DNA here is from genome assembly GCF_004138205.1 of Pedobacter sp. SYP-B3415. Classification (GTDB taxonomy): domain Bacteria; phylum Bacteroidota; class Bacteroidia; order Sphingobacteriales; family Sphingobacteriaceae; genus Pedobacter. Next base: position 92,165 of record NZ_RXNQ01000008.1, read on the forward strand.
ATGGCGCGGTGTAATTCCGGCCCTGAACAGAAAAAGGGTGCTTGCTGCACTCAGGCCGGCGGTACCCCATCTTTATCTTTGGTTTTTAGGAGTCGATCCTGCCAGCCAGCATGAGGCCCTGGGTACGGCCCTGCTACAGGAAATTATCAGTGATGCGCGTAAGGAGTCTAAAGAGGTGCTGCTTGAAACTTCGAACCCGGCCAACCTGCCATTCTATGAACGCGCCGGTTTCAAGATCTACCACGAACACAACGCCGGATACCGGCTTTATTTTTTGCGCAGCAATTGATCGCTGCACTTATCTCATGCCCATAAGCGTGTGGCTCCATGCAGACGAAGCGGCTGCCATGGGTTCTGTTTGTTTTTCAGTGCGCATTTACTTCTGCATTGTACCCGAAGTATAGTTCGGCAATGGTTCAGATGTTATTTTCTCAAAGCAAGGTGTTTTCCCATCAGCGTGAGCCGCGCCCGGAGTTCGTTCAATTGGTCAGCTTCAATGTTTTTAAGAGGAAGAATCATACAATTGGCCATAGAATCGACGTCGCCGTTGCGGTCGTTATGAGTCTGCACAATAACATCATCGCTGCGGGTGCGGAGGTACAGCCACCCGTTCCGGGTCGATCCATAGTAATCCATGTCTGTAAACTTCGACAGGTTGAATGCAAAAAACTCAGTTTTACCGTTATGAAAATAGCGCTTGTACCGGCAGAACCCAGTGTTGGTAAAATTAAGTTCATAACGTTTTATGCTCGCGCTCTCAAGTTCAGCATTATAAAACGAGGCAAGGTTCTGTCTTACAAAACCCATGTTTTCTTCAAGCGGATCCAAGGACTTGAATGCAGTAAAAAGCAGCCAGACGGTACCAACAACAGTGATTGATAACAAAAATGTAATGTTTCGCATGGGTAAGGCAGTTTCTGTTATGAAATTAAATAAATTGTTAAATTTGTGGTATGTCATTTTCTCCACAATCCAGGGTTTGGGTCTATCAAAGCAATCGCCGTCTTTCCGATGACGAGGCCCGTAACATACAGCATAAACTGGATGATTTTACCGCCTCGTGGAAAGCGCATGAACGCCCGCTTCTGGCACGCGCTGAAGTTCGATATAACTTTTTTATTATTCTGATCGTAGACGAGATGCAGGCTCCCGTTACCGGATGTTCGATTGACACCTCAGTGCGGATGATCAAAGAAATTGAACAGGAGTATTCGATAGACCTGTTTGACCGATTTAACATCGCATACAAACACCAGGACCAGGTCATTGTGAATACAAAGGAAGACTTCGAGACGCTGGTTAATATTAATCAGGTTTCTGACAGCACCATTGTTTTCAATAACATGGTTCAGACGCTTGAAGAATTGGAGACAAAATGGGAGCTGCCATTTTCAGAAAGCTGGCATGCTGTCGTTTTTTCGAAGAGTTAAGTCTCGCACCGTTTCTCTTGTACAACTTTATTGTTAACTTTTTACATCGCCTGCCGAAACAAAAACTGTTACTGAAGCATTATATTGCTTTATATCAGTAACGTATGGCTCGCTGGCTCAAATTGTCGCTAAAAATTATTGGCGGCGTTCTTCTGCTTTTTATTTTACTTTTTGTTGCCGGTGGGATCTACATAAGCAGCAATAGAGAAAAGGTTCTGAAATCGCTCGTAGAGAAAGTAAATGGCAGTATCAATGGGAAATTCGTTGCCGGATCAATCGATCCTTCCTTCCTTAAAGGCTTCCCAAACGCCTCACTCTCCGTACGTAATGTACTTCTTACAGACAGCCTCTTCAACAGGCACAGACATGAGCTGCTCAAAGCTTCAGATATTGACGTATCGCTCGATCTTCTTTCATTGCTGGTCGGTAATTTTAAGATCAGCAAAGTTTCGATCAACAACGCATCGATATACCTTTATACAGACAGCAGTGGTTACAGCAACACCAGTCTTTTTAAGACAAAAAAAGAAAAAGCCGCTGAGTCGGGTGGGGGAAAGCCAGATGATATTCAACTAAACAGGATCGATCTGAACAAGGTACAGTTTGTAATTGATAATCAGGCCAGGTTCAAAAAGTTTGATTTTGATGTGTCTAGCCTTAGCGGAAGGATCAATTATCCTTCAGAAGGGTTTAAAGGAAAGATAAAGCTGCGCACACTTGTACGGGCATTTTCTTTTAATACCCGACGCGGCAGTTTTATGCATAACAAGGTGCTTGATGGAAACCTTTCGTTTCATTATGATAAAGATAAAGAGGTCCTGATTGCAGACCCCGACCGGCTTAACATTGGCGGTGACGACTTTAAAATTGGGGCCAGCGTTCAGTTTGGCCAGAAACCGGCTCCTTTTTCGGTGAATATCGCAGCAGACAAGATCCTCTACAGCAATGTAGCTAAGTTGCTGGCGCCAAACATTTCATCAAAACTGCTCCGCTTTAAGATTGACAAGCCGGTCGATGTAAGGGCGACCATTCTCGACGATGGTAAATCATCAGGCAAGGATCCGCTTATCAACGTTGGCATTACGGTGAGGAATAACATCGTAACGATTCCATCCGGAAAGCTGGAAGAATGCAGTTTTGATGGTGCTTTTACGAACCGCGACACCGCCAACCGGCCTATCGGCGATGCAAATTCTTCCATCAAATTCAGGAAACTTAAAGCGAATTATTACCAGGCCCCTATAACTGTTGATACCCTCCTGATCAATAACCTGGAAAGGCCGGTAGCAATCGGGCGGGTGCTGTCAAAGTTTGATCTTGAAAAATTGAACGGCTCTTTCGGCGACAACATGTTCAGGTTCAAATCCGGTCATGCTGATCTGGAGCTTTTTGGCAGGGCAGATATTGAGAATTTCAGATTTACGAAACCAACAGTATCAGGACGCGTGCTGATTCGTGATGCAGACATCACTTACCTGCCAAAAAATATACACCTTGTGAAGAGTGCACTTGCACTGCAATTCACGGAAAACGACCTCAGCATTAATGAAGGCCGTCTGCAGCTTGGCAAAAGCATTGTTACCATGAATCTCAGGATTAAAAATCTGCTGAACTTTTATTATACCGCGCCCGAAAAGACGCTGATTGAGCTTAGCATCAACAGTCCGCAGATCTATCTCAATGAACTGATGCCTTTCCTGACGCAACGCAAAAAGGCGGTTCGAAAAAGGAGCACTGCCAACTCGCTGAACGAATTGTCTGATCAGTTAGGAACCGTTCTGGAATCTGCCCAGATGAAAATGCAGCTTCATGTGGACAAGGCGATCTACAACCGGTTTGTAGCAAGAAACCTGGACGCAAATATAGACCTGCTGCGCGATGGGGTTTACCTCCGGAAAATTCATGTTAATCATGCCGGCGGCGGATTGGATCTGACCGGGAACATCAAACCATTTGGCTCGGTAAACCGGTTCACAGTGCGTTCAACGGTCAACAATGTGAGCGTACGCGAATTCTTTTACAGTTTTGATAATTTTGGGCAAAATACGATCACAAATAAGAACCTTCGTGGTTTCCTGTCTTCCACAGTCGATATCAACGGGGCCATCAGCGACCAGGGGAAAATCATCTCGCGCTCTACAAACGGGCGCGTTCGCTTCAGCCTTAGAAAAGGTGCGCTGATCAATTTCGAACCACTGAAGAAAGTAGAAAGTTTTGCTTTCAAAAACCGTGACTTCTCCAACATTCAACTGCAAACCCTGAACGGCACGCTGAACGTTAAAGGCGATAAGGTTTACATCAGTCCGCTGATGATTAACTCGAGTGTTTTAAACTTCAATATCAAAGGAGTCTATGCATTAAGTAAGGGTACGAATATCGCTATGGACATTCCGTTGAGAAACCCCAAAAAAGACGAATTCATTACCGATCCGAAGGAGAAAAAAGCTGCCCGGATGAAAGGAATCGTTTTGCATCTTAAGGCAACCGACGGTGAGGACGGGAAGATCAAGATTGGCTGGAACCGTGATCACGATTAGGGCAGGGTTAAAAATCCAGCGGACCTAAACGGCGCATATTGCGCATAATCAGATACTGGCGGTGCCTGATGTAAGAAGTTGGTTTGGCGGGCGTCCAGCGGCGGGGGTTGGGGAAGCAGGCAGCAATCATGGCAGCTTGTGCACGTGTCAGTTTGCCGCATGACTTTTTATAGTATTTCTGAGCTGCCGCCTCGGCACCATAAATGCCGTTGCCCATTTCAATGACGTTCAGATAAACTTCCAGAATACGCTCCTTGCTCCAGAGAATTTCAATCAGCAAAGTAAAATAGGCTTCAAATCCCTTTCTTACCCATGAGCGACCGGGCCAGAGAAAAACATTTTTTGCTGTCTGCTGCGATATAGTACTGCCGCCCTTTACCCGCTTGTTCTTCGCATTACTTTGATAGGCTTTTTCAATGGCCTTTATATCAAAACCTACATGCTTCAGGAACAACTGGTCTTCTGCGGCAACAGCGGCCCGTTTCATGTTGTCTGAGATGTCTTCGAACCTGACCCATTTTTTGTTTATGCCCGGAGCTTCCCCTTCACCGCTTTCCATGGTCCGCAGGATCATCAGGAGTGTGATCGGTGGATTGATGAACCGGTAGGCAATCACCCAGAGAAAGGTACTGAGCACAAACCACACAAGGATTTTTCCTGCAACCCCGCTAAGCCTTTTCAGCAAGGAGCCTTTCTGTTTGCCGCCAGTCTTTTTTCCTTTTCGTCCTGCCATGCGGCAAAGGTAATAAAATGGGCGTAGGTGGAGGGCAGGATCAAATCAAATGTTCTGGTCTTGCAACGAAGTCATGTGCGGCAGATCTCGCGGTTAAATTTGCCGTAAAACAAAAAACCCGGTCTTTTGAACCGGGTCTTTCTGTACTTATACAGTTGCTTATTCAGCTACAACCTCGAAAGGAACCTGTACTTTGACCTCTTTGTGAAGGTTAAGGTTAGCAATGTAAGAACCAAGTTCTTTAGGTTCAGTTTCGAAGGTGATGCGGCGACGGTCAACATCGAAACCTTGTTGTTTCAATGCGTCAGCGATCATAATGGTGTTTACTGCACCAAAGATCTTTCCTGATTCGCCAGCTTTAGCACCGATGGTCAGTTTGACGTCGGCCAGGCGGCTCGCGATATCCTGTGCATCTTTCTTGATTTTGTCTTGTTTGAACGCAGCCTGTTTCAGGTTTTCAGCAAGTACTTTCTTTGCAGAAGGAGTAGCAAGCGCTGCAAATCCCTGAGGAATCAGGTAGTTACGGCCATAACCTGGTTTAACAACTACAACATCGTCTTTCTCGCCCAGGCCTTTGATATCTTGTTTTAAAATAATTTCCATCTTGCAGCCTCCTATTTTAATTGATCTGTAACGAAAGGCAACAAACCGATGTGGCGGGCACGTTTAACGGCCTGAGCCACTTTGCGCTGAAATTTTAACGATGTACCGGTAAGACGGCGGGGAAGTAATTTACCTTGATCGTTAACGAACTTCAACAGGAAGTTTGCGTCTTTATAATCGATGTATTTGATACCGTTCTTTTTGAAACGGCAATATTTTTTGCGGTTATCCTCCACTTTAGGAGCGGTAACGTATTGAATCTGATCTCTTGCCATTACTCAGCTACCTCCTTTTTCTTGTTAAAAGCGCCGCTGCGTTTTTTCTCATTATAAGCAAAGGCATGTTTGTCAAGCTTAATGGTCATAAAACGCAGTACACGCTCGTCGCGTTTGTACTCTAATTCTAGCTTGCTGATCAACTCACCTGAAGATTTGAATTCGGTAAGGTGATAGAATCCGGTTGTTTTTTTGTCAATCGGATACGCTAATTTTCTCAAACCCCAATTATCCTCCTGGACAATTTCGGCTCCGCCGTCAGTTAAGATCTTTTTGAATTTGGCAATAGCCTCTTTCGATACTTCTTCTGACAACAACGGGGTTAGAACGATAACAGTTTCGTACTGATTCATTGTTATTTAAAAGTTTTTTTTGATTTTCCGCTGTTTGGATACCTCTGCGGTTCCGTGCAAACGGGCTGCAAATTTAGCAATATATTTCTTTAAATCAAATGATTATTAAAACATATGCAGGCAGTTCAAGTGCTTTTTATGCAGCCTGAAGTTCAGGGCAGCGCTTTTCACTAACGTTAAAAACCATGCAGCGTAAAGCACCGCCGGGGCTACAATATATTCCAGCCTGCTTAAGGAGTAATATCAGATGCGTTTTCCCATGGGAAGGATAAACCAGAAAGATGCTCCCTCACCTGGGTTACTGTCTACGCCGATCTGGCCATCATGTCGTCTGATAATTTCTGCACACACAAAGAGTCCGAGTCCCCTGCCTTCAGCCTTTTTTGCGCTGCCATCAAGACGGTAATGCCTGTCAAACAAACGATACTGAAATTCCTGCGGAATGCCCTGGCCATTATCGCTGATCGTTGCCATAATGGCGTTATCAACGCGTTTCAGCCCGATGCGAATCACACAGCTGTCGTCTGTATATTTAATCGCGTTGTTGATCAGATTTAAAAAAACCTGTTCAAGACGGTCCTTGTCTCCATTAACAATGTGTTTTCCCGACTCAATATCCAATTCGATGCGACGGCCGGGCCTGGTACTCGCGATCGCTTCCGCGCAGCTTTGAGCAGCCTCAGAAAGATCGAAAGGAATCAATACACAATCCAGGTCGGCTGTTTCTGCAGGTTTGATCTCCTGCGTTGCATAAATGATGTCTACAACTTTACGAACCTGTTCCTCGGTTTTGTGGATCATAGCCTGTATTTCTGTAAGCTGCTCTTTTTCAGCCCGTACAGACATGAGTTGCAGATAAGCTTTGATCACAGTAAGTGGTGTCTTCAACTCGTGCATAGCCAGTTGAAGACGTTCTTCAGGATCTGTTGCTGCAGCAACTTCCTTGAGCCGGGATGATTGATCAGCTGTCATGATCTGCGTTAATTTGTTCAGTTCAGGTGGGGAGCCTGAGGAATGATTGATTGCCCTAATTTACATACATTCCGGTTATAAACGCAGTTAAATTTTAATTACCGTAAAATAGAGGGGAAATACGTGTCAGCTGAAGAGAAATACTGTTGAAAGTATTTGTGTTAAGATATGAAATATGAGACCTGCAGTAGTATATAGGTGTTCGTAATTCGTATTTAGACAGGGTGCAATCGCTATAGATTAGAGATATGAGATTTGAGTCTTGGGACAAAGTTGTCTTGTCCTGATATAGGTTGACACATTAATCAACTTAAAACAAGGATTATCATGACAAAAAGTAATCGTAAAGTGATTCGGTACAGTATTAGCTTCAAGCAGAAAGTAGTAAAAGAGATCGAGCAAGAGGGTTTAAGCA
>NZ_RXNQ01000009.1 GCF_004138205.1 Pedobacter sp. SYP-B3415
TAAGTTCAAATTGATCCACTAAGTCTGGTGGGAGTAATAGCTTTAAAAGTTCAGTTTCCAAGTCATTCATTTAAACCACAAAACTAAAACTTATTAATCCATCCCCCCAGATTATTTGCTTGATCCCATTTTTTGTTTTCCGGCCCTTCCGCTTCAAGCCGTGCCGGCTTGGCGAAATCGCCGTAAAACAAAAAACCCGACTCTCGTCGGGCTTCGTTTTTTGATGGCGGAGAGTGAGGGATTCCCTTTATTCTCCGCCAAATGCCGTTTCTGAGCTCTATTCGATGATTCTTTCATAGCTTACGCTTAGTTTTTGTCCCCGGGACGTCCCCGCGACTCTGGTTCGCACTATCAAAAAAAAGGTTGATATCAACCTGGTATTTCTGCCTGAGCGCGGCCAGTACTTTCCAGTTCAAGTTCTGTGTACCCTTGACCATACGATGGATCGTAGGCTGGGAGACACCCGCTTCAGCGGCAAGATCTTCCTGCGGAATGTGGTTGGCCTTCATGACACTGGCCAGGCGCTCATTCGGTGTCATAGCTGGTCAAGTAAATCATTAAGGCGGCGGTCGTATTCAATCTCCGAGATCTTGCCGGCTTCGAAATCGGCTTTTAAGTCTTCGATTTGTTTGGGGATTGGTCGCGGATCGGGCTTGCTGAAGATGCTCCGACGGTTTTCAGAATAAGCCCTTTCCATACTTTCTTTATGTTTTTGAGAGAGTGCGGCAAGCCGCCTGATCTCTGCTTTGGCGGCATCAACCTCGGACTGCGGTGCATAGCCATTGCTCCTTGCTATCTTTTCGAAAGCCTTGTTTCCCGACTTTTTAGAGGAGCGAACTCCAATCATATAAATAATTATGAAAACGACAGCCGCGCCGGAAACTAATTCAGGCAGGCCAGGTAAAATCAATAAAGTGTTTTCTATCATAGATCTGCTAAACAGTAAAATGCTTTCTGAAAAGCGTTTCTGTTTTTTTCGTTCAGGAAGTCGCCGCCTTCACTATCCTTCTCACCAATAATCTTGAAAGCGGTTAACTTTTTGTTTCTAAAGGTTTCGGCTGCATCCTTATTTAAAACGACCGACATAACAACATAGTTATATTGTGGTTTCAGCTGAACCAAATTCGGAGCAGTGCCGAATCCTACGGCCTTTCTTCCGATAAGAGATTGATCATCAAAAATAAATATAACGCTATCAAGCTTCAATTGGACGTCGGACCTTGTCGATAGAAATGCTGCTTGTAAGGGCTTAGTCATGTAAGTGACAATGACGCTGTCAGATTGCTTGGCTATCATGAACTTTCCAATTGACGTCTTAGTGGACACGTACTTCAAAGATGAGCCCGGTATGGATTCTGTTTTACAGTCTTCTTTAGACCTTCCTTGTGAAAACGATACAATAGGGATCAGTGACAATATCACAAATATTAGCGATTTAGTTCTCATAGTCGTTATTTGTTAGTGTACTTGTCTTTTGGAACTGCATCAGTGACTTTAAAATCCTTATTAAAGGAAAATATCCATCTGTTCAGAATGAGCGCTCCCATTCCATTTTTAGCTCTAAAGGAGTGCTCAACAGTGTATCCCGAGACTGGAGCATCGTGAATTGTTGCCCGAAGGCTATCTAATTTCTGGCCGATAACAAACATACTGTCTAAATCCGCTTGCGCTTCTGAGCCGATAGCCGTGTCAGGCTTTAAATATAATCGGTCGCTCTTCGCTTTAAGGGCTTTGTACTCCGGGTTGCTTGTGAAGTCTCTCAGTGTATCGATCTTTCCGAAACTGACTGATTCATAGCTTGCAGGATCATTTGAATTTTCTTTAATAAATTGGTCTATTCCAGATTGAAACTTGGATTCGCTTGAGCAAGACGTCGCAATACTTAAAGCTATAAGGCCGGTTAAGAGCTTTCTCATATAGATTGGTTTTGGTTTACATGTCAGTTATAGCCTTGACGACATTGAAGATAGCAGTTATATCATCAAGATGCCAGGTGAAATCAGGATGCCGCACTTTGTCGGGGTTATGAGCTGAAAGCGTGATGGTTCCTTCTCGAAGATCCTGGGCAATGATTTTCTTGCAGGTAAGGCCCTCATCCCGATGAGCCACAATAAACGCGTTCCACCGGTGACTATGTAACCTGCTCTGCCAATGTTGGCGCTGAACTTCCCTTCCAACTGCTATTGATCCTTCGAATATGCTTGTCACTATATTATCTCTTGAGGTAAGGTTTTCCATGCTATCGCCTATTACCTCAAATCCTACATAGTTACCTGAATGTTTCTTTTCAACTGAGATCGCTTGTCGTACCAATGTGTCCATGTATTCCGGATCCCGGTATCCTCCAGGAAAGCCGCCGTATGCATATTCATAAACTATTGGGATGATAAGATTGATCTGTCCGTCTGAGGTCTCAGCGAACTTGCCATCATGGTCTTCCAGTGGATAAACAATCTCTGAGACGCGACGTGCATTATTTATATTGGTAAGGGCTGTACGGCTACCTTGACCTGATATTAACCAGGACAGGTCAAGTTCTGGAAAGGCATTAGAAATTTTTTCTAAGGAAGACCGTCTGATTGAGTCGCCGATATTATTCACGAACCCATTTGATAACCCTGCCTGCCGTTCGAAGGATCGGTTATCAAGCTTTATCTCTTTTATGAAGGCAACCAGCCTCTCCTTAATTGGAGTCATTAGAAAATTATTCTATTTAATAATCAAATAGTTACAATATTTTTTCTATCAAATTCTATTTATCTATTGCGATAGATTTTAATTCTATTGATATTTGTATTGTCAACACAACAAAGATAGAATAAAACAGGTGCTGAACGCAATACCTAACAAGTAGTACCACTAAAAACGCTGAACAATGACCATCAACCGCATCCCCGGAGGCCTCGTAAAAGGAGGGGAGTTTTTATCACTCGACGACAGGCCGAAGTTTATAACCGACGGCATCATGAGAGACCTTGCAGATTCCCCTGCATACGCTCTCGATCTGCTGCGTAAAAGCATGAACAGTCAGCCCAAGGTCGAAGCCGCTATAGAAAAGATGGTAGGTACCGATGACCAGGCAAAGCTTGAGCGATTTACTATGTGCCAATTTGGGGCGCTCAATACAGATCCCGATATCTGCGAGAACGGTACCCTGTCAGCACCTGAGTACGTACCCTGCCGGCACCGTGGATCCTGCGAGTTTGAAGGCATTGCCTGCAGCGCCATCATGGTCCGCTCTGGAATCTTCCTCACCAAAACAGAAATGGATGTGGCCAAGCTTGCCATACTTCCGGACCGCATCATCTCCATTGAGCTCGGCATGGCTGAGATGACAGTAAAGACCCATTGGAAAAACATTCGCCTGAAGATGGGACTGCAGAGCAAAGGCGAAATCATTCACTGGCTAACACAAAGAGGCATCATATAATGACAACATTGAAAGTAAAGGAAGTTACACCACCTGCCGTAAGATTCTCCTGGATGAACGAACTGGGCGGCATAGTCACCGAAGAGGAGCAAAGATCTGCTGAGCAGTACACCGCTATCGAGACCGATATCAAAAATGGCAAAGCCATTTATCCACTGATCAGCCGTGACTTGAAACTGAAATACCCTAATCGGGTGTACGCGACAGACTCTGTCAGCAAACCCGGCAAACTAATTATCTGGAGGCAGTCATGAAGGTAGCGTATCTGAAACCCGAAAAAGCCAAGCCTGAGGAACCCAAAGTAGATGTGGTGGCCATGTATCAGGCTGATATCCGGAAGGCCTGGAAAAAATACAAGGATCAGCTGATCGCACTGGGCTATACAGAAGAGAAGTATATCGAGAGAATCACAAAGGAACTTCAATAAAAAAGCCGGTAGGTACCAGCCACCGACTTTCCGCCCCGAAGGACTTTACATAACGTACTATGACAAAAGTAATCAATCTGAGCCTGATCGCCAAAGCAAATCGCGTGAAGCCGCTAATCAATTTCGAGACAATAATGCGCAAGTTTTTCCCCGCTATCCAGTTCTGCAGCTTCTGCCGGCAGCCGGTGAAGAGAAAGCAGAAGAGCGCTTACGGGACCTTCTGCAGCAGCACCTGCAAGCATGAGTATTTCGACCACTATGTCCGGCCGGAGATCGAAGCCAGGCGCGAAGATGAAAGGAGCAGCCATGTCGATTAACGTAGACAACCTTCAGATCAAGATCGACCGCGCAGTCGAAGAGATGATCCACTACGAGAAGTGCCTGAAGAACCTGCAGTCAGCAGTGAACCGGTACAAATCACTGGAGAACTCTGACTACTACACAATCTTCGCCAGGCACGGCGAAAAGGAAACAGATCTGGCCGTGGCCATGAGGGACATTCAAAACTGCCTGGACACGGCAAATGGATCGATCAGACTTTTTCAGCACAGGGAGGAGCTTAGCTCATGAGAAAGCATCGATCAATTCAGCGGACGGTGTATCCGGTCGACTATGACAAGAACAATCCGATGCCCGGCTTCAACGCCTGGACTGAATACATTTTTAGAGAGGTAAACAAGGACCTAGGACCAGGGCAGCAGCTCATTCTTGTAGCAAACAGAATAATCAACCAACCAACCAAAGTAAAATCAAATGGACCACAAAGACCTACCGGAACTACATGATCACAGTGATCTTGATCCGAAACCTTACCAACGCCCGATCACCGAAGAAGAGATGATCAAAGGCGACAGAGTTGTAATCGGCATGCTGATCATCGCAGCCGTCTGTCTCGCAGTTCTTTTAAGCACCCTTAATTCATAACGTACCCATGTCACTCATTAAAAAACCCGCCGAACTAAACGTTCAGGCATTCATTAAGGCCCTAATTTATGGACAACCGGGCCTTGGCAAAACAACCCTTGGCTTGTCAGCCCCTCGACCCCTTTTATTAGATTTTGACGGAGGCGTACATCGCGTTCGGACAGAACACCAAACAGACACTGTTCAAATCTCCAGTTGGCAAGACGTGATAGATCTGTTGGAAAACGAAGATCTCAGCGCTTACCAATCATTAGTTATCGATACAGCTGGAAAGGCATTGGACTTCATGTCTGAATATCTGATCAAGAATGATCCAAAGCTCGGCCGCGCTGATGGTGCACTGACCTTACAGGGATATGGGTCACGCAAGGTACTATTCAAAAATTTCCTCAAGAAGGTTGCAATCATGAAAAAGCACCTGGTGTTCGTTGCTCACGACACTGAAGAAAAAAACGGAGACCAAAAAATTGTTCGTCCTGAAATCGGTGGATCGTCATCGGGAGATCTTATCAAAGAACTTGACCTGGTTGGATACATGCAGGCTATCGGAAAGCAGCGTACGATATCATTCGATCCGGAAGAGCGCTACTATGGCAAAAATACCTGCCAGCTTGATCCCGTTATCGGAGTGTCTGAACTGGAAGAAACAACTCCCAACATCCTGCTTTCGACCATCTTCGATTCATATGCTAAGAACTTAGCTAAGCGCCAGGAAAAGGCGAAAGAATACAATGACCTGATTGATCTTATCGCTAAGGCAGTTGATGGTTTGCAAAACGCAGAAGATGCAAATCTTTTCGTCATCTGGATCGACAACATCGAACACATATGGGACTCCAAATACCAAGCGCGCAGGCTTTTCGGGAAGAAAGTGAAAGAGCTCGGACTTTCCTTCGATAAAGAAAGCGGTGAGTTTAGCGATCCTGTAGTAGAGGAAGCTCCCGAACAGGACATCGTGGAAACGGAGACACCTGAGACCGATGTCGAAGCACCGGAATCTGATGGTGCTGATACGCAGGTAAGCGAAGAAGATGTTCAACCCGAACAGGTGATCGAGGTTGTGGAGGCTGAGTCAAAAAAGGCAACTCCTAAATCTGTGCAAACACCATCTATTCCAAAAGCAACACAGAAAAATCTTTTCGTAGAAGAACTTAACGCAGACTAACCATGACGACACCCAGGTATAAATTTTACGCTACCCTCCTTGATGCCTATAGCTGGTATCTACAGAGTGAACAAGACAACGCGTTCCAGGAGTTCATAGATAAATTGAACCGGGTGCCGTTTGTCTCCGAAGCTGCTGATCGGGGGACTGCTTTTAATGAGTTGGTAGATTATTTAATTGAGCGGTTCGGGATTGAAGATCAACTGCCGTCAGATCCTAATATCTATAAGCAGACTATTCGGAAAAAAGAGGTGTATACCTATCACTATACAAGCCGCGAGGGAGTTCAGTATATATTCGATTTCCCGGTAGACATAGTAGACAAGTTCGTAGTGACCTATGCAGCAGCGGTGCCTCAGCTGAGAGTCTCTGCCATACTTCCGACAATCTTCGGACCGGTAGAGATCTATGGAAATCTTGACGAGCTGATCGAAGACACAATTGCTGATATCAAGACGACTAAAAGCTATACGTTTCCGAAATACCTGAACAATGCGCAGCATTTGGTTTACCCTTACTGCTTTCATTCTGAAGGATTAGACATCAAAACGTTTCGCTACCACGCGACTGACTTCTCGAATATCTACGTGGAGGAATACATATTTAATCCAGACCGCGATATACCCAGGCTGCAGCGTTGGGTAGAGGATCTCATAAGGTTCGTTAACCAACATCGCGCCTTAATTACAGACACGAAAATCTTTGCCTTAGATGAACCGGATAGCGTACCTGTCTGAGGATATCTACAGCAGCTTCAAAAAAGGCAAACGCTACGGCAAAAAGGGGGACCGCGTGACGGTGATATCGGAAAGCGGGCATGTGGTGATCGTGGAGCCCGAGCAGGGAGTGCGGTTCCCCCTTCTTAAAACACAATTAATTACAACATGAATAGAATTGTCAAAGCATCAATCACTGCCGATATGGTAGTGGAAAACATCGGCCTGATGGAAACCATGGAAGGCCGTGCGCACCGTGAGCATAAGGGTATCAAATGCGACTGGATCGCGCACGAAGATCTTGTAAACGCCTTCAAAGCATTGACACCTCACGTTGCTCTGATCTGCGAGCTTCCGGAAGCGGAAGGTGCCGGGCTGGAAGATGAATTCGAAAGTCTTACCGTAAAAGGCTTCAGCATCGGCGGAGAAGAAGATCATGAAGGTATCACTATCACAGCCACCAGAATCTTAGTAAGTGGCCTGACCATGAATATCAACACGCCTTTTGTCAAATGGACAGATGGATCATACCTGCATATCACTGATCTGGCCTCAGCGGCCTATCAGCTCCAGGAAGAGGTAAACCTTTATTACCAGGGCAAGCAAGCACCGAAGCGCCAGCTGGAGATGTTCGCAGACGAGATGGAGGCAGAACTCAGCCTAAGCGATGACGGCGTCGAAGAGCTTGCTGCAGAACCAAAGAAACGTGGCCGTAAGAAGGTCACAAAAATCGAATAAGATATTTCAGTGGGTAAGGCCTTGCCCCGGATCAGATGCTGGTCCGGAGCCGGGCACCACTTGACGGGGTGGCTATGGTTAGCAGTCCGGGGGTTCGAATCCCCCACACTCCGCGACGGCTCACAACCGCAATCGTTCTTTCTCCTTCAGCCTCGTGAACTGAGCTTTTTTATGCGGGCCGCGGTTATGGCCTATTTCCGCGGTCTTTTTAACGTAACGTACCACCACATTATATGAACAACTATTATTTCACCTTCGGGCAATCCCATTACAACAATGAGGGCCAGTGCATGAAAGACCACTGGGTCCGTGTCCAGGCATCAAGCTATGATCGCGCGCGCGGCGTGTTCATCGAAAAGTTTACCATCCCCTTCATGGACCGGGCAGACCGGTTCTCATTTCAGTATGACGAACGGGATTTCTCGAAACTTCGGGTATTCTACCCAAAGGGAGAGTTCATGACCATAAGTGAATAAATCATGAGCGGATACATCCTTCAAAGTAATTCAGCTTTCCAGATCAAGTTTGACTATTCCCCCAAGCTTATTGAGAAGGTAAAAGCATTGCCCGGGCGCCGGTGGAATGCTGGCGAAAAATGCTGGGAAGTTCCGGCTATCAATCGGATCGATGTTGAACGTTTTGCCTATGCCAACAACTTTACATTTGGTTTGCCGGTTGAGCAGCAGTTCGATATCCCGGCAATGCCTGAGCTGCAGGTGGACATCCCGCTAAAGATGGAGATGTTCCCGTATCAAAAGCAAGGCGTTGCTTACGCCATCCAAAAGAAGCGTACCATCATCGGCGATAAGCCAGGCTTGGGAAAGACTGTGCAAGCGATCGCAACGGTCCTGCACTACAATGCCTTTCCCTGTATCGTGGTGTGCCCGTCAGCATTAAAGGAGAACTGGCGCCGGGAGTGGGCTGAGAAGTGGACCAGCAAAAAGGCGATGGTGTTAACCGACAACATCCGGACGACCTTTCCCCGCTACTGGGAGGCAGGGCTCGCGGATGTTTTCATCGTTAACTACGAAAGCCTGAAAAAGTTCTTTGTAAAGAGCATGCCGGCCAAGGGTGAAAAGAAGCGGCTGACCATAAAGGATATCGTTTTCAAGCAGCAGATGGTTGAGATGTTCAAGTCGGTGATCGTAGATGAAAGCCACCGCTGCAAATCCTTCGGTACACAGCAGACCAAATTTGTAAAAGGCCTGGCCAACGGCAAGGATATTATCCTGCTATGTACCGGTACGCCGGTGATGAACAAGCCTGTCGAACTGGTACCACAGCTGGGCATCCTTGATCAGTTGGATCCATTTGGCGGATACAAAGGTTTTATAAACCGCTACTGTGCAGGTCCCAATAACGCAAGCAACTTGAAGGAGCTCAACTATAAGCTGCGAACCAACTGCTTCTACCAGCGGGACAAGTCTGAGGTACTGAAAGATCTTCCTGCAAAGATGCGCCAGATCGTGTACTGCGAGATTGATAACCGAAAGGAATATGTAGCTGCGGAAGCTGATCTAATGAACTACCTGATCCAGTATCAGAACGCCGATGACGAGCGGGTTGAGCGGGCTATGCGCGGGGAGATCATGGTCAAGATGGGGATCCTTAAAAACATCAGCGCCCGCGGCAAGCTGCAGGATGTATTTGATTTTGTTGAGGACATAATCGCATCAGGCGAAAAGCTTGTACTCTTCGCTTACTTGAAGGATATCGTCGGAGAGATCAAGCAACGTTTTCCCGGCTGCGTAACTGTAACCGGTGATGACAACGAAAAGCAAAAGCAAGCAGCTGTCGATACGTTCCAGAATGATCCGTCATGCAAGCTATTCGTCGGCAACATCATCGCTGCCGGTGTAGGCCTTACCCTTACTTCAGCTTCGCGTGTGGCTTTTATCGAACAATGGTGGAACCCTGCGATCATGGATCAGTGTGAAGACCGGTGTCACCGGATCGGCCAGCAAGATTCTGTGAATTGCTTTTACTTCCTGGGAAGAGAAACGATTGACGAAAAAATCTATGAGATCATTGACCGCAAACGTGTCATGGTGGCCAACGTCACCGGATCAGAAGAGCAGGTCCAGGAGAGCGTGATCGATGATCTGATCAACCTATTCAATCAAAAGTAAGGTATGAGCAGGTTTTCAGATTTCGGTCTACAGGAGAAAAAGACTGCAGAAGATGTCGGTACCGAAGGTGGCGATCGCCTGTGCCTTTGGTGTGATTCGAAAGTTCGAACCGGCTTCAGTATGTGCTTTGCAAACTTCGTGATCTGCGGACCGTGCGCAGCTTCAAGGTCTCACACAATCGAGTGCGATGTTACCTGCGAGAAGTGTTTCAAAAAGAATGTAGAGGCCTACCGGTGTCATGCAACTTACAGTGTATCGTGGCATCTGTGCTATGAGTGTATAGAGTGGGCTGACACATACCTCAACAGCGACCGCATGCAGCGCTTCAATGATCAGATCGTTGCCTTCCGCAAGATCGCCGGCGGTCATGCGAACCTGATGCAGATCTGCACGCTGGTGCGTGACCGCGCAATAGACCTGTCTGCCGAAGATGTTGACAGGATCTTCACCGGTGAAAAGAATGCCGCTCGCCTTATCAAACGAACAAACAGCCTAATCGATCAGGGCTTTACTACAGCCCTGGCCACTGATATAATCAATTACCAGAACATGGGAAAAAAACAAGACGTACAAACCATCAGCGCCCCGGCGCTGCAGTTCGTTCCGCTGGATCAGATCCGCGTGAATAAACTAAACCCCCGCAAGACCTTCGACCAGGATGCGCTTGCGGAACTGACGGAATCCGTCAGGAAGCTTGGAGTGATCCAGGCATTAACACTCCGGCCATATGTATTGGGTTCCGGTTATGAATTGATCTGCGGCGAACGCCGGTATCATGCAGCCATTGCTGCAGGGCTTACCGAAGTGCCAGCCAGTATCCGTGACCTGAGCGATCAGGAAGCCATGGAGATGATGGTGACAGAGAACCTGCAGCGCAAAGATGTGCATCCCTTGGAAGAGGCTGAAGCTTTTAAGTTCATGATCAAAAGCATGAACTACAGCCTAACGGATATCGCTGCAAAGATCGGCAAGGGCAATCAGTTCGTGGCCAGACGCCTGCTGCTGAATGACCTGACGGATGACTTGAAAGCAAAGTCTAAATCAGAGGAGCTGCCGATCGGCCACGCCGAAGTATTGGCTCGCCTGCAGCCAGACTTTCAGTCTGTGTGGTATGAGCAGAAGTTCGGTAAAGAGCCCGGTTACTGGGAGCGAGGTGCCGGCACTTTAAGTTCGCTAAAGCAATGGGTAGGAACTCATGCGACAAATGATCTGTCAAAGGCAACATTCGACATTACTGAGCCAGGCTTTGCCGGTGTGGCAACTCCCTGCACGACATGCCCTAAAAATTCGGCCTGCATGATCGTGATGTTCGAAGACGATAAGCCCGCCACCTGTACCGATCCAAAGTGCTTTTCCATTAAGCGCGACGCTCAGGCAAAGATCGACCTCGACAGGGCACTGGCCGACCCTGATGTTCAACTGATCAATTACGCGTACAATGAGTCGTCCCTTTGCAAGCAACTCAAACAGGACGGCCACATGTTCCTAAATTATCAAGGATGCACATGGGTTGATAAGCCTGAGCGAGACAATGTTGACCGTGAAGATTTTGAGACAGATGAAGAGTTCAACCAGGCGCAAAAGGATGCTGAAGCGGAATACCACGAGGAAGTTGCCGACTTTAAAAAGAAGATCTCTGACGGAGTGGTTACCAGGGTGTATGATGTATACAGCATGCGGTTCGGTTATGTGAGGATATATTCCAATAGGGCCTTAGGTACTCAAAGTGGCCCGCCCTCGATCGATATGCAGGTGGCTGATCAGGAGCAAAAGAAAAAGCGTGGCCGCGAGCTCGACAACGAGAAGGTTATGAAGAAGCTGGTTGACCATCTAAAAGATCATAGCATCATGACTGATCAGACCAAGCCGCTGGATCCGCGCGAGATGAATGCCCTGATCGTACTTGCATATGAGAATCTCGGATACGGCAATTTTAAAAATAAGATACACGAATTGCTTGGGTTGCCGTCAACATTCTATGCATACAATACCGGTGGACAGCAGCTGTTCGAAGCCATCAGTAAGGCATCGGACGAGGTCAAAGCTTTGATCGTTCGCCGGGCCCTTTACAACAAGTTCTCCGGTATCTCTTCCGGAGGTATCAATCTTGGCGTAACGTTCAACATGGCGCAGGTCTGGTGCAATCCGGAGTACTGGCGGATGCAGCTTGATCAGCAAGGAATCCGCGAGCGCCGGGAAGCCAAAATCGATGCGCGTATCAAAGAACTGAAGGGAGGTGCTGCATAATGGAATCAACAATAAATTATGATCAGTTCAAGTCCATCATCAGCAATCGTGAGGTAGATACCAGACATGTGCGCAAACTGATCAAAGCGATCGCTGAAAAGAATCTCCTGCACTTAAACCCGATCATCTGCAATGAGCAGCTGGAGGTGATTGACGGGCAGCACCGACTTTGTGCTGCTGAGGCATTAGGGGTACCGATCTACTTCGTTATCGACAACCAGGTAGGCAAACAGGATATAGCAGCTATCAACAGCAATGCGAAGAACTGGAACACCATGGATTACATCAACTACTGGACGATCGAGAAGAGAAACGGCTTTGACCGCCTCAGTGCCTTCCTTAGTGAGAATCCTCTTATCCAGCCCAGCACGGCCTTGATGCTCCTGTCTTCAGACGGGCGCCGGAATATCCCTGCATTACGTGAAGGTGTGGTAGACGTAAGCAATTACGCCTTTGCCAAAGACGTGGCTGGTATCCTGAAGGAGTACCGCAACTACATCGACTTTGCTTACGACAGGAACTTTGTCCTGGCCGTGATCACCATGCTAAATACACATGGCTACGATCATGAGATCATGAAGGGTAAGATCGAACTGCAGCCCCGCAGCCTGGTCAAATGCATCAACCACAAGCAGTATGTGGAGATGCTGAAAGAGATCTACAATTACAAAGCACAAAAGAGCCGACTGGCATAATCATACCGAATGAGCAACAATAAATCAGAATCCTCTTCATACCAGTTCACCCGGGCCTGGTTCGACTTTGCATTTGAAAATCAAGGCAAGGTTTCGGGTAACCATACAGCTATGTATCTGTGGTTGGTTGAGCTGAATAACAGGATGGGATGGGCTGCTCAATTCGGTGCACCGCGCGATCAGACTATGGCGGCAGCCGGCATATCATCGCCGAACACTTATAAGAAAGTATTCAATGATCTGGTTGAATGGGGCTTTGTGTATGTAGTGAAAGAAAGCAAAAATCAATGGACTGCTAACGTAGTTGCTTTATCAAAAATTGATGGGGCACTGTATACGGCACTTGATAAAGCACGATACCGGCACGTGACGGAGCACGATACTGGCACTATGCACGGCACTGTAAACATAAATAAACCCTTAAACCCTAAAACAAAGAAACAAGTAAACATTGAAACAATACCTGATGAGGCTGAAGCCATCATCGAGGTAGATGCCGATGACTATGCCTTTGAAGATTTTTGGAACGACTTCGACAAGAAGGTTGGTGATAAAAGCAAAATCAAAAAAAAATGGGAGAAGCTCCGCAAGTCGGAGCGGCTCCTGATCAAGCAGCACCTGCCGCAGTACATAGCCGCACAACCAAACAAGCAGTACCGGAAGAATCCGGAAACCTACATCAACAACAAATCCTGGAACGACGAAATTATTTTGAGACATGAACCTGCAGCACAACAAAAACCAACAGCAAGCTTTGAGCAAAAGCAATCCGGTGTACGAGATCTTGCTGCAAAATCCGCAGAGTTTCTACGCCAGTTTGGCACCTCGAACGATTGATGATTGCCTGAAAGCACAAACGCCATCCCTTGCCAAGATCCGCAGTGACTTTGGTGACAAGGGAAACCTGATCCTGATGGCCGTACTCAACGTAATGGTCAGTGACCTGGTCACCTTCTTCAACCTGGGCAAAAACATGAACGATGAGCAGGTTAAGATAACCGTCCAGTTGATCATCGAAGATTACTGGTACCTGAAGCCTGAAGACTTCAAGTATTGCTTTTCACAGGCAAAGCGCGGGGTCTACGGGAAACAGTATGACCGGCTTGATGGCCAGGTTATATTGAGCTGGCTCGAGCAGTATTCGAATGCCCGGGCCGATCAGGCCGACGCCATCAGCTACCGGCAGCATGATCAGATCAAGTACGGGCAGGAGCTCCAGAACCGCGGCCGGGCGGACCAGTACCGGCAAGACAATGAACAATACACTGAGCAGCTGCGGCAGCACATGGTGAACAACTTAAACAAACAGTAATGACAGACGAGGATTTTAACAAGGCGATCGCAGAGGTCGACAAATTATACGAGCAAACAATGGTTCAGTTCATAGCTGCCTTAAATGGCGATGCTGAAAGTAGAAGCCAAGTTTTAGACAACTTATCCGCCTTAGCAGAGGTTGCCCGTACCGGCATCGAGAGCATGCGCGATATCAGTCAAATTCACAAACAAGATGTGTAAGATCATCATCGGCATTGACCCTGGTGTAAACACCGGCGTTGCCATCTACAACAAATCAACCAAGCAGCTGGAAGAGGTCCGTACCTGCCTGCTGCATGAAGCTTTTGAGCTCGTCATCAGCTATCGGTCCCTGATCACCATGGTCAGGGTAGAAGATGCCCGGCAGCGCAAATGGTTCGGTGCTCGTGCCGAAGCCAAGCAGCAAGGTGCAGGCTCCGTAAAACGGGACTGCGGTGCCTGGGAGGACTTCCTTGTAGCAAAGGAGATCCCGCACGAATTCATCGCCCCCGTAAAGGGCACCACGAAGGTCACAGCAGCATACTTTGCTAAGCTGACCGGATGGATCAAGAAAACAAGTAATCACGCCAGAGACGCTGCAATGCTCGTCTGGGGCTTTTAACAATTCACATCATGAAACAATTTGATTTCAATACTCTGATGACCGAAGCGCTGATCGACTCCGGTATCAAGATCGCCGTTAAAAAGACACGTGTTCACAAAGGCAAGCATGCGCCAGAAGGGAAAGTATATTTCGTGGCCACAGCCTCCAGAGGCAAGAAGAAGTTCCAGGCCTGGATACTTAAGGATCTGGCCGATCTGACACCCGATATAGAACATGCCATCAAAACTGAGCTTGAGGTTAAGATGAAGGATATACTCAAAGGCGGCATCGCGGCTACAAAAAGATGAGTGCACAGAATAACGGTCGACTGGCTAAGGCATCCAGTCATTTAAATTTGGCAGCCCTGTCCTTTTGGATGTGCTTTCCTGTTTTATATCAAATGTCCCTTGAGCGAAGTGAACCTTTAGTGATGATTCATACGTTGTGCCATATTGATCCTTATAACTGATTGTAGTAGTGAACCAAGGCCTATCGAAATTTGAAGCCACTTCAGGGTATCTTAGCCAGAAGTCATAGGTCTTGTCAGGATTCAACTCAGAGTGTGAATAAATTGTTGATGTTTCATCAATACCTATTTCCGATCCGCGTAATAGTGAAGCCGTTATTTTAATTTCTTTAGCAGTATTATTTTGAACATTCACTACTATCCGTACCGAACTATGCCCAAAGTTTGCGTATGCCAGGGATAGCTTAGGACGAATAGATTCAAGAAATTTCTCACTTTCAATCCTTGCGATCATTTGCTGCATTTTTTGAACCTCTAATTGCGAGTTGAGTGTCTTTCTTAAATATAACAGGGTAACAATAGCGGCAGTGACCGTAGCGACTTCCGAAACGTTCCCCCAGACACCAGAGTCAAAGGGCTCAAACCAGGATTTATCTATGAACATATCATTTTGATTTTTTCATGCTTAGTATTATGACTGCTAAAAAAACGTCAGCGGATGGCACAAATTAAAAGCTCTAATTGTTATATTTGAGACAGGGATGAATATGACCCCGTAAGGGTCTTAATCAGGCCGCTACCTTCGAGTAGCGGCTTTTTCATTTTCCTCTACCCGGTCAATTAAAGCTTGAAAGTCATCCATGCCAAACCCGTCCGTTTTGAACTTGCTCTTCGGTGTGTCTTTGGTAAAGAACACCCTCCATCCAGCAGCGCCTTCCTGGGTCCTAAAGACAATTGTGCCCAGGTAATAATCGTTCGCCATGATCTGATAAGATTGGCCGCCGCGTTCTCTATTGAGACTCATGATAGCACGGTAGTCGCCGAAGTCTGCCGGGAATTTGACTATGTTTGTCACCCCACCCAAGTTGCTAGGTTTGATATTACTCCAGTACGCCTTTGCCAGTTAGCAAGCGCTATCGAAATCCCAACTGGCGACAAATTGAAATTTTTATACTCTGTGTTATTGAATATCTCACGAAGCTTCACATATCCAGGAAAACGATCGCTTAATAATCTAACAACTTCATCTTCGGTCAGAAGGTTGCCTCCGTGTAATGCCAAAATATCGGGCCATTCATGTTCAGGGTAACCATATTGACTCAGAAAAGGAGTGATCTGATCTTTAGATTCGAATCCAAGAATCATATTTTCAGGAACATGAAAACTTGGTATCAGATGTGCATTCAATCCAGCTGATGAGAATCTTTCTAATTCATTGCTCTGAAATCCTTTGTCAAAGTAGATTTGGTAATTTGACAGTACCAACTTCTCGTAAGGGTTAAAAGAACCGACTATTTTCGTGACAAGCCCGAGGTACTCAAGAAATTCTATGTCTGCATTGACTTCAGCAATATTGACGTGATTAACTAATTGAAATAGCGGTTCCAATCGTTCCATTAACCCGTCGAAATTTTTACAAAGAAGCTGTTTCGTCAAAAAGAAATGCTGCGTGATAGTTAATAAATCCATTTGGTGGATTGACAATTTAGGGGCTAGCCTCAAACCTTCATCTAAAACAGCTTGTCTTCGATTCCTAATTGGAGATTTTGCCCGGTCGATTAACATTTGAACAAGCATGTCGGCAAGTTCTGGATCCCCGGCCTTGGCATATTCTTTCTGAGCATTGAATAATGAATCTTGCATGCCCGGTTGCTTAAACTCGTCAAGCGCCCCCTGATTCTCTTGTTGAAGTCTTTCAACTAGTTTGGTGGTAATTTCTTCAGCGCGTTCAGATGCTATCTTGGCTGCTTCGTTTTTAAGATCTATAAAGTTTGATCTAAATAGATCCAAAAACAGCTCTTTCACATCCGAATACGATAGACCATAATTGTTATTGTTAATTGTTTGCGCCTGATTGAACTGCGATTGATCGCCCCCGCTTGCCGAATTGCTGCTATCGGTTCCTAACATCTTTGCCATGGTTAATCGTTATATCGCCGGCACTCTGATTGACATTGGAATCTTTTCCGGTATTAACATTGAATTTATTTATGGTCTTTTGTTGTTCTGCCTTCGAATCGCCAGGCTTGAACATAGCATAGCAAAGAGCTAGGGAGGAGATACATACGGCGACAACTGGTTGAACCGATCGGTCCAGATATAGCCAGGCGAGACAACAAGCCAAGGCTATGGATGTAGCAATTTTGAGAAACATGTAATTCAGATTTACTCAAATATAACGATGGTAACCCCATTTACCAATACCCCGTCATAATCTGTCGGTGCGTGAAAAAAAAATCTTTCGATTATTATACATATATGTATATTTTTGCGTATGTACCAGCCTGCACTCACCGACAATGTCCGATAGCCTATCAAACAAACCTGTAAAAGTCTCCCAGCTAGAGAAGTTGAAGCGCCTGCGCAAAATTCAGGAGTGGATCCTTGATGACTTCAGTCACCGGGATATCGTGGCTAAAGGTGTTGCCGAATGGGACGTATCTGAACGCACTGTCGAGCGGTACTATTCCGATGCCTTCAAAGAGTTTCGCGAGCGTACCAGGTTCGATACTGAGCACCTCAAAGCTTACTACAAAAGCCGCAAGCGTAAGCTCATTCAGGACATGGATCCGGTGCTGAAGAAAACACCTGCAGGTGTACGCGCCATCAATAAGGTCCTTGATTCCATGGCAAAGATTGATGGCATCGTAATCGATAAGGTCGAGCTATCAGGGCCTGATGGTGCGCCTATCGCTACCCAGACATCCATCGACATGAGCAACCTTACCGATGATCAGCTCAAAGCATTAGCAGCTCTCAAAAGATCTTTGCGTAACCCTTCATAAAGATGACACTTGACGCGCTCCTTGATATCGATGAAAAGGACGTCAATGCCGAAATGTTCCGGCGTGGCGACTTCGATTTCATTACCGTGCGCGATGGGGGCGATGCATACGTAAATGAGAAGGGTGAGCTGCGTTACAAGCACCTAAAACAGGAGGCTGCACTTCGTTCCCTTACCGATCAGAGCAGCAACGAGATTGTATACGGTGGTGCTGCAGGTGGCGCCAAGACATGGACCGGCTGTGCCTGGGTGCTCTTCAGTGCTTACCTGTATCCCGAAACCAAATGGTTCATCGGCAGGGACGAGCTGAACAAGATTGAAAGCACGACCCTGCTTACCTTTCACCGGGTGGCCAAGACATACGGATTCATTCGGGGTGTAGATTATCAGTACCTGCAGAAAGGTCACTGCATCAAGTTTGCCAACGGATCGCAGATCGACCTGCTGCAGCTCAAGTACATGCCGAAGAAGGATCCACTATTCGAACGGTTTGGCTCCCTTGAGTACACCGGTGGCTGGATGGAAGAGGGTGGTGAATGTCATTTCGGTGCCTTCGATACGCTCAAGTCTCGTGTAGGTCGTATGAACAACGACCGGCACCGTCTGGCCCGGAAGCTGTTCGTTACCTGCAATCCTAAAAAGAACTGGTTATACAGGGAATTCTTCAAGCCTGCCGAGAAGGGCATGCTGCTCGACTACCAGGTGTTCATCCAGTCATTGGTATCCGACAACCCATTTATCGAATCTGGATACGTTGAGGGCCTGCTATCCATCAAGGACGTAGCCAGGAAGGAAAGGCTGCTGAAAGGAAACTGGGATTACGATGATGATCCCGCGGCTATCATGCCGTACATCAATATCAACGACCTGTTCACCAACCAGCATGTGCTGCGGACCGGTATCAGGTACATTACTGTCGACGTGGCCAGACAAGGAAAGGATGCAACCAAGATCTATGTATGGGATGGCTTTGTCTGCTTTGAACGGCATACCCTCACTAAAGCCGGTACCGATGTCGTGGAACAGAAGATCAAGGACCTGGCCAATAAGTACAACGTCCCTATGTCCCGGGTTGTGGTTGATGCTGATGGCATTGGTGGCGGCGTTGTGGATCATCTCAAATGCCAGGAGTTCCTTAACCAGTCAACACCGTTCGAAAAGGAGAACTATGCCAACAAACGGGCGCAGATGTACTTTGCATTGGCGCTCCTGGTCAATGCCGGTGGAATGTACCTGGAAGGTTGCGAGCCAGAACTTAAGGAGCAGATATCCCTGGAGCTATCCGTCATCAAAAAGAAGAACCTGGACGGTGATGGTAAGGACGATATCATCGACCGTAAGTCGATCATTGAGCTGATAGGGAGCTCACCAGATAACGCCACATGCCTGATGCTACGGATGTTCTTCACTTACTTCAAGCCGATTAAAAAACCAAAATACTCACTCGTATGAAGATACCTATTACAATAGCCTTCGCAGACAAGAAGGACAAAGTCTATTACAAAGACCTCAAGGTGCCAACCGCCTGGGGAGATCTTACCCTCGGCCAGCTCATTGATATCAGCAAGCTGGATCCGAATGCCAAGAATCGGAAAGCTGAGGTGTATAGCATCATTACCGGTTTAACCCAGAAGGAGATTTTATCGGCGACTGATCTTGACTACTGGCAGCAAGTCGAATCAATGCTGAGCTTCCTGCAGGTAGAAGCCGACTTCAAAGTTTATCCGGTACCGACATCAGTTGAATTCCGGCTACCAGGTGATGACACCGGAACATTCGATCGTTTCGCTGCCAGGGTACCTGCAGATCTAAGACTGGAAACGTTCGGTCAAAAGGTTGCCCTGGAAGAGTTGGTCCGTCATGTAGATCCATCCGATGCCGGTGATATCAACCTGCTGCCGATCATGCCGGAGGCGTTGGCCATTTACTTCTATCCAATCATCACAGGTGAGCCGTTCGACGATGAAAAGGTGGAGACGGTCATCGACTTGATGAAAACCTTACCTGCCAAGCATGCGATGCCGATCGCAGGTTTTTTTTTAAGCAATTATACGCTATCATCGACCACGAGCGACGAGAGCTAACCGGCAAGCTTAAGCCGGAGCAGCTGCAGGCAGGCATCCGAAACATGGATAAATACGGGCTGCTCAATTCCGTTGATGTACTGGCGGGTGGCGATATCGCAAGATGGAACGATATCATGCGCATGCGATATGAGAAGGTGTTTGTAAAGCTGATGATGAATAAGGACCTGGTTAATTATCAGGAGCGATATGCAGAAATCATGCGCAAGAAATAATTATTTTTAACTTAAATTATACATATATGTATATTTCAGACATTGTAAAGGAACTTTCTGCTGCGGCAGGTCTCACTTTTTACCATGGTCCCAAGGACTACCAGAACATTCAGGACCAGTCATCGGCCACCATCTTACCGGTATGCTACCTGTCAATGCCGATCAGATCCAGACGCACCAGAACCCGGGCCGGCTTCGGTACTCCCAGCTACTACATCGAGGTTCTGTTTGCTGATGCTTCGCAGCTGCAATGGGAGACTGATGAACACCTGCAGGTGATCAAGAACATGGAGACAGTTGCCGATAGGTTCCTTAACAGCTTATTGAATCATCCTGCAGTAAAGGACGTTTCGGAACATGAATTCATTGAGGTGATCAATCTGTTCGACATGAACCTTTCCGGGATCATTGCCAACATAACTGTCCAGATAAATGATATCAGACCGAACTGTCCATGAGCAATTTCAATCCAGACAGCGAGCTGATCAGGGAATTCTTTGAAAGGCTTGCAGACAACATCCGGAACGAAAGTATCGCCCAGGGAAGAGTCGCCACCGGGCGCACGATCGACAGCATCCAGACGCTGATCACGACATCAATCGGTGCGCAGCTAAGGGCAGATGCCAATATTATCCGGACGGAGTACGGTACCAGCCCAAAGGAAGCGCAGGAGCAATCATACAGCAGCCTGGTTGATGCCCTGATTGAATGGATGGCAGCAAAGGGGTTGAGGCTAAACCCGTATGCTTTGGCTCACTCCCTTCGCAAGCGTGGATCCAGGCTTTACCAGCAGGGCGGGCAGTCGGGCGTGCTGAGCAACTTCATCCGGGAGGATAACATAAATGACTTCAGCGAGAAGCTGGCAACAAAATATTTGCGGGAGACCGCTTCACTCTTATTTCCATAACCATGGCAGACTATCAATTCATCGACACCTTCTCAATCTTTACCGGTGGCAATGGCACTCAGGTCATTGTTTTCGTTAACCGGGTGGCCCCTTACGATATTCAGATCGAATCAACTGGCGGCATCATAACTGATCTGGAGCCAGGTAATAATAACCGCGGTTATATTTCAGGATCTGCTATCTATGACTTCTGTGACGGAACTACCAAGGTTTCCACCGTTGCATCTAACGAATATCCGTACGCCTCAAGCAGCTTTGATCTAAATTCAGAGTCGTGCGGATACAATGGCGGCGGGGGCTGTACGCTCTATGTGCAGTCTATTGAGGTCAATGGCATGACCGCGCAGATCATTCCTGCCGGCTTCACCGATATCAACAATCTGGAGTATTCGTTTGACGGAGTAAACTACTCAGCATCTAATGCGAAGGTGTTTGATGTTCCTGGAACTTATGACGGTTACGTTCAGGAGATATCAGGAGGTTGTTGGGCAGCTAAAAGCTTCCAGATTGTTGCACCTGGTCAGGAAAAGATCAGGGTTGTATCGGTAACAGCGACTGATCAGACGCAGGAGTTTGTAAACGATGGATCTGCAACGATCGAGGCGGTATCTTCTTTCGGACCTATACAGTATTCGATCGACGGCCAGACCTGGCAGAACTCAAATGTGTTCGAGAATCTTGCTCCAGGTGATTACATGGCCTATGCGAAGGACACAACCAGCTTCCAGGATGGAAAGGCTTTTACTATCCGGGCAAAGTTTCAGATGTTGTTCGAAACGCCGGCATTTGAGGTGTCAGCTGGCAACGTTTCTAAGTGGATAGCAGCGCACAATCCAATCATCTTCAAGTTTATGCGCCGCGATTACGAGATTGAGGGCATCCTTCCTTTTCCGAATGCCAATGCTCCGGATAAGAAGCCGCTCCTGGTACTGAAATCAAACCCTGCAGGTGTGGAGAATGGCGGTACGATCATCGTTCAGAGCGAAAAGTATAAGGGAACGTTTCGTGTTGTTGAGGTGGTAGGCAAGAATGTGGTGCTCGATACGCCATGGCTGGAGCAATCTGCATCAAATGGCTTCGTGATCACCAAGGCAAAAGTGAACTATCGCATTGAACTTAAGATCCAGACCGGCATCGGTCCGATCAAGGATGTGGTACTGGGTTCATTCTCTCCGGATCCTGCCGGCATTGTTACCTGCAACATCCAAAGCAAGCTCAAGAACCTGGTAAGCAGCCGCAACGACTTCAATTATGATGCTGTCAACTGGAGAGACCTTAATGCTGCAGGATCTTTCGAGCTTTTCTACCGGCAGCTGTGGGATGGCGTTGATACAGCGCCATGGACACAGGTACCTGAGGCCTACTATTTCACCAACTCAGCAAAGCAGCTGGGTGATCAGCTGGGTAGTAACATGGGTCAATACGTACTGTTTCCCTCATATCCAGCTGGCGCTGCGAAAGCAAGATTTCTGACAACCTTTAAGACCGCGCGCTGGTTTGTTGGGTATCCCTTTGACCTTTCTTTCATTTACTCGGACGCTGTCTTAGGTCATGATCTATACCTGTCAGAGACATTGCTTGATGTAAACGGCCAGGTGATCCAGTTGCCTGAGTTCACGATCATGATGAACCAGGATGATACGGCATTGATGAACGAAGATAATTCGCTAGTTCTGATCGAGCAGCAGTATGAAGGCTTTGAACCGATAAGCAAGGCGCTTGGCATTCATCGCCTGATGGTGTCTGACCTGATCTTCAGCGGAATCTTTAAGAGGGTAAGTATCGGCCGGATGGATAACGGGGTTTACACGGCATTGACCGAGGAAAAGAAGGTGATCATTGACAATGCTTGCAGAGACAAACCGGTGTACCTGGCTTGGATCAACACACTTGGCGGCTGGGATTACTGGCTGTTTGAAAGAACGCAAAAGGTTACGCTTGCATCAGGCAACATCAAGACGTATGATGTGTATGCTGAGAACCTGAGCACAACCTTTTCCAGTACTGAGACGATCAGCAAAGAAGCATCTGACAAGGTTACTGTTGGTGCAACGGTCGATCTGGAGACTTTCCTGAGCTTACGCGCGGTGATCTATTCCCCAAAGGTTTTGATGCTAATCGGGCAGCAGCCGGTTAGGTGGCTGACGGTGCAGGTTGAGCAGACCTCAGCTGCTTATGAGACCAAAGACGGTGTAGCAGATCTGGAGTTCTCATTTATCCTTCCATCTATCAATATCCAAAGTAACTGATATGGGGCAGCTATACATAAACGGGCGCCTGATGGACTTCAGCGATAAGACCACGGTGGCCATGACCAAGCAGATTAACGATATCGGCAGCATCGATAAGGTGAAGGGAGATACAACCAACCAGTTCAAGCTGCCGGCAACGCAGAATAATATGGAGGCACTTGGTTTACCTGGTGACGTTTCCCTGAGTGCGGGTCAAGAATATCGCCTGCTGCCAGCGAAGTACATTGAAAACGGTGTGGAAGTGATACCGGTAGGTCAGGCAAGCATTGAGGCAGTGAACGAATTTATTGAGGTGAAGATCTTGTCAGGGAATGTTGAGTTCTTTGACCTGCTCGACGGAAGTATAAAGGATCTGTTCACCCCCGAGTTTGAAGCAAAGTTCGGTCTGCCATCACTTGATCACGCTTGGAACAGGGCAACGATTCTGGCATCTCTAAGCAATACGAGCGGCTACATCTATCCGATCGTAGATTACGGTAACCTGGTTAACAATAACCGGTTGGTTGACTGCAGAGCGCAGCGCCCGGCCGTGTTCGTTCATACCATCGTTGACAGGATCATCAAGCGCACCGGCTTCAAACCGGTTGGGGATGTCTTTAGCGATCCGGACTTTCTAAATGAGATACTGCCGTTTTCCGGTGAGAAGCTGGAGCAACCTGATAAGGCTGGTGGATCCTTCGTATTGAAGACAGTAAAGACTGATAGCCAGTTTAACCTTTCAAACCAGTTCTTTCAAATCACGATGCCGAATGCTGGTGTCGACAATAATGGCGGCAGCTGGGAAAACAACCGGTATACGTTCAAAAAGTCCGGGACCGTCAAGCTTTCAGTCAAGATCCTGGCTGAAGCAAATACCGGTAAGCCGACACCCTTTACCATTGGCATCCAAAAGAACGGTCAGGTAACCCAAATGCCTGGCATTGGCAGTGTGCCAGTGTGGATATCGCACGGTACTGGTAGTGTAGTAGATGACGAGATAGCGACCTTAGAGTTTCAGACCGATGATATTCCCTTTGATGCCGGCGATTACCTGCAGCTGTGGGGGTTTAGAAACAACCAGGGCTTTCACCGGAGTTTCTACATTCAACCAGGATCATTCTTTCAGGTATTGCCAGGGATTGCGTATTACAATTCCCAGGTATCGATCAAGTCCGTGCTTCCTGATCACAGCATCAAAGATTTTCTGAAGAACTGGATGTACCGGTTCTGCGTGATCGTGCAAACCGACAATTTGAAAAAGACAGTTTCCTTCAGGTCGTTTGCGGACCTGGTTGGCAACATACAGCTGGCCAAAGACTGGAGCGACAAGCTCGATGCCGGTTCGGTGGCTCAGCGTGAATTTAGCATAGGCAGCTATGCCCAGGTGAATACGTTCGCCATGAAGGAAGATGAAACGGTACCGGAAGGCTTAGGTACTGGGAGCCTGGCGATCGATGATCAGACGTTAGCTGCAAGTAAAACGGTCGTGACTTCAATCTATGCAGCATCGGAAACGGTTTACCGCCTGCAGGGATATCCTGTAGCAAAGATTGCAAAGATCAGTGCTGCAGATCTGGAGGCAAACAAAGTAGACTTTACGGTCAAGACGGAACAGCGGATCCTGCGAATCATCCGGATGGACAATGATGCTGCAAACCCGGTGGTCTACCATCAGGGAGATACTGCAGATAAGCAGTTCAGATATGTGGCGCTTCCCTTCACTTACTTTAACAACCAGGGGCTTGCCAATGGTTTAGGCTTCGATCAGATCCTGGCCACCAGGTACGTGGAGTTGGCGCATACGCTGCGGCAGTCAAAGCGCATTACTGAAAGCATTCGGCTGAATGAAACCGATATCGCTGAGTTCGATTTTTTCGTTCCGGTTTTCCTGCGGAAGCATGCGGCCTATTTCTATGTGAACAAAATAAACAACTACCAGGACGGGATCCCGACCAAGGTGGAACTAATAAGACTTTAAGCTATGGCAGATTTTAGAAAGACGATCCTTTTGGAATTAGGATTAAGAAAAGAAGATTTTGTAAAGGAAGCGGCGGAAACGCAGAAGCAAGTGAGTGAGCTTATAGCCAGGCAGAAGGAGCTTAAAGCTGCAGGTCAGGAGGCGACGATCGAATATCAGAACAATGCGGCCAATCTGAAGCTGCTGAAGTCTGAGTATGCGGAGGCGCAGCGCAATGCTGCGAATTTTGAAAAGGCCGTTCAGGCTGGTGGTGCCGGTGAGTTTGGATCGCTTGCCCAGCTGAAGGCTGAACTGTCGGTATTGACGTCTAAGTATGGAGAATTGGCGGATGCAGGTCGGGAGTACTCCGAGGAGGGGCAGGACATTGCCCGGGAGACAGCCCGGGTTACAGCTGAGCTGAAGAAAGCGGAAGAGAAAGTGTTGAATTTTCGAAGGAACGTTGGGAACTATCCGGAACCTATCAAGCCTATTCCGAAGGATACCGTGTTCTCTGTCGAAAAATTCAACGAAATTCTTGCGCAGGTTCCCCATACAGTCGTTGACATAACGACAAAAATTAAAAACTTGGAACAGCTTCGACTGAGTACCCCTATTAATCAGGTCGGGGAATTAAACGATGCAGTCTTGCAACTTAATACGGACATGCAGAAAGCGTTAGGTAAGATTGATGAGTTTGGAGACAAAGAACCAAAGAACAACATTAAAAAATCATACGACGATCTGAATGATGCAATCCAAGGGACGATCGCTGCGGTATCTGTAGCCAATTTTCTTGGAGCCGATGAGGCTGAGATGGAAAAAGCGATAGCAGCTGCGGTAACTT
Organism: Pedobacter sp. SYP-B3415; assembly: GCF_004138205.1. Taxonomy (GTDB): domain Bacteria; phylum Bacteroidota; class Bacteroidia; order Sphingobacteriales; family Sphingobacteriaceae; genus Pedobacter. The sequence continues at coordinate 25,858 of NZ_RXNQ01000009.1, forward strand.
TAAATACCGTGGCCACGAACGCAAAGTCAATCGCAAAGGGAGCAGTGGTAGCGTGGGAAAAAGCGGAGATGATTGCAACCCAAGCAAATATTGGCGTTCAATTGGCATACGGCCTTGCCGTAGGCAAATCTACAGGGTCTTTGAAGTTGTTCCGTCTTGCACTTGCAGGTACTGGAATTGGCGCTATTGTAATATTGATAGGGATGCTTATAGCAAATTTTGATTCAGTAAAGAATGCAGTTACTGGATTCATAGATCGGAGTACTGTGTTGAAAACTGTGATCAATTATTTGCTTTTACCCATGCGGTTACTATGGCAAGGCCTTAAAATGGTCGGGGAATACTTCGGTTTCGTGGATAGCCAGGCCCGAAAGGCAGCAGATGCTATGTATGATGCTGTCGCAAGAACGAATGAAGGCCTCCAGTACAGAATAGATCTGCTAAACGCGCAAGGTAATAAGGAGAAAGAGGTGCATGAGTTGGTTCTAAAACAGATAGATAATGAGTTGAACGCACGCCGCAAGCAAATCGATGCGGGGAAGGTCTTGAATGAGGAAGAGCAAAAAAGTTTTAGGGAGCTGAAGGCAAAGCGGATGGTCGAAGAGGCAAAGTTTAATAAATGGTCAAACGAAGAAGCAGCAAAGGCTAGAGACAAAGCTGATAGCGAAGCCGAAAAGGCGAAGCAAAAAAGGGAAGCCGATGGCAAGAAAGCTTCTGATGCCGCTAAGAAAGTCGCAGAAGAGCGTAAGCGGCAACTGGAGGAAGAACTTGCATATACGAAAGAGCTTACCGGTCAGCTTGCTGAGTTGGACAAGAAGCGGATGTCGTCTTTCGACAGTGAGATTGCTGAGGCTGACCGCAAATACAAAGAGCAAGTCGCCAAGGCCAAAGGCAACAAAGCGCAGCTGAAGTTAATTGACGAAATTTTTGTCCAGGAGATTGCGGGAATAAATCGCAGGGCCGCTGCGGATGCAAAAGCACAGCAGGATGAACTGGATAAACAGCGTCTTGAGCAGGCACTTGAGACAGTTGCTGATAACGCGCAGCGCCATTATGAGCTTAAAATGGCGCTAATCGAAAAAGAGCGGGAGATGGAACTGGCTCAGCTTGATCTTACCGAGACGCAACGGCAAGCCCTTCAGGAAAAATACCGTTTCCAACAACAGCAAGCGGAATCAACGTTTGCCCAAACTATAAGAAGTGAAAGGGAAGCGCATGCCCAGGCATATGTCGATCGTGAAAAACAGATGGCCGAAGCTAAGGAGCAGTTTGAACAGCGTAAAATAGATTCAATTTCTAGGGGGCTTAGCATCGTTCAAGGCACCTTTAATCAACAAACTGTTTTGTATAAGTTGGCATTCGCACTTGAGAAGGGACTGGCTGTTGCATCGATAGCCCTTCAAACTCAGAAGGCTCTTTCGGCCAATCGTGTAGCCGAACAGCTTCAAAATGCTACGCTTTCAGCAGTGCCTTTTGTTGGCCCCGCGCTTGCCTTAGCCAATTCGATGAAGGCTCGTGGTGAGCGATTCGGGATCATCCTTGAAGGAGCCTTGGGCGTTGCAAGTATCGCCGCTACTGTTCTCAAAGGCTTCAATCGCGGCGGTATCCATACTGGTGATGGTATGGTCTATGGGCCCGGTACCGGAACAAGCGATTCCATCAATGCCAGGCTGAGCAATGGTGAGTCAGTGATCAATGCGCGTAGTACGCGAATGTTCGGTCCGATCTTGTCTGCTATGAACGTTGCCGGTGGTGGCCGTGCATTCAGCGCACCGGTTTCATACTACATGCCGGCCATGGCTGAAGGCGGGGTATATAGCAGTCTGGTCTCGCCGGTGCCGCAGTATGATCCAAAGGAAATGGGTGAGGCCGTTGCCCAGGCTCTGGTCCAAAACTTCCCGCAGATCTGGGTGAACGTGGCTGACGTCACGGATGCCCAGGCAAAGCAGGTTAATGTTGATGAAAGGGTAAGCTACTAATGAAATTGATTGATACTATTTTAAAGCTGGAGCGTGACGGATACACGCTTCAGCATCTTTGCAGGGTCGGCATGATCTCGCCGACTATAGCGCTTTACCGGGATATCTATTTGTTTATGGATGCCAGGCGGAAGTGTGGCGTCAAAAGTATGCAGGCTATTACCGACGCCGAAGAACAGTTCGGGGTAAAGAAAACAACTATCTATAAAGCGATCAGAGCGATGGATTGACAGTTACTGTGATGAATTCGAATTGAACATTCCCGCTTTCTGGGAAATGCCATACAGGTAGTTTATGAATGCACTGCATGTTACCAACAGGTATTTCGCAGTTTCGAAATCCGCCGGTTGATGCCCGCTCATTACAGCATGGCGAATCCCTGCCTCTGGATCATTAGAGTACGCATACACCTTATTGAAACTTTCCTTGAGCTGCGAGTTAATTGTGATGCCCCGATGCTCTATTTTTCTCAAGCCGGCACCTAAAGTGTTTTCGCTCGTGATTGCTTTCACTATGGTTTCTACCGCACTAATGGATTCTCTTATAACCAACGCATAGTCAACAGCGGTTTTATTAGATAGTTCAGAGAGTGCTTTTCGAAGATGGACGCTGACACCGGCTATATCTTGGTTTAAGTCTCCGATAGTCGATGCTGTTTCAATCGTACCTATTTCCGTTTCATTTGTTATTGGTACGATCAGGTTATCAATTATCCGATATGCACTCGATTCGCGCTCCAAAATGGTATTGTAATAATGAATCTCATCTGACGAGATCGAGCCAATATCGATCATAAATTGGATTGCATCGTACACTTTCCACCACTCTCCCTTGATGAACACATTTTTCATTTCCCATTCAAATGAACTTGGCTCTGTGCTTTGAGAGCTTAAAATTTTCTTCTCGAAATGCATTATCCAATTTACCCGAAGCTTGGTCCACTTTGCAGACTCTGAATAGCCTGAGGGCTTTATCTTCCTTACAACTAGGACGTCAAAAATATTCCATAAAGAGTTCCGAAGATCATTATCCATGGAATCGACCTGAAGTACCTTAGACATTGGTACTATTCCCATCCGTTGCGAAAATCTCGTCATAGCGTTAAAATTTTTGGAATATAATACTTTCCACCTTTTCGCGGAAACACACAAACGCTTTTTGTACTCATCTTTGAATTATACATATATGTATAATATCTGATGGCCAAACAAGCACACATTTACGTTTACGGTGACATCTTCGATTATCAGGGCAAGGATGCGCCTGACTGGGGCTGTGTAAACCTGCGCAGCGTTGTCGACATCATCAATGCCAATCCGGATGCCGACGAATTCATCGTGCATATCAACTCCCGCGGCGGCGATGTAACAGAAGGTTTTGCAATCTATGATGCCCTGATCAACTCCGGTAAAACCATTATCACCATTGTGGAAGGGAAGTGCGCATCTATTGCAACCGTGGTCTGTCTGGCTGGCTCTGTTCGCAAGATGAACGAAAACTCTGAGTTCATGATTCACAACGCCTGGGCGGATCCCTTCACAATGCCAGGTTATAACGCCGACGACTATCAGGAGATGGCTGACTTTATCCGAGAAGCTGATCAGAAGATCCTCGACTTGTACGTCAAGGTAACCGGTGCAGATGCTGACGAGATAAAAGCATTTATGGATGTGGAAACCTTCATGAATGCTGAAGAGGCTATGGCGCTTGGGTTTATCACCGAAGTCAATGAGCCACTTAAGGCTGTCGCGTATTTCAACAGAGCTGCTTCTCCTGCGGCCCAATCCAAAGCAAATAAAAAATCAATTCATATGAGCAAGAAAACGCTTGCCGGAAAAGCTATTGCAGCACTCATGGCCCTGGTCGGAGGTGTGCAGGCTGCCGAAAGTACGCTTTCGGACGGCACCAAAATTTACTATGACGGAGACCTGGCCGAAGGCACAGCCGTCTTTACCGACGAGGAGCTGAGTATCGCTGCAGCTGATGGTGATTACACACTGGAAGATGGTCGCGTGGTTACCGTAGCCGATGGCGCTGTTACCGCCATCGTTGATGCGGACGATGATGAAGAGCCAACAGTCGATGCGATGCAGGCCAGGATCACGGCCCTTGAAGAAGAGAATGCTTCTCTGAGAGCAGAGAATGAGCAATCGATCGTTGCAATCAATGCGGCCACCAAACGCCTACAAGCTTTGAAAGGCAGCCACACGCCACCAGCAGGCGATGGCAAAACAACCAAATTCCGTTCACCACAGTCTGGCCAAGTTCGTTTCGTGAAGCCTGACAAAAATAAAGGAGGATCCAAGTAATGGCAATTATCAATCCTGAAGATTTAACGTTCAATGGCGAAGAAGTAAGAGCGTTCGCCGAGGCGATCTTTGAAGAGCTCTACGCTAACCCGACACTTGATCAGAATCACCTGGTCATCGAAGATATCGTTGCTAAACAGCAGATAGCTATTTTCGGTCACCTGAGTAAAATTACCAAGAAGGATCCCGGCTGCGGTCAAGGAAAGACTTCGAAAAACATTCCTTTGTCGGAAAAATTCTGGGATCCTGTTCAGATGAAGATCTGGCTATCAGAATGCCACAGCCAATTCGATAAGACCTTCATGGTCTATTATAAGAAGAAAGCCAAAGAGTATCCCGATCTTACCGTTACTGAAATATTCAGCGAGTGGTTGGTTAATGAAGTGGCTCATGCTGCTGGTGAAGATATCTTGCGTATAGGCTATTTTGCTGACACTACAGCAAAGCTGATTGCTAACGGTGGAGTATTTACAGCTGGTACAGATCTTACTGACTACAACCATCTGGACGGCTTTTTCAAACAGGCTTTCGCTATCACTGCAGCACGGCCACAGCAAAGGATTACAATTGCTAAGAATGCTGGAGCAACTTACGCAGATCAGATGTTCGACGAGGAAGATACAGCGAATCGCGTTGCCACAAAAATCTTCCAGCAACTTCTTGTAAAAGCTGATACGAGGTTCAGGGCTGATCCGAACTATGAGATCCTTTCAACTCGTTCCCTTGCTGATCAGTACATGATGGAACGTCTTAACAACGATAAAATCGAGCTCGCTTATACCCGCGAAGAATCGGGAATAGAAAGCTTGATAGTATTAGGTAAAAAGGTTTTCATCTATGACATCTGGGATCGCACCATCCAGGCTGATCAGAACAATGGCACGAAATGGAATCTTCCTCACCGTGCTCTGGCCATCAACAAGAATAACATGCAGATCGGCTTCGATGCAGACAAAGGCTACGCTGACTTCCGCGTGTTCTACGATGAAATGTCAGAGACTTCAAACATCAAAGGTGGTTACAAGATGGACGTGAAGATCGTTGAGGACTTCCGTTTGATGTTCGCATACTAAGAGAGGAGGACAGAGATATGAGTACATGCGGAAAAATTTTGGCGAACCAGGCATTCAATTGCATGACGCCTATGACCGGCGGCGCGAAAGACCGTCTGGTGATCATCAACTTTGATGACATCGATACTCTGACCAGGGATGTTACCAATCCCCAGATCATCCGGTCGATCACCTTGAAGGCTGGCGCTAAAGCCATCTATTGGGAAGGCCCGCCGAACAGTGTGATTGCTTCGGCAAAGCTGGTCCGGAAGAAGTACAAGAACAGCTATGAGCAGATTGTCGGTGTACCATTGATGGCCAACACTGCAGCGCTTAAGGCTGAGCTTGAGAAAGCCGGTTACAGCAAGGCCGTGGTGATCGTGGAGAACAATCATCAGTTTGGTGATTCAATCTTCGAAGTCTACTTCCTGGAGCGTGGTGGTATCCTGATCAAGAATGAGCGAGACATCAACAACGCGGACCTTGATGGTGGTTACGATATCAACTTCGGTCAGGAAGATACGGCACGCGAATCGCATTTGCCGGCAACCTTTGCCGTCACTGCAGGTGAGCCTGCAACTTACAGCTACACGGCAACGCGCACAGCCCTGAATGCGCTGGTCCTGGCTGATTAAGATTTAAGTTTTTGTTCAGGGTGTACATGTTAAGGCGGGGCGGTTGCAGAAGCGATGCCCCGTTTTTTAATCCTTATGATCTCACAAGAATTATTATCCCAGATCCAGCAAGTCGATGATCGCCGCATCGAGGTGGCAGCCAAAACCCCTGAAGGCATAGCGCTGCTGCAGGAAACTTATTACCAGGTATTCGGCGAACATTACACCCAAGGCTGCGGGCCATGCCATGAACAGGCATTCCTGAAGCTGATGAAAGTTTTACATAACCCTTTAAAATTTATACCAATGAGCGAAAAAAAGTATTTGCTTAAAGAAGGACACCAGGTGTCTGTCTTCGGCAGCCCGGACATTTACACAAACGACAACCTGACCGATGCGATCGCGAAGGATCTGCTGAAGGAACGGCCGGCATTGAAAGGAAGCTTTCAGATCATCGCCGGCAAACAAGTCGAAGATGAAGTGGAAGAAGCTGCTGATGAAGCTCCGGCAAAACCTGCTGCAGCTGTTGATCTGATTGCCAAAATCGAAGCGGCTACGACCCGCGCGGAAGTACAGGATTTCCTGGGTAAAGACACCCGCAAGACGGTTGTAGAGGCTGCAAAGAAAAGGACGGAATCACTTCCGGAAGAGCCGGCTACAAAAGTCCTGACTCAGGCAGATCTGGACGAAGATCCTGAGCTGGCAGCACAGGGATTCAAGGTAGGCGACACTGTAAAGATTGAGGAGGAATAGTAGGTGAAAGTCGTCCTTGCACAGATCGAGCAGCGCCTTGTTCAAAAGGAGAACAACAACTTCGGCATTATCAATTATGACATTGATAATGCCTACCCTACACGCATCCGGGAAATGGTCAGTGCTTCCGGCACGGCCACCCGCTGCGTGGAGCGGTATGCCCGTTTCATTGAGGGGCAAGGATTCATCAATACCACCTTTTTCAAAGCCAGGATCAACAGCGGTCGTAAACTTACTACGGATAAGCTGCTGCGCAAATGGGCCAATGATCTGGGCATGTTGCGAGGCTTTGCAGCTCATGTAAATTACAATGGGTTGTACCAGGTAACTGAGGTAAACATCATTTCATTTGAGGACTGCCGGCTTGCATCTGCAGAGAACAAGGAGCACAAGAACCAGATCGCGGTTTATGATGACTGGGGTAAGCGCAAACGCAAGCAGATCAAAAAGGAAGATATCCTTTGGTATGACCGGTTTACTTCAGATCCTGCAGAGATTGAAGCGCAGATCCTTGCTGCCGGTGGAATTGAAAACTGGAAGGGACAGATCTTTTGGTATAGTGCTGATGGCGATGAATACCCATTAGCGTCGTGTGATCCGGTACTGGAAGATGTTGATACAGACGCGCAGATCAAAGTGTTCCGGAACAACAGTGTTCGATCGGGTTTTCTCGATCATGTGCTCTTTATTGGAAAAGGCAAATCCGAATCGGAGGCCGAGCTGCAGGCTACAAAAGATGACTTGAAAAAGTTCCAGGGCGCCAACAACTCGACGCAGATCATGTACGTTGAGGTCGAAGACGACAAAGAGATTCCGGAGCTCAAAGCGTTTCCCAGTACTGATGCTGACAAGAAGTTTGAAGTCACGGTCCGGACCGCGAAGGATTCGATCATTGAATGCTTCGGTATTCCGCCGGTCCTGCTGAATGGTTTGATACCTGGTAAGCTTGGTACGGCAACGGAGATCGCTGACGCGGTGAACTTCTACAATCAGCAGACCAGCCGGGAGCGGATCGTATTTGAAGAGACTGCCACCTTGCTGTTTGGAAACTTTGCGGCCGACATCAACGTTGCTAAAGACTTCTCGATCCGCGCGATCGACTTCACATCTGCAGATACCATACCGGTTGAGTTTCTTCCGGACCTTACGAAAAACGAACGCCGTGCCCTGGTAGGTCAGCCGGAGCAGGAAGATACCACATCCAACGAGCAGCTGCTTTCTGAGCGCCTGGGTGTCGGTGGTACAACTGCACTGGTGCAGATACTGGAGGGAGCGCTGCAGCCTTCGCAGAAGATCAACACCCTTAAATTATTATTTGGTCTGACTGAGGAACAGGCCGCTTCACTTGTAAACACCCAGACAAATGAACCTGCTAATAACAACAGCTGATATCCGGGAGATCCGTCCGATCGCTCAGGCAATAGATGACATCAACAAGGTTGAGCCGTTCATCGCCGAAGCTCAACAGGTCGAACTGAAGGACTTGCTTGGTGTCGAATTCTTTTATGCTGTTTTGGCTTCGCCTGATTCGTACCAGACACTTTTAAGTGGCGGGACTTATAACACCTCACAAGGGCATGCAATTGCTTTCAACGGCCTTAAAACAGTTCTTGCATATTTCAGTTATGCCCGGTTCCTGATGAACGACAACATGAAGCATACCAACGCAGGCTTTGTGAACAAGGTAAATCAATTCTCGCAACCGGCCAGCCAGTCGCAGATCACGGCTAAATATCAGGATGCGCGCAGCATGGCGTTCAGTCACTGGTCTGACGTAATCCTTTACCTGGATACCAATCGACAGCAATACCCGCTATGGCGTAGCGGCTGCACAACAAAGACAAATAACATTCGCTCAACGGCTCGCATCTCTGCGGTCAATAATCGTGATCATTCATGCAGGAAATAAACCAGCTGCCAATTATTGGCAAAAAAATATCTGAGAATCCGGTCGCTGGTCCCTTGACCGGCGAAGAACTCTTTTCGCTTGTTCAACAAGATCAGAACCGAGTGATAACATTCCAGGAGCTTCGCAACACATTAGGAGGGATCATTGCCGGCATGCCGCTAAGAGGTTTCTTTACGGATGGTGATGACCTCGGCACGCCTGCGGAAAAAGGCAGCTACCTGGTAAGTAACGGAACCTATCATATTAACAACGAAAATCTCATTGTCATCGAAAGCAACCTTGGTGTCTTGTTCTGGGATGGACAGATCTGGGATTCTCTCGAAGTACCGGTCGAGGTTGATTTGTCATCGCTTGCAACCAAGACCAGCCTACAGGAAACGTTTGATCAGACAGCTCATTATGGCAAGCTGTATAATGAGGTAGCGATCGGAAACGATGATCTGTCCTTCTGGACCAATAACCCAGGCGTTACCACTACCTTTGAAAACCCGCCGGGCATTCTGCCGTTCCCATTTATAAAAAAGGCCATCAAGATGACCGCGCCGGCTAATACACCGGCGTTCATTACTTATCGTATCCCGGCTGTTGCAGCTGATCGCTTAGTAATGGGAGCATGGTTTCATATCCCGGATCTTGACGTTCCAAATAATGAAGGCTTTGGGTTTTATGGCCAAGTGATCGGTAACACCACTGAAGCGCGGCAAGTACAGTTCCTTCGCCTGGAGCTGACTCCCGCGAATATTGGGCTTACCAAAACGTCGTTCGAATTCTCTTCCAGGATTGAGCAGGTTGCCGGTGACTGGGTGTTCATCTCAATGTGGAATACCGGGCACATGGCTGCAGGTACAACTGCCTTTGCTATTAATCCTTACATGAAGGGTAACGGGATTGCCAATCCCTATAATTTCTATGTTGAGAACATATCGTTGCTGAAAGGTGTCTCCGTGATCAATCCATCTCTTGTCTACGATAATGCCTCATTCGGAGCGCAGATAGATCGGTGGCTGGAATCCAACGAATCAAGCAAGTTCAATCCGATAGAGGCAAAAGTCTTTAACGAGTTGAAGGCCGGCGATAATAATGAAGCGTTTTGGACAAAAGGGGCAGGCGTCACGATGTCGTACGAGTGGTTAGCCAGGCGCCGGTTTCTTTACAAAAAGCAGATCAAGCTTACTGTCAACGCCGGGGTAAATGGTTATATCGGTAGAAAGATTTCCGCTGTCAGCACGGACCGCATTGCTTGTGGCGGGTGGTTCTATATCCCGACGCTTGATCAACCGAACGTTAGCCAGTTTGCTGTATTTGGGCAGATGGAAGTTGCAGGAGGAGCCACTACCAACAGGCCGGTCTATTTCACCAAAGCCGACCTGGTGCGAGGTACTACCAAATCCAACGGTGAATTTACATCACGCATCGAAGCTGTAAATGGCAACTGGGCATATCTCCTTTATTGGAATCATCAGGATTTTCTGGCGAACCTGGCTTTCTTCGTTTTCAACGCATACGTTGTCGGATCAACAACTGCAGCGCCATATACCGCAACATGGGCAAACCTTACTCTGGTTAAGGGAGTATCCAGCTTAAAGCCGTACGGAACCTATGATAACAGTGCGTTTGTCACTGAACAGGTGATGGAGATTGCAGCTACTAAGGATGACCTGAAGCCCTTTCTAACAGTTGATACCAAGTGGTTCAACGAACTGTTTGAAGGAAGTGCCAATATAGATTTTTGGTCATTGCCATCCGCAAACCATACCAAAGCATTTGCTCCCTCTCCAGGATCCTTACCGTTCGAGTTTCCAAAGCAGGCTTTAAAAGTTACGGCGCCAACAGGTCAGAACGCATATGCAATCAGGGCAATCCCTGTGAGTATCGCAGAACGAGTTGTTGTCAGTGCATGGTTCAATAAGAAAATCCTTGACACCGCCAATGTCGCCAACATAGGGTTTTACATGCAGATCAACAGGTCTGACAATTCGGTACTGCAGAGGCAGGTTCAGTTCACGCAGGTTCAACTCATTGTTGGGGCAACTAAAACCAACTCAGAAACCTTGAGTACGGTGGAAGCTATAGCAGGCGACTGGGTATGTATCTCAGTTAAGAACACAGCTGATTTCCCAGCCAACTCCGTTGCGTACGTTGTGAACTGCTGGGTAGGATCTGCAGGGGCGGGCAAGCCGATCGATCTGCATGTAAACAACTTTACGTTTCTGCGGAACCGAAGCGCGATAAACCCTTTTGTCGTTTATGATAATAGTGCCTTCGGTTATGAAATTGCCAAGGCCTTAATTAATACTTTCGTCCCAGCCGGTCCGCTAAAGAACAAACGTGTGGTTGTAGATGGTGACAGCATCATGAAGCAGCTGAGGGTTACCAATAACATAGCAGCCAGGACAGGCTGCACGATTGTTATGCGTGCCGAATCCGGTAGCGGCTACGTAAATAATGTCAATGGAACCATACGGAGCCGGGTTACCGGGATTGTTGGTCAGAATCCTGACTGCATCCTTATCGCTGGAGGTACAAACGATTATGGGACAAATAAGCCTTTGGGCTCCGCTGCGGTTCTAAATGATGACATGCAGTTTTATTCTGCTGTTTACAATACATTCAGGGTGCTTAGGGAGCAGAATCCCGCGGTACCGGTATTGATCTGTACGCCGATCCAGCGCGGTGAACCACGCGGCACAGTTAACACTCTTGGCTTTTCTCTCAAGCAGTATTCCGAAGTAATCAAGGAATGCGCGGCCATTTTCGGAATTCCGTGCCTGGACATGTACTCATTGTCTGGTATCACTTACGAGAACCGCGCAACTTATCTACCAGATGATCTTCACCCGAATGATGCCGGTGGCATCAAGATGGGCGGGACTATAACTACAATTTTAAATTCAATATTGGCATAATGGCAAACTTTCAAACAGCATTCGCGAAGACCATGGTGGTCGAAGGAGGATACGCAAATGATCCAGATGATACCGGCGGCGAAACATATATGGGGATTGCCCGTAAGCATAACCCGGCATGGGCAGGCTGGCGCCTGGTTGATCAGCACAAGAGTAAGCCAGGGCGCGACGCAGTCATGAAGAATGACCGATCCCTGCAGGAGCTGGTTCGCTCATTTTACAAGGTCGCTTATTGGGATGTGAATAAGCTGGATCAGATCGTTGATCAGAGCATCGCGGAAGAGATGTTTGATACAGGGGTAAATATGGGTGTTGAGATTGCAGCCAGGTTCCTGCAGACTGCTCTAAATGTTCTCAACCGGAACCAGGTCGACTATCCAAATATCTCTGTGGATGGCGCAATCGGACCTGCAACGCTTAAGACCATCAATACCCACAAGTCTGCAAAGCTCGTGTTCAAGGTGCTCAACATACTGCAGGGCGCCAGGTACCTAACTATCGCCGACAAAAACGAGAAGCAAGAAAAGTTTATGCGCTCCTGGCTTAGCCGGGTAGAATTCCTTTAATCAATGAGCCAGATCAAGATCCCAACACCCGAAAAAATGCAGAAGTATCCATGGGCCACAACGGCCGTGGTACTTTTCTCTGTATGTGTATTCCTCACCTTCAAGCTGCTTCAGAAACCAGTCGGTTGTGAAACAGAAGTAAAGGTATGGCGGGATCTTTACCTGCAGGAGAAAGGCAACTCCGACAAACTGCGCGATGCTATATACGTCAAGAACGGCGTAATCTACCAGCAAGAGGTAGAAAAGAAAAAACTCGACTCCACGATACGGCAAAAGCTGGGTGAAAAAGCAAAGCGCATCGTCGAGGGCAAAGAAAACTAACTATGAAAAAAGCATTAACATATCTGGGCTGGATAGTCCTTGCAGTAGCCATCGGCTATAACATTTATCAGTGGTTTGCTATTCAAGCAAACGAGCGGGAGATTGCTGCTTTCAAAGCAAAAGAAAATAAGATCCATAAGCAGATCGATACTGAGGCAACCCTAATCAAAAAACAGGTCTCCGCCTCAGGACAGATATCAGAATACGATATTGACGGTAAGACCGTGCCTCCAGGTAAGCCAGTTTTCAAAGGCAAAAAGAACATTATAGATACGTCTGCTATGGCTTTGGAGATTAAGGAGAACCAGGTGAAATCCCTAACTCAATTGAATGCACAGCTGACGGCCGATAATTTAAAGCTGAGCGCTACGGTTGATGAAAAGAACCGGCAGATCAAATATTACAAGGATCCTCACCTGGCATTTACAATTTATCCGCCGGTAAATCCCGCAGACACCAGTGATCACGGATTAGCTGATGTATCTGGCAAGTTCGGTCTTACCGCTACGCAGTTCTGGCGCAGGTCCGGACTCTTTGGCTTAGGGAAGAAGCGCGACCGGTTAGGCTTTATTACAGATGACCCCAGGTTCACCATTAGCGATGTTCATTATATTGGCTTTGATCAGCCGGAAAACGCGATCAGCCTGAGCGTTCATGCAGGGGCCGGGTATGATATCGATCAGCGCACTTTCAATGCATTTCCAGGGCTGAGGTTAAAAGTTGGCCGCATGACCTTCGATGCGAACTACAAGTACCATTTTGAAACGAAGCGGTTTACAAAGCAGGTTAGCGGCCAATATAATTTCAAGCTGTTTTAAAATCCGAGCGTCTGCCCTCTTAGCCTTGTATGCATATAGTTTACAAGGTCACGCTTATATTTATCATAACTTTCTGTATCGGTGTGACCGGTTAGATTTTTGACTTCGGCATCTGAATAACCTGCGTTTAGCAGATCCACTACGCGGGTATGCTTCCAGCCATAGGGGGTGAAGTTTTCGCTCAGTTCAAGTGGCTTTCGAATATACTCCCTGAAGAGCCTGGCAAAATATCCCTCGCTATGCCTTATGCGCGCCGTCTGGCCATCCTTTCCAATTACAAAAGAGGACAATGGATGCTGATCCAAGTTAAGAGTTTCGAGCAAAGCGGCAAGTTCATCGCAGATGGGAATCGTTCTACTTTTCGTTTTTCCAACAATTTTGATGTACCTGCCCTTGATATCCACGTTTTCAATAACAAGCTCGCGGATCTCGTCAGGACGCATGCACGAATAGTAAATGAATTTGCAATAGAACTCCAGCTGCGGGATCTTGATCATCTCCTTCTTTACCCGGTCGGCGACTGTTGCTCCGAAGTACTGATGCTTCATTGGCTTGGCGGTTTTGAATTCAAGCTCTTCGTCCTTGCTGATCACAAAATCATCTTTCTTCACCCATTGACGGGGCTTCCTGGAGAACCAGTTGGCAAGGGTTCCACAAAACCGTAAATGGTTGTTGTAGGTTGTCGGGTTCCACTTGTGATGGTCACTTAACCAGGTTAGCATATCTTTCAGGAAGCCGGCGGTCAAATCTCTCACATGGATGTCTGCACGCCTGGTTGTAAAGAGATAGTTCTCAAATTTTGAAATGTAGCTACAATACGTCGTGATGGTATCACTATCCAGATTGAGCAGGCGCTTAGCTTTTAAAAAGATTTCGAATGCTTCTATAAGCTGCGGATCGTCGGCTTTGTTTTTCTCAGCCTCGACGATGGCTATCTTCTCATCGTCAATTAGCGTCTCTGTCCTCTTATCTACTGCGAACGGGGTATAACCCATCCGGAGCATGACGTTCGTATCTGTTACGAGATCTTTGGCGTACTCTTCCTTCTCTTTATGATCTTTGATGTAGTTCAGCTCTTCGTAGACCTTGAACCGTTCGAATTTTAGTGTGATTGGATTTCGATAACTGTACCACACGTGCCATTTTTCAGTCGGGGAACCGGTACGGCCACGATAGATTTTAGCTCTTCTATAAGACTTTCTTAGAGACATTTTTTTTGACAGGTTTTTTGTCCCTTCTGTGTCCCCGCTAGTGGCTAAAGACGCAAAAAGGCCGTTGTGACGGCCTATTTTACGTTCTGCGGAGAGTGAGGGATTCGAACCCCCGGACCTGTAACAGTCAACAGTTTTCAAGACTGCCGCAATCGACCACTCTGCCAACTCTCCGCCGCAAAAGTACAAATAAGAGGTAAATCTGCAAACCGAGTCCCTTATTTTTTAGCGCTTTTTAGGTAATTGCTTCAAACAGAGGGTGAAAAAATGCATTTCATGCTTATAATTTACTAGGATGAAGCCTTGGTGTCCGGTAGGCATCTGCTTCGCACGGAGATAATTTTCTGGCAAGCGATTGAATCGTGAACGAAGAATCATAAGCAATGGCTTATTCCAACAGCTCCAAGCTATCAGATTCCGCACGGATCAGATGAATTTATCAGAAAATAAACTTAGTGCTGTTCTCGGTAATCGCTCAAGAAAATCGGAGATTTTCTCAGGAAAAAGAAAACCAATTTTATGTATGATTCGTAAGCTGTATTAAATATACCGGCAGATGCGCTGATCCAGGCCTGCTGATTTAGCGATCTCTTGATTACCACTTTTCTTGCTACCCGGATTGTATCGAACATTATAAGAGGAAAAAGTAAATGGACGTTTGAAGAAAGAAAACCCCACATTCCTTAACAAAAAACCCCGCAGGCTTGCCAGGCAAGACGCTGCGGGGCGGCAACCGCTACGTTACAAATCTTTGTCGGCAAACATCTTTGCGTCGCGGGTATTTTTTTGTACGGCAATGGCCGAGAACATGCTGAGACAGAACGCCATAGCATAAAAGCCTTTTTCACTCAGCGTAATATCCGCATTCCAAAGTCCTATGGTTAACAGGATCATAGCAGATATTGTGGCAAACCAGCTCAGGCCATAATACAGGTCGGTAACAGCAAGTCCTTCAGATCTGTCGCGGACACTTTTCTGGACGGAGATAACGGCAAACAAGCCAAATAATAAAATGGTGAAATAGTAACCTTTCTCATTCAACTGCATAGCGGCATTCCATAAACCAATGCAATAACCTGTTGTACCGGTCAGCAGTGCGAACCAGGATGCGCCAACAAAGGCAGCTGTTGGCTTGAATGGATTTTTAACGGTTGCGCCCTGTTTAAGTGCGCCTGGATGTTCTTCAGTTCTGTTGTGTAGCGGTTCCATAATGATTTGATTTTGGTGATTAATATGAAAGCGAATTTCGGGTGTGCACGGGTCGGGAAAAACACAACCTTTCTTAATTACTGACGATATATCAGGAATTGTATATCTTCAACGAATCCTATATGCCGTCAATGGAACCACTTTCAGAACTACTTAACCTGCTAACAGAGACCGATAAAAAGCGCTTCATACAGTTTTTGCAGCGCAGGAACAAACGGGAGGATGTGAAAAACCTGGCTTTGCTGAATCTGATAGAAACTGACGATATACCAGGTCTGAAAGGCCTTTACGATCCCGATAAAAATCTAGATGCGTACCATGCCTTGCGCAAAAGATTTCAGGACAACCTGCTGTTATTCTTATCACAAAGAATCTTTGAAAGCAATCATTCAGATGCACACCAGGCACTGCGTTTACTTGTAGTAGGGCGTTTTTTACTAGAAAACCATATAGTCAAAATCGCTTTCAAGTGCCTGGGTAGAGCTGAACGATTAGCGGAGGAACTGGAGCAGTTTAACCTGCTGAATGAAATTCTTTTGCTGAAACTGCAATATGCCCATCTGCCTGAAGGGGAAAACTTTGAGACACTCTCTGAACGTTTCACTTCGAATCAGGCTGATATGCTGCGCGAAGCCAGGCTTAATGTCGCTTATGCATTTTTACGGCAAGAGCTGCAGCATATTCAGCTGAAAGGAAAAATTGTCAACCTGACGGCCCTGATCATTACAACGATCCGTAAATACCGCATTGCCCTGCGGGAGCTACTGACCTATAAATCTATCTACCAGATTCTTTTCATTGCGAATGAATATGCGGCTATTCAGCAAAATTATACGCTGATAGAGCGTTTAATAAACCGTACGAACAAATTCCTGGAAGACAGGCCAGACAGGAAGCCTTACTCGCTGTTCCATCATATATCAATCCTGTATTTTCTCGCAAATTTCCATCTTCGACAAAAGAATTTCGCCACCTGCGACGCTTACCTGGACAGGATGCTGGCATTGATGAGAAGCGATAGCCGTTACGACACGCTCTTTCAGCTTCGCTACAAGCTGCTTGCAGCCCTTAGTCTGTTCTACACGGGTGCTGCAGCGCGGGCGGTTTCTCTTCTCCAGGATGCACTTGCAACTAGAAAAATCAAGTCCAGGCCGGAAGACGTTGAAGACCTGCGTGTCTGTTTGACCATGTTTTTGGCATTGCGTAATGACCGGGCCAGCCTCAAACAGTTGTCTTTACTGACCCGGACCGATGCCTGGTATGAGAAAGAAATGGGTATGCTGTGGACGATCAGGAAAAACCTGATGGAGATTCTGGTTCACGCGCAATTTTCGAATATCGATCTCACCATGTCGCGACTACACAGCTTTCGCCGGCGCTACAAGAAATATTTACTAAAAACTTCAGAAGAACGCGTTCTGATCTTCGTTTCACTTGTAGAGAAGTATTTGAAAAGGCCAGACGTAGTATTCGATAACACGTACAAAGAAGCGGTTTTACGTCAGCTCGACAGTCCTGATAATCGTGATATATTTACACTCAGCTTTATAGCCTGGACAATTGCTAAATGGCAGAAAAAAACGGCTTATGAGGTGGTGCTGTCGCTGCTCAGTGATGCTGACAAACATGATTGACATAACCAACTTTCAGGTTTGAGCTTACAACTTTAAACTTTTCTCTGCTTCAGCGCTTATCACCCGCAGGGGAAGCTTTTTTGAATACATTGAAATTTGGTTTGATGATTTTTACGCTTCGTTTGGAAAGGTCGACACTGGCATTAAGCTCAAACCCTACCAGGAGGATCAGGGAATTCAGGTAAAGCCAGATCATGATGACGATCAGCGTTCCGATCGAGCCGTAAAGTTTGTTGTAGGACCCAAAGTTGTTGATGTAAAACGAAAACCCCCACATTGTCAGAAAGGCAAGAATGGTTGCCAGCCAGGATCCGGCACTAAAAAAACGCCATTTTTTTGCATGGGCCGGTCCGTAGCGGTATAAGATTGAGATCGTTGTGAAATACAATACCCCGAGAATGGCCCATCGCGTAAAGTCAATGGCATAAGTAATCAGACTTTCTGTGATTTCCAGCTCGTTTTTTAAGAACGTAAGAAGAAACTCTCCAAAGGCCATGGCTGCAATACAGACAATCAGTGAAAAGGCAATCACCAGCGTTAAAATCAGTGCAATCATGCGCTGCCGCAGCCAGCTGCGCGTTTCGATGATCAAAGACGATTTATTAAATGCTGTCATCAGATTCTGCACGCCGTTGGTGGCGAAAAACAGCGAAAGCAAAAAACCAGCAGAGAGCAGTCGGCCGTTCTGTTTATTGATGATCTCATCCAGTGTCTCACTAAAGGCCTCGAACGCGTTGTTAGGAAGAATGAGCACGATCAGTGACATCAGCTGTTTTTGAAACCCCACTTGCTTTGGGATAAAAGGAATCAGTGTAAACAAAAAGATAATGCCCGGGAAAATGGCCAGCATAAAATTATACGCCAGAGATGAAGCCTTGTTGACCAGAGAGTCTTTGCCTATCTCTTTAAAAAAGAAGGTGGCAACGGTGTACAGCGGCAGCGGACTAAAACCCGGCAATATACAATGCTTGGTCCACTCAATGAACACAGTGTATAGCCTGATTTTAAGCAATTGCCGGTGTACCCATTCCATTTGCAGCTGTTATTCGAAATATTTTTTTAACCTTTCAATAAAATCAGCCGGAGGCTGAGTCGGTTTATTTTTTTCCATATCAACAAACACGAGTGTCGTTGAACCCATGTTGATCAGCTCCAGCTGCTCGTTAAACAATTCGTATTCGAAAAAAATCCGTACGCCTGGAATCTTCTTTAGTGTCGTGGTAACGGTGAGTTCCTCATCATATCGCGCCGGCCGGATAAATTTGCAGTGCAGTTCAAGTACCGGGAGCATAATACCGCTTTCTTCCATCGATTTATAAGTCATGCCAAGGCTTCGCAGCATTTCTACACGCCCCACTTCATAATATTGTGCGTAATTGCCGTAGTACATATAACCCATCTGGTCTGTTTCGGCGTAGCGCACCCGGATTTTTGTAGAATGGCTATACATTACCTGAAAATATTACGTTTGTTCAATGCCTCGCGGTATTTTTTTGCGTTTTTCTCGTGTTCCTCGCGGGTAGTAGCAAAAGCATGATAACCTGAAAAGTCCTCTTTCGCGCACATGTAGATATAATCATTCTCGTCGCGGTTCAATACAGCGTCTATAGCACGTATGCTTGGCATCATAATCGGGCCGGGCGGCAGTCCGGCGTAACGATAGGTGTTGTATGGTGAAGATACCTTCAGCAAAGCATTGGTAACCCGTTTTACCGTAAAGTCGTCGTTTGCAAAGATTACGGTCGGGTCAGCCTGGAGGAGGATTCCCCGGTTCAGGCGGTTCAGGTAAAGCCCGGCAATAATGGGCATTTCTTTATCAAAAAGCGCTTCTGCATCGACGATAGATGCAAGAATGCTCACCTGCACAGGTGTAAGATTAAGCGCTTTGGCTTTTTGTTTACGTTCTGTAGTCCAGAATTTATCGTATTCCTTTTGCATCCGGTCAAAAAACTCGGGCGCAGAAATGTTCCAGTACATTTCATATGTATTGGGAACAAACATGGTGTAAATATTCTCGGTATTGAAGCCGTGTTTGCTGATCAGATCTGTAGAATCAAGCAATCTGATGAACGTAGCCGAATCAGGTTCCAGGTTCCTTGACAGATAGGCGGCAAAGTTTTCTTTTTTGCGGATATTCTGAAATTTGAGTTTTACCGGGTCCTGATTCCCAGCCTTAAGCATATTGATCAGGGCGCGGTTCGTCATCCCTTTTTTTAAACGATAGCGCCCGGGTTTGATAGCCGTTCTCAGGCTCATTTTTTCGGCGGCAGCCGCAAAGCTGTCCTCGTCCTTAAGAATTTGCTGCATGGTGATGTCTCTGAGCACATCATCAAAAGAATAACCGGTGCGCACGTACAGGTATTGCTGCTTATCGGTTACGTTACCGGCAAAATATGTTTTATATAGTTTCAGACCGAAATAGCCGCCGATAATCAATACGATCACTGCAGCAGCAAAAAGAATCTTTACTCCGGTTTTTGGTTTTTTCGGTTGTTCCGTTTGGGTCATAAAAGTGTTTCTGGTTTATTGTTGTTTCAGCGTGATATTTATTCTTGTGCCGATAGGAACTTTGAAGACTGAATCTGTAAGTGTGGGTTCCTGCTTTACGATGACGGCAGCGGCGCTGTCAGTGACTTCGCCTTCATAGGTGATGGCGCCAAGTGTCAGCATGGAACCTTTCAGTGAAAACAAGGCTTCATCTTTAGTTAACCCCATCAGGTTGGGTATGTCAACTTCTTCATTTCCGCGGCCATCGCCCAGCACAAAGTCTATTCGTGATCCTTTAGGCAAGACCTCGCCGGCACGAATGGGTTGTCCGCCAAAACGCGCCTCAAGTACAACATCCCTGCTTACATCGGCGCGGTAAGTTGTATCGCCCATTTTAAGACCGAAACCAGCAATAATGGCCTGGACTTCCCGAAGTGATTTAAATTCGACTTCAGGGAATTTGACATTCGGGGCCTGCCCGGTATTAATTGTCAGGTAGATGGTACGGTTGTCTTTTACAAAGGTGCTGGCATCGGGATCCTGATCAATCACAATTCCCGGCGGTTTATCCATAATATAAACCGAATCCACCTCGTAGCGTAAACCAAGTTCCTCCAGCTTGGCAACGGCTTGCGAAAAATTCAGTCCCTTTAAGGCCGGGACATTTAGTCCCTGCCCATGCTTGGTGTAAAATCGCAGGCTGTAAAAGGCAATAAACAGCAGAACCAGCACGGTCGCAATGGCTGCCAGGATGTTATTTCTAAAAGACTTTGTTTTAAGATATTCGACGAATTTTGACATTAAACTGCTGTTTTTTCCTTTCTGAGCCCAAATTTAGGCTAAAATATTTTATCGCACCTACAAACCATTCTGATGCGTTAATTTATATTTTTGAAACGACATCTGTTCACAGCAATTTTTAGCCCAAATTATTAACAGGCCATTCTGTATTAAGCGGCCCGGTATCCAGGCTGTAACACTTGTCGAGACAACGTATCAAACAAATGAAAAAAACTATAGCCCTGTTAACAGGAGGTACAACCGGCGAATGGGTTGTATCTGTAAAAAGTGCCGCTACCATTGCACAAAATCTTGATCCGGCACGATTCGAGGTGTATAAAATTATGTTAAGCCAGCAGGGCTGGTTTTATGAACCGGCAGATTCGCTTAAAATCGAGGTAGACCGAAATGATTTCTCGCTGACCATCGATGGCCGCAAAATCCGTTTCGATGGTGTCTTTATTGCCATTCACGGGTCGCCGGGCGAGGACGGAAAGTTGCAGGGTTATTTTGATATGATCGGAATACCGTATACCACCTGCGATGCGCTGACCTCTGCCATTACGATGAATAAGGGGTACACAAAGGCAATTGTTCATGATATTGAAGAGCTCAGCGTAGCTGAATCTGTACAGTTGATGCATGCAGAAGACGCTGCCGGGAAGGTTAAGGAAAAACTCAAATTGCCTTACTTCGTGAAGCCGAACAATGGCGGAAGCAGCATCGGGATGAGTAAGGTGAAGAGTGGTGACGAGTTACAAGCCGCACTTGACAAAGCATTTAAGGAAGACAGCCAGGTGCTCGTCGAAGAGTTTGTTTCTGGCCGGGAGTTCTCTGTCGGTGTGTTCAGGAGCGGTGGCGTTATTCGCGTGCTTCCGGCGACTGAGGTTATTCCGGCGAATGAATTTTTTGATTTTGAGGCAAAGTACACGCCGGGGGCAACGGAAGAAATTACCCCGGGAAGAATGACGGATGAAGAGCGCGCGCGGGTGGAACGGATCGTAACAAAGATATACGACCGGTTAAATTGCCGCGGTATTGTACGAGTCGACTATTTTCTTGAAGAAGGTACGGGCAAGTTTTATTTCATAGAGATCAATACCATTCCGGGGCAAACTATAACCAGTTTTATTCCACAGCAGGTGGCAGCTATGGGGGTGGAACTTAAAACTTTTTATACCGAGCTGCTCGACGAAACGATCGGCAGGTAGCGCCAGTTCTTACATATATCGCTGCAGCTGCGGCCGTAATACCGACAGTCAAGGCTGGCGCCAACAGATATACTGCCCGGTGCCTGACATGTCCACAGTTTGTATTCAGTTATGGCCGGCTGTCTATAAACGAAAAAGACGAGCCAGGTCAGGCTCGTCTTTTTTTACTTTAAACCTGCACAGTCTTCCACCTGCCACGCTTAAATAAGATGTAGGCGGCAACGCAGATGCCTGCTTCGGCCACAGGAATGGCAATGAATACACCTGTAGGGCCCATATCAAAATATTTGGCCAGCAGGTACGCAAAGGGAATCTGAAATGCCCAGAAGGCAAACACATTTACCCAGGTTGGTGTCCAGGTATCGCCTGCTCCATTGAAGGTGCTGATGAGTACCATACCGATACCATAAATGATAAAACCCAGACTCATAATCTTCAGCGCGCGCACAGCCACTGTTCTTACCTGGATATCTTCTGTAAAGATGCGCACGAACAGGTGGCCAAATGCAAGAAAAAGCACCATTACTACAGCCATAAAGGCGATGTTGTAGCCCATGGTTTTCATGACTGCTTCTTCAGCGCGGTCTATGCGTCGGGCTCCGAGGTTCTGTCCGACGAGCGTAGCTGCAGCATTACTTAAACCCCATGCAGGCAACATGAAAAACATCATGAGCCGCAGGGCAGTCTGGTAGCCAGCCGAACCATGGTCGCCCCCGGTGGTCGCCACCAGTTGTGCAAGGAAAATCCAGCTGCAGGAAGCGATTACGAACTGAAATACACCGGGCGCGGCAATTTTTACGATCTGTCTGATCAGAACGAAATCAGGCAGGATCTGATTAAGTTTAACCTTCAGTTTATTGCCAGAACCAAAGAGGTGAAACAATTGGTAAACCACACCAAGGGCGCGTCCGATCGTGGTAGCTATGGCGGCGCCTTCAAGTCCCATTGCGGGAACCGGACCAAGTCCGTTTATGAGCAGCGGACATAACACAATGTTTGCGATATTGGCAATCCAAAGGCTTTTCATAGCGATGGCTGCATTGCCGGCGCCGCGAAAAATACCATTGATCAGAAACAGCAGCACAATAAAGATGGTGCTGCCCATCATGATGCGCGTAAAGGTTTGGCCATGTTCGGCGGCATCCTGGCTGGCGCCCATCAGGCGCAGAATGTCCCGTGCGAAGATCATTCCCAGCACACTGATCACCAGGTTAATACAGACGGCGATCAGAATTGCCTGCATGCCGGATTTACCCGCCTGTTCGGGTTTTTTTTCGCCAACCCGGCGGGCTACAACAGCCGTGGCAGCCATACTGATGCCCATGGCAATTGAATAGACAACAGTAAGTACCGACTCGGTGAGGCCAACGGTCTGAATGGCCAGGCTGCTGTGTTCCAGGTGACCGACGAAATAAAGGTCTACAAGTGCAAAAACCGATTCCATGATCATTTCAAGCATCATAGGAATGGCAAGAAGTACGATGGCGCGGCGGATACCAATTTCTGTAAGATCGGTTTCTTCACCTTTTAACGATTGCCTGAGCACCTCGAAAAAAGAAGACACTTTGCCTTTCGACTTTAAAGAATTTGTCATAACGGGGGGATGTTAAATAAATAAAAAAATAGATAAAAATGATGGGATACGTCAGTACCCGGGCATTGGTGGTGGTAAGAGGGGAGGAGTCCTCGGTTGGTTAGAACCTCAAACGGACTGCAAATACGGTCATCGGTATTGCGGTTTTAGCGCAGCGAACTTAGACAAAATAATTAAAAACAGGAAAAAATGTTGTAGATTAATCTGCGGAAGGCTGCCGGAACAAGCAGGAATAGCCGATTAAATGGCGTATGCCGCGATCATGTCGCTGCTGACTGCGCATGCCCTGCCTGTATTGATATCGATCATCACATAATCGAACCAGCCGTCTGAAGCAACTTTGCCGGTTTTTTTGTTTACGATTTCGAACTGAACGCGGCAGCCTTTCTCATTCATGGTAATGATCCCGGTGCGCACGGTAATCACATCGCCCAGGATCAGCGGGCGTTTGAAATTAACCATAGCTGTTTTTACAACCCAGCCAAATCCGCTTTCAAGGAAATGTTCCATTGGCATTTTGTAGTCCTTTTCCATCTGCTCATACCGCGCGGCCAGGACATAGTCAAAGTACTTGCTGTTGTGCACATGATTGAACATATCAATATCGTCCGGGCGCACCCGCAGTTCACTTTCGAAGATGCTGTACTGGTTATTTTCCATGGTGCAACAAAGATAGGCTGATTTTTTGGCTTTTTGAGAAGTATGCGGGGTAGATACGTTGTGGGCTAAACCCGGGCGGCGCGGGCACGCAGCGCAGCGGAGTAAAGCAGAGCACGGGGCTGCAGGCTGCCATATTGAAGCGGCGAAGGTTTTCTGAACATACCGGCATTGCAGCGCATTCAGGCTGCCGATTAATTCGCTGAACAAGTTGCAAGTAATGAGGTAAAGCTTTATCTTTGCACCCTATAATTAATTAATTTTTAATCGCTTTTATATTATTCAAGAATGTATTTAAGTTCAGAAAAGAAAGCCGAGATTTTTAAAACTCACGGCGGCGTAGAGACCAACACCGGTTCAGCTGAAGGTCAGGTTGCATTGTTTACCTACCGTATTGCTCACTTAACAGAGCACTTAAAGAAAAACCGTAAGGACTTCTCTACACAGTTATCGCTACAGAAACTCGTTGGTAAACGCCGCGCGATTCTTGCATACCTGTTCAAAAAAGATATTGAGCGCTACCGTGCTATCATCAAAGCTTTATCGCTTAGGGATATCATTAAGTAATCGCAATATTATCAAACAAAAGCCATTCTTTTCGGAATGGCTTTTTATTTTTGCAAACAAAAATTACCACATAACCGGTGTGTAGAAAGAGGAAAACACGCCACAATTAATTTTAAATGAATGTAATAACAAAATCGCTCGACCTGGGCGATGGAAGAACGATCGAAATTGAAACCGGTAAGCTGGCTAAACAGGCCGACGGATCGGTTGTTGTAAAAATGGGCGACACGATGTTGCTCGCTACCGTGGTCTCTGCGAAAGATGCAAAGCCAGGTGTTGATTTTCTGCCGCTTTCGGTAGACTATCAGGAAAAATATGCTGCTACCGGACGTATTCCGGGTGGTTTCCTGCGCCGGGAAGCCCGTTTATCTGACTACGAGGTTCTGATCTCACGTCTGGTAGACCGCGCATTGCGCCCTATGTTCCCTGATGATTATCATGCAGATACACAGGTCATGATCTCTTTAATTTCTGCAGACAAAAACATCATGCCTGACTGCCTTGCAGGTCTGGCGGCTTCTGCAGCGCTTGCTGTTTCAGATATCCCTTTTAACGGGCCTATCTCTGAAGTTCGTGTGGCTAAAATTGACGGGCAACTTGTTATCAATCCATTCCTGAAAGACCTGGAGCGCGCAAGCCTCGAATTTATGGTAGCTGGTTCTGCCAATGATATTGTGATGGTAGAGGGAGAAGCTGACGAAATTTCTGAAGAAGAAATGGTAGAAGCTTTGAAATTTGCCCATGAGGCCATCCGCCAGCAGTGTAAAGTTCAGCTTGAACTTCAGGAGGAGGCAGGGAAGACGTTGAAACGCCTTTACAGCCATGAAGATCATGATGAAGACCTGAAGAAAGAAGTTTACGAAAAAACCTACAATCAGGTTTATGAGGTTGCTAAAACCGCATCGAGCAAAGAAGCGCGTTCTGAGGCTTTTACGGCTATCATCAACGATTTCTTTGAAAACATGCCTGAAGATACCGAAGATCTGAGAAAAGCACTGGCTAAACATTACTATCATGATGTTCAGTATGATGCTGTGCGGAACCTGCTGCTTGATGAAGGCATCCGTCTTGACGGCCGTACCACCACGCAGATCCGCCCGATCTGGAGCGAGGTAGGTTACCTGCCTGCTGCACACGGTTCTGCGGTATTTACCCGTGGAGAAACACAATCACTTACATCTGTAACACTCGGTTCTAAAGACGATGAGCAGATGATCGATGGTGCATTCATTAACGGCTATAACAAATTTTTACTGCACTATAACTTCCCTGGTTTTTCTACCGGTGAGGTTAGGCCAAACAGGGGTGCCGGCCGCCGCGAAATCGGTCACGGTAACCTGGCTATGCGCTCGCTTAAAAAGGTGCTGCCTGATGCATCAGAAAACCCTTACACCATCCGTATCGTTTCAGATATTCTTGAATCAAACGGCTCATCTTCTATGGCTACGGTTTGCGCGGGTACACTTGCCCTGATGGATGCCGGTATCAAAATCAAAGAGCCGGTATCTGGTATTGCGATGGGATTGATTACCGACGAAAAGACCGGAAAATATGCGATCCTGTCAGATATCCTGGGCGACGAAGATCACCTTGGCGACATGGACTTCAAAGTTACCGGTACCAAAAACGGTATTGTAGCCTGCCAGATGGACCTGAAGATAAACGGACTTTCTTACGAAGTGCTTACAAAAGCGCTGAACCAGGCCAAAGACGGTCGTCTGCATATTCTCGGTGAGATGGCTAAAACCATTACCGAACCGCGTGAGGACTTCAAACCGCATGCTCCGCGTATCGTTTCACTTACTATTGATAAGGAGTTTATCGGTGCGGTGATTGGGCCAGGCGGTAAGATCATTCAGGAAATGCAGCGCGAAACCGGTGCAACCATCTCAATCGAAGAGGTTGACAACAAAGGTATCGTGGAAGTATTTGCAGACAATAAGGCGTCTATCGATGCTGCCGTTGGACGCATCCGTGCCATTGCTGCCAAACCGGAAATCGGCGAGGTATATGAAGGCAAAGTAAAATCGATCATGCCTTTCGGTGCGTTTGTTGAGATCATGCCAGGTAAAGACGGTTTGCTGCACATTTCAGAAATCGACTGGACACGCCTTGAAACTATGGACGGGGTGTTTAAGGAAGGCGAGATTCTGAAGGTAAAACTGCTTGATATTGACAAACAAGGAAAGATGAAGCTTTCCCGCAAAGTGTTGCTGCCACGGCCGCCAAAGCCAGAAGCAGCTCCTAAAGCTTAATATTTTAAAGCCGCCCCAATCCGGGCGGCTTTTCTGTTTGCCGGAAGTCCTGTTTAAATGCGATTCACACAGTTTACCGATCATAGCTGAGAAAGTACGCCGGTTGGAGGCAAATCCATATATTTACGAGATGAAACACCTTATTGCGCCGTCCATATTAGCTGCCGACTTTGGTAATCTGCAGCGTGATATAGAAATGCTGAATCACAGCGAAGCCGAATGGATACATGTTGATGTCATGGACGGAATGTTTGTTCCGAATATTTCGTTCGGGTTTCCGGTTATTGAGGCCGTAAAAAAACATGCGCGAAAACCGCTCGACGTGCACTTGATGATCGCCGATCCGGATCGTTATATAGAAAGGTTTGCAGCGGCGGGAGCTGAAGTGATCACCGTTCATTATGAGGCCTGTACACATTTGCACCGCACAATAGAAGCGATACATGCTGCCGGCTGCAAAGCCGGCGTGGCGCTGAATCCGCATACGCCCGTACAGCTGCTGGAAGACGTATTGGAATTTCTGGACCTTGCACTGATCATGTCGGTTAACCCTGGTTTTGGCGGACAGAAGTTCATACCAAACACGTATAAAAAGATCGCTGCCCTGAGGCAGCTGGCCGGCGGCAGCAGTGCAGCGCTGGTCATTGAGGTAGACGGCGGTGTAGATACTGCCAACATTGCTGCGTTAAAGAAAGCAGGTGCCAATGCCTTTGTAGCAGGCAGCGCCGTTTTTGCAGCAGAAGATCCGGCAGCAAAAATTGCCGAGCTGAATCGCACAGCAGCTGTTGCGTTTGATCTTCATGCCTGAATTTAAATCCCGGTCAGATTTCCGGACCAGATAATGGGCAGGTCCGGAGTGCCCTGCTAAACAGTCAACCTAAACCACCAAACCAATGAAAAAGATCAGTTTCTTCCTTTGTCTCGCTCTGCTGTCGGCTGGAGCATTTGCGCAGTCTGCTGCCACGTCGCGAATTATACCTATGCCGGTTTCGGTAAAACCGGGTAGCGGGCAGTTCATCCTGGACAATGCGACGGTACTTGCTGCCTCAGATGCAGAAGGCATGCGAATGGCCGATCTGCTGAATGCATACATCGTTAGCCATGCCGGTTTTGCACTGCGCGAGGTTAAGTCTGCCACTGCGGGGCAGAAGGCGATTGTTTTGACGAAAGAGGGAGCAGAGCAGCTGTCTGCGGAAGGTTACCGGATTAAAATCACAGCAAACAGGTTTACGCTGACGGGTAAAGGTGCAGGCCTGTTCTACGCTGTGCAGTCGGCCATGCAGCTTCTGCCGGAAAAGAGCGGCAGCGTGGTGAGTGTACCTGCCACAGAGATCAGTGACCAGCCACGTTTTTCTTACCGCGGCACCATGCTTGACGTTTCACGGCATTTCCAGCCTGTATCTTTTATCAAAAAATACATTGATCTCCTTGCCGCCTACAAGATCAACACATTCCACTGGCACCTGACAGATGATCAGGGCTGGCGGCTTGAAATAAAGAAATATCCGAAGCTGACCAGTGTAGGCAGTACACGTGCGGGTACAATCATTGGGCACTACCCTGGAACGGGCAACGATCTGATGCCTCATAGCGGCTTTTATACCCAGGAGCAGGCTAAAGAGGTTGTCAGGTATGCTGCAGAACGTTTTATTACGGTTGTTCCGGAAATTGAAATGCCGGGTCATGCTTCGGCTGCCATCGCAGCCTATCCGGAACTGAGCTGTTTCCCGGAACGCGATACGCCTGTAGGGCCCAAAACCGCGTGGGCGGGCTCAAGGAAAGGAAAACACGTTCAGCAAACGTTCGGGGTTTTTGATGACGTTTTTGTTCCAAGTGAAAACACCTTCAGTTTTCTGCAGAACGTACTCGATGAAGTGATTGCCATCTTCCCTTCAAAGTACATTCATATCGGCGGAGATGAGTGTCCGAAAACGTATTGGAAAGAGTCTGCATTTTGTCAGCAGCTGATGAAAGAAAAAGGGCTTAAAGATGAGCACGAGCTACAGAGTTATTTTATCCAACGCATAGAAAAATATATCAACGGCAAGGGCAGATCGATCATCGGCTGGGATGAGATACTTGAAGGCGGGCTTGCACCAAACGCTACGGTAATGAGCTGGCGTGGCGAGGCTGGCGGTATTGAAGCGGCCAAACAGAACCACGATGTTATCATGACGCCGGGTTCGCAGGGTTTGTACATTGATCATAAACAATCCAATTCGCCTGATGAGCCGGTAACCATCGGCGGCTTTGCCCCCTACACCAAAGCCTATAGTTATGATCCGGTACCAAAGGAATTGAATGATGACCAGAAAAAATACATTAAGGGGGTGCAGGCTAACCTGTGGACGGAATACATCGAACCCGGGTCAAAAATAGAATATCAGGCCCTGCCCCGGTTGCTTGCCTTATCTGAAATTGCCTGGAGCCCGGTTGCACGCAAAGACCTGAAAAACTTCTCTGAAGACCGTTTACCGCTTCACCTGGCACGGTTCGATAAAAGCGGTATTTCGTACTGGGTGCCTACGCCGGTAGGCCTGCCTGAAGGAACTATTCACGGCGATGCATTCAACATCGAGTTGAAGCAACCGGTTAAAGGTTCCAAGATCTATTATACGATCGATGGCTTCCGTCCGTCTGAAACTTCCACACCTTACGATTCAGCGATTAAAGTTGTTGTGCCCAAAGGTGAGAAGCGGATTCTCAAGACAATTGTGATTACACCGAACGGCCGCAGAAGTGTTGTAACAGAGACCATCCTGAGCAATGGGGCAACAGACGTAAAGGCTAAATAATCAGGCCGGGCGGTTTGCCGCCGCAACCAATTTTTTTTAATTTGGCAGCCGAAAGAACAGACATATGAAAGTGTTTAAATCGATTTACAGTTATCAGCATACCCTGCTTTTCGCAGCGCTGCTTTTATGTTTTGGATGTACCGAACCCAAGCCTCAGGTTCCGCGCGAAGAAAAGCCGGGGGCAGATAAAAGGGCTGCAAACAATCCGTTTAAATTCTATAAAAGCATAGAAGTGAAGCCGGGCCTTACGATTGAGGTGCTGCAGTGGGGGAAGGGTGTCGACAGTATCGGCGGTTACCTTATTTTGATGTCTGATTCGGCCAGGAATAATTTTCGTTCGCTTGCCGCAGAACGCGAAGGCATCATAACTGATGCATGGAATATGGACCTTGATACCGATGGCAATCCGGAAATTTATATCCAGCTGCTCAGTAAAAAGAATGTATCTGATCTTACGGTCTACGAATTTTCAGGCAACAACTTTAATAAGATTACGTTTCCCGGCTTGCCCAGTAAGAAGGGCTATGCCGGCGATGACAGGTTTACAATAAAAAACGGCGATCTGTATCGTTCTTATCCTGTACAGGCCGACCCGGCCGATACCACATTGAAGACCGGGACTACCCGGGAGTTCCTGTATGTGCTTCGCGGCAACCGGTTTTCGGTAGGCGAGGTTGACGAAAAGAAACCCTGATGAAGACGCCGGAGCGGTTTACGTTTACGGCCAGGCTACGTAGTTTTTATTATGCGTGGTCTGGAATACGTAAACTGTTCTGGGCTGAACATAACATGCGTATCCATCTGGCCTGCGCTGTAGTGGCGATAATCGTGGGTGCTGCGCTCAAGATTTCAATACATGACTGGATCATCATTACCGGTTGCATTGCCGGCGTATTTATTGCCGAAGCATTTAATACAGCGATTGAGAAATTATGCAATGTGGTACACCCTGAAAGGCATCCCGGAATAGGAAGCGTGAAAGATATCAGCGCAGCTGCTGTTCTTATCGCCGCAGTGGCGGCATTCATTACGGGCATGCTTGTGTTTCTGCCTTATCTGGCTGCTATTTTTCGGTAATATAATTTTCGTACCGCCAGTTAGCGATGATCTCGTCCCATTGCGCCTGTTTTTTGAAATTGTTTCCGTGGCCGGTTTCTTCATCATACCGCTTTTGCATTTCATCGAAGTATTTCCCGACCTCATCAGCAAGCGTTGCAATTTCCTTTTTATAGGTTTCCACGCGGTACGTGCGGTTTTCCATAACACGTTTGGCCTCACGGTACATGAGATAATGAATGTCGGCATGTCCCTGTTCATGATGAAGCAGCTGATCGCTTACTGCCTGGTTACGAATCCGCTCGGGTTTAACCCATGACTTGTTCTTATCCATGCCAAAAAGCTGGCTGAAACGAACTTCAAGGCGGCCGTTCACGATTCTGGCTTTGTATTCATAGTGCCAGCGCAATACAGTCAGGGCTGCAAAGGGAGAATTGTAGTCCGGTTTTCCGCGAAAATGGGTTTTCCAGGAAAGCTTTTCGGGATAAACTTCCTGAGCCGGCCGGAAAGAAACAAAAAGGAGTGCCAGCACTGAAAAAGCGAACAAATGGCTGATTAACCGGTGATACATGTTCTGAAAACGGAGATATGGCGCCGTTCACTACAGCTAACGTTATTTTTCGTGAAATTGTTCGCTGATCCGTTCGAACTTACCAATGAGCAGGCCGATCCTTTCCTTCTCGCGTTTGATTACGGCTTTGCGGAGAATGGTCGAGCAAAAGACCATCCAGCCGAGCGTAATCCCGATCAATGCAACCTGCATCCAAATCGGGAAGTATTCCAGTATCTCATAGAGGTAAAAAAGAATACCGACAGAAAGCGCAAACGTATAAAACCAGTAGAGTGAATTATAAAGCCTTAACCTGTTTAACTGGTAAATCTTCAGCGTTCCCAGAAATGCATGCGGATGCTGGGTGTAGTTGCTTTTGGCTATCAGCCGGTAGTCTGCGATCAGGATGCCTGTAAATACAAGAATAGTAAAGATGGTGATCGCAAGACCTGCATAACTGGTCCAGGACTGAAAGTCGTAAAAAGCGGGAATAAATCCGATGATGACAGCAGAAATCAGCATACCGGCAATATTTGCTATTGATCGGGTTTTTAGCGAATTCACTTCCCTCTTGGCTTGCCTGAGCATCTCATCGGCAGTGAGCTTCACCTCTACTTCATGTCCCTGCCACAGTGCCTGTAATTGATCAAACTCTTGCATATCTATTGTATAATTCTGTCAATTTCTGTTTAATGCGGTGAATTTTGACCCGCAGGTTGCCTTCGCTGATGCCGGAGATTTCGGCAATCTCATTGTAGGGCAATTCATCAAGTACCATGGTAATGATCAGACGATCATTTTCTTCCAATTGGGAAATACATTTGTACAACAAGGCGACCTGTTCGTTTTTTTCAGAGAACTCTTCAGCTTTCTCTTCTATGATGTTTGGCGTTAATTCATCTTTTGCCTGTCGTTTCTCAGATCGCAGATAAGTGAGACAGGTGTTTACGGCAATCCGGTAGATCCAGGTAGAAATAAGCGACTTGTTTCTGAACTTATCAAGATTTTGCCAGACTTTCAGAAATGTTTCCTGCAGAAGGTCGTTCGCAGCGTCCTGATCGCCGGTATAACCGTAGCACAAATGGAAGATCTTTTTCGAGTTCGAATCAAATATTTGTTTAAATAATTTGTCTTTTTGCTCCATTCAGGGTTGCGGTATGCAGTTTCGACAAATATAGAAGAGAATTGTTACAATTATCTTCAGGCTGAGGGTATTTATTGTTTGTTGCCATGCAGCAAATAATTACTTTTGCAACCTTACCAAACTTATTGACATAAAAAAAGCTGCAGGGTGCCGCTGTGTAAGTGTTACTTACAAGCTTCTTTCCCGGATGCTGCCTGATTAAAGAACAGACCTTCGGCGAATCTTCTGCCCGGCCCGGGCGATAAGCATTACCGGTAATGGTCAAAAAGCATATCAAATGAAAAAAAAGCGCGTCGGTATTTTCACACTTGTTGCCGTTACCCTGGCTATTCTGGTTGCTGTTCTGAAAGACTTTAACCTTGCGGAAGTTCCCGACCAGGTCATGATGATCGTGCGCTGGAGCCTGGCACTTATTCTGGTCTTTTATGCCTATACGCGAAAAAATCTGACCACCTGGATCCTGGTCTGCATGGCATTGGGCATCTTTGTCGGGATTGATTATCCGCATGTTGCAATTGCGCTGCAGCCGCTTAGCAAAGGTTTCATCAAGCTTGTCAAAACGATTGTCGGGCCTATCCTTTTCGCCACGCTGGTCTATGGCATTGCCGGTCATAATGACCTCAAACAGGTTGGCCGCATGGGCTGGAAGTCGCTGGTTTATTTTTATTCTGCTACAACCATCGCCCTGTTTATAGGCCTTGCCGCTATTAACATTTCGCAGGCAGGGGTAGGGGTAGACATTTCACACATACCGCAAACGGAGCTGCCTAAGCCTGCCGTAGACCCGGCAGACGCAAGCATCCTGGCGCAGCTGCCTGAGAATGTGCACTGGCTCTACAAAACCCTGTCATTTTTCAGGAATGTCTTTCCCGAAAACGTAGCAAAAGCGGTGTATGATGCTCAGGTCTTGCAGATCGTGATCTTTTCGGTGCTGTTCGGTATCGGCCTGGCCATGCTGGATGAAAAAAAGAAGAAGCCGCTGCTCGACTTCTGCGAAAGTCTTGCTGAAACCATGTTCAAGTTTACAAACCTGATCATGTACTTTGCGCCAATCGGCGTTGGTGCGGCTATGGCCTATACCGTAGGGCACATGGGGGTAGACATCCTTAAAAATCTTTTTATGCTGGTGGCTACGCTGTACCTGGCGCTTATTGCCTTCCTGCTTATCGTTTTGCTGCCCATTGCCCTTTACCTGCGTATCCCGATTCTGAAATTTGTAAATGCGATCAAGGAGCCTGTATCCATTGCCTTTGCAACCACAAGTTCTGATGCTGCGCTGCCCAAAGCAATGAGTGCCATGGAAAAGTTTGGCGTGCCGCGGAAGATCGTTTCATTTGTTATTCCGACCGGCTATAGTTTTAATCTTGACGG
The DNA here is from genome assembly GCF_004138205.1 of Pedobacter sp. SYP-B3415. Classification (GTDB taxonomy): domain Bacteria; phylum Bacteroidota; class Bacteroidia; order Sphingobacteriales; family Sphingobacteriaceae; genus Pedobacter. The sequence continues at coordinate 59,606 of NZ_RXNQ01000009.1, forward strand.
GACAACCCTATACCTGAGTCTCGCTTCGATCTTTGTTGCCCAGGCTGCGGGTATGCACCTTAGTTTCGGACAGCAGTTACTCATCGTATTCACGCTCATGATCAGCAGTAAGGGTGTTGCAGCAATTCCCCGCGCGTCACTCATCATCCTGATCGCTACCGCAGACCAATTCGGTCTGCCAACGTTTATCATTGCTGCCATCCTGGGCGTAGATGAACTGATGGATATGGCCCGCACCTCCGTGAATGTGATCGGCAACTGCCTTGCTACGGTTGTGATAGCCAAATGGGAGGGCGAATTCAACGAAAATCCTGAAGAAATTCAATCCGTATAATCATGTCTGCAAAAACCAAAAAGATCTTTCTTGCTCTGACTATCATTGTTCCGTTTCTGGCGTATTGCATCATCTATTACGCACCTATGATCAGGAATGCACCGTTCAGGTCAAAGGATTTTGTGTCATTTCAATACAGCTACGGACTGAACGCGGTGCCCGAGAACAGATATGATAGCAAGACCGGCGATTATACCTACCTAAACAGCAAGGATTCTGTGATCAGGGCCAATGTAAAACTGCGGAAAAACGACATCATCTATATCCATAATAAAGCGAACGAGCTTGGATTGTGGAATTTTCCCGAGCTGATCGCCAATCCGGGGACAGATACAGCGAGTTCAAAGGCGCTGCGGTACCACATCGTTTTTAAGTACAGGACCAAGACAAAAAAAGTGACCTATTTCGACGATTACCGTGGCAGTGAGAAACTGCGGGATGCCGCCCGGCAAATGTTCAAGGTCATTGATCAAAGCCTGAGCGACGCTGAGGAGCGTTACGGGAAGCAGGCCCATTAGCCTGAAGACCAGCAGTCCATTCATAAATTTTCGTATATTTACGAAGCAATCGTAAATATGGAAAAGCTCACGATACAGGAGGAAGAGGCCATGCAGGCCGTTTGGCAGCATGGTGCAGGTTTTATAAAGGATTTTATGGCGTTACTGCCTGAGCCTAAACCTCCGTATACCACCCTTGCATCTACCATCAAAAACCTGGAAAAAAAAGGTTTTCTGAAAAGTGAACGCTTTGCAAATGCCAACCGGTACAGTGCTAAAGTAAAGGAGGCAGATTATAAAAAGCGGTTTATGAACGGTTTTGTGAGCGATTACTTCCAGAATTCGTATAAAGAACTTGTTGCTTTTTTTGCGCGCGATAAAAAGATCAGTGCGGAAGAGTTGAAAGAAATCATTAATCTGATTGAAAATCCTGAAAAGGAATAGGCTATTTTAAATCTGAACTTATGCCACAACTACTTCTCAGCCTGCTCAAAATTAATCTTGTGCTGCTCTTGTTTGCCGGGGTGTATTATCTCGCGCTTCGGAAATTAACCTTTTATGGTCTGAACCGGGCATTTCTTCTTTTTGGAATTGCTTTTTCGACAGTTTATCCATTCGTAGACCTGACAGAATTTTTTCAGCGGCGGCAAACCATCCCGCATGGCGTAGCATCTTACGTTCCGCAGGTGCATCAACTGAGCGCGGCGACCGGCGCGGTTGATATATGGCAGGTCTTGCTTGTCATCTTTTACTTCGGTGCAATTATCATGGCATTTCGTCTGTTCATGCAGCTTTTTTCGCTGTATCGCATTCACCGCCGCTCTATGCCCAGCCAAATGAACAGTCAGCCGGTACGTTTGCTGCGTGATCCGTTGAGTCCGTTTTCTTTCTGGCAGACCATTTACATACACCCCGGACTGCATAAGCGTGAGGAACTGAAAACAATTATTGAGCACGAAAAGGTGCATGTAAAAGAATGGCATACCGCAGATATTTTGCTGGCCGAGCTTAGCCTGGTTTGTTACTGGTTTAATCCCGGGGTCTGGATGATGAAAAGGGCGGTAAAGGAAAACATCGAATTCATTACCGATGCCCGGCTTCTGAAAAGTGGCCTGGATCGGAAAACATACCAGTATAGCCTGCTTGATGCGGGAACTCTGCGGCCGGCTGTATCGCTTGTCAATAATTTTAACCTGTCAGATCTCAGGAAGCGTATCAAAATGATGAATGCAAAAAGGTCCTCGCCTGTAAAACTCTCATTTTATATCATCGCTTTGCCGTTACTTCTTTGTATTACCCTGGCCTTCACCATTTCAGCAAAAAAGCAAGCCGTTGCCGAACGGGCTGCCGGATATGTACAGCAGCAACAGCCTGTACGAGTAAATGAAGGTGCCGGGCGGGTGGCACCAGCTATCGGCAGGGGATCCCGTGCCGACAGGAAAAAGAATGCCGTATCGGCTAACGGGGCTGCACAGCAACCAGGGGTGTCATTTGTTCATCGTATCAGCTTAACCAGTTCAGATAGCGTGCCGGCAGATCGGAGTCCTGAGAAATTAATCATTATGGCGCGTGCCGCGATCGGTAAGAGCGCGTCCGGCAGAAAGCAATTTTTGGTCTTTGCAGATTCGGTGCAGCATCTCAAAACAGGCGTTGGACAGGTCAGGGTTACTTATTTAAGAAAGGGACATGTTGATGATGCAAACGAAGACGACACGCTGATTGAAAAAAAGATCGCAACACACGTCTATCACAATCAGGATAGCACAGCAAACGTTCCGGTAACATATGTTGTCAGCAAAAATTCCACAAAACTTTTGAATCTTTCAGACGAGCTAAAACCTGAGCAGATAAAGTCCATCCGTATTGAAACAGCCGATAAGGGTGGCCGGAAAATCAAAATTTATCTCCATCAGAAAGAGGAGCAGCGATAGTTGTCACTGCTCATCTTTTCAGAAATTGAAGGCTGCCCGCAACATAGCAACGCGGCCGGGGATGTTGTATACGCCGCTGGTATAAGCATTGGCAGAAAGGTAAATGGCTTCGAATGTCCGTACGTTGGCCAGGTTGGTAACGCCGAACTCCAGGTCGGTTTTTAATTTCGGAATGCGGTATTTAACCGACGCATCTGCGAAAATATAGCGCAGATCGGGTTGCGCTGACTGGCGCGTCAGGATATGTTCTCCGGAAAGATTAAGGAAAACGTTTCTTCGCAGCGTCAGTGCCAGGGTTGATAACTGCCTGATTTGCTGGACACGCGTATTGATTGCGTTTTCTGCCTTTGCCTTATTAAAGCTGGTGGTATAGTTCAGGTCATAAGACCAGGTTATAATGCCACCGATGCGGCTTTCGAAACCGGCTTTTCCGGTGTACACATTTGCGGTATAGGGCAGCAGCTGGCTGTTTTGTAACTGGTTGTAGTCGCTGCTGCTGAAACTTCCGCCGGCATTAACCGTGCTTTTTAGGGCGAACAAGTATTTGCTTGCATTTGCACTAAGGTTCGTTGTACGTACATGGTTGGAGAGTGGAAGCACGATACGCTGCTGAATGCTGTTGCTGAGCAAAAATGAAGATATTGTATTTAACCTGGTGTCTGAATACCCTGCCTGTACATTCAGAAAAAACATCTGCACGGCCTTGCGAAAACTGAAGGTGGCATTTGCACTGTGCGTGCTGGCTTCAGGGATGTCTGCATTGTTCGCAAAAAGCGAACGGTAGTTGCGTAAAACTGTACCCCGGTACACATCGTCCAGGTTGCCGAGTGTGTTTCCGAAACTGTAATTGGCCGTGACGTAGTTCTCTATCCCGGTGTTATACTTCAGGTTGAAAGACGGGTTGATCAAAAATCGTTGATAAGACTTGTCCAGATCATGAAGGGCATCATTGTAATCAATCCCGTTATAACTTAAGGGAACTGTTAGACTTGCCTTTAGTTTTTCTCCTGCATATTCATAAATCCCGGAAGCGTACAATTTGTGCCTGAGCCAGTCGAGATCGTTTTGAGCATTCGCTGCCGCGACTTCCTGCTGGTCATGCTGCAAGAGCTGCAGGTCTGATACGAGTCGCTGTTTCTGCAATTGAAATCCGGCGCGGTATGTTTGCGTAAAGGCGCCTTTAACGAGTGCAAAAGATGCCGAATTATTTGTGAAAAGTGTAGGTATACGCAGACTTTGTTCGATCCCGGCGTAGGGAAGACCGCCATTAAGCACACCGGCATTAAGTCCCGGGCTTACACGCAAAGTTTCCGACTGACCGGACGCGCTTAGGTACGAATAGAAATTAACCACCCTGCCCGACCTGAATTTCTTGCGAAAGCTGAATTCATTTGAGAATTCATAGGGATGCTGATACAACTGCTGCCCCGCCTGTTGCTGGTTCATAACCAGCGAAGCGCGGTTCGTGTATGGTGCGTATTCTGCAAGCAGGGTGTTCTCAAGGTAACTGTCTTCTGCATTTTCAAGTACACTGAACCGGCCGCTTAGCCGCTGCGGATTCATGTTGCTGCCCTGTTGTTCGGTATAAGAGATGGTTTGCCCCGGCAGATAGGTCTCTGAAACCTTGCTGTAATCCTGGAATCGCTGGTCATACAGGTAAGAAACGTTTGCTTTGACCTGCAAATCCGTGCCCATCTTATATAGGTTATTCAGGTTAATCAGCCCGGCTTTGTTATAGAGCGACCTGCTCTGGGGAAGGGTTGGTACAGCGGCAGCACCGGCCGAAAGGAGGGAGGCGGGTTTGTTATTTTCCACGCGGCGCTGGTAGTCGCCCATGTTGTGCCCGATCAGATCAATGCCAGGGTCGCTGCCTATATTGTTTCCTTTCAGGTTGTTTACGAATTTCAGGTTTTTCCGGAAAAGCATGGCCGTCAAACTTTCGTCGAAGCGGCCGGGTGTGCCTGCACCGAGACGCGCATCGCCCATCAGTTTTAGCCTGGCCTCATCCTTTAGTACGAGGTTCAGAGCAACATCATCACTCATGTTGTTTTTTCGCAGCATTTTAACCGGCTGGTCGTTGCTTATCACCTGCACTTTTTCTACTGCCCCCTGTGGGATGCTTTTTGTGCCGATGTTGTACTTATCATCAAGCACGTTGTCCCCGTCTATGTAAAAATTGGAGATCGCTTTGCCGTTGTAGCTGATCTTCCCATTTTCAGCAACCTCAATACCGGGCATTTTCTTCAGTACATCGCCGATGCTGCGGTCCTGGTTTCCGGCAAAATCACTCGTCCGGTAGTTGAGTGTATCACCATTTACGGTCAGCGAGGGCCTGTTTTTTACCTCCACGGTTTTCAGGTCTATCTCAGCCTCCTGCAATTGAAAATCATAAACGGTTCTGCGGGGCTCGAGTGGAACGGCCATTTTTTTATAGCCGATGCTGCTGGCTTCAATCTTTGCACTGCCCGCTGTACCTGCTGTTTCGAGCGTATACTTGCCTTTTATATCGCTGCGCGCGAAGCTGATGATATCGCCCGACGCGCTTTTGACTGTCAGGCTTACCGCCGGAAGAGCTTTGCCTTTCGTGTCTGTTACCCGGCCTGAAACAGATTGCTGCGCGTATGCTGAAGTGGCCAGGGCAAACAGCGCCAGCAGGATGAGAACCGGCCGGCTCATTTCTCGCTCAGTTCAATCGGGTTATTCACAGCCGGTTTAACAGGCTTGACGCCATCCGGCAAACTACGGCTGATTTTGAAGTTACCTTTCATGCCCTGGGCAGCCATTTGAGCGCTTAAAAATCCTTCAGGATCCTTTTCATATGCCGTCTTTAACTTGTCCAGTTCTGAGCGTGTGCTGCGGATTGCATTGGCGGGCAGTTTAATCTCATTTCCAAGGTATTCTTCCGTATCGATCCCAACCAATTTGACAGCTGTTCCTGTACCAGTGTTCTGGCTTTCGGCTGCGCCGGATGAAGGGGCTACCTTCTCCAGCCCGGCAAACTTGAACGAAACCTCTTTTGCGGCGTCGTATGCTTCAACAATGAGCCCCGGTAGCCCGTTCAATTTCCACGGACCGCTGCTGAATGGCAGTTCGGGCGCAAACCAAACCGTCCAGTCCCGGCCCTTAAAGCGTGCGGTAGCTTTCTGACAGAGCAGACCGGAAAAACTTGCGGTATCTTTTGAGATTTTCCAGTTGATGCGTGGTATAGGCTCCTCGATCAGGTAATTATTAAAGATGCGTTCCTTGATGATCAGTTTTCCTTCGTTTGAAAACCTGAAATAATCGATCTGGCTTACAGGGCGGGTTTCGCGGTTTTGTACCCTGATGTTTGTAGCGCTGCCAGCCTGGTTGCTGATCTGTTCCTGAATTTGCTGTCTGAGTGCGGCACTCCGGTTGATCTTGTCGTAACTTGTATACACCGACGCATTCTGTCCGGTGATGAGCAGCATATTTTCGGTGTAAGGTTTGTCACGCTGGGTTGTGTCGCGTACATGGGTAAATGTATAGCGAACACGGGCAAGGGCCTTGTCGGGCTGTTGCGCCCATGCTGAATAACTGAGAACGGTCATCAGTGCAAGTTGAATAAGATTTTTCTTCATGGTTGTCTATTTAATTTTCGTAAAACTACGATAATCTCGTAGAAAAGAAAATGCGTTAACGTTTTTTAACTTTTGATCGCATGAGCAGTTATGATCGCACGGCCTGCTTATTCAAAACCCGGTAGCGGTTGACTGGTGTGGAACGGGGGGGGGTGGGGGCGTGCCTGGGTACAGGCAGGTATGTATAGCCCTGATGGCAGCGGCAGCCCCGACGGAGGAGGCTATAGCGAACAGCAGGACCGGCGCTAACCGGGGGAATGGCCCTGCGCTTCGGGGAAAGAGCCTGACCCGGCCTGGCTAAGGGTGAATCGTAGTATCGCAGGGGGCATTGAGCGTAAAGTATTGAGCATCTGCAATCTGTACCAAATCAGGGTGATGGAAGAAATTTGTTAAGGAGCTTGTTTGTTCTGTGGAATAGTTCTATATTTGCACCTCACAAAAATTAGTTAAAAAATAATTCTAACAATGTACGCAATAGTAGATATAGCCGGACAGCAATTTAAGGTTGCAAAAGACCAACACCTTTTTGTACACAGACTGCAGGGAGATGAAGGCGCTAGTATTGAATTTGACAATGTATTGTTGGTTGATAACGGTGGTGAAATTTCTGTAGGTGCTCCTGCAGTTAAAGGCGCAAAGGTATCAGCTAAGATCGTGTCTCATTTAAAAGGTGACAAAGTGATCGTTTTCCACAAGAAACGTAGAAAAGGTTACAAAAAGAAAAATGGTCACCGCCAGTATTTCACCAAAATCCAGATCGAAGGAATTACTTTATAATATTGTTTAACTTTTGCCGGTTTGTTCCGGCAATATACATACTAAGAAATGGCACATAAAAAAGGAGCCGGTAGTTCGAAGAACGGACGCGAATCGCACAGCAAACGTTTAGGTATCAAAATTTTCGGTGGTCAGGAAGCGATCGCCGGTAACATCCTGGTTCGTCAGCGTGGTACCAAACACCACCCCGATAAAGGTGTAGGTATTGGTAAAGACCACACATTGTTTGCACTGGTTGACGGTACCGTGGTATTCAGGAAAAAAGCAGATAACAAATCATATGTTTCTGTTCTTCCTGCAGCTGTAAAAGAAGAAGTAGCAGTAGCGCCTGCAAAAGCGCCTAAGGCAGCAGCTGAAGCTAAACCAGCCAAAGCAGCCGCACCTGCAGAGGAAGTTGCACCTGAAACGACAGAAGCTGCTGCAGCACCTGCAGAAGAGTCTGCTGAATAAGTTTCAGAGAATCATACAGAGAACCGGGCAAGTCCCGGTTTTTTTATGCGCTCTGAATTGGGGGAACAGCCGATAGTATATAGATATTCGTAGTTCGTATTTAGACGTGGTGCAAAACCCCTGAAGCGCACAGGGCTTTCAACTTTTCACTTTTGACTTTTAACTTAGAGCAGTCTTTCATCCTTTTTCTTTTTTCTTTGGTCTGTCTGCGCAAACGTTCGCCGCCGCTTCGTCGCAGGGGATCCCTCGACGTTGCAATCACACAAGATAGGAATTACGCAAACGCGCTTCGGGATGACGGCGTGGGGGAAGGCAGTGGGGCTTGGCGGCTGAGGGGTTAGGCACCTAGGTCCTGACTCATGATTCAGTGTTGTCCGGTAAACCGAAAAAAAGTGCATAAAAAAAGGGGCCGAAGCCCCCTATAGTTTTTAGATTTGGAGTTACCACACAACAAAAATAAACTATGCCTAAAAGTACATTTTTTACCGGAC
>NZ_RXNQ01000010.1 GCF_004138205.1 Pedobacter sp. SYP-B3415
TCTGTTTCGGGCTGATTCCCCTCCTTGGTTCTTCCCAACCTCCTGAAAACAGTGCAAGACTTTTTAATACTTTTCTGCGGCGAGAAGATACAAGGCCGGTCCGCACCTATCAGTGGCAGTAAGCAGGTAAAACCGTCATCAAAACCGCCGCCTGTACGTAAAACCCGCAGACATAGAATACAGGGGGGCTTGATTCAGAAGACTCAGGCAAATCTGCTTTAAGGACTGTTCAGAAGGATCTTATTTCATTCAGCCAATTTTTACCGGACAACAGTGATTCACTGCCCATGCCCCACGCCGTCATCCCGAAGCGCGTTTACGTCATTCCTCCCCTTCCGGATCGCAACGGCGAGGGATCTCCTGCGAAGAGGTAGCGAAAACGTTCGCAAAGGGAGATCAAGGAGGAAGGAATAAGGAGGAAAGACCATCCGAGTTTAAAGCGGAAAGTGGAAAGTCTAAAGCCTGGGCGCCTAACCTGTCATGCGCCATGCAGGGTATGCACCCTGTCTAAATACGAACTACGAATACCTAAATACTACAAAAGTCTCAAATCTCACATCTCAAATCTCGAAGCCACGTCTAAATACGAACTACGAATATCTATATACTACTCCAGGTCTCAGGACTCAAATCTCATATCCCGACCAAATGCACCCACTCTAAGTACAACATCCGAATACCCATAAACGATATCCATTGCCTGGCTTCAGTTCATCGTCTCTAAGCCGGGACCCGGCATACAACGGTTTCAGACACCCGCTTTGCGAACCTGCCTGTTCCAGGGGGCACGGTTGGTTACTGCACCCGCGAAGATGGAGAACAAACCCAGTATCAGGTGCGGCAGATAGACCTGTTCGTGAAAACCAAAAATCCAGGGCGATAACGCCAGGATGATCCCCAGGAGGATATCGAGGTTAAGATGTGTAGCCATTGACAACGTCCGTACCACGCCACCCGGATAGGCTGTAAGCAAGGATACGATTAGAACAAATACACCTGCTGAAATTGACACCATTAACGCATTGCCGACATCGGCAAAACCAAAAAACCAGGGTGCAGCAGCAAGTACTACAGCCGACAAATAGTCGAGCACCGCGTGAAATCGTCTGGATATGAGTTTCATAAGCATTTATTTAACATAACCCGGTCAGCATGCGAAAGTTTCGTCGGGAAAATACGCGATCTGCAGATTTGTTACGCTATGACACGGCCGTACAGCCATGCACCGTAGTTCTTGGTCAAGGCGGTCGAAGTGAATGATGATCAGCCCGGACAACCCCGTGGCTAAAGAACAAATACGTTTACGTACCGCTTTTCTACGCATTTTTTACCGCCATTTAAACCCTTACCGCAAACATCCTGTTAGCTGCAAGCAAACCTAAGTTTACAGCAGATGAAACAAAGCGACGATAACCGGTTTATACCGATGACTTCAATTCATTCCGGACAGGGCGTTGAAGTTGCTGAAGATGTATATTATTTTACAAATCAGATTGTAAACATTGTTATGCTCGGCAAGCCTGGCGGTAGATGGATCCTCATCGATGCCGGCATGCCCAAACGCGGTGCAGAGATTTTGGAAGCTGCTGAAGCCCGTTTTGGTAAAGATAATCCGCCTGCATGCATTGTCCTTACGCATGGCCATTTTGATCACGTGGGTGGATTGGTTTACCTGCTTGAGCATTGGTCTGTGCCTGTCTACGCGCATCCGGAAGAATTCCCCTTTCTGAACGGAACACGCGATTATCCGGAGCCAGATCCCGGTGTACAAGGCGGCGTGCTTGCCAAAATCTCTTCGATTTACCCGCATGAAGCGACAAACGTAGCCGAGGCACTCCAGGGGCTGCCGGCTGATGGCAGCGTACCCGATGCGCCTGATTGGCGCTGGCTGCCTACACCCGGGCATTCGCCGGGACATGTTTCGTTTTTCCGGGCCGGCGATGGCATCCTGATCAGCGGCGACGCTGTGATAACCGTGCGCCAGGATGAAATGTATAAAGTGCTGATCCAAAAAAAAGAGGTGAATGGTCCGCCGAGATACCTGACAACCGACTGGCCGGCCGCCAAAGCATCGGTACAGTTGCTTAACGGACTGGAACCACGTGTCCTCATCCCCGGGCATGGGCAGTCAATGAGCGGCACCGAACTCAGGGAGGAACTCAACAAACTTTCAACAAATTTTGAAGAGCTGGCGGTTCCTGACCACGGCAAGTATGTTCCGGGAAAAGGCGGCAATCCGCCGCTGACATTCCTCCTGCTCTTCTTGCTCCTGTTTTGCAGCTGTGCTACCTGGAAACCGGGAAGCGGCGGTCAGGATCGCCTTGGCAGAAAGACCTTTGTGATTATCGGCGCATCAAGCGGGTTCGGGCGTGGCGTTGCAGAAGAACTGGGCAGGCTGAAGGCCAACGTGGTTTTGGCAAGCCGGCGGGAGGCACCACTTCGCGAAGTGGCGGATACCATAAAAAAATACGGCGGCAATGCGCTTGTTGTACCAATGGACATCAGCAAGCCAGAAGATATAACGCGGTTGCAGGAAACAGCCGTATCCACGTTCAAAACAATTCATGTGTGGATCAACATGGCTGGAGTTGGAAGCATCGGCCGTTCTGGGAAATCCCTGTTGCAGAGCAGGCAACCATTGTAGACATTAATCTTAAAGGTTTTATCTACGGCAGCCATAGCGCGATTAACCTGTTTAGAAAACAGGGCTTCGGGACGCTGATCAATGTAGGCTCTATCGAAAGTATCAATCCGCTTGCCTATCACGCCAGTTACGCGGCCACCAAAGGCGGCATCAGGCAACTTTCCCAGGCAATAAACCAGGAACTGCGGCTGTCCGGTTATCATGACATCAAGGTCGTTACCGTTGAGCCCTGGGCGGCCGACACGCCTTTCTGGCGGCATGCGGCAAATTATAGCGGCCGCACACCCCGAATGGCGGCTATGGATGATCCCGATAAAGTCGTAAATGCCATACTAAGAATGTCGCTCAGGCCACGTCAGGAGCTGCCGGTTGGCTGGAAAGCGAAGGCAACACGGATTTTTCATCGCGTGTTTCCCCATGGCTCAGAACGCTTTTCGGCAAATATAGCGCACAGGTCGCAGATGAAAATGCCCCCTCCTGCTCCGCCGACTTCAGGATCGGTATTTAAGCCCATGCCATCGGGTACGGGTGTAACTGACGGCGTGAAACCCCGGATAAAAAAAGAGAACGAGGAAAAAAGAAAAAATTATCGCTGAGTTTGCCGGAATCTGACAGCTATCAGGCTCGAAATGAAACAAATGTGCAGCCGCATAAATGCAACAAGGCTGCGTGTATTAATTTTATGAAAACTTAATTGAACAAAAATATGTAGTTTGTATGAAATCATGCCTGGCAGCACCCACTGCCACAACCATATGAGAACGGAAGACTACAAAGAGCAATTTCAGCAGATTTTCGAGAATTCCATGATTGGAATGGCTATTGTCGACCTGCGTGGCAACTGGCTTCGTGCAAACAGAAGTCTTTGCGATATGCTCGGTTATTCGGAGCAGGAGCTGATCAAACTGAATGTCAAGGACCTGACGAAACCGGGCGACCGTGAGCGCACTGATGAGATACTGAACAGGCTGATTACCGGCGACACGCCGCATGCAAAGCTGGAAAAACAATACAAACATAAAGACGGTCATTATATCTGGGTGGCGATTGCCGTCACGCTGCTTTACGACACCGCAGGCAAGCCAATGCATTATGTTTCGCAGCTTGAAGACATTACCCGCCGCAAAGAGATTGAGGACGATCTGCTGCTGAGTGAAAAGAAATACCGGACGATTTTCGAGAACGTCCAGGACGTCTTTTACCAGACTGATACCAAAGGAATCATCAAGGAGATCAGCCCATCGATCGAACTGCACTCTGGTTACCTCAGGCAGGAAATCATCGGTCGTCCGGTTGAGGATTTCTATTATTATGTGGAAGACCGAGACCGCATTGTCAAGGAGTTGCAGACCTCAGGCTCTGTTGCAGATTTCGAGGTAAGGCTAAAGACGAAGACAGACGAGCTGAAGTACGCTTCGGTGAACGCGCGATTGGTTTTTGAAAACGGCCAGCCTGTAGGTGGCGAAGGAAGCATGCGCGACGTTACGACCAGAAAGTTTAACGAAAACGTGCTCCAGGCATTAAATCTTGAACTCGCTGCATCAAATGAACAAAAAAACCGGCTGTTTTCAATTATCGGACATGATCTGCGAAACCCGATTTCGGGTAGCCTGCAGCTTGCCAACCTGATTTTACAGGATATCCGGTCTAATACGGTCTCAGAAATAGAAAGCTCGCTTCAATTGATGAAAAAAGAGCTTGAAAATGCCAGCGAACTCCTGGAAGACCTGCTCACCTGGGCCCGGGCGCAGCTGAATGCCGTCGACTTCAACCGCGTCGAGATAAAAGACATCAACGAACTCATCGTCAGCAGCCTGCAGCCGGTGCTACCCATGGCCGAAAAAAAACACGTAAAGGTTGAGATCAAGGCGGCCGCATCTGCTTCGGCGCTTAATGCTGACCGCTCGATGCTCAAAACCATCATCCGAAATCTTGTGACAAATGCAATCAAATTTACCGATGCGGGCGGTAACGTTTTAATTGATGTTGAAGCGCGCAAAAGCGGTACACTCTTCGTAGTTCGCGATGATGGCCGGGGAATACCGGAAGAAAAACTGCCGCAGTTATTCGACCGCAGCTTTACGTACACCACCTTTGGTACGCTGGGCGAAAAGGGAACCGGCCTCGGGCTGGATTTGTGCCAGGGCTTTGTGCGTAAACATGGCGGCGAAATCTGGGTTGAAAGCCGGCTTGGCGAGGGCAGTGCTTTTTATTTTGTTATCCCACGGCTATAGTCCTTTAGCCTGCGGCGGATAAGGCAAAACCTTCTGAAATGTTTTCTTCTTCAGGCCGCATCTGCAGACTCAAAGCTACATCCCGGGTGTCCGGAAATAACATTTTTCACAGCGAAGGTGTTCATCAGGTATACACCGGAATACTGCGATGGCAAAAGAACGTTTTATTAAGCCGCTTTACCAGGGAACGGTTGCGACGGCAGCCATGACGGCCTATGGGCAATTGGTCTCATGCGCAAGCCGGTATAACCTCAGCTTGCCTGAGCTTCTTTCATATTTCATTCAAAAATGGCCGGGTGGGCCAGCCAGGGGAATATCGAAACCGCTTGGCTGGATCATACATTTTGGAATCGGGGTTATATGGGCGTTAGTTTTCAGGTTTACCTTTCGAAGGATGAAAGCCAGACCAGGCTTGCAAGCTGGTTTACTCCTTGGTGCCGTAAGCAGCCTTATTGCAATTGAAAGCTGGCGGAGGCTATTCAGGCATCACCCAAATCCGCCCCATACAGATGTCCGCATGCGGATGATTCATCTGACCCTTAGCCATATGGTTTATAGCCTCACTATTACTTTCTTGATGGGAAAACGTAACATCAGGTAGCGAGCGGACCGCTCACCCAGGCCTGAGCCGTCGCCAGTTCATCGGTTTGATAGGTGCGTATCTCGCCATGCACCAGGTGGCTCAACAGATCGTAACCTGTACGCAACCAACGCTCGTCTGAGACAATGGCCATACGTTCCCATTTGCTGAAGTGTGCGAAGCTCACCTTGACATACTTCATGAATGCGCCAATGCTGTAATTGTCCATATCAGTTTCCAGCAATACCAAAAAATTGATCTTGCCGAATTGCCGGGCTACCTCGTCTACCCGCGAAACGACCACCGCATCATATTCTTCCTTACTTATTGCTCCTGAGGCTCTGTACGCAGCTACATGAGCAGGCATTCCTGCCAACAATTCGACCATAATAATATCTTTTTCAGGGTTAACAATTTGCGGACGGCTTTTGTTGCAATACAGGAGGCGCTTGCTAAGGCATGATAGAATTACCACAGCAAAGCGTAAGAGTCTGCGCATATCTGTAAACCTTGTATAAATGGAGACGGAAAGAATAAAGAAAATCTTACGTATAGCGGGGCCGATCGCAGTCGCGGCGTTTGCATGTTTCGGCAGATACCCTGTTTCATGGCTCTTATCCGCGCCCGGTCACAAAGCGCGTTCACGCGGGTCCGCTAACTCGCAGCGATTAATGCTGTCGAGGCCATATGGAAATACTGTATATGTGGAAATTGAAGGGCCGCAGCATGGTCAGCCGGTTGTTCTCTTACACGGGTTAAATTCAGACAGCAGACAATGGTTCAGGCAGCGGGATGCGTTCAGCAAGAGATATCGTCTGGTGCTGATCGACCTTGCCGGCCACGGTCGTTCGCCCCGGCCCGCAGACCTATCTGTTGCTGCACTCGCAGCAGACCTGCAATACGTCATTACGCAGCTCGGCCTGAAGAACCCGATACTGTATGGCCATAGCCTGGGTTCGATGGTCATCATGAAATATCTGAAACGTAACTTGCTGCCGGCACCCGCCGCCGCTGTCCTGCAGCAGTCGAGTTATACCAACCCGCTAAAACATACCATAGCAGGACGCGCGTTGCTACAGATGCAAAAACTGCTTATTGAGCCGTACCTGCGCCTGGCTAAAAAGATCCCGTTCCTGTTCAGGCTCATTGGCTGGACGAACTATTTCAATGGCCTCAACCTCATCTTCTACAGGTATCTGTTTTTTACCGGGAACCAAAGCGCAGGCGAGCTTCGGTATGTCTCCCGGCTGGCGGCACAGTGCCCTCCGGAAGTTGTTGCAGAAGGAATTTTGCAATTAACACGGTTCGATGTAACCGAAGACCTTCGCAGGATTATGGTTCCGTGTCTTGTTGTTGGGAGTGCGTCAGACCGGGTTTGCAGGCCCATCGCATCTCTCTTTGAATCAGACCATATACCAGGGGCTGCCCTTGGGCTCTTACCCGGCGGCCACCTGAGCATTATTGAGTATCCGGAAGATAATAACCGCCTTGTGGGCGTTTTTTTGAGGCAGCACGCAAATAAAGACGTCGTGCCCACTGTGCCGAAGTAGGTACCTGTTTACTATTTCTTTGGTATTATCACTACATTGGCATGCAAATAACCGCATTGCAATTGCAGCTGGTGTTACTAGAAACTATCTCATGAAGACAAAAGAGAGCCCCGGATCTATAGACCGGCTTGTTGTTATCGGTGCCTCAATGGGCGGCTTCCAGGCTTTGATAAGCCTGATTAAACAGTTGCAGGTCCCATTTCCGGCGCCAATCATCGTTGTGCAGCATATATCACCGGAGTCTGCACACGGACTTATGCAAAGCGCCCTGGCGCCGCGCATCCACCTGCCGGTGGTCACTGCGCAAACAGGATTACGTGTAAAGCCCGGGCATGTTTACGTGGCCGTTCCTGATCATCATCTCATGATCAAAGAGTCGGGAGAGTTGCTGGTAACGCGGGGAGCCGCTGAGAACAGATCAAGGCCGGCCATTGATCCGCTTTTCAGATCTGCAGCGCTGGCCTTCGGTGCCAGAACGATTGGCGTCCTTTTGACTGGCTTGCTGGACGACGGTACATCCGGCCTTGTTGCCATTAAACAATGCGGGGGCAGCTGTATTATCCAGGACCCAGCCGAAGCCGAAGAGCCTCAGATGCCGCGCAGCGCACTTAGTCAGATCGAACCCGATTATTGTATCGGTATCGACGCGATGGGCCCGGTTCTCAGTCAGCTGGCCGTCAGTGACCGATACGAAACGAAGCCTGTACCACAGCAGCTTATGATCGAAAGCCGGATCGCCGAGCGGGTTACAAGTGACATCGATGCAGTGAGCATGCTTGGCGACCAGGTTCCGCTCAGCTGCCCGGGATGCGGTGGTGTTTTGTGGCGGGTCGGCGATCCGTTGACAGGCTTCAGGTATCGCTGCCATGTTGGCCATGCCTATACAGCCTCGTCACTGCTGGCCGAGCAAAACGCAAAAATGGAGGAAACGATGTGGACGGCTCTGCGCATGTTTGAACAGCAGCGAAACCTTCTGCTCTCGATGATGGCCTCAGATAAAACCGGATTTCATAAGGTGAATCAGGAACGCATCGACTTACTTGAGCTCCATATTCAGCGGATCAGGCAAATCCTGCTTGCCGACGAGCCGGCTGCTGAGGCAAACGCAAACTAATCTGAGAGCCGGGAGTTTTCTTTATTTGATTCCGGAGCAGTAGATGGCGCGTGGATTACGTGAAATTTTGATAAGGAGTTTCGGCATTCCCGGATTCTCGCTTAACAGCCCTGTTTTTTAAACAAAATCTATGCTGTTTGCTTATGGTTATAGTAGTCATTCAAGTTAAAAGAGACGGCAATGAAAGAAACCATGAAGGCAGCCCTGAAAACAAGGGAAGGTGAATTTGAAATCCAGGAAGTTGACAGACCGAAACTTGCCGGCCCTGACTGGGTATTAGCGCGGGTTAAGGTGTCGGGCATTTGCGGTACCGACCTGCGGCACTGGCACGAGGAAAACCCCGATCTCGAATGCAAAATTATGGGACACGAGCTGGCAGGCGAAGTTCTCGAAGTCGGCCCTGATGTAACGCATGTGAAGCCAGGCGACCGGGTGGTGATCGAAACCGTTCTGGGCGATGATACCTGCGACTGGTGTCGTGTTCAGCAGTATAACCTTTGCCCTCACCTCTATGAGGTACGTATGAAGACCGTATCTCAGGCATTTGCCACCTATCTGGCTGGTCCGGCTAAAAAGTTTTACAAATTACCTGATAACATCAGTTATGAGGAGGCTACTTTACTCGATACCTTTTCTGTCGGACTGCATGCTATTCAGCTCAGCGGACTCAAACTGAACGATAAAGTCGTTGTAATCGGTGCCGGTCCGATTGGCCTTGGTCAATTACAGCTGGCAAAAATCTGCGGTGCAGATGTACTTATCACTGATCTCGTTGACTCCGCGCTCGACCTGGCCAGGGAGCTTGGTGCGGACGAGGTTGTTAATACAAAATCAGCATCTGCTTATGATAAGATCATGGAATTTACGCAGGGCCGGGGCGCTGACGTAACATTTGAATGCGCAGGGGGACCGTCGATGACGAAAACTTTGCCAGAAGCGACTACATTTACACGGCGCGGCGGGAAGGTGCTGGTTGTTGGCGGCTTTGATGCAGGCAAAACAGCGATCGAGCTCGACTGGCAACAGGTGCAAATGTCTGAAATTAAGATCATTCCAAGCGCGAGTTATGCTTTTTGGGATATTTATCCGGAAATGCAGATGTGTATAGATCTGGTTGCAAAGGGAAAGCTAAATGCGAAGAAACTCATTACCCACACCTTTGCCCTGGACGACATCAACAAGGCCTTCGAAACGGCGCAAGACAAAGAAAACACCGGAGCTGTGTTTGTAGCGTTGACTGTCTGAAGCGGGATAATAGTTACGGGATGGAAACCCGGGCAATATCGTGCGGATAAAATATCCGCTAATCAGCCCACCCGGATTGCAAGTCCGGAATGTCGCTTTGGATTTATAATCCAAAGCAACTGAGCACCGGGTTTCCAACCCGGGCAACATGGTGCGGATTAAAATCCGCTGCTCAGCTCACCCGGATTGCAAATCCGGGATGTCGCTTTGGATTTATAATCCAAAGCAAATGAGAACCGGGTTTTTAACCCGGGCAACATCGTGCGGATAAAATATCCGCTGCTCAGCCCACCCGGATTACAAATCGGGGAGGACGATGTCCCGGCCAATATCATGCGGATTAAAATCCGCTGCTCAGCCCACCCGGATTGCAAGTCCGGGGAGACAGTGTCTCTTTGGCTTTTTTATCGAAAGACACGGAAAAATAGATTTTGACGTGGCAATGCCGTTTTCAGAATGACGATCCACGGGCCATGATCTTAGGTTTGGGAAATTCTCAACCAAACAGCGAGATCAATTCCACGGGCAGGAGGCCTTTCCCACCCGCATAGTCAATCGCCGAACTCATTACATATGAGTGAGGCTCGAACACAATTCCTGCACGTACCGGGTTGTCATGCAGATAGTCGAGTTTCTGCCTAACAAACTTATCAGAAAACAGATCGATAGCATGGTACCCATCCTGCCATACCTTGTATCCGCCGCGGCGGCTTCCCGCAAATTCGAACTCAGCGAGTAGCCAGCTCCTGCTTTCGGCTACTTCAGAAAACGCCGATACAATCTTCTTCGAAGTGAACTTTTTGAAGTCTCTCATAAAGGCCTCGAGCTGGCGCTCGTCGCTGAAAGACCCTATCAAATGCAGATGGCTGGGCATCAGGCACCAGGCATGGATAGTGACACCTTTATTTTCCTGACAAAACACAAGGCTGTCAATGATCATTTGGCCGAACGCCTTACGCGTAAACAAATCAATCCATTTGATAACACTGGTTGTTATAAAGTATAAGCCAACATACATAATAAGGTTGTATTTATGAATATTTATCTAAAGTTAATAGTTTAATTATTAAGTAAGTATTTTATAATTAACTTTGTTTACTTTTTTAGATGGTCAAATCGGATTGCTGAACAGACGTAGTACAGTTCAGCTCATCTCGGATTACAGTTATCTCAAATTTGACGGCACAAACATTTTAATAGACTCTATTGTCCGGATCAACTTAAAAATCGGGTTCAAAATCAGACAATACCATGCGGATAAAATATCCGCTGCTCAGCTCACCCGGATTGCAAATCCGGGAGGACGACGATGTCCCGACCAATATCGTGCGGACTAACATCCGCTGCTCAGCCCACCCGGATCACAAATCCGGGAGGACGATGTCGCTTTGGATTTATAATCCAAAGCAACTGAGCACCGGGTTTCCAACCCGGGCAACATGGTGCGGATTAAAATCCGCTGCTCAGCTCACCCGGATTGCAAATCCGGGAGGACGATGTCCCGGGCAATATCTGCGGATAAAATATCCGCCTCTCCACCCTCCCGGATTACAAATCCGGGAGGACTACGTCGCTTTGGATTATAATCCAAAGCAACTGAGCACCAAGTTTCTAACCCGGGCAACACCGCGCGGCTTATACATCAGAGTACTTCAAGTACAGGCCAAAGCGTTTACCCCTGTAACGAATTAAATATTAATTTTGCTGACGCTTAAAAGATAGGTTGCCGGTAGGGGTATCGTGTGGTTTGCGTGTATTTACGGTGGGAAATACTGAAACACTCTACCAGGCCTAGTCCTGAAAAAGCCTTTTAAACAAGCTATGTCGAAACGCCAGCGCATATTCATTATCCTCTTTTACTGCACCGCTGTTTTCTTATCGCCCGCTGCCATAGCGCAGGGCAACCTTCAGCGCCAGGTCTCACTGGCTGATATCAGGCAGCAGCAGATCGGACAACTGCTTGATAAAATTTCGCAGCAAACCAATTTTTCGTTCGCCTATACTAACCACAGCATCCCGGCCGACAGCACAGTAAGCCTTGCCAGATACAATGGGACAGTCAACACTCTCTTAACTACAATTTTGGGGCACGAATATGAATTTAAAGAGGTTCCGGGCTATATTATCCTCCGGCACGCACCAGGTAAAATGGATCTGGAGGCCGATGTTGAAAGTGCCTCACAGAGAAATGCTATCATCAAGGGCGTGATTCGCGATGCAGCCAGTGGGAAAGGCCTTTCCTCCGTCAGCGTTTACGAAAAAAATCTGCTCACATCTGCGCTTACAGACCAGCATGGGAATTTTGAGCTGCGTTTAAAAAAACCAGGCACGACGATTTTCCTTAGCGCCAGCCGCGAACACTATCGCGATACCAGCCTGAATATTCTTCTTCCTGTCATTGTATCGGCAACACATCAAAACCGGCGTTACCGATATTATCCGGGCAATGAAGCGGGCCTGGAACAAACCCGCCTGGGGCGCTTTTTCACCTCTTCGCGGCAGCGCCTGCAGAACATGAATCTTGGTAAACTCTTCGCCTACAGCCCCTATCAACTATCGTTCGTACCCGGATTAAGCACACATGGCATGTACAACAGCCAGGTTATAAACCGTTTTTCGCTGAATGTACTGGGCGGTTATACTGCCGGTGTAAGCGGTGCGGAACTTGCCGGCGTCTTCAATATTAACCAGGCAGACGTAGAAGGTTTTCAGGCAGCGGGAGTATTTAATATTTCGGGCCGCGATGTAAATGGTGTCCAACTCAGCGGCCTTTTTAACTCCATAGCGGGCCGGGTAAACGGCACGCAGGCCGGCGGGTTGCTGAACAAATCTGGAAGTATTGGAACGGGTGCTCAGTTAGCCGGATTTGCCAATATTACCGGTGAATCACACGGACTTCAAATCGGTGCTTTCGGTAATTACGCAGCCCGTAAAGCCGGATTGCAGTTATCTGCCTTTGGCAACTATGCCGGGCAGGGTGCGGCTGGCCAGCTTACCGCATTCATGAACACATCAGGCGGAGCCTCCGGCTGGCAATTTGCCGCCCTTATGAATATTGCGCACAAGGTAAAAGGTTTCCAGTTCGCGGGGTTATTAAATGTTGCAGACAGCAGCGACTACCCCATCGGCCTCGTGAACCTGATCAAAAACGGGCGTAAGGGTATTTCTATCGCCACAGACGAATCTTCGTTTGTGAACACGGGCTTCCGCTCAGGCGGGAAATCGCTCTATGGTCTTCTTGCTGTCGGATTGAGGCCGGAGAAAAAAGCTCGCTATGGCCTCGAAATCGGCTTTGGCGCCCATATCGTAAATCGACGGTTGTTTGGTCTTGACGCAGAGATCACCAGCCGTACGTTTACTGATTTCAACCAGCATCACACGTCTATATTATCCGTAAAGGCGCTTCCGGGTATCAACATCACGAAAAACATCCGTTTATTCGCCGGACCGTCTTTATTTTACACTTCTACCGATGTTGAGTCCGGTGAGTTGCCAGGCGGCTGGAAAGTCAGCGAACATCTTAATTCAAACGGCACGATACTCCGGTCTTTCAGAGCGGGATGGGCCGGCGGCCTGCAGTTCAACTGGTAAATTTCCCGGATGTTTCCAGCGCCGGTGAGACCAGAGCCATAATTCAGGCCGGCGTACGATACTGGCCTGCAGCTTATCCAGGAACACTGCAGTAATTTCGCCCGGCAAACATCCCCCCGGTGTTTCTGTAATAACGGAATGCCGTAATTCCCAGCACCCTGACTGGTGTGATGTCATCTCAAGATACAGTACAACCGCGCCGGTCGCTCTGGCCATTTTTTCAGCACCGGCAAAAGCAGCTGTCTGTTGATTCATAAAATTGAAATCACGCGCAGCGGTCGTTCCCGGATACTGGTCACCAATCAGAATAGCAAGCCTCGGACGCGCTGACGGGCGCATCAGCTTTCTGGCTGCCTGTCCTGCCGGTATGAGCTTCATACCAAAACGACTGCGAAAACGCCGGCTCAATGCAGCCGCCAAACCTGACCGCATCGGCTTGTATATTGCATATACATCATATTCCGTTATCTCGGGCAGGATATTAAGGTATTCCCAGTTTCCATAATGCCCCGTAACGACAATCAAATCCCGCCCTTTCTGCAGGTACTTATGCAGGATATCCGGATTTTCCAGTCTGACCCGTTTTTTTAGCGCTTCAGAAGAAATAGAGAAAAGCTCCAGCACCCCGGTTAGCAACGATGAGAAATGCAGGTAAAATAACCTGGTCAGAACGATAATTTCGCTGTAGTTTTTTGTTGGAAAGGCCCGCGAAAGATTTTGCAGTACGACATCCCGGCGATAACGAACAACCTTACAAAGCAAGACATACAACCCTGCAGATAGCCACCTGAGCCATCTGCGCGGCGCGAGGCTGAAGAACCAAAACACACCGTAGATAAACCAACATAAAACATTGTAGATAAATGAAGTAAATGATTTCATAAAAAGTGATACATAATCATTCGCCGTTACCGGTGATGTTGGTTTTTCAATTTTCGATACCATGATGAATGGCTTTGATAAGCAGGATAATAGCCAGCGAAAGCAATAGCCCTCCCAGCCCCAGGCTGATGCCTGCGATAAGAAATGTCATAAGGTCTGCTGGTTAACCGGACACTTATTGCCCGGCGATGATTAACGCAAATGAATTACGCCGTCCCTGCGATCGATAACAAGTGTTGGTTCTGTCATCTGAAGGATGCGGAGCACGCCGTCGAGGTTCTCATTTTTAAATGTCACAGTTAGCCGCATCGCCTTCAGTCTCGCATTGTCGATTTTTATTCCCGCATCAAAAGCGCTATTGAGCGCCTGAACAAGCTCCGGCAATGGCGTATTATCTGCAACGATCATTTTGTCTGCATAGAAACGATAAAGCAGATCGTGGTTCTCCTCTACATCAAGTGAACGTTTATTTTCTGTTACCACAATCCTTTCCTGTCTGGCAAGTTTGACTGCCTCATTCCCACGGCTTACCTGAACAAGGCCCCGGGCCACAACAACCTCGGTTTGATCAGCACCCTGCCTGATATTAAATGCCGTTCCCAGCACACGAACTATGACATTACCTGAAGTGACGCTGAATGCAGATTCTGCCTGATGTTTAACATCGAAAAAAGCTTCACCCCGCAGTTCAATGTTTCGGTTTCGGGCAAAGTCTCCGGCATATCTGATGCTGGATCCTGCATTCATCGTAATGAGCGAACCGTCTGGCAGTTCCACATTTTTTACAACGGCACCGGCCTCAATCTCGGTTATCTTACCGGCAGGAGATACAAAACGCCAAACCGACCAGGTTCCAGCAACAAGTATAACTATAGCCGCAGCAATACGCAGCCATGGCGTAAAACGGGTTATTTTTACCGGCTCAGCTTGAATGTGCCCTGGCTTATCGCGCTTATTAACGAACCTTGCCCAGGCCTCATCTTCAGTGACAGGACTTTTACCCTTCAGCTTTCCGGTATATTCCCAAACAGTTTCCAATTGCTTGAATTCGCGCCTGTTGTTTTCGCTTTCTGCTAACCAGGCGTCAATACGGGCTGACTCTTCTGCAGTTGCCTCCCCAAGAAAATATTTGATCAGCAAATCATCTTTCATATC
Source organism: Pedobacter sp. SYP-B3415 (assembly GCF_004138205.1). Lineage (GTDB taxonomy): Bacteria > Bacteroidota > Bacteroidia > Sphingobacteriales > Sphingobacteriaceae > Pedobacter. The sequence goes on from NZ_RXNQ01000010.1 coordinate 14,996, forward strand.
AGTCCGAGTTTAATAAATAACACGACAAACAAAGGCAGGTACTCCTGTAACTCTAAGCGAAGAATCTTTAAAGCTTTGCCCATATGCGCTTCGACGGTTTTCACAGATAAGCCGAGAGCATTAGATATCTCATGATATTTCAGGTTTTCGAAACGGCTCAGTTGAAAAACAGTCCGGCACTTTTCGGGCAGTTTGTTTAATGCTGCCGACACCCGCTGTTCAAGCTGGCTTAGCTCGATCTTTCCTGATGCATTATCTGTTTCATATTTCATGGCATGAGCGGTGAGAGTCTGGTACCTGGATTTTACTTTCTGATCCCGTATGTAGTTGAGGCTATCGTTGTATACTGAGCGATAGAGATACGCCCTGATGGAGGTTCGTTCCTCTTCCCAGTTGTACTTTTCCCACAGTTTCAGGAACATATTTTCAACGACATCTTCCGCCAGATCCCAGTCGCGTAAAATGGAATAAGCGTACTCATGCAGCTCCTTGAAATGGCTCTTAAAAAGCTGTTCAAATCGTGCTTCATGATTGGTTCCGGACAGAATCTGTTGCGTTTGCATTTATGGCGTGAAATTAATCTTTATCTCAAGAATGCGGGTAGCTTTATAAAAACTACCCGCAGAGAAATTAAAATTTGAATCCAACTGATACGCTGAGCAAACCAAGCTTTTGATCCAGCTCTTTATTTACCGATGTAAGGCCGAGGCTGTAACGCGCATCGAAAGAAATGCCGCCGATATCTACACCGGCATTCAGAACGCCACCTGCGCTAAATTTTTTGAAGGCTGTGCCGGCGGGGGCAGCGGGTTTGTTAAAACCATAAAACAGATCCGGCCCTACTGATACACGGAGATTCAGATCGTCTGTATTAATGAACTTGTATCCAACCATTAATGGCACGTTTACCTGACGAAATTTAGCTTCATAGGCTGCACCCTGGTAACTGAAAGTGCTTTTGAAGGCTATAAAATTGATCTCCGGCTGAAAGTAGATGTTGTTCCCGATGCGCCCAAAAACACCTGCGGTTAATCCCATCTTGTTAGACTTGTCGCTAAGGCCGCTCAGATCGCCGCGCAGTGTTGGCAGCACGATACCTGCCTTTACCCCAAATTCCGGATCGGTAGTTTGTGATTTGGCTGAGGTAACAACCATAACGAACAGTGCTGCAAGCAAATAGATTTTTCTTGTTTTCATTTTTGTGATTTTTAGTTTTGACTTGATAATTATTTTTTAAGACGATAACTCAGCCCGGCGCTGACATAAAAGTTTGAAGAAAACTGGTGTGGTGGGTTTGACCGGAACATATTCCGTATTCCGCGGCCGCCGTAGGTGTAACTGCGCACAGGCATAATCCCGCCGGCCATCATAAAATCCAGGCGTTTGCCTTTGATCTTCGCTTCCAGTCCGATGGGGAGTTCCCAGTACATCAGGGCCGATTTTGCTGGGTTCAGCCGGTTTTCCGCATCATAGTTTATATTTTTTGGCCGGAACGCGGCTTTTAATTCGAAAGCCTTAGACACACCATAAGCGACGCTTACCTCAGTTGGCACATTAACCAGTACCCTGAACCTGCCCGTTGTTTGCCAATTGAAGAGTAAGCCCGGCATCACCATCGGCGTACTTAATACATTGTAGGCGAATGCACCGAATCCGAGCGTCAGATTTGGATTAAAATGTTTCATAAAGATGAAACCCGCGTTGATAAATAGGTCGTTTGTAGAGATATGCACCAGGTCACTATTCAATCCGACCGAGAAAAGGTTCATCATGGCCCATTTGCGTTTTAAGCTATGGTAGTGGATAACGCCAAGTTCACTGTAAAGCAAACGGTCTGGCAGTACCTGTACCGGATAATCACGGTTTTTAAGCATTGTATAATTTCCGTTGATCATTCCCATCCAGCTGCGAACCTTTCCTGTTGCCGTATCGACCCGGGCGGAAAGCGAAAAGCTGTACCCCAGTCCAATGCGTTGCTGAACGGTGGAAGAGTTGGTTCTGGTCGTATCCTCCGGCCTGATATGGTAAGAGCGCGGCACATAGATCGCATCAAGATTAAGGGTGTTGGGCTGACCAAACTGCGCGCTGGCTGTGGTAACCTGGCAGCAGATAAGGGCCACCTGCGCACAGAGAAGGCAGAGAAGCCGGTTCAAAAGTTTGTTTACTGATGATAATTTTCGGGGCTGATAAAAGCTCATTTTTTGTTTGTTTATTCCTGATACACGGAATCCGGACCGCACCCTTAGCGCAGTCCAAAAAAAATCAGCATAAAAGCAAAAAGCCCCGGCTGCTAAGCAACCGGGGCGTAACCAACTATCAACTAACGCCAGTTTTTTTACCAGGTATCGGTTCGGAAGGGCGCAGCAGGCAGACCTGCTGTACTGTATAAGTTTCCGCTTTGCGTATCTTTAAACGCGTAACGTACGGCCACTGGCTCCTGAACACGGTCGCTTTGCACCAGAACAGTTTTTCCGCTGATCCGCGCTTCCGCGGGATAAAATTTCCTGTCGGGACCAGCCAGTTCGAACGATAAGAGCGGCTGATCATAAGCGGTCAACCCCAGGTCAACGTGGTCAAACCCAATGACCGCTGTATTTCCTCTGGAAGAAAAACTTTTGTAAACTGGCCCCTGATACGCAACTCCGGTTCTGCCATAGGTGCGCGCGAGTGCCCAATAGCCCAGCCTCTTTGCAATTAAGGTTTTATCGGGCGGATGTATGGTAGTCATACTGCCGGCGTCGACACTAACTGCCATTCCTGAATTGGGAATCAGGCTCATGGCGCGTTGCTGCGCTTCGTAAAGGAGCGGGATATTCGCCTGACTGTCCTTATATCTGTTCGGCGCGATCTGCACATAATAGAAAGGCCATTCACCACAATTCCAAGCCTTTCGCCATAAAGCCACCATGGCAGCCATTTTGCGGTCGTATGTCTCCGGATTTACCCGGTTATTTTCACCCTGGTACCAGATCACACCTTTGATACGGAAACCGGCTATGGGATTGATCATAGCATTGTACAATACACCCGGATGATTTTTGAAAATCTTCGCAGTATCAGCCGGAATTTTATAGTCGCTGAACGGACTCAGTGCCTCCCTGTTCATCCAGGCTTCGATATCCGTGCCGCCAAAGGCACTGCTCACGATACCCACGGGGACACCAAGCGCCCGCTGTAACATACGGGCAAACTGGTAGCCAACGGCGCTGAATTCGCTCACCGTTGCAGCGGTAGCAGTTTCCCATTTCGCATCCAGTTCTGTAACAGGTGTTTTTGACATGTTTTTTGCTACCCGGAACAGTCTTAAACCAGGTTCTTCCGCCATTGCAACCAGGTCATTCGAGCCAAGAACAGGCTGATTAGCGAACCCTTTCACCGGCATTTCCATGTTCGACTGGCCCGAGCACAGCCAAACCTCTCCGATTAAAATGTCTTCAAGAATGTGCCTTTCCCCGTCAGTGAAGATCATTCTGTAAGGTCCGCCAGCGGCAGGGGTCGTTATTTTCAGGGTGAAGTTCCCGTCAGCTGACGACTTTACCCGATATTTTTTCCCATCCCAGCTGGTTTGGAGGCTCAGGCCGGCGCCGGCACGGCATTTTCCCCATACCGACACCTCAGCGCGCTGCTGCAACACCATGTGGCTGCCAAATATAGCCGGCAACCTGACCTTTGCATAACCATCAGTTAAGCAGCTGAGCGCTATAACCAGGCAAAAAAGAAATCTTTTCATTGACTGTTAATACTTTTTTTGATTTTAACGGCAAATAACGACAATGTAGCAAGCAGCATGGCCACGGCAGAAACCTGGTAAATCACAGACAGATCAATCTGCGCATCTTTCAGGGCACCACCTACGTACACCATCAGTCCGCCTATTATGGTACTTAAAAAATTCAGAAACCCGTAACCTGTAGCCACATAACGACCATCTGCAACCTGTCTGAGTATGGGCATCAAGTTAGCATCATTGAACCCCCTGGCAAGCCCAAAGAACAGCATCGCAACAATGGCTATGGCGAAGACGCCTGTAGAAGCCATAAGATAGAGAAATGGCGCACCGATGAGGAAACCGATGATAACCATATATAGGCGCCCCCGCGGATTGATTGCCGTCCACCTGTCGGCAATAAAACCACCAAGCAGCACGCCTGCAAAAGAACCGACCTGAATATAACCGGTGGCCGAGATGCCGGCTTCACCCAGATCGAGGGAGAAATGTTCCTTCAGGAAGGTAGGCAGCCAACCGTACACAAGCCAGTTCACCATGCCGAGCACGGCAAAATAAAGCAGGAGAATATAAAATGAGCGTGCCGAAAACAAATTGCTCAATGCTCCGCTTACACTGACCGGCTGGGCAGAGTGCTGCTCTTCCTCGCCCCCGGTGTTTCGGTTATCTTTGAGAAAGTAGGCCAGAATGAGCGCATACACAATCCCGATCGCACCAAAAAGATGAAAGCCGGCCCGCCAGCCATAGGCTTCGGCGATATAGCCTCCAAGTCCGCCAAGTGCCAAACCGGCGTAAAGGCCCGTCATATGCAGACCTGTAGCTAACGAGCGCGTCCTGCCGCGGTGATAGTCTGTAATCAGCGCCAGCGCCGCCGGGATATAACAGGCTTCGCTAACGCCCATCAGCAAACGTGCTGTAAGCATTTCTCCGAATGAGGTCGCATAACCGGTCCACAGGGTTACGGCCGACCAGATGAACACGCTGAATACAATTACCTGCTTTCGGGAATAGCGGTCTGCAAAATAACCTCCAAAGGGGCTCAGGAAACCGTAGGACCATAGAAAGACGGATGTGAGCAGACCGAATTGAGCATCAGTCAGGCCGAAGTCTGCAACGATCGGGTCCCGCATGGATGTAATGAGAATGCGGTCCAGGTAATTCAGGAAAGCAACGATCCACAGCAGACCGACGACAAGCCAGGCATAGGGATTAAGTTTAGCAGATAAGGTTTTATTTTCCATCAATTTTCGTTTGAAGGTATGGCCATCAGTACGCTGGAGGTGCGCACCGCCGGACGGATCTCACCGCCGGGGAGAACAATGCCCTTGTTCCATACAGCCAGTGTGGTCGTGACGGGGGTCCAGGTGCTGTTGCCCGGTTTGCTCACCGCATCCGGGCGTTTATTTACCGGAACTTTTCCTGCAGAATCCCACCTGTTTTCTGCTGTCTTAAAGGAAAGTATGATATTTGAAAATCCGGGATGCGCATCTTTGAGCTCCGCCGCGCATGGAGCAAGGGTGCCGTCATCTCCGCCGAAGATCAGAATTTCCTGATTTTCGCCGGTATAGGCAGGTGAAGCTGCCGCCGCCACAGGAGATGGCAGATCGGCAAGCTTTTCCCAACCCTTTTTTTCACTGTAAGCATAGGCATCTTTCAGATAGCGGCGGTTGCCGTCTACCAGTTCGACACCGCTGAAAAGATAGAACAGATCGTCCTTCGCTGCTGCCACGGCGAGCATACGTGCGGGCCCCGGCCATGCCGGTAACCTCTTCCATTCTTTTTTAGCCGCAGCCATATCGAGCATCAAAAATACTTGCTCAGCGGTTTTCGAATCGGGAGCAGCGATCCCGCCGGCAACATAGATGCGGTTGCCGCACCGAGCAGCGCATGTATTGGCAAGGGGCTGTGGCAAATCTGGCAACGTAGTGGTGCTGATCTTCCCGTCCTGGTAATCCAGCCGGAACACAGCGGCAGAGTGACCTGTTTCGTTGCTTCCGCCGATCAGAATCAGTTGATCATCCCATTGAACAGAGGCCCCATAACCAAGCCTCGAAGGCAATTTTCCAATGGCTTTGAAACTTCCTTCAGGCCGGTCCAGCACATAAATTGCGTCGGTCCATGCTTTCACACCGCCGCTCCAGGGAGCGCGGCCGTCAGGAAAGTTTGCCCCGCCGGCTACCAGCAGTGCGCCTCCTGCAACGCCGGCAAACGATCCGGCGAAGCCGACCGGATCAGGGATGGGTGCCAGATTTTTCCAGGACAGCTTTTCAGCCGTGTTTTTTTGCCGGGCACAGCCGGTATCGAATGTTAAAAGCATAATCAGCAGCAGTATATACGAACAGTGCCTGTTCATTCCTAAAGGTTTTTTAATGTATTGATTTCAGTCTGAGACAGGGCCTTTTTATAAATGATGAGATCATCGATCTGACCGACAAACTGTCTGCTGTATCCGCCGGTCCCCTCCTGCATACCAACCTTGAAGGCTCCGGTATTTGAAGTGTTTTTCACACCTGTAGCCGTCGCTTCGCGGATTTTCACCCCATCGATATAAATAGCGGTAAGGGTTCCCGAACGCACACAGACAATGTGATGCCATACACCGTCATTGGTGGCAGCAACATTGCCGTTTGCCGCCCTGGTCAGGTTGATTACTGATCCGTTGAGAGCATCTTCAGTTGCAAAGGATGTTAAATTCGTGGCTGAACCGAGCAAACGAAGCCAGGTTTGGTTATCACCTGAACCCTTACCACCACTCTCCTGCCACACCATGCCACTTGTTGTGGTGGTGGTTTTAATCCAGCAGGAAACCGAATAGTCGCCGGTACCAAAGTTCATAGCATCGTTGTCAGGCACAACAAAACCGCCGCTGCTTGTAAAGGTTGCTGTTCGGCCCGGTGCCAGGGTGCGGTCCGCATCAGTGAATGCTACCTGTCCAACCGCTGTAGACACGAGTTTTGACGGGCCGGCGTCGTTGATGCTGCCGTCTAACGGATAAAACGCTGTCAGACCATTGGCGGGCACCACCAGAATGTAGCCGTCTTTTTCTACGGTTGATGAACGCGTGGCATTCGCAGCCACAAGTTTGACCCTGTACCTGCCCGGAGACGGATAGGTTACCCTTGGATGCTGCGCGGTAGAGCTGCTTACAGAAGCTCCTTCAAAAGTCCAGTTCCAGCTCGTAACCGTTCCGATCGACTTATCGTTAAACTGGATGCTTCCGCCTGAATAGGTACCTGTCTGATCGCTGTCAAACGCTGCTTCTACAGAGGTGATATCTACCACTGTCAGCAGATTTTCGCGCACCACAGTTTGGGCACCCTTCGGATTGCTGGCCGTGAGCTTAACGGTATATACCCCGGGCGTACTGAACTTGACGACAGGGTTTTGCTGGTCTGAAGTAAGGACAACGTTTCCGGACCGGAATTCCCAGGCCCATTTGTTAGGCATACCTGAACTTTTATCGGTGAAGGTAACACTTTCTTCCTGTTTGATTGTCGTAGCGCTCTGACTGAAATCTGCAGCGATATCACGATAACTCACCGTAATGTAGCCGGTTTTTTTCTCAACCGCCGCGCCCGCAGCATTCCTGATTTCAAGCGTTACGGCGTAAGTCCCGGGTTGGCTGTACGTCACGACCGGCCCTGACAGATCAGACCTGGCCGGCGTTCCACCTTCAAACTCCCAGTTCCAGGATGATGGCTGCCCTGTAGATAAGTCAGTAAAGGTCAGGCTTTCGCCGGCAAGAATTTCCTGTTTGCTTACACTGAATGCCGGCTTAAGGGATTCCATTTCATCTTTTTTGCACGCCGCAAGAATCAGCAGCAGCCAGGCGAAAGAAATTAAGAGCTTAGTTTTCATGTCCTGAATGTATGAGGTGATAATTCTGATTGACTGCCGCAAAGAAACCATCGTTCGCGAGGAACGAGATCAGGTCTTCTGCCTGGGCATTTGTTAGGGACACCAAGGGAAGACGGCAGGTGCCGAGATCGAAACCAATGTGTTTCATAATAGCGCGCTGGGCCGGGATCGGCGGAAATTTAACAAGGTTGCGAACCATATTCACCGCATGCAGCTGCATGGCTGCCGCTTCTTCTGCGCGCCCTTCAGCGAATAGTTTCATGACCTGCAGATATACGGGCGCAGCGAAATTGTACGTGCTACCGATGGCACCTTTTGCGCCAACGGCCAGTGCAGGGAGCAACAGCTCGTCATAGCCGAAAAGAACATCGAAACGTCCGCCATCGTAATTCAGACAGGCTTGGTACTCGTGCAGCGTCGCTGCCGTATATTTGATACCGGCAAGGTTCGGGATCCTGGCACCTGCCTGGGCAAGGAACTCGACCATATCGATCGCAACCCCCGTCAAGGCGGGTATATGATAGTAGTAAAATGGCGTATCCGGCGCTGCCGAGGCGATTTCAGCCATACAATCGACCATATTTTCAACACCTGAAGGCTTAAAATAGAATGCGGAAACCGCCGAAATGGCATCTGCACCGATCCGTTGTGCATGTGCAGCGAGCCTGCGGCTTTCAGCAATTGAGCTGTGCCCTACATGCACCAGAACCAGCAGGCGTCCGGCGGCATCCGTTACATATGCCTCGGCAACCGACATGCGTTCTTCAACCGTCAGGTTCGGCCCTTCGCCATTTGTTCCGCATATAAATACGCCCGATAACCCGTCGCCAATCATCTTCTCCACCACTGACGGGATCAAGGCATTGTTCAATGATCCGTCTGTATGATAAGCCGCAAATGTTGCAGCTATTAGTCCTGTTATTTTATTCATTTTCAATTTTGTAGATCATTCTATTTCAGTAGTTCATTCAACTCGATCTGCTGATAAACAAGGTCGGCCTGACTGCTTTCATAGAGCACGCCAATAACACCGGGCGATACGCTTGTCAGGCAACTGTACCCACGGCTTTTTTCCTGGTCGAGCAGGATTTTACGCGGCCAGGTCTTACCGTCATCGGTACTGACTTTGATACTGATATTGTTTCTGGCCACCTTGGAATCGGGATTACAAAAAACAAGTATCGACTTCCTGTTTCCCTTTTCCGTATAATCATGTCTGATAATGCTTGCCATACACGTGGGCTCGATGAGGGCACTGTGAGAGCTTTGATGCTCCGTCCAGCTGGCGCCGAGATTGCTGGTTACAGCGACCGCACGGCCATTCCGGCTGCTTGTGTCTGTGCGGTTGGCATTCGAACGCATATTCAGCATAACCCGGCCATCGCTCAGCTCGACCGCCATATTCTCGGTTGTTGATTCCTGAACCGCAGGTTCGCTCGTTTTCCAGGTTTTGCCTCCATCCTTACTATAAGTTATATTCGAAAAAGCCTTACCGGTGCGGTCCCGCCCCTGTGTCGGAAACACCAGGGTGCCGTCTTTAAGGGTAATACCCTGACCTGGTGCAGGTGCCCACAGCCACCACTCTTCTTTCTTACACATCTTGGTCAGGTTAACCGGCTGAGACCAGGTTTTACCGTTGTCAGTGCTTCTTGTTAGCAAAAATTGTGAGGTTTGTTTTACACCGAATCCTGGCTGGGAACCTTTATCGCGCCACTGATGATTCCAGTCTGTACTTTCCTCATTCAGACCTTCCAGCCATTTGCCTTCCTTATTGATCACACCATGCATCCAGAGGCCCGCAATAAAGATGGTTCCTGTTTTTTGATCGACCAGAATGCAAGCGTCTGATACGCCGTTAAATTTCTGAGGCAGCCCACCCCATTTGCCCATATCAAGTGCGATTTGCATGGGCTGCCAGGTTACGCCTTTATCGAAACTTCTGGATACACCGATATCAATATCACCCTGCAAATCACCGCCCTTGGTTCGGCGAGCGTCATAAACAGCCAGCAGTGTACCATCTTTTGCGGTCGCCAGGCCGGGAATACGGTGTGTATGCACATTTTCCTGGTTATGCCGGCGAACGGCAACCGCCGGGCGATAAACAGACGCCCTACCGGAGGTCTTCACCGTCAGCGTACGGCCTGCTTCAACAGACTTGATATGCACCTGAATCTTTGCTGATAACGGTGTGCCGGGCTGCAGTTGGAGCGTTAACCACAGGTAATTTATTCCTTCAGACAACGGGGTTTTTCCATTGATTGTCAGAATATTACTGCCCTTTACCGGTGATTGACCGAATAATGTGGCTTTCTGTAGCTTCGCCTCAGTAAGCAAGGCAGAATCCTGGCCGGCAAACACCAGGCTGAGGGTTTTAATATGTTTTGCCGAACCGCCCGGCATCTCAACAGTTATCTGAGAAAGGTCAGTTTGTGCCGGTACCGAGACGGCAAGTCTGGCAACAGGATTTTGCTCACGGTCAACTAACAATGGAAGCTGAAAAGCCGTCGAGACCGCCTCCTGTGCACCGCCCGTTAGCGGTGCAAGTGCAAGCAGGAAAAGTATCGATGCAAGAAAACGGATATAGCGATTATGATGATTCATGCTGTTTGTGTTTACTTAAATTCCGACATATTGATGTTTTTCCAGGCAATACCGTCTGAAAAACGATTTGTTCCCGCTTCATACAAAAGCCCCAATTCATTGTCTGCAACCATAACAAGATCTGAATAAGCTGACGGTCCGGTATGGATTGCAACAGACTTACTCCAGGTATCGCCCTGGTCAGTGCTCATTTTGACAGTCATGTTAGTGCGGTTTACGCTTGCGGCGTTTGAAAAGAACAGTGTATGCTGTGAACCTACCATGGCCGACAGCAAACTGCCCTGGCAAACCGGATCAAGCAGTGCGGGTGTCGTTTCAGGAACAGACCAGGTCAGACCGCCATCGGAACTGATGCTGCGCATTCTCAGGTTATCGTTATTTGATACGCGCATGTTCAGCATCAGCCGCCCGTCTGCGAGTTCAGCCACAGTACTTTCATTTGGATTGAGATTGATGATCGGCGTAACGCCGCCAAGTTTCCAGGTTTCGCCTTTGTCGTCTGAATAGATAACATGCGAAAAACCCTTTTTGGCACCCCCTACCTGTATGTAGTCGCAGGGAATGACCAGCCTGCCCGCATTCGGACCTTTGCTAAGCTGGATACCATGACAAGGCCCGGTTGCATACCAGCCCCAACCCTGCAGCTTCACGCTCGAGGTTATTTCCTGTGCGGCCGCCCAGGTCTTACCATCATCAGTTGAGCTGGTTTTATATACCCTGCGGGTGTCTTTACTGGTACCATTGCCAATCATGCCAATGTCGTCTGAACCCAGGTTCCAGGTCATGAGGAGATGAATTTTTCCGGTGCTCTCATCAACAACGGGCGCCGGATTTCCGCAGGTGTTTTCCCCATCGCTCCAGATCACGCTAAACGCCGACCAGGTTTTGCCTTTGTCTGAAGAGCGCTTCACGACCAGGTCAATATCGCCCTCATCCCCGCAGTTTACCCGGCGTGCTTCGGCAAAGGCCAGTAGCGTTCCGGCTTTTGTCTTTACCAGGGCAGGTATGCGAAAACAATAGTAGCCTCCTTCCCCGGACTTAAAAATATGATTATATGGAAGATTAACCGGCGGTGGGGTTACCGGCGCTACGGGTTCAGGTATCGGCGCACTTTCTTTGCCGCAGCCGCCAATGATCAGGACGATGGCCAGCACACAGGCATAGCTTATGTTCTTTAAATAAAATCTAATTGCCATAACCTTCTGTCTGTTTAAGATTTGGATTCAGGAATATCTGTGTGTTGGGTATCGGGGAATAAAGCGGAATGTTTTTTCCAACCAGGTTCGGCACCTCGCTGTAGGCATTAATTGTACCGCCTGAATGGAAGCGCACAATATCCGGCCAGCGTTTTAATTCCAGCCACAATTCGCGGCCGCGCTCATTGAGAACTTCTCTTTCGAATACCGATTTTTCAAGTGAACCGGTGTATGGACCTATACCGGCACGGATCCGGACCTTATCGAGTTCACTTTTTGCCTCTGGCACCCGATTGAGGGCTGCAAGTGCTTCTGCCTTGAACAGGAACATTTCTGCAGCACGGTAAATAACTGTTTCATTCTCAAAATACCGGTCGTCCGGGTACACAGTTCCGCGAAACTTATTATCGAAGATGCCCATCACATTGCCTGCTGCATCTACCGCTGTAATAAATGAGTTGGCCTTTCTCAAATCGTTGGCAGCAAACAGGTTCATAATCTTCGGACTTGGTGCATAAACACTGCGCGCGCCGTTTCTTGCAAAGGGAACAGCAGCTGCGTTTGTGGCCGATGATACAAATATGTCACGCGGTTTCAATCGGCTTCCGTACTGATCGGACTTTTCATCCCGCAGAAAATAGAGCGAGAAAATGACCTCTGAATTCTTCCGTTGATCTGTGGCATGAACCTTACTGAAATCTGCCAGCAGGCTCACCCCCGCGGCCAGCGCCTGATCGGCCGCCACGATGGCTGCTTCAAAATCCTGTGCGCTGCCGTTTAAGACTTTGGCTTTCCACAAGAGTGCATCGGCCCTGAGGGCATAAGCTGCAGGCTTGCTCGCGCGATTTTTGTTTGGAAATCCCGCTTCAGGAAAAAGTGCAATGGCCTGGTCAATATCACTGAGAATTTGCGTCATAACCTGGGCCGCCGGAGCGCGGGCAGGCAGTTCACGGTCTACCGGTTCTGTCGGTTCGAGAAGTAATGGTACATCGCCCCAGATCCTGATTAACGAAAAGTAAACGTGGGCACGGATGAAATGTGCCTGAGCCATGGCGCGCTTGATGTTTGCGCTGCTGCCGATCAGGGGCGCATTTTTTAGCAACAAGTTGCAATGATGCACCTGGTTGTAAAAATCAATCCAGTTAGGAGCATTGAGTGGCGTAAGGTTTTGTGCCCAGGCATTGCTCACCGCCCCCTCGAGCCCGGCTACGAAAACGTCGCTCCGGTCTTCAAAATGAAGGGTTTGATTCATCAGGTTCCGGTAATCGGAATAAATGCCGGTCATGTAACCGGTCACATCGCCCTCAGCAGTCCAATAAGATTCGTTGGTTAGACTGGAGACGGGTGGCGCATCAAGTATTTTTTTGCAGCCACTGCCCAGCAGGGCAACTGCCAGCAGGCAGGTCCATATATGGTGTCTTTGTGTCATCGTCGTTATTGTTAAAAAGTTACAGTGGCTCCGAAATTGTATTGACGTGGCCTCGGATATGAGCCCTGGTCATTGCCCGTATAAATTTCAGGCATTAGCCCATCGTATTTGGTCAGGTAACCAAGATTGAATACACCCGCAAACAGGTTGATGCCGGCAATATGTGCCTTCTTCAAAAAACCAGCACGAAGTGCATAAGAAAGCGACACTTCGCGGAAAGCCAGGAAATCACCTTTCGAATGGTACAGGGAATTAGCGGTAATGTAACCTGAACCTGATGCAAGTCCGTTTCCGTTGCGCAGGTGGTTCCTGTAGTTGTAGTCAGCATCACTCTGTACGGTATATTTTGGAATACTAGCCAGGTCACCCGGGTTGTTCCAAATCTTATCACCCATCACGTCTTTGAGGGTCATGTTGTTGTTGCGGGCACTTCCCATAGCACGTCCTTTGAAAGAATTGTCGATTACATGGCCAATCGCGAAATCTGCTACGATTCGCATCGACAGGCCTTTGTAGTTAAGGGTATTGACGATTCCGCCCATGCGGTCCGGCCTGATGAAACCCATAAAAACCATGTCGCGGCTGTCTATGATGCCGTTACCGTCGACGTCTTCCCAGATCGCGTCGCCGCCTTTTTTAACCCGGTTATTGGCCTCGACATCTTTTGGCGCATTGGCTGCTTCCGCATCGGTTGCATAGACGCCTATCATATTGTAAGCCCAGCGACCGCCGTAACGTTCGCCTTCGGCTGTACCGCCCACTTTTACGTATGCGTTCAGGTCCTTGTTGTACACCAGGTTACCGCCAATACGATTTTTGATCTCACCGTTATCTGGAAGTTCAAGCGCTACGGAACGGTTCCACGAGAAGGTGAAATTTAGGTCCCATGAAAAGTTTTTGGTTTTTACCGGGTTTGCAGCCAGTTCTATCTCGAACCCGCGTGTACGGATCTGACCAAAGTTGCTTGTTATCGAGCTAAAACCGGTGGTGGCGTCGAGCGGCTTACTAAAAATTCGATCGCGTGTTCGCTTATCGTACCAGTCGAGCAACAGTGTTACCCGGTTCTTGAAAAGACCAATATCCGCGCCGGCATCAAGAGAACTGGTTGTTTCCCAGACCAGGTCTGCATTTGCCAGCCTGGTATTAATGATTCCTACTTCGCCAAGATAAGTGTTGCCGATATTGTATTGCCCACGGGTATCAAAAATTGACAGCTCATTTTGGCCGGCTTCGCCATAACTGCTTCTGAGCTTTAGTGTAGATACATAGGTGCTGAGCGGCTCAAAAAACTTCTCACGGTGAATGTTCCAACCGGCCGACACGCCGGGGAACCAGCCATATTTGTTGCGTTCAGCGAACTTCGATGAGCCGTCATTTCTGAGACTGGCGCTGAAAAGGAATCTGCTGTCGTAATCATAGTTGATACGGCCAAAGAAACTCATCAGAATATCGCTGTTGATCTCCGTACTGCTGCGCTGCGTAAGGATCGATGTCGCATTCACGGTCCGGACATTATCGGTGGGAGAACCGTATCCCGACGCATTAATGACGTAGTTATAGTTATTAATGTAACTGCTGCCGAGAACTGTACTGGTATGATGCTTGTCACCAAAGTTTTTGACATAATTAAACACCCCATCTATCTGACCCGCGCGAACGAACGAATGTTCTGATGAAGCATTTCTGTTTATGTTCACTTCATTATAAGCTTCGAAAGCACTATTGATACCCTCTGTTGTAAACCAGTAGAGCGCTGGTTTGAATGTCAGGCCCGGGATTATTTTCCAGGTTGCGCCAAGACTAAGATTTGTACGGTACACTTTGTTATCGCTGTACTGATCCCGGTAGTATACCTCATGGTTTCGGTTCCGGAAGGATGTCACACCTTCACCCGGCGCCGGCAGACCATTCTCAAAAGTTTCGCGATAAGTAAACGGCATGGTTACTGACCTCGAAAGAACGTTCTGAACGTTCCCGATGCCGTTGCTTTGGCGAAGCAGGTAATTCACATTTGCATTGATATCCCAGCTGTCGCTCAGCTTATAGGTCGCGTTAAGAAGAAAATTGTAATTCTTATAGTCAGTTCCGGCAACAATACCGTTCTGGTTCAGGTGGCCCAGGCTTGCGTAATAGGTAGCCTTTTCAGTACCTCCGCCAATATTGAAGTCATACTCACTGCGCATGGCATCCTGAAAGGAAACATCCTGGTAATTGGTTTCCTTAAAAATCAGCTTTTTGCCTGTAACGGGATCGGTCATCGTGGTCCAGCCCTGGTTGTCGATCAGGTCGCTCACATAATCTTTTCCATAGGCAGAGATATAGGTGTCCAGAAATTCAAGCGTGTTTTTTGTATTCCTGGCATTACCCGTAGACATTCCGTACGTTCCGCCATTCAGAAAAAGTGAAGCATTTGACGTATTAAATTTCTGCGTATTTAAGCGGCTGATGTAAACATATTCTTCAGCGCTTGTGAAGTCATAAGTTTTGCCCTGCCGGTCGAGCCCGCCTGTATACTTAAAATTGATGGTTGGTTTTGCTCCGATCTTGCCCGACTTTGTTTTGATAATAATGACGCCATTCGCTGCGCGCGCTCCATAGATTGCTGTCGAAGCGGCATCTTTAAGCACCTGCATCGATTCAATGTCGTCAGGATTGATGTCGCTGATATTGCGCATAGCGCCGACAATACCATCGACGATAAATAATGGCGCGTCCCCTTCGGGCGATGTTGAGGCACCGCCGCGGATAAAAATCTGCGGGTTGGCCCCCGGCTGGCCACTCGATACCTGTAACGATAAACCTGCGACCTTACCCTGCAGCTGCGTGAGCGGGTTTGCTGCAGGGGAGTTTTGAAATTCTTTTGCATCTACCTTCGTAATAGAATTGGTAAGCGTTGCACGCGATTGCTGGCCATACCCTACTACAACCACTTCATTAAGCTCATTCACTTCTTCATCAAGGACCACATCAATTGTGGCTTTACCGGCAAGTGCCACTTCTTTTGTTTTTACACCGACATAGGTAAAGACAAGTACCGCCTGTAAATCGGGAACACGGATGCTGAATTGCCCGGATCCATCTGTAAGCGTATTTGCCTGACCGTTTTTTAGCTTAACGCCCACTCCCGGCATAACTTCCCGGTCTTTCGAAGATCTGACGGTTCCGGTAACAGTAACAGCGTTTTGCGCAAAACTCTGAAAAGCGACAAGGCAAAACAGCATGATCAGCCAGCTTGTAGAAATTTTGTTCATAATCAAGATATTATATTTGGTTTGTAGTCCTTATGTACTACATATCAAATGTGTGAAGTATTTTTTTAATTAGCAAATCAGAAACAATAATTTTTATGGATGGCGCAAAAATAAAAAAAGGGGCCGCGTGGCCCCTGACTGCAATGTTATGTAATCGTTAAGTTATCTCAACCGGTCAAAATGCGGCTTCAGATGCGCTTCCATGCCTTTTTTAAAATCGTCTTTGCTGCCAGTCTTTAGAATATCGACCAGATCCATGTGCGTAACGTCGCCCCGGGTCGGGTTTGGTTCAACAGAAACTACGTAGTCGAATATGGGCAGCAGCATGATCTGAAAACGCTTTAAGGTATCATTCCCGGACATCTCATACAGTTTGCCATGAAAAGCAATTTCATTTTTTATGCGAAACGAATTGTCAAGGTTAACCTCTTTTTTTGCTATTGCTTCGAGTTCCTGGATATCCCGATCCGTTTTCCTGATGTACAGTAAATCTGCAAGGCCCATTTCTAATACCAGCCTAAGTTCAAAAATGTCTTGCAGCGTAGAATTGTCGATAATAAGTGGATCGAGCACCCGTTCAAAGGTGCCAAGTATATCCGGACGGGCGAGCACCATGCCGCGCTTTTTCTTGGTTTCGATCATCCCGAGCATCCGCAGCCTGCTCAATGCTTCCCGGAGCACGTTCCGGCTCACACCAAGGGCTTCAGCGAGTTCGAGCTCCTTAGGCAATGCATCGCCCGGGCGAAAAGATTTGCGTTTAAGATATTCCCGCAGCCTGAGCTCGACCATGTCTGCCATGGTGTTTGAAACGATCGGTGCCAGATCTTTGCTTAAGTCGGTTGTAGCCATAGTTTAGTGTCGCTCAAAAATGGGATTTTTTTTGATTATGTACTACAAATGAAAATTTATTTCTCCGCTTAGCAGCCAGTTTGCCGGTTATGGGGTTCTGATCTCGAACACATGCTTTCCGGCTGCGACCTCAAAATCAGACAGTACCTGCTTCCGCCCAAGCCAGGCCGACTGGCCGCTTTTCAGCGGAAGAAAAACCGTGGCCGTTGAGTTCGCCGGAACAACGATCGTGTATTCAATCGTATTGCCGCGTCTTTTCCATTCAGAACGGATTGTTCCGCGGGGTCCGTCATGGCTGCCTTCAAAATGGCTTAGCGCAGTCACGAAATTTGGTTTAAAAAGAATGTGTCTGAATCCGGGTCTCGATTCATCTGTGCGTATGCCAGCCAGGCCTTTGAAAAACCAGCCGCCGATCTCACCAAACATCATATGGTTCAAGGATATATCGCGCTCGGCCTGAATGTTCCAGTTTTCATACAGGGTTGTAGCCCCGTTCGCAATCCACCAGCCCCATGAAGGGTACGTATCCTGCGCAGCAAGTTTGTATGCGGTTTCTGCCTCTCCGTTTTCGCTGAGTGCATTGAGGATCGCTTTGGCACCAAGTACACCGACGTCGAGGTGCATGCCGTCTGACGCAACCTTCTCAGCAAGGCGCCTGGCAAGCTTCAGCCGGTAGGCTTCAGGTACGATTCCCCATTGCAAAGCCATGCTCATTTCCGTTTGCGTGCCCGATGCATAACTTATTTCTGCGGGGCGGAAATATTTCTTATTGATTGCCTCGCGGATGTTTTTAGCGAGTGTTTCGTAACGTCGTTGATCTTCGGCTCTGCGAAAGAGTTTTGCCGCTTTCGACAAGATAAGTGCATCAGTATAAAAGTAGACAGATGACGTGTATTCAAGAGACGAACTGGTTTTTACCGGCACCCAGTCGCCACGGCCGAAGCTTGTCAGATAGCCTTTACTGCCCTGCTCTACATAACCAACATATCTTTTTATATGCTCATAGCTGTCGAGCAGCAACTTACTGTCGCCATAAAACTGATAAATATTCCAGGGAATAATGGCGATGGTACTGGTCCAGTCTGTACCATTCGCCGTACCATAGCCCCAGCCGCCCGTTGGAATGATATCCGGCAACACGCCGTTGGGTTGCTGTTCATCACGGTGGTCAGCAAGCCATTTTTCATAAACGGTAATGGCATCGAAATTATACAGACCGGTTTCAATGGCAAAATGCCCATCGCCGGTCCAGCCATTCTTTTCCCGCTGCGGGCAATCGGTCGGGTAACCAAAGAGGTTCGACAGGTATGAATTGTTTGTAGCCCACCACAACCGGTCAATAAGCGGATTGGAAGAACTAATTTTCCCGGTTGCGGCTACATCACTGTGCATAAAAAAACCGGTCAGGCTTTCTTTATCCAGATGCACCGGCTTACTGCTTGTCACTTCCACATATTGAAAACCTTTGTAATTGAAACGCGGCATAAAGGTTTCCGTGCCCCTGCCGGAAAGAGTTATGATATCTGTCTGAAAAGGATCATTCTGATCCCTGGGCCGGTGGTAGACATCGATATTTGACAGGTCTGTATGGCCGTCCGGATAAAGCCGCTCTGCGTGCCGCAGGCGCAGTACAGTACCTGCAGGCCCCTTTAGACTGATCTGGCTTACCCCTGCGATATTGCGGCCAAGATCGTACACATAACAGGTGTCACTAAATTTCCTGACCGATTTCGCCGGTATGCGCTCAACGTTCCTGATCGGCTGCATCACTTGTGCTACGATCTGCGGGGCCGGTGCTGTGCGAAGCTGCGCATTGCTCCATTTAGTATCGTCAAATGTGGCCTTATTCCAACCCGGCTGCTCCTTGCGGAAATCATAATGTTCTGCGGTATAAATACTGTTGAAGGTCAGACCGCCGGAGCCGGTTTTCCAGTCGGTGCCCGAGGTTATGATCTCTGTCGTCCCGTCTGTATAAGTAATGCGCAGATCGAGACAGAATGCCGGCCGGGCACGCCACGGGGCGCGATCGAAGTTCCAAACGCCGATGCTTTGGTGGTTGTACCAGCCATTTCCCAGCAGCACACCGATCGCATTGCTGCCTTGCTGAAGCTGATGCGTTACATCGTGTGTTACATAGAGGATGCGCCTGTCGAAACGTGTGTACATCGGGTCCAGTCTGTGGTTGCTGATTTTATCACCATTCATATACAATTCGTACAGACCCGCTGCAGCTATATAGACCCGCGCCGAACGGATTTTTTTGCCTGCCTGAAATGCCTTCCTGAAATAACCGGCCGGCAGAAAGGTCTCATCATGCCCATCGCTGATCCAGCTGCCGCGCCAGTTGTGTATGCCCATCATTCCGGTTTCAAAGGCATGTATTTTAGAAACCGAGCGCTGCCCTGATCCGTTCCAGAGAACCACCTTCCAGAAATACCGGGTAAACGGTCGCAGTGCGGCACCACTATACGTTACCAGATTATCCGTGCCTGTTACCCGTCCGCTGTTCCATGCAGATGCTTTCCCGCTGAGTACGCCCGTCGAGTCGACGTCTACAAGTACCTGATAGGCCGTCTGCCGGGCGCCTTGAGCGGGATCTTCCATCTGCCATGAAAAACGGGGCTGCACGGCATCAATGCCCAGCGGATGTTCCATATGCTCACAGCGCAGATGTACCGGGTTACTTGCTCCCCTGGTAACTAAAACGATAAACGAGCAAAATAAAAAGACGAATGTAAATCTGAGGGCTATTGATTTCATATGCGCATTAAACCTGCAAAGTGCGATTTTTTCAGCAGAAATTGTTATGTACTGTGCTGGTTTGCGGACCCCGGACGCTGGCTGTCGAATATAAACTAATGGACCCGCAAACTGTCCAGTCTGATTCCATTTGGTATCGCCAATGCGGGAACGTGCCTGTCGTCACGCTCCGGTACCTCGGCATACCAGGCCATAGCTGTTTTGAGATACATGGTACGTGTAACCTTTCCGGAGGCCAGGTCATTATGGAACTGGTGATAATGCCCGTCTGTACACATCAGTGCCCGCCACTGAAGAGGCGGATCGGTTTTCAAATAAGACTTTGCAGCGATCATGTATTCGGTCTGGATCATGCTGGCGGGGAACTGCACAACCAGATCGCTTTCGTTGACAAGCGTTGTAAAATCCGGTGTTGCAAATTCAACATCACTTGTGCCATCATCCAGCAACTCGCCCCAGGCAACCCTGATGGGACTGCCGCGTTTTACTGCCAGGATCAGGTCTTTTTTGCTGCCGTAAACGGGCCGGCCGAGCGAATCGTTTTGATACACCAGTTTCCAGCCACCGGCATCCGGCTTACCCGAGCAGGAAAACTGTAAAAGCGCGCAGGTCAGAAGCGATATACCGCTGACCTTGAGGGAGGATGATAAAAATTTCATATTTTTTTTTTCGACAATCTAACTAATTTCGGCAGAATGCCGGGCATCGAATACGTCAGAAACACTGGATTGCAAATCCGCCAGGAAAATGTCACTTTGGATTTAAAATCCAAAGCAACTGAGCACCGGGTTTCCAACCCGGGCAATATCGTGCGGATAAAATATCCGCTGCTCAGCTCACCCGGATTGCAAAATCCGGTAGGACTCTACGTCGATTTGGATTTTATAATCCAAAGCAACTGAGAACCGGGTTTCCAACCCGGACAAGATCGTGCGGATAAAATATCCGCCGCTCAGCCCACCCGGATTACAAATCCGGGAGGACTCGACGTCGCTTTGGATTTATAATCCAAAGCAACTGAGAACCGGGTTTCCAACCCGGCCCATATCGTGCGGATAAAATATCCGCCGCTCACCCCACCCGGATTGCAAGTCCGGGAGGACTCTACGTCGCTTTGGATTTATAATCCAAAGCAACTGAGCACCGGGTTTCCAACCCGGCCCATATCGTGCGGATAAAATATCCGCCGCTCACCCCCCCCCGAATGACAAATCCGGGAGGACTACGGCGATTTGGATTTATAATCCAAAGCAACTGAGAACCGAGTTTCCAACCCGGACGATATCGTGCGGATAAAATATCCGCCGCTCACCCCCCCGGATTGCAAATCCGGGAAGACTCTACGTCGCTTTGGATTTATAATCCAAAGCAAATGAGCACCGGGTTTGCTAACCCGGCCAATATTATTCGGATAAAAGATCCGCTGCTCAGCCCACCCGGATTGCAAATCCGGGAGGACTACGTCAATTTGGATTTAAAATCCAAAGCAACTGAGCACCGGGTTTCCAACCCGGACAATATCGTGCGGATAAAATATCTGCCTCTCAACTTACCCGGATTACAAATCGGGTCATTGCCTGTAATACGCATTTTAGTTGTAACAACGCGCCTGAATTTTCAAAAAATACAAAACCCTTTCCCGCTCAGCTTGTTGCTATAAAAAAAGAACATTATGGGACTTGTAAGAACAGCATTAATTGGCGCAGCGGTTTATGCCGCAGTAAAATATGTAACGAAAAAAGACGAATTCGGTCGCAGCAAACTTGACGAAATAAAAGACAAAGCGCCTGAATGGATGGAGAAAGCACGTGCTTTCAAAGACGATTACAGAACGGAAATGCGCTAAACCGCACCATCGTCTAAAAAGGAGCAGCCCGACACCCGGGCTGCTCTTTTTTTTATCAGCCATGCGCACCAACCTGGTAACTCCCTGCCTCGCGGCCGGTGGTTCTCACCAGGCGATTCCATGAATTAATCTGCATTACTGCCAGCGTTACAAGAGAGATTTCTTCTTTACTGAAATGCTGTTCAAGTTCTGCATAAACTGGTGATATGTCCGTATGCCCATCCAGCCTGGTCAGGAACTCCGCATGTGCCAGCGCGGCCCGTTCTGCCGGTGTGTAAAATGAGGCTTCGCGCCAGGCGGGCAAAGCTATCAGCCGCTGCATGGTTTCACCTGCACTTACAGCTTCTTTTGAATGCATGTCCAGACAAAAGCCGCAACTGTTCAGTTGGGAAACACGCATGTTGATCAGATTGACCAATGTTTTGCTCAAGCCGCTTTTGTTCAGGAAACTCTGTGTGGCATACAAGGCCTGCATCATACCATCAGGCAATTCATCGTTTTTTATTCTTTCCATTTTTAAATGTTTATATACACGCAGGACTGTAAACAGAGGCCTGATGTGACAAAAAAAAATAAAAAATCAGAAAGAAATTTTCAGCAGCTTATCCGGGTTTCGTATTATATATATCCGGCTGATACGGCCCGCCTCGATGGTAAGGATCTGACATTTGATGAGTTGGCCTTCAGAGAGATATAGCAGTGCAGGTGAACCATTCACAAAAGACGTTCTGAGCTCACAGTGCAGCGCAAACTTTTTGTAGATTCCAAAAAGCAATGCAGTGACGCGGGCCACACCAATCACAGGGTTTAAGGCCGCTGCAGCTTTGCCACCGCCGTCAGAAATAACGATGATATCTTCGAGCAAAAGTTTCTCAAGTGCCGCAGTGTTCCCACTCTGCATGACATCAAGGTAGCGCGACAGAAAAGTGCCCGACGCCATTCTTTCATCCTCGCGCTGCACACTTGCAAGCTGCTTACGCGCCCTGCTGAGCAACTGACGTGACAGGGCAGCATTACAATCCAGCACCGCTGCTATCTCTTCATGACTATATGAAAACGCCTCTTTAAGAATAAAAACTGCCCGTTGCCGCGGATCCAGATGCTCCAGTAAAACCATGAGCGCATATGAAAACTTTTCTTTGCTCAGCAACCGCCTATCTGCTGTATCATCTGCAAACGGTTCGGGCAGCCAGGTACCCGGATAACTTTCGACTCTCTTAATTAAAGCCTTTTTCCGGTCGATCGCCCGGTTGATCACACTCCTGATCAGATAGGCACGGAGGTCGTCTACACCGGTCAGATCCCGATCCAGAAGGTATAGGAACAGGTCCTGAACAACGTCTTCTGCTTCGGCTACCGAGCCGCAGATACCATACGCATATCTGATCAAAACCGGGCGCAGCAGTTCCTGCAAAGGCAAATGATATGGCAGGTCTTTTTTCTCGGGCATTTCGGGCATCTTCAGACCAGGACTTATTTATGCGGCCTTTCAGCTGTATTTTCAGGCATGTTGTTTGCCTATTGTCCGGCATGGCAAAGAAAAAGAAAAAGAGCCGTAAAAACAGGCTCGGCGTAAAAAACTCACTGGTAAACAATATAAATGCCCGGAAGAAAAAGGGCATCAGCCGTTCAAAACGAAAAAAAACGGTTAAACGATCAGACTACAAAAAACTTAAAAAAGGGTGGAAAAAGGATGATTAGATCAGTCCAGAAAAGGTCGCGGATCAAATACAACACGTAAGGACGTCACCTTGCCACCTTCAACACGATACCATCCGGTACCAAAAACGCGTTTTCCGGCCATTTCCAAATTATAAAAGAGGCATACGTCATCGCCATCAGCAAAAACTTTCTCGATCTCATATTTAAGTTTCATCTGCTTCATGTCGCTGAAATAGGCATCTGCTCCATCTCTTTTACCAAGCACACCTTCAAAAGTCAGTTTGTCATCGGCATAACTGCGTGCGCGCTCAAAATCTTCGCTGTTTATAGCCTGTACCAACGCCAGTACAACGGCCCGGGCACGGCCTTCAGAAATTTCGTCAGGATTCATATTAAAAATCTTTGATCACCGTACTAACAGCTGTTCGGGATTTTTGTTCAGCTTTTCTTCAGGCGGATCAGCGCTTCGACAAAATAATAGTCGGCATAACTCAACGGAACATCGACCTCCGACTTGGCTGGAAGATGACCAACGCTATGTTTCAGGAGAAAACCCGCGTTCGTTCCCGGAGCAGCCAGGTAATCATTAGAAGATAAACGCATCAGCATACTGGCAGCGGTTTGTTTGTACCAGGCTGACCGGGCCGGCACGTACCCTGCCAGTTCCAGCAACGCCGAGGCCGTAATCGCTGCAGCAGAGGCATCGCGCAAAGCGTTAGGGATTCCCGGTGCATTAAAGTCCCAATAAGGAACTTTATCAGCAGGAAAATTAGCGTGCTTCAGCATAAAATCTGCTATAGCTTCAGCCTGGGCAAGATACTTTTGATCTTTGGTTTCTCTGAACATAACGGTAAAACCGTATAGCCCCCAGGCCTGGCCCCTGCTCCAGGCAGACTCGTTGGCAGCGCCCTGAGCCGTACGCTTTTGTTTTGGCTGGCCGGTTTTGGCATCATAGTTTATGACATGATATGAGCTGTGATCTGGCCTGAAATGGTGTTTCATCGTCGTATTGGCATGTATCAGCGCGATCTCCCTGAAGCGCGGGTCACCGCTTTCGCGGGATGCCCAGAACAACAACTCCAGATTCATCATGTTATCGATGATGACCAGAAAGTCTGAAGGGTTTTTTGAATCCCAGGACTTGATGCAGCCGATGGTGGGGTTAAAACGGGTTGACAGCGATTTGGCGCTGTTCAGTAAGATCTGTTTGTACGCATCATCCGGATTCAGGCGATTGGCATTTCCGAAGCTGCAGAACATCATGAAACCGAGGTCATGCGTCGCTGTATTGTATTGCTCCTTTTCCAAAGATTTGAGGCGCCTTAGAGCTTCTGATTTTAAAGATCCATCTTTAGTCTGTTCATACAGATATAACAGCGTTCCCGGATAAAAGCCGCTGCACCACCATTCTGAACCGCTGGTCTCAAGCTTCCCATCTGCGGTGGTGCTCTTTGGAAAGCGACCTGCAGGTGTGGTTGCGGCAAGAACTTTATACTGTTCCGCTGCGCGTGATAGAATGTCAGTTGTGTTGATGCCTGACGTGTGGCGACGGCCTGCGCACCCTGCACTAAGCAAAATGCCTAGGGCAGCAATTAAAAGTCTGATTTTCATTATCGGTTATATCTGGTACTCCGTTGGTACGGGATAACTAAGATATGTAATGAAATCGATTTCTAAAAGGCATGGTTTTGCGCTCCGTTAGAACTAAAAAACAGTTCCGATCAATAATGAAATCGATTTCAGAACAGGCCGGTCATCGTTCATCTTAGCTGAATAAAAGAAAGGCCACCACCAACGTAACCACGACATTAAATCCCTGGGCGATCAGGAATGCGTAAAGCGGTTTTCTGCTGTTTTGAGCAAAAAGTTCCCTGAAATTGGTTTCAAGGCCAATGCTGGTAAAGGCCAGCGCAAACCAAAGGCCTTGTAAATTTTTCAGGCTGCCTTTGACCAGGCTATTGGTTTCAGGGCTGATAACAAACGAGAACAATAGAGAGGCCGCCATGAACCCCAGCACGAATTTTGGGAACCGTTCCCAGATGACGCGCAATGTAGGTTTCTCAGTCTGCGCCGCGCCTTCAGCCTGTTTGTTGTAGGTCCAGTAGATGGAAATAGCAAAAGCTGCCAGTCCCAAAAGCACGTTTTGAGAAAATTTCACAATCGTGCTGATTTTCAACGCTTCTTCGCCAACCAGTGTACCAGATGCAACGACTGCTCCCGTCGTATCAATACTGCCGCCAAGCCAGGCACCTGTAACCGCCTGCGGGAAATTGAACCAGGCGGCAACATATGGCATAAAGATCATCATGGGGATGGCAGTAATCAGCACCATACTGATCACATAACTCAACTTCTTTGAATCGCCTTTTATTGCGCCCGAGGTAGCTATAGCCGCAGACACGCCACAAATTGATACCGCGCTGGAAATCATCATGCTCATTTCCTGGTCAACCTTCAGCTTTTTACAGACCCAGAAGGCAAAGTACCAGACAGACAGGACAACCACGAGCGCCTGCAGGAGCCCGAGCGACCCAGCTTTTAATATGTCTGAAAAAATAACGCCGGTTCCTAATAAAACCAGTCCGATTTTTACATACAACTCAGTAGAAAGAGCCGCTTTGAACCAGGCCGGGAGCCGAAACAGATTCCCGATCAGCAAACCGATAACCAGGCTGAAAATAACGGCTTCGAGGTTTAATGCTTTCACACCGCTGTTGCCGCTCAGTATAAGGGCCGCAACAGTTAGCAGGTAAACGAGCGGGAAAGTGCGGAGCGTTCCTCCGATGCCTTTGCCGCAAAGCAAACTACCGGCAAGCGCCAGCGGTAAAACAAATAAAAACTGTATACCGATTGTAGCCAGGTTGGAGGCCGATAATACTTTATTGGTCAGGTCACTGCCATTACTCCAGGAGAATGACGGAACCGCGAGGATCAAACCCCCAACGGATAATGCGATGATGATGGCACCGAGAATAACAACAACCCAATCCTCGTGTACACTAAATAGTTTTTTTTCTTTTGTCTGCATGTGCTGGTTTATACTGATTAAAACAAGTCTTTTAAAGCGGTTTGCGCAGCATGGTAACCACACATTCCATGAACGCCTCCGCCGGGCGGAGTGGCTGAGGAACAAATATAGAGACCTTTGGCAGATGTACGGTACGGATTCAGCCTGGGAACCGGCCGTGTAAACAACTGGAAGATGTCCTGCACACCGCAATTAATGTCACCGCCCACGTAATTCGGATTATAAGCCTGCATCTGCAAAGCGTTCAGTGTATGCCGCCCGTTGATTATCTTCTTAAAGCCCGGAGCAAATCTTTCCACCTGATTCTCTATGGCAGTGGTCTGGTCTGCGGCAGAACCCTGAGGTACGTGACAATAAGCCCAGGCGGTATGTTTTCCTGCCGGCGCACGCGATGGATCAAAAATGCTTGGCTGGGCAAGCAGCACAAAGGGGCGGGCTGGCATGCGGCCCGCAGCTGTTTCCTTTTCAGCCAAAGCAATCTCAGCCAGCGTACCGCCAAGATGCACCGTTCCCGCCCTGCGGCTTTCTGCACTTGAAAAAGGAATCGGCTGGTCTAGTGCCCAGTCAATCTTAAAAACGCCCATCCCATAACGGTACCTGCCCAGTTGATGCCTGTATGCGGGCGACAAGGCCGCGCCTGCAATGCTGAGCAGTTGTTTCGGACTTACATCTAGCAACACCGCCCGGGAAGAAGGAAGCTCATCAATCGCCTTGACAAAAGTACCGCAGCTAAGCTCGCCCCCGAGCGCTACGAAATACGCCGTCAGGGCACTGGCTATAGCTTGCGAGCCACCCAAAGGAATTGGCCAGCCCTGCGCATGACCCGCCGCCAGAAGCACGAGCGCAATGGCAGAGGTGCCAAGGTTAGTGAACGGTTGCATGGCGTGTGCAGCCATGCCGGCCCAGAGTGCTTTGGCCGCCGTACCCCGAAATCTTCGTGCTGTGTAAGCAGCTCCCGGCAAACCTTTTATTCCAAAACGCGCCAGGGACAAAGGGCGTGACGGGAAGCGCAGCGGGCCAAGGAGATCGTTTTTAAGATCTGACCAGTCGCGGACAACAGAGCTGACAAGGTTTGTATAACCTTTACTGTCCGTCCCCAGATTTTCTGCTGTTGATTCTATACTGGTGAATAAAAGTCCTGCCGTGCCGTCGTCAAGCGGATGCGCCGCCTGAACTTCCGGCTGCACGAACCGCAGCCCGTAATCTGCCAGCGGCAAACCTGAAAAAAACGGTGATGCAAGTGCCATCGGGTGTACTGCTGAACATATGTCGTGCATGTAACCGGGATGTGTCAACGCGGCTGTCCGCATTCCTCCCCCCGGCGTGTCACGTCCCTCTACCAGCAGAACCGATAAGCCGTGCTGCTGCAGGCGGATTGCCGCCGCAAGCCCGTTCGGTCCGGAACCCACCACAACTGCATCATAAAAATCTTTCGTCAAAACCGGCTTTTAAAGTTGATCCCTCTAAGTTACAATGATACTGGCATCAAAATAGTCAATCTGAGCATAAAGGGCCTTTTGATGGCAGAACTAGGTTAAGCAGCCGCCGCTTTCAGCTGATTTACTTGCGGAACTGCTATCGGGAAGAGGGTTAAACCGGCGGCCGCCCCCTCTTCCTTCGGCAGAAGCTCTGTCGTTAAATGTCAACTCTATTCTACAAGCGATGCGTCATAAAACCGCAGGTGCAGTCCGCGCAGCTTGTCGACAGGGAATTTCATAATTTTACGATCGTAGGTCATATAGCCGTTAACTTCCCCTTCAACATCGGTGGTCTGTGTATATACGGCAGCCGACAGGCCCAATGGAATAAGTTCCAGTAATCTGGCCGAAAATTTCTCATAACGGGCAAACAGATCATCTCCGTTCTTAAAATTCTGATAACCCCAATTGCGTTTTCCCGCGTCCCATAAGTGCCCCTCAATTGGCCAGCCTAGTCCGCCAAACTCGCCGAGTACAAGAATAGTCGAGTTTCCGAAGAGGTCGGGCCGCGGCATGGCAGGGTGCGGATAATTGTGCAGGTCGGTCATGTGCCCGGTCGGTTCGAAATTCCCGCCGCTGGCGCTGTTGACAAGGCGCGAGGGATCTTTTTTCATCGTCCATTCGGTGATCTCGCGCGTTTTGAACTGGCCCCAGGCTTCATTGAATGGTGTCCAGACAACAATACTCGGGTAATTATGTAAAACGTTCATGATACGCTCCCATTCCTGGCGGTAATATCCCTCAGATTCGGGACTTCGTTTTTTATCTGTACCCTTGTCAAGAATACCCGGGCGTTGCTCCCAGCCGTTACCGAGATCTCCGCTGGGCATATCCTGCCATAACAACATGCCCTTGCGATCACAGTACGTGTAATAACGGGCTGGCTCCACTTTAATGTGTTTACGAATCATGTTGCAGCCCATTTCATGCAACTTGTCGATATCATAAATCATAGCCGCTTCTGTGGGCGGCGTGTATAAGCCGTCCGGCCACCAACCCTGATCAAGCGGACCATATTGAAACAAAAATTTATTGTTCAGATACATACGCTGAATACCCTTACTGTCTTTTACCATCGAAATCTTACGCATGGCAAAATAACTCGTTACCTGATCTATCACTTTGTTGTTTCTGACCAGGCTGATCTGCAAGTCGTACAGAAATGGATTTTGAGGCGACCAGAGTTTTTGATCCTTTAAAGTAATCGAGGCGGTTTCAGAGGCCGGAAATTGCTGCTCGCTCACCTTGGTCTTGCCGTCATAGACAACCACCTTTAGCAGATCGCCGGGGCTGGCCTGCGCAACGCTGGCACTGATCTGCAGTTGCTTCGCATCTATATCTGGTGTCTGGCGGGTAGCGGCAATATAACTTTTCGGTACAGCTTCCAGCCAGACGGTTTGCCAGATGCCGGTAACCGGCGTGTACCAGATGCCTTCAGGCTTTTTGACCTGTTTGCCGCGCGGCTGCGGACCATCGTCGGTAGGATCCCAGACTTTAACTTTTATCTCCTGTGATGCACCTTTTTTCAGCAGCGCTGTGATATTAAAGCTGAACGGATCAAAGCCGCCTTCATGCGTGCCGGCCGGTTGTCCGTTCACGAATACTTCAGCACGCCAGTCGACGGCACCAAAGTGTAACAACACGTCTTTTCCCCGCATAGATGCTGGTATGCTGATCGTGTTTTTATACCACAGAACACTGTCCTTACCAACCGTCCGGCCAACGCCCGAAAGCGCAGATTCGACGGCAAAGGGCACCAATATCTCTCCTTCGTAGCGGGCCGGTTCGGCCTGGCCTTTCGGCGTGATGGCGTATGACCAGATACCATTCAGATTTTTCCAGTTGTTGGTTCGTGTCATTTGCGGCCGCGGATATTCGGGCAATGGGGCTTTCGGGTCCACTTTTTCTGCCCATGGACTGACTATCCGGTTTTTGGCGAGCGCCCATTTGGTTTGTGTAAATCCGGGCAGGGCTGTCAGGAGCAGCATGGCTGTCACGAGCAGCCTGTTTATTTTATTCATGTGGGGTAAAACGATTTTGGTTTCCCTAAGATAGGTTAATATCTGACAAGGAAAACCAATGCAACCGAAACTTTGCAAACGGCTGCGGCCCGCCTATACCAACTCTGTAACTCCGGCGAGATACAGGTGCCGGTTGGCTTCACCCCACTCATTCATCGCCTCCAATACCTGAAGTATGGACACCCCGAGTTCGCTGAGCCGGTACTCTACTTTTTGTGGAAGAACAGGATATACCCTCTTTTGCACGATTCCATGCTCCTCCAGCTCCTTTAGCTGCAGTTGTATTACACGGCGGCTTGCAAGTCCTATCTCCCGCTGCAGTGCACCCGGTCTGTGCACCCCCCTGCTGATCGCATCGATGATACAGGGTTTCCATTTACTGCCGATTACCCGGGCGGTCACCTTGATTCCGCATTCCAGGTGCTCGGGAGTTTTTCGTTCATACATATCCAAATCCTTTCTTGTGCTAAAATACCTCCCCGGCAACCAAATGTCAATTATAGAGATAGAGATAATTTTTTCCCTATTGAATCGGTTTTCCCTAATTGTACGTCTTTTCAGGATTCCACAAATTGCGTCTTTAACCGAAAAACAATGAAACAGGGAACACGAAATATCAGAATAGCCATATTAGGACTCGGCGCGATGGGTACGGCGCTCGCTCAAACACTTCTTAACAAGGGAATAACACCTCTAGTATGGAACCGTTCTGAGGAAAAAACGCGCAACTTATCTCTGCAAGGCGCCGTTGCCTGCAAAACCAGCACGGAAGCAATAGTTAGTGCAGATCTGATCGTTCTTTGTCTGCTTGATAACGGGATCGTGCGGCACCTACTGGAACCGGATAAATTGCAGCTTGAAGGTAAGATCCTGATCAACCTGACAAACGGAACACCCGGGCAGGCAAATGATCTTGCTGCCTGGGCTGAATCAGCACGTTGCAGGTATATTGATGGCGGAATTATGGCCATACCGCCAATGATCGGCAGCGCTGATGCCCTGATCATTTACAGCGGTAATGAAGAAGGATTTAATATTGCAGCGCCATTTTTAAATCTCTTTGCCACAAGCAGGTTCCTTGGCAATGATCCCGGCCTGGCCGCTTTGAATGATTTAGCGCTGCTGAGCTGCATGTATGGCCTGATGGGTGGATTTATCCACGCCGCAGCGCTATTAAAACAAGCCGAGCTCCCCGCCCGGTCATTCGTTCCGTTGGCCACATCATGTGTCAGCGGCATGTTGCCGGCATTGGAACAGCTGGCAGAGCAGATCGATACACGCACATACGAGAAAGACGTGGTATCAAATCTTCAGATGCAGGCAGTTGGCTATCGCAACTTACTCGACACAACAGAAGCATTGGCTGTCAATCCGGCCCTGGTGGCGCCCATGCACAAGCTGATGCTCGGGGCGATTGCTAAGGGCTTTGACAGGGCAGACCTGTCGGCAATCATTGAAGTAATAGCCTGAACGCTGTCAATAATAACTGCGCCGATTGCCTCAGATCATTTACCAATAAATGGAGGCGAGCCTGTAAAGACAGATCAGGTGTCGTAACTTTGCCCGGCGATCACATTCGCATTCAGAACATGTCAGCATTCCAGCCTGCACTTAACCTGCAGCTACCACTTCAAAATGAATTGGTCGCGTTGAAGCCGCTTCAGGAAGAAGATTTTGAAGCTTTATACCGCGTAGCTTCAGACCCGTTAATCTGGGAGCAGCATCCAAACAAGAACAGGTATCAGAAAGAGATTTTTCGCAATTTTTTCAACGGAGCAATGGAATCTGGCGGCGCCTATCTGATCCTGGACAGGCAAACAAACGAAATAGCAGGCAGCACCAGAATGTACGATCTGGATACTGAGCAGGCTAAGATCTGTATCGGCTACACGTTCCTGGCGCGGAAATTCTGGGGCAAGGGACATAACTCAGCCGCCAAAGCTCTGCTGCTCAGCCACGCATTTGGGTATGTTGCTGAAGTTCACTTTCATGTTGGGGCCGAAAACCTGCGCTCGCAAATCGCAATCAGCCGTATCGGTGCGAAAAAAATCGCTGAAATGGAAGTGGCTTACTACGGCGAACCGAGCAGATTAAACTTTATCTACCGCATACGCAGGGACGAGTGGCAACAGCGCAATGAGAAAATGTAAGCAATCGTATACGCGGGCCTTTTTCACTGTTACCGCTTAAGATTCGGGAAGTTTTTTCCCAACTTCTACACACTTGTGGAAAATCATTCCGCTTATTGAACGATACGTTCAGGAGAGTATTTTTTCACGAAATAAACAATCACCTGTTAATCAAACGTTTACAAAACAAAAAGTTTTCACCTATCCTTTGGCTGTTTCTTTGCAAATAGTTCTGTACTGACGGCCTGGATGAGGCCACAGTAACAATAGGGATGATTGTCCTCGTTATTTATCAATAACGAGGATTTTTTTTTGTTCGACTTTTTTTCATTCCCGGGTTTCAGAAATGTGAAACGTATAATATCTTCGCAAAGCCAACAAACCTTCATGACGCATCCGTATAAACAGCAGCTTTTGCTTAACCTGAAAACTTTTTTTAGCGACAAATCCTGGCGCATTACCCCCGATTTTGAGAACGGACGTGAGGAGATCATTATCATCGTTCATCGGCCGGAAGACATCGGTTATCTGCATAGCCACCTATACGAGATTTTAGCGGCTTTGCCGGATATCAACCTCCCCAGCGAACGGACGATCATTGGTTTCTGCCTGCCGGATGGCTCCGGCTACCGCTCACATCTGATTAACCCGAGCAAACAGGATGAAATAAACCTTGCACTGATTGGCTACAGGCCTGAACGCAAACCGCGAACCGTTCTTTTCGAAAATCTGACCTGATCCCGAACACCCGATAGATAAGGTTATACGAGGTATTAACTATCCTGAGTCCTTTCATCTGTCCATCAGGAGCCATGCGCTTCCTTGCGGGTTTTTGCGGCTATATGAGTGATTTTGAGTTTTTGATTTCCAAAGCTGATTCGTTTTATTAATTTAACGCAAAAATTGGATCAATATCTATTGCATCATTTAAACTTATTATTATGACCATGTTCGTACGCTCCTCCATTGTCATCGGCGCTTTTTTGTTGTCGCGCTTTGCCTGCGCTGACACGCAGCCTCGGACCCATGCTCAAGGGCAGATAACAGCAGAAACGCCCGCTCCCGCGTCGAAGATAATTACCGGAGCCGATCAGGTTCCCGCTTACCTCCCACTGCTTAAGGGCAAACGGGTCGGGATGCTCGTTAATCAGACTTCAGTAATTGGCAAAAAACTAAGTGTAGACAGCCTTCGAAGTCATGGTATTGATATAAAGGCGATTTTCGGACCTGAGCATGGCTTCCGTGCAAACGCGAGCAACGGGGCGGTGGTAAAGGATGAGATCGACAAAGAAACCGGAATACCAATCATTTCGCTGTATGGAGCAAAACGCAAGCCTTCAAAGGCAGACATGGCCGGCCTCGATATCATGGTGTTTGATATCGCCGACGTTGGCTGCCGGTTCTATACCAATATCAATACGCTTGCCGATGTTATGGAAGCCTGCGCCGAAAATAACAAGGAATTAATCATTCTCGACCGGCCGAACCCAAATGCGTATGTAGACGGACCAATCCTGGATATGCGTTTTAAATCCGGTATCGGGAAATTTCCGATTCCTGCTACTCATGGTATGACCATAGGCGAATTTGCACAAATGATAAACGGCGAGGGCTGGCTACCAAACAAACTAAAATGCAAGATAAATGTGATCAAGGTGAAAAACTACGACCACAGCATGTACTATGAAATGCCTGTAAAACCGTCGCCGAACCTGAATACCCAGGCTTCGGTCATACTCTACCCTACTTTATGTTTGTTTGAAGGAACAATCATCAGCCAGGGACGCGGCACCTATATGCCGTTTACCGTACTCGGCGCACCGGCACTTAAGGGCAAATACGACTTCAACTTCAAGCCCGTAAGTATTAAAGGCATGTCTGAAAGTCCGCTGCATCAGGATGCAACTTGTTACGGCCTGGACCTGAGAAATACCGATCTTAAAAAATTTCATGCTGCCAAAAAAATTAACCTTAAATGGATGATCGAGTTATATAATGCCTATCCTGATAAAAGTAAATTTTTTGATTCATCGCAAAGTAAAGCTATGGGCCGCATTGAGCGGTTGATCGGCAATGATGTTTTTGTAAAACAACTTGCCCAGGGTATGAGTGAGGAAGAGATCAGGAAAACATGGGAACCCGGGTTAACTACCTATAAAAAAATGCGTAAACAGTATACGCTGTATGCAGACTGATCCCTGGATGCGTAGCGTCAAACTTATAAAAACCTGCATATCCATATGCGGGTTTTTCTTTTACCAGTCTTCCGGTCCCGGCAAGAATAGCGGGCAAACCCATTATCCGCGTAGGCCGCCCGCCGGAGGTTGATACGACCTTCTTATGAGCAAATCATGACTGGAGTCTATTGGTGAATTAGCAAACCCGGCGGCCCACCAGTCAATGACTGAGACAAACCGCAGGCGAGCGCAAAAAAAAATCCACGCTGACGTAGGGGTGAAAGGCTGGACTCGTGTATCATACTAAAAGACACGAAATGAATTGCACGAAGGCCTGCCCTAAAGCTCTGTTATATCTGATACTGCCCGCCATACTGGTTTGTTCGCTGAAGGCTGTTGGCCAGACGAACGGAAAAATAAATATAGGGCTTGTATATCCGCTCAGCACCGGCGGGCAAAGTTCCGTGCGCGACACAAATATCCTGTCTGTTCATGTTCTTGTTGGTGTTTCTGCTGCAGAACGTGGTCTGGCTTTCGCCGGCCTGAGTAATGTATCGCGGCATGAGTCTGCTGGGATCCGCTTTGCGAGTCTTTCCAACCATAGCGGGGGCCGGACCTCCGGTTTGCAATTTGCAGGCCTCGTCAACACATCGGGGGCGGCAAAAGGAATTTCTTTTGCCGGTTTGGCTAACCTCTCAAAAAATCTGGAAGGCATGCAATTCGCCGGCTTATTCAACAAAGCCCTTGCAAGCCGCGGCATGCAGGTTGCAGGCTTTGCAAACCTTGCTAAAGATATGCGGGGTGTACAGCTGGCCAGTTTCGCAAATATTGCCGGGAACGTAGACGGCTTTCAGATGGCAGCCTTCCTCAACGTAGCGCACAGGGTAAACGGTGTGCAGCTTTCGGGTTTTATAAACATTGCAACACACAGCGATTATCCGCTTGGCCTGATTAACCTGATAAAGGATGGCCAAAAGTCGGTTGGTGCCTCGATAGATGAGACTGAAACGATCATGCTCAATTTCAAATCAGGCGGCCGTGTCCTGTACGGAATTCTTGGTGTGGGGTACAACCTCAAAAACGCTGAAGAAACTTATGCTTTCGAAGGTGGTTTCGGCGCACACCTGTTAAGCAGCAGGGAGTTCCGTCTGGATCTCGAAGCTACCGCTCAAAGCCTTGAAAATTTCCGAAGCGGAAACTATCTCCGAAGCGCCGTCAAAGTGCTGCCCGCGTTCCAGACAGGTCCGGTTGCTATCTTCGGCGGCCCAACGTTCAACTACCTCACAACAAACACCACAGAGGGCAAAGAACTGTTCCGCCATCACCTGCATACCTGGAATGGCAACAATGCCCGGAATTTTCAGGCCTTGTACGTCGGCTATACTGCAGGCCTCCAGGTACAATTTTAACTGTAAACAATAAAAACACATATATGAAACACAAAACTTTACATTTTCTCATCCCGGCCATCGCTGCCATCGTACCAATGTTAACAGGCTGCCAGAAATTTATGCTTACACCAGATGGAAATCAGAAAACTGAAATACGCAGCGTTCAGTCCTTTACCGGCATAGAAAGCAATGGCGCTTCGCCGGTTTATGTAACTTACGGCGAGGAGCTGAAAGTAGAGGTCAGGGGATCTGCAAATTTGCTTAAGCACTTCCAGAGCCGCGTAGCCGGCAGGCAGCTCGTGCTTGGGTTTGAAGGCGTCAGTTTGCAGCGCAGTGACGTATCAGTTTATGTCACGATGCCTGAGATGGAGCGCGCAGCCCTAAGCGGAAGCGGTACCATGGAGATAGAGGGCAGCTTTCCCGCGAAGGAGCAATTTAAAGCAGAAATAAGCGGCTCTGGCGAGATTCGGCTCAATGGCGATATGAAGACTAAATCGCTTGTCGTGGATCTTTCTGGTTCAGGGGCAGCCTATCTGGAAAACCTCGACAGTGAAAAAGCTGAAGTTCAGATATCCGGAAGCGGAAGCCTGCACTGCCGGATCAGCGATTTGCTTAAAGCCCGTATCAGCGGCAGCGGAGATGTCTACTACTACGGAAATCCTACAGTTGACAGCCGGATTTCCGGATCTGGAAAAACCCGGAAAATGTGATAACAGTGTCAGCAGCAGTTGCTGTCGTGTCAACAAAAAAGCTTCCTGATACGGGAAGCTTTTTATTTATATGGAAGGCGTTGCCACCTGTTATTTTCAAACTGTTCGGCTGATAATCTCGATGCCACCGCAGAAAGCCACACCCCTCAACACAAGTATGCGGGCTTCAGGATCAGATTTCGGAGAGCTTCCCCTGTTATCAGATACCCCGCCGAATACAGATGTAATCTCAGATTGTATTTCCCAGTGCGCCGGGACAATCAATTTGACGCCGCCAAAAAAGGTCAGCATATCTAATACAGCTGTTTTTTCAAAACCGGCATGGCTGAGATCAAGTTCGCCCCCGCCAAAGGCAGCAGTTACATTTCCGCCCTGAAAATGTTTGTTGTAAACCTGCTGACGGCGGCTGGTAAAAATATAATTGATATCAAATGTTTTAGCGTCTGTTTTATAGACATGTTCAGCCATAGGTTGCGTATACTCCCGAGACGGCCTGTTCTTTTTTCCATATGGTCTGTAGTTTGATGGCTTGAAAATGCTATACAGCCCAAGGAAGATGAGCACCACGGCAAACAGGTACTTTGAAAAATCATATCCGTGCCCCAGCGCATGATTGATACTGAATATCAACCCCAGGCCAACAGGAACCAGCCAGCCGCCATAACGAAACCCGGACTTATATCCTGCAAATAGACCAACAAGCAGAACAATGCTCGGCCAGCTGAAAATCCATGCTGGCATAAAGTCCATGCCGCGCATTAAAAAAACCAAGCCTACTGCGATCAGAATGATGCCGCCAACGGCTTTGCTTGCATTTTGGTTGTGTTTTATCGGAGTGTCCATGTTCGTATTTTTTATCAAAACTAGTCTGTAAACAAGCGTTGGCAAACACAGACGGCCGGATCAACGGGTTCCCGCCGGTGAACAGCAGATTTATTCCGGTGAAAAAGTTGACTCTTTTTTTGCCGCCTAAATGATCCGCAAAAATGCCGGCGAATGACGAAGCGGCGCCATAAAAGAACCATCTCGGAAGTGTTCCCTGATGGTTTTAATCGCGTTTTAATATATTCTCAAACAGAATAAAGAATGTTATAAATTTTTATTTAAATCCAGTTTTTGTATCTGTTTATTCTATCTTTGCAAAAAGTTAAACAAAAATTGATTGATGGCAAAACAGGAAAAGTTTTCGGTAGTTTACGAAGGCCAGGTCCACGTTATTGATAGCTACTTGATTAACAATGAATTAATTTACAAGGTTCACTTTCCTTACAAACGCCAACCCTTACTTATTGTGCGATCAGTAGATCCTGGTACCGGCCGGGCCTGGTCAGCTCTGCAAGATAATCGTGAGGAAGAGGTTGAACGTTTCGGCAAACTTATAGACGAGCAGATCGAAGGCCAGGACAGCTAGGCAACGCTATTTGATCATGCAGCTGCGACACCTATTCATTTTAAGCTGCTTTGTAAGCTACACACATAACAAAAACCCGGCGGTAGCATTTCCATATCCGCCATTTCATTCACGTTCTTAAATCCTTTATAATCCTGTGTGTGACATAAGGGTCAGGCAAAACTGCCCGCAGTCCGCAAACTAATATATCATATTCCTGTATACCAGGCTGGTCGCCTGACCGGGCGTCTCCTCTAACCTTCCGGCGAGGATAAGTCCTGCTTTTTCCAATACACGTATGGAGGCTGTATTGCCTGCTTGTACCACTGCCCAAACCTGCCTGATCTTCAACACGTATCTGGCATGCCGAAGCGCGTAGGTAGCCAGCTCTGTTGCATAACCCTTTCCCCAGACCTGTCTTGCAAACCGGTAGCTTAGATTAAGTTTTTGTTCCTGACCAATTGATTTATAGCTGATCCCTCCGAAGCCCACAATTCTTTCATCGTCGTCTCTGAGGCAAACCGTCCATACACCAAAGCCGTGTTCTTCCCAATGTTCTAAAAGACTGCGTAACCGCATGGCGGCGGTTTCAGGATCTTGAACAGGTCCGCGCGGATTGTGGATGTTTGTTTGCGGATCGCTGAATATGGCAAAGAAAGCATCAAAATCCTGCAAATTGGGCTGCCTTAACATGAGGCGCGTGGTGATGGAAGCCGTTGGTTGATTCATGAAATGTATTGCCTGCTTAAGACTGTTTTCTACCCGCTAAGTTAGAAAATCCCTGCCCGCTGGCGGCTTGCAAGAAAATTTCAGGCTGGCTATCGCTAGCGCATATGATAAATCGCCCTGGCGCGGGTATTAAAGACAAAACTGCCATCGCCATGCGGGCGCAGCCGGACGAGTTTACCATTATCGTCGCAGATATGCTTGCCCGCGGGCAGCTCTATATAACAGGGGTTGCCGGCAAGCGAAGTAATCGTCGCCATGCCGATCTTCCCCGAGTTCCAGTCGAAGCTGACTTCGAAACCGTTTCTCGCGCGTAAGCCGCTAACGGTTCCTTGTGTCCACTCGCGCGCAGATGGAAGGGCGGGCAATAAACGAATGATATTGTTTTTTCCATGGCTTTGCAGCAAAAGTTCGGCAATGCCGGCAGTGCCGCCGAAATTTCCGTCGATCTGAAAAGGCGGGTGTGCGCAGAACAGGTTAGCGTAGGTGCCTCCTCCCTCTCGCATCGATATTTTATCGCCCGCAACCGCTGGCCATAACAAAGTTCGGAAAACTTTCAGTGCATGGTCTCCGTCGCCCAGCCTCGCCCAAAAATTCATCTTCCACGCCCTAGACCAGCCGGTCCCTTCGTCTCCGCGTCTTAGCAGGGTCTTGCGCGCAGCAGCTGCGAGTTCAGGTGTGGCTGAAGGTGTAATCTCGTCAAAAGGATGTAAGCCGTAGAGATGTGATATGTGCCGATGGAGCGGGTCGTTTTCGTCATAATCCCGGAGCCACTCCTGTATTCCACCCGTCTTTTTACTGATTTGGTTGGGTGCCAGTTCTTTAAGTACCTTCTCCAGGGTATCGGCAAAGGCCCCATCGGTTTCCAGCAGCCGGGCGGCCGCTATGGTGTTTCCTAAAAGTTCGCGGCCAATCTGCATATCCATTGCGGGGCCCATCGTAGTCTGTCCCGTAAAACCGTCTGCTGTTCGGTAGGCGTTTTCGGGCGAATTAGATGGCGTAGTTACCAGCCAGCCAGTTTCCGGGTCGCGGATCAGGATATCGGTATAAAACAAGGCTGCACCCTTAAGTACAGGATAAATCCTCGACAATATATCCCGGCTGGGATTGTACAGATAATGCTGCCACAAATGCTGACAGAGCCATGCTCCGCCCGAAAGCGTTGATCCCCATGTAGCCTCTTCTCCGGGCGCAGTGAATTTCCAGGGGTTGCTCATCATATGCGCGACCCATCCGCTGCTATTATAATACGCAGCGGCTGTTTTTCTGCCAGGCTTCACCAACTGTTCCGTGAAACTGAGAAGCGGTTCGTGCAGCGTGCCAAGGTTCGTTACCTCGGCCGGCCAATAATTCATCTGCAGGTTAATATTCAGGTGATAATCCCCATTCCAGGGCGTTTGATATGAATCTGCCCAGACTCCCTGCAGATTGGCAGGGAGCTCCCCGGGCCGGGAACTCGAGATAAGCAGGTAGCGGCCAAAGTTAAAATACAGCACCGGCAGCATTACGTCCTGCTTACCGGCTGCAAAGCGTTTAAGCCTTTCGCCGGCAGACAACAAATCTGTGTTTTCTTTCTCCGGTAAAGTCAGTCTGAAACTGCAACGGTTGTAATATTGCTGATGCGCTGTGCGCTGTGCAGTTACCAGTTGCAGCCATGCTTTTGCTGAAGCGCTCGACAGCGTTTTTTGGACGGCAATCCTGGGGTCTGGTCCGCGGCTTTCAACATTTGGCCAGTTCAAGTCAGTTGCGCCGGCAAAAACGATGAGAACAGTTGTTGCTCCGTCTACATACTGGGTTTTGTCTTCGAGCCGGAGCCTGCCATCGGTTTGCATGATCTTCGCGGCACCAAAAAACCGGATCCCTTTGCTGCCATCGCCGCCAGGAAGCTGCCCGGCAAGCGACAAACCGTTTCTATCGCTACCCTGCACCGCATGTTCGTGTCGCTGCAGTTGGATACTTAGTGTAATAGCCTTCGGCCGACTGGCGCGTATCCTGATGGCTACAACCTCGTCCGCAGCGCTGACAATTGCTTCCTGTGTGTATCTGACGCCGGCGCGCGTCCAGCTCGTTGTTGACATTGCCGTATTCAGATCGAGTTTTCTCTCATAGTCTGAAACCGCAACAGCAGAATCTTTCCAGTTGATCAGCATCTCGGCAAAAAGCTGGTAACTTCCATATTTCACGTTCGCGCCGTTCCCCCTCCCCGAGCCCTTTCCCGCACTGGTAAATTCACGCTGCAAAAGCGCCTGTGCTTCGCGGTTTTTGCCCGCAATGAGCAGGTTTCTAATCTCGGGCAAATGCCTGTGCGCACCTTCGCGGTTTGCCTGGTCAATACCTCCCGACCACATTGAAATTTCATTCAGCACAATTCGCTCACGGCCTGTACCCCCAAAAATCATGACGCCGAGCCGGCCGTTACCCAGTGGCGCCGAGGCCGTAAAATGTCTTGCAGGTTCATCAAACCTGACAATCTGGTCTGCCTGCGCTGAACTTCGGCTGGCTACCAACACCAACACAGCGACCAGGAAAAAAGCAATTTTGTTTTGCATGGAAATAAAAGCTGATCAGCAAATTACAAATAATCAGCAGCGTTTCATCTCCTCATTCCAGGGATCGTATCGTGGAAACTGGCCCCAGGGCCTGGGAAAGTTTTAATAAATACACGCTTCGAAAAAAAAAGACCAGGAATTACTCCCGGTCTTTGTTAGCTTTATCGCGTGCTGCAGTCTCGTCAATATCGTCACGATCCCGCGAAAGGTTATTGTCTACCCGGTCTTCCAGGTGGGCAAAATAATCTTTGTCTTCTGACAAATCTTTTTCGTTGTCCAGCCGGGCACCGTCTTCAGCCTGCGTAGTACCCTGAATACTGTCAATTCCGGAATCTTCAGGAACTGGCTGGCTCCGGGCCGCCCCGTTTCGGTTATTCATACTGTCGCTCATACTATTTCTTCTTTTTTGGCACTTTCGCACCTTCTTTACGGGCTTCTGACAGGCCTATTGCAACGGCTTGTTTTTTTGACGTTACTTTTTTTCCGCTTCCGCTCTTCAATTTACCTTCTTTCATCTCGTGAATGGTCTCACCAACCTTTTCACCAGCTTTGTCTGAATATTTTGCCATAATCTGATTACTAAATTAACTGTGCCAGTTTGCTGCAAACCAACGTTTAACCGCGGGCTACGAACTTATGAAAGGTGCTGGGTTCGCCGTCTTTTTTCTTATCCTGATACAGGAAGTCGAGTTTGTTCTTGTCGAACTCTTCAAAAAAATCTTCCCAGCTTACCTTGCTGAACTGATCATCGTTATCACTGTGGTCTGGAAAATGGATGCGAAGTACGCCATCGCCCTTGCCGTTTCCTGTGCCTTTGATGATAGCGGGCACGCCGTCATGTTCTTCGACCCACGATTCGATCTCGTCGTGATTATGCGTTTGTTTTGATGTGCTCATATCTATGGCTGTGTAGTTGCGGCGGTGTCAATACGGCGGTTATCTGCACTGTCACGCTGAATGGTGTCTGTTGTCATCGTATCGGTCATGGTATTGTCCATGCTTGTTGTGTCTGATGATGTGGTGTCGCTGCCACTGCCATTTTTGTCAGAACTACAGCTGCTGAAGGAGATTGCCCCAAAAACGCAGGCTGCAAAAATTAACTTTTTCATAGATTTAAGGTTAAGTTGCCGGACATCCGGTAGAGTAAGAAGGTTTGCCGGCGAAAAAAGTTTTGAAAAAGTTAAATATGCCAAGCACAACACACTGTAATACAGGCATCAGCAGAATGCTTAACGCCAGCGCTGCAGGTTAATCGCCGCGTCTATAATATCGATCCTACACGCGCGAAACAACAATGCAGGCACTCCCGTCTACGGTAGACCGGGATCAGCTTTTACCGACCGGGGAGTCTGGACCAAGTTCCTCATCGCTGAAGGGACTACCGTCGCGCGCCAGATCAGGGTTGTAATCTGCATCGTTGCCTGCGATCTCATTCCGGCGCCGGCCATTGATGTCTTCTAGCGACGCGTCATCAGATTCCTCGTTCAGGTAGTTATGCGCCTTTTGCTCCTCAGCGTTGACATTGGAGGCTGCAGGGTTTTCAGGGATATTCTTTGAATTTTTCATTTTGAAAGTTTTTAGCCCATGCCGGGGAGTTTAAGTCCTGAGTTACGCAGATTTTCAACCAGCTGCTGCTGAAAGCGCAATTTTCCATCAACATATCCATGCGCGCTTAACCAGACATTCAGCATCACTTTGTACCCGTCAGGCTCAATGGCTGAAATACCTATGCGGGTCTGACTTTCATCAATAATATCGGCAGACTTCCGGGCCGTTTCTTCCATGATATTTTTAACGGCTTCAAAATCTATAGCATTCGTAAATTTAATTTCTATATCAAGCCGCCGCCTGCCTTCCCTGCTAATGTTGATAATCACCTCGTTGGAAAGTTTGCTGTTCGGAAAAACAACTACCCGGTTATCAAAAGTCGTAACGATGGTATAAAATATCTTGATTGCCTTAACCGTTCCTTCCTGCCCCTGGGCGATGATGTTGTCGCCAACAGAAAATGGTTTTAAAAAGAGGATAATAACACCGCTTGCAAAGTTTTGGAGCGTACCGGACAGCGCAAGACCAGCGGCAACACCCAGTGCACCAAGTATTGCGGCAAAAATCGTCATCTCGATCCCAATGATCTGCATGACCGCTATGACCAGCAGCACACGAAGCACCGTGACGCTCAAACTAAGCAGGAAAGGCTTCAGAGACGGATCAATGCTGCGCCGTTCCATACTTCCATGAAGCCAGCGTGAAAGCACTTTTATGAACCAGAGTCCGGCAAAAAGGACTCCCATACCCATCAGGAAAGCCGGCCCCCGGGCTACAAGCCAGGTCTGCACCTGCAGGATCAGTTTATTTACATCCATGCTCTGCTGAACAACCTTCTGAGGGCATTTGTTTAACGTTAAACAGCGCGATCAGAAAACAACTTGTAGCTCAGCCTGTTGCTGTTTAGCCTGAGCTTTTACCTGAAAGTAAGCATTACAACAGCGTGCGCCGGAACTTTAACCTCGTAGCCATTGCCTTTTTTAGCGACAGCATTAAATTCGCGGACTATCACGGTCTCGGGTTTTTCAAACGTGTTTACATCGGTAACGCTTTCAGACGACAATATTTTTCCCGCTGTGAAAGCACGGCTACCTGCCCCGAAATCGCTGGCAAGGATAATTTCCCGGCTAGGATCAAGATTCACAAGTGTAACATGTACCACCCCGTCTTTATCAACCGATGCCGAGGCATTCAATGAAGGGATGCTTTTTCCGTTCAGGCGATAGTCGGGAGCAGAAAGACGGACAGGCAACAATTTTCCATCGTGGTGATGTTTGAAAAGATCGAATACATGGTAGGTCGGCGTGAGAAGCATTTTTGCGCCCCGCGTAAGAATCAGTGACTGTAACACATTGACTGTTTGCGCCAGGTTTGCCATTTTTACCCGCTCCGCGTGATTGTTGAAAATATTGAGGGTGCTTGCCGCGATCAGGGCATCACGCATGCTGTTTTGCTGATACAGGAACCCCGGATTGGTCCCCGGTTCAACATCAGTCCAGATACCCCACTCGTCTACGACCAGCGCAACCTTCCGTTCGGGATCATAGCGGTCCATAATGGCTGAATGCTTTGTAACCAACTCCTCCATACGCAGACAGCGCTCCATTGTATTAAAATACTCCTCTTCAGAAAAGTTTGTGGCTGAACCTTTTTTATTCCAGTTACCCGTTGGTACAGTGTAATAGTGCAGGGACAATCCCCACATGCGCCTGCCTACGTTTTTCATCATTGTTTCAGTCCAGTTATAGTCGAAATCACTCGCACCGGCTGCAATTTTCTTAAGTTTAGCGTTGGGATAATCTTTGGCAAAGGTTGCGAAACGTCTGTACTGATCGCTGTAGAATTGAGCGGTCATGTTACCGCCACAGCCCCAGCTCTCGTTACCTACACCCCAAAAACTGACCTTATATGGCTCGGGATGACCGTTTTGTTTACGAAGATTAGCCATCGGACTCTGGCCATCGAAGTTGAGGTACTCCACCCACTTCGACATCTCTTCAGGCGTTCCGCTGCCTACGTTGCCTGATATATAAGGTTCGCAGTTCAGAAGTTTACAAAGCTCGAGGAATTCGTGCGTACCGAAACTGTTGTCTTCAACAACGCCGCCCCAGTTTGTATTGACCATTTTCGCGCGGTTTTTGGGTGTGCCGATTCCGTCGCGCCAATGGTATTCGTCTGCAAAACAGCCCCCGGGCCAGCGGAGGTTCGGAATCCTGATTTTTCTCAATGCGTTTACAATGTCCATCCTGATCCTTCCCTGACGCGGCACTGGCAGCTTCGGATCTATCCAAAAACCGTCGTAAATGCAGCGCCCCAAATGTTCAGCAAACTGCCCGTAAATATGACGGCTTATCACCGTGCCGGAACCCGATTCTACTTTCATTGTGGCTGCCGGCTGAGAAAATGCGGCGAGAGGAGCAAGCATACAAAGGCATGCAATTAAAGGTCTGATTTTCATGAGGGATATCTGGTCAGCTGGCTACATAGCCACTGCAACCAAGATAAACAATTTTAATTAA
Organism: Pedobacter sp. SYP-B3415; assembly: GCF_004138205.1. Classification (GTDB taxonomy): domain Bacteria; phylum Bacteroidota; class Bacteroidia; order Sphingobacteriales; family Sphingobacteriaceae; genus Pedobacter. The sequence goes on from NZ_RXNQ01000010.1 coordinate 59,844, forward strand.
ACGTCGCATACACGTTTAAATAACGATCGTACTGCTGTACTTACCTGATGATGCGGATTCCGTTAAGGTGCCCTTTGACAGAGCGGATGCGGCCTGCCAGGTCGGGACGTGTAAACCGATCGTAATAGCTAAAGGTCAAATTGCCTACCGCACGAAGTTTTCCACGGCTCTCTTCGCCCGAGAACTGATCAAAGTAAGAAAGTGCCAGGTGGCCTGCAGATTTCATTTTGCCGGCAAGTGCAGGTGTGTCAAATACGTCGTAATAATCAAACCGAACGGTACCGATAGATTTGACCCTGCCCTGTTTTTGTTGCGGGTCAAACCGGCCGTAGTAGGTAATCAGAAAACCGCCTGCTGACTTAAGTTTTCCTGCAAACTCGCCGTCAAAACGATCATAATACTCAAAAAAGATATCCGGACCGGCTGTTGTTAGCGGGGAACCATCAGTTGTATAGTCATCCTCTATATTTACATCAAGCTGTTTCCCGCTTGCATCAAGTTCGAAAAGCACCCGGTTGCCGGCAACCAGCAGTCCCTGCCACTGCGGGTTTTGTGCATTTAAGTTGAGGCGGACCGCACTAATTCGCTGAGCAGCAGCGACAAAGGCCACTAGGATCATCGTTAAGGTCAGAGCAAACTTGAGTTTCATTAGAAGTTGTTTCTACAAATATAATGTGACGCTGTAAGCAAAAAAGCCGGGATCTCTCCCGGCCGTTTCTAAAGCGTTATTTTATGATTGATCTATCGTGAGGCAATCTGCTCAGCGCCTTGCGGATTAACGCTTGATTGCCGGGAAGTGAAATTATCCATGGTCAGGCTGGATACTTTGCCCATTTGCAGGGAGTGCTCATCTGCAGAACCGCTCAGGGTAAGGTTTGATTGGTCTTGCAGCAGAGTATAGAGACCTTCAACTTTGGCACCGATCACCGCTTCTGCATTGTCTTTCAAAATGATTTGCAGGTATTTCAGATCGAGCGCTGAGCCGGTGCTTACCTTTACATCACCCGAAGCTTCGATGCGGTACAGGTCTTTGACCGATACGCGGACCTTCTGTGTTTCGCGGCCATCTGCGCTGATGCGGAGCACGTCGCCGCGCTGGGTTACCGATGCAGTTGGGTAATCGTTCAGCATCTGTACGCTTTCTGCGCCATCCTGAACCAGGATCAATTCTACATTGCCGCTGGCTACAACTTTTTTCACGCCTGATGGTGCCGATACGGTGCGAACTTTGGCGGCTTTTGCTTTTTTAGGATCAGCAGCGAAGGAGCTTGAAACGGTTCCTGAAAGAACGATAACTGAAAGAGCGATTGCGAAGGTTTTGATTGAGGTTTTCATGATCTTGTATTTTTAAGTGTCTTATTTTATTGTTGTTGTTTTGATATTAAGACGACAAGACCGGCGAAAGGTTGCACGCAAAAACGCTCCTTTATACCAGCAAGCGGGCTTTCTCGACCAACGCCGCTTTTGACAAGACGAAAGCGGTTAAAGTGGAAAGTAGAAAGTGAAAAGTTCAAAGCCTGGGCGCAGAGGCCCTCAATGAGACTAAAGAAAAAGACTGCGTCGAGCCACGAGCCATGAATAATGAGCCAGGACCTGGGCGCAGAACCCTCAATGAGACTAAAGAAAAAGGAGAAAAGACGAAAGACCACGGCGCCGAACCCCTCACTTTGCCAAGCTCCACCGAAGTCACTCCACGCCGGCATCCCGAAGTGCGTTTACGTAATTCCTTTCGTCCGGCATCGCAACGGCGAGGGAACTCCTGCGAAGAGGCAGGAGCGAAAGTTTGCGCAGAAAGACCAAGGAAAAAAGAAAAATGATGAAAGACCGCTAGCTGAATCACGAGCCATGAATCCATAAAGTATTAAGTTGCAGGTATTAAGTTGTAAGTCTTGGCGCCTAACCCTCAATACGCCATACTGGTCGAGGGTTTTGCATGTCTCAAGACTCATATCTCACATCTCAAATCTCAAGAATCCATTGCCTTCGTGACAGAGCGTTTCCCCCACGGGTCATTCAGAGCGTAGCGAAGAATCTGACTTGTGATCCCGAATCAGATCCTTCCGCCACTCCGCTCTGTCTGGATGACTTCATGAGGAGGCACGAGCCATGAATCCATAAAGTATTAAGTTGTAGGTATTAAGTTGTAAGTCTTGGCCCTTAACCCCTCAATACGCTCTAACCTGCTGAGGGGTTTTGCGTTGTCATGTCCTAAAAAAAGTAGACACTTTTATTGTTGTTGTTAGATCTGTTGGAATGTGGGAAACTCGGAGAGTTTTCCATATTTCAACAGTTTTCTTTTTTTGCTTCTTTTTTTCTTTTGAACTTG
>NZ_RXNQ01000022.1 GCF_004138205.1 Pedobacter sp. SYP-B3415
TTACTGCTGAAATGCTTAAACCCTCTTGCTCGATCTCTTTTACTACTTTCTGCTTGAAGCTAATACTGTACCGAATCACTTTACGATTACTTTTTGTCATGATAATCCTTGTTTTAAGTTGATTAATATGTCAACTTATATCAGGACAAGACAGCCCTGACTTTAAACTTTTTACTTTTAACTTTTAACTCGATAGGGTCTTATTTTTTTTCATTTACCTCAATCCCACCCTGTTTAATAACTGTTTACATGAACAGAGATCAAAAGTTCATTCAACAAAAAAGCAGCCCTTTAGGAGCTGCTTTTTTGTTAAGTATATAATTTGCTTACCTGCCTTTGCAAGCTTCAAGCAGCAAAGCTTTATTGTACTCTGGGCTTTTATCGCCGAGGAAGTCGTATTCACCAACTGTTGTACTCATATCCAGGTTGGTGATAGTTTTGTTATTGACTGTTTTTGTCTGGTTACCCCAGTTTGCACGGAAGTCATAGCTTGATCCAACCGCCAACATAACAGTTTTAAGCTGACCACGCGACACCTCTCCGAGATATTTATATTGCGATGCAGCAGCCCCTGCAGGTTTGTAGAACAGGTCAAAGTTAGGTGGAATAATGAAGTTACCATTACACTTAACCATTAGCGTTAAGGTAACCTGTTGTACAGGCTGGCCTGGCTGGCCAAGCGTGATGGCAATATTTCCGTTTGAACAAGCATTATCGATATCGCCAGATGCAAGCAAAAGACCTGTTGATGCATTCAGAATTTTGTATTTCACTGCGAAAGGCGGCAGACCTGTAATCGGAACTACGCGACCGTCGCTTGCTATAACAATTTCTTCATCGATCAATGTCTCACCATCTGTACGGAAGATCTGTACAAGTGTAGTAATCGTTGCCGATCCTAACCATGGGGCGGTGAACCTCAGGCTTTGCGGCGCACAGGTTCTGGTAGATACTACGTTTCCTACAAAGAAAACGGTAAGGTGATCTGTCGTAAAGTTAACAGCAAGTTTATTTGATGCGTCACGAATAACGTTAGCATTTTTCTCGAACTGCCATTGGCCTGTACTGTTCTGGTAACTGTAAACAGCAAGCTGGTCGCCCACTTTAACATCCTGATTGCTTCCTACAGGTTGAAAGTCGGGATTGATCTGCACACCAACGTTAATTGGCTGGGAGAAGTTCTTTACTTCCTGACCCGCAACAAACATATCGATGTCGGTAAAACCAGCTGGCAGGAAGAAAGCTGAACCGGTTTGTCCGTCAGGACCTTTTACGTTTGGTGAGCTGAGGTCAGCACCAGGGAACATTTCCAATGCAGCAGGATTGCCTGCGTCGAAATTGATTGCACGTGCAGTAAGGGAACCGCCAACCAGTAATTCACCGGCAGCATTGCGGAAAGTAGTTCCTGCAGGAATCGTGATCGATGTAACTTCAGTAACTGTAGCAGTAGCAGGCGTTACAAGGCTTACCGGAGCTGTAGTTGCACCGCCAGCACCCAGAGGAGCCTCAATTGTTTTCACTGCAGACGCAGGTGTATTGCTGATTACTTTCAACAGGGCAGCCCGTAAAATCTGGCTGAACTGGTTTGGTAAAATCGTAACCGGAATATTTCTTGGTTCGTAGTTATCTGCAGTAACCTGAACATTAAACTGCAACGGACGGGTAGTAGTAGGTTCTACCTTAGGATCAATCCCCAGCGTGATCACGCCATTTGGAGCAGTGATCGCTTTCAGACCTGCAAAGTCATAAACATTTGCAGCATCCTGCCCTGTTACGGCAATTTTCATGTTGTTTGGTAGTGCAGCGCCATCGGCCTCAACCAACATGATCGTGGTTTTGTATTTGATTACATCGCCATCGAACAACACATTCAACTGATAAGCAGGATTACGACAGCCGTAATTCAGAATGCCCATCAGGAAACTCAAACTTAAAAGCGTAAAGATCTTTTTCATATCTGTAAAAATTGTCCCGGGTTAAACAGCCGGGGGCTGTGGTGAATTTGCTTAAAATAGGTTGAAATTAAGGCTAACCTGTGCTACCGGCAGAATCCTGTAGAAAGACATATTTTCTTCAAACTGTCTTTGATTGGCCTGGTTGTTAACCAGCAGCTTGGTTCCTGTAAGTGTAGCGTCTGCTTTACCCATATAGAAAGCACCTACTGAAAAGCTAACGTTCACTTTTCTCATAGGGAATGGGTTTTGGAAACCGATACCTGCATAAGGCGCTACTTTGTTCCACTCAACACGACCGGTCAGTTCGCCCAGTTCAGAACTTGGAATAGAAATATCACCATACTGGTATGTCCCGTCGTATGATGCTGTACCGCTGCCTTCTGCCTTCCAGAAATAGCCGGCTCCAACGCTTACAAAAGCTTTTTTAGACAGGCCTTTTTCTTTCAGGAAAGGATGCCAGTCAAAAATAAGGTGCGCATTGTTGAAATCGGCCTGGATGTCAATTTTGGCAGGCTGTGCCCGTACGGTCATCAATGTGTTGTAATCAAACGGGAGGATGCTCGCTCCTGCACGAATGGTGAATGATGGTTTCACGGCTACTTTGAAATCTAAGCCGGCGCCCGATGTACCTACGTGTGCTGCTAAATAAGCACGTGTGCGGGTGCTGTCAACTGAGGTCTGCGCACTCGCCCCGGTTACTGCCGCCAATATAAAACCAAGTACCAGGGAGGTAAAATGTCTCTTCATTTCTGATGGTCAAAATTAGATGGATAATTATTATTTTCTTGTCTCTGTTTTAGGTGCTGCTTAACCGGAAAAATCCACCGGGCGTTAACCGGCGGCTTCTTCTCCTTTTATTATATTAATGATCGTCATAAACACGATTTTAACATCGAGCATGGCGGTCCACTTTTCCATGTACCAAAGGTCATGCTCAACCCTTCTTTCCATGAGCGAGGGGTCTGTGGTTTCTCCTCTGAAACCGTTGACCTGTGCCCAACCCGTTATGCCGGGCTTCAAAAACTGACGGGCCATATAACCATTTATCAGTTTGCTGTATTCTTCTGTATGCTTGAGCATGTGTGGTCTCGGACCAACGACACTCATTTCGCCCATAAGTACGTTGAAAAACTGAGGAAGTTCGTCAAGGCTCGTCTTACGAAGAAAGCGACCGATTGGCGTGATGCGTGCATCGCCTTTCCGTGCCTGCTTGCTGTCGCTGTCCTTGTTCACGTACATGCTTCTGAATTTGAAGCACCAGAAAGGTCTGTTGTCGCGACCGCTGCGCAATTGTTTGAAAAGTACCGGACCGCGGCTTTGCAGTTTGATGGCAAGCGCGATGAGCGGATACAACCAGCTCAACACAAAAACAATCACGAGGGTACTGAAGAACATATCAAACAAACGCTTTTTGAAGCGGCTTTCCATTTCTTCGAGCGGCTCACTGCGCAAACTGATTACCGGAAAACCATCCATATAACTAATGTCGAACGGTTCGTTGATCGAGCCTGTAATATCCGGTACAAACTTCAGGCGCAAACATTGTTTTTCAGCTTCTTTAACCAGACTTCCGGCTGAGGCCATTTCCTGCGGCGAAAGCGAAACATAGACTTCGTTGATGCCACGTTCTGAAGCCTCACGGAAAATCTCGCCTTGTTCGTTTATGTATAGCCCCGATTTTTCATCAAGGAACCCTTCAAATGCGTAATTCCGGTTGTATTTTTTGAAATAAGCAGCCAGGCGCATCCCGGTTTTGTTTCTGCCCAGCACTGCAACCTGTTTTCTGCGGCCTTCTTTTTTGGTAAAGCGCATCATCAAAACCGTTCCGAGTAGTCTGCTAAAGACAAAGCCGGCACTGAGCAGGCCATAATTAACAAGAAACAATTTCCATGAAATTTCCCGTTCAGATGATACGCCGATGTATACCAGCAACATCACCAGGTGGATAGCAACGGCGCGCCAGGTATTCCTGTAAACATTTTCCGGCGTCTGTAATTGTTCGTTGCTGTACATCCGTAAAATCACGGAGCTTAACAACCATAACAAATTGAATACAACCAGATAATGCCTGAGCACTACCAAATCCATTCCTTGTTTAAATCCGAAGAAGTAAAAAGAGAAAGCAAAAACAATATTCAGCAAGATGACGTCTGAAATACTGAGTACCATCCTTAACAAAAAGATGTTCCTTGTTTGCATGAGAGCGGGCGTTATCAGCATAATATCAATAATTTAGTGTTCTTACTAACGACTCTTACTATTTCCAATATGCTCGTATTGTTATTTATTATATTTTGTAGAGATGATGGTTGCATTTTAATAAACTAACAAAGAATTTCTAGGCTCAAACTCAACGTTCAATCCGGATTTTTCCGGGAAAAAGCAAAAAAAACGCTTCATTTCTCAATACATCCAAATTTACCACCACTCGCTTCACCTTACAATACCCACATATGGGTATTTAGGTAACAGCTGGTTATACATATTGAAGCAATGCATCTCTATACTTCACTTGTTAAGGAAGTTGCGTCTGAGGTATTCTACAACAGTCTAAACACGCAGCGTCCACTTTCGGCGCTGCAAATGTACGGACAAAGCAAGCGGCTTTGAATACCCTGAATTGGGTATTTTACGACGGAGTTAGGGCGAAAAAAATAACAGAGAAAAAATAAAAAACGCTTGTAAATGAAAATTTTTCTTATATTGAATCTACACAACCATTTGAAACATGCCTCTATCGCGGAAACTCAACGTCGCATCCCAATTGAAAATTCAGGAAACAAGAAAGGTTTCCGCAGTAAACATTGCCCTGTTGTCGGCTATTATGCTGATTAGCCTTGGTTTTCTGGGCGGTATTGTTGTGTATCCGACAATCTTTATCAGGTTGCTGGCCTGCTCAATCGTATTCATGTCAGTCCCTGTCGTGGCTACCCGTCTGGGGCAACAGCAAGAGACCTGATTTTGACAGCGTCTCTGCTCTTCGTCGGTAAATTCCGTTTAGCCAACGCTCACCTGGTTGCGGTGCAGCGCAGTAATGCACCGGCTCAGGCTGTGGCGCCAATGTGGAATTTCCAGCGCAAAGGTATTTTTGATTTTGGTTTTATCCATCACTGAGAATGCCGGCCTTGTTGCCTTAGTGGGGTAGGCCGTTCCGGGGATCGGATTTACCTTTGTACTTAACCCGCCCAGTTCGAAGATTGCAACAGCAAAGTCATACCATGACGCAACACCTTCATTACTGTAGTGATAAAGACCAAACTGTTGTTTTTCATTTGTTATAAGCCTGCAAATCACATCGGCAAGGTCAACCGCATAGGTAGGGGTTCCTACCTGGTCTGCAATAACATTTAAGACCTCCTGATCGGCGCCAAGCTTCAGCATCGTTTTGGTGAAATTGTTTGCGAACTCCGAGTACAGCCAGCTGGTACGAAGAATGTAATAACGTTCTGTCAATGCCGCGATCTCCTCTTCCCCCCTTAGTTTTGTAAGGCCATAAACATTCACCGGTAAAGCTGCATCCTCTTCAGTTAAAAGCTTAGGAACATTACCACCAAACACGAAATCTGTAGAGATATGCATAAATATGGCTCCGGCTTCCTGACTGTACCGGGCAAGATTAGCTGCCCCCACCCTGTTCACCCTGTCACACAGATCCTGTGTCTCTTCAGCCTGGTCAACCGCCGTATAAGCTGCGCAGTTGATCACATATGCCGGTTTTTCAGCAGCGAATAACTTTTGCAGACAGTCGTGGTCAAGGATGTTTCCTTCAACTTCATCAAGAAATCTGACATTTGTAAGCTCGTATCCGGGCATAACCAATTGCAGGCATTGTCCTAACTGGCCTGTACCGCCAAAAACGTATATCAGTGGATTATTCATAAGAAATGTTGAAGATTTGGTTCAAAAATGCAAAAAATCAGACAGCTTGCGAGAAAAATTTCGATTTAAAAATCACTATACAACTGCCTGAACGTACTGCGCAAGCCAAAAGTAATGATCATGTTGTTGTTCGTACCAATCTGGTCGGTACTTTCCCTACGATAGATTCCACTGAGCTCGAACCGAAGGTTATATTTCGGATTGATGAGGTAGGCAACTTTTGCCTGCGCGTAATAAAGGTTTGTTTTTAATCCCTGGCCAATATGGCTGCCATACTCCACAGACCGGGTTTCATAGTTCTTAAAGATATCCTTGCCAAAGTTTGTCCCCTCAGCATCAAGGCCATAACGTGCATACATCCCGTGGCCGCTGAAATCAAAACGTTTGTAGCTGTAGTTCAGAATGCCCAGTATTTCGCGGAAATTCGCACCAAAAGGATGTGCAAGAGGCTGATTATAATTCGAATAATTGGACAGGCGGTTAAAGTGTGCATACGTGTATGGCCGGGCAGTATTGAACTCAGCCAGATAATTAAGTCCCTGCACCTTAAAAAGATCAGAACCACGAAAGCCGATTTGAGTAGCAAACTTATTTGCCCAAAAACCATTGCCTGCAAACAATTCTTTTACCACAAATTCATCAAACATAAACTGGCCATATACGGTGGTCTTGTCGAGGATCTCATATTTGGCGTTGAAGCCTATACGCATTTTATCAGGCGAATTTCTGTTGGCACTTTCAATCGGCCGGAGAAAAATAAACGGGTGGACGTAGTTGAAATCGAAGCCCCGCTTCCCTTCCGGCTCTGCATCAGCCCAGGTTACGGCCTGAAAAAAGCCGATAGAAAAACGATCAGTGGCATTCCAGTCAACATAGTGCGCAGCCATCCATTTGGCACGGTCGCCCAGGCGCCGGTCTTCTGTCAGCTTTGGAGCCATGGGATCAAGCATATAGGCAAAAATGGTCTGATACTGCACATTGCCCAGACTGGCCCTGAGGCGCAGGAAGCTATAATTTGAAGAGACATCAGAAAGGAGCATGGACCGGTAACCATCGCCGATAAAATTTTTATCATAGCCGAGCGCCAGGTTCAGGTGTTTGTTGGGCGTATAGGAAACCAGAGCCGATACATACGACCAGTCTTTTGTGGCGCCGTCCAGTTTGCCTATGCTTCCACCGTTTTGTCCCGGCACCACCTGGTTTTCCTCAACAAACCGGCTGTAGTAGTTTGCAAAGCGACCCTGATTTTCGAAGCCACTGGTGTAGAATGAAAATTTTTCTCCTACGGTACCGCCAAGCTGAAAACCGCGGGTGTTTAGCCAGGTGCTGCTTTTCTGGCTCAGGTCATAGCCAATCTGAAAATCAGGAAGAAAGTCGGCAAAAAAAGTATAATCCTCGCCCTTTGCGTTAACCAGGTGCTCCTCGGTTAGCTTTCGTCTTACCCACGACCGCCGGTTTAACGTATCTGTACCATACCGCATCAGCGAATCATAGGTTGGCCGCAGCAGTGAATCATCTACAAAATAAGCACGAATCGAACTGTGCATGCGGCTGTTTACATTGTAAACCTTTTTGTTAAACTTTTGATAAAAATCGTGCGAATAGGGAATTTGGACGTTTGGGGTCTGTGCGGAGGCCCCAAATGCGACAGCTGTAAGAACAGCAATGAGGTATTTTTTCATTCCAGGTTATTAGGTATAATTCGGAAGTACAAGAAGGCAGAAGATTTGCTCCGCTCTGGTAGTTCCCAGCGCCCCATCGATATAGGTCGAATTAGTTTATTTTGGCGTCATTGCCGACCAATTCGTCTAGTTCTTCAAAAACAGAATTGTTGCTCTTGTATTCTTTCACCAGGGCTTTCATCTTCATCACAACCTGACGGTCGTCATTTTTATTTGCAGAATCGAGCAGGCTGGAGATCTGTTTTGCAACTTCGGCGAACATGTATTCCCTTACCTTGCCGATCATGATCTTTTCATGATGGGTGGGTAACGTATTTTCGTTGTCGTTCAGCAATTCCTCGTACAGCTTCTCGCCAGGTCGTAGTCCGGAATAGGTGATCTGAATATCCTGGTTAGGAATCATGCCGGCCAGGCGGATCATTTTGCGGGCCAGTTCCACGATCTTCACCGATTTACCCATATCAAAGATAAAGATCTCGCCGCCTTTGCCCATGCATCCTGCCTCAAGCACCAGCCTGCAGGCTTCAGGGATGGTCATAAAATAACGTGTGATCTCTGGGTGGGTTACCGTGATAGGCCCGCCTTTTTCAATTTGCTGCTTAAATCTTGGGATAACGGACCCGTTCGAGCCTAAAACGTTGCCAAAGCGTGTTGTGATAAATTTAGTGATTGGCTTCACATCGAGCTCATTGATGTAACTCAGTCCGTTGCTGAAGATCACATCCGGGATGCTCAGCGAATTATTCAGCGATTGAACATAGATCTCGGCGATCCGTTTAGACGCACCCATCACATTGGTAGGATTGACTGCCTTATCGGTAGAGATCATAACGAATTTCTGCACGCCGTGTTTAACGGCCATGTCTGCAATGATCTTTGTTCCCATGACATTTGTCCGGATCGCTTCAGCCGGATTGTCTTCCATCAGCGGCACATGTTTGTACGCTGCCGCGTGATAAACATAATGTGGCTTATAGGTGCTGAAAAGGTGCTCCATGCGTTTTTCGTTACGCACATCGCCGATAAAGGCATGAAAACTTTGGTTTGTCTTGGTCTCTTCAAGCTCGAGATACAGATCATGAAGCGCTGTCTCACTTTGGTCGCACAGGATGATCAGGCCAACCTCGAACTTCATAAGCTGACGTACAATCTCGCTACCTATGGAGCCGGCTGCGCCGGTAATTAGAATCCGTTTGTTATTCAGCATTTTACCAATGCCTTCAATATCGATATTGATCGACTTTCGGTTGAGGAGGTCTTCGATATTGATATTTTGGATCTGATTAACCTGCAGCTTGCCATTTGTCCAGACATCCGGCGGCGGAATATTCAAAACCTTCACATCGTTAGCCAGGCAGATGTCTACGATCTCGTTTTTTCGTTCAAGCGGAATGGTGTATGATGCAAAGATCACTTCATCAACCTCATGATGTTCAATTAATTCAGCCAGCCGTTTAGCATGCAGAATTTTAATGCTGTCTATGGTTTTCCCTACTTTACGGTCATCGTCATCAACGAAGGCAATGATTTCCTTATTTACCGAATTATCATGATCAAAAGTACGTTTGGTAGCGACACCACCTTCACCTGCGCCGTAAATAATTACCCGTTTTTTGTCAAGATTCAGGTTTTTGATGTACATAAAAAAGTACTTGATCAAAACCCGGTAGGTGATAAGAAAAAGAAAACTTGTAAGACCGTTGGTAATCAGAATTGTATTCGGAATGAAAGAACGGTTCGTAAGGGAAATAAAGAATAGATTAATAACAAAAAAAGTGCCGTTGGATATGATCACAGAAAACAAAATCCGGAACGAGTCCTGAGCACTCGTATATCTGATAATTCCTGAATACGTCTTAATATTAATAAATACTGCAGATGTAATTACACCCATGATCAAAAGGTTCCGGGCTAATTCCGGCATCTCAACGGAAGTCAGATCAAGGTTATGACGCAGGCCATAAGCAAAGACGAGGGAGAACGTACAGATGATCAGGTCTAACAGGAAGATGATCCAGCGGGGAACTATGTTTATTTTTTGAAACAATTTTCTTCAGTTGTAATTTAAGCAAAGGTAAGTATAAAAATGATACCAGAATTCGGATAATTCCTTGTCCGGAATGCTAAAGAGCTAATCAAGCCTATTAACGCCTAATTCATTTTATTGTTTAACAATTGTGAACGTCCCTCGGTAAGGAAACGCAACAAGACAAAACCGAAAAGTGTACTAAAAAACATGGTCAGGCTGTATGTTAAAGAGTTGACGTTGCTAATAACCAACCAACTTATGAGCAATTGCAACAAGGAGTATAAGCCAGCAACAGCAAGATGGGGCCATTTTCTCTTGTTAGCGAGGTATTGATAGAAATGGCTTCGGTGGGCTTCAAAGATGTTCTCTTTCCTGATCAATCTGAAAACGATTGTAGTAACGGCATCTAGGCCGTAGACTGTGAGAAGAAGGATATAAGAAAGGTTTTCAGTCTTTAAAATGACCTGCCCTAAAAGGAACACAATAATGAATGCAATTGACACGCTTCCTACGTCACCGGCGAAACACTTGGCTTTTTGCCTGAAGTTGAAGAAATTAAATACAAGCAGGGAGAGCAAAATAGTTATAATAAAAGGTGACGATCCGAATCTGACAATTTGTTCGTTGATGTACCAAAGACTCAATAACACAATAGCACTATAGCCACCGGTAATGCCGTTGATGCCGTCCATGAAGTTATAGGCATTGATGGTGCCTATTACGAAGATCAATCCTATCAAAAGAAAGTACCAGGGCAAGTCGAAGAGTTGCCATTCGAAAAACAGCAAAGCAACTGAGAGCAGATGGACGGTCAACCTAATCTTGTTGTTGAGGGTAAGAATATCATCAAGAAAGCTAATCAACGAGATCAGGAACAGCCCCGTAGCAAAGTACAGATAGGTGGTTTCTTGCCATACGCACCAGGTTAAGGCAGCGATAACAAAGATGATTCCACCACCGCGGATGGTCACAGCCGTATGCGAACTTCTATGATTGGGCTTATCGATGATGTTAAAACGGTCGGCAAGTCGGAAGTAGAGAAGCTCTACAATAAAAAAGATGACTAAAAATATAATTGATGTTGTCCAAGTCATATTGACGGCAAATATAGAAACTATCTATAGCGGCTCAAATCCTTTTAATACGGGCGTAGGGTTCCACCCAAGTTCCCTCATTGCCTTACTGTCGTCGAAAGTAAGATCCTTTGTAATTTTGAATAGCTTACGACTGTTTAGGGGAAATTTCGGAATTACATCGCCGATCTTTCCCAGGCCTTTGGCAAACCAGCCTGGCATGTTCATTGGCTTGCGGCGCCCTAATTTCAGCGCAAGATAAGCGGAAAGCTCGGCGAAAGAAGGATGGCACCCATCTGTTAGGTTGAATACACCGCCGGCTTTCGCAGCCTCAGGGATGATTTTGGCCACATCTGACGCAAGTACAATGCTTTTACGTGCAGTTCCTCCCGCAATATCAAAATAGTACCCGGTCCTGATGCCTTTGATCATAGCACCCAGATTACCGGGCGGATTGGAACCGGCCAGCAACGGCAGTCTGAGAATGGTACAGGTTACATTTTTTTCCGCACACCACTGCCGAACTAATTTTTCCGCCTCGATCTTACTTAGTCCATACGGATCTGAGGCGGCCAATTCAGCCGATTCTTTAATCGATAATCCCTTATCTACTCCGTAAACGGCCACGGTGCTGATAAATACAAATGCCTTTGGCAAATTTTGGCTCAGCCCAGCAAGCAGGTTGGCAGTTCCAAAGGTATTCACATTAAAAAAGGCTTGCTTTTCTTCCTGCGTCTTAGGTACGGAATGCGCCTTCCCAGCGCAATGTAACACAAGTTCTACTGACGGAAGCGCGGAAGCAAATGGTCTCGATAAGTCAATCAATACATCGCTTGAGCGCCTGCCAAGCGTAATTACCTGATCGTTTAAATGCTGCCTGCGTATGTGCGAACCTAGAAATCCTGATGCTCCGGTTAATAAGATCTTCATGCGTTTCGATAACCTAAATCTTTGAGTGTTTTTCTGTTGATTTCCTTCCGCTCCTTATCAAAGAGCCATCCCCATTTATTGAAATAATAAACAGCGGATTTAATGCCGATCCAAAGTAATCTCTTGGACTTATGTGAGCCTTTTTCGAAATGGTGTACAATCGTTGCCTCCGGAAAAAATGTAGTTTGATAGCCGGCCGAGATGATGCGTCTGCATAGATCGGCTTCCTCACCATACATAAAAATTCCTTCGTCAAACCCACCAATATTCTCAATAACTGATAACCGCAAGAACATGAAACAACCGGAAAGATAAGGTACGTCCATGATGCGGTTATAGCCGGTAAATCGCAGCTCGAATTTGTCATTTCTTCTTTCAACCATTTGCTTGAAAGGATTAAAACGTCTTCCTATCCAATCATAAGGCGTGGGAAGCAGTTTACACAGATATTGCTGGCTGGCATCCGGATATACGACATTAGGCATCAGGTTTCCGATTCGCGGGTTGCTATCCATGAACATAACAATTTTCTCAAGGGTACCCGGTTCGAAATAAACATCGGGGTTAAGAACAAGGTGATATGACGCACCTTCTTCCATCGCCATTTTGATCGCTATATTATGAGCAGCACCAAAACCGGGGTTTGAGGGATTGTGATAATAAACCGTTCTTTGATCTGTCGAGACAGTTTTAAGCGCATCCGTGGGGGAGTTATCTATTAAATATAATTTTGATTGCTCGCCCGAAAACTCTAGAAAGCTTTGTATAGCAGCATCCAACACGTCTCGATTGTTTTTATAAAGAACTATACTTGCTGATATCAGTTTCATATATTTTTTTTTCTCAGACTCAGACCAAATGCAAGCAACGCCATCATTATGTTTATTCTAAATCGTATTTTGGTTGAAAAACTATTTTTGCTTTTTGCTCCAGTCGCAGAGGCATTGGAAGAGTGGCGGCGATACAATATAGATGGACGATCCAAAAGCTTAACACGGTATCGCAAGAGACCAATCATTCCAATCCATTGATCATGCATAGGAAGCTTTTTTGGAAAAGGAAGGACGTCTTGCAAAACTTCTTTTTTAAAAGCCATGCAGCAGCCAACCATAGTGTTTCGCAACAGATTATTAATGACGCGTTTATTGGTTTGGAGCTTACCGAATATTGTGGCGCCGTCACGCACAAGCTTTTGGTTAACTATATAACCATTTGTTACGACCATATCAGAATCAGCCAGTGCCTTCTTTATTTCTTCGACTCGACCATTGAGCCATACGTCATCTTGGTCAGATAAAATGATTATATCTCCCTCAGCCTGTTTCAATGCATTTTCAAGGTTGTATATCGGAGATTTTGTATTTGCATGAAATAGCTTTATTCTAGAGTCATTAAATGCCAATAGCACATTCAGCGTATCATCGATAGATCCGTCATCTGATATAATTAATTCATCTGTATTATCTAATTGAATAAGTATAGATGAGACCTGAGCCTCTAAATATTGTGCGCCGTTATAAGTTGGCATACAGACCGAAACCATCAAAGTTTAAGTTTTAAAACCGGAAAAATAATTATAAAGTAAACGAGCATGCCCGATATGAAGCATAGTAGGCCATATTCAATGTCGGTTGCAATCGTGAAACAGTGATAACAGAAGAAAAATGATAAGGGCAAAAATACAAAACTGCGACTACGACTCCGTCGAAGCCAACATACAGTTAGTGCCATCAGCGGGACATAGAATATCCAGGCATATCGGCCAAGCACTACTGCCTGAAGGGGAAAGACAAAATTTGAACCTTGTGCAAAGCTTACATCACCAACGACTAGCTCTACCAATTGTGTCCCGACATTTTTATATTCTAAGTTGGTAAATCCCTTGACATAGACGCCAAAAACGGCAAGGAAATATTGGCCCGGACCGGAAGGTATTTTCTCAGGCCCATTATATAACATGTAGTATTCTAATCCGTCGCCGACTGCAATAAACCTATTGACCAGAATCTTAAAACCATCAGTCACCGATGCATCCGCTTCATAGAGTGATGAAATAACTGCCGCAAGACTGAGCGAAGCAACGACTAGAATGACGCCGATATGATTGACGCGCTGTATAAATTTGCGCTTGAAATATTTGTTAAAATAGAAGATGAAGGTTCCTAGGTACAAAAGCCCCCCCAAAACGGATGATCTGCCGCCGCTCATAACACCTATCAATAATGCCAAAATCACTAATATTAATGCTCTTTTTCGCCATGTTTTTAAGAGAAAGATAAGCATGAACGAAAACAGATAGAAATAAACCTCCGCCCCCGTAGAAAGTATTCTAAAAAATGGATCTCGACCTTGCAGGTCTACAAACCTGTATAAAAACCAGGTTCCTACCGATGGATTGGCAATAGCATATTGAAAAAATGGCAGCTTAGAAAAAAAAAATGTCAACGAAATCAAAACGAATATTGCTTTGACTTTAAACTGTCTGCTTTCAATACGTAACATTACCGTTTCGATAATATTCGTTCTGTTCGCTCGCTGCATAGAGGCTAACAGGATCGATATATAGATTATAAAGAAGCCAGAGAATAGAATCGATAAATAACTGATACCATATTTCAACATAAATGCTGTTAGAAACGATAAGTTTCCCGACAACCAGAATATATGCATTGCCAACGGGTCGAGCAGTGTAGACATATAACTCTTAAACAGAAAAAATAAACTTCCTGTAAAAAATATGAATGAGATAAGCAGAACCTGCTGATTATAGTTTGTAATGTCGAATAGCATTCCACACGTTAAATTTTATAATGAACAATCCCTGATAAATTACTGCCATCACTCCTGATATTTTCTTACTACGGACCTTGGCTGTTTCAGAAATAACTAAGTTATTCATTCTCCTGCTCATTCCGTTTTCTGTACATAAAGAAATCATTCTATCAATAATACCAATATTCATCCTCCGGCGGTTCAAATACAGCTCAAGATTTAACTCATAGTCCGACAGCAGTTTTAGATTAATGTCGTACCGGAAGTGAGCAAATAGCTCTCGGTTGTAGAAAGCACCCTGGTGATGAATAGTGTTATGCAATAGTATTTTGCTTGAAAATTCAGGGAAGATCCCTGTACCACTTGTGTAACAAACATTGCCGAAAACAGCATCGTATCGTCTATTTTTGACAAAAGTTTCGAAGTCGGAAATCACACTTGAGTCATAAAGAAAGTCATCAGCTCCCAAAAAAAGAACATATTCTCCAGCTATTACATTCAATCCTTTATTCATAGCATCATAAATGCCACGATCACCCTCCGAACTGAAGAAGCCGATAGACCCCCTGTATTTGTGAATGATGCTTGTCGTCTGGTCCGTAGAATTGCCATCAATTATTATGTATTGATAATTCCTGCTCTTCTGACCAATTACGCTAAGAATTGATTGTTCAATTGTAGACTCAGCATTATATACAACCGTGATTATACTTACTAATTTATCCACTGATCTCTTTGTATGCATCAATATACTTATTGGCAATTGTCTGACTATTAAATTTAGCGATGACACCTTCACGAATCGTCTTATTCTTCCAACTGTGGTCTAGAATTGAGTTGATACCAGCTAGTAAGTCATTTTCATCATAGGGAATAGCTAAGTACCCTGTATTTAAATGATCGATAATATCGTCCAATCCAGATCCAGCAAATGCAACTACTGGTGTTTCACAACAGATGGACTCAACTGCTGCCTGTCCAAACGTCTCCTGTAGCGATGACATGACATATACGTCGGCGGCAGAATATATTTTTCGCAATTTTTCTGTGTTATCAATTTTTCCGAGGTTTTTTATATCCAGGCCTTTGATGTGGACAGGGACATCTGAGCCAAACAAGACGACTTGATATTTATCCATTGGCATTTTGGAAATCACATTTTTGAAATGATTAAAACCCTTGATAGGATCCACTAAAAAATTATATGCTCCAAATAATATAATTTGCTTATTCCTGCTCAGACCGAGTTCGATTCTACTGCTTGTTTTGTTGTACGGCATCCATTTATCCTGATCAATTGGGTTTGATATAGTCCTTACCTTAGTTCTTTTAAAAAGGTATGACCTACTCACAAGCTTCTGTTGCCAATTGCTAACTGCTACCGGGGCTATAAGCACCTTCTGCCAATATTTTTTTTTACGCAGCCATGTCTGCTTTTCGATATCTAACCCGCTATAGCCTGTGTCTCTGTGACGTGAATACTCCATAAGAAATCGCTCACTTCCAGAAACATTATTATGCTCAGCGCCTAGAACGGGCCATAAATCATGCATCGTCCAGACTATATTTCTATTAATTTGACTGATTTCTTCAATAGCAATGGTTTCGTTTCCAATCCAATGGAAGTGGACTACATCCACCTCTAGGGAGTTTATTTTTTTAGCCATCCCAGAGGAAATGAAATTTACCGAGCGCGTAGTTCGATGTTTAGTTGGCTGCAAACACCGCCATAGGACCCCTAAGCAACGAACCATAAATTTATGTATGCCAGCTGCCCAGCCGGTTTTAAGCACCATTACGGCGTTTCGATCACTACTTCCTACACAAACAAGTATCTTAGAATCAACATTGGCAGCAAGTAATGCTTCATGTATTCTTAGCATCGCAACAGATGCTCCACCAACATCCAGGCTGTACGAAACATGTAAAACCTTCAATTCTTTAGTCCTCATTTTGCGCCGACCTTTTGAATATGCGTATTGGCCCAGATAGTAGCAATCTGAAATTTCTGAAAAAGTTATTGTTCGGGGTAAAGTTTCCAATATTCCGAAATTGATAAAGCAGAAGATTCCAATATAATCTCCATGATGGCGTCAGTATAAATTCATGCCGCGCCTTCCAGTAGCTTAAGAACAAGCGATCAGATCTATCCAGCCTATCTGAATAACGACGTCCAACCTCATCGATTATTTGCAATTTTGATTCTAGAAGCTGTTTCGTTTTAGTTTTAGAGGTAACTCCCTCCCCAAGCCGGTAAACACTGAACGCCTGATTAATAAAATAAAACTTGTCAGAACTTACAACCTGATCGATGATATGAATCCAATCGGCATGATAGCCAAGATCCACTGGTATTGGCTTAAGGCTCTCATAAAGCTTTCTACTGAATCCTACTTCCCTATAACTGATTCCATAACGGATTCTAGCTTTAAAAACGTCTTTATCACGGAGCTGATAATTATCATATAAAATCTCTTTGCCGGCTGGCGTTAACTCTATGGAGTTAGTGACTATAATAAATTTTTCGTGTTGAGGGTCTAGATTTTCCCGTATAATGACTTCATTCAATGTTGCCAGCATTTTTTTCTTGAAAAAGTCATCACCAGCAATGAGCGAAATCATATCACCGGTAGCCATTTTCATCAAACGATTCCAGTTCTTAAAAATCCCTAGATTTTTCTCTGATGGAGCCCATTTTAAAATTTCCGGGAATCTCTGTTGATAGTTCAATACAATTTGTTTCGTTCCGTCAGTCGAACAATCATCACCAACGATAACTTCGTAAGGGAGTACATCATTGTCAAAGATCGAATCCAAACAGGCTCCTATCAGATGCTGCTGATTGTAAGTAATTATGAGTATTGAATGTCTAATCTTACGTTCCATATCTCGGAAATAACAAACGTTTGAAAAATAACAGTAAAAATATAACACAGATGAAATAGGTTACTGCAAATGCAATCGTAACGCCAGATAACCCTGTCATTCGGATCAATATGTACCCCATAGAAACGTAGCCCACATTGAAGAGAATTTCAGTGACAATGTAAGCTTTTGTCATTTTTTTTGACACCATTAATGTAACTAACAAATAGGCAATAATCTTAAAAAAATCACCTGCCAGTTGATACAAGAAAAGCCTCTTCATTTCTAGAAATTCCTTAGTAAAAAGTATTTTTATAATCAGTTCACGGAATAGAAATATGACGACACAGGAGACAAGGACAGCTGGTAAAATAAACTTTAGACCATTAAAAAGTTCGGCCCGGATTTCCGTGTCCGTCGTTAGAGATGAAAATTTAGGAATAAAGTAAGTGCTTAAAGATATTGTAACAACCATGAGATAACCATCTGATATTCGCATCATACCCTGCCAGTATCCCGCCGCAGCTAACCCAGAATGGTCTATGATGACACCCCTCAAAATCATTTGCGCAACGGGCATACCCACTGCTGCGACAACAGCCATTAAGCTATAAGACCCTAAACTGCGTAACAATTGCCTGTTTAATCCATCAGAAAAATATTTCAATCTGAACCAAAACTGCTTTCTAATAAAGATAAGAGACAGAAAAAACAATAATGTTTGAGAAAGTACCAGAGCGACCAATGCACCTTTAATGCGGTAATTATGAACAAGCAAATAGGTTAGAATCAGCGATAAGAAACTAGCCGAACAATTTATCACGGCAAATAAAGTTATCTGCTTCAAACCATTCAAAATTGATAAGATTGCTGTATTCAGTGCATACAAAATGATAGTTGATGCGAGCAACTTAATAACATCATGGTAAATCTCACTTTCAAACAGTAGTCTTGCAATTGTCTTTGAGAAAATCCACAAAATTAAGCTTACTATAGCAGACGAAATTATGGTAACCCTAAGTGCGGTACTTAGTAACGATCTTAATTCTGCTCTTTGCTCACCGAATTCTGCGGTAAATTTCACAATACCTGTAGAAATTGCACCGTTTCCGAAATTCAAGGCGACCGTTAGAAAGTTATAAAATTGCCCAATCATCGCAACGCCGGCTGGACCAGCATAGACTGCAACAATTTTGCTTGCAACAAAGCTAGCCCCTATTCGAGATGCTGTTATGATTGCTGAAAGTACCGAAGTCCTGACTAATTTCACTCTATGATTAAAAACTGTTAACGCAGGCAATCACCTGGCTAACTTCATGATCACTAAGTACACTACTAAGTGGCAGACTTACAACTTCTCTATGGATTTTTTCAGTGATTGGGAGCGATAGATTGTTAAAATATTTATATGCGACTTGTTTATGTACGGGGATTGGATAATGTATAACAGTCTCGATATTATTCATTTTCATGTGTTCAACAAACGCAGCCCTATCTTGTACTCGTATCACAAACAAATGCCAAACATGCGAGTTTTGATGTAACACAGTTGGCAATAGGACCTTATCATTTGATATTTCGCTGAGATAACGGTGGACTACAGATCGCTTTTTATCTGTATCCTGATCTAAATATTTCAGTTTTACTGAAAGAAATGCGGCCTGTAGTTCGTCTAATCTACTGTTTATCCCCTGAAAATCGTTGTAATATTTCGCTTGAGAGCCATAATTTGATAAGCTTCTAATAATTTCTGCTAATTCTCTATTGTTAGTAGTTACTGCACCTGCATCGCCAAGCGCCCCCAAATTTTTTCCGGGATAAAAACTGAATCCAGAGGCGTCACCCAGTGCGCCTGCTTTGATTCCGTTTGCAAATATTGCTCCATGCGCTTGAGCGGAGTCTTCAATAACTTTAAGGCTAAACTCTGCTGCTATCGCATTTATTTTTTCCATCTCGGCCAACTGCCCGTACAGATGTACAGCCAGTATTGCAACTGTACGGCCTGTGATATGATCCCTTATAAGCTCGGGATTGATATTATAACTAAGTTCATCAGGTTCGACTAAAACCGGTACCAGGCGATTTTCTGAAATGGCCAAGACACTAGCAATATAAGTGTTAGCCGGCACAACAATCTCATCCCCTTCTTTGAATAAACCTAACTCTTTATATGCTCTTATAATTAGATTTAAAGCATCAAGCCCATTGGCGACTCCTATTGCATGATCGACCCCACAATAGTCGGCAAATTGTTTCTCAAAATTACGAAGCTCTTGCCCATGAATAAACCACCCCGACTTTAAGACACGGTTAAATGCCTCATTCAGATCTTGTTGATACAAGGCGTTAATTTTTTGTAGATCGAGAAATTTAACCATTTTTCACTATTTTATCGCATTTAATAATATATGTGTCACCCGTCTTTTCGTCGATCAAGCTCAAACTCAAGACAATACCTTCATCTGTTATATATCCCCGATGTACTGCTGGGTTTCCAAACCAAATAGTATTTGCCGGGATGTTCTTTGTTACGACACTTCCTGCACCAATCAAGGCATTCCTTCCTATAAAATTACCTGCAATTATCGTCGCATTCGCACCGATTGAAGCATTATCTTCAATGATAGTGCGTTCAAATCTTTCTGGATAAACTTTTGATCTTGGGAACAAGTCATTTGTAAAAGTCACATTTGGCCCTATAAATACTTTATTTCCTACTTGTAACCCATCCCAAACCTGAACTCCGGATTTGATCGTCACATCATTGCCAATCGTAACGTCATTCTCTATCAGCACATGTGAACATATGTTGCAATTTGCGCCAATCTTTGCCCCACCCAATATGACACAAAATTGCCAGATTTTGGTATCCCGCCCGATTTGGGTAGACAGGACTTCCGCCGTCCTATGTTTAAAATATTCCATTTTCGCGATAATCAATAAAACTTGGATAGTCCCTTATATAATCACCTTCATCGTAAACATCCGATGCTAACACAAGTAGTACAGCTCCTGATGAAAAATTATCCAAGTCCCGCCAAATTCCAGGTGTGACCAAGAGACCAAAATTAGGCCTATTTAATGTCACTGTCTTTTTTGCTCTTCCATCGTCTAAAACAACATCAAAGCTTCCACTCGCAGCAATAATTAGCTGCTGAAGCTTATAGTGGGCATGCCCCCCCCTCGTTTCGCCGCCAGGAACATCGTAGAGATAGTAAATTCTGGAAATCTTGAAGGGAATGTCTATCAGTCCATGGATAGGCGTCAGGTTTCCTGCCCTATTGTGAATCTTCGGCAATTCAATTACGTTGCAGTTATAGATACTAGTCATTGCGCTGGAAGATTTTAAAGTCCCGAATATAATCACTCTCTGAATAAGTAGTAGAGGCGGCAATTAACGCGAGTGCATTTGTAGAAAAATTGTCCATGTGTCGCCAGATGCCTGCTGGAACATATAATCCATAGTAGGATCTGTTTAGCGCAAAGGCCTTTGTCTGACTACCATCGTTTACGACAACATCAAAACTCCCAGAGAGCGCTACGATAAATTCCGCATTTTCACGATAGGCATGACCTCCTCTTACCTCTCCACCCGGAACATCGTAAATCCAATAAGTCCGAGCAATCTCAAATGGTATATGTTCCAATTCTTCGATAAACGATAGGTTTCCCCTCTCATCAATTTTTTTCGGAAGCTGGATCAAACGAACACTATCAAACATCAGCTGGTTAATGTATTTCTTATGAACTTTGTTATCATCAATGAGAGACAAACAAGTATAAAACAAGTGGTTCCAAAAAGCAATATGGCTTTTATCAAACCTAGTCGCTCCAGTGGCAAAGGATAGACGGGTTCGTCTATGACTTGAATTAATGGCATGTCTTTACTCACGGCAATTTTAGACATTTCCAAGTTTTTGACAAGCTCTGCTAACAACAGTTTATTTGTTTCTGCGCTAAACTGTGACTTCTGAATAGGCGCTACTTTCAAAATTTCTCTCGTCGGATTAACATTTGGAGTTCGATCGGCTATTGCGATAGATGAATAGATCGCACCATTCATCACATTTCTAACTGAATCTGTCTTATGCTGTAAAATTTGTAAGTTCTCAACAGATCTTTTTGACTTTGTCTCTATATAAAAATCATTAACATTTTTTACAATCTGATTTGAAAAACATTTGGCAAATTGCTCATTGTTAGATTTCACTTCGACCTTTAAAATATTTAGTTTTTTATCAACTTTTGATACAGATAAGTAGTTTTTACTAATGTCTTTAATAACACTGGAAAAAAGGCTGTCTCGAAGCCTTGATATTCGTTTATTATCTTCATATCGCTCATGAAATTTAACAGAAAAGAGTTCCGGTTGGCTGCTCCAGTTTTCTCTAAGTTTATTGATATTTATATAGAGATCAATAAGACGTTGATTGGAAGATGAATCAACCCTGCTTAAAAGAGTTTTCTGAATCATTGACCTTGATTTATATAATTCAAGAAGATTGTCGCCTTGAAAAATACTCCCCCCCCCTGATAGGTCCAGGCCAACCATTGATGCGAGTCCGCCGAGTCCACCAAGGGCAGGAGCATCACCGCCGTCTTCCACAACGAAGGTCGTAGATGCAGTGTATATATTTTTTTGAAGCCTGGAGTAAAAAAAACCGGAGCAGGCACCAACTACTGTCACGAGTATGATCAGCCAGCGTTTCGTATATAGATATCTTATCGAAGACCCTATTTTTAGAAACAAATTTTTTAATGTGACTTCCTCATCTGCAGACGACATAGATTGTGATTCGAGATTAATATTATTAGCCATTACAACTCATCTATCTTAAAAGGCTTACTATGATAGCGCCCAAAGAAGCCACTGCCGTCCCAATTCCAATCCAGCTCTGTGCTGTTAATCTCTCCCGTTCCGCCCGCTTAGGCACCAAAATCTCTGCACCCGGCTTCACCTTCGGATAGTTGTTAAAAATCAAAAACTTACGCGCCGACTCCACGCTACCATTCGCATACCGAATATATGCACCATTGCGAAGTGCATTTGCAGCAAAACCACCGGCTCCGTTCACATAGCCTTTAAAACTCTTTCCAGGGGCATAAACGATGTTATTTGGATTCAGTACCTCCCCGGTAACTTTCACTGTCTGCAACTGTTTAGGTACCCGGATAATGTCGCCATCTTCCATCAGCAGGTCGAGCCGGGTTCCAGGTTTTTCAAGGATTCTTGTCAAGTTGATGCCAACCAGGTCTGATTCTATTAGCAACTGCTCTTTACTGATATCTGAACTGTCTCGCGCTCCAGATTCTTTCAGTCTTCGCAAGTTTAAAAGCTTTTTCTGTTCCTCTTCCTGGTTATTGATTGCATTCTTATCGTTTGCGTTCACCGCCTTCGTGCTTGGCCGTTTCAGGGATGCGCCATCCGTATAAGCCAATGGTGTCAATCCGCCGGCGCGTTTAATCAGGTCAGAAATGCGTTCGTCTTTTCTTTGAATGGTATAAATACCAGGATACAACACCTCACCCTCCAGTTTCACCTGCTTCTGCACCACATAACCTTCGGCACTGCGAATGGATACGATATCGAATGGTTCCAATACCAAGCCTGAATCTGCTTCCAGTCTAAGATCTGGTGTAATATTTACTGTTAAAATAGTTGCAGTACGGGCCGAGAGGTCCGTGGCATTGCTGTTCTTTACCCGTCTTGAAATCTCCACCCGGTTTGGCGAAGCTCCCTCTTTAAAGCCGCCGGCCATCTGGATGGCATCGCCCAGTTTCATGCCTTCAGCAAATTGAAACGTACCCGGAACCCGCACTTCGCCCTGCACCTGGATGCTGTATTCTTCACGCAGGTCAAAGATCGAGGAAATGGTTACCTTATCTTCACGCTGCAAGACAATATCCTGCTCAGCGCCCGACATCACCTTTGCCACATCAAATGAGATCAGCGCTGGTGTATTGTCAGGATTTAAGCGGTTAATGTAGCCGCGGTTCTGAAAAGCATCTTCTTTCAAACCTTCTGCTTTCGCGATCAGCGCTGAAAGGGTCAGCCCTTTCTCAAGTTCGTAAAAACCGGGTCTGAATACGGCGCCTTCAATCTCCACCCGATTCTCAAAGCGGTCAAGAATGGCTTCGACGAAGTATTTGTCTCCGCTCTTGGGCCGGTAGGTTCTGAAATCGTCTGCCTGAATGTCAGTGATCTTCCGTTCCTTATCTGTATTTTGAAATACCTTTACCTTAGCCTTGTAAGCCGCAGTCGAAAATCCGCCAGCATAATTCAGGATATCCTGAAATGATTCACCCGCCACGCTTTCGTAGATGGCCGGACGTTTCACTTCGCCCACAATTTCCACCCGTGTATCATAGACCGGAATATTGATCACATCCTGGTCCTGCAAGCGAACATTGCCGCGCTGCATGCCATTGATCAAAAAGTCATAAACATCTACAGTAGCGACCACACGCCCACCGCGAATCACCTGGATTTTTCTGAATGATCCATTTTCGTTCGGTCCGCCGGAGGCGTAAAGGGCATTGAAGACACTGGAAAGGGAAGACAGCGTATATGTTCCGGGTTTTGTAACCTGCCCGTTCAGCACAACCTTAATACTCCGGATATTACCCAGGTTAATGGCTACTGAAGTGCGGCCGCTTCTTAGGGATGGGTATGTACCGGCCATAGCAGAACGAATCTTGGCACTCGCTTGTTCGATGGTCAGGCCGCCAACAGTTACATTACCTACGTATTGCAAGCGAATTATGCCCTCCGGACTAACTTTTAGGTTATAACTGGCTTCATTGTCGCCACTCAGATCAATCAGCAACTGGTCGTCAGGCCCAATCACATAGTTCCTCGGCGTCGCCAGCCTCAGATTGGGCTCAAATGTGATATTTCCGTTTCTGAAAAGTTCAGCGCCAAATATTTTTGATTTTAAATCGCCGAACAACGCCTCTTCAGTATTGATAGGTCTTCTTAATCCCGCAGAGTCGATCTGATAAGTTCTTCCGCGGCTAACTTCGATATTTGATGGACGGGAAACAAGTGAATCCTGTGCTGAGCCTGGTGCTCCTGAATCAAGTCTTCTTAACTTCTCGACACGTGCCTGTAGTTTTCGAACTTCCTCGGGCTGCATGCCCTGGGCTTGCGCCATTTGTCCAAGCTGTGCATCATTATAACCAATTGATTCGGCGCGCTGTATCAACTGACGAACCTGTGCATCAGACAGTTCATCAACCTTCACATTCGCATAGTTCGTGGTGTTTTGCGCCCGCAGGGAATTCGGAACGAACCCCAGGAGCAATAAACAGGAAAAGAGCAGAACTAAATTTAACCTCATATAGTTTGAACGTCCGTACAACAGACTTGCTTGTTTTTTGTTTTATCTTTTTTCAAAAAAACTGTTACTCGAAGTAACTCAGGGTTTTGTAACCGCCCTGCTTCAGATACTCATCTTTTTTCATGAGTTGAAGATCAGCCTCCATCATGTCTTTCACCAGAGCCGGCAAGTCATATTTTGGCGTCCAGCCCAACTGAGTCTTCGACTTCGTCGGATCACCAAGCAAAAGGTCTACCTCTGTAGGTCTGAAATATGCCGGGTCTACGCGTACGACTACAGTACCTAATTTAAGATTTTCGAGATTAAGACCAAGCTGTGCAACCATTTCCTGGTCTATATCAATGATCACCCCTTTTTCATCTTCATCTTTCCCACTGAATTCGAGTGTGATACCCACTTCGGCAAAAGCCATCTTCACGAAATCGCGAACCGTCGTTGTGATACCCGTAGCAATAACATAATCTTCAGGCTTTTCCTGCTGCAAGATGAGCCACATGGCTTCAATATAATCTTTTGCATGGCCCCAGTCACGTTGCGCACTCAGGTTACCCAGGTATAGACAACTCTGCAATCCTAACGCGATCTTTGAAGCTGCACGGGTAATTTTACGGGTTACGAAAGTTTCGCCCCGAAGCGGGCTTTCATGATTAAACAAAATACCATTGCAGGCAAACATCCCATAGGCTTCACGGTAGTTAACGGTAATCCAATACCCGTAAATTTTTGCCACTGCATAGGGTGAGCGGGGATAAAACGGCGTTGTTTCGCTTTGCGGAACAGCCTGGACTAACCCATAAAGTTCAGACGTTGATGCCTGGTAGACTTTGGTCTTTTTGGTCAACCCCAACAGGCGCACCGCCTCGAGTATACGCAGGGTTCCGATACCGTCGGCATTGGCTGTGTATTCAGGTGTATCAAAACTTACCTTAACATGGCTCATCGCAGCCAGGTTGTATATTTCATCAGGCTGGACTTCCTGGATAATTCGAATGAGGTTGGTAGAGTCTGTCAGATCACCATAGTGCAACTTAACCTTCAGATTTTTTTCGTGTGGATCCTGATACAGGTGATCGATACGATCAGTGTTGAAAAGGGATGAGCGGCGTTTGATACCATGAACAAAATATCCTTTTTTCAGGAGGAATTCCGCCAAATAGGCGCCGTCCTGTCCTGTAATGCCGGTAATTAAGGCAACTTTCATCAAATCAATAATTTTAGCCAGCAATATTACAGAAAATAATCTGGATGTCACTAAGCCGATATGCAAACGAAAGAATCTTGCGTGATGTTACGTCACTTTCAATCGTTGCTCAAAATTGTCCGCATCTAAATTTAACCGCAAAAACCGCGAACTTAAACTAGCCTGGCGGAGAAAAAGTCAGGAAGAATTATCAAAGGCGCCCGTCGGCCAGTTCGCGCGGTATGAAAGCTTTCGTATCGTAAATTACGGCCCCGGCATTGCGATAGGCAGCATAGTCTATCTGTAAAAATTCGAAATGAGATACAGCAATGATAATTGCCGCGTAATTCTCGCCGTTTAACTGATCAAGAAGCCTGATCCCGTATTCTGACTCGACCTGTGCAGCATCTGCCCATGGGTCATAAATGTCAGTTTGCATCCCATACTGCATTAACTCATGATAGATATCGATAACACGCGTATTGCGGATATCAGGACAGTTTTCCTTAAATGTAATACCAAGGATCAGCGCTCTCTGGTCTTTAACTACATGCCCCCTGCCGATTAGCAATTTGATTACCTTGCTTGCAACAAACATGCCCATGGTATCATTTACCCGCCTGCCTGACAGAATAACCTGCGGATGATAACCCAATGATTCAGCCTTGTGAGCGAGGTAATACGGATCGACACCAATACAATGTCCACCCACCAGCCCGGGCTTATATTTCAAAAAGTTCCATTTGGTTGCTGCCGCCTCAATCACATCATTGGTGTCTATACCGATTCGGTCGAATATCAGCGCGAGCTCATTTACGAAAGATATGTTCACATCGCGCTGCGCATTCTCGATCGCCTTTGATGCTTCAGCTACCTTGATGCTCGGCGCCAGATGCGTGCCCGCCGTAATGACTGATGCATATAAATCGTTAACCTGCCGGGCAATTTCCGGGTTTGAACCGGATGTGACCTTTTTGATTTTCTGAAGCGTATTCACTTTATCGCCGGGATTAATGCGTTCAGGGGAGTAGCCGCAGAAAAAATCTTCGTTAAACCGGAGGCCGGAAGTCTCTTCCAGTACCGGTACACAGTCTTCTTCTGTGCAGCCCGGATATACTGTAGACTCGTACACCACAATATCGCCTTTCTGCAATACCCGTCCAAGCATGGCACTTGCGCGCAGCAGCGGACCAAGGTCTGGCTTTTTGTACTGGTCAACAGGGGTTGGTACGGTTACCAGGTAGACGTTACAATCCCTGATCTTATTGAGATCTGAGGTGAATAAAAGATCTGCCCCTGCACTGAGCGCAGCTGCATCAACCTCGCGGGTGCGGTCTGTGCCGGCAGTCAGCTGTTTTATCCGCTCTTCATCAATATCAAAACCCACAACCGCATACTTTTCTGCAAAAGCCAATGCCAGCGGCAGGCCGACATAACCTAAGCCGATAACTGCGATGCGGGTGTCTTTCATTTTGATGGAGTATAAATAAACACACACCTTCTAGGTTTCGCACACCTAGAAGGTGTGTGTTTATTTATTTATTTATTATTTCTTTTTGATCTGACGCAGCAGGTAACTTCCATAACCGCTCTTTACCAATGGTGTAGCTATTTTTGTCAGTTGCTCATCATCGATAAAGCCCATCCGGTAGGCAACTTCCTCAATACAGCCGATCTTCAGGCCCTGACGCTCTTCGATTACCTGGACAAACTGCCCGGCCTGCATCAGCGAAGCAAAAGTACCGGTATCAAGCCAGGCTGTTCCCCTGCTTAACACGCCAACTTTCAGCCTGCCGCGCTCGAGGTACTCTTTGTTTACATCAGTAATTTCATATTCGCCACGGGGCGAGGGTTTGATATTAGCCGCAATTTCCACGACATCGTTGTCATAAAAGTAAAGACCGGGAACAGCAAAGTCAGATTTTGGCTCGGTTGGCTTTTCTTCGATAGACAGTACATTATTGTCAGCGTCGAATTCGACTACGCCGTAACGTTCCGGGTCAGCAACCTGGTAGGCAAACACAACGCCACCTTCCGGATCTGAACTGGCCTGGAGCAATTTTGCCATGCCATCGCCGTAGAAAATGTTATCGCCTAATACCAGGGCAACCTTGTCCTTGCCAATAAAGTCCTTGCCGATTACAAATGCCTGCGCAAGGCCATTGGGTTCGTGCTGCACGGCATAGCTAAATTTACAACCCAGGCTTGCGCCATCGCCCAGCAGTTTTTCGAAATTGGGCAGGTCATGCGGTGTGGAAATGATTAGAATTTCTTTGATTCCCGCCAGCATCAGTGTAGAGAGCGGGTAATAGATCATCGGTTTATCGTAAACCGGCATCATCTGTTTGCTGCAGGCAAGCGTTAAGGGATGCAGGCGCGTTCCGCTGCCGCCCGCCAGGATAATTCCTTTCATTCAGTCTAAATTTTAGTTTGAGCACTATTCCAGCCTAATGGCCTGGATGCCGCTAAGTTAAGCTATTTTGCAATTCGCTGTACCACTCCTCACCGTATTTGCGGATAAGCGGGCCTTTCAAAAATTGATAGACCGGCACTTTCAGCTCGCGACCGAAGGTACAGGCATCATGACAAATATGCCAGCGATCGTAGTTTAATACATCAAACTCAGGGTAAGCGGTAATGCGGATCGGATACAAGTGACAGGAAATCGGCTTTTGCCAGTCGACAAGACCCTGCTCATAGGCTTTTTCAATGGCACACTTCGTTATTCCATTTTCAAACAGTACATAGGCACACTCCTCATGGCCGTTTACGCACGGTGTTGTCAGGTCACCGTCTGCGTCTACAACATGGGTACCCTGTTCTTCGATGGCGCGGATGCCTTTTTCGGAAAGCAAATGTTTGATTTTCGGATAGATTTCTTCAAGAATGGCGGTCTCGGCATTCTCCAGCGGTGCACCGGCATCACCTTCCACACAGCAAATCCCCTTGCATTTATTGAGGTTACAAACAAAATTTTCCCTCAGCACGTCTTCATGAACCAGCGTATTTTGTACTTCAATCATAGTTTTAGCCCTTGCCCAAGGGATATTTCAGGCCATTTGCCGATTTCAGCTCCATAGTTACTGACCCGACCAGGATCTCAACCTGCGCTTTAACCGGCACGCGGTTTCCATCGTCGGTTACCCAAAGATACAGCCGGCTATCTTTCTTAAACACCCTTCCGGGTTTGATTGACGGACTGAACTTAAGGCAACGGATGTTACCCAATTTGGTTTTTATGGTTTCCCTGCCTACAAATTCTACGGTCAGGGAGGATATCTCGTCGCCGAGAAAATAGTTCAATTTAAATGTATCGCCGATTTTCATCCGGCTGATATCCAGACTGCGGGCAAAGTAATAGGCAGAAACGAGGTCGAAGGTCTGCGTAGTCGGTGTCGACATGGTTCCCCTGTTCGAAACAACTTTTTTTTCATCCTGGTGAAACCTGGCTTTGTCAGTGCGCCGGTAACTGGCCTCGCGGATATTCTCCTGGTAAAAATAGGGAAGCAAACTTTTGCGGTCTATATACGAATCGTAATGGTCTCTGATTTTATAAAACACATCGAAGGTTCCTGAAGTCTGGGCATCGACTACCAACCGGTAAGTTGGCTGTCCCTCAAACTTAAGATCCCCGTTCTGTACTTTGATCGTGGCCTCTGCAGCGGTTATAAAGCCGTATCGCAGCCGGTAACTCAGTGTTTCACCTTCCTGAAACACGGCTTCCTTTTTCAATGGAAGCATTTGAGCGTGCAGCTGGCCACAAAACAATACGCTAAGGGTAATTAGGATCAATCTTCTCATGGAAAGGGCGTTACAAAAAGCAAACCAATTTAGTCTTTCCTTTTGTAAATAGGAACGGTTGAACAAGGCTCACCGTACATGATGCTTTTTACAACAGGCGTAAGCAAACTGGTGATCTCTACGTATGCGGATACGGGAATCTGCTCATCGCCGCAGCCTTTAATTACCACACGCTCGCCGGCAAAGCTGTTTACATCTACCCTGCTCAGTGCCTTCTGGAATAGTAAGGTGTCGAGAACTTCAAGGCTGCCGAACACAACTTCATTGGCGAACGGCCTGATCCGGTTAGCGAGTAACATATAGGCCCAGGTAGGTACGATCGCATCTGCCGAACAGGTAATTGCAACATTTTTACCCGTGTATTGTGACCAATCGTGACTCTTTACAAAATCCCGAAAGTCCTTTTCTCTGAGTATCAGTCCATGAAAAAGGTTATCCTTAATATCATAAATCACCCGCTCACCTTTGTCAAGATAGTCTTCAAGATTAAATGTGATGAGACCGCTTGCTGCAACCTTGTTGACAATATTTTCCTGAATATCCATGGCTAAAAACAAAAAACCGGAAATGCACAATGCATTTCCGGTTACAAAATTAAGTAAATTCCTATTAATAGAATTTCACGCGATTGTCTTTTATATCAGCCTTGTCCTGAAGTGCCATAAAGGCGCCACTAAGTGCACGCTGAGCGAGGCCTGGAAGCAATGTTTGCTTCTGCTGCGCAGGATCGCCAGGGGCAGGATTGCTGAAGGTAAGCGGGCTTACGGCATACACACCGCGGTCGCCTGCAATCGGTCCTGAGACCTTACCTGGCTGCATACCGAATACAGTACCCACAACCTTGTTCTCCTGAGCCACGCCCGGAATTACAGGATTTGAAAATACGATGTTCTGAACCGGCTGGACCGCCTTTCCAAGTTTCTGCGCTAAAGCTTCGAGTGTAGCTTTACCTGCGCCAGCTTTTTCAAAGCGCCCGATCAGCATCTTGCCTTTCACTTCATTGCGCACCATCGGTTCGATATCTTTTTTAACAGCTTCCAGCGCCAATGTGCCTTTAGGCCGAACTTCGGTCAGCACAGCAACAACATAACCGTCGCTCATGGTATAGATCTCGGGAAGTACATCACCGCGATCAGCTTCGTACGCATCCTGAATAAGTTTGCGCGGGTTATCAAGTCCCGGAGCAAAACCCTGCGAGCCGGTAATTTTGTCGGCAATGCCAACTGTTAGTCCCCGTTTCTGAGCCAGGGTACTGAAGTTATCACCCTTTGCTTCTGCAAGGAAATTTGAAGCTTTTTTGTATGCCTCCTGCTGTGTTTTATCGCTTGGAGCAAGGTTTTTCTCCACATAGGCGATTTTTGCAACCTTTGAGGAGCCTACTTGTTTCTCAATCTTGATCAGGTGAACGCCAAACTGTGAGGTCACTACTTTCAGATCGCCGGTGCTGCCGTCGAATGCAGCATTCTCAAATTCGGGAACCATAGCACCACGGGCAAAGGTACCTAGATCACCGCCCTGGTCTTTTGAACCGTCTTCGCTGTATTGTCTTGCCAGGTCACCAAAGTTTGCACCCTTCTGAACCAGCGATTTAAGTGAGTCAGCAAGCTTTACTGCCTTATCGTTACCACCAACTTTAGCCGGGTTGATCAGGATATGAGCGGCCTTAACTGAGTCGGGCGATTGTTTTGTGCTTACCACTTTAGCCAGTTTGTATGAATTTCCGGAAAATACCGGACCGTAGAAGCTACCCGCTGGCAATGAAAATACCGCTGAATCTACAGCCGGATCAAGTTTACCTTTAGAGATGTAACTGAAAGGAATTTTCACGTCAGAGTTGATCGCCGCGAACAGGGAATCGTTCGCTGCAGCTTTGAAGTCGGCCGCCAGTTTATCAACCTGCGCTTTCGCAGCAGTGGTATCTTCTTTCGAAGGCTTGAAGCTGAAATTTACATACTGGAAAGAACGGGTTTCAGCAGGGTTCTCAAACCTTTTTTTATTTGCGTTGTAATAGTCGTTGTAGTCAGCATCGGTAAGTTTTACATCCTTGTCAGCGATGGTTGCATAGTCAAGGCTTACATATTTAAATGATGCAAGTTTGTTACGGTTACTGAAATCGTCAGCCGCTTCGAGGTTTGTTACATACACCGAACTGCGGATCAGGTTCTGATATTTTTGCTGAAGCGCTTGTTTACGCACTTCTTCTTCAAGCAAAGACCACTGTTTGTTCAGGTTTGCGTCTTTTGAACGTGCCTTGAGTGAACTGATCACTGCATTACGGTCTACCTGTCCGGTTTGCGGATTTCCAAAATACTGACGAATCAGCGGACTGGGATTTTTGCCTTGTAAAAGGTCGAACAATTCTGTCGACGTGACGGTTAGTCCGAGACGCTCGAACTCTTTTCCAAGAAGTACGTTAGCCACCTCATTGTTCCAAACGTTTTCAACTGCCATAGCAGTCATTTGCGAATTGGCACTACCACCATATTGTTGCTTGAATTGTTGTAAACTCTGGTCTACTTTCGGACCGAACTCGTCAATGCTGACTTCGTGACCGTCAATCTCTCCCACAACCTTCTGGGAAGCGTTCCAGAATGGTTTTCCAGCGTTAATTGCATCACTAACTAAAAATGCAACAATTGCCAAACCAATTGCGCCTATCAGGATAAACCCGGCACGGTTTCGCAAAAATGTCATTAATCCCATATTCTACTTTAATTTTTTACTTTTTTTTAAGAGGGCGCAAGATACAAATTTGACATAAAAAAGAAAACACAAAACCATATCCAACAAGTAATTAGTTTTTAGGCAGATAGATTGGGAAAAAACCGAGGATTTATATTGGCCGGAGAGGCGTCCGGAGGGGTGTCCTTACTAAATTCCGGTCTCTTTTTCGAGTAACTCCCCGCTAATGGTTCCCTGGCCGATACCGCCCGAGCGCATGGTATAGGTACTGAAATCCTGGGGTGCTTCGAAGTAGCTGCCTTCAGCCTGAAACGAGCCGTCTGGTTTAAATACCTTAACGCGTTGGTTTGAGTAAAACAGTCTTTTGTTCTCGTCCCAGATCAGTTCTTCTGAAGTAAAGGTATTGCCTTCGGCATTTTTTACGACTACGTTTTTACGTAAAACAGTAATACGTTCGTTTTCACGCCGTATACCATACTCAGAAGTGACGGTACTGGCAATTTTCATTTTCTGATCAAAAAAGTCAATCTTGAGTCCGTCGGGCATTTCCATGTAGTTAGCCCCGGTTTTTGGCGTCACCTTATCAAGTACAGGCGCGTATCCTTTGGCCTTTACTCGCGCAGAGTCACTGTAAATAAGTTCGGCGCCAAGTGTGCGGTCCTTGCTTAGAACGACCTGTTTACTCGATATGGCTGCCACATTTTTCAGGTCATCATCATTGCATGCCGCCAGAAACAGCGGTATAGCCAGACAAAAGCCAATCCTGAAAAACCTACGTTGCATGATTTAGTCGAATCTGAATCTTCTGAACCAGGTGTCGTTAAGCGTAAAGCCGAGGTGGATGTTCAGATAAGTTTCCTGAACCAGATTTGCCGCCGTTGTTCCGCGTCTGCCCAGTTCTGTAGTGAAGTTGATCTTATAAAATGAT
This sequence comes from Pedobacter sp. SYP-B3415, assembly GCF_004138205.1. Lineage (GTDB taxonomy): Bacteria > Bacteroidota > Bacteroidia > Sphingobacteriales > Sphingobacteriaceae > Pedobacter. The sequence continues at coordinate 33,117 of NZ_RXNQ01000022.1, forward strand.
GAACGGTTATTCGAAGGGAGTGGGAATCCGAAACCAATTGATACAGCCTGATCTTTGATATCATTGTTGGCCAGCTTAAGGTACGTTTTGTCATACCTTACACCTACACGGTAGTCGATCCGTTTCAGGTATCCCGCCAGGCTTCCGCCAACGGCGGTAATATCCGGAGTAATTTGCCCGCCGACCGAAACACCATAACTATCCTGAAGACCCTGGTTTGAATTATCGAGCGAGAATTTAGACCACTGGCCCATTCTGAAATCAGCACCGATCATCCATTTGTTATCGCGCTGAATGGAAAGACCGAAATTATGTTCCAGTGGCAGTTTCAGATCTGATTTTGCATTGTCTACAAGCTGAAGGGTATCAAGCGGCGAATTCTCTACGCCATCCTGATCAATTGTATATTGCGTTAGGACATACGATTTTTTCGCTGAGATGTTCGAGTTATAAGAACCTGAGTAACCAAGCGTCATGCGCGATTCATCGCTAAGCGGAATCTCGGTTTGTATACCGTATGAAAAATTCAATCCTTCTACGCTTGTCTTGTTTTGCATGCGTGTCGGGAGCACAGCAAGTTCGTTCGGGAATACCGTAGAACGCGTCTGACTCAGGTTACCAAACAGGTATTCGAGATTTGCACCAATGCGGACGTACTTACCAAACTGTACGCCATAACCCAGAAAGGCTTTTGAGATACTCCCCTCACCTGCATAAATATGGTCAACGCTCATTGTGTCGATCCGGGTACGGTTACTGTAATTATAGCCAAGATCTGAATAAGGCAGCAAGCCGAAACTAAAGGCCGATTTCCGGCTTACCGGAATACCCAAAGCAATATGGTTCAGTGTGGCATTGAAGCGGCTTTCGCTTTCATTTCCTCTTTGCAATCCGGTGAAACCGGCATTTACACCGATATCAAGCGTAGTCAGGTTGATTCCGCTATAGGTAGCCGGGTTCATTACATTGATCATGCTGTACCCATCCGGTTTAAATACACCCGTTGAAATCCCGCCCATACCGCGCAGCCCGGGAAACACAGATGTGCGCAGGTTGCCAAGTCCATAGGCTGAATAAGGAGATTCGGTAGTAACCTGTGATTTTGCCGGCAGCATTGCGATCACGCAAACAAACAGGGGTAAAATATATTTCAGATTTTTGTACATGCTATAATTCAATAACTTCGTTTAATCCTCGTAACACCAGATACGGCTCGTGAATTATTCGAGGCGCAAAGATGCTGTTTTTTATGTTAGCGATCAAAAATGGTGCATCACCACCTGTCAGGATCACTTTCAGCGCTGCGTTCAGAGCGTCGTATTGTGAAATAAACCCGGTTACTTCGTGCAGCGTTCCCTGAAGCACCCCGTTCCGAATCGCGTTTACTGTATTATTGCCTTCAGCCACCGTGTTGTCGTGAGCATCAAACTCAAGCAGGGGCAGCCGGCCTGTAAACTCATGCAGAGCCCTGAAACGCATCATAATGCCCGGGCTGATGCTTCCGCCGGTGTATATACCATTTGCCGGAAGAAGATCATAAGTAATGCTTGTACCTGCATCGATCACCAGGCAACTCTCGCCGGGATACTGTGCACTGGCTCCGAGCATCGCTGCCCAACGGTCCAGTCCGAGTGTTTCCGGGGTGCCATAGCGATTTTTTAAAAAGCCGGTATCGCCGGTATGAAAACGTGTGACGGGAACATCTTCTCCAAGTAACGCTTCTATCTCTTCGAATGTCTCGTCGACGGTCGAAACAACCGCAGCACGGAGCGTAAATTGTCTGCTTAGCTGTTTAATCTCCTGCAGATCTTTTTTATCGAGGACCCGGTAATCTACCAGCTTTCTCCCGTCAAATACACCCAGCTTGCACCTGGAATTCCCTGCATCTACTACGAGATTAAACATAACCGGTATTTCATGTGTTTGTGCGTCACTTAGCAAGCGAATCGGGCAGACAGCGCTTTACACTGCATTTTAACGGCACAAAGCTATCAATCTTTGCCAAGTTTCAAGGAATCAATTTGTTAAAAAAGGTTAAACGAAAAGAAAATACTGGATTGAAAGGACCAGTAAAACGAAAAGCGATTCGTAAAACCAACGCTTGCGGGCGTTGGTAAAATAATAGGCAAGAAGCACAGCTCCGGGAGGTACACAAAGCAGGAAATGCGAGAGCCGAACACCTGGCTTGAGATAAAAGCTGGCCATGGCCACAAGGAACATACAAAACAGCAATTGAAATGCTTTTCTGGTACTGATAAAACTTCTGAAAAAATTCTCACGCAGCTGCAGGGTGCCAAGCACAATGATCACAATGACCGGTACAAGGACGATGTAATCGTTATAATTAATCAAAAATACCGACGGGAATTTATTGGTAAGCGGCAGCCAGATCCTGTAAAAAAGATCCAGGTTATCATTCCAGTAATAAAAGACCGCCAGGAAGAAAAACACGGTCAGAAAACCCAAAAGGCCCGACACCCATTCGCGCCAGTTAAATGAACGATACATGAGCAGGCCCAGCCAAAGCATAAGCAGCATTGAGACAAAGGGAAAATAGATAAGTGTACCGACTGCAACCAGCATACCTACATCAAAAAGCGGCATGATGGCTTGAGGAGACTTTCCTATTTTCAGGAACTTGTCGATCATAAGAATCAGCAGGAAATTGCAGATCATTGTGGGGCCCAGGACCATAAAAGGCATGAACAAACTTCCGGCTGTAAGATAAAGCAAGGCAGGCAGATAATTTGGCTTGCCCATCAGGTTATGATTGTTCACCACGCGGTTAAACCAAAGCGCCTGGGCCAGGCTGATAAGCGCTGCAAAAAAGATGTTGCCTGCCGGAGAAAGGTCCTGCCCGATCGGAATATCAATCAAAAGTTTGGCAAAAGGCTCAAGGAAAGCGAAGTTCAGCTGCTCCGGCATATGAACAAACAGGGCCGCACGCATAAAAAAAGCATACAGCAGCAACAGAATAAGATTTGCCGGATGAAGTGTTCTGAACTGGTTGATCATGGCTTAAGCAGGGCAAAGAAAAGAAATTTTAAACCAACTGCCTAATACGCCTGCGGCGGATGCCTTCTAACGCGCGTACTGCTTTACCATATCTGCGACAATTTTTTCGGTCTCGTCGGGGAAGTCAAATTTGTGCTGCTGCGGATTCTCTACCCAGTTCTGGATAACCGGCAATGGATTGCGGTTACTTGCCCAGATAACCGGCAGATCAAACTGCTTTAACGCATACGCATTGCACTGCTGCTCATACTGGAACTTCATGGGCGATACCAGCAGTTTCTTCCCGAGATACAGCGCCTCTGCCGGACCTTCAAACCCACCGCCTGTGTAGAGCCCCGTACAGGAAGCCAGACTCTTATTAAATGCAGCATTATTTACCGGGTTTACAAAGACATCGCCATCGCGGTAGCTGGTTTTGGTATGTTTAGAAAACACTTCCCATTTTACGCCCGGAACCTGTTTAAGCCGATTCACTAAAATGCGGTCGTCAAGCGCCGGCAGATAGACGGTATAATGCCCAAGATCTGATGTTTCAAGTTGCCTGATTTCTGAGCGGATGACCGGCGTATGGATAAAACTATCATACCGTGCAAAATGAAAACCGATGTGATGAGTGGTTGGCGCGTAATGACTGAGGATTTTCTTCCCCCAGTCTATCGTCTTCGGCCGGGGTACTTTGCGAGATTTAAATGCTGCCTGGTGACTTAATGATACACTTTCGATGCCCTTAACCTTACATGCCCATGCCGTAACCGGTTCAAAATCGTTCACGATCAGGTTGTACTCCTCGATTGGCAGGCTTCTCATATCCCTTCTGAAGCGCAGCAGGTCCATGTTTTTCCAGGTTTGATAATGGTGTACACCACCTTTTTTACCAAAAATGAAACTGAAACCGTGCAGTTTGTATGCCAGCGGCTGGCTAAGCGCCACATCAGCCTGCGTACCGCTGATCAGGATATCAAGTTCGCCATGCTGCTGCAATAACGGAACAATTTCGCGTGCACGGCTTACATGCCCGTTTCCGGTACCCTGAATGGCATAAAGTATTTTTAACCCCATGTATATTGGTCTCTTCGCGCACAAAGGCAGCTGCCGAATATCTGCATTTTCCGGCCTTTACACAATCTCTGAACGCATCTTTTGCAGCAGGATATTTACATCGAGTTTGCTTTTCAGATCTTCTGCATCAGAGAAGGCGCCGTCTTCCGGCTCATCGGCAGAAAAGTCATCAGCGTTATAACGAAATATTCGCCACGACTGTGCATGGTATTCGAGCGCCGTAAGATTTTCCACCCAGTCGCCGCTATTCAGATAAGTAACCGAACCTTTGTCGGTTTTAATGAGGCGCTGCTCTGGCTGATGGATGTGCCCGCAAACCACATAGTCATATCCGCTTTCAACTGCAAGGCCGGCGGCAGTCGTTTCAAAGTCGTTGATGAACTTCACGGCGTCTTTAAAGCGGGCCTTGATCTTTTTAGAAAAACTCATTTTCTCGCGCCCCGCAAGTTTCAAAAGCCAGTTTACAAAACTATTGATCAAAATCAGGCTGTCATATCCTACAGCACCAAGCTTCGCGAGCCATTTTGAATGCTGCATGGTTACGTCAAAGATATCGCCATGAAAAAACCAGGCATTTCTACCATCAAGATTTAACACCAGTTTATTTTGAAGCTGGAAAGTCCCCATGCTCATGTCGGCGAATTTGCGCAGCATTTCGTCATGATTTCCGGTAAGGTAATGGACAGCCACGCCCTCGCCGATGAATTTCATAATCTTGCGCACCACTTTCATGTGCGTTTCGGGCCAGTAGTTCTTGCTGAACTGCCAAATGTCGATGATATCACCGTTCAGAATGATCGTTTTCGGACGAATGCTTTTCAGGTATTTGAGCAATTCGGCCGCATGGCAGCCATAAGTTCCGAGGTGAACGTCTGAAATCACAACCAGGTCTACATCTCTCTTCGCCATAGGGCTAACTGTTTTCGCTGAATCTTTAATCGTCTTCCTCATCCAGGATCATTTCAAACGGGCTGAAAAAATAAATGACGATGACCAGCACGGCGCAGAAAAACAACAATTCGGGCATAATGTAAAAATTACCTGCACACTAAACTAAAACACCCTGTTGAACAGGGTGTTAAATATTGATTAAATAATTGTGCAGGCTGCCCGCCCTGATGTCCTTCTATCTTACCTCAGTGCCGCGTTTCCTGTTTTTTTGTTCGCTGTAAATGGCGAAGGCAAGACCGCCAACCAGCAATATCGAACCAAACAAGGATATCTTTTCACCGGCATAATAAGATGTCGGTTCAAATTTGAATTCAACTGTGTGGTTGCCGCCTTCCAGGACTGCAGCACGCAGTAACCAGTCAGCCCGGAAATATGGTTTTTCAACGTTGTCTACATACATCTTCCAGCCCTTATCGTAATAGATCTCTGAAAACACGGCCACCATATCCCTGCTTGTGCTGTATTTGTAAACGAGATGGTCGGGATGGTAACTTTCCAGTTTGATAGAAGCATTGGCATCAGGTGTGCCAACCTTTCTTTCTTCCAGCATCTTTTTGAAACGTTGATCTACAATGGCTTCATTCTTCGGATTGAAGCTGCTGATGGCTTTCATCTCCTCATCACCATTCTTTACATACTGCACACTCTGCACGAACCATGCATTACCGCAGGCCGTTTCATTCCGGCGCATGCCGTAGGCCCCATTCTCAGGGTTACGGGTTATGATGTATTTTGTGTTCAGCATATCCAGCACATCCTGGTTTATGCTTTTTGAAAACTGATGATCAACAAGTTCCTGGAACCGCATCAAACGCGCGGCATGGAACCCGCCAACAGTTTTATGAAAGTAAGATGCTTCAACATTAGAAAAGGGGTTGCCCAAAGACAGGTCCATTACCCGGAAGTTTGGATCCTTGTCTGCCATGATAAAATTATCTACATCCCGTGGCTCATAATGATTTTGAAGAGAAGATTTTGCAACAAAATTCTGGTTGTTCAGGTAACGGCGGTCTACCTGCCACATGTCTACAAGGATCGTGACGGCAAGGAGAATGAGCGCGATTTCGCTTTTCAGTTTTCGTTTGATCAGCGCCCAGGTCAGTCCGAAGCCGATAACCAGGAATATGAGCGTGCGCAGTGCATCCTCACGGGCAATAGAAATTCGGTCCTGAACAAGCGCATTGGCGATATTGGTTCCAACGCCACGGTCATTGCCTGCCATCTGTGTTAAAGCCGAGATAACCTGCTCATGGTTAGCACTGGTAAAGCTGAAAAGCAAAGTAGGCAGAACCAGAACAATCAGCGTAAACCCGCCTGTAATGCCACCGGCTATGTACAATTTCTTTAACAAATATTTTTCATCGTATTTTCCTTCCTGCGCTTCGCGTACAGCCAGTACGGCAAGGATGGGGACAAGAAGACCGACAACTGCGAGGATGGACTCGACCGCTCTGAACTTGTTATACAGCGGAACATAGTCGAAGAAGATATCTGATATGAGCGGGAAGTTGCCACCAAATGACAGGAGAAAGAACAGGACGGTTGTTCCCAGTACCCACCATTTCAAGCGGTTCTTTACGAGAACAAGTCCGAAAACGAACAGCATGCAAATAATGGCTCCAAAATAGTAAGGACCACCGGTTACAAGTGGCTTGTCACCCCAGTATTGCTGGAAACCCAGGTTCTGGTAAAGCTGGTATATAGCCTGCGTTGGATCACCACCGGTAATGCCCTGCAGCGTTTTGTAGGTTTTTGATTCCGGTTTTACGATCTTATCAATATTTGGCGCACCGCCGTATAGGTTGGGGATCAGCACAGTGAAACTTTCGCCTACACCCTGGCTGTATGCATACGCATAGTCTTTGGTCAAACCATGGTCTGCAGCTTCACCCTGGCGGCTGAGATTGGCCTGACCACGAATGGTGTATTTGCTGTACTCGTAGGTTGTCCAAAGCGTTCCTGCATTGACCAGCAGCGCAACTACACCGGCGGCAGCAAGGTATGCGAACGATTTGCCAAATTCTTTAAGACGGCCCTGTTTATAAGCATGGTAGATCTCAATGCCAATATAGATCAGCAGCGCCATAAAAAAGTAGTACGTCATTTGCACGTGGTTGGCACGAATGTTCAATGCCAGGAACAATGCAGTCAAACTGGCGCCAAGCAGGTATCTTCCCCGGAGGGTAAGAATAATACCGGCCAGTATCGGTGCAAAAAAGCCCACGGTTAGTGCCTGGTTGCTGTGACCGGCAGAAATAATGATAAAGTTGTATGAGGTGAACGCAAATGCAATAGCGCCCGCGGCAGCAAGCCAGGGATTAGCCCTCAATACACAAAAGAGAAAATACGCTCCCAAAAGGTACAACAGAACGGTGCCAACCGGATCGGGGAACAGACCTTTAATTACATCGATACCGTACGTTGTAATGTTCATTGGGTATTTTACCCAGATCTGAAATGCTGGCATACCGCCAAACATCTGATTGGTCCAAAGTGGTCCTTCGCCATCTTTGGCACGAACGTCCATGATTTCTTTGGCCATAGCCTTAGCCTGAAGCACATCTCCCTGCGAGGGTGCCTTGCCCTGCAGCACAGGACTGAAATAGACAAAACAGATGATTACAAAAAACGCAACAATGGCCAGGTGGATGCCATTTTTCTTCAGCCAGTTATTCATGGAGCTTTGTTTGAATTTTAAAGACTCCAAAAATAGAAAATTAGGCCAGATAAAAAACAAAAAAGGTTGGGCGGCCAGGCAGGACGAAAAGCCTTGGCTTTCAGAATAATGCGTGCTTGTTCAACAACTTGTTAACCTAGCCCGAACTGCCGGCATGCTTTGCCGCGTTTATTTGATCTCCTCATAATCTACGAAATCGCCAAGCTTATCTGCCTTTCCCTGAGGCTGTGGCGGGATGTAATCGATAGACATCGTACCCTCGGGCTTTTTGTTTGGGTTACTGCGCTGTTGTTGTTGCTGACTGGCTGCCTGTTGCATTTTGGAGGCCATGTTGGAAAACAACATAGGCAATAATAAACGCACAAGCAGACGAATAATATACAGGATGACGATTGCTATGAATAAAAATTTAATAAGGGCCATTGTACTGTGGGTTGTTACAAATATAGACGGTGAAAAAATCGCGATGTTTCTTCAGGCCTGGATAATTGCACTGTTTTTACAAATCCCGGCAGAGCCGGCAAGCATTGCAAGGTACAAAATCTTGTATTAAAAGTCTTCGTCCTGATCGGGGATTGCCGCTACTCGGCCTATTTGCCCGTCTTCAAGGCGAACCTTAATACCCCGGGAATGGAAAGGCGCAGAGGTAAGCAGGTTTTTCACAATACCGCGGGTCAGCTCTCCGCTGCGCTGGTCCTTTTTAAGGATGATATCGACCAGCAGGCCCGGATAAATGTCTTTTCGGTTTTGTCCGTTCATTATTTCTTACCAAATTTTTCCAAAAATACTTTTTCAAGCGCATACATCTCATCGCGCAGACGGGCAGCCAGCAGGAAATCCATATCTTTCGCCGCCTTCTGCATTTCTTTACGCGTACTGTCGATAGATTTCTGCATTTCGGCTTTGCCCATATATTGCACGACCGGGTCGGCGGCGATGCTCACTTCGTCGCGCTCAACATAGGCCTTCGCCCGTTTCTTTTCCTCACCTGAAAATTGAAGCACCGAAGTCTGTTCCAGAATTGCCTCCCGGCTCTTCCCTACAGTTTTTGGCACGATGCCATGCTCTGTATTATAGGCAATCTGCTTCTCGCGTCGGCGGGTTGTTTCTTCGATCGTTTTTTCCATGCTCTCAGTGATGTCGTCAGCATACATGATCACCCGGCCATGGTCATTTCGGGCCGCCCGGCCGATGGTCTGAATCAGCGAACGTTCGGACCGGAGAAAACCTTCCTTATCAGCATCAAGAATGGCCACGAGTGAAACCTCGGGTAAATCCAGCCCTTCCCGCAGCAAGTTAATGCCGACCAATACATCAAATTCACCGAGGCGCAGGCCACGCAGAATCTCCACCCGCTCCAACGTTTTCACTTCAGAGTGGATGTATCGCGATTTAATATTAAGCCTGTCAAGGTATTTTGTTAACTCTTCAGCCATGCGTTTGGTCAGGGTCGTAACGAGTACGCGATCGCCCTGTTTGATTGTCTTATCGATTTCGTCAAGCAAATCATCTACCTGATTAATTGCGGGCCGTACTTCAATTAAGGGGTCCAGCAGGCCTGTTGGACGGATCACCTGCTCGACCACAACGCCTTCAGATTTCTGTAATTCGTATTCGGCCGGCGTAGCACTGACATAAATGGTTTGCGGGGCCAGCGATTCAAATTCTGTGAAATTCAGCGGACGGTTATCGAGCGCAGCAGGCAGCCTGAAACCATAGTCGACAAGCGAAATCTTTCGGGAACGGTCACCGCCGTACATCGCCCTGATCTGCGGTACGGTTACGTGACTCTCATCAATAACCATCAGGTAATCGTCCGGAAAATAATCCAGTAGGCAGAAAGGACGCATACCTGGCGTTCGACCGTCAAAAAATCTTGAGTAATTTTCAATACCTGAGCAATACCCAAGTTCTTTCATCATCTCAATATCGAAGTTGGTACGCTCTTCCAATCTTTTGGCTTCAAGAAGCCTTTTGTCATCGATCAATTGTTTTTTACGAACTTCAAGTTCTTCCTGAATGCCCCAGATGCTCTGGTTAAAACGGTCTTTTGGCGTTACAAACAGATTAGCCGGATAAATGGCTATGTTCTCAAGTTTTTCTACCGTTTTGCCGGTTACCGGATCAATAGCGCTCAGTTCTTCAATGTCGTCGCCAAAAAACGAAATGCGGTATGCGGTGTCCAGGTAAGCCGGAAATACATCTACTGTATCGCCGTTTACACGAAAAGTACCGCGTTTAAAGTCGTTCGTTGTGCGGGCATAAAGAATTTCGACCAGGCTGTGCAGAAATGCATTTCTGGATATCCGCGTGCCAACGCCGAAGCGGTAAACAGACCGTGAAAAATCTTCAGGATTCCCCATACCATAAATGCAGGAGATAGATGACACCACGATAATGTCTCGTCTTCCTGAAATCAATGACGAGGTGGTACGCAGCCGCAGTTTCTCAATCTCTTCATTAATAGCCAGATCCTTTTCAATATAGGTGTTTGAAGAGGCTATAAAAGCCTCCGGCTGATAATAATCATAGTAAGAAACGAAGTAGTTAACTGAGTTTTCAGGAAAAAACTGTTTGAATTCTCCGTACAGCTGCGCAGCGAGCGTCTTGTTGTGACTCAGGATAAGCGTGGGTTTTTGTGTTTCCTGGATCACATTTGCAACGGTAAATGTTTTTCCCGAACCGGTAACACCCAGCAGCGTTTGGTAATGCTCGCCCTGGTTTACACCTTCAACAAGTTGCTTTATGGCTGAAGGCTGATCGCCGGTTGGTTTATAATCTGATACGATTTTGAATTTCATATTGGAAATGTTATCTAAACCTTCGAGGTTTGTGAAACCTCGAAGGTTTGTGAAACCTCGAAGGTTTAGGTTTTACAGCGCCTGCATCGGGTTCAATCCTGAAGACTGGCCGCGCACCGCGCCCGAACGCTCTTTGAACAGCTGGAGCTTTGATTTTTTCGAATCACCGCCCCACCTGTTATTCGCCTCGTCGATATCGGCCGTCTCACGCATCGGGTCAATCAAAATGCCCGTTACCTCTTTGTCTTTTACATAAAATTTTGAAACTGTTTTCTCGTTCAGCCTCCAGATCTGCGCCGGTATCCGGTCAATTTCGGTTGTTCCGTCTTTGTACGTAAACTGAACAATAACCGGCATCACCAAACCGCCTTTGTTGCCAAAAGACAATTCGTAAAAGTATTTATCCTTGTATTGCGTCTTTTCGGCTTCAGTCAGCTGCTCAACCTGCACGGGAATTTCCTGCCTGACGCTTTTCTCTGTATATGGAATAATACCCCGGTCATATTTCCAGTAAAAATCGCGCGCAGCGGTATCCCGGTCGGTATAGAATCTGAGGTTTTTGTCTTCCCGGTTACGAACCTTCGAGATATCTTCAAACGCATTTACAGCAGGCTTATCTATTTTAGACATGACGGTTCTTGCACCGGGAATCCGCGGATCGACATCTGCTTTTGCAAACTTTACGGAATCCAGCGAGATATCAACGGCATCGGTACTGTAAAACCAGCCGCGCCAGAACCAGTCCAGGTCCTCACCGCTGGCATCTTCCATGGTACGGAACAGGTCGGCAGGTGTAGGATGCTTGAAGGCCCAGCGGCGTGCATACTGCTTAAATGCATGATCAAAAAGCTCGCGCCCCATAATCGTCTCACGCAGAATGTTTAATGCTGTGGCCGGTTTTGAATAGGCATTCGGACCGAACTTAACGATGTTTTCCGAATTCGTCATTACGGGCTCCAGATCATCTTTCGGCAGCTTCATGTAATCTACTATGGTGTGCGCCGGACCTTTTTTGCTCGGGAACTTATTGTCCCAAAGTTCTTCTGTCAGGTATTCCACGAATGAATTCAATCCCTCATCCATCCACGTCCACTGCCGCTCGTCACTGTTTACGATCATCGGGAAAAAGTTGTGGCCAACCTCATGAATTACCACACCCAGCATGCCGTTTTTTGTAGATTCGCTGTAGGTGCCATCTTTATCAGTACGCCCGTAGTTAAAACAGATCATCGGGTATTCCATCCCATTAGCCGCTTCGACGCTTTGTGCAACCGGATACGGATAAGGAATGGTAAAATCAGAATAAGTTTTGATGGTATGCGCAACGGCTCGGGTTGAAAACTTGCTGTACAGATTATACGCTTCCTTGCCATAAAAACTCATGCACATCACGTTCCGGCCTTCAATAGGCTGCGCCATGGCATCCCAGACAAACTTTCTTGACGAGGTCCAGGCAAAATCGCGCACATTGTTAGCCTGAAATACCCAGGTCTTGGTTCCGGTAACCCGTTTACCCTCTGCAGCCTTCGCTTCAGCAAGGGTTACGATCTCGACGGGCGCTTTAGCTGTTTTTGCCCTGTTATAGCGCGTCAGCTGCGTGGGCGTGAGAACACCGCTGTAATTAACACATTCGCCGGTAGCCCCCACTACATGATCTGCAGGTACAGTCATCTGAACCCTGTAATTTCCAAACGTCAGCGCAAACTCGCCCCGCCCGGTAAACTGATGATTCTGCCATCCCTGGAAATCACTGTAAACACATAACCGCGGAAACCATTGTGCCATGGTAAACAGGTAATTCTTATCTTCCGGGAAAAACTCGTATCCTCCGCGGCCGCCAAAAGTCATCCGGTCTGGTATCTTATAACTCCATTGCAGGTTGAAAACGAACTGCTGCCCCGGTTTAAGTGCCGTTGCCAGGTCAATACGCATCATGGTTTTGTTTACCGTATAAGACAGGGTCTTTCCCTGCACATCGGTCAGTTTAAGAATTTTGATTCCGTAACCATTATCGCCGGCAGGTGTCAGCGCGCGCTCAAGCGCCTTCACTTCCATCTGGGCCGGCAGGCGTGTAGATGACTGGTAATTTGCATTATTCACGCTGCTATGTTCATTCTCATCGAGCTGCAGCCAGATGTAATCCAGCGGATCAGGAGAATTATTAAAATACGTAACCGTTTCAGAGCCCGTTAAAAGTAGTTTCTTTTCATCCAGGGTGCATTTGATGTTATAGTCGGCTCGCTGCTGCCAGTACTTAGCGCCCGGCGCACCGCTGGCCGTGCGTTGTTCATTTGGTGTCGGCAGAATGGTACCCAGCTGTTCGAAGCTGTTGCCGTGATTACTGCCAGGGTTGTTCTTTATATTCTGCGCCACAACAGCAGCGGCAGAAGCCATGAGCAAAATGCTCAGTGTAAACTTTTTTATCATGTTTTATAACCGGCTAAAAGGGCATTCGCTCAAGCGCTATCTTAAAGGCGATAGCAAATACTCCTGAAGAAACAAAAAATATCCAATCACGTCGTTTTATATTAAAAACACCCGTGAATAACTGTGTCAAAATTAAGATAATTGCTACACAAACAACCTGCCCAACTTCCAGGCCAACGTTAAAACCGAAGAGGCCCCAGCCCAGGTTTTGGTCGCTTGCCAGCATCATACGAATTGAGTTCGCAAAACCCATTCCGTGAATAAGGCCGAACAGCAATGCAAGATAATAATTTGTGCGCATGCTTCGGCTCTTTCCCGGCTTCCACCAAAGATTGACTAAAGCAGTGATGAAGATAGTACAGGGAATGAGAAATTCGACCCAGGCCGTACTGAAACGGATCACATCCAGTACACTCAGGGCCAGCGTAAGCGAATGTCCGATCGTAAATGCAGTAACCAGAATCAACACCTGCTTCCACTCCCTGAAAACATAGACAGCCGCGAGTGCCAGGATAAACAACTGATGATCAAGCGCATCGGCGCTGATAATGTGTTCCCAGCCAAGTTTGAAATAAAATAAAAAGTCTTGCATAGCAAACGCGGGGAAATGAAGGATAATAAGTTTGAAAGTTTAAAATTAAAGCCTTTTTTTTGTAAAACCCAGCGTTTAAGATCGAAGAGGGTTACGCATGCAATTTTCCCTGTTATTTTGTTACACATTTTTGATGGCCTTTATATTGCCGGCTCCATCCGGGAATATGCCTGCCGGGCGGCACCCGCTGCACGTAAGTACGACCGAAGTGAGCCTCAATTCCAGGGAAAAAAGCCTCGAGATACTTGTCAGGGTGTTTACAGACGACTTTGAAAATATCCTGGCCAGAAAATACAGCAGAAAGACTGATCTTTCTTCTGCCGCCATGCACAGGCAGATGGACGAACTTATAAAACGGTATGTTGATGAAAACCTTCGCCTCTCGGCGGATGGTAAACCGCTGCGTCTTAACTATATTGGCTTCGAAACCGATCATGAGGCCGTGATCGCCTATTTTGAGGTCCCTGGAATAACTGCGCTGAAAAAACTCGAAACCCGCAACAGCATTTTATATGACCTTTTTGACGATCAGTTGAACATTATTCATGTGCTTGCCGGTGGTACACGAAAAAGTGCCAAACTGCTTTTCCCGGATAAACAGTTGGTAACAGTTTTTTAGCCAACATTTTCCGCCTCACGCTGTTTGTACACAGGAAGTGTTGCAGGCTATATGCCCGCAGCAGCAATCTATATTCCGATGCAGATACTTTTGTATACTCCGGTTGTAACCTCGAGGATCAGGTACATCTTTAACTTTATCTTCAAAGATATTTTGAAGACAGAGCTGAATTTTACCACTACAGCCAACGAGTTCATTACATATGACGGCCCGAAACTCAGCTATGCGGACAAACCCTTTGGCAATGAGCCGTTTTTTGAACGTTCGCCATTTCTGCTTTCTCAAAAAACCGACCCGGTAACCATTAAAAAAGTGATGTTTGGAGATCAAAAGGTGCCCTTCCCGGTAGGAAGCGGGCTCTTGCCCTTTGATCTTTTTGCAGCCTCGTTCTATTTTATTACACGTTATGAAGAATATCTCGTATTTGAGGGCGATGAGCACCTGCGTTTTCCCGCAAAACTCAGCCTGCAGTACGAACTCGACCTGCTTCAGCAACCCGTCATCGACGAATGGGCCCTGCTGCTAAGGAAAATTCTGCTCGAACACGACAGCCGGATGGAATTTGGCAAGCGCGAATTCAGTATAGTGCCTACAATTGATATCGAACGTGCCTTCTATTACAAATCAAACGGCTTATTTAAAAATGCGCGGCGTTTTCTCAATGCTGCGCTGCAATTAGACAAAGAGCGCGTCCTCGGGCTTGTTAACGCAGGCCTGGGACGGCATGCAGACCCCTTCGATACCTATAAATACCTGCACCGCCGACATACGGAATATGGCCTGGAGCCCGTATTCTTTTTCCTCCTGGCACGTGAAAGAAACAACCGCTACGACGTAAACATTCATCCCGAAGACCGTGCGTACCGGTCGCTGATCAGAAAAACAGCTAAACATGCCGCCGTAGGCATTCACCCGTCTTATTCCTCGAATAATAAGGAGAGTAAAATAGCTGAAGAAATGTCTGTTCTTGAGCAGATCATTGAAGAGAAACCGGTTAACTCGCGGCAGCATTTTCTGCGGCTCCACCTGCCGCAAACGTATTTGAAGCTGCTCCGAGCCGGTATCAGAAACGATTACAGCATGGGGTATGCATCAGCTACAGGTTTCAGGGCTGGCACCTGCACGCCCTTTTTCTGGTATGACCTGCAGCTGGAAAAAGAATCAAACCTGAAGGTTCACCCCTTCGCGGTTATGGACCTTGCCCTTCGCGATTATCTGAAGCTGGACCCGGACGCAGCTATTGACCACATCCGGCTGCTTATTGACCGGGTAAAAGCTGTCGGCGGCACATTCTGTATGTTGTGGCACAATGAAAGCGTTTCAGAAAACAGGAAGTGGAAGGGCTGGAAAAAAGTTTACGATGCCATTCTCGCTTACGCGGGAAATATGATTAATCAAAAACCTGCCAATGGTCTTCAATCTCAGTAAAACAAGATCTGTTGCAAACGTATTTGTTTCAGAACTGCGCGACAACGTCATTCAACAGGACAGCATGCGCTTTCGCCGGAATATGGAAAGGCTGGGCGAATTTTTTGCGTTTGAAATCAGCAAAGAAATGGGATTTTCCGACGCGCATGTCCAGACACCACTGGGAACGGCTACCTGTCAGCGCCTTATGGCCCAGCCGGTCCTGGCGACCATTCTGCGCGCCGGCCTTCCGCTTCACCAGGGTTTGCTGAACATCTTTGACCGGGCTGATTCCGCATTTGTTTCCGCTTACCGTAAGAATAACAAATCCGGTGGTTTTGTGAT
Organism: Pedobacter sp. SYP-B3415; assembly: GCF_004138205.1. Taxonomy (GTDB): domain Bacteria; phylum Bacteroidota; class Bacteroidia; order Sphingobacteriales; family Sphingobacteriaceae; genus Pedobacter. The sequence goes on from NZ_RXNQ01000022.1 coordinate 49,010, forward strand.
CAAACTGGAGCACATTTCCTCCCCAGACCTGACGAGCCGGACGGTAATTATGGCCGATCCGATGCTTGCTACCGGCATGAGCATGGTTCTATGCTGTAAGGAACTGATAGCCGGTCAGAAGATCGGTGAACTGCATGTGGTATCGGCAATTGCAAGCACCGAAGGCATCGCATACGTAAGGGCCCATCTGCCGAAGGCGAAGATCTGGGTGGGCGCCATAGATGATGAAATGACGAGCAAAGCCTATATCGTTCCCGGTTTGGGCGATGCCGGCGATCTGGCATTCGGTACCAAGATCTGATTCGACAGTTTGGCGCTAAAAACTACCTTTGCAGGATGAATGCAGTACGGCATATTTTTTTTGATCTCGACCATACCATCTGGGACTTTGACAGGAACGCAGAAGAAACACTCCGCGAGCTGTACAAGACACATGAACTGGCGCTTCTGGGCCTAAAGGATTGTGATGCATTTATCCGCCTGTATACCGAAAACAACCACCGTCTCTGGACAGATTACCATTTAGGAAAGATCTCGAAGGAACAACTTCGCGCTGAACGCTTTTCCAGCACATTTTTGCAGTTGGGCATGCAGCCAGAACGCATCCCTGATAGTTTCGAACACGACTACGTTAGGATAAGCCCGACAAAGACAAACCTGTTCGAATCTGCCCTGGATGTCTTAAGTTATCTGAAAGAACGCTATCAGCTGCATATTATTTCAAATGGTTTTAAAGAAACCACATTGACCAAGATGCAGGTTTGCGCGCTCAGCCCTTACTTTCAGAATATTTTTATATCAGAAGATGTAGGTGTGAACAAGCCGCATGAAGGCATCTTTGCGCATGCGCTAAAGGTAGCGGGCGCCGGTAAATCAGAAAGCATCATGATCGGCGACAGCATCGAAGCCGATGTTCGCGGCGCACAGAATTTCGGCATGAAGGCCATCTTTTTTAATCCGAACCGGCTCGAAAAACCGGATGATGTCAGTGATGAGATTTATCACCTGCGCGAACTTTTGTTACGGTTCTAGCAACGGCATGATTTTTATCGCGTCTAAGGTACCAAACAACACACCATGAAGATAAAATTTATCACAGCACTCGTGCTGCTTCTGCTGCCTTTTTTTGTCCGGTCGCAGTACCGCAGCGATTATTCAGAAGTTTTTATAGCGGTTCAGGACCCGGGCGAACTAACCATATCTGCCAATGGCGAACGTATGAGTTCATCAAAAGGCCGTTTTAGATTTTTTGACGTCGGCAATTCTGTTGCGCTCACCATTAGTCAGGCAAACCGTCCGGTCATCCGCAGAAACGTTTCCGTCCCGGCCGGTGTGCGGCTTATTTTGACGCTGCTTCCTTCCGGAGAACTTCGCCCGCAGGATCAGCTTTCGATTTTCCGCAATAACCAATATGCCCTCGATAACTGGAACGCCTATGTGAATTACAACACGGGTATCGTTCCGGGGCGGCCTGAGAGAGGCGAAGGGCCCGGGCGCGGCCAGCATCTGTCGTCGCGTGACCTGGAGATTCTGGTCAGCGGCGTGAAAGCAAAAGGTTTTGACAAGGAAAAACGCCAGGTTGCCGAAGCTTCCCTGAAAAACGTCTGGCTAAACACAGAGCAACTGGCTCAGGTACTCAAAGTCTTTTCCTTTAGCGAGCAACGTCTTGCCCTGATCAAATCAGTTTATCCGAGGCTCACAGACAAACAGAACGCCCATTCACTCGAATCGTTTCTGAGTTTTTCTTCAGAGCGTGAAAATCTTCTGAACTTTATACGCAACAGCCCCTAATGACGGTTGCAGCTACATATCAGAAGATTAAATCATCGGTGCAGGTTTATCAACAGGTGCTCGATGAGACAGCCGACACATCGTTTGAGCGTAAACCCTTGAACGGAGGCTGGAGCCGGTCAGAAGTTTTCTGGCATATTTTTGATGCCAGCCTTCTCTCTTTACAGACGGCGCTTGATTGCGCCAGAGGTGATGGAAAGAAACGTGAAACCCCTTTTATATCAAAACTGATCTTATTCTTCGGGGCCTTGCCTCCCGGTCGCTATAAAATGCCCGGAATGCTGGCTGAACGTTCGAGAAGCTGTTCACCTGCAGAAGCCCGGTTGTTGATAAACAGATTCTTGAAAGCTTTGGATGAGGCTTTGCCGCAGCTAAAACGTGCGCCCGCCGATATCAAAACCAAGCATCCGCGGCTTGGCTATTTTAATGCCGCGCAATGGCTTCGGTTTATGTGGATACATCTCCGGCATCACCAAAAGCAGCTCTTAAGAATTGAGAGAAGTATCGCCATGGAAGCGGGCAGAAAGAAAAACCTATAAAAATTCACATCTTTGCCGTCAGACAGATCAGGCACAACGCATGAAGATACCCGCCATAAAAGGTTTTGATCAGGAGGCTCTAACAAAGTATTTTAAGAATACAGGCTGGCTTATGCTGGCGCGGGTCGGGAGCCTTGCCATTAAAATTTTTGTCGGTTTTGCCTTGTCGAATTATCTGGGCGATAAACATTACGGCATGCTGAACTTCCCGGTAGCCTTTACATCGTTTTTTATTGCCATCGGCGCCCTGGGTCTGGATGGCTTCATCACACGCGAACTTCTTCGCACGCCCGATGAACGGGATCGACTGCTCGGCACATCATTTTTCATGAAAGTCGGCGGTGCACTGCTTGTTCTGCCCCTGATCTGGCTGGCTTATGCTTTTTACAACGACAGGTATGGCACAGAAACTCCTGCGGACTACTTTATCATAACAGGCCTTGTCGGACTTGCCCAGGCTTTCAATGTGCTTGATAGTTATTTTCAGTCGAAAGTACAAGGCAAATGGGTCATGATGGTCCAGGTATTTGGCAATATCGCGTCGGCCCTTGTCAAGCTACTGCTTATTCTGAATGATATGCCGCTGAGCTGGTTTATTTATGCCGTGCTCTTCGACGCCGTACTGCTGGCAGCGGGGTATATCTATTTTTACAGGCGCGAGGTCGGTTCATTGTTTAGCTGGAAGTTTGATGCTAGACTGGCTCGCCGCCTGATCAGCAACTCCTGGCCGCTCGCTTTTTCAGCTGTCCTGGTATCGATTTATATGAAGATCGACCAGCTTATGATAGAAGCCTATATGGGGCCGGCTCCGCTTGGGGTTTACTCAACGGTCGTTACGCTTAGCGAAAGCTGGTATTTCATTCCCGTCGCTATTGTAACCTCCGTATTTCCTGCCATAATGAACGCCCGGCGCGACGATCCTCAGCGTTACCAGCGCCGTCTGCAGAACATGTACGACCTCATGGTTTGGATCAGCCTGGCCCTGGCCATTTTTATGACTTTTGCATCACCCTACATTTACCGCATTGTCTGGCATGACAAGCCCGAATTCTGGGCAGGTGCGCCGGTTCTGTCGGTTCATATCTGGGCGGGAGTTTTTACATTCCTTGCGGTGGCCAGCGGGCAATATCTGATCGCCGAAGGCTTTACCAGGCTCACCATTGTGCGTACCGCTGCCGGCGCGCTTGTCAATGTCTGTCTGAATATAATCTGGATTCCTGTATATGGCATGATGGGCGCAGCCATGTCAACGCTTGCCGCTTACTTCACAGCAACTTTTTTTCTCATTTTTCTTCCCTCCACGCATAAGCAGGCTATAATGATGCTGAAATCACTGTTCCTCATTACCCTGGTTCAGAAAGCTTTTGGTTTTTTAAAACAACCTAAACCATAAAATCTTAATTTTACCCGATCCAGCGACAAAAATGACATTTAAAGCGATAAAGACGGCAATCAGAACGGCATTGTATAAACCACTTAACCTGCTGACGCTTCAGAAGCACAGACGAACAATAAGAAACAGCACGGGAGAGATCAACGTGATCATTGGTTCGCATACTACTAACTATCCAAATTGGCTGCCTACAAATATTGAACAGTTAAACCTGCTCAGTCAAAGCTCATTTGAGCATCTTTTTCAGGGAAAAAAGGCACGGCGTTTTCTTGCCGAGCATGTTTTCGAGCACCTAACATATGACGAGGGTGTCAAAGCGCTCCAAAACTGTTATGCCTACCTCGAAAAAGGCGGCCGGATCCGCATCGCAGTACCCGATGGCTTTCACTCAAATCCCGATTACATCAATATGGTGAAGCCCGGCGGCTATGGCGAAGGTGCGCATGACCATAAAATTCTGTATACCTACCCGAAACTGACCAGTGCGCTGAAAGAAGCCGGCTTTGAGGTGACACTGCTGGAATATTATGATGAAAATCACGTTTTTCATTACAAAGACTGGAACAGTGAAGACGGCCATATACTCCGCTCACGACGTTTCGACAAACGGTTCAATGAACCTATAGCCTATTCATCGCTTATTGTTGACGGTATAAAAACAGCAAATTGAAAAATACACTATCACCTTTAAGCCTGTTAAGTCCGACGAAATTAAAGGTTTTGCTTTCGCTCGGATTCAAGGGTTATCTTGCTGAAAAAGGCTGGTTTAAGGCTTACGAAACTAAGTCAGCTATAGATGAACACGGAGCTGCAATTCCCTGGGTTACCTACTCATTTATCGATTTTATTAAAACACGGATACGACCGGAACACCACATTTTTGAGTTCGGATCGGGAAATTCCACCATTTTTTACGCACGCAACGCGGCTTCGGTAACAGCGGTAGAGCACGACAAACCCTGGTTTGAAAAGTCTGCTGCCATCGGATTGAAAAATGCAGAGATCATCTATTGCGCGCTCGAAAACGACGGCGCCTATTGCAGAACCGCAACAACCACAGGTCGCAGGTTTAACCTCATCATTGTCGACGGCCGCGACCGTGTAAACTGCTGCAGACAGGCCGTTCAATCGCTTACTGAAGACGGTGTAATCGTTCTGGATGATTCCGAACGTGAGAAGTATGCTGCCGGAATAGAATTTCTGAAGGCACAGGGTTTTAAAGAGCTTCCGTTTAGCGGTATGGCACCCGGTGTGATTGTATCAAAGTGTACAACCGTCTTCTATAAAAGCAGCAACTGCCTGAATATTTAGCAATACCCCCCATGCTGAGCACCGATGTAAAAAAAGCATACGACGACTTCTACAGCAATAATGATGAAGCGTGGCGCATGCTTGGTGCACGCCATAAGGCCGGCAATATTGTAGACGTATGCAAAGGTATCCGCCCTGAAAAGGTACTGGAGGTGGGCGCAGGCGATGGCAGCATTCTTCATTACCTGGACACCTGGAATTTTGCACCACAGCTTTATGCGCTGGAAATAGCCGACAGCGGTGTGGAAAAGATCCTGCGCCGCAAACTGAACCGGTTAAAAGATGCCCGTGCTTTTGATGGCTACACAATTCCTTACCCTGATAACCATTTTGATCTGTGTATCCTGGCACACGTACTCGAACATGTGGAGCATGAGCGGCCGCTCTTACGCGAACTTAAACGCGTGTCAAAACATCTTTGTATCGAAGTTCCGCGAGATTACCGGTTCGATGTAGATAAAAAGGTGAAACACTTTCTGGATTATGGACACATTAATGTTTATACGCCCAGCTCGCTTCGCTTCCTCCTGAAAACTGAAGGGTTTGAAATTATAGCCGACAAGACTTCGGTTGCTGCGCCTGAAATAATTTCATTTGCACGCTTTCAAATACTGAAGCAGCCGAATACACTGTTGTCAAGGCTAAAAATATCGCTTGAATACCGGCTGAAGCTCCTCACGGGCAAGTTGTTGGGAAGAAAAAAGCAGGAGGCCTTTGCAAACGCCTACACCGTTCTGACAACCAAATCTGCGCAAAACCTAAAAATATTTTAAGAAACACCGCTTCCGGCCCTTGTAGCCCGATTTTTGAAGCACGCCCAACCAGTCATGCAAAATCCTGCCCCAATAGCACTTTTCGTTTATAACCGTCCGGTGCATACCGCACGCACGCTCAAATTCCTGCAGCAAAATTCGCTGGCAGAAGAGAGCCGGCTATTTATATTTTCTGATGGACCAAAAAGTCCTGCCGATAACGAGAAAGTAGCGGAAGTTCGTGAGATCATAAAGGCAGCAGAAGGCTTCAGGTCTGTACAGGTCGTGCTTCGTAAGGAAAATATGGGACTTGCGCGCTCGGTCATTTCGGGCGTTACCGAACTTTGCGAGAAATACGGACAAGTGATCGTTTTTGAAGACGACCTGGTCAGCTCGCCGCACACCTTAGTGTATTTTAATGAAGCACTGAGCCGGTACCGGAACGAAGATAAGGTCATGCATGTGGGCGCTTATATGTATCCCCTCGGACAGGGAGATTTACCTCAAACCTTTTTTTACCGCGCAGCGACCAGCTGGGGCTGGGCAACCTGGAAGCGGGCGTGGGATTATTTTGAGCCGGATATCGACAAACTTATTCCCCGGTTTGACGCCGCAAAACGAAATGCTTTTTCTATCGAGCATAGCATGAATTTCTGGAAGCAGATGAAAGACTTCAAACGGGGAAAAAATAATTCCTGGGCAATACGGTGGTATGCTTCGATCTTTTTGCGCGGCGGACTCACGCTGAATCCCTCGCAATCGCTGGTTAACAACATCGGGCACGACGGCTCCGGTATCCATTCGGGCATGAATGACATTTATAATGTGGTGATCAATCCAAAACCGATCAGCTCATTTCCGGAAAACATCGAAGAAAATGAAGCCGCTTACCGGCAAATCAGGCACTTTCTGAAACACCGTAAGGGAAACCTTTGGCAGCGCCTGGTACGGTTTATTAAAGAAAAAACGGCTTAATCCTGAATCTTTCCAAGCTCTGTACCGGCGTCGTAACGCAGCTGATTGATCTCCTGGAACAGGCGATTGATTTCGCCCCGGTAAGCAGCAGATTCTGAAGCAGCTTCCTTATACAGCAGCTCACTTGCACGGAGCGCCCGCGGTGTAATCGCCGTGAATAAACGGCATGTCACTGCAGTAGTTTTGTTCAGCGTAAGACGGTTCATTTCAGCAACAATACGAGTATTCTTCTGCCAGGCCTCAATACCGTTTTCCCGGATTAGCCTGAGCCTTTCGGCCCGGTCCATATCTGCCGCAGGCCGGTATAGCCGGTTAAAGCTTCTGATGTTCTCTGTAAATACAATCGAAAGTTTTCTGAATTCGGCCGTATCGTACTTAGGAACCTTCACATACATCAGGGCAATAAAGGAAATGGCCAGGAAGGCTACAAGTGTATACCTTAGCCCTAACTTCATGGCACCGGTAAGTCGCGCGCGTTCATCAAGCAGGTATGAAAAAATAAAGCCGCTTATAAACCCGCCGAAATGTGCTGCATTATCCACCTGGTGCGAACGCAGGCCGTTCAACAGCATAAAGGCACAGACAATCGCCGTACTGATCAGCAGCGCCTGGTTTGCATGCTTTTCAAAAGCCTTGTTTAGAATCAGGGCCAGGAAAGCGCCGAACATGCCCATGATGGAACCAGATGCACCAAGCATGAAAATATGTTCATGGTCAGCCACACTAACCATGCCTCCACAAATGCCGCTAAGAAGGAAAATGATCAGGAAACGGATGCTTCCCATTTTGTTTTCAGCCATCAGCCCCGTATAAGACAGGGCGAACATATTCAGAAACAAATGCCAAATGCCAACATGCAGAAACTGGTATGTTACCAGCCGCCAGACCTGGCCGGCCAGCACCAGCTCTCGGTTGTTGGCGCCGAGCTGCAGATAAAACCACTTGATCTTTTCAGGAAACAAATGCATGTTCGGATCCTGCTGCAGCCTGTAGAGGAGCAACAGGAAACTGACACCAAAACAAAGTGTATTAAGAATAATCAGAACCGGTGTTACAACGTATCCGCGTTGCGGCACAAAGAGCTGCAACACGTTTTTAATCCTGTTTTTTACGCGAAGGGGTGCCTGCTCAAAATAATCCGGATCCTGTGTGGACGCATGCTCCCGGAACTGCCTGATGTGTTCGTCCCAATCTGCGCAAAGGTGAAATTCTGCATATTCAAAATCTTCAAAAAACCGGCGCAGGTTCGCCTCATTTTTTCCGTAGTCGTTAAAAAGCATCTGCACCCCGATGCATTCACTTTTTATAACTGCAAAATTTCCATAAATGCGAACTGATATCTCTTCGCTGTACGATTGCCAGGACAGCCCGGTATAGGCGATCAGTCCTGAAGAAGAAAGATAGCTGATTTTCCAGCCAAGATTTTCCGCTGCCATTTTCGCAACGAGGAGATAGCGTTCAGGAGAAAAATCACCGAGCGGTACATATTTCTCTGTTTTTGGGGAGTACCCCCACTTTACGTTCATTCAGATGGCTTTTGAGCCACTAAAATAATGTATGGCGACAGCTTTTTTGATTCGAAGGGAAATATTTTTGTCAGCACTTTACCCGATACCCAGGTAAGCTTCTTCAGCATCCTGGCAAAAAGCGGTTTTTCATGCTCTCCTTCAAACCAGATACTGAATTTGCCAAAATAAGACGACTGGACATTTTTAAGACCGGCCTCATGACAGACGCTGGCCAGCAAATTAGGATCCATGCTGTTGAGGTTGTGTTTATCAAAATTCGGCTTATCGAATGTCTTCTGGAACCAGCCGTTCAGGGCATGAAAATTTGGGAGTGTGATAAACAAAGTACCGCCCGGTTTAAGAAACGCAATGTGTCTTCTTATGATATCGGCAGTATCGTTAAAGTGCTCAATCAGACCGCAGCTTAAAACCAGATCATACTGTGCTTCTGGCTGGTATTGAAAAAGGTCGGTTTCAATTATTTTGATATCCGTATCGGCCAGGTTGTTTACGGTAAGCAGATCATGCACGATTGGCTGGTGCACAAAATAATCAAGCAGCGTTACGTCCACCCCGGCGTACTTCCTTAGAAAAACGGCATAATACCCGGGAAATCCGCCCAATTCTATCGCCGATCTGATCTCACGACCGGTTATAAGATTTTTTAGCTGCCTGTGAAAAAGATATTTTTCCGGAATCGGCATGGCCAGGCCGGTTTTGCGCTCCCAATAGTCTACCCAAAATTTTCTGTCGGTCAGCAGATTGCTCATGCCTGCAAAGAAAGCAATTTTTTACAGTATAGCCCGGGCGGCTATGCACTCTAGCGCATAAAATGTATTTTTGGAAGGTTTGAAAATTGTACACTTAAACACTTATGACGGAAACGGCGGTGCCGGCCGGGCCTGCCTGCGGCTTAATTCGGCGTTAAACAACCTGTCTGTGACCGGGCAACCGGCTGCCGCCGGAATAGAATCAAAAGTGCTTGCTTATTTCAAATTTGGTCATGATGAACAGATCGGGACTTTTACACCGACTATCATGTCGCGCGGTCGCGCCGCTGCACAAATTCTTGCAGAACGTTATTGTTCCAAATACCTGACGCGCTCAGTCAAAACACCTTTTTCGCTGCAGTGGTTCGGCCAGGACGTGACAAGCCATCCCGATGTCAGGTCTGCAGACATCATTCATCTGCATTGGATCAACCACGGTTTTCTGACCCCCCGGTTTATTGCTGCCTTAGCGAAACTTGAAAAGCCGGTGGTCTGGACGTTTCATGACAGCAATGCATTTACGGGCGGCTGCCATGTCCGGTACGACTGTGAGCATTACCACCGCAGTTGCGGCGATTGTCCCTTACTAAAGTTCAGTGGAAAGAACGACCAGTCGCACCAGAACTGGGTCAGGAAACAAAAAGCGTACTCCAGGCTTGATTTCGAGATCATTGCGCCCAGCCGCTGGATGCAGGAATCGGTACGTTTCAGCAGTTTGCTTGGCGCAAGAAATACACGGGTCATTCCAAACACGATTGAAACCGCTGTATTTAAGCCTTACGTTCAGCAGGAAGCGAAATCCATTCTCAATATAGCCCCGGAAAAGTTTGTGCTTATGAGCGGCTTTATGCCTTCTAAAAATGATAAGCACAAAGGGACCCCTTACCTTGTAGATGCATTGCACCAACTTGCAGCCCGGCCGGGTATTGATCCGGAAAACTTTGAACTGATCATTTTTGGAAATAAAGAAAATACCGACCTTCCCGAATTTCCCTTTCATACCACGTTTTTAGGAACGGTAAATAACGATGCACACCTGGCCAAGTGTTACTCGGCCGCCGATGCATTTATCAGTCCAAGTCTGGAAGACAACCTGCCGAACACAGTTATGGAAAGCCTTTCGTGTGGCACACCGGTCGTCGCATTTACTACCGGCGGCATACCAGATATGGTTACGCACGGCGAAAACGGATTCCTGGCTCCGTATTGCTCGGCAGCCGGCCTGGCCGACGGACTGGAGTGGCTCTATCTACACCCCGACCGCGACCTGATACGAAAAGAGGCACGGCGCTCAGTAATTAACCGTTTTTCAGAGTCGATTATCGCCGCAAGACACCTCGAGTTATACGAATCTTTAGTAAATTTACGGCAAAGATAATTTCGTATGCAGCCAAAGCTTAGTGTCATTACTGTTGTTTATGACAATGTACAGGACATTGAGCGTACCATGCTGTCTGTTCTCAACCAGACCTATCCGAATATTGAGTACATCATTATTGATGGCGATTCAAATGACGGAACGGCAGAAGTCATAAAAAAATACGAAGATCGCCTGGCTCATTTTGTTTCTGAACCTGATCGCGGCATTTATGATGCGATGAACAAAGGTTTATCCCTTGCTACCGGCGATTATGTATTGTTCATGAACTCAGGCGATGAACTGTACGAACCGCAAACGGTTACCGAAGTTTTTGAAGCTTCGCCTTCGGCGGATATCTATTATGGCGAAACGGAAATGTATGACCGGAACTGGAATAGCCTTGGTCAGCGCCGGCACGAAGCTCCGGAACATTTTAACTGGGAGAGTTTCCGGTATGGTATGAGCGTAAGTCACCAGGCCATTTATATCCGGCGCAGCCTGACCGGTCCGTACGACCTGCGCTATAAATACAGCGCCGACATTGACTGGATCATCAGGGCCGCCAAAAAAGCCTCCAGTATTGTAAATGTGCACATGTACGTAGCTAAATACCTTGTTGGCGGTATGTCGAAAAAGAAACACCTTGCAAGCCTGCGTGAGCGTTTTGCCATTTTTACAAAGTATTACGGACTCATTCCGAATATCCTGAGTCATGGCGTGATCGCCATTAACCTGGCCTGGTATTTTGTGCGCCACAGGCGTACAAACGATTAGCACTCTTGTCATTTCTGAGATTCCCAAAAACAATCCATTTTTCCAGATGTAGTTTATTTGTCTGTAAGACAACTATTAAATATTAAATATAAAATCATGGGAAAACTGAATAACCGCACCATTGCTGTATTATCTGAAAATGGCTTTGAAGAATCTGAACTGACCAGTCCTGTAGAACGCCTGAAAGAAGAGGGCGCTACCGTACACATCATTTCGTCAAAAAGCGGAACCATCCGCGCCATGAAAGATCATGAGTGGAGTATTGAAGTTGATGTAGATAAAACGGTAGACAGCGTGAACTCATCAGATTATGATGGTCTGTTGTTGCCGGGCGGCGTGATCAATCCGGATGCCTTGCGTATCAATGAAGATGCGCTCACATTCGTAAAGGGGTTCTTTGAAGAAGGAAAACCGGTTGCAGCCATCTGTCACGGGCCTCAGACGCTGATCAATGCAGAAGTAGTTTCAGGCCGCAAGCTTACCTCATACCCTTCCGTAAAGAAAGACCTGGTCAATGCAGGCGCGAACTGGGTAGATGAGGAAGTTGTGGTAGATCAGGGACTTGTAACCAGTCGTAACCCTGATGACCTTCCGGCTTTTAACGATAAAATTGTTGAAGAATTTGCCGAAGGCGTACACGATGGTCAGCATGCCTAACAAATCATAGGTTCGAGAGAGGTCCTGATGCTGCGGCATTGCAGGGCCTTTCCTTTTTTAGAGCTTGACCTGCCGGATGATATTTTTGATATTAAGCTCAATCATATCAGTCATGGTAATGCACTGCAGGTACGCAGAATCATTGAAGTAGGCCGCCATTGAATCTTTCAGCCTGGCTATATTTTCAGGAGTAGTCAATGCCTCAAGGTTTGACACATCACGAAGGTCAGTAAGCCTGTGTCTTTCGCTGCGAACGCGGTGAACAATAGATGAACGTTCCTCCTGCCGGTACTGCTGAACCGTCTTTTCGGTAAGCTGCTCCATAGACAGTTTTACGTATGGAAAATTTTCTTTGAAAAACTGCGGCAGGTAGACCTTCAGGTTCCCTTCATAAAACTGCTGATCGAAATCAATGGCGCGGATCCTGAACTGGATATCGTCAAAATCGGGTGTCACCTGCATCACGAAGTTATAGGCGCGCATGTCGCCAAGCAGCATGATCAGACAGCGCTCGTTAAACTTTACGAATTCTTTAGCAATGCGTGTCGGATTGTATTCCGGCCGGTAAAGCTGATCTGCTGCAAAGACATCGCCCGGAATACCGGCTATGTGCTCTTCAATTAGCGTTTCTTCATCAACAAGATAATTTACCTGGTTCGGCGACAGGATTTCTTCCAGTTCCAGCCCATAAATGCGCGAGGCATCGGCCTGTTTTACATAAAAATAGTCATACACATCATTTAGCCGGTTTACAATACGAATGCGGAATGGGTGTGTATTGCCGAACGTACAAAAATCAATGCGGTCTATGTATTTGTGCTCAACGATACGCAGGTTACCGGATGCCTTCAGCAACGCATAAATCTCCTTCAATCTTTCATGAATCTGTTCAAGCCTGTCCTGCGGATAAATCGGACTTTCCCACAATGAATCACGGCCATTTTTGTCCATAACCGGAAAAGCTTCGTCGAACAGGCGAAGGTCGGCATAAGTAAGGGGCAGCTTCGCATCACGCTGGTATGTTTTCAGGTATTTCTGCAAGGCAGGCCTGACCGGAAAAACGGGCTTTTTACGGGAAATCTTTACATCGTCTTCAGACATGCACTAAAGATAACAATTAATGTCTACGGCCATGCGTACTGACCTCAGACATCAGATTTTATAGCAGCGGCACGCTAAGGCCAAAAGTTACATTCCGCCCGGGATTATAAATTCCGTTCCCCTGGGCATATTTGTACCTGCTCAGGTGATTAAAATATTCTTTGTCCAGCAGGTTTTGACCTGTGATCCAGAATTTCAGTTCCCCGCCCCGGCGGGTTCTGAAGCTGGTGCCAAGACCGGCATCAAGCAAGGTATAAGATGAGGTGGCCGTTTCAAATTCGGGCTCGAACCGCTTTTGCGCAAAAACATTACTCACCCCTATTTTGATGTACGTGTCGCCGAGCCCCTTCAGCTGGGGCTCAAACCGCAGCTCGTTATTGATGGTACCGGCCGGAATCAACGGTAAGGCGGAGCCGTCTGCACGGTTCGTTCCGCGTGTATAGGCAAAGGTATTTTCAAAATGCAGGGACTTTACGGGATGAATATCAAGCGATGCTTCTGCACCAATAAGGTCGGCATTGGTCTGTACAAAACGATATACCGGCAGTACTTCTGTAACATCATCTTCATTTGTATAATTGATCTGTTCATTGTTAAAATTTCCGGGATAAATATAATTGTAAATGCGGTTCGCGTACGCATTCAGGCTTGCTGATATGCTGTTTCCGCTGTATTCCAGTGCCAGGTCCGCCTGTATGCTATTCTCCTGTTTAAGCGCACTGTTGCCAATCTCATACCTGAAAGTTCCTTCGTGACGGCCATTGGCACCGAGCTCCGCGATGTTTGGCGCCCGGAAGCCCGATCCAAGATTTCCTTTCAACACGAGGTTTCGTGTTAATTCTACCGCAGCCCCTACGGATCCGGAAACGTTCGAAAACCGGTTATGGAATGCGTTAAAAACGGTCTCGCCATCCTCATCAATCAGATCAAACCCGTTTACCTTTTTATAATCGTAACGCGCGCCAAAATTGATTGCGCCTTTCGCGAAGGTCTTTTTAAGGTATGCAAACACGCCTACGTTATTGCTGTTATAATCGGGAATAAGATATTCGTCGCCGTTGTTTTGGTTCTCCTGGTACATACCCTGAACGCCGATTACCGGTTCCCAACTGCCGCTATTGGCAAAATAATACTTGAGATCGTAGGTATATGAATTCAGGTCCAGGTTAAGACCCGGTTCAACTGCGCTTTCTTCAAACTCTTTGCGCACGTTTTTCTGAAAACCAAGTGTTGCCCGCAGGCGGCTGCTGCCCAGAATGATGTTGTTGTTCCACACCGCACGGTAGTGGTTGATATTTTGATTCGGCAATGAAAGGCGCCTTGTTCGGCCTTCGGCTTTGGTGAGGACATTGCCTTCCTCATCCCTGAAGCGGCCGTCATCGTCCGGACCTTCCTCTACCAGGCCTACGTTCGTATTGAACCAGGACAAGTTCAGATGAGAATAACCCCAGGTCTTGTTAAGCCCCAGCAGCGCGCTGCCATTGGTTTCGTCGAACCCTGAATTAGGCACCGCCGCAGATTTATAGCGGTAGGCATAAGCATTTCTATAAGACAGCCGTCCCCGGTATACAAAACCCTTGTCATTTCCCTGCAGCATGAGGGATGAGGCACTCAGTCCGTTATTTGTACTATAAGAACTGACGAACTCGCCGTTTACAACGCCCTCTGCAGGTGTGTAATCATCAAGGATATTAATTACGCCACCAAGGGCATCTGAGCCATAGAGCAAACTTGCCGGACCTTTCAATATCTCAATCCTCGCCGCTGCAAACTGATCAATTTGCGCGCCATGCTCGTCGCCCCATTGCTGGGCTTCTTCGCGGGCACCGTCTACCATCGTGAGCACGCGGTTGTAGCCCAATCCACGTATAACCGGTTTTGAGATGGCACCGCCGGTTGTAACCTGTGCAACACCGGGCACTTTTGCAAGCGCATCGATCACATTTGTGCCGGCCGCCTGACGCAGGCGCTCTTTGCCCACACCAACAACAGACAGGCTGTTTGTACGATTATTTGAACTGAAAGGAGACCCGGTGATAACCACTTCAGCGGCCTCTATAGCCGAGGGCTGCAGCGCAATATCAGCGGTAAGTCCTTTGGCAGCGTCCACATACTGGCTCGACGTTTTATAGCCAACATACCGCACTTCAAGGAGAAATCTTCCGCGTTGTGGCAAATTTCTCAACGTAAAAACGCCGTCTGCCCCGGTGGTGCTGACCACCCGCAGATCGGCAATATAGACGCTCGCGCCGGCAAGCGGTGCGCCCGTTGATGCATCTACGACCCTACCCTTTAAATCTGCCAGTGCCGACGCAAAGGACGATAATGAGCAAAAGACCGCAAGTATAAATAATAATATTTTTTTCATGAGTAAATCAGGCGTCCGGACCTGGAAGGCCGGCGGACGGCACATATGAGCTGCTTGCTGTTACAAACAGAAACACAGCATGGATTAAAAAGTATACAACAGTTGGAAGGGGCCCTGCAATAGTCAGGGCGTAACCGGTTTAGCGGCCGGTCAGGAACGGCAGGGCGGACCCCGGAGACAGGTTGATTTTAAGCTGGCGTATGATCCTTTCTCAGGAGCGGATTTTAAGTAATCGAATTTGATAACAGAAATGATCCAGTCTGAGGGTCGCGGGATATCGAAATCCTTTTCGAATTGTGCATTACACAGCGGACAGTTTTCTGCATGCCTTTCCACATGCGCTTTGTGCCTGCAATTTTTTTCAGCAATGCTTCGCTCCAGGTGCTTATGCGTAAGGCTCCAGGGAAAAACAGATAAAGCAAAAACCATCAGCAGGCTGATGGCCAGAAACTTTGCAATATTTGACTTACGTGTTTTCAAGCAGCCAAAATTAGCAATTTCGGCCGTCATCTAAAAGTAACAAAGCAGTGCCTGGTTTAGTCCGCCGGCGCTTCAAGAATCTTCAGTTGTTCAATGACCTGTTCTTCCTGGACGGGATAGGGAACATTATTGACTATAGCTTCATAAACGGCATCAAACAAGCCAAGATAGTTACCAGACTGCGGTTTTATTCGCTCTGTATGCTTTTCGCCCTTTTCGGTGATGATGGTCAGCTGTCCGTCTTGCCCATCCCCTTCTATTCCGTATCCCGGGTCGGTTGGTTTAATATGCTGAAGCAGTTGGGTTTCCTGCACATCTGTTCTGTTTTTTATAAAACTCCCCCTGGTTCCATGCAGCACAAACCCCGCCTGTGGTTCGGCTGCCAGCAGGCTTGATGTCAGGAACACACAGAAATTATTTTCATACCTGAGCTGGATATGAAAGTAGTCATCGACAGCTGTACCTGGCCGGTTGGCTGAAAGAACCTTGTTAAATGCAAGCGGGGCACCAAATAGAGTGATTGCCTGATCAAGGAGATGTGGACCAAGGTCATACTGCAGTCCGCTGGCTTCATAGGGCTGCTCTTTGAAAAACTTAGGACCAATGGCCGGGCGGTACCGGTCATACCTGAAATGCGCTTCAATGGGTGTGCCGATCTTGCCACTGTCCAGGACGTTTTTAATGGCAAGAAAATCACTATCCCAGCGCCTGTTATGGTAAACCAGCACTTTCCGGTTTTGCTGCCTGGCAAGATCAAACAGCTCCTGTGCCTCTGCAGCGGTGGCTGCGAATGGTTTTTCTGTAAGTACATGTTTCCCTGCCAGCAATGCCATACGCGTATGCTCGTAGTGCAGGTAGTTTGGTGTATTGACAACCACGAGCTCAATAGCCGGGTCAGCGATCAGTTCTTCAATAGAATCATAACTGATTATACCTTCATAATCTTCAGCAGCCTGCTTCTTACTACGTTCTACAACAGCCCGGAACTCAAAGCCGTCGTGTGCCGCCACAAAAGGGGCATGAAA
Organism: Pedobacter sp. SYP-B3415; assembly: GCF_004138205.1. Taxonomy (GTDB): domain Bacteria; phylum Bacteroidota; class Bacteroidia; order Sphingobacteriales; family Sphingobacteriaceae; genus Pedobacter. The sequence goes on from NZ_RXNQ01000022.1 coordinate 65,814, forward strand.
AACTTTTCCGGACATTCCGTATGCCAGGATACCGGTAGAAATGCGTTTGCTCATATGCAAAGCTATCATTTTGCACCGGGCCGGCTAAATAAAATGTCAGAAAAACCCCGGCTTGCTATGGCCCGGCCGCAATTCTTTATCTTTGCACCATGAAGCCTTCAGAAATAAATGCCAAGTGGAAAGTGCTGCAGCAAAAACTTGCAGAATCGTTTGATTCGGATCTTCCTGACATGAAGGTAATGCTGTTTTTAATTGGCGTTCAGGAACTTGGAAAGGGTCCTAAGAAATATAGCAAGAGACAAAAGGAGGAGCTAATGCACATTGCAACTTGCAGGCTGCTGAGTGAAATGGGCTTTTATGAGCTGGAAGGACTGGACCAGGACGGATGGCCGCATTGGAAACTTGTCAGGCAACTCCCGCCCTATACAATGCTCGAGCAGGAAATGCTGCTGAAGTCATTGGCCGTTAGATATTTTACAGACATCTATCCTGAACTGGGCGCATAATTGCCTTAAACAAAAAACCGCCCGGCATTTTGCCGGGCGATCTCTTTTCATAGGTATATGTTGATCTTCTTTTCAGAAGGTTGTTGCAGAATTATCCCTGACTTTTTGCTTCTTGTTTCAACTGGTCATTTGCAATAATCACCACTTCAACACGACGGTTTTGAGCACGACCGTTTTCACTTGCATTGTCTGCGATTGGTTCGGTTTTGCCTTTACCAATGGTTTGAAGTCTTGATGAAGGAACACCTTGTGATACTGCGTACGATTTTACAGCCGCTGCACGTCTCTCAGAAAGACTCTGGTTGTATGACGCTGAGCCGATACTATCTGTGTGGCCTATGATCCGGATGTCTGTACCCGGGTATTTATTCAATGATGAAGCCAGGCTTTGAATATTTGTTTTGGCATTATCTTTCAGTGCAGACTTGTCGAAATCGAACAAAATTCCGCTGTCAAATTTTACGATAATCCCTTCGCCTTCACGAATTACTTCTGCGTTTGGAATTGCGTTTTGGATTTCTGCTGCCTGTCTGTCCATTCTTCTACCGATAAAAGCACCGGCTGTACCGCCTACAGCACCACCGATAATTGCTCCAACGGCTGTGTTACCTGCTTTCTTACCGATAATGGCACCAAGTGTACCGCCTACTGCAGCACCGATACCCGCGCCTTTTTGAGTTTTGGTAAGACTATCGCAACTTTGCAAAGTCATTGCGCCTACTGCCAATCCGATACTGAGCGTTGCGATTTTTATTTTTGAGGTATTCATAACTGAGGTATTTAAGTTTAACAATTGCACCTTTTCAAACTCAATGCCAAAAAAGTTTACCCGGGCAGAAAAACTAAAATATTGGCTTTAGCACCACTAAAACGCAAAGAGCAGGACGATCGTCCTGCTCCATGCTTTACTTATTGATGATTTTGTAGTTTATTATTAACCCGAGAAGTAAGTCTCCAGCTCTGCCAGGGTGTTCTCATCCGTCTGAATATCTTTAATAACCTGACCTTTTTCAACCAGCACAATGCGGTTGCAGATATCTGTAACATGATTCAGATCATGACTGGAGATAAATGTAGTCAGGTTTTGCTTCACGCTGAGATCACGAAGAAGATTTTTAAGCCTGATCTGCGTAGTCGGATCAAGGTTGGCAAATGGTTCATCCAGCACCAGAATTTCAGGTTTCTGCATCAGGGCGGCCGCAATGCCGACTTTGTTCTGGTTACCTTTCGAAAAGTCGCGGATATATTTTCCTCGGTTCAGGATTTCTCCGTTAAAAAACTCCTCGTATTGGCGCAGGTAGTCTGCCACGTGCGCAACAGATAAGCCGTGCAGGCTGCCGATAAAGGTAAAATATTCTTCGGGCGTAAGGTAATCGATCAGAAAACCCTCGTCCAGATAGGAAGCCGTGTAATCTTTCCAGGCGCTGTTTTTTGAAACATCTTCGCCTTTGGAAAAGACAGCGCCTGATGTAGGGCGGATCAAATCCAGGAGCATCCGGAAAAACGTTGTTTTACCTGCACCATTATTGCCTACCAGGCCTACGGTTTCGCCTGCCCGGATTTCCAGCGCCGGTATATCGACAACTGTTCTGTTGCCGTAAATTTTCTTGAGGTCTTTAATTTCGATCATAACTATTCTCTGAAGCCTTCGGCCAATTTATAACGTTGTTTTTCAAATTTTTTTGTCAGCATGTTTATCCAGAACGGTCTCATAAGCCAGGTAATGAGGCCGAACAAGCCAAGGGCAATCAGACCGATATATGGCTTATCGGCCAGGCCAAATGGAATATAAATAACCAGGGGAAGCAGTAAAAACGGCAAACCAAGAATCCATTGCGTAGCACCAACACCCTGCCAGTTAAAGCTCGCACCCTTGCTCAGATCGAGCCGTTTGAAATTAAAGTTTGCAAAATACAGGACGATAACGGTACCAAAACCGACATTGTACAGATAAGCGGCCAAATGCAGCAGCAGAAGTTTCCAGCTTAGAAAGCCGTAAAAACTCGACAATAGTGTAACCAGGGTACTTGCAATCGTAAAGAGAAGGAATTTGGCCCTGATAAAGTTCTTGAAATCCACTTTGTTGGCAAGCAGACCGTCGAAGTGAGCGCTTTGCCAGGCATACATGAACTGGCCATAGGTAATGATGGAGATACCGGTCATAAACACCGCTGCAAACAGCATCATGCCAAAAGAATCTTTTGCAAGGTGCTCCTGTTTATAGAATAGAAATCCGTAAAACAAGAATAGTGCACCCATCGTCAGCGAGTTTTTTGATCGCTTATGACGCAGAATAAGTTTAAGCTCAAGCGCGGCCAGTTCGCCAACGCGACCAAATCTGTTCAGGAATGCGTAGTCTGTACTGGCCTTTTTCTCTTCGCGTGTGCTAAGTTCCTCCGTATATAAATTTGCGCGAAGGTAGGCTGAGTTGATCAGAAAAACGATGAGCGCCATGACCGGGAAAATCAGCGCCAACAGCGGCTGCTTCATCACCGGCATAAAAATAGCGCTCGAGAAACCTAAAATGGAGATAATGTGAAGGTACTCGAGTAAGCCGAAAACCGCCAGTACGGCAACAACCAGTATCGCGATGAAAGCATTGCCGATCGATTTACGTTTTACATACAGAACCAGGTAGTTATTAAATAAGCTCAGCGAGATAACTGCAACAAACATCATTACGCCAGCTGTCGTGCCATATGCCTGACTAATGCGGTAAAGCGTAAACGGGCCAAAAAGCAGAAACGGATAAAGGTTGAAAACGGTAAAGAGCGCCCGCAGATTCAGGAAGTTTACAATCTGCTGCTTCCTGATATTGAGGTGCAGATAAGGCACAATACTTAAGGTAGGCAGATCCTGAAGTTGCAGTCGCGCAGCAAAATCCAGCACAAAATTATAAAGCAATAAACCTGTAAAAACGACAAACACGTCCTGACCGGGAAACAGCTTTCCTATAAACTGTGGCATGAAAAGTCCGATAGCAATCGCGATGAGCATAAAGTACAGCATGAAAAAGCCCAGGACAACCTGAGCAGCAATACTGCCGCCCCGGTTTCGAGAGCGCCAGAAGCTTTTCCATTGGTGCGTTAAAAAAGTAGTTAGCATATTAATAGTTGTATTTGTCTTTCCAGTTTTGCCTGAGTTTTTCTCTCATTTTTTCTTCCGCAGGATTTTTTCCCGGATCGTAAAGCACGGTACCGCTCAGCGGTTCGGGGAAATACTCCTGGGCAGAGAAGTTCCCTTCATAGCTATGCGCATATTGATAATCCTTACCGTAACCAATATTTTTCATAAGTTTTGTCGGCGCATTCCTGATGTGCAAGGGCACAGGCAAATCACCGGTTTGTTTAACCAGCTGTTGCGCCCGATTGATAGCCTCGTAGGAAGCGTTGCTTTTTGCAGACGAAGCCAGATACGTAACCGTTTGCGAGAGGATGATCCGCGCCTCCGGATAACCGATTACATTAACGGCCTGAAAACAATTGTTTGCAAGCAGCAGGGCGTTCGGATTAGCGTTCCCGATGTCTTCTGATGCAAGTATAAGCAGACGCCGTGCAATGAACGACGGGTCTTCACCACCTTCGATCATACGCGCAAGCCAGTACACCGCTGCATTCGGATCGCTGCCGCGGATGGATTTAATAAAAGCCGAGATGATATCGTAATGCTGTTCTCCTGCCTTGTCATACAAGGCCATGTTTTGCTGCGCATGACGGAGTACATTTTCATTGGTCAGCGTGATTTTATCGCCGCCAATGCCATTGATCGCGATCTCAAAAACATTCAGTAATTTTCTTCCATCGCCGCCCGAGAGCCTGATCAGCGCTTCGTGCTCCTTGATCTTGATCTTTTTTTCCTGAAGTACCGGATCTTTAGTCAGAGCGGACTGCAGCATGCCCAGCAATTCCTCTTCGGTAAGCGATTGCAGGATGTATACCTGACATCGCGAGAGCAATGCGGATATCACTTCGAATGATGGGTTTTCGGTAGTTGCGCCAATTAGTGTCACCAGCCCGCGTTCTACGGCACCCAAAAGGCTATCCTGTTGGGATTTGCTGAACCGGTGTATTTCATCGATGAAGAGGACGGGTAGTCCAAGCAGGCTGTCTTTTAACTGGGCTGCCTTTTCGATCACTTCCCGGATGTCCTTAACACCTGAATTGATAGCGCTCAGGTTGAAAAACGGGCGGTCAAGTGTCTGCGAAATGATATAGGCAAGTGTGGTTTTACCAACCCCCGGTGGCCCCCAGAATATCATTGAAGGCAGCTGTCCGCTTTCTATGGCTTTGCGAAGAACGGCACCCTCACCCACCAGGTGTTTCTGACCGACATACTCATCAAGGTTATGCGGCCGCATCCGTTCAGCTAATGGCGCCAGGTTCTGCATCCCTGTAAAGATATCAAAATTGGACGATTTGTGGCAAAAAAGCCTAAAGACAGCGGGTCGTTGCGCACTGCCGCCGCTTCCGGCTACGATTTATAGGAAATCCGGTATACCAGGTCTGCAAAGTCATCTGAAACCAACAGCGAGCCATCTTTCAGCTGCAATACATCTACAGGCCTGCCCCAGGCCTTGCCGTCTTTCAGCCAGCCGCTGGCAAAAGTGCTGTAGCCTACAGACTTACCATCCTTTAGCTTGACCACAGAGAGCTGATAACCGATCGGCTTCGATCTGTTCCAGGATCCGTGCTCGGCAAGTATGACCTGGTTTTTATAACTGTCAGGAAACATCCTGCCGGTATAAAATTTCATTCCAAGCGCTGCGCCGTGCGGATGCAGGTTAGCAACAGGAGGTGTATAATCTGCCGGATTTTTTCCTTTGCCAAACTCAGAGTCAATAATGGTTCCCTGGTGAACATAAGGATAGCCAAAATGCATTCCGGCCTTAGGTGCACGGTTCAGTTCGTCGGCAGGCTGGTCATCGCCCATCATGTCGCGGCCATTTTCTGTAAACCAGAGTTCTTTTGTCTGCGGATGCCAGTCAAAACCGACAGAATTGCGCACGCCATGAGCAAATACCTCGAAGCCGGTACCATCTTCATTGACACGAGAAATTGAAGCAAACCTCGGATCTTTCTCACTGTCATTACAGTTGTTGCAAGGCGCGCCAATCGGTATGTATAATTTGCTATCAGGTCCGAACGCCAGGTATTTCCATCCATGATGCTCCTTATCGGGTAATTTATCGAAGAACAGAACAGGTTTCGGCGGATTCTGGAGTTTGTCTTCTATGTTCTCTAACTTCCATATTTTACTGATCTCAGCAATGTACAGCGTTCCATTTCTGAAGGCGACGCCGTTTGGCGTATCAAGATTATCGGCAACGATATAAGTTTTTTCGGCTACACCGTCCTGGTCCGCATCAACCAGTGCATAGACCTTTTTTCCGTCACGGTTCCCTACGAATACGGTCCCTTTGTCGCCCAGCGCCATAGACCGCGCATTGTCAACCTTTGCGAAGACGGAAATCTCAAACCCTTCGGGTAGTTTGATCGAGGACAACAGCGGGTTTTCTACCTTTTTGGTGGGCCGGTTGCAGGTCACAGCCATCAGGGGTAAAGCCACAAGTAACCCGCAGACAAAACGGAGTGTTTTCATATATTTAGTGCTTAAACGAATTGATAACAAATTGAGCACGCGTAAGTTTGCCGAGCCAGCCCACCGATTCATTATCTTTGTTGCATGGCCTTAACCCCTCAAAACAAAAAGTACTTAAATCGCTTTTTCAACGCCCTGCTCTTCGCTTTTTTTCTATGCGTTGTCTTTTTGCCGCCTGCACGGGCCATGCTTCTTCAGGGCCTAATGAAGATTGGCCTGTTCCGGCCCGATCTCGATGCAAATGCACAGCCATCAGCTGCAGGCAGTCTTAAGGGCATCCGTTTCAGCGATAGGCATGGTAAGACGGTCGATCTCGGCGACCTGGAAGGGAAGATCATATTTATCAATTTTTGGGCTACCTGGTGCCCGCCTTGCCGGGCTGAAATGCCTTCTCTGAATAAATTATATACAGAATGGAAGAAGGACGAAGATGTTGTTTTTCTCTTCGTAGATGCGGACAGCAAATTACAGCTTGCAGAAAAATTTCTGCAAAATAAAGGATACTCCTGGCCGGTTTATACGGCGGCAAGTGATGTTCCCCGTGAAATATTCGGCGGATCCTTACCCACGACCGTGGTCTTCGACAAACAGGGGCGCCTGTCGTTCAGGCATGAAGGTATGGCCGACTACGGTAACAAGCGGTTTGACGAATTTTTTATCAAACTGAAGAGCACAGGATTAAAGCGGTAAATTTAATTTTACGACAAGATCGACAAAAGAGACCTCGACTCCTGCAAAGTTGGTAACTTTCGTAAAATTACCAACTTTAGGTTAAATTTTTACCTTATTAACTATAATTTATTTTGCTGTGCGATCAAATATTTTATCGGCCGCCCTGCTATTGTTTGTTAACTTTGCGGCATGATAACCTCTTTTGATGCTTCACTCGCTAAACTCTCCATACACCGTACCGGCAACAGAATGCTGGAAGAATACTATGCGCTGTCAGATGAACCGCTGAACCTTGAAGACGAAATTCTTTCTTCACTTCTTATGCAATACTTTTTGAAACCGTTCGAGAAGTTAAACGAAGTATATCATTTTCAGCATTCCAGCGGCAATCTGGATCTGAATGAGGTATTTCATTTTGCGAGCGAGATCTTCCGCGATTCCGAGCTTTTTCATGAAAATTCCCAACTGCTCGCAAAGTACCTGTATGATGTAGCTAATCACCCCAAAATCAAGTCGGGGGAAATGTATGTTACTTTATTCAATCAGATTCAGATTGAAGGTGAACAGGCCCAGGCGATAGGCATTTTCAAGTCTGAAACGAAAGACACGTTTCTAAAGGTCTTCCCGAAAGATGGCGGCTTCGGGCTAAGTTACGAGCAGGAAGGCATTAACATCAACAAGTTGGATAAAGGTTGTCTGATTGTAAATCTCGCAAAGGAAGACGGATACAAGGTCCTGGTGGTAGACCATACCAACAGGCAGACAGATGCGGCCGTTTACTGGAAAGACGAGTTCCTAAAACTAAAGATAAGGAATGACAGTTATAACCAGACGCAGCAGGTGCTGGGCGTTTACAAGAATTTTGTCACTGAGGAATTGGATAAGTCTTTCGAGATTTCAAAAGCCGACAAAATTGACCTGCTCAATAAGTCGATGAAATACTTTAAGGACAAGGAGAGCTTTGATATGGAAGAGTTCGGAAATGAGGTAATCGGGAATGATGAGGGTATTGCGTCTTTTATGAGTTATGCCAAAAATTTTGAAGAAGAATTTGAAAGTCCGATACCGTCCAGTTTCGAAATATCTGAAGCGGCTGTAAAAAAGCAATCACGGGTTTATAAGAGCGTGCTTAAGCTGGACAAGAACTTTCATATTTATATTCATGGAAATAAAGAGCTCATCGAGAAAGGCTTTGATGATGAAAAACATATGAATTATTACAAAGTTTACTTTAAGGAAGAGATCTGATGGGTAAAAACAGTGCGAGCAAGGAACATGTAGAGGCGGTTGCGCAGACGATCATGGCTAATTTCATCCCGAAAAACCCTGAAGCAAATGTGTTCAGCTTTCATTTCACGCTTCCGCCGGCAGAGAATTACCGGGCGCAATACGCGAAAAATAAAGACGGAAAAAACTGGGATTTAATTTCGGTAAATCCGGCGTCAGACAATTAGCGACGGCTTAATACCGGTTTTGCCTGAACTGACACAGGCACATTGGTTTCATCTTCGGGAAGATGGATGAAGAAAGTGGAGCCTTGTTCAGGGACACTTTCAACGGTAATGCGAAGGCCAATGCTGTTTGCAAAATCCTTGCACAACAGCATTCCTAGGCCCGTGCCCTTTTCGCGGTCTGTTCCAGGCGTGCTGTAGCGCTTGTCAGAGAACAGACTTTCAATGGCTTCGGCACTCATGCCCACACCATTATCCTTAATGCTAAGGACGTTTCTGCCTTGATGCTGGGCCCACGCCACAGAAATGGTGCCGCCCTGACGGGTAAATTTGAGGGCGTTTGAGATGATGTTACGAACAATGAAGTTCAATTTCTCACGGTCTGTATAAATCTCTGCTTTTGCCGGCACATCATTCACGAGGGAAATGTTTTTTTCCAGGGCTCGCTTGGCAGAAAGCATGAAGTTTTCGCGTACGATATTTTTGAGAGCTACATGTTCGCGCCGAACGGATTGCCCGTCCATCTGCGTTCCGGCCCAAATGAGCAGGCTGTTTAACATTTTCTGTGTAACATCGATGTCGTCTGAAAGCAGACCGACGAAGTGCTCCATTTCCTCGCGGTCCAGCTGTCCGCCTTTAATGAGGCCCAGAATGGAATCGAGAGAGGCCAATGGAGATCTCAGATCGTGCGATATCACAGAGAAGACTTTGTTACGGATCATATTAGCAGTAACAAGCGCTTCATTTTTCATTTTTAATTCAGAAGCCTGCTGCTCGATCTGCTTGTTTTGAATACTGATCTCATCATTTTTTTGCTCAATGATCCGGTTCTGATCCATAAGCTTCTGGTTGGCCCGCATTGTTTTGTGGCGGCTCCAGAGAATAAATCCAGTAAGAATAAGCAAAAAAGCAATGGCGATAAAAGCCTGAACCTGGGTTTCGTTCTTTCTGAGAATAGTCGCCAACCGGCTGCTGCTTTCTCTGGCTAACTGCTTTGTCAGCTTATCTTTTTGTGCCGTCTGATATTTGATTGCCAATTCTTCCCTTACTTTTTGCCTGGACTCTGCAAATAGCTGGCTGTCACGTGCCTTGTCCTGCAAGAGCATTTCGTACGCCTTCTTATAGTTTCGAAGGGCGCTATTTACTTTTTCGACGGTGCCGGAAGCGCCCGAAATTATGTAATCAGACTTGGTTGATTTAGCAACCGCATACGCACTGTCGGCATATCTGATTGCTTCTTCATTGTTTTTTTGCAGCAGATACAGATCAGCGATACTGCTGAGTGCTGTTACCTCACCTTCTTTGTTGTCATATGACCGGTGAATGTTCAGCGACTCCTTAAAAGCAGCAAGAGCCTGCTTGTAATTCTTTTTTTCCAGATAAATCTGGGCGAGCATGGAAAGGCAATTCGCCTGACCTTTCCTGTCGTTCAGCTCTTTTTTGGTTTGCCTGGCAGCCAGAATAAACCGGACCGCCTGCTGATAATCGGCCTGTTTTTTTTGTGAAAGCCACCTATCCTTATAATAACTTCCGATATTGTTGTAAAGCAGCGCCAATCCCGGCTTGCTGTTCTTCTTTATGGCATAGGTAAGTGCTTTCTTATAAAACTTCACTGCCTCTTCGGTATTCGTGAGTCGATAGTTGGCGTTGCCAATGTTGATCATAGACTCCATCATACCGACTGTATCACGCATTTTTTCGCGGATAGACAGGGCGTGGTAATGGCTTTTAAGCGATTCGTCGAACTGAGAGAGAATAAGCTGACAAACGCCAATAAGATTCACAGTTTTCGCTTCACCCTTCTCAAAATGAAGATCCTGCGCAAGTGCCAACCCTTTTCTTGCAAAATCTAAAGCTTTCTCTGTGTCTGAGGTATAATACTGTCTTCCAAGATTAAAATACAACCATACCTTTGCAGTATCCGGCCTGGCCTTAGAAAGCGCATGCACCAGACTATCGGCAGTCTTCTGCTGACTGAAAACCGAGAGCGGCAGGAGCAAAATGAAAAAAAACAGACGAATCTGAATAACCAGGCGTTGAGTAATTTCGGGCATGACACGTGAGCGTGGGTCAAATATCGGAATTTAAGTCGTCACTTCAAAACGCTGATTTACAGGCATACAGACAAATTCCAGTTTTGAAATTTCATTTAGAGAAAAATTTTATATATTTGATTAATGACCGCAGGCTTATGCACGAGAACACAACCATTACGAAACAGGAACTTGCGCAAAAATTTGTCAATTACACATCGAAAAACATTTTTCTTACGGGTAAAGCAGGAACAGGCAAGACAACGCTGCTTCATAAGCTGATTCAAACTACATTCAAAAAGGCGCTTATCGTTGCACCAACCGGTATAGCAGCGATAAATGCCGGCGGCGTTACCATCCATTCCCAATTCCAGCTACCATTTGGTGCCTTTCTGCCTGAACAGGCGCAGCAGGATATCGATCATTCAGCTTTCAGCTTCCATACACCGCGCACATTGACCAGGCAATTCAATATGCCTGCTAAAAAACGGAAGGTATTGCAGGAGCTTGAACTGCTGATCATTGATGAAGTGAGTATGCTTCGGGCCGATCTGCTAGACGCGATAGACTTCGTATTGCGACACATTCGCCGCAATCAACAACCGTTCGGGGGTGTTCAGGTATTGTTTATTGGCGATTTGAGTCAGCTACCGCCGGTTGTGAAACCTGTAGAATGGCAGGCCATGCAACGGTATTATCAAAGTGTATTTTTCTTCGATGCCCTTGTACTTAAACGCACTGAACTTATTTGTATTGAGCTCGATAAGATATACAGGCAGGATGACAGAATCTTTATCGATCTGCTAAACAACCTGCGCAATAACCTGATCACAGAAGCCCACCGCCAACTGCTTCAGCAATATTATAAGCCCGGATTTGAACCGAAGGATGGCGACGGTTACATAACTCTTACAACGCATAACGCCGCCGCAACGGAGATCAACAGACGTAAACTCGCGGCCCTGCCTGAAAAGATTCATGTTTACAGTGCCGCTGTAGACCGCGAATTCCCGGAACATACCTATCCGGCAGAGGTATCGCTCGAATTAAAGAAGGGCGCACAGATTATGTTTATTAAAAACGATCCATCACCTGATAAACGGTTTTTTAATGGCAAGCTCGCCTATATCACGCAACTCGATGATGACGGTATCGAGGTAGCCCTTGACGGATCCCGTGAGCGTTTTCTGCTGGAAAAATATACCTGGAAAAATCAGCGGTATACAGTGAACGCCGTAAACAACGAGATAAATGAAGAGGTGATAGGGACTTTTACACAATATCCTGTGCGACTGGCCTGGGCAATTACGGTTCATAAAAGCCAGGGCTTAACGTTCGAAAAGGCAGTTCTGGACGTCGGCAACGCATTTGCCCCAGGACAGATCTATGTAGCGTTATCAAGGTTGACGTCATTGAAGGGGCTGGTCCTCACGTCTATGCTTGCGAATCAAAATATAGATTCTGACAAGAGCGTAGCCCTGTTTCATCGTAAACAGGCGGAAGCCGGTGATCCAGCAGGCAGAATGGATGTGGACCGGCTAAGTTTCCTGAAAGAATATTTGCTTCGTGCGTTCGATTTCGGACTGATGTTATATGTTTGGAAAAATCATGTTGAATCTTACGATGCAGACGAGCAGCGATCAGCAAAGCAAAAATACAAAGATTGGGCATGGGAAATCTATAAAGAAGTGGAAACACTGAAAGTGCCTGCAGATAAGTTCATTTGGCAACTTCATTCTCTTTTTAACGATGTGGCAACGGCGGGACTCGTAAACGTACTGGCAAGAGCAGAGGCGGCAGGTAATTATTTTATACCAAGGCTCCAGACAATTTCTGACAAAGTCTTGGACCATCTGGAGCTCGTGAAAACGGAAAGCAAAGTTAAAACTTATTTGGGCGAACTTCTTGACGCAGAACTGGCCTTCCATGAATCAATAAAAAAAATTGAAAAAGCAATAGCACTGATAAAAGTTCAGTCGACGGGGGGTGAACTTGAAAAAGACACCCTGGTTTCGCCCGTGGCGGAGGCGCGCAGACAGCAGCAAATGGCCAGGGCACTAACCATTGACGGAAAGGAAGTGCTTCGCGGCGGCGACATCCGCAGGGCAAAGAAACAGAAAGCGCCACGGATTGATACTTTTGAAGCCAGTTTCGACCTGTTTAAATCAGGACAATCGATCCAGGATATCGCGCGGGAGCGCAAGTTAAGCGTGACGACGATCGAAGGTCATTTATGCAGATATGTAGCGAATGGAAGCCTGGAAGCTACAGAACTTATTTCAAAGGATGAGCTCGCAAGTCTGTTGGCGGCGTTTGGCGGTTTAGAAACGAAAAAACTGTCTGAGATCAAAGATCATGTAGGCCAGGATTATTCATATTTTGTCATAAAAGTGGCTCTTGCGCATCTTGAAGCCAATCCATCCGTGTTGGATTAAAAAAAGATAGTGTGCTCAGCTGTTGGTTATGGAAATCAATGAATTCTTTGCGCGATCCATATAAGCTAATGATCTGCCGCAGAAACCTGTCTCGCTGTGGTGATAAAAACTTTCGGTAAGAGCTCCATTTCCAGTTTCGGAAGTCTGTAACCATTGCATCTTTTTGCGCATTGCTATGGATATAAAATATCAGCCAGATCAGATAGTTTTGTGATGTAACGCGGGAACGTTTGAATGGCTGCTGAAAAAGCGAGCCAACCCGGCTTTCCTGCCTGTTGAATGCCATGGCGTATGATTGCAGAAACCGTTGCGTGCAATGCGTCACAACCAGATGCGGGTCCTGTTCAGCCGTTGCCAGACGTACCCGAAACTTATCTTTAACCCTGACCAGAAGATGAAAATGATTGGAAAGCAGGCAATACACCTGCACGTCGAGCACCGGAGACGAGTACTTCTGCATCCTGCTGAGAAAGAACCGGAAATTCTCATCACGTGTAAAAAGCGGTTTCCGGTCAATCACGCGATTGTAGATGTGACAATATCCGCTGTACTCAAATCGCGTACTGTAATGTGATTTCTTCGCCATAACCACGAATAATAATTTTTGGTTAATTTTTTAACTTAAAGTTGGCAACTTTACGAAAGTTACCAACTTTGCAGGAGTCGAGGTGGGTTAAACGCTAAAGCGGATTCCCTGGGCCAAGGGCAGGGTTGTGGAATAGTTGATCGTGTTCGTCTGCCTCCGCATATATGCCTTCCAGGCGTCAGAGCCACTTTCTCTGCCGCCGCCGGTTTCTTTCTCTCCACCAAACGCCCCGCCAATCTCTGCGCCGGATGTACCGATATTTACATTCGCAATTCCGCAGTCTGACCCTCCGGCAGACAAGAACAATTCCGCTTCGCGCAGGTTCAGCGTCATGATCGCTGACGAAAGTCCTTGCGGAACGTCGTTTTGCATGGCTATCGCCTCATTTAAGGTGCTATACCTGATCAGGTACAGGATCGGCGCAAATGTCTCCTGCTGTACAATCTCAAAATGGTTCTCCACTTCCGCAATGCATGGCCTTACATAACAGCCGGATTCATATCCCCCACCTTCTATTACAGCACCATCTACAACAAACTTTCCGCCTTCGGCTTTACATGCTTCAATGGCCCTGGTGTAACTTTCAACAGCAGATTTATCAATCAGAGGTCCTACATGGTTTTGTTCCTCCAAAGGATTGCCGATTCGCAACTGGCTGTATGCTTGTGTAAGCCTGTCGCGAAATTCGTCATAGACGGCTTCATGGATAATTAACCTGCGGGTACTGGTACAGCGTTGTCCGGCGGTACCTACCGCGCCGAAAACCGCTCCGATCACTGCCATATCGAGGTCAGCATGTTCAGATATAATAATCGCATTATTGCCGCCCAATTCAAGCAAGCTCTTGCCAAGCCGGGCCCCAACAGTCTCTGCAACGGCTTTCCCCATTCGTGTCGATCCGGTTGCAGAAACAAGCGCAACACGTGTATCGGCACTAAGCCATACGCCGGCCTCACGCTGCCCGATCAACAGGCAGGAAACACCTTCAGGCGCGCCATTATCCCGAAGCACTTCAGACAGAATCTTCTGACATGCAATTGCTGTCAGCGGCGTCTTTTCTGAAGGTTTCCAGACACACACATTCCCGCAAACGAGTGCAAGCGCCGCGTTCCAACTCCATACCGCCACGGGGAAGTTAAATGCCGAAATAATGCCAACTACACCCAGTGGGTGCCATTGCTCGTACATCCGGTGCTGCGGCCGCTCGCTATGCATTGTCAGTCCATAAAGCTGCCGCGACAGGCCCACCGCAAAGTCGCAGATATCGATCATCTCCTGAACCTCACCGAGCCCTTCCTGAAGACTTTTTCCCATCTCATACGAGACAAGCGTACCGAGTGCCGCCTTCTTCACGCGAAGCGCCTCACCCAATTGCCTGACAACTTCACCACGCTTCGGAGCAGGAATATTTCGCCAGACTTTGAAAGCCTGCTGCGCTGTGCCGATTACTTCATTATATTCCCTTTGGCTGGCCAGGGCTGTTGCCGCGATAAGGCTTCCATCTACCGGAGAAAAACTTTCAAGCGCCCTCCCGGTCACGCCTTCTCTGGCTCCCGTGCTCCAGCCCATATTCTGGTCGGTGATTTTAAGTTCCGTTAAAACGTTGCGGATACGGTCTGTCATGATTTTGATGTTTTATAATGAAATGTATACTCGGCCCGGCCTGGATTCTTAGGAAATTTATTTTTTGCATGGCTCCTTTCGCCGGGTGTCAATTAAATACACGATTTTCCACTCCGCGCCTTTTTTTGCCAGTTGAAATGAATTCACGCCACAATGACTGAAAACACCTCCGTTATAAAACTGGTAATCTGTCCAGACACTTGCCAGCGGACCATCGACATGTATGTAAGTAAAAACAATGCGCTCATCATATCTCTGGCGCGGGGCGCCCGCAATCATACTTAAAAAACTGTTCACACTGCCGGTCTGTACCGAAGTCTGTCCGTTGGCCGTTTTAATGGTTTGCATGATGCATGCCCGGTCGAAAGCAGATGCCGCCAGGGAACTGTCAGCCTGAAACATTCCACTGAACAAGCGCCTGATGCTCCCCTTCACCGCCTCCTCTTCACTGGCCACGGTCTGCGCATTCAGGCTGGCCCCCGAAAGCAAAAGCACAATTAAAAAAGTTAAGATTCTGATCATAGTCTTACCCGGAAGGCCGATTTTACAGGCAAATTACGTAAAATCCAGAGCAATTAACGTATATTTGAACTATACAGAAAAGAAGGGACCCGAAAAGTAACCGGATACTCATCCGCCTCCGATAAGCATTTTATTTATTATCAGTCGTTTATTCTAAACGTTGTTTGTATGTTGAAAAATACCGGCACCGTTTATGATACGGATATCTGCGTTAAGCTGTACTTTTAGTACAAACAAGGGAAGGTTCTTTTAAATTCAGCTTATTATGGAAGAAGAATTCAATTTCGAATACAATGACGATCCAAGGCGTTCGGTAGAGCGTTATGAGGAGATGTTGCGAAATGAAGATCAATATTTTTTCGACTCGCACGCCTTTGAGAACATTATCGACTATTATGTAGAAAAGAACGACCCTATCAAGGCCCTGCAGGTGGCTGAGTTTGCGATCAGCCAGCACCCTTACGCATCTGTCTTCCTTATTAAGCAGGCACAGATGTTTCTGGTTACAAATCAGATTGACCGCGCCTTTGCCGCCCTGGATAAAGCAGAAATGCTTGAACCTTCTGAGGCCGATATTTACGTACTGAGAGGCAACATTCACTACGGCCTGGAAAGGTACGCCGAAGCACTCGAAAACTTTGAGCGCGCCCTGCAGCTTGCCGAAAACACAGACGAAATTTACCTGCAAATGGCTTACGTATACCAAAATATGCAGGATTACGAAAGTGCCATCAAATACATCAAGTTCAGCCTGGAGCAGAACATGGAAAACCAGGACGGCCTGTATGAGCTGGCCTTCTGTTACGACGTTCTCGACAAACAGGAAGAAAGCATCAAATTTTACCAGCAGTACATCGACTCTGACCCCTATTCGCATGCTGCTTGGTACAACCTGGGTAATTCCTATCACAAACTTAATCTTTTCGAAAAAGCAATTGATGCATATGATTATGCGATCCTGATTAAGGAGAATTTCGCATCTGCACATTACAACAAAGCGAATTCACTTGTTCAGCTTGATAAGTTTGCCGAAGCCATTGAGATTTACAAGCACACTTTCGAATATGAAAAGCCAAATGCAGATACCTACTGCGCTATTGGTGAGTGTTACGAGAAACTCGAACAGATGGACGAAGCGAGGGCTTATTACAAAAAGTCTGTAAAAATGGACCCCAAGCTTGCAGACAGCTGGTTTGGCATCGGCGTTACCTTGAATTTCGAGGAACGTTTTTTTGAGTCACTGCATTTCTATAAGAAAGCCATTGACCTGGATGCCGAAAATGCCGACTTCTGGTTTGCAGTTGCCGATGCACACTACAAACTGGGCCAGATTGACCAGTCGCTGGAAGCTTACGCAAAGGTAACAGAATATAATCCGCTGGACATTGAGGCCTGGCTCGACTATTCAACCGTACTATACGAACAGGGCAAATTGCTTGAGGCTTCTGAGACGATAGCAGACGCGATCAAAAATAACCCTGACTCTGCAGAACTCTATTATAGAATGGTAGCTTATCTTTTTGCTATGGGTCACTACAATGATGCCATGGGCTATTTGGAAACGGCACTGCGTACCGATCCGGACAAGCACCATGTGCTTTTTGAATATCTACCGCAGCTTCAGGATAATAGCTCTGTTATAGATACCATTAACCGCTATCTGCGCTAGAACCGGGGCAACCGGGGGTTCTGTCTAAAAAATTTGACATGGATATCCCGGATTTTTTTTCAATTTTGCAGCAGATATGAATTACCCCCTTATTAATGTGCCCGAGCGGACAGTAAAACCCCGACACAAGGGTATTACGATGGTGATGGACAAGGGCCTGAGCACAAGGCAAGCCGAAGACTTTCTTGAAGTTTCTGGTGTACACACCGATATAGTGAAGTTAGGCTGGGCTACATCTTTTGTTACGCCTAATCTCCAGGCAAAACTGGATATATACAAAAATGCCGGTATTCCGGTGTATTTCGGGGGAACGCTTTTCGAAGCTTTTGTAATCCGTAACCAGTTTGATGAGTACCGCCGCATTCTTGATAAATACAAAATGGAGTTTGCCGAAGTTTCAGACGGGTCGATTACCATTTCTCATGAAGAAAAATGTGAGTATATCCGGAAGCTCTCGGGGCAGGTAACAGTGATCTCTGAGGTGGGTTCTAAAGA
Source organism: Pedobacter sp. SYP-B3415 (assembly GCF_004138205.1). Taxonomy (GTDB): domain Bacteria; phylum Bacteroidota; class Bacteroidia; order Sphingobacteriales; family Sphingobacteriaceae; genus Pedobacter. The sequence continues at coordinate 83,404 of NZ_RXNQ01000022.1, forward strand.
TGCAACGAAAATCTTTGCGCCTTACAAATGGATCAACCTGATGCGCGCCGAAATTGAAGCGGGCAGCTGGAAAGTGATCGCTGAAGCGCGCGAAGGCGGTAACGTTGGGATTTATCGCGACTCGGGCGAGGTTCGCGAAGGTCTTGTTGATGAAATTCTGACGCAGATCCCCGAAGAAACCATTATCTGGGAAGCACCGCAAAAAGTTCAGCAGGTTTGGTTCATCAAACTGATCGGCACGAACGTAAATCTTGGCAATATTGCACCTGCTGAAGTTATTCCCCTGGAGACCATTCGTCTGGGCCTGCGCGGTGATACTTTTGACCATTTTCTGAACCAGAAATAACGCCCTTCCCTGCGAATGAAAACATACGGGCTTATTGGTTTCCCGCTTTCCCATTCCTTTTCCAAACGCTATTTTAGCGACAAGTTTGAAAAGGAAAGTATTGATGGCTGCCGGTATGAGCTTTTCCCGATCGAGCACATAGCAGACCTTCCCGCCCTGCTCACATCAAACCCGGACCTCGTTGGGCTTAATGTAACGATCCCCCATAAGGTAAACGTTTTCCGTTACCTGAACCACGTTGATGAAGCTGCCAGAGAAATTGGCGCTGTAAACTGCATAGCGATACAAAACAGTCAGGGCACGCTGAAACTAAGCGGCTACAATACCGACGCATTCGGCTTTGAGCAGTCACTACTGCCACTGTTGCGTGCTCAGCATAAAAAAGCCCTCATTTTTGGGAACGGCGGGGCTGCAAAAGCGGTAAAATTTGTGCTCAACAAGCTTGGAATCGATTTTTTATCTATTGTCAGGCAGCCGGCTGAAGGCTGTATTACCTATGCTGAAGTCGATGCAGGCCTGCTGGCCCTGCACCCCCTGCTGATCAATACCACACCTTTGGGCATGTCGCCGGATACGCACAGCGCGCCCGACATCCCCTACCAGGCCGTCACACCTGATCATCTTGCATACGATCTTGTATACAATCCGGAAGAAACCTTATTTTTATCGCATGCAGCAAAACAAGGAAGCACAGTTAAAAATGGCCTGGAAATGTTGTACCTGCAAGCTGAAGAAGCCTGGCGTATCTGGAACAGCATTCCTTAGTTTTTTCGTCTTTCTCTTCTTCTCCTGTAAACCTGCAGACAAAGCTGCAGACCTAAAGTACATTCAGGTTTCCACCTCTGCCTATAGCCTTGCCATTCCGCCAGCTGCGCATTTAAAGGAAACACAAAGTGATAATTCGTTAAGCAAATGGCACATTTTATATCTCGACAGCCTGGATGCAGAACTTTACCTGACTTATACCCGGCTTGGGGCAGGGCGCAGCCTCAATAAACTGATAGAAGATGCCGATGCAATGGCGATCAAACATGCGCGCTTTGCAACAGCACTGGACCGGCAGTCCTTTTCAGACCGTGCCAATCATGTAAGTGGCAGTTATTTCAGGATTACCGGCGAAAGCGCCTCACCTATTCAATTTTATGCAACCGACAGCACCCGTAACTGGCTGCGCGGAGCACTTTACTTTACTCAGTCCGACAGTTCGGGTACACGCACACGAACTATCGAACCTGTCATAAAAAAAATGATTGGCAGCCTTCGCTGGAAGACGCCTTCAGATTCAGCTACATTAAATCTTCAGAAACCATGATCAGCCTACAGATATTTACATTTAATGCCTACTCAGAAAACACTTATGTTCTATACGATGAGAGTGGGGCCTGTGTTATCATCGATGCCGGCATGTATTCGGGTGCAGAACAAAACACACTAACAGCCTTTATCCGCGACCGCAACCTGAGGCCAGAGCTGCTTCTGAATACGCATTGCCATATTGACCATGTCTTCGGCAATAAATTCGTATTTGATCAGTGGGGACTGAAGCCGCAATTGCATGAAGGTGAACTGCCTGTTCTTCAGGCGGTGCCTGCCTATGCACCGCAAATGGGCTTTTACAACTATGAACTTTCTCCTCTTCCCGAGACTTTCCTTCCTGAATCGGGATCAGTTACATTTGGTCACAGCACGCTTGAACTTATTTTTGTGCCTGGTCATTCGCCCGCACACCTTTGCTTTTACGCGAAAGATGAAGACCTGCTGATTGCCGGCGACACGCTTTTTTATGGCAGTATTGGACGTACGGACCTTCCGGGGGGAAATCATGAGCAGTTGATAACCAATATTCGCGGCAAGCTTTTTGCCCTTCCAGACAGCTGTACCGTTTATCCCGGGCATGGACCGGCAACCAGCATCGGGCTTGAGAAAAGGCGGAATCCGTTCCTGGCAGGTGCAGCAAGTTAACACCACATTAATTCATCTGCCTGAAACATTTACTGCAAAGTTTACCGCATGAACACACCCTTTTATATTGCAAAACGGTATTTATTTACAAAAAAATCTACCAATGCGATCAACATCATTTCTGCCATCTCTATGGCAGGCGTGCTGGTTGGAAGTGCGGCCCTGATCATCATTCTTTCTGTATTTAATGGTTTTGAAGATCTTGTTATTAAGATGTTCAACACCTTCACCCCCGAAATCGTCATCCAGCCGGCTAAAGGAAAAACATTTAACCCCAACACTGCAGCGTTCAAGGGCCTGCGCGATCAGAAAGAAATTTTTTCTTATACCGAAGTGTTGCAGGAAAATGCGCTGCTCAGGTATGGAGATAAGCAGTCGGTCGGTCTGGTTAAAGGGGTAAGTTTTGATTACATGAAGAACAAAGACCTTGACAGCGCCATTGTCGACGGCAGTTTTGTGCTCAATAACAGCAGTGGTTACAACGCGGTGATTGGCTCTGCATTGCAGTCTTACCTGGGTGTAAACACAGCCGATCCGTTTACCAGGCTGCAGATCTTTTCGCCAAAAAAGACAAGCACGCTGAACGCGGTTAATCCGGCAGACGACTTTACAATAGAAACCATTGCGGTAAGCGGTGTTTTCGAAGTGCAGGAAGAATTTGATAATGGAATAATTGTACCGCTCGCCTTCGCGCGAAAACTGCTTGACGAGGCGACGGAAGTCTCTGCGATAGAGCTGAACCTGCAACCCGGGCAGGACGCAGACAGGTTTATACGGGCAATATCTGGCCGCCTCGGCGAGGGCTTCCTCGTTAAGAATCGCGCGCAGCAGAATGAAACATTATACCATATGCTGAATACGGAAAAAAGCGCGGTCTACATCATTCTGACATTCATTCTCATCATAGCAATATTTAATATCATTGGTTCGCTAACTATGCTGGTAATCGATAAAATAAAAGATATCGCAGTACTGACCAGCCTCGGCGCGGGTAAAGGCCTGATCAGACGTATTTTCCTGTTTGAGGGGCTGATGATCACAATGATTGGCTGCGTTGCCGGCTTGCTGATCGGCTTAATTTTTTGTATTATGCAACAGAAATACGGGCTTGTACAGATGGGCAGTAACAAAACGGCAATAATAAGCGCCTATCCTGTTCACCTGAAATGGAAAGATTTTGTTCTGGTGTTTCTTACCGTCGGAATTATCTCCTTTCTGGCTTCGGCCTTGTCTTCAAACCTGAGTGTCAGGCGTACCGGACAGCTGACCTCAGACCTGTAGAATAAAATTGTTATGAAAATCTATAAGAACGTTGGGGGGTTATTTTTTGCAGGAATGCTGTGTTTGACAGCATGCGGTCCGGCAGAAAACAAGGAAGATAAGGAACGAACCATTCAGCTTAAGGGGCTTTATAGTTTTGGTCCGGAGATTAAATCGTTCACCAACTGCGAGGAAGGCCGCGAGTACTGGGTAGCCGACAGTGCGAAAACCCTTGAACTCGCGTACACCAGGTTTAATTTTGAAAAACCTTACGAGCCGGTTTATATCGAGGCCGAAGGTTACCGGATCAAATCTGATACGACCGCCATTAATGCTGACTTTGACTCTACCCTGGTTGTCACGAAATTATTGAAGATTTCAAAGGAAATCCCCGAAGGGCCTTGTACGCACTAAACGTAGAGGTTTTTCGGCTGCGCCGGAATGATACTTCTTTCTTCGGCCATTGTAAAAAGTGTATCGATTGCCTTTCGCCCCTCTGAGCCAAGGTTCACCGAGTATTTGTTCACGTACAAATCAATGTGTTTGTACATGACAGCCTCATCCATTTCCTGCGCGTGTTGACGGATAAAATCAAGTGAAGATTTCGGATGCGCAAAGGCGTATTCAACCGATTGCCGCAGAAGGCGGTTCACCTTGAGCTGAATGCTGTGCTCAAGATTGCGATTCACAACGATTCCTCCCAGCGGGATCGCGCAACCGGTTAGTTGTTCCCAGTAATCACCAAGGTCAATTACCTTATGCAAACCTTTGTCCTGGTAAGTGAACCGGTTTTCGTGGATAATAAGTCCGAGGTCAATCCGGTTTTCAAGAAGCGCATTTTCGATGTCAGAGAAGATCAGCTCTTCCTTATTTTTGAGCTCCGGAAAAGCTACGCCGAGCAGAAAGTTAGCCGTAGTTAATTTTCCCGGAATACCGATCTTCAGACCATTTCCGGGCGTTTTGAACCGCCCCACAGCGGCATCATCATAAGGTTCGCGGCTGATAAGCATCGGGCCCACGCCAAATCCGAGGGCGCTTCCGGCGTCAAGCAGTGCGTATTTTTCTGCAACATAAGCAAAGGCATGAAAACTGAGTTTGGTGATGTCGAGCTCAGCCCGTAAGGCTTTCTGATTGAGCGTTTCCACATCATCAAAAAACACTTCAAAAGTCAGCCCTTCTGTATCGATCTTATGATGAATAAGGGCATCAAAAATAAAGGTATCGTTCGGGCAGGGGGAAAATCCAAGGCTGAGTTTCATGTCTCAAAAATAATTAGGATCAGGAGGTGTTCGGTTAAACGAGGGTCATAATGCCATGAGATGTACTCAGGAGTTGGAAAGAAACGCAATTGCCCATTCGTTCAGCGCCCTCACTGCAGCCCCGATCTGCCAGGTTTCGCGGTTACGACGCTCTACCTTGTTTGATATGGCCCTGACCTGCAGACAATCAATCTGAAGCTGCTGCGCGGCGTAAAAAACGGCAGCTCCTTCCATCGACTCGACGAGTTGTTCAGCGCGCTGCTCTCTGGCAAGCACCTGAGTAATGCTTTGGGCGCAACCATGCACAGTATTAACTGTTATTCCGGCTGCCGCCGGAAGCTGGTCTGCCATTGGATAGCTGCGGCGGTTATGCGTAGAAAACTCAGCAGCACCAAAGCCAAGCTGTTCAAGACTAAGAAAAGTCCCTTCGTCTTCTGCGCCCAATTCAGAAAATTTATCGCGATCTACCCTAACCAGACTGCCTAAAGGTATGGCATCGTTAAACGCGCCGGCAATGCCCAAATTAAGCAGCAGACTGTGCTCAGCACTTACAAACCGGCCAAGCGCAAAGGCAGTTGCTGTCATGCCTACGCCGGTAATCAGCAGGTCAAACTTCTCATGCGTCTGAAAGGGCAGCTGCGGGTCAAGGGAAAAATGAGCAATCGTTGACCCCAGTTCTGCGTGCGTTGCTGCAATCAGTAAGGTTTTCATCCGATAAAGATAACGATATGCAGAGAGAGTGCCGATATGCATGCGGGCGCTGGCTTCTCATTTTTGAACTTCGTGCAGGGTTATTGCGTATATTTGCAAGACATTTCAAATCAAATGATATACATAACCAGAAAAGCTTCGTTCAATGCTGCCCACAAACTGGCACGGCCCGACTGGGACGACGATAAAAATGAGTCGGTTTACGGAAAATGTTCCAATAAAAACTGGCATGGGCATAACTATGAACTTTTTGTTACCGTGAAGGGAGAAGTAAATCCTGAAACCGGTTTTCTTATCGATCTTAAGGTTTTGAAAACGATCATCAACACACGCGTTGTTGACAAGATTGATCATAAAAACCTGAATCTGGACGTTGATTTCATGCAGGGCAAGCTCACCTCTACTGAAAACCTTGCAATTGCGGTCTGGAACGAGCTTCTGGAACCTGTCGAAGCTGAAGGCGCCACCCTGCACTCTATCAAGATCAACGAGACAGACAACAATTTTGTTGAATACTTTGGCTAAACATTCATGGCAAACGAAGAAAAACACTACCTGCCCGAAGAGGCAATTGACGGATATGTAAAAATAGATCGTTATAACGACGATAAAATCAACGCAATTTCCAGCCATTATAAAGATATTCTTGCACAGCTTGGTGAAGACCCTGAGCGCGAAGGCCTTGTTAAGACGCCTGAACGCGTAGCCAAAGCATTGCAGTATCTTACCCATGGCTACGATCTTAAACCTACAGAGGTTCTGAGATCTGCCATGTTTCAGGAAGATTACAGCCAGATGGTTGTGGTAAAAGATATCGAGGTGTTCTCCATGTGCGAACACCACATGCTGCCGTTTTTCGGGAAAGCGCACGTAGCCTACATTCCGAATGGACATATTGTCGGTCTCAGCAAAATTCCGCGGGTTGTAGATGCTTATGCCCGGCGTCTTCAGGTTCAGGAACGCTTAACCAATGAAATTCGCGATTGTATACAGGAGACGCTGAACCCCAAAGGTGTGGCGGTTGTTATCGAATGTAAACACCTTTGCATGTCTATGCGGGGCGTACAAAAGCAAAATTCGGTAACCACGACTTCTGCCTTTACAGGGGAGTTTATTAATAATGACAAAACGCGGGCTGAGTTTCTCAGACTAATTACGGCCAGTCTCGACTAATTTCAAAACATATAAAAATGAAAGCATACTTATTCCCGGGACAGGGTGCGCAATTTACAGGCATGGGCCAGGAGCTCTATGCAAATGAATCAGCAAAAGAACTCTTTGAGAAAGCAAACGATATCATCGGTTTCCGGATCAGCGACATCATGTTCAGCGGTACTGACGAGGAACTGAAACAAACCAATGTTACCCAGCCGGCCATTTTCATTCACTCAGTTATCCTTGCAAAAGTATTAGGTGAGGAGTTTAAACCGGATATGGTTGCAGGCCACTCACTGGGCGAATTCTCTGCGCTTGTCGCAGCGCAGGCTATTACGTTCGAGGATGGTCTTAAGCTGGTCATTTCCCGCGCAAATGCGATGCAGAAGGCCTGCGAAAAGCAGCCGTCTGCCATGGCTGCCATTTTAGGCCTTGATGATATGACCGTTGAAAGGATCTGCGCAGAAATTGAGGATGTGGTTGTTCCGGCAAATTACAACTGTCCGGGTCAGCTTGTTATTTCAGGAAGTATAGAAGGTATTGATAACGCTTGTGCAGCGCTTACAGAAGCCGGTGCCAAACGTGCATTGAAGCTGAATGTGGGTGGTGCGTTTCACTCGCCGCTTATGGAGCCGGCAAGGCTGGAGCTGCAGGAAGCGATAGAAAACACCACCATCGTGCCCCCGGTCTGCCCCATCTTCCAGAATATTGATGCCGGCGCATATACAGATCCGCTTATCATCAAGCAAAACCTTATTCTGCAATTAACCGGTGCCGTGCGCTGGACGCAAACCGTACAAAACATGCTGGCCGCAGGTGCAACCGAGTTTATCGAAGTTGGACCCGGTAACGTACTTCAGGGACTTGTAAAAAAAGTAAACCGCGAAGCCGTCACATCCGCTGCGAAAGCAATATAATTTCTGGCTCCGCAAACAATTGACCCATTGCCGGACTTTTCAAGTACCGTCAATGGGTTTTGTTAATATTTAATACCTTTAAGAAAAGGGATGAAACTAAGTACCGGCTTCAAAATAAGGATCTTACTGCTCATTGTTGGGATTTGCTGTATAGCTACAGCAATATCATTTAAGCGCACCGTGACCAGTGAAGACCTGCTTGAACACGAGGCACGGGAACTGCAGGAAAATCTTTATACCAAAGAAAGAATTGTACACAGTTTCTTATCCGATCAGCGTCAGCTTGAAAAGGCGAAACAATTTCATCTCAATCCGGCCTATGCCCGCGCATTTATCGACCTGTACAGGAAAAGCAGCCTGAATCTGTTTGTCTATGAAGATAACAGGCTTAAGTTCTGGAGCACTTTTAAGGTCATTCTGCCAAAAGATATTTCGGCGATTCGGGAAGGAAGCTCATTCCTCAGTTTTAACGGTAAATACGAGGTTATCAAAAAAACGTCGGGAAAGTTTACCTTCTTATTCCTGATCGGCATTCAGAATCAGTATCCGCGAAAAAATCAGTACCTGGTCGATGAAATTCCGAAAGACCTTTCACCTTCGGGCAGCCTTACACTGGCCTCCATTTCTGACAAGGAGGTAGAGAACATCTATAACATCCAGAACAATTACCTGTTTCAGGTAAAACTCATCCCCAATTACTCGAGAAACTTTTATACCGATATAGAGCTTTGGTTCTGGATTGCAGGCTGCCTGCTGATCTGCGTCTTTGTTAACTTCGCTTGCGCCCGGCTGTCAAAACAGGGCCACCCCGTTCTGGCTACCCTGCTGATTGCCTTCTTTTTTCTCACAGCACGGCTTACCGACCTGCAATTTGGCTGGTTAGACCTACAGTTTAACGGAGGACTGTTCGATCCGCGCATCTATGCCGAGAGTTTTTTTATGCCCTCGCTGGGCGATTTTTTACTCAACACCCTGGCACTAACCTGGGTTGTGTTTTTTATCTACCGGCAGAAAAACAACTATCGTGCACCTGAAGCAATCAGGAAGAGTAAGGTTGCGGCTTTCGTGCTTCACGCCTTATTTCTGGTTTTACTGGGTGCAAGCGCTTTGCTCTTTGATGAGGTGTTTTTCGGACTGATCTATAATTCGAAAATCAATTTCGATATCACCATCATCATCAACCTGGGCTGGCTGAGCTGGATCAGTATTTTCATCCTGTGTCTTGCCTGGCTGAACATCTACCTGCTGGCGGTGGTATTCATGGTTTACACCCGACAGCTCAACTTCAGCAACCGCGAACGGCTTGTGCTTTTTATAGGGATGCTGCTGGCCTTTGCCTTTTACAAACTCTTTACCGGATTTACGGCATTCTTCGTGGTGTTCGCCTTGTTTATTTTCATCGTCGGCTACAACACGTATGTACAGCAGAGAAAGTTCTCTATAGCTTTGTTCGCATCGATGTTTTTTTGCCTGGCATTTAATACATCCATTAAATACGTCAAGTTCAACGACATCAAAGAGCGTTCACGCCGCGAAACGCTTGCGGAAAAACTTCAGAATAACGACGAACCGAGTACAAATTATTCGCTCGAAGCATTGGAGACCTCGATTGGAAACGACCGGTTTATCCTGGAGAACTTCCTTCAACCAGCCATGTATAAGCAGGGTATTCTGCAGAACTACATCAACAAGATGTACCTGGATGGTTACCTGTCTAAGTATGAATATCACATCTACCAATACAGCGCCGATAACGCGTCAATAAAAAATGATGAGCCTGTAGCCCTCTCGAAATTTCAGCGGCTGGTGCAGGCAGGCTCTGTTAAAATACCCGATGCCCATTATTTTTATAAGATCAATGATACCTTTGGTTATCAGCACTATTTCGGTATTATTCCCGTCGTGCATAACAATGAGATCATTGGTAAGCTTGTGATAGAGCTCCGGTCAAAAAACCTGCATAAAGACCACCAGTTTCCTGAACTGCTGATAGACGGGAAGATCAACATAGACAATGAATACAAAAACTATTCGCTTGCTTTTTACAGCAACGGCAAGTTACTGAACCAGTCGGGGCAGTACACCTATCCGCTGATCAATACAGTTTTTCATGGAGATAAGAACAAGTTGATCTTTATGAACGATCCGAATCCGGATCTCGACTTTAGCCACCTGATCTTTCAGCCGACCAGCAGCCGGCTGATTATTATGAGTAAGGAACGTGTGCCCTATATCAGCCGGCTGGCAGCATTGTCTTTCTTCTTCCTCGTCTTTATTGTCTTCTCCGCACTGCTGTATGTATTTATCTGGCTTATCAAGAATCTTGAAGACGAACGCATCGGGTGGTTTACTATCAACAGAACGCTGATGATTAATGCAAACAAGATTCTGTACAAGACGCGTATCCAGGCATCAATTATCATCTCTGTAGTGATTACCCTCGTTATTGTCGGATGGATTACGTTCTACTACATCCGCGATGAATACCGTCAGCAGCAGAAGGAGCTGATACGGGAAAAGATCAGCAAGGTTAAACAAGGCTATGAGAAGCAGCTTGTAAAAACGGGCAAGGTGGAAACAAACGAACAGGCGAAAGCAGAATTCAATGACTTCGCCGACTTCAACAATACCTATCTCAACCTTTTCAGCATTGACGGCGACCTGTTGCTTACCACACTCCCATCACTTTACGAGTACGGCATTATCAGCAAGAGAATGGGTCCGACAGCTTACATTTCGCTGAACAAAGAGCAGCGATCTGAGTATGTAAATCCGGAAGAAAAAATCGGCTATTTCACTTATGCTGCGGCCTACGTGCCTATCGTTAATGAGGAAAATACCACTGTAGCTTATATCGGCTTGCCCTATTATTCGAATGAGGCAGATTATAACGATAAGATCAGCATTTTCATCACAACACTGATTAATATCTACGCACTGGTCTTTGTGCTTATCGGTGTGCTGGCGGTGTTCCTGGCCAACCAGATTACCGGGCCGCTTACTTTTATTCAGGAGAACATCAGCCGGACCAAGATTGGGCAGAGAAATGAACCCATCATATGGCGGCGGCATGACGAGATCGGCTCGCTGATCCGGGAGTACAACAACATGATCGCTGCGCTGGAAGAAAGTGCGCGCAAACTGGCCAAGTCTGAACGGGAAAGCGCCTGGCGTGAAATGGCCAAACAGGTTGCGCATGAGATTAAAAACCCGCTCACACCGCTTAAACTTGGTGTGCAGCTGCTGGAAAGGTCCTGGAGGGAAAACGATCCGAATTTTGCGCAGAAGTTTGAACGCTTCAGCAAGTCGTTTATAGAACAGATCGAAAGTTTGTCAAGAATCGCTTCAGAGTTTTCGAATTTTGCTAAGATGCCCGATACTAAACTTGAAAAAATAGCGCTGCTTCCGGTGGTTACGTATGCGAAAGATGTGTTTACCAATACCGAAAACGTAGACATCTCCATAGCCAATCACACCAACCGCGATGTCATGATATTCGGCGACAAAGATCAGCTGCAGCGGGTCTTCAACAACCTGCTCAAAAACGCTATTGAGGCCGTTGATGGCGACAACAGGGGCATGATCCTGATCAGCCTAAAAAATGATGATACGAGCGTTTTCATTGAGGTAACAGATAATGGAAACGGAATTCCTGAAGAGGCCCACGACCAGATCTTTGTTCCAAATTTTACAACCAAATCGTCGGGAACAGGTCTTGGCCTGGCCTTCGTGAAACAGGCCGTTGAAAATGCAGGCGGCGCTGTCGGGTTCAAATCCAGAAGCGGGGAAGGCACAACGTTTTACCTGCGCTTTCCGCTCTCATAACGCTTAACGCAGCGTGATCTGCGTTTTTCCCATAGATGCGTTTCCTGAATAGAGGATGAGCGTATACGTACCTTTGATGAAAGAACCGGGGTTTTTCCAGTCAATGAGGTGTGCACTGCCATCATTCTGGTAATCAATCAGCGAAGACAGGCTGTACTGCATCTGCTGTCCGTTTGCTTCAAACATGTTGTTATCATCGGCAATGAGGTTTCCGGCCGGATCAAATACACGCAGGTAAACACGGTGTTTCCGGCCTTCTGCAAAAGGATTCGGTACAACGGTAAATTCTATTCTGAAAATGCTGGTGGTAGAGGCTCGGGTAACCTCGGTTTTGCGGCCATTTTCCCGTTCCCTGAAGGCAATGGCGCGAACTTCTGAAGCCTTCAACGCCGCGCTGTTCCTGATTCTGCTGTTCAGTTCCTTATTGCGGTTCTCCAGCTCGGCAGCCCGCTTTTTCGCTTCGGCTGCGCTGGCTTGCAAGCTGTCCATTTCCTCGCGCAGGTATTCAATCTCCCGCTGCCGCTTTTCAACACGTTTATTGTATTCTTTTACAAAAACGCGGAGGCCGGTTATCTCGGTTCTTGCTTCTGCCAGTTCCTTTTCATTTAACCTCGCCTTCTGCAGCGCCAGTTTTAACTCGGCAATTTTTAATCGGGCCTTTTGCTGTTCATTGATCAGCTGCTCTGACAGTTTAACGTTCAGCACGGTAACCTTATCAAGCTCAATTTCGATTTTGGCAAGCTCAAGTCTGAGCCTTTCTTTTTCATTGATGATGGTCACATGGGAAGACCGGCCGCTGTCACTTCGCAGGAAGAGGAAAATATTGGTGCCGACCAGCGCGACGATAATGAGAATCAAAAAGTATATCTTATTTTTGTCCCTTTTATTTGTATCGTGCTTTTCAGGCTGCATCTAAACCTCTTGCTGGGTGTTTAAACATCTATTTTTTTGGTCGCGAACATACTAAAAACAGCCTGAATTGTAAAATATTGAAAGGGAACGTATCAGTTCCCGTAAAAAATCGTTTAATTACGAATGCTGCAGCTAGTTAACTGTATTAAAAATAAGCCAGAAGCTTAACTGCATCAAAATAACACACAGGGAAAAAATGCATATAAACAAACTCTACGCACTTTTTGTTTTATTATTATCCACGTTTTGTCTTTACGCGCAGGAAACTACAAAAACTGCTCCAAAAAGGGAATTCAGGGGTATCTGGGTTGCTACAGTCGAGAACATTGACTGGCCTTCCCGGGCCGGACTAACCGTTGACCAGCAGAAGCAGGAGCTGATCGGGATTCTGGAGCGTCATAAACGCGACGGCTTAAACGCGGTGATGCTGCAGGTCAGGCCTGCGGCCGATGCACTCTACGCTAAATCAAGAGAACCATGGAGCCAGTGGCTGATGGGCAGACAGGGCCTGGCCCCGGCGCGCGGTTATGACCCCCTGGAATTCGCCATCCGCGAAGCGCATACACGCGGTATGGAACTGCATGCCTGGTTTAATCCTTACCGCGCCAGCACCTCACCGAACTCAAGACTTGCCGAAGGCCATGCCTATAACAAACACCCCGACTGGTTTTTTACATATGCGGGTAAGAAACAATTTGATCCGGGAATTCCTGATGTACGCGAGTATATCGTTCAGGTTATTCTTGATGTGGTAAAAGGATACGATATCGACGGCGTCCATTTCGACGACTATTTTTACCCTTATCCCGTGGCCGGGCAAACGCTGGCAGACGCAGCCACATTTCAGAAATACCCGAACAACTTTACCAATATTAACGACTGGAGACGCAATAACGTCGATCTGCTCATCAAACAGTTGAACGACAGCGTTCACCATTATAAAAAACACATCAAATTCGGGATCAGTCCGTTTGGGATCTGGAAAAACTACGGGCAGGATACGCTGGGTTCACGAACCAGCGGCCTGTCTAATTTCTCTGCATTGTTTGCCGACTCGCGCAAATGGGTTCAGGAAGGCTGGGTCGACTACATCAATCCGCAGATTTATTTCAGCTTTACAAAACGGGCTGCACCTTTCGGAACGCTGCTCGACTGGTGGGGTAACAATACTTTCGGCAGGCACCTCTATATCGGGCAGGCAGCATACCTCGTAAACAACCGCATGGAGGCAGCATGGCGGCAGCCGGGCCAGATTCCTGACCAGATGAGGGCAATCAGAAACAACAACCGCGTACAGGGCAGCGTCTTTTTCAGCTCGAAATCTTTTGCTACGGTTGCTCGGGCTGTTGGTGATTCGCTGCGTAACGACTTTTACCGCTATCCTGCCCTACCACCTCAAATGCCATGGATTGATGATGTACCGCCGCACCAGCCTACTGCGCTAAAAGCCGAAGCAAGAGCGGAAGGCGTTCACCTTTCCTGGAGCACCCCGGTTAAAGCACGCGACGGGGAGACTGCATCAGGGTATGTGGTGTACCGCTTTTTAGAAGGCGAGAAAATCGATATTCTGAACGCCCGGAACATTCTCAAGATCAGTTTCGACACCTACACGCAGTTTCTGGATACCGGGATTGAAAAAGGAAAACGATACAGCTACCTGGTCACTGCGCTTGACAGGATCAAAAATGAAAGCGAGCCGACCGGTCCCATCGGTGTAGAAGTGCCGGAGCTCAGTCAATCTAAATAATCAGACCTTTATAAAGATCTTTTTATTGTACATGATCCAGAGTATCAGCATCCAGGTCAGCACCAGTACAACGGCACTGGCCAGCGATGCGTTGACGGGTGAGAAATAAGGAACAAAAAACGTTTCGTATTTCCAGGTGGCCAATCCGATTTTGCTGCCATCTGCGCCGGTAACCTTGATCATGTTGAGCAACCGCGGCATCAGCCCTGAGAGGAAAAACACCGTTATAGCATTCACACCATAAACCACAAAGGGTTTTGTAAAACGCGTGTATTGCTGCACGTCAATGATCCAGTAACAAAATGCCAGTCCGAGCGTGGCAAGTCCGCCGGTATACAATACGAATGAACTTGTCCAAAGCGATTTGTTTATGGGGAATTGAAGATCCCACAGCAGGCCCAGCATCACCGTAGCAAGCCCGGTAGAAAACAGCCAGCTGATCTTTACGCTTTCCTCCAGGTCCTTTCTCTTCAGATACATACCAACCAGAAGACCAAACAACCCGGACGCGATAGCAGGCACCGTGCTCAGAATGCCTTCCGGATCCCAGGTTCGCGCAGATTTCCAAAGGTGATCTTCGGTCAGCAGCGTGCGGTCCAGCCAGGCACCCAGATTGGTTTCCTTTTCAAGATTTGCATAACCGGTACCTGGCACCGGGACAAAATTCATCAGTAGCCAGTATCCAAACAGGAGGCCGGTCATAACCCTGAAAATCCCTTTTTCAGAACTTTTAATAAAGATCCAGCTGGCAAAAAAGAACACGACAGCGATACGCTGCAGCACCCCCGGTATGCGCACATGCTGGAGCGCCGATACCGGGTCGGTAAATATTTTTGGAAACAATGAGAGGAAGAGCCCCAGGCCGAATAGAATGAGCGCGCGTTTGCATGCCTTAAAAAGCGTTTTTGAATGCGTAGCCGGCTCAAGCCGTTTACTTCCCATCGAAAAGGCAATAGAAACGCCGACAATGAAGAGGAAGAACGGAAAAATCAGATCGGTAGGTGTACAACCATTCCACTCAGCATGCTCAAGCGGAGCATAGATGTGGCCCCAGCTACCGGGATTATTTACAAGGATCATGGCGGCAACGGTTAGCCCGCGAAAGAAATCGAGGGATAACAGGCGTCGGTTTTCATGCATGGTTGTTTGGTTTAGGCAATCGAATATACGGCAAAAAAAAGATCCGCCCAACAGCTGCCGGGCGGATCAATTCTATTGCAATTTGTCGCTTAGTCTTGAAACTTCCAGCGTACAAAAGCTTCCATAGCTTCATATTCGGCAAGCCCAAGCTTATTATATGCCCGTGCAGTTTCCCTGTTACGGTCCTCAGCACGCTGCCAGAACTCCCGCGAATCGTCGCCCGGAAACACCGGACGATCCTTTTGCGACTGGTGTTTGAAGATTGCGTAACGTTTGCGTTCAAGCTCATTCGGACTAATCGGAACCGCCATTTCGATTTCATGCGTTTCGAATTCGTGCCAGGCGCCGCGGTACATCCAGAGCCAGCAATCTTTTGCCCAGTCCTCGGTTTCACGCAGCTTATTCAGTGCGGCAAGGATAATGTTGAAGCACACAATATGTGTTCCGTGCGGATCCTCAAAATCGCCGGCAGCAAAAACCTGGTGCGGTTTAACCTTCTGCAGCAGCTCAATGGTCATATCAATATCCTGTTGCGTAACCGGATTTTTCTGGCTCTTCCCACTTTCATAGAATGGCAGTGCCATGAAATGAATGTGGTCGTCAGGAACGCCGCAGTAACGTGCACCTGCAATGGCTTCTCCCTTTCTGATCAGTCCTTTTACGCTTTGTATTTCGGGCGTATCAACCTGGTTAGGCTCTTTAGACGCAATAAATTTGCGCATGTTGTCATACAACTCACGCATTTTATCCTGCGTCACACCCATCTTTTCAGAAAAGTCGATATTAAACTCCACAAAACGAAGCACATCGTCATCCCAAACCGCGGTATTTCCTGATGTCTGGTAAGCCACGTGCACATCGTGCTTCTGGTCAACCAGCCTGATAAATGTCCCGCCCATCGAGATCACATCGTCATCAGGATGCGGCGAGAAAATGATCGACCGCTTAACGGCAGGCTCGGCACGTTCAGGCCGCTGGGAGTCGTCAGCATTGGGTTTACCGCCGGGCCATCCGGTAATGGTATGCTGTAACTTATTGAAAATGTGAATATTGATGTTATACACCGGCCCCATTTCGGTAGCCAGCTGGGCCATGCCATTGTTGTTATAATCGTCTTCTGTAAGCTTCAGGATCGGCTTTTGCAGTTTATTCGCAAGCCAGATTACCGCTTTTCTGATCAGCTGATCGGTCCATACGCAGTCTTTAACCAGCCATGGTGTGTCGAACCTGGTTAACAGCGATGCCGCATCTTCGTCGAGTACAAACTCAACATGTTCTGAAAGCTGAAGGTAAGTTGCCGGAACATCACTCGAGATTTCTCCTTCTACAGCCTTGCGGATGATCGACGCCTTCTTTTTGTTCCAGGCCATCAGAATAATTTCCCTGGCTTTGAAAATGGTGCCGATACCCATGGTGATCGCTTTGGTCGGAACGAAAGCCTTGCCGCCAAAATCCCGCGCAGCGTCCCGCCGGGTCAGATCATCGAGTGTAACGAGGCGTGTACCCGAATTGGGCGCAGATCCCGGCTCATTGAAACCGATGTGACCGGTACGGCCGATACCGAGAATCTGGATGTCCAGCCCTCCGAATGTGCCGATCTTACGCTCATAGTTGAGGCAAAATTCGGGAATCGCATCCAGGCTGAGTGTTCCGTCAGGGATATGAACATTGTTTTTATCAATGTCAATGTGATCGAACAGGTTCTCATTCATGAACGTGACATAACTCTGTGCCGCATTCGGCTGCATAGGATAGTACTCGTCAAGGTTGAATGTAACGACGTTCTGAAAACTGAGTCCCTCTTCCCGGTGCATACGCACCAGTTCGGCGTATACCTTTACCGGTGTAGCGCCGGTAGCAAGTCCGAGGACTGCCTGTTCATTGTTTTCCTGCTTTTTCCTGATCAGTGCGGCAATACGCTGCGCAACATTCAGGGAAGCAGACTGGGGGTCGCTGAACACCGTAACCGGTAGTTTTTCGAACCGTGTCTCCTCCAGTAAATTTAATCTTGCCATGTTGATTTGTAGCTTTTTAGTAAGTACGGAGCGGTAAATATAGTTACTTGTGGTTTCACTTTACCAAAGGATTTATACATTTAAGGAAACATTCGCAAAAAAAATGAATAAGCACTGGAAGCAAACGTTTGATATTGTACAAAAGGCTGAAAAAAAAATTATCGGCCTGATGTCAGGAACATCGCTTGACGGGTTAGACATCGCTTTGTGTACATTAAAGGGACACGGCCGACGTACTGAAGCGCGGGTGGAACGGTTCAAAACTGTACCATACACCGCTGAGTGGAAGGCGGAGGTAAAAGCCATATTTTCCCGGCACGATGCCGACCTCGAACGTGTCTGCCTGTTAAACGAACAGACGGCAATTGTGCATGCAGACATGATTCTCAGCACGCTTAACGAATGGAACCTTAAACCTGCAGACATTGACCTGATTGCCAGTCACGGGCAAACGATTTTTCATGCACCACGGGCTTTGCATGGCTACGAAAATTACCCGAACGGAACCCTGCAAATTGGGGATGGCGACCATATTGCGGTAAAAACGGGCATCATTACGCTTTCAGACTTCAGGCAGAAACATCTGGCAGCAGGCGGCGAGGGTGCGCCGCTGGCCGTTTATGGCGATTACCTGGTTTTTTCCAAAAAAGGCGAAAACCGTATTATGCTCAACATCGGCGGTATTGCAAACTTTACTTTCCTGCCCGGTGATGAGGACAGCAAACGGGTGTTTTCTTCAGATGTTGGCCCCGGCAATACCCTGATGGACCAATATATGCAGCAGTATTTTTCGCAGCATTTTGATCAGGATGGAGCGGTTGCAGGCCGGGGCGAATCAAATCAGGACCTGCTTACGGCATTACTGGACCACCCGTTTTTTAGCGCCGGCATGCCAAAGACAACAGGACCCGAATTATTTAACCTGGCTTATCTTGAAAGTGCACAGCATCGCTCAGCCACAAGCGGCCTGAGCCATGAAGACGTCATGGCTACGTTATGTCACTTTTCTGCCAGGGCCATTGCAGATGCGGTGCTGCGTACGAATGAAAAAAGCATCAGCCTGTTTATGAGCGGCGGGGGCATGCACAACCGCCTGCTGGTCAGCATGCTGAAAGAGCTGCTGCCTGATGCATTGTTTTTCACAACGGCCGATCTTGGCATTGACCCGGATGCAAAAGAAGCTTTGTTGTTTGCCATTCTGGCGAACGAAACGATGTCTGGAGAACCGCAGCCTTTTTCTGCAGAATCCGGAATACCTTCGGTTTGTATGGGTAAAATTTCCCTCCCTTTTTAGTTACAGGATCTCCAGCGTTGCGTTTCTGAATGCATCCAGCTCGGGTACGTTACTGTCGAGCTCGGTAATCATGTAACTCAGGTTACTCAGTGAGGCGACTTTAAGTTTCAGGGACGTGTTCAATTTTTCAGAAATACACAGGACGGCCGTACGTTTTGAAGCATTCAACATGGCCTTCTTGAGCTGATTAATCTCCCAGTCGGTATCGGTAAGGCCTTTTTCGGGATCGATAGCACTTGTACCCAGCAGGCACAGGTCGGCATTGATCTCAGCGAGCTGGGCAATCACATGCCCGCCATAAGCAACCTGCGAATTTTTGGAATAAAGGCCGCCAATGAGAATAACCTCGATATTACTGTATTTAGCAAGTTCAATGGCAACCATGGGGCTAATGGTAAAGAAAGTAGCGTGCAGGCTGTCTGGAAGCAGTTTAGCGAGCTCAATGATTGATGTGCCTCCGCCTGTCAGTACGACCATACCGTCTTTGATAAGAGAGATGGCTTTCTTTGCAATGACGATTTTTGCGTCACGTGCGTACACTTCGCTGTCGTCAAAGCCAGACTGGTAAGAGCGGGATAAGGCGCCTCCATGCACTTTGTAAAGACGGTTTTCATCAGACAGCTCCTGCAGATCGCGGCGAATGGTATCTTCAGATACGGATAACAGCTGTACCAGGTCTGAAGTCAGCACGCGGTTATGCAGATTAATCTGCCGCATGATGTAATCGTGTCTTTCCTTCTTAAGCATAGTTTTTTCGAAAATAAACAAAAATTTGATTTTGCAAGCCGGTTTGCTGCTTTCTGCGTGTTTAAAACAGGATATTCCTGAATAGCGCAAAAAAGTGCAGTTTTTTCTATGCTATATGTCCTTTTTTTTCAGATATTTAGCAGAACAAACTATAGATGCGTGTTAATGCGTGTTTAGCCAAACAAAACAAACTTATTAATTAACTAAAACCAAGCTTTCATGAAAAGAAAACTACTCCAGATTCTGATGGGGTTGCTTTTTTGCTATGCCGGTGCATTTGCTCAGCAGATACGGGTAAGCGGAAAAGTTACGTCTGCGGCTGACAAGGACCCTATGCCGGGTGTTTCGGTACGGGTAAAGGGGACGCAGAACGCTGTTCAAACCAACGGGGAAGGGAATTACAGCATCCTTGCTACGAAGAGTGACGTACTGGTATTTTCGTATATCGGAACATCTGCACAGGAAAGAACAGTCGGAAACAGCACTGTGATTAATGTCCAGTTAGTAAGCGATAACACCACCCTTGACGATGTTACCATCACTGCCTACGGTATCGAAAGATCAGACAAAACACTAGGCTATTCGACGCCGAAGGTGAAAGGCGACGAGGTTACTCAAACCGGCCGTGAAAACTTTCTGAACGGCCTTGCCGGAAGAGCTCCTGGTTTGACAGTGAATCAAACCTCTGGTGATCCGGGCGCTTCATCGCAAATCGTTCTGCGTGGCGGGGTGTCAATTACCGGCGACAATAGCCCTTTATTTGTTGTTGATGGTGTTCCTATTGACAACTCGGTAGTGAGCCAAACCAATATGGCTATGGCCGGAACAAACAGGAATCAGGACTACACCAATAGGGGGGCTGATATTAATCCTGCTGACATAGAAAGCTACACGATTTTGAAAGGACCGGAAGCAACGGCACTGTATGGAAATCTTGGTGCTAGTGGTGCAATCATCATCACTACTAAAAAAGCTAAAGCTGGAAAATCGAGCGTTTCGTATAACGGCTCCCTTCGCGTCGAAACGGTGAACAATTTCCCTGAGGTACAGCAGGTTTACAGCCAGGGCGATGCTAATGGTATTCCTAACCCAGGATCAGGCAACTTCTTCGGCCCAAAATATGCGGAAGGTCTTCCAATTTATGACAACATAAATGCCTTTTTCAAAACCGGTTACGCGCAAAAGCACAACCTTATCGTAGAGGGCGGTAAAGAAGGCCTTACTTATCGATGGTCAAACGAATACACCGACAACCGGGGGACGATTCCGACAACCCAGTACCAGCGTTATGTCAGCTCACTTACCGGAAGTGTTGCGATCAACCCAAAGCTGAATTTAACAACACGGTTTAGTTATACAAACGCTTATAACAAAAAAGCAAATAAAGGAGTACAGGGATATCTTTTAGGCTTACTGCGCTTCCCATCACGTTATGACGTAACGAACTGGATTGATGATCTGGGCAATAGGGTGTTGACTTCGACAAATATCTACAACGAAACTGACAACCCTTTTTGGGATGTTAACAAGAATATAGCGGACGATCGCACAAACAGCTTGCTAGGTAATGCAAACTTGAGCTACAAACCAGCGAAATGGTTAACAGTTACTGGAATTTTAGGTATGAATCTATCTCATACAAACGGCTTGACAGTATATCACGCACAGTCATTCCTGGGGTCGGGAAGTGCTGCTACTCCTAATGGAGGTATTGTAAACACCTACACAGCATTTAACAAACGATTTGATATGTCTTTAACTGCATCTGCTACGCACAAGTTTGGAGACTTCAATAACACGTACATTCTTGGAGTAAATGCTGCAGACGTAAATAACGAGCAAAATTCTGCCCGCGGTCAGAATATGTTTGATCAAAATTTCTATAGTATCAACAACACATTGCCTTCGACACAGACAGCCCGGCTTTACATTACCCGCTATAGAAATGCAGGCGCACTCGCTCAGGCTGTATTGGGATACAAATCTTTGCTATTCCTGACACTGACCGGAAGAGTGGATGCAGCATCACGACTGATGCCTAACAATCCGTATTTCGCATATCCTTCAGCAAGTTTGGCTTTCAACTTTTCAGATCTTGAGAATTTCAAAAATTCCAGCTGGTTAAGCAGTGGAAAACTACGGGGATCATTCGGTTTGACAGGTAAAGAGCCTTATAAAGTTTATGCTTTAGCTACCCGTCTTCAACCTCAGACCAACACTGGCGGTGGTTTGGCATATGACCTTGCAAATGGAGGAAATATCACCTTAAAACCGGAAAAGACCGAATCCTATGAGTTCGGATTCGACCTGAGCATGTTTAAGAGCAGGGTTGGTATCGACTTTACATACTACAGTATGAAAAGTATAGACCAAATTATTCTTCCGAGAACAAGCTACGGAACAGGATCTGCCCTTAGAATGATGAACGGGGGAGATGTTGTAAATAAGGGTATCGAAGTACAACTTCGTGGAACTCCCGTTAAGAGTAAATCTTTGACTTGGGACATAACAATGAACTTCAGCAGAAATCGTGGCAAAGTGCTGTCAATCGCAGACGACTTGCCGGAACTCTATGAATCTGATACATGGATAAGCGGCGGTATACGTTCAGCGGTTTATCCCGGGGCCAGCTTCCTTTCTATTGGAGGATGGAAAAACAGAAGGAATAAAAACGGCGACCTGGTAATTAATCCTGCAAACGGATTGCCATTGCTTGCAAGCGACGCGGATTATCCGATCATTGGGGATCGCGCACCGAACTTCCTGTTGGGAACAGTAAACTCACTCAGTTACAAAAACTTTAATCTATCATTTCTCTTTGACCTTCGCGTAGGTGGAGATGTATACAACGGTACGCAATACGAACTATATCGCCGGGGCCTTAGCACGAAAACTTTGGATCGTGAAGTCCCTCGCGTAATTAAAGGTGTACTTCTGGATGGACTGGAAAATTCTGATAGCCCTACCCCGAATAACATTGTGATTACGCCTGCAACAAATACAAACTATTATACATCAACCACGGGAGGCATTGCGCCTGAAGACTTTATCGAGCGCAATATTAATTCGTTCAGACTTCGGGATTTAACACTTGGCTACAACTTTTCACCATCGATGTTATCGAAGGCAAAAATTTCCTCACTCGGCGTATTCGTTACCCTTACAGACGTTTTCCTAATTACAAACTATTCAGGTACGGATCCTGATGTAAATGCAGTAAACCCAAGCGTTGGCGGTGCAGGAGCAATCGGCTTTGACCTTGGAAGTCTTGGACGCCCACTGGGTGTGAATGTTGGTTTCAGACTTAAATTATAAAACGATGAAGTATTATTCATTAATCATACTTGCCATCCTTTTAGCTACAGCTAGCGGATGTAAAAAACTGCTGGACGTCAATACAGATCCGGCAACACCACAGGTGGTCAAAGCTGAATATATGCTTGCTCCGATCATCTTCCAAATGGCTAACAATACCGCTACTGATTATCGCGTATTGTTCAAGTATACACAAAACATGTTCTCGCAAGATGTTCTTGCCGCAAGCGTAGTTTGGGACCGTCACGGTTATGTGTCGGCGAGTGATTTAGGCGGCTCGCTATGGAGAATGGCGTATGTAAACTTTGGATTGAACCTCGAAGACATGATCAAGGAGGCTGAAGCTACCAATAAGTGGACCTACGCTGGAATTGGTTACGCAGTTAAAGCCTGGGGCTATCAAATGCTAACCGATGCACATGGTCCGGTAATTCTCGATGAGGCGTTTACATTAGGTAAACTTGAGTTCCGTTACCAGGATCAACCTGAAGTTTATGCCAGAGTACGCGAATGGAGTCAGAAGGCGCTCGAATGCTTCAACAAAACTGAAGGAGCGAATGTTGCAGCACTGTTATCTTCTCCTTCAGGCGACCAAATGTACCGCGGCGACAGACCAAAGTGGAGAAAATTTGTTTACGCTGTATTAGCAACACAATATGGACATCTTGTAAATAAACCTGAATTCAAAGCTCGCTATGCAGACAGTGTGGTTAAATATGTTAATCTCTCTTTCGCTAACTCTGCAGACGATGCGACGATTGGATTCAACGGAAACACATCTGGAGATTCAAATCCCCTCGGGCAGAATTTTGCTTTATTCACCCCTCTCGCCTATGGCCGCATTGGTCAGCCAATAGTCGACTATCTAACCGGTGGTGTCAGAGGAATCCCTCCTGCTGACCCAAGGACATCAGTCGATCCGCGGTTGACGAGAATGATTAATCCAATGTCTACAACTGTCCCAGCAACAAATGGGGTATATCGCGGAGTTATGCCAACACAGGGCGATGTACCTACTGTAAAAACAATCCCGCATGTTCTCGGCTCTGTTACCGGTTCAAGTGCTACTCCATTTCCTGGTAAATATATTTTCGCGAATGCAGCCAGATACCCGATTATGACTTATGCTCAATTGCAGTTCATCAAATCTGAGGCGTTGTTTACGAAAGGCGACCTGGCTGGTGCCTATAGTGCATACATTGCCGGTATTCGTGGACATATGGATTTTGTCAACACCTATGGCAGAAATGGAAATCCATCTGCACAAGCGATAACAGCTGCAGAGATTGATGCTTATCTTGCAAGCACAGAAGTGGCGAAAACTGCCGGCGATTTAAAACTTGCTGACATCATGGGCCAGAAATATATTGCGCAGTGGGGTTGGGCCGGCCTGGAACAGTGGTGTGACTTAAGAAAACATCACTACAGTGCTGATGTTTTCCGCAATTACAAGCAATTAGCTGAAGGAGAACTTAACGACACCAACCTTGGCAAGTATGCCTACCGTCTCCGTCCACGCTACAACTCGGAGTACATCTGGAATAGAAAAGAGCTTGACAAATGGGGAGGGCTGGCTCCAAATTATCACACAGTGGAAACGTGGTTCAGTCTGCCAAATAATTAATGCAAATCATGATGAGATCTATTAAATTATTAGTTATCGTTACAATATGCACGGCAATCGGATTAACGTCGTGTACTAAAAACGAGATAAAATACGCGGACTTTGAAGAAGTCACCTCCTCAGAAGCGAGGATAAAGTTTAATTATAATATTGCATACTCGGCAAATCCAGGCATTCAAATCAAATTGAACGGTCAGAGAATTTCGCCTTTGTTAACGGCTAGATACCCGTACCCCGGAGGCGGATATAATACGCTTGGCGACTCGAGAGCTGATTATCTGCGCGCTACTCCTGGTAAACAAGAGGTTAGCATCAGCATCCCGAAACGGGGTACGCTGACTGACTCAGTTGTTTTGTACAAAACCGAGATTACGACTGAGCCTGGTAAAGCTTACACACTTCATTTGACCGATACGGCTGCAAATACCAAAAGTTTTCTTACACAAGACGACCATAGCATTCCCGATTCTGGCTTCGTACGTTTCCGTTTCGTGAACCTGATGCCAAATGTACCAGCAGTTGACCTGTACTATGGAGGCGTATTGGTTGTAGGAAATATTTCATACCTGTCAGCGTCAGATTACTTTCTAAGACCAATCTTAACGACTGCAGCCGTTGCGTGGACCATTCGTCCCACAGGGAGCGCGCCGACATCGACTGCTCTTGCAACCTATACAAGCGCGAACACGTTTCTCAACCGCAGATCGTATACCGTATTCGCTACCGGTTACAGTGGCAGAACAGATGCGGTTCGACGACCGTACGTGTCGTTTTTCCTGATCAAATAAGAAAAAACACAATTATCACAGGCCGTCCTTCATCAGGGCGGCCTTTTTTGTGGCTTTTGTTCTGCGCCATTTGGACCTTCTTGATCAAAACCTTATATTCAGGCAATTAATCCTAATCATAACCCTATGTTCAAAAGAAATCATCTGATGGCCGGAGTGCTTGCAGCCGCTATCTTGTGTTCAGGTTCGGCGTCAGCCTTCCACCAGCCACGACCGCTGACTCCTATAACCAATCTAAAACCATTTGACCCCAGCTACGAACTGTTCTATGATGAATACGTCTACGGCGCTTTGCCGATTCGCATTACCAGGACGGAAGACGACGGACCGAAGCGGTTGACATTGCGTATTTATGCCGGCAGCAATCCGCAGCCGTACTATGAGTTTGTTGACATAGAGGGCACTGAAACGTTTGTTGTATTTACGCAGTACTCAGGCCCTTACTCCGTAGGCGTCACGCTTGTGGACGTTAGCCCGCTTTGAACCAAGTTGTGCTACTATTTAAGGCATCCAGATCGCATAGCAGACTGCGCTCCTCCAATCTGTTTATCGTTAGCCTTTCTACAGAGGAAGCATGATCAGCAACCTAAACCCTATCCATATGAATATGAAAAACCTCGTTCTGGCGAGTGCGATGGCACTTACCATCTCGATCAGTATTGCTCCTCATTCATCAAGAGCAGGCAATGCGCCTAAAGACAAACAGGCGTCTTTACGCTCAATACACGTTGACGACCCCTCCTACAACGTTGCCTACGATTCGTTCGTGCTTGGAGCGCTGCCCATCTGGATCACCCGCTCTTTTGACGATGGTCCGAAAAGACTTACTATCAGTATACGTTTCGAAAATTCATCGTATACCAGCTATGAGTAGATCGATATTTATGGAACCGATGCGCAGGCCACATTCAACCAATATGCCGGGCCCGGTTTCGTCGAGGTCAACATTGTCGAAATTAACCCAATCTAACCAAACAGGAGCCCATGCGGCTCCTTTCTTTTTTCCTCTCCTTCTCACCGTTCCGGCATCATTCTAATGCGTTTTTAATAAGTGGAACTACATTGTTACAAAAAATTTTTGCGGCTTTTTGCAGTGTTATGCGCGATTTTCGTTCAATAGCGATTTTCGCAGCGCAGAATATCAAAAAAACATCGGGATATTTACTAAACGATTTCAAAACACGCGCTTACCTGCATGTTTCGAAATCGGATCAACAAAACATTTACACATTCTATTCTTAGAGTTTATGAAAAAAAAACTACTGCTTTTTTTTCTTGGAACGTTTCTGATGCTGGGCAGTGCCTTTGCACAACAGTTAACGGTTAAAGGAAAAGTGACGGCGGCAGACGGTCCGCTGCCAGGAGTAACCGTAAAAATCAAATCAAAGAACACGACTGCGCAAACCGACGCAGAGGGAAACTATTCTATCGCCACCAACACCGGCGAGGTGCTTGTGTTTTCGTATATCGGCTATGTAGCGCAGGAACGAACGGTCGGCACAGTAAACACCATCAATGTGACACTTGAGGCCGATGCCAAAGGCTTGGATGAAGTCGTTGTGGTGGGCTTCGGCACCCAAAAACGCGTTAACCTCACAGGTGCCGTCACAACAGTCGATGTTGCAAAAACTTTCGAAAGTAAACCGCTCACCGATCCTACGCGTGCGCTGCAGGGGGTTGTACCCGGCCTGACCATCACCTACGGAAATGGTGGGCTGACCTCCGCTCCCGGCATCAATTTGCGCGGTGTCGGATCAATAAACGGCAACAGCCGGCCGCTTATCATGGTGGACAATGTAGAAACGCCAGACCTCTCTGTAATCAATCCAAATGACATCGAGAGTATCTCTGTGTTGAAAGATGCTGCCAGCACATCTATCTACGGTGCACGCGCCGCCTTTGGGGTTGTGCTTGTTAAGACCAAGTCGGGCAGGAAAAACGCGCCTACCTCCGTTACGTATACAAATAACTTTTCATGGAATCAGCCTACCGTACTGGCTGATTTTGCTGACCCCGTAGAAGAGCTTCAGGCCTTATACGATGCATCTGTCCGCGCCGGCACAACTTCTCCCGAAACATTCGGTATGCAGCTGACCAAACTGCGCGAAGGCATTATCCGTTGGAAAAACAATTATTCGGGTAACACCGGAAATGAGATGATCCTGGGTCAGGATTTTGATTACCAGGATGGCCGCGTCTACTTCTACAAAGTGTGGGATCCGAAAAAAGAAATGCTGAAAGACTTCACTACCCAGAATAATCACAATATCCGCGTACAGGGTGGAAGCGATAAAATCGGCTATTACCTGTCAGCAGGTTACGCAAATGATAACGGCATCATGAAGCTGAATCCCGACGAGGTTAATAAGTACAACATCACCGGTTCAATCAATGCCGCCGTTACCAAGTGGCTGGACATAGACGCCAAGTTTCTATACAGGAATTTCAAGTACGAGTACCCTTATCAATATCAAAACTATTGGTATTATTTCTGGCGCTGGGGATCATATTTTCCTTATGGCACCTACCAGGGCAACTATTTCCGGCATACACCAGCCTACCTGGCCGGCGCACAGCGCGCAGACCTAACCGCTAATTACAATCGGATCGACCTGGGCGCTACCGTAAAGATTACAAAAGATCTGAATTTGCGTGCTGATTACACGATTGGCCGAGATAATGCAATGAGGCATGAAGCTGGCGGACCAATCAATGCATGGGACTTCTGGACGGCAGGAACCCCGCCAAAACTTGTTAATATTGCTACGGCCGGACAGGATATCGTTAACTACACCGGAAGCCGGAACTATGTAAATACCCTGAATGCTTACCTGACCTATCAGAAGTCAATTGAAAACGAACATAACTTCAAACTAACCGCGGGTGTAAACAGCGAGACTTACCAGAATGTAAACTTCACCGCCGGCAGACAAACACTGCTCGACCCAACCCGCGGGGAACTTCCGCTGGCCGTTGGAACTCAGTTTGCTTCAGGCGGCCGTGGTCTGGGTGCTTATGCAGGATATTTCGCCCGCGTAAACTATGATTTCCAGGGAAAATACCTGCTGGAAGTAAATGGCCGGTATGACGGCTCGTCTGCCTTTTCTAAAAAGGACCGCTGGGGCTTCTTCCCATCGGCATCTGCGGGCTACCGCCTGAGCGAGGAAAAGTTCATGCGCTTCAGCAAGCCATTTATCGACGACATCAAGATACGTGCTTCCTACGGCTCTGTAGGCAATCAGAACGTTGGTGGTCAGTACTACATCCCAACCATGTCCGGAACAACGGCAAACTGGATCACCCCTTCAGGCACCACGCTGGTGCAGGGTATCAATGCGCCGATTCCGGTGGCCGAAACCCTGACCTGGGAAAAAATACAGACACTTGATATCGGTGCTGATTTCCGGTTCTGGAAAAACTATATGGGCTTAACATTCGACTGGTACCAGCGCGATACCAAGGGTATGCTTCAAAACACGGTTGTAGCGGCGACATTTGGCGCCGGCGGACCACGCATTAATGTGGGTAATTTCCGCAACCGCGGTTATGAGATCAGCCTTGACTTCAATTACCCTGTAAATAAAGATCTGAACGTTAATGCCACGCTGACACTCGCCGATAACAAAACGGTATTTACCAAATGGAACAACCCTTCTATGGTTATCTATCAGAACGGTGCCGGCTACTACCCGGGGCAGACTTATGGCGAAATCTGGGGTTTTGAAACAGACGGGTATTTTACATCAGCAGATGATGTAAAAAACTCACCAAGCCAGTTCGCCCTGCAAAACGGAAATTTCGTATACGGCGTGGGCGATGTAAAATATAAAGACCTCAATGGTGATGGCGTGATCAACATGGGTAAGACAACGCTGAATGATCATGGCGACCTCAAGGTGATAGGCAACACGCAGCCACGCTATCAATACGGCGCACGCTTTGGCGGCACATTTAAAGGTTTTGATCTGGATATTTTTATGCAGGGTGTAGGCAAACGCGCGTATTGGGGCATCGGTACGATGGTTATCCCGGCATATGGCAACGCTGATATTATGTACGCAAACCAGATGGACTTCTGGACACCTGAAAATACCGATGCATTTTACCCGAGGCCTTACATCGGTAATGCCGGCACCCGCATTTCCAACTTCCCGGCAAGCGGCAATAACTTTTACCCGCAAACAAAATATTTGCTTAACCTGGCTTACCTGCGGTTGAGAAACGTTACGCTCGGTTATACGCTGCCGGCAAACACGCTGAAGAAATTTGGTGTAAGCAAATTCAGGCTCTACCTGAGTGGCCAGAACCTGGCAACATTCTCGAACGTAGGTGTTCCGATCGATCCGGAGATGACAGACGGCGAAGCCGGTTATACCGGACGCACCTTCCCTTTCAACAAAATGTATTCGTTTGGTGCCAATTTAACTTTCTAAAGGATTTAGATCATGAAATTTTTCAAATCAATCATACTCTTTTCATTTATAGCCGCCGTGCTGGCGTCCTGCACGAAGGACCTGAATGTAGATACGCCCGACCAGTTCTCTGACGACAACTTCTGGACGAGCGAAAACAATGTGCGCAGCTATTCATGGGGTTTTTATAACCTCTTTACGGGTTTCGGAACAGGTACATCGGCAGACTTTTATTTCTCAACACTGAGTGATGACCAGAATGCCGCCACGTTCCAGAATTTCACGCTGACAGCTCCGCCCACCTCAGGCGACTGGGATTGGTCATACATCCGCAAAGCGAATATCATGCTTGAGCGTATAGACCAGATTGCGATGAGCGATGATGCAAAACGGCACTGGAAAGGTGTTGCACGTTTCTTCCGTGCTATGGACTATTTTAACAAAGTCAAACTTTTTGGCGGTGTTCCTTATATCAGCAAGTCGCTGGATGTTTCGGAAGACAACCTCATTTACAAACCGCGCGACAGCCGTCAGCTTGTTATGGACAGTGTGCTGGCAGACATCAATTACGCGGTTGCAAATATCCGTGTGCGCGACGAAGACAATACCGTAAACCAGGATGTTGCGCTTGCGCTGAAAGCCAGAATCTGTCTTTTTGAAGGCTCTTACCGCATCTATCATACCGAGCTGGGACTAAATGATGCCGGGAAGTTCCTGACCGAAGGAAAAGATGCCTCAGAGAAACTGATGACCGGTAAATATGTGCTGAACCCTGACTATCGTACAATCTACAGCTCGATGGATCTTGCCGGAAACAAGGAAGTGCTGTTATACAAAAAATACCTGGCCGGTGTGCTGACCCATTCCGTTATTGGTTATACAAACAGTACCACGCAAATGGCAGGGCTCACTAAATCTGCAGTAGAAGCCTACCCGGCTACAGATGGATTGCCTATTGGCCAATCGCCCCTTTACCAGGGTGATGCAAATATTACAGCTGTACGCGCAAATCGCGACGCACGGCTAACGAGCACAATCAGCGATTTCCTTGCTTACAACGGATCGCTTGTAAATGGCTACAGCACAAGCACAGGCTATCGGCCGGCAAAATTCCTGCAGCCTGCATCAAACCAGTTGGCACCATTCAATGAAACAGATGCCCCGATTTTTTATTATTCTGAGGTGTTGCTGAATTATGCAGAGCTCGTTGCGCTGATGGAAAAACAAGGCACATATGCTGTAACGCAGGCAGACCTCGACAAATCGGTCAATCTGCTCCGCGCGCGTGCCGGTGTGGCAAAACTGGTTGTTCAGGGCGGAGGTAACGTTGCCTCTGGTGCCAACGGGGCAACCACAATTGCAGACCCAAAACGTGAAGCTGACATCTCACCGCTTATGTGGGAAATCAGGCGTGAACGCCGCACCGAGCTCATGATGAATGGATTCCGTTACCAGGATGTGCTGCGCTGGAAGAAAGGTTATTATCTGGACAGAACCCAGAATCCGGATGCATTTCTGGGCGCAAAAGTTCCGGACAACGGCAGAGTATTGAGGAATGCGCAGGGTTATATTATGCCATACGCAGCAAGTTCGGTCCGCACCTTTGTCGATCCGAAAAATTACCTCTCCCCCATTCCGACCGGGCAAATCAGCCTCTACCCTCCGGGTGTGCTGAAGCAAAACCCGGGCTGGGAATAAATGTAAATCGATTGGTTCGGGCGCGAGGCCCGGACCTTTTTTGTTCTATGGGCCCTCATGGTACACGGAAGGTTTCCAGCCAATCTTCGCAGGGGCAGTCGTAATCGGAAATGGTTTGAAGGCGGTGGTAGCGGGGGCAGGGCGCGGCTAAGATGGCTATTTGAAACCTGCTAGCTGATTCAATACCGTCGGCCCAAAGCCGCAATTTCAGCATACGCCTAAAAAGCATTTTGAGCGCGTATTAACCCTTTTATTAAGAAGTTACAAAAAAAGGCCGGCCAAACGGCCAGCCTTTAAGATCTGTATGGTATCTGTACTTAGAACAATTTCCAACCGAGGCTCAATTGCCAGACGTTGGGACGTTGTTTGTAACGGTCGCTGTTGCTGATATTGCTCAGACCGGCTTCATAACGCAGGTCTACAGCCAAATTACCCACATCTACACCAGCACCAAACTGTGCAGCAAACGCATTGTTCTTATAGTTTCTGAAGTCTGTAGCCTGATCATATGCAGATGAAAATGTTGCGTTTTCATCAAGAACAAATGACACGACCGGACCAGCCATAAAACGCAGGTTTAATTTGTCTACGCCTACCCGAGTACCGAGTAAAACCGGGATATCAAGGGTTGTAAAGCGGACTTTACCTTCGGCTTCCACTTCTGTGCCGCTGTTATTGGTAAAACTTACAAACCGGTTTCCCTTGCTGCCGAAATACGCTTCAGGTTGTACATAAAAGCCGCTTCCGATGCGGGCCCAGGCACCAAGCTGGTAACCGAGACGGTTCTCTTTGTCAGCAAAATCGGTACTCAGACTTGCCAGATTGACGCCGGCTTTTAGTCCCAGGTTAAACTGGGCATGCAGCGATCCAACACTCAGGATCAGCATTGCAACTAGTAAAATGCTCTTTTTCATGGTTTTCATTTTGAGTTATTTGAGAACGCAAAATTAACACAAAAAGTGTTCCGCTGCGGCAGCGGCTTGTTCGGGGTGATTTCAGCATATCTCCATAGGGCTGACATAGCCTCAGCTTCAGATAATACCCCGGGAATCTCAGCTGTATTTAACACCTCGCTTGCATATCATGCGGGCCGGGTGGCGTTAGAAATTTATTGTTACTTTTATAAAAACCTGACCCTATGAAAGCGATCATACTAAATGCGCCCGGCGGCACCGAAAACTTTGAGATGCGTGACGTACCCAAACCAACCCCCGGCGAAGGTGAGGTGTTGATTCGTACTGTGGCTGTCAGTATTAACCCGATCGACTGGAAAACGCGTCAGGGAAAAGGCGCATGGCAGCGTATTAGCCAGGAACAACCGGTCATTCTGGGCTGGGACGTATCGGGTGTAATCGAATCGGTTGGCCCGGGCGTTCATGATTTTAGCGTTGGGGATGCGGTATTTGGCATGGTCAACTTTCCTGGTCACGGCCGTACATATGCCGAATATGTCCTTGCCCCATCCAATCAATTGGCTAAAAAACCGCAAAACATCAGTCATGCTGAAGCAGCAGCCAGTACCCTTGCTGCCTTGACCGCCTGGGATGTACTTTTTACGCATGCAGGCCTTCAGGCCGGACAGAAAGTCCTCATTCATGCGGCCGCCGGTGGCGTTGGCCATTTTGCGGTCCAGTTTGCACACCATGCCGGTGCTTATGTGATCGGAACTTCCTCCGCTGAAAAGCGTGACTTTGTACTGGGCCTCGGCGCGCAGGAACACATTGACTATAAAAATGAGGATTTTTCATCGCTGGTTCAGGATGCCGATCTGGTTGTAGATACCATAGGCGGCGAGGTTTTTGAACGCTCGCTGAAAACCATCAGACCGGGAGGTCAGATCATCACCATTCCGACAGGCTATGTCGACGACCCGGCAGGAAAGGCCGCTAATGCAGGTATTCGCGGACAACATATAACCGTAAAAAGCTCTGGTGAGAATCAACGCGCCATCGCGAACCTGCTCGAAGAGGGAAAAGTGCGTGCCCACATCGACAAAGATTATCCGGTCAGTGAGATAGCCAAAGCCCATGAGGAACTGGAGAAAGGAAATACAACCGGAAAGATCGTACTTCACTTCGGGTAACGAAAGCTTCTGCAGGTATCAAAATTATTTATTATTCCCCTGTCTCGACACAAACAGCCCGGCAAGAACCAGGATAATTCCGCCAATCGTATAGATCCCTACGCGCTCGCCAACAAGCAGGGCAGCGATCGTAAAGCCGAAGAGCGGACAAAGAAACAGCCACAAGCCGGCCTTAATTGTATCTGATCGCGTTAGCCAGAGCCATAACTGTACCGCACCGATAGAAACAGGGATAGCAAGCCAGCTAACCGACAACCAAAAGGATGCGTTAAAATTATTTTTCGCCGGGTCATAAAATGCGATGAGAAAGGGGAGTAATACCAGACCGCCAATCAGGGTTTGCCAGCCATTGATGGTAAAAAGATTGAGGCCGTCCCACTTTTTTGAAGAAAAATAGATTGCCGCCAGTGAGTAAGAAAACATGCTGGCCAGCAATATAGTAAGACCCCGGGTTGTTACCACGGCATGACCCAGCAATGGCCAGGCGGTACAAAACACGCCCGCAAGACAAATAAACAATGACAGGATAATCTTACTTTCCAGTTTCTTACCCAAAAGAAACACCGCCATTACGCTCATAATAACTGGGTTCACAGCTACGGCAAGCGCACCGATTCCGGCGGTAACCTCCTGCATGGCTATGACATATAACCCGAGATAAACGGCGATATTTAAGGTACCATAGACAGCTATCTGAAGCCATTCACGGCCTTTGGGCAGCCGATACCTTTTGATCAGGTGTGCATACGCGAGCATCAGGACTGCAGCCAGTGCAAACCGAACTACCGCGATAAGCATGGGTTGTGCCACCTGCAGACCAACCTTGGTAGCGGTTGAGGCAGACGACCAAAGGACGGCAAAGAGCAGTCCGGCGAGGATCCAGGAGCTTTGTTTTGGTTTGTTCAATTCTATAAACGATCAGCACAGCAACAGGCTTGAATGCTGCGAAAGCAACCCCTTGATGGGCGGTATTCGCCAACCATCAGGGCTATAACCTTTGCCAGGCGCGAATTTACTGGTTTTAGCCGGAGGCAATTACTGTAAGCAGAAATTTACGTAATGGCGGTTGTCCCTGCTCCTAACGGTAGACCGCTATTTTGTGCGTACGCAAGAGGTATGACGATTTGGTTTTCTTACCCGCAAGCTGGAACGAAATCACCTTCGAGGGCTGGAGCGGCATGTGACAATCTATGCAATCCTTACCCATGGTTAACCTGCCGGCATGGAGACCTGTGCTATGTTTGGGCTGAGGATGGCAGCTGCTGCACACCTGTGTATAGGCGCGCATTGTTTTCGGCTTATCATGCATGGTATGGCATGACTGGCACTCCAGCTTACTTCCCTGAAAACACCTGCTTTGCGCTAACAGATCAGACTGTTTGCCGTGCACATCTGCATGCTGCGCCCCGTATTCGCCGAAAGCCGGTGCCTGGTAATCTTTTAAGACATCTCCCGGTACAAACGAGAAGGTACTGCGTACCATTGGCTGGTTGTTACCCGAATGACATACGGCGCATGCATCCAACCTTTGGGCCCTCGAAAGTTCACTGTACCTGCTAATGTGAGCAGCCCGTTTCCGGCCAGGATCAGACTGATGAAACCGTACATGTTTTGCGGCCGGTCCATGACAGCGTTCGCAATCGATACCGGTAATCAGGCTTCCTGTGCTGTAATGTTCCGTTCGTTTAAAACCGGCTGCGGTTTCAACCGTTGTGCCGGCAAATGACGCGTGGCATTCAAAACAGCGTGAAACGATGCTCCGTCCAAAATAGGGCTGGTCTGCCGGGAAACCGGGGCTGTTTGCCCAGGCGCCATGAGATGTAAAATACGATAAGGGCAGCTGAAAAAGCCGGTCACCCTGCCAGTACGCAAATGTAAAAGCCCGTTTGCCCGACCCAAAATACAAACCGGCTGTAAAAGATTCCATCGGTCGCCCGGTATGTTCCCGAACCTGCATCAGGGAATCGGCACGCACCCGGACATGCACGGTATCGCCGGCGGCAAAAGGAAAACTTGCAGCCGGGGCAAGGTGGCTGATGACAGCGCCCGCTTTCCCTGAACTATGGGCATGTAGGGCGGCAATGCCGGAGGCTGCCGCCTGAGGATGACAGGCCGCGCATGTTTGCGAACCGGCATATTCCCCGCCCCGCGGGTCGGGAGCCATAGCTGCTTCCGGCATACACCGCGCAAGCAGGAAAACCAGCACGCCGATCGCGATCAGCACGATAAGTGACCTGGCCTTCCTGACCTGCTTCATGAGCTATTTGCTTAACTCAAGTGTATACAAATCGAATCCACCTTCATCAGCCCTGAGAACCAGTTTTTGAGTCCCGGGTTCAAGCTCAATGCCTGCTATGGTTGTTACGACAGGGCTACCCTGGCTTTTTTCCAGCTTAGCGCCTGCCAGCCGCATACCGTTAAGTAAGAGTGATGCCGTGCCTTTACCTTCAGAGTTTTCAGCGCGAAGCACAAGTTTATAGCTGCCCCCCTCCTTTACCTGTACGGTGTAAGCAAGCCATTCCCCTTTTTCAATGTGATTAACATAGGTGATTCCACCCTCTTTCATCGCAATGTCTACACCGTCATTACGGTAAGCACGGCCTCGGTTACCCGGTGTGTTTTTACCGGTAGATACGTGGTAATCGGCCGTATCGTTATCAAAATAGGCAAAGCCATTTTTACCCAGATCGTAATCAGCTGCGGCCATGACAAGTTTGCGCTCAAGCACATGCGCTTTGAAAGGCCGCGTTTCTGATGAATGAGGCTGACGCAGCATCGCATCGATCACATCATACTGCACCAGGTTATTTTTTATGTGCAGGTCTTCGGCCAGCCGGCTTAATCCGCGCCATGCCGTCTCTGCATCGGGCTTATCGCCCCTACCGCCCCAAAAGGCTGTAATCTTGTCATAGTCGGCATTAGAGGGGATCTGCAGCGGATTATTGCCGCCAAGTTTCTTGAGCGGCCACCATGCCCAACCGATATTGTTTTTTTCGAACAGTGCAATGGCCTCGGTAAACCAGACGTTTGAATTTTCGCCGGTTTCGCCCAGCCAGGCCGGCATGTTGTACTTTTCGCGCAATTTCAGCATTTGCGCAGCAGATGCGTCATCGTTGAAGCTCCAGTACTTGTGAAAACTTAGGGCCATGTTTTTGTCCCATGTAGGCTCAATCCCATTATAGTTATTCCCCCAGCCGTTTCCTTCTATGATAACCAGGTGTTTTTTATCGACCGTACGAATGGCTTTTGTAATATCCTGCAACAGCTTTTGCAAGGGTGCATTCAGCTTTTCTTTAGTACCGTTCTTATCACCTGCCGGATCCGTAAAGCCCCAGTTCGGTTCATTGATAATGTCATAAGCGCCAATCCATGGTTCATTTGCATACCGTTGCGCCAGTTTCCGCCACAGCGCGATAGTTTTCTGCCGGTTTTCTTCGCTGTCCCACAATGAAGGTACCGCCGGGTCTCGATCAGAAATATTGAAATCGTTTCCTTGTCCGCCAGGCGCCGCATGCAGATCCAGAATCAGGTACATCTGGTTTGCTTTGCACCAGGCCAGCAAGCTATCTGTCATGGCGAAGCCTTTTTCAAGCCAGGTTTGCCTGCCCTTTACCGGTTCTTTTTCAACCGGGAGTGTATAAAGTGCATAATGCATAGGCAGCCGAACAGAGTTGAAACCCCAGCGCTTCATTGAATCAATGTCTGCCCTCGTGGTGTGGTTGGCAAGCCACTTTTCGTAAAATATTTTTGTTTTCTCTGGGCCGACGAGGTCCTCTATCCGCTTGCGAATCTTATGCTGCTGCCCTTCACCATTCACGCGAAGCATATAACCCTCCTGGAGCATCCAACCGCCAAGCCCGACGCCGCGTAACAGCACATTCTCGTTTTTTTCGTTTACAATGCGCTGGCCGTCGGCGCGAAGAAAGCCCTGACTGTATGCCGCCCTGCTCAGAAGCAAAAGCGTGCCGAGTAGAGCAAGAAATATATAATGAAACTGCTTGGCAGGTAACCGGAGTGTTTTTGTTGTCGTTTTCATTTGTTTGTGTGCTGTTATATTCGTTTATGAACCCTTACCCAGTCTACGTAGACCGTACAGGGAAAAATTGCTTCAGGCACGATGGCGCCGCCATATGTCTGGTTGTCGTTGCCGCCTACGCCCGCAGAAAGAATCAGATAAAAGCGGTGTCTAAACGGATCCCATTCTGTGAAATGGTTCGAATATTCTGAAATGAACGTTCGTTTTCCCGATATCGTCTTCAATCCGTCCTGATCCTGACCATCGGGTTTCCCGTTATCAAACGCCCTGCCGTCGTCAAAATAGTGAACGTGGTAAACCTGGTTATCGATACTAAATTCAATCCGGTCGTCATGCCAGTCGGCCCGGTAAGTGAAAAATCTGCTGCTTCCCGCATCAGGGTTGCCCACCACGGCAGGCCAGCCTCCGTACGCAGGTTTGACAGCCGGCACTTCGCTCTGTGCAAAACTAAAATAAGTCGCTTTGTGAGCATGATTCCAGTCGCGGTATTGGTTGTTTTCCCAGAACCAGGCATAATGCAATCCGCCAAGGTTATGATATGGGACTGAGCCGACATAT
This sequence comes from Pedobacter sp. SYP-B3415, assembly GCF_004138205.1. GTDB lineage: Bacteria > Bacteroidota > Bacteroidia > Sphingobacteriales > Sphingobacteriaceae > Pedobacter. The sequence continues at coordinate 121,208 of NZ_RXNQ01000022.1, forward strand.
TCCATAATATCAATTTCACCACCCTGGGGCCACATCAAATCCTGACCCGCTGCAGTTTTCTCTTCCGGCATCAGCCAGAAAGCGAATCCCTGACCTTTGAAGCGAACATCGCGCGCCCAGATGCGTGCTTCTATCCGGTAGCCCGGGCCAAATGCAGCCTTACCGCGGGTATTTAAGCGTGCACTGGTATAGTTACGGTCCTGGTATTGCTCTTTCCTGGTTGAAACCGCCAGACAACTTCCGGCTTGTTCAACATTTTTTTCAATCCGTGCATTTTCCGCCCTGCCGGTAGCGCGGTCCAACTGGCCGGTGCCAAAATCTCCATTTACACCGGTTCCCGTTTCCAGCGTCCACTTTGTCTCGTCGATCGCCGTACCGTTAAATTCATCGTGCCAGGCAAGTTCATATCCGGGATAGATGATCACGGGCTGGTCGGGCACCTGGGGCGGTGGCAGTGTCTCCGGTTCCGGGATAACCTCTGTCCCTGTACTGCATGACAGGAGCATTGCGCAGCATACTGGAAAAATACGATAAATCCTTTTTAACATCAGCGCAATACAATGGTGCTGATTGAATGTGCTTTACCCGCAACATCAGCTGCCTTGCCGTTTATCCAGAGTTTGTAAGGCTGATCTTTGTCCGTTTTGTTCATGACAACCACGGCAAGGGAGCCGTCGGTATTTAAAAACGCCGTTGTGAGCAGGTTGTCGCGGTTTGCAGATGTAGCTACACGCTTAGCACCGGGCCGTACGTATTTTGAAAAATGGCCCAGGTAATAATATGAATTGGTGTAGATCAGTTTGCCGCTGCGCGTGTCTGCATGTACCGGTGCAAAACAGAAGTTGCCGACATGGTTCGGGCCGCCGGTTTCATCAAGCAGCAGATTCCAGTCGGTCCAGGCAACTGTGCCGGCATTGAAATCGTTAATCAGTGAGTAGCCATACCTTTCGCCGAGCCTCCAGTCGTTCACTTCATCCAGGTTGAATTTCTCCACGCAGCCTTCTGTCATGATCAGGTTTTTTTCAGGGAAACTTTCATGCACACTGCGCAGGTTACCGAATAACATGTCGCTGCCAGTCCAGGTCTCATACCAGTGAAAACCAATTCCCCAGAAATATTTTGCCGCTTCCGGATCGCCGAACAGCACGCTGGCGCGCTGTTGTACGAGGTCGCGGTTGTGATCCCAGCCGATCAGTTTTTTGTCGCCCATTTTATTTTTTGCCAGCGTTGGTCCCAGGTACTCACGCACAAAATCGCGTTCTTCCTCTGCTGTGTAAATACAGGATTCCCAGCGCTGCGTTGCCATAGGTTCGTTTTGCACGGTAAGTCCCCATATCGGAATACCGAGTTTCTCATACGTCTGAATAAACCGGACATAATAATTCGCCCAGTTCTGGCGGAACTCCGGCTTCAGCTTTCCACCCTTCAGCATGCTGTTATTGGTTTTCATCCAGGCAGGCGGGCTCCACGGACTTACAAACAGCGGTAGTGAGCCGCCCGCAGCCGCAATCACCTTTTTTATCAGCGGAATTCTGTACGTCTGGTCATGCGCAACGCTGAACGTTTTTAATTCCGGATCATTATCCTGAACGTAGGTATAAGATCCGCTGGCAAAGTCGCTGCTGTGAATGGTTGTTCGGGCGAAGCTGTACCCGATGCCATCTTTTCTGTCATAGTAAGCCCTCAGAAACTCTTCCTGTGCCGCTTTTGGTAATTTTGCAAATGTCTCTGCAGCAGCATCGGTAATGGTACCGCCAATGCCTGTTAACTGCTGAAAGGTTTTCGACGGGTCAATAAAGACGCAGACTTCTGTTTCAAGCGGCTGTTTAAACGTCGTAAAGGTAAGCTTACCATCTGCCGCCAGGCGCTGTTTTGTATCTTTTGCTGTTGTAAAAACGGCAGCGTTTTTTGTAGCGGGATCGTAGCCCGCTGCCTTCTGCTGCGCGAATAAGGGCAGTGTACATAAGATGACCGCTGCCAGTGATATTGATGTTTTCATTTGTGTTACGGTTTAGTTGCCGTCTGCGTTTTAACTACCATACATAGGTACCTACACCGGCATTTGGAAGCGTGGTCGTAATGTACCGGCCGTTGTGCCTGATGTTGAACGTCTCGGGAGTTGTGCTTTTATTTAATACGATCAGTACCTTTTTGTTATCGGGCGTTTTGAATGCCACGTTCAGCAAGGTGCCTGCCATGTTCGATTCGATACGCAGGGAGCCGGGCCTGACAAATTTCGAAGCATGGGCAATGATGTAATAAGCAACGTTCCTTGATACGCTTCCGGCAATGGTAAGCGCCCCGAGGCATGAATTGCAGCCCCCATTCGTATACGGGCGGTAATTCTGGTCTGCAGCGAGGTTCCATTCAAGCACATTGCTGCTCCAGTTTCGCGTTGCACCGATAATCAGGTTTTCGACATGCCATTGCAGGTCGCCCTGGAAGTTGCCCGGACCGCCAACCCATTGTTCTGTGAAGTAGATCTTCCTGTCGGGATGAGCATTGTAAACCTGCGACAGTGCGCTGATATTGCCTCCATAGAGGTGAAAAGCAGAGCCATCTACATATTTTTTTGCTTCAGGGTCTGCCAGAATAGCGAGCGGATAATCCGGCCGGTCGGCATTGTGATCATAAACAATGATCTTCGTTTTGATATTGGCGGCGGCAAAGGCCGGCCCGAGGTGGTTCTTGATAAAATCTGCCTGTTCAGCTGCCTGCATCACCATACTTGGGTTATTTCCGCCATGCAGGGGTTCGTTTTGTGGGGTAATGGCATCGATGGTGATGCCCTCTGCCTTCATTTGCTGAATATATTTTACAAAATATTTTGCATATGCAGCATAATGCTCAGGTTTAAGACTGCCGCCTACGAAACTGTTATTTGTCTTCATCCAAAGGGGTGCTGTCCACGGGGAACCCATAATTTTAATACCGGGCATCAGGGCCACAATCTTCTTCAGCACCGGCAACAGGTCCCTGCGTTCGGGTTCGAGCGAGAACCGTTCCATATTCGGATCGGTCTGACCTGTGGCGATGTCGTTATAGGTAAAAGTGCTTGCGCTGAGGTCTGATGCACCGATGCTTAACCTGAGGTAACTAACGCCTATTCCATCTGTGCTGAAAAGTTCTTTCAACAGCTCATTTTGTGCAGCTTCCGGCAGGGTATTGATCAGCATGGCGCTTCCGCCTGTAAGCGTATAGCCAAAGCCGTCAATTTGCTGATAGGTGCGGGTATCGTTTACCTCTATCGTTGTGCCTGACCCGGTGCCATCTTTAAAATTCAGCGCTACGTTCTGCTTCTGGAACTTTACAACCCCATCGCCCTGCGTAAGCCAGAAAGCAACGTCTGAGCTGACTACGGGCGGCTCCGGCTCGGGCGGATTAACCGGGTTTTCGGGTGCCGGCGATTTCGAGCAGTTCAGTAACGACAGCAGTACAATCGATAGCATTGTCTTAATGGCCATTTTTCTCAGGCTTAATATCATTTGTTGTGGGTATATGTTATTGTTTCTCAATCATCTTGTAATACCGCACGTATTCAATCTCTAGCTTTTGCGGAAGATTATCATCGGCAATACCTTGCGCTCCGCCCCAGTCACCGCCAAAGGCGATATTCATCAGGAGGTGAAACTTTTTGTCGAATGGCCAGACGGCGTATCCTTTGCCTTCGTTACCGAACTCAAAAACTTTTTCGTCGTCGAAATAGCCGCGTACGGCGTAGGGTGTCCAGTCTACCCGGTACTTGTGGAAGGTGTCAGATACTTTGTCGAGCTTTCGGGTAGCCGTTTTTTGGGTATTGATACGAAAGTAATAAGCTTCGGTATGTGTACTGAAATGCACAACATCCTGGTCGTATCCAACATGTTCCATAATATCGATCTCGCCCGATTTCGGCCAGTCGCCATAGGCGCGTTCTGTTGGCAGCATCCAGAGCGCCGGCCAGGTTCCTTTGCCTCGGGGTAGTTTCGCGCTGATTTCCCAGCGACCATAAAGGAAATCGCCTTTGCCCCTGCTTACCACCCTGGCCGATGTGTAGCTCCGCCCACCCAGGTTTTCCTTTTTCAAGATGATATTCAGTTTGCCGTCGGCAACCACGGCATTGGCTGTACTGTTGGTATAATACTGTAACTCGTTGTTCCCCCATCCAGATCCGCCGATGTCATAATCCCACTTTGTAGCATCGGGCGCCCCGGAATAGGTAAATTCATCTCCCCAGGTTGGACTGCTCTCAAAAGCCCAGCCTTTGTCCTGCGGTGGTCCGGGGAATTCAAACCTTTCCTGCCCTTCTGTACCTGGGTCTTTGCTGCAGGCCAGAGCGAGCAGGGCGAACCCAAGCATCATGTTAAGTCTCTTCTTCATACGGTAAATATTGGCCGCAGCATGGCTGCGGCCAGGTTATTAATTTGTTCCTCTGAACTCAACATTGGTAATCGAGATGCCCGAAGTTCCCAGGTTGGCACCGCCGGTACGTATGACCAGGTACACTTTTCCGCTTTGCGGGAAGGTTACGGTGTTGCCGCTGCCGCTGCAGGAAAGAGCCGATAACTTGCCGCTGAAAGCAGCCTTGCCGCAGCCTGCCCATGTATTCAGGGCAATGCGTGAGCCACCGGCGTTGTAGTCTGATCCCTGTACCGGCACTGCTGTACCAACATATACCTCGAACCAGGTATCTGTAGCACCGCTGCCCGAAACAACCATATCTACTTTGTATTTTTTTCCGCCTACCACGTCAATAGCCTGGTAAATGCCCTGTTGACCGTTGTTACCGCCGGCAGCGGTCATTTTCCCGTTTGCCATGGTCCAGGTTACGCCGGGAGTCAGATTCAACCGCGTCCATTTTGCGTCGTCGCCGGCCTCCATTCTTGCGCCCTGCACAAGGTTTCCCGCAACCGGGTCAGAACTGGTAACGGTAACGTCCTGCGAGGTGCTGGCTGTAGAGCCGCCTTTGCCGATGGTTGTCAGGGTAATCTTGTATTTACCTGCATCGGGATAAAACGCGGTATCGATCATTTTGCCGTTTGCAGAACCGCTGCCGTCGCCACGGTCCCAGCGCACACCGACTACATCAGTATTTGATTTAAGCACATACGTATTTGTTTTGCCTTGTACCGGTGTAACCGTGAATGTTGCAGGGGGTGTTGAGGACAGCCCGTTTCCATTGCCGAACTCTTCCGGCTTACAGCCGCTGAAAGTTGCGCCGAACAGCAGTGCTGCCAGTGCAGTATATTTTATATCGCTGAATTTCATAATGCTGCTGCGGATTAATAGTTTGGATTCTGTTTCAATTTTGTGTTTTCAAGCTCGCGCAATGGGATTGGCAACACCTCATGTTTGCCTGCTATGAAACCCCTTGCACCCAATACGGCCGGCGCGCGCCCGGTACGAACCAGGTCAAACCAGCGATGGCCTTCACCTGCCAGCTCCAGACGGCGCTCATTCATCAGGTTGTCCATATTTAAAGGAAGCGGGTTCAGGCCTACGCGGGCACGAACCGCATTAAACAGGGCAGCAGCACGCGTGTTGGGTGTTCCGGCACGCAGCAATGCTTCTGCTTCCATCAGGTAGGTGTCGGCGAGCCTGATCTCATACATATTCTGACCAAAGTTGAGCTCTTTCGCTCCGGCTCCGGTTGTCTTGTTTTTTTCGCGGCCTGCAAATTTTTCGAGGAAATAACCGGTGTTCATATAACCAGGTTCGTAATCGGCTGCGCCTACTGCTTTCAGGCTGTCAAGGTTAGCAATGGTTGCCTTATTACGCGGATCGAAGTGAATGGCATCAAACAGTGATTTTGTTACCGGGTTGAAACTCCAGCCCGAAACATAGTCCGGGGCATTGGCGCCAGGCTTGTAACCCCGTGGTCCGACCAGAATATTCATATGGTTACCTTCGGTACAGGCTGCACAGCCCCAGTCGCCGGCAGAGGTCGTTGTTGCCGACAGTTCAATGATCGATTCGGTATTAAACTTATTATTAACGTTCCACAGGTCGGCAAAATTGGCCAGAAGACGGTAACCATATTGGCTGGTGGTGCCTGGTGTGCCGTTTACATCCTGAAACGCTGCCGCGGCGGCAGCAAATTTTTCCTGTTGCAGCAGCACTTTACCAAGAATGGCTTTTGCTGCCCCTTGCGACAGTCGACCACCCTCGGTAGCAAGGGCAACCGTCACCGGCAGCGCAGGTATCGCTTCATTCAGGTCTTTCTCAATTTGCGCATATACAGCCGCAGGCGTACTTTGCTCCACGTTATAAAGCTGTGATGTTTCTACCGCCGTCAATAAAAGCGGAATGTTTCTGAACAGGCGGACCAGGTCGAAATAAAAGAAGGCGCGAAGTGCTTTTGCTTCTGCTGCATACCGCGATTTGAGACCGGCATCCATAGGCACGCCATCAAGTTTCGACAACAATACGTTTGCGCGAAAAATCCCTGAATAGCCTTTGCGCCAAAGCTCTTCCTGCGGGCCGTTTGCCGCATTGAGCGTGTAATTTGACCACACCTGGAATGCATTGATGTCGGTAGAACTTCCGCCGCCGGCGTAATGGTCATCTGATGCCGAATTTGCCGCAGGTATTTTTGATACATAACCATTTCCCTGCCAGCCCAGCACGTCGTAAACAGCCACCAGCCCGTTGTAAGCCTCTGATTGATTGCGGTAATAATTTGATTCGAGCATGGTTCCCTTCGGACTTACCTCAAGGAAATTTTTGCAGGAAACAACCAGTTGTGCGCCAAGAAGCACCACTACCGAATATTTTACTAAATTTTTCATCTGAATATTTTTATGAAATCTTCTTCTCGTATGTATTAAAAACCAATGTTCAGACCGAACATAAATGAGCGTGCCTGCGGATAAATACCGCGGTCGATACTAAGTACGCCACCGCCGATTTCCGGATCGTAACCGGTGTATTTGGTAAACGTGAACAGGTTCTCGCTCATACCGTAAACCCTTAATCGGTTCAGACCGAGTTTTCCCGAAATTTTCTGAGGGAAGGTGTAGCCCAGTTGAAGTACCTTGATGCGGAAATAATCCCCTTTCTCCAGGTAAAAGTCTGAAGGGTTGGTAAAGTTCCCGTTCGGATCCCCGTTTACAAGACGCGGAAAGCTGTTTGACGAACCTTCACCGGTCCAGCGGCCAAGCGCTTTTGTCTGGTAGTTTGCATTGGCAACATCGAGCCTGCGCAATCCCTGGAAGATGTGGTTGCCTGCAACACCCTGTCCGAAAACGGTCAGATCGATGCCTTTCCATCCGGCATTAAAGGTCAGACCGTATGACCAGTCTGGTGTCGGGTTGCCGATAAATACACGGTCTAGATCAGTGATTTTTCCGTCGCCATTGGTGTCCTGCCAGCGGAAATCGCCTGGTTTGGCGCTTGGCTGGATCATGGCTCCGTTAGCGCCGACGTAGTTATTGATCTCTGCCTGATTCTGGAAAATACCTTGTGTCTGGAAGCCATAAAACGAATTCACTGCCTCGCCAAGCGCTGTACGGGTAATAGGATAAGTGCTGGCCTGAAAGCCGGTTCCGCCTGAAAGGAAAGTAATGTTGTTACCCAGGAACGTTACCTCATTTTTCAGGTAAGAAACGTTACCATTAACCGAAAAGTCAAAGGCGCCGAACCGGTTTTTATAGCCAAGTTCGAGATCCACACCAGAGTTTTGCATGTCTGCTACGTTCCCGAAAGGATTATCAATGGCGCCAACGTAACCGGGTATCTGAACACGCTGCAGGATTCCACTTGTTTTTTTGCGGTACCAGTCAAAAGACAGGGATAGTTTATCAAACATGGTGGCCTCAAAACCGATGTTGGTCTGACTCGTTTCTTCCCAGCGCAGATCCGGGTTAGAAGGCGCGTTGGGGCTGTAGCCGATATCGTAGCTTCCGGATGTGCCAAGCGTATAGTTCCTGCCGCTTCCTATCGTTGAGAGGAATGCAAAATCACCAATGGCATCACTACCGACCACCCCGTAACCACCGCGGATCTTCAGGGTATTGATAATATTGTTTTGCGGCCAGAAATCTTCCTGAGAAGCGACCCACCCCAGTGAGAATGATGGGAAAACGCCATATTTATTGTTTGAACCAAAGCGTGATGAGCCGTCCCGGCGGATAATACCCGTAACGAGATACTTTTCAGCGTAATTGTAGTTCAATCTTGCAAATAAGGAGTTAACCGTATGATCGGGGTTTTCATAACCGTCTGAACTGCGCTGTGCCGTTGGAACCTTGTAGTTCAGCGACGCATCTTTAAAGTTATCAACCGGGATGTTGAAGAAATTCACGCTTGTACCGGTTGTGCGGTTGTCCAGGTAAGCACCCTGGCCTAAGAGAACCGAAATGTTATGCTTGTTAATATCTCTGGTATATGATACCGTATTCTCGATATTATAGGCAAGGCCCTTATTGTTTGAACGCGAAAAGGAGGTTTGGCTTGATATGTTCGTAGCGTTCAGATAAAATACCGGGGTGAAACTTTCGCCGCCCCAAACAGACAGTTTACCGCCCAGGGTAGAGCGAATCCGCAGTCCCTTAATGATTTCAGCTTCAGCGTACGCGTTGCCCACAAAGTTGTCAGACCAGCCATAATTACCAAGGCGCGTCTGGATATAGGCGAGCGGATTGGTCATTTCCTGACCCACGATTGGTGAAATGCCATAGGGAAAACCCAGCTCGTTGCGTACGGAACGCTGATCATAGGCACCTGCCCTCGCCGGATTCGTTTCTACCAGCGGCGTAATCGGGTCAAGGTTAATCGCAGAGCTAAGCGGGCCACCAAATTCGCTGTTGGTATTGCCCAGGCCTATACTCTTATCATGCGAATAACCCAGGTTTTGACCAAGTTTAAGCCATTTGGTCAATTTGTGCTCAGAATTCAAACGAACGTTTGTTCTGTTAAATTTCGAGATATCCGTTGCCACAATACCATCCTGTGCCAGGTAGCCAAAAGATGCATAAAAGGTCGAACGATCATTTCCGCCGCTTACACTGAACTCGTGGGTCTGGCGGCGCGCATCATTGTTAAAAATGGCATCCTGCCAATCAGTTCCCTGTCCCAACGAGGCAGGATTCGCAAACACGGCTGCACCGCCGGCGGCAATAGAAGCTTCATTACGCAATACCGCATACTGTTCTGCATTTAACAGGCTAAGTTTTCGCGCGGGCGCGGATGTGCCGTAAAAGCCGTTATAGTTTACCTGCGTTTTGCCTTCTTTACCCTTTTTTGTTGTAACAAGGATAACGCCGGCCGCTGCACGGGCACCATAAATGGCCTGCGATGCCGCATCTTTCAGCACCTCGATCGATTCAATGTCGCTTTGGTTAAGATAACCGATACCGCCATTGTCTACAACGACGCCATCGACTACCCACAATGGATCGTTGTTACCGAAAGACGTCAGACCACGAACACGAACTGTTGAGCCCGAGCCCGGCTGTCCTGAACTCGACGCAATGGTGATACCGGATGTACGGCCCTGCAGCGCCTGCTCGATACGGTTCACCGGCATCGATTCAAGATCTGCAGCTTTTACACTTGTTATGGAGCCGGTCACAACGCTTTTTTTCTGTGTACCATAACCGACTACAACGACATCATTGAGAAGCTTCGGATCGCTGTCAAGTACGATGTCGATTGTGCCTGCAGCTGTTACCGCACGCGACTGTGTAAGCATTCCGGTCTGACTGAATACCAGGCGGCTTCCGGCTGAGGGAACAGCAATGCTGTAGTTACCCTGGGCATCGGTTGCCACAGCCCGGTTGGTTCCTTCTACCCGGACCGTTACACCGGGGAGCGGCATTGCGCTCGATTTTTCCGTTACCGTTCCTTTTACCGCCAGCTCCTGCGCCATCAGGCTCACAGGGCAGACGAATAAAAGTGTAAAGAAGAAAAGATAAGTAATTCTTTTGCTCATAATAATTATTTGGTTAGTAATGGGGTTTGTTTAGGCAAGCGGGGAGCATTGCCTTTCTCAAATCTATGAGCGTATTCAGGGCTTTGACTTTTTTGAAAGCCCTACATGTATCCTACTGCGAAGCTTTTTACACCCTCAACGGCATTTAGACGGCACTACATCAGCACTACAGACACAGGGTAAAATGTTGATTATTAACAATTTACTAATAAGACTTACATTCGAATGTTAATATGTTCACCAATGCTAAAACGTGAATTTTAAATCGTTTTAGCAATTTCTGCTAGTTGAACTGATGTAGTGAATTACCTGGCGTATTGCACAAAATCATGAGATATCACGGCGTGAAAAACGCCGAAAAGTTACCCGTTTTGCTATTGTTCTCCCGGTACGTTAGGAACTTCACCTACAGAAAGCAGAAAATCATAAAGGTTTGTTTCTGAATCCAGCTGTAGTTTTTTGCGCAGCCGGTAGCGGCTAACTTCGATCGCTTTGCTGGTAATATTCATCAGCTGGGCAATCTCTTTACTGGACAGATTCATTTTCAGGTATGCACAGAGCTTGAGTTCGTTCGGTGTGAGATCGGGGAACTTAGCCTTCAGCTTTTTGAAAAAGTCTTCATTTACATTATTAAAATGCCGGGTAAAATGATCCCAGTCCTGATCTCCTTTTTCTACGTCTTTAATGAGCCTGACGAGCTGCCTGAAAGCTGTAGAGCTCTGGCTGATCTCGTTGTTGCGCGCCGCCGCAGACAATACTTCTTTAATTTTTGAAAGCACCTTACCTTTTTCTACCAGGTGCATGGTTGCTGTTGAAAGTTCCTTGTTTTTATGCACTACATCAGCCTCCAGTTTTTCGTATTGCAGGCGCACAATCTCCTTTTCATTCCGGTCCAGTTCCAGCTGATGCAGGTAACTGAGGCGGTCACGCGCGCGAAGGTGTTTTTTTCGCTGCCATTTGAATAGCTGAAAAAGTATTCCGGCAGCGATCAGCACATAGAGCAACTTCATGTACCACGTAGCATACCAGGGCGGCATAATGACAAAACTGTATGCGGCAATTGCCGATTCATTGCCCAAATGGTAGCGTGATCTCACTTCAAACGTGTAGCTGCCGGCAGATAGATTTGTATAATCGGTTTCAGCTTTTTTTCCCCAGGCTGACCACTTTTTATCAAATCCCTTCAGCCTGAAACTGTATTCGGTGTTTTGCTGAAATTCGAATAACGTGGTACTGTATTCGAAGTGCAGGGAATTAAGTTCATTACTGAGTTTTATAGATACTTTTTCATTTTTTCCGTTATCAGCGGTGGCGAAACTTAAATCGTGTCCACCAAAAAGCGTGCTGTCTGCGCGTCCGAACAAGCGAACTTTTCGCAGCGCAACCTGTGGCGCGGCAATCGTATTGATGTATTTGCTGTAGTTGATGTGGTAAGCCCCTTTGTTTGCCCCAACAAACACGTTAGCGCTGTCCAGTACATAAACAGATTCGAAACCACCCACAATCTTGTCATTTAACTGCGGAAAATAGGTAAGCGTAAAAGGGAGTTTGCCTGACGGTCTGCCGAAGTCCATCACGCCAAGTTTTTTCTCGGTTACAAACCAGATGTTTCCGTACCGGTCTTCTTTGAGATACTGTAATTTAAGTCCTGCCAGCGCTTCGTTCAGCATACGAAAAGGGATGAACCGGTTACTTTTCTGATCGTACTCATACACGCCGGCCGAAGTTGCCGCTACAACACGATTTTTAATCCGGTATACATAGTTGTACAGGCCAGATGGCAGACCATCTTTTTCGGTGTACAGTGTGTGCCTTTTTAAGCCCGTGCCCCCGGGCGAAAGCTCTATCTTATAGATACCATGATAGGGATGCGAAGACCAGATATTTTTTTCGTTGTCGAGAACAACAAAGCGCAGCGACTCTGTTAATCCGCGTATGGCTCCTGCGTTGGTAAACTTCCCCCTGTCAAAGCGGATCAGTTGTAAACCTTTATATGTGCCTGCAATGATCTGACTGGCGGGCAGAAAATCTGCATATGGCTGAAACATCCAGGTGCCGGGGTAGGCATAGACCTGGCTGGCCTGATTTGCGGTTACTGTAAAAAACCCTTCTTCATGCCCCATCACGAGCTGACCATTCAATTCATCAAGGTTCCAGACCTGGCCCTGTGAATTTTTCACTTCTGAAAAAATGCCCCTGGCCGTGCTCAAATCGGCGGGACGGGCACCCAGCTTTGCTGCGTACAGGCCGTTTGAAGAGCCGATGTAAAGATGCTGGTTAAAAAGTCTCGAGCTGTAAACCGTAATTTGTTTGTTCTGATCAGGAATGATGGTTTTGACAGCGCTGTTAACCGCAATAAAATCGACACCATCATTTAAAGCCAGCCAGAGATTCTGCTGCCGGTCGAGCGTCATCCCCCTGATGTTGTTGTTCTGCAGGCCCTCGCGGTAAGCAAAGCGCTGAACAAGCTGCCCCGATTTGTTAATGATAAGAAGTCCGCCTGAAGTTGTACCAATCGCATATTGCCCTGCATTTATCCGAAGTCCTTTATATATACGGTCTTTGAACAACATGTTGTCGATCTGGGTGCGCATCCGGCGGCAGCCGCCATTTTCAGCGAGCAGAAAAAGTCCGTCTTTAAGCGTAGAAACGAGCAAACTGTCCCGGCTGTAAGGCATGATAGAAGTAATTGCAGCAGTCAGAAAGGCAGGTGCGAGCGAGAACGGTTTCCAATAGCCATTTTCGAACTGCATCAGGCCCTTTTGCCAGCGCTGTGCGATGATCTTATCGCCAAAAGCACCGAGAAAGCCCCATTCAGTTTCCGGCTTAAAGGTTTGGATCCGGCCGTCTTTGTAGCGCAGGATCAGGTTGATGCTTCTGAAAAACACCTCATCTTTTCTGATCACGATATCCCAGATGTCAGCAAAATGCCGCTCTGCCGTGGGTATTAGCGGCAAAAGCGAATGGTAACGCAGTACACCGCGGTTATCGGGAGAGAAATAACCGATCTCGTCCTGGCCTCCGATATAGATCCTGTTATCAGCCGCAATCTCGACTGAGCGGACTACTGTCGAGTTGGGCAGTTTATACAGATTCCAGAAATTGCCATCATAACTAAGCAGGCCCTGACCGTTGCCAAAATAAAGTACCCCGTTGCGGTCCTGCGCAACATCCCAGTTCTGTACACTGCCGCTATACTGTTCTGTAGCATGATTAATGATGAGCGGCGACGCAATTTGATTCTGCGCCAACAGTCCTGCCGGACCGAGCCATAAAAGAGCGGCAATAATAAATAGTCTCATGAAGCGGATCCCCCTTACCAGTTCATATTTGGTCGGACTAAGCTAGTCAAATGGCAACAGATCGGCAAGAGCTGTCAGAAGTGAAGTTCCTGTCTGCCCGGCGCGAGCCTGATGCTTCGTCCGTTCCAGACAAAACTGCCTGATATACCCGCAGGCAATTCTACGACCGCATCCAGACCCTTTGCGCCTTTCCTTTTCAGCTCTACACGCAGTGTTCCGGCCGGATGTGGCATGCTTCCGCGCAGCTCGGTAAGCGGCCCGGGAAAGGGTTCGATTCTGACTTCTTTAAAGCCGGGACCGGCGGGCATGATGCCGCAGAGCGTTGCAAGGAAATCGTAGTTCGGGCTGGCTGACCAGGCATGGCAATCGGAGCGGGTCGGGTCAGGATTTTCGGCAAAAGTGGTAAGACCATTGGCCAGCATGCCCCGCCACGGTGCCAGCTGAGCATAATAATCGTTCCCTCTGCCGCTCAAGATCATGGCCCGGCTCAGGTAAAACCGGTAGTAAAATGTTGCCTGACTTAATCCGGGATCTTCAAGAATGGCTTTAAGTACGGTTTCACGTTCTTTTGCGGGAATCGCGTTTGACAGGATCGCCATGATTCCTGCGTGCTGGCTGAAGGATTTTTTTTCAGGTGTATTTGCCATGACCATTCTTTTCTGATCAAAACAATGGTTATAGGTGCCTCTGGCCAGTTGAACGGCAAGCCTGGAAAAGCGCGCTGCATCTGCCTGGCGTCCAAATCCGGCAAAAAGTTCAGCTGCCTGTTGTAATGTATAAGCATATTGAAGCGTAATCACGGCAGAATTGCCGTCGGTAGCGCCATCGGGTACACCATTTGAAAAGGCATGGTTCCAGTCCGTAAAGTTCCACCATTTCATTGGGCCAAGCATATTTTTATCGGCATCAACATGTGCTGCATACCAGTCCAGTACCCTGGCAGCACCATCCAGATACGTATTAAGGAACCGGTCATCCTGCCGGTGCATCCAGTAATCATACAGCATGGACACCCAAAAGAGCGAAAAAGGCGGAATAACCTGGAGGCGGCTGCTGGGGTACCGGCCCTGTGTAAGGCCTTCGGGTACCCTGGAGTTGTAGAAGTCATTGATGGCTTTCCGCATCAGCCGGTCATCGCCGGCATTGTACAGGGAAATAAGCGCCTGGATGCGGGTGTCACCTTCATATTGCAATTGCTCGTAATAGGGGCAATCGAAGTAAGTTTCGCCGGCACAAAGGCGGGCGGTACGCCAGCCGGTTTCCCAGATAGCGGTCAGGCTGGTGTCGCTGCTGGTAAAAGCAGCCTGTTGTCTGAAAGGATAGCCTGTATAGAGGCCATGAAGGTCTTCAAGAACAAGTGGCGACGATCCGGTTTCGATATCCAGCTGAACATAACGATAGGTACGAAACCACAGCGGGCTGAAAACGCGGTCCTTTCCGCCGTCAGGCTTAAAAACATCAAACAAACCGATAAGCTTTTTGCCCGCTATATCATTGCGGTTTCCCTTTTCTCCCCGGGAATCAAAAAGTGCCTCGGCATAAGTGAGCTTTATTGTACTCTCTTTGCCTCCGCTCGTCTTCATGACAGGGTATGCCGTTGTTTCGAAACCCTGATCAATGAGGATGCTCACTTTTTTGCTTGCGGGAATATAGGTAGAACTACCCTTCAGAAAGTTATGATCGGAGCTGCTTAGTCCTGCACTTCGCCTGACGGTTTTCATTCGCTGAACCGACTCTTCCATCATTGGGATGTTGCGTGGTGTAAGTGTCCAGAGGTTATCTGTGCCGTAACCAAAAAATGCGACCGGTGCAGACATGATCTTTGCGGAAGACCACCGCAAATCGTCAAAGCCAGACTGTTCCCAACCCCATGGATAGCGGGAGGCATCTACATCATCGCCCGGGCCTACCACGACATAACTCCGCAGGATACTGCCCATATCGGCTCCGCAAGGCTGGTACGAATTGTTCTGTGTAACCTTCCACTTGCTGTCTGAATTGATTTTTGTGCTTTCGGCATCATTACCCTGCAGCAAAAATGCCGTTTGATTAGAAATTTGTGCAACCGGGGCATGCTCGCCCATGTTCCAGACCACTGCTGCGACGACATTGGTCCCCGGGCGCAAATACGGAGCGAGGTCATAGGTTTCGAAATTCCAGTTATACAAGTCGCCGCGCGCCGGACCGCGGCCAACGGGCTGTCCGTTTACAAAAAGCCTGTACCGGTTATCGGCGGTTACATGCACGGTAAAATCCTTCGGCTTTGTTGCCAGATCGAATTGCCTTCGGAAATGGTAAACGCCATAAGCGCGTCCTGAGATATCCGGACAGGTGATCCATCTGGCGGACCAGTCGCCTTTTCGCAGTTTGGCGTTGAGCGCGTTGGGAGCGGCGAGCGCATCAGGCGTGGGGATCCGGGTTTCCTGCGCATAGCTGAACATATTAAGCAGCAGCAAACAGAGCGTGGCCCGGTATGCGGCAATAAACAGGCTTTTCATAGGTTTATTTCTGGTTGTATCTAATTTAGCATATTCAGGTACATTTCCCTGGCAGATTGCCGGCGATTTTTTTGACAATCACGCGCTTTCATCTATTTTTATCACCATTCGAAACTGACATGAAAAAATTATCGCTTCTTTTCTGTATGCTGCTTACCTGTACGATACTGCGTGCACAGCTCAGGCTTCCGGCATTTATCAGCAGCGGGATGGTCCTGCAGCAGCAAGATTCGGTAAGATTGTGGGGTTGGGCCTCACCCGGACAGGACGTGTCTGTAACGACCGGCTGGGACGGGCAGATTGTCAGAACGAAAACAAGCAGCTTTGCATTCTGGGAAGTAAAAGTGAAAACACCGGCGGCCGGCGGGCCATATGATATCCAAATAACTACGCACGAGACACTGAAATTGAGTGACGTGATGATTGGCGAAGTCTGGCTCTGTTCCGGTCAGTCGAACATGGAGTGGAGTTTTAATCACGGCGAGAAAGATATCGCTGCAGAACTTTCGCTGCCTGCCAACGGAAATATTCGTTTTTTCCATGTCCCTAAAACGGGATCGGCGCACCTGCAGGATGATGTGAAAGGACAATGGACCATTGCAGGGCCGGAAACACTAAAAAGTTTCAGCGCTGTGGCCTACTTTTTTGGAAAACGATTACAGAAACAGCTTAACGTTCCGATCGGCCTCGTCAATGCCAGCTGGGGTGGCACGCCTGCCGAAGCCTGGACACCTGCAGCCCTGGTGAACGAAGACCCCGAACTACGGGCGGCGGCAGCTGCGCTGGAAGCAAACCCAGGCTGGCCAACTGTGCCGGGAGCCGCCTACAATGCCATGATTGCCCCGCTTACGAAAGCAAATATTGCAGGGGTTATCTGGTACCAGGGAGAAAGCAATGTAAAAACGTATGGCAGCTATGAAAAGCTGTTTACCTCGATGATCGATGCCTGGCGAAAAGCATGGACCAAGCCCTTTCCGTTTTATTATGTACAGATTGCGCCGCATACGTACGAGAACAAGTTCCAGGGCGCGCTGCTTCAGGAAGCACAGACACGCAGCATGGCACATGCACGAACCGGCATGGTCGTGACAACGGATCTGATCGACTCGGCAGCGAACATACACCCCTCTCACAAAAAACCCGTGGGCGAACGCCTTGCTGCCTGGGCCCTGGGCGATCATTACAACGTTCCGGGCATCACTTACAGGAATCCGCAGGTAACCAATGTCCAGGTACTGAAATCAAAAATCCGCATCAGTGTGGGTAACGCCGGCTCCGGTTTGCGGGCCTCAGGCAGGGACGCTGCCGGATTTATGCTGGGCGATGAGACGGGAAACTGGTTCCCGGCTGTTGCGCGGGTATCAAAAAACAGCATTGAAGTTACAAGCGCTCAGCTCAGCCAGCCAAAATACGTGCGTTACGGGTTTAGTAATACCCGCCCCGGCAACATACAAACGAAAGAGGGATTGCCGCTGATCCCTTTCAGAAGCGATACACAGGTGATCGTTGAGGAAAAAGAACAGTAAAGGGATACCTGAGCACTTCGCCAACGGCGGATGCTTATCACCTTCTTGCTTACTTCCTGTTGCTGCTGAAAGAATCTCTGAACATTTTCCATCCTCCAGGTGTCTTTTTCCATAAAACGAGGAACTTGCCATCATCAAAGAGTCTTCCGTTTTTATCAAAAGATTGCCAGCGTCCTTCTTCGGTGACATACTCTTTTCCATTGCCGTATATGCCAGTGGTTATGAACCGGCCGTTTCTCAACCCGGCCTCTTCGTAAGCCTGTCTGAAAAATTTCAGCGGAGCCTCCTGACCGCACATAGCGGGCAGCCCCGGCGCCATGATACAGCAGTCTTTTGCGTACCGGTCTATGAAAATACCAGGTTCATTTCTCACGAACGACTGAAAATATAATGCATTGCTGGCAGCAATGGCTCGTTTGGCTTCTTCGAGATGTGTTTCAGAACTACCGGCTTCAGCTGTATCGTGGCGGCACGCAGCAAGCTTGCAACAAAGCGCTGTAAGCGAGGCAACAACCAGGAAAACAGTACCTGGTCGGCAGGAACGGTTATTTGCTTTCGGCTGCTGTTGTTTTGATGTAAGCGTGTTCATATCATTTTCATTTAAGAAGCAGATAACACGATTTACCGGTACGGATAATTGTAAAAATGCGAACGCCGCTGACCCGGGCTGTTTATATCCGGCTCAGATTAGACGGGCCATTGCAGAAGACTTTCGCAAGAGCGCTGTCAGGCCCCAGCTGCCTCCCAATGCGATGGCAAAAACAAATAAAAACTTAGCGGCAGCAGACATTGATACGGACAATAGCATGTATTGGGACCAGATAAGGAAAGGATAATGAAAAAGGTAAATGCCATAGGCATTGGCACTTAAGCTTTGCCAGATGTGACCAGTTTGCGCAACGTAGCTGCGAAAGAGTGACAGCAATGCGATACAGGTTGTAAGGCACAGCACAACATAAAGAATTTCAAAGAACAATGCGGCGCTCAGGCCACGCTCTCCCGCCCAGCCCCTATAGGTCATGGCCTGTAATAAGATAAACAGCCCCGCAGACAGCACCGCCCAAAACAGGCCCCAAGCCCCGGCAAGCGAATTATTGTTAAATAGTATACGCTGCCAGTTGCAGGCTCCCAATACGGCGCCCATGAGAAAAAAGAGAAAGTAAAAGACTACCCGGTTTAATTGAAAGTCGAAGGGTCCAAACCCTGTCCATGTATACCGGCCAAGCCATAAGCTGAGCGGCACCAGAGACAGCAAAGATAACAGCAGCCAAAGCGCCAGGACTGCCCGGGGTTTATTCGCCAGATTTGTGGAAAGTATCTGAATTGATCTGCCTGGCAACAGCAGTATCAGAAGATTAAACGCAAGCAGCAGCCAGATGAACCATGGCGGCCCAACCGGCCACTGCTGATGAAAAAGATAGTCGGTAAGGAATGCCGCTGCATCCATGCTTCCACCGGCCTGGAGCCATGCCGGAAAATACGCGATTGGAATTACAATCAGTTCAGCAAGCACAAAGGGCAGTCCCAAACGCCGCATACGCTCTCTGAACAGTCCGCCGCGCCCCCGCCGCTGTAAAGCGCCCCAAAAAAAGAGTCCGCTGATAAAAAACATCAACGGCATAAAGAAAACGTCGTTGAAGCCGATAAAGATGTCGAAGTTTTGGCTACGGGCAGCGTCTACAACCGGATGCGTCGATGCGATGTAAAGCGATGTGTTGAAATACCCGAAACCTGCATAAGCCATAGCGGCATGGTGTGCAACGACCAGCAGGGTAATAAAAGCGCGCAGGTGATCAATCCAGTGATTGCGGGAAAGAGCATGATTCATGTTATCAGTTCTGTTATTGACCCCCGTCTTAAAAGACCCCTGAAAATTAATAAAGTTGCATCAATCTTCAATGCGAAAATGAGCGATTCGCAACCGATACATGGCTACAAACAGATTATTGTATAACCTTACAAATCTGTTACAAGCATTCTTCAGCCTCCGGCGGACAAAAAATTTTATATTTGCCGCACCACAGAACCTGGAAATGCTTGTTAAACGTTTCACATCTTCTATCAGCCTGAAATTTCTACTGCTTTTTGCGGTTTCTCTGTTCGGTGCCCGGGTTTCGGAAGCGAACGATTACAGAAGACCTGATTGGCTGGTTCAGCCGGGAATCGCAAACGGTGCCGGTTCAATTCAGCTGAGCGATGAGCGCACTGAGAGCGTTGAGAGTGTTGAGAGCCTTGAAAGCGCCCAGGAAGTTGACATGATCAGGGCGGGTAAATCGCTGGTGCATCAAAAGCGGCCCGTTATCCGCCGGAAAATACACCGGCTCATAGAAGGCAATCATGACCATGTTTTATACGCCAGGACGGTTTGTTATGCGCATGCGCTGCTAACCGGTCTCTGCACCAATTACGAGACTCCGTTTTTTCTATCCGAACAGCATTCTTTTCTTTACCGGCTGGCTATTTTTTAGCCGGGCTTTCATCTGCAACATCCCGTAACTATAGTCTGTCCAGGTCGCACATGCAACCTGCACGTCAGGCTTTTGTCCCCAAGCAACATAATAACAGATGAAACCGGCACACAATCGTGCCTAAAGAAAGATTTTAATGAAAAATTACTGGTTTGCCGGCGTGGCTATGGCGGCATTACTTGCAGCCTGCAGTCCCCAAAACGAAGAAAAACAAACTGCTGAGATTACAGAAGTGCCGGTTGTGGCGCTACACCATACTGATACTGCGCTTAAGACAAATTATGTTGCCGACATACAGGCAGGAAAAAACGTGGAGATCCGCGCAAGGATGCAGGGATTCATTGATAAGATCATGGTCGATGAAGGTCAGAAAGTAAAGCAGGGCCAGCTTCTGTTTAAAATGAACGACAAAGAATACCGCATAGACCTGGCCAAGGCACAAGCCAGCCTGGCCAGCGCCCAGTCGGCCATCAAGATCGCTGAAGTGGATCTGGAAAGGATCAAAACACTTGTTCAGAAAAAAGTTATTTCAGCTTCTGAACTTGATCTTGGACAGGCCCGCCTGAATGAAGCACGTGCAAAGGTGAATGAAGCGCAGGCACAGATTGATGACGCGCGGCAGCATCTGTCGTATTCGCTTGTGCGTGCGCCGTTTGAAGGTATCATAGACCGTATTCCTTTTAAATCCGGCAGCCTTGTTTCTGAGGGCTCCCTGCTTACAACGCTGTCAGACAACCGGAAAATGTATGCCTATTTCGATGTTTCTGAAAACGAATACCTGCAGTTTGTCAAAAATGGCAAAGGCCAGTTTAATGCGAATAAGGAAACGACGCTGGTGCTTGCAGACGGTTCTGTATATCCGCTTAAAGGACACATCGAAACACAGGAATCAACCTTCTCAGACGGAACCGGCTCCATTGCCTTCCGTGCCGTTTTTCCCAATCCTGATCACTTACTCAAGCACGGGGCATCCGGCAAGGTCCAGCTGCGTTCGGCGCTCAAAACATGTCTGCTCGTACCACAAAAATCGGTCTTTGAGATTCAGGACAAGAACTATGTATTCATCGTCGGCAAAGACAACAAGGTCAGCATGAAAAGTTTTGTTCCGAGCATGCGCCTGGCAGAGTTTTTTGTAGTGGGTTCCGGGCTGAAACCGGGCGACAGAATTGTTTATGAAGGTGTACAAAACATCAGGGACGGCGCGAAAATCAATCCGGTTCCGCATAAACCCGAAAAACTTCTCGTAAAAAACTAACCGAAAATTTATCATTCATAGCAGTTCTGTTTTCGCAGGACCTGCTGTGCTATTATCCGCAACCATGGTTGAAACCTTTATACGGAGGCCGGTACTATCGCTGGTTATCTCCTTAGTTCTTGTGCTGCTGGGCGTACTTGCCCTGTTCAGCCTCCCCATAACCCAGTTTCCTGACATCGTTCCGCCCTCGGTCGTTGTCACGGCCAACTACAACGGGGCCAATGCAGAAGTTTGTTCAAAAGCTGTTGCTACGCCACTCGAGCGGGCCATCAATGGTGTACCGGGCATGACCTATATGAATACTGTCAGCAGTAACAACGGCGTCACGCTGGTACAGGTATTTTTCAAAGTTGGTACCGATCCTGACCAGGCCGCCGTGAATGTACAGAACCGCGTAACCACCGTGCTGGATGAATTACCCGAAGAAGTAATCAAAGCCGGTGTTACCACTGAAAAAGAAGTAAACAGCATGCTGCTTTACCTCAATATTACCAGTACCGATAAAGACATGAACGAAGAGTTCATCTACAATTTTGCTGATATCAACGTACTCCAGGAACTGAAGCGCATTGACGGCGTTGGTTTTGTAGACATTATGGGTGCCCGCGATTACTCCATGCGCGTTTGGCTTAAGCCTGACCGCCTGCTCTCATACAATGTCTCAACAGACGAGCTCATTGATCGCCTGCGTAAGCAGAACATCGAGGCGGCACCTGGCGTTGCCGGCGAAAATTCGGGCAAGGGCAGTGAGGTTAAACAATACGTTCTGCGGTATTCAGGTAAATTCCGCGAGAAAGAAGCTTATGAAAACCTGGTGCTGAAGGCCGATGAAAGCGGCGCAGTGATCAGGCTGAAAGATGTGGCAGACATTGAATTTGGGACCGTGAGTTATGATATGGTGTCAAAAACAGATGGCAAGCCCTCAGCTTCGATCATGATCAAACAGCGGCCCGGCTCAAATGCAAGCGAGGTAATTGACAATATCAAAGCGAAGATGGCCGAACTGAAGCAGAGCAGTTTTCCGCCTGGCATGCAGTACAATTATGCATATGACGTTTCACGCTTTCTTGACGCGAGTATTCATGAGGTGATGCGAACACTGATTGAAGCCTTTATTCTCGTATTTATCGTGGTATTCATATTTCTGCAGGACTTCAGGAGCACACTCATCCCTGCACTGGCCGTACCGGTGGCGCTGGTCAGTACCCTCGCCTTTCTGCAGGTACTTGGCTTCTCGATCAATATCCTGACACTTTTTGCGCTGGTTCTTGCCATCGGAATTGTGGTCGACAATGCCATTGTCGTTGTGGAAGCGGTTCACGTAAAGATGACCGAAGAGCATCTGCCGCCCATGGAGGCCACCGTTGCTGCCATGAAAGAAATCAGCGGCGCGATCGTTGCTATTACGCTTGTGATGTCGGCAGTATTCGTTCCGGTGGCCTTTTTATCGGGTCCGGTCGGGGTATTTTACCGCCAGTTCTCGCTCACCCTGGCCATATCTATTGTGATTTCCGGCATCAATGCGCTGACGCTGACGCCGGCACTTTGCGCCCTGCTGCTCAGACATCAGGTTCAGACCAGGAAAAACTTATTAAGCAGGTTTTTCGGCGCATTCAACAAAGGATATGACAAGACGGAAAAAAAGTTCAGCCGGCTTACGGGCATGGTTGTCAGCCGCAAACCTGTAACGCTTGCCTTGCTGCTGTTCTTCTTTCTGGCCACCTGGCTGGGAAGCAGCATCCTGCCATCAGGTTTTATACCGACAGAAGACCAGGGAATGATTTATGTAAACGTTACCACCCCTCCCGGCTCGACCGTAGAGCGTACGGAGAAGGTGCTTGATGATATTCAGAAAGCCGCATCAGCCCTGGCTCCGGTCGAGAATATAAGCACGCTTGCCGGTTATAGCCTGATGAGTGATATTACAGGTGCTTCATACGGAATGGCGATGATTAACCTGAGCAGCTGGGGCGACCGGAAGGAAAGCGTTGATGAGCTGATTGCAACTTTGAAACGAAACACACGTAAGATCAGCGACGCGTCGATCGAATTTTTCTCCCCGCCCACAGTACCGGGTTTTGGTAACGCAAGCGGTTTCGAACTGCGCCTGCTCGACAAGAACAAAAGTGAGGACCTTAGCAAGACCGCGCAGGTAACAAACAGTTTCCTGGCAGAACTGCGGTCAAACAAAGCTATCGCCGGCGCTTTCACAAGTTTCGACCCGAACTTTCCGCAGTATATGATCCATGTGGACCAGGATATGGCGGCAAAGAAAGGCGTAACGATTGACAACGCCATGGGCACCCTGCAGACACTGGTAGGAAGTTATTATGCGACAAATTTTATCCGGTTTGGCCAGATGTACAAAGTCATGCTTCAGGCCTACCCGCAGTACAGGGGGAAACCCGGCGACCTGCTTCAGCTTTATGTAAAAAACGACCGCGGCATCATGGTTCCCTATTCAAGTTTTATCAGCCTGGAACGCGTTTACGGGCCTGAACAGATTAACCGGTATAACATGTATACTTCGGCAATGATTAACGGCGATGCCGCCGCAGGTTTCAGCAGTGCTGATGCCATTGCTGCGGTAGAACAGACCGCCAAAGAAAAACTGCCGCGCGGATACAGCATTGAATGGTCTGGCATGACCCGCGAGCAGATCCTTTCAGGCAACCAGGCTGTGTATATTTTTATTGTTTGCCTGGTATTCGTATACCTGCTGCTGGCTGCGCAGTATGAGAGTTTCCTTCTTCCCCTGCCCGTGTTGCTGTCGCTGCCGGCAGGTATAGCCGGTGCATTCTTCACCTTAAAACTGGCAGGTCTTGAGAATAACATCTATGCCCAGGTGGCCCTGGTTATGCTTATTGGCCTGCTGGGTAAAAATGCAATTCTGATCATTGAATTTGCCGAACTTAAAAGGAAGAATGGCATTGCGGTAGCTGAGGCTGCGCTGGCAGGTGCTGTTTCGCGTCTGCGGCCAATCCTCATGACATCTTTTGCCTTTGTTGCCGGTCTTATTCCGCTTTGCATCGCAACCGGCGCGGGCGCAGTTGGTAACCGCTCTATCGGCATGGCCTCGGTTGGCGGGATGCTGATCGGTACGCTGTTCGGCGTAATTCTCATTCCGGGGCTGTACGCCATCTTTGCGCCTCGTTCCAACAAAAACAAACCCCTTAAACAAATACAATCTACACAAGCATGACCAGGAAAAATCTGATCTATATATATTCTTCGCTTATTCCCCTACTGTATTTAAGTAGCTGTTCGGCCCCTGAAAAGGTTCTTGAACAGGAACTGAAGACGATGCCGGGATCTTTTAACGTGCAGGTAGCTCCAGAGGCCCCGCACCTGAAATGGCAGCAGATCTTTAGCGAACCCGGGTTGCAGCGGCTGATCGATACAGCGCTCGCCAATAACTTCGATCTTAAAACGGGCATGCAGCGTATTGAGATTGCTGGTGCGCAGCTTCGGCTCAGCCGGGCGGCTATGCTGCCGGGCCTTAACGCACAGGTTAGCGGCGGTTTAGACCGCTATGGCAATTATACAATGAATGGCGTCGGGAATTATGACACCAATTTTTCACCCAATATCGACGAAAACAGGCGCATTCCCTACCCGGCAACGCCCGATTATTTTGCAGGGTTCCGCAGTTCCTGGGAAATCGATATATGGGGAAAACTTTCAAAAAGAAAAGAGGCAGCGTTTAACCGGCTGCTGGCAAGCAGGCAGGGACTGCAATGGTTCCAGACCCAGCTGATCAGCGAAGTTGCCGCCCGCTATTTCGAACTTGCCGCGCTTGATAAACAGGCGGAAATACTGACACACAATATCAGGCTCCAGGAAAAAGGTGTCGAAATCGTTGAAGCACAGCTTGCCGGCGGACGCGCAACGGCACTGGCAGTAAAACAGTTCCGGGCGCAGCTTTTTGCTACCCGGGGGCGTGCGTATGAGATCAGGCAGGATATCAGCCGCGCGGAGAACGAGCTGAACAATCTGCTTGGGCGCTTTCCGGAGAAGATTGAGCGCGATACGGCAATGATAACGCGTACCGTACCGAGAACCCTGTTTGCGGGTATTCCGGCACAGGTTGTTTTAAGCCGGCCTGATGTGCGCCAGGCTGAATTCGAATTGAAAGCCGCACGCGCAGATGTGACGGCTGCGCGTAAGGCGCTGTTGCCAAGCCTCACACTGGATGCCTATGCCGGATATAACTCGTTCAAACTTCCGCTGCTGTTTTCGCCCGGTTCGCTTGCCGCCGGTGTGCTTGGCGGACTTACCGCGCCGATCTTCAACCGTGGCACACTGAAAAACGGAAAACGCATTGCCGATGCCGAACAGCTCCAGGCCTTTTACAACTATCAGCGCCAAATCATCAATGCTTATCAGGAAGTGTCTACCCAGCTTACCGCAATGGATAACCTTCAGCACGCCTACCGGCTGAAGACAGCGCAGGTGCAGGAACTCAATGATGCCCTCTCGACCGCCAACGACCTTTATCTGGCCGGCTATGCAAGTTATCTTGAAGTGATCGTTGCACAGGGAAGTGTCCTGAACGCCGAGATGGAGCAGGTCGACCTGAAACGTCAGTCTTATGGCGCCATGATCGCATTGTACAGGGCGCTTGGGGGATGAAAGTAGGTTGTAAGTTGTAGGTTATAAGTTTTAGGTTATAAGTGTCTGGGTGCACAGCCCCTCATGGCGGCCTATGCCGCGCAGAGGGTACGTTCCCATTTTTCGGCGTAAGAAGGGTTTGGCACCCTGTCTTAATACTTACTACTTACTACTTACTACTACCCCAATTTACCACCGTGGGTCTGCGAATCTGCCCGTTATTTCTCTGAAGTGATAGACTTCTGTGTAGCCGTTTTCGAAGTATTTGTCAGAGAATTTTCCGCGGCCCTGGTGTGTTGATGCTTTGATAATGAGCCGGTCTTTTCCGATGATGGCGTAATGGTAATTAAACTGTCGCCGCGCAGTATGAACGTTCTGCAAGATCAGCCTGTCGGCCTGGTTTTTAAAATACCCCTGAAAGAGCGTGCGCGTTTTTAACGCTTCCTGGTTGAATACTTTCAGGATTGAGTCTGCCGGGGCTGAATCAGCTAATCCTAAGACCATGTTGAATTGTCGGCCGGGATAAAACTTATACATTCTCCCGGGCTTAGTGTATGTTGCTGTGTCGCCCTTGCGCTGTTGAAGTACATATACGCCATCGGTTCGCAGGAGCGCGCCTGAAGATCCGTTGTCAGGCTGCCGGTAGAATGGGTAATCCTCCTGCTGGTAAAAATGCCTGTTCATGCATCCCGTAACAACAGCGCACAGTACAATGAAAATCGGCGTATATCTTCTCATGGCCCTTACAAGGTAATGATAATTCACAAATTACAGTTACGCTCCGTGCAGAGAAAACCAGGTTGGCAACAGAGCGCTTAAACGATTTTCTGATCTAACGAGGCGTTTAAACACCTGTTTTTTTAGTACTTTTGACCGGGGCAGGAAAACAACCATTTTTTCCTTATGACAACTGTATTCAATGACCGTCAGCTCGCCCTGGCAGAACGATTCAAAACGCTTCATGAACGCCCGGGTACATTCATCATTCCAAACCCCTGGGATGCCGGTTCAGCGCGCTTACTGGCCAGTCAGGGTTTCGAAGCGCTGGCAACAACAAGCGCCGGCCTTGCATTTTCGTTGGCAAAAGCCGATGGCGAAGGTGCCCTAACCCGGCAGGAAGCATTTGTTAATGCCCGCTCAATAGTTAACGCTGTAAACGTTCCGGTGGCAGCCGACCTGGAAAATGGCTATGGCCAGAATCCGGATACCTGTGCGGAGACAATTCTGCTTGCTGCAGCCTGCGGACTTGTAGGAGGCTCAATTGAAGATACTACGGGTAACCGCGACCGGCCCATCCACGATTTCAAGACATCTGTAGCCCGTATCCGGACAGCAGTCCGCGCAGCCCGGAGCCTGCCATTTCCCTTTATGCTTGCTGCCCGTGCGGAAAACCTGATTTATGGCGTGCCCGACCTGACAGATACGATGAACCGCCTTGAAGCTTACGCAGATGCTGGAGCCGACGTACTTTTTGCACCCGGCCTGCGCACCCGCGAAGAGGTAGCGCTGGCGGTACGAACGGTTGCGCCAAAACCACTGAATGTGGTTGTGGGACTGGGAGGCAGCGTATTTTCAGTGCGTGAGCTGGAAGATCTCGGTGTAAAACGGATAAGCCTCGGCTCAACGCTGGCACGGGTAGCCATGGGTGCCTTGCTTGAGGCCGGCCGCGAAATGCAGCAGGGAACTTTCAATTTTGCGGCCCAGGCTCCCGCATATGCCGAGCTGAATGAGGTGTTGAGGTAACGGAAATTGCGAGTCAGACTGCAATTTTTACACAGCCAACTCAGTTGGCCTGCTTCCCGCAGACTTTTTCGTCGTAATGATTACCGCTAATTATAATAATATGTTCCCCTTTTACGCGAATAACGAACCGTTACGCCTGCAACTTTCAGCAATTGCAGGAATTCATGAAGTGAACGTTTCGACATTTTAAGCCGGCGTGCCATGTTTTCGGGGTTACCGGTATTTTCGGTTCTGATCAGGAGGTCGGCATGTTCGAGGCGGTCAAAAAATTTTACTAACATATTTTTCAATATTGGGACGGCAGGTTAGCCTGCTCGCCGCGGTACACAACAGACATTTGGTTATCTTAAAGTTAGGAATATATTTGACAAATCCAAACCAACTTATTGATTGTGAGCGAAAAAGAACCGAACTATTAAAAGATTTATAAATAAAAGGTCACTGTTGTCCAGGGAAAGTAATGCGAAAGCCTATAGTTCTTTGGTTTCCAATAGATGTGAAACTATGGTATCGAAGCGCTCACCGCCGCGGGGGCTCCTTCCGAAACCGCAAGCCAAATTGTTTCTGCTGCGAATTGTGCGGTGAGGAACCTCACCTTTGCTTGTTATAAAGTTTTTCATCAAGGTGACGGCAATGCCCAGCACCAGGGAGATTCCTCCGCATTACACTGCGTTTGGCATGAAGTCAAGGCTGTGTATCTCTTCTTGCATTAAAGCATCAAAAGTCCGACGGCGGCGGGAAAAGGCCCGGATGTTCTCAGCTCTAGACGCAAAACGGCGTTATGAGTGGTTATGCGCTATGGTCTTGGTTCATGATTCGTTACTCCTTATTCCCAAAGAGTTCCCCTCCTTGGTTCCTACCGACCTCCTTAAAACAGTGCAAGACTTTTAATACTTTTCTGCGGCGAGAAGATACAAGGCCGGTTCGCAACTATCACCGGCAGTAATCAGGCAAAACCCTCATCAAAACCACCGCCTGTACGTAAAACCCACGAACATAGAATTCAGGGGGGGCTTGATTCGGAAGACTCAGGCAAATACTGCTTTGAGACTATTCAGAACGGTCTTATTTCATTCAGCCAATTTTTACCGGACAACACTGACTAAAAGGCCTCTTTTGCATGTGCAGGCTACCTGACCGATAAACCTTGACGACAACATCGTGTTACCGCGTTTACAAGCCGGAAATAACCGAAGGTTTAGCCCGCATTGAAAGATAAAAATGCCAAAGTATCATGGTGCCTGCAGTCCTGTATGGTGCCCAGGCGGCGGCCTTCTCCAGGATAATATCTCTGCCGGTGTCTTTCGCCAGGCCCTTCAAGGCTTTAAGGGCGTTTACAGCCGCAAGGTCGCCCGCCGGGAAGAGGTCTCCGCGTTGCAGTGCAAACATCAGGTATACATCGATGGTCCAGTTGCCGATGCCCGTCAGCGCACCAAGCCTGCTGCGAATCTCATGGTCGGGCAGCTTTTCCATTTCGGAAAGATTGATCCGACCTGTGGCCATCGCCTCAGCAAGAATCCGTGTATAACGGGCCTTTTGGCGGCTGAAATAACATGACCGTAAAGTCTCATCACTGAGGGCAAGGAAGGCCTCCGGCTCTACTTTTCCCAGGTGCGCACGAAGTTTGTTAAGCGCGGCAAGTGCTGAAGCCAGCGACACCTGCTGCTCAAGAATGATATGCACCAGCGTCTCAAAATTGTTTGGCCGCGTCCACATAGGCGGATAACCGTAAAGGTCGAGCACACGCTGCAGGTCAAGATCACGCGAAGCGAGCGTATCGCAAATCTGATGATAAGTGGCTGAGGTGAATGTCTGGATCATGAGGGGCTGAGGTGAAGATAAAGATTTTTTGAGACGGGACCATATGCTGCTCATACCCGCTGAAAGACACCATCGGGTCTTGCCAACCTCTTCCTTAACCTGTACCTTAGTCTCAGAACCGGGCTTGCCGATACTTATGAACGCATCGTCTGCACTTAAATATAACCTGACACGTATTGCGCCTACGCCCAGCGGATTTCTTCATCTGGGCAATGTATATAATTTTGCGCTCACCGCGCGATTGGCCAGGAAGCATAATGCTGACATCCTGTTGCGTATCGATGACATGGACCAGGACAGGGTGAATATCGCCTACCTGCAGGACATTTTTGACACCCTTTCCTTTCTTGACATACCGTTTAACCGCGGCCCTAAAGATGTCCGGGAACTCTATGCAAATTTTTCACAGACAAACCGCATGGTCATTTATGAGCAGATGCTACATCAGTTGCTGGAAACAGGACGGATATTCGCCTGCAATTGTTCCCGCAGCAAAATCCTCAAACGTAGTCCCACAGGAACATATCCGGGTACCTGCCGTGACAAAAAGATCGATCCCGGCACACCGGGCGTAGCCTGGCGACTGCGCACCAGCCATCACACAGCGATCATCGTCAAGGCGCCTGACGGTTACAACGCCTTCTTTTTACCCGAAAGCCAGCGCGATCTGGTCGTCCGCAAGAAAGATGGCTTTCCTTCCTACCAATTAACGTCGCTTGCCGATGACCTGCATTTTGGCACTGACCTGATTGTGCGCGGGAAAGACCTGTGGGACTCAACCCTGGCCCAACTTTATATTGCTTCCCTGATTAAGGCAAAACCATTTGCGGATGTGACATTTGTTCACCATGATTTACTCACACATGCAGACGGCACCAAATTATCAAAGTCCGCGGGCGCAACATCCATTCAGCACCTTAGAAAAGAGGGTAAGAGCGCTTCAGATATCTACCGGCTTCTCGGAACATTAACCGGCCAGTCAGGGCAGTTAAATAGCTGGCAGGATCTCTCTGTTTGATGCAGGTTCTCATTTCAGTCCTGAAGGTTCGGGGAGGTGGAACAGTCTTTGCCCGCTTTTTCAAAACAACAAAATGAAAAAGGAAACAATTAAGAATATGGCGCGCATCGGTTTGGGCGCAGGTCTTGCGTTTGCCGGAATCAGTCACCTGAGCTTTGCCCGGAAAGACTTTCAAGCACAGGTACCGGACTGGGTACCCCTGCGTAAAGATGATACTGTTGTCTATTCGGGCATTGCAGAAATCGCCCTGGGCACGGCGCTCATGTTAGCTCCGAAGAAATACCGGAAGCCAGCAGGCTTGCTCGCTGCCGGCTTTTTTGCCGCCGTTTTCCCGGGAAACATTTCGCAATACGTAAATCAACGCGATGCATTCGGGCTTGACACTGATGAAAAACGGTTTGTACGGCTATTTTTCCAGCCTGTTCTCATCTGGTGGGCATTGAAAAGCACTTCCAAAAAATAACCTTGAGGCGGGGCAGAGACAGGCCGTTGCATTTATTTCCTGATATCAATCGGCGTGCCCTCGCCGACCATAACAAACAGCTGGTCAAGGTCAGCATTCTGCATGGCAATACAGCCCGCTGTCCAGTCTTTTGCATTTCGTTTGGCCGGGGTTGTTCCGTGAATGGATATTCCGGAGCCTGGCTTCACTCCCCTGGCTTTTGCCAGCTTTTTATCTTCGGCATTGGGATACGAAATCAGGTAACTTTTGTAGAACTTGTCTTCCCGGTCATATTTCTGCTCCAGATGATATTGGCCTTCGGGTGTTCTGCCATCTCCCTCAGTCACCTTATTTCCCGTAGGCGCAAAACCCAGGTCGATTTCAAATTCGGCGAGGTTTGTGCCCTTTCTGCTCAGGGTGAGTTTACGTTTCGACTTAAGAACGACGATCTTATCAGCTTGCGCCAGCGTAGCGCTGATTTTATTTAGTAGCTCCTGCCACGTACTACTGGTATCGGGCTTACGCCAGCTGTCCCAGCGCAGCCTGCTTGCCACGGCATAGTCGTCGCGACTCATGGAATCCATTGCCGCCTCTGTGACGCGGTGCAGACGCCAGGTTCCCCGATCCATGAAGATCATGCTTTGCTGGTTGAATACCGCAGGAAGATACTGCCGGAAGCGCAATGGCTGGTCGTGCAGGTCTTTAACGATGATGGTTGTGTCCATATCCTGAGGCAGGTGGCGAAACAGGGAATCATGCCATTTCAAAGAACCTTCGGGGAGGCGACTTTCCCGTTTGCCCTGGCCATGTGCATTTTTGGCCGTTGGCACCGTTTTGAACGATTGCCAGATGCAGAGGGCCGCTACGGCGGCAAGCAGAAGGAACAGAAAAAGATATTTCATGAATCGGGATTTGGTCGACTGGAAGATAGCGATTTTAATATGATATAAAGTGATTCCTATTTGAACCTTACATATATGACCGGCCGCTTAACGGATTATCTTGTTTTTATATTTTTGATTTATAATTAACGCTTAAAAATGAATATATGTCTCACAAAACTATAGTCCATAATCCTGAATGGATTAGAAAGTTATATATCGAAAACAAAGACAAAATCAATAATAGTCTGAAAACTAGCTATCATTTCAGCTATCCCTCGTTGCTTGCTTTTTTCAGTCGTGAAGTACTTACTGCCGATGACGTGATTGCAGGCATCCATATGGTTTATGGCTGGATGCCAAGGGTCTTTAGCTTTTATGGCCGCTCCAAAGAGATGACTGAACGTCAAAATTTTGAAGAGCTTTTCAAAAAAATCTCATACGTGCAAATGATATTAAACAAAGCCAAATCTCACGTCGAATTGATATCTCTGGAAGAAATTCAAACACTCAAAATGTTATTTGGTAATTCTGTTGTAGGCACATCTAAATTGTTACATTTTGTCCAACCAGAAAGGTATGCGATCTGGGACAGTCGGGTATGTGCAGTTTTTAGCGGTCGAAATCGTATTAGCCACGCCATGGCCAGTAATACAGTGTCATTCGAAAACTACCTAAAGGAGATGTTAGTGTTGGTTCAAACTGATGAGGTAAGGGAAGCCGTTTGTGATCCAGTCATGGCTTCGATCAGAAAACATTCTGAAAATGCCGGAAACCTGGAATTGTCGAGAATAACCCCTCTTCGCGCTTTGGAATTAATTCTGTTTTCAGCAGGTTCAGACCTGAATCGGCAGTAGAAAAATACCGGAATGACTGATCAATACCCCCTTCCAACGGAATGTTCTTTTTCTTAACTTACTCAAAACAATCCTATGAAAACAAATCTGCTTTGGACCGGAAGAGAATATTATTCGCTTGAACATTGCCGCGTAGATGTGAATGAAGCGGGTGCAACTGTTCAGTCAACAATTGTTGGATATTATGAAAACGAGATTCATCAGGCCAATTATCGCATTCTGACAAATTCAGAATGGCAGACGCGCAGTGCAGAGATCGAGCTTTACCACAGGCGTAGAAAACGTTCGTTTTCCGTACAAAAAGAAGACGACGGACAATGGCAGTGTGACGCTATGCATGCTCCTCAATTTGCCGGCTGTACAGAGGTTGACATTGCCATTACGCCTTTTACCAACACCTTACCAATTCGCAGGCTGGGCTTGAGTATTGGCCAGGATGCAGAAATCCGGGTCATTTATTTTGACCTTTTAAGCAATGAAATCAGGCCTGTGAGCCAGCGGTACACGCGTCTGTCTGAAAACACCTACCGCTATGAAAACATTCCGAACGACTTTGAAGCGGTGATTGAGGTTGACGATCAGGGCCTGGTTGTAGACTATCCGGGCTTATTTGTTCGTACAGCGGTGCAGCAGGGATGAAATTGATTTCAGAGGGTTTTTCATTTCAGAGAGTTACTTTTGCGCCCTTAATCAATTCAACTTGACACATCTTCAGAAACTAAAACTACGCGCTCTTGTCGTTCTCTTCATTTTTTCCTTTCCACCTGCAATCGCTCCGGCGCAAATAAAACGTGCTCATCAACCAAAATCAGGTGCTGTTGCCTTCAGCGCCCGGGTTACCGGAATAAGCGATGGCGACACCATGGAAATTCTTAAAGATGGCAAACCGGTTAAAGTTCGGCTGGCACATATCGACTGTCCGGAAAAACGCGGGCGGCAGCCTTTTGGCAACGCAGCAAAAGCTGCGTTGTCGAACCTCTGTTTTAACCAGCAGGTTACCGTTTTTCCTCAAAACTATGACCGCTACCGGCGGCTTATTGCCGTAGTCAGGAACGCGCGCGGGCAGATCGTAAACCAGGAAATGGTGCGCATGGGCATGGCCTGGCATTTTAAAAAGTATTCGTCTGATGAACTTTACACCCGCCTGGAAATAAAAGCAAGGGACAGCCGGATTGGCCTGTGGCAGGACGCCCATCCGGTTGCGCCGTGGCAATGGCGTAAACAGAAATATAAGCGAACGGGATAAAATATGGCTCTCTGATATAAACAGCTGCCGAACATTTATGGCTGCTCCGGTGTATCTAATTGCATGACCGCCGAAAAAGAGCAGCCCGTACCTCCCCGTTCTTACCTGTTGCTCATTCTCCTTTTCTCGGGTTTGAAGCTGTTGCTGCATTTTCTTGCCAATTCGAATTACGGCCTGCATTCTGATGAGCTTTATTATATCTCACTGGGAAAACACCTGCAGTGGGGTTATCTGGACAATGGCCCCTTTACGCCCGCTGTTGCTGCATTCATTGCGCAGATAAACGAAAGCTCCACTTTCCTGTACCGGCTGCTTCCCACAATTTTTTCTGCTGCTACAGTCTGCCTCGCCGGCCTGGCCTCCTGGTATCTCGGCGGCGGCCGGCTTGCTATTGCTATATCCTGCACCGCCATGCTCTGTTCGCCCGCTTACCTCGCAACGGGCTATTTTCTGCAGCCCGTGGCCTTCGAACAATTCTTCTGGACAGCTGGGGCGTTTTTTTTGTTGCGGTTTTTCCAAACCCAACGTCTTTTCCTGCTACTCATTGCTTCAGCTTCCTTTGCCTGCGGCACGCTGAATAAATATAGCGTAATTGTTTATTTTGTTGCCCTTGTTGCCGGACTGCTGATTTACAACCGCAAGGATTTTAAGCCAGCCGCGATTTGGGCGGTTATAGCCGCGGGCCTGCTGATTATTCCAAATCTGATGTGGCAGATCAACAATGACCTGCCTTTTCTGCGTTATCTAACCGTGCTGAAAGAGAAAACGGTTGAGCCGAATGCCGGCGAATTTTTGCTGCAGCAATTACTGGCACATGGCTCTGGGCTTGCGGTCTGGTCTGCCGGTCTCATATCTCTGCTGTTCTGGCCTGCCCTGCGCCGCTACCGCTTTCTGGCCTTTGCGACGCTCCTCATCATCGCTTTTTTTACCATCTCAGGCGGAAAGATCTATTATACCCTGGGCGCTTTTCCGCTACTCTTTGCTGCCGGAAGCGTATGCTGGGAAAAACTGCTTTGTAAAGCCCCCCGGTTCTGGACATACAATTTATTTTGTCTGCACCTGCTGCCTGTTTTGGTCGCGCTGCCGGCGATTATCCCCGTTTTGCCCCTGCATCATATGTTTGGTTATTTCAAAGCGGTGGCTCCATATACCGCGCATACCGCTTTGCTTGAATGGCCGGATGGCAATAAACATGATCTACCGGCCTTCTATGCCGATATGCTGGGCTGGCCGGAGCTTTCAGCGCAGGTTGATTCAGCTTATAAAACGCTAAATCAAACACAGAAAAATGACATGATGATTGTTACTGACGGGTATGCAGTAACCGCAGCGCTCTCGCATTTTAAAAAACCGGATCTGCCTGCCGTTCATACCTGTGATAACAGCATTACACAATGGTCTGCTGCAGATCCTGAATCGGGAAATGTGCTTCTTATAACATGCAAAAGCCAGGCAGATGTAAGCCGCCTGGCCAGAAAAACGCTGTTATTAAATACTTTCACGCAGCCTCATGCGATCGGGCACGGTACAAAGACATACCTGCTCATCCGACCGCTCCCTGCTTTTTCAGACTGGTACAAAAGCGAACGCAAAAAATTCGTCGGCCGATAATATCGGTATGTAGTTGCCGTTCCGGCGAAGCCGACCTAAAGATTCATTCCGCCAGATATCTCAATGCGCTGCGCAGTGATCCACCTTGCTTCGTCCGTACACAAAAAGGCAACAACGGCACCGATATCTTCAGGAAGCCCTACGCGCCCCAGTGCGGTAACAGAAGCAATGTGTTTATTCAATTCAGGACTATCACGAACTGCGCCACCCTGGATATCGGTTTCGATCGCTCCGGGAGCAACGGCATTTACGCGGATGCCTCTATCGCCAAGTTCCTTTGCCTGGTACCTGGTCAACACCTCCATTGCGCCTTTCATGGCTGCATAGGCCGCATACCCTGGTGTAGCGAAACGCGCCAGGCCTGTAGAAATATTCACAATCCCACCGCCATCGTTTAAAAGCGGCAGCAACTTTTGTGTAAGGAAAAAAGGACCTTTGAAGTGTACGCCCGAAAGCTGGTCAAAATGTTCTTCAGACGTTTCAGCAAAGCTGCTTCCATGAATGAAGCCGGCATTGTTAATCAGGAAATCAAGTCTTTCGACTGCCATTTCATCGGCGAGTTTTTTCTGCAGCCGGGTGATGAAAGCATCGTAAGAACCAGCCTGCAGGATGTCGAGCTGTATTGCTGTGGCTTTCCTGCCCATTGCTTTGATTTCTGCTACTACGCTGTCTGCCTCTGTGCTGCCAGACTGGTAGGTAAGCACTACATGAAGTCCTTTCTTTGCCAGGTTAAGCGCCATATCTTTTCCAAGCCCGCGGCTTCCGCCGGTAACGAGCGCAATTTTTGCTGCCCCGTCTGTATTGATGATCTCATTGTTCATGATACAAAAGTAGGCGGGGTATCGGGGCGGGGGGTTGCGAACATCAATCTGATGTTTGCAAAAAACAATCATTGTTAGGCGCGAAACTTCTGCGGTGTTGTGCCGGTTTGCCGTTTAAAGAAGTTCGAGAAATGGGCGACTTCTTCAAATCCGAGCACGTAGGCTACTTCAGATATATTCCAGCCGGTGTGTCTCAGCAGGATGCTTGCCTCCTGTATAATCCTGTTGCTGATGATCTCTGTTGTCGTTTTACCCGTATACTCCTTCAGAACTTTGTTCAGATGGTTCACATGAACCGCCAGGCGGTTTGCATAATCACCCGCCGTTCTGAGCGTGAGGCGCTGCTGCAGCGAATCAATTGGAAACTGTCGCTCAAGCAATTCGATAAAGAGGGAGCCGATGCGGTGACCGGCATTGTTGCTGGCATACAATTTTGATGCAGGCTGCAGCTTCTGACCAAAATGGATCAGCTCCATCACCATGTTGCGCAGCAGGTCATATTTGTACCGGTAATCGGAACTTAACTCCCGCTGCATTTTAACAAAAATATGTTGTGCTTCTGCCGCTTCGCTTGAAGACAGTTGAAAAATAGGGTGTTCACCGGGACTGAAAATCGGCAGTTCATCGATCACTACGCCGGTCTTCTGACGGTTTACAAAATCCGCAGTGAATACGCAGAAAAGTGCCGATTGTTTCTTTTCAAGCGGCAGCCAGTTATAAGGAATCTTGGGCGTTGCAAAAAGCAGTGCCTGGTCTTCAATATCAATTACCTTATCGGCATACTCTGCACGGTTTCGCCCTTCAATAAAACTGATCTTGTAATAAGCCCGTTTGCTGTAGGGCATGATATGTTTACCTGTCGATTCATCAAGGAGATTCTCAAGTGCAAAGACATTAAAATGGCCGATCTCTTTATCAATGGCTTCCGGAAGCAGGCTTTGTACACTGTTTCCGGAAACCGCTGCCATTTCCTGATAAAACTCTTCGAGCGAGGTTTCTTTGTTCATCTATCGGAATGTTTTCGGGCTTGTCAGCCGCCGGCGTTCGAATTACCGAACACTTTGCAAAATTCAAATATATAAATTTGCACCGGTGGCACGAATCACCACAGCACATTCCGGCGGCGTGGAAAGTAACGTTAACGATCTGCCAAGCACCTGAACGATCAGAAATTATTTATTTACCCGGCTCCAGACCTCATAGATCTTGGCGCCTTTGCTGCTTAATCCGCTATGGTGCCAGTGGCCGTCCTGAAGTTTACCATCAAAAGTTAAAGAGGCGCCGACACGGCTTGCATCGCGCGAGAAGAATTCGATTTTCTCTGTATACTTTCCGTTTGTGAAGGTATATGACCCGCCCCCGGTTCCTGAAAACTGTTTTTTGCCGGGATCTATCGCTACCCATTGAAATTTCGTACCGGTCAGAAGTTTATAAGTCTGCCTTGTTCCTGTCTGGTGAATGTTGGCAACCTTACCGTCATCGCCGGCCCGGCCGGTTATGCGCCATACGCCTGCCAAAGGAGCTTTGCCATCATCAACTCTTGTAAAGCCTACTTCAGCCTCGGGCATTTGCAAAACGAGTTTATCGCCGGCTACGCTGAAAGGTACGTTCATTGCCGACCCTACCCGGGTAGAATCAGCGGCATCGTATAAAATGGTTGCGGCGATCGCATTGTTCTTCACCTCGTACGTTCCTCCCTGACTCGACAAAAACTGGCTGCCGCTTTGCACGGTATGAAAAAAATATCCGTCCTGGAAAAACAGGTGATGCTGGTTATTGCCTTCGTTAAGCTGCCATGCACCGGCTAGCGCAGTGGTTTGAGCCTGAACGGAAATGCTTGCCATACACAGGATGGTGAGAAAAAACAGGGCGCTGATTTTTTTGAATTTGCTTATCATGGGTTTTGTATTGGTTATTCCCGCAGGGACTATTAAAGATAAACAAATGTCAGAACATCCGGGCCGGCAATAAAAAAAAGGAGGATACTGCCGTATAATATCCTCCAATCTGCAAAAAAAATCCTTAGTCTTTTACCCAAAGAAAATCAAAGCCGATTTTCTGACCCGGTTCGCCCTCAAAGCGGAGTACCAGCTCCTCGCCGGGCTGCACCGGAATGCGCTCGGTTTTATATGAATCGAGCATGCGCCGGTATGGATTACCCAGATCCAGAATCTGCTGCCCCGCAATTTTTATCTGCTTCCCTTTATAAAACAGGGAAATTTTTCCGCCCTGCGGCATGGACGCGAGTGTAAGCGTCAGGTCCGGATTGGCTTTAGCGTTTAACTGCGGTATAGTTATGCGCAATTCTTCGCCCTGTTTTTTCGGCTGCCAGAGCATTAGTTTGCCCCCAGACCAGATGTAATGCGCATCCATGCTCACATTACTGCCCGCCCGCTTCAGCTCTTCTGCCTCAACAAAATGGTAACCGACGGTACGGTTTCGTGCTGCCGGCGCCCATGCCGGTGTTTCTATGCGGCGAA
Source organism: Pedobacter sp. SYP-B3415 (assembly GCF_004138205.1). Taxonomy (GTDB): domain Bacteria; phylum Bacteroidota; class Bacteroidia; order Sphingobacteriales; family Sphingobacteriaceae; genus Pedobacter. The sequence goes on from NZ_RXNQ01000022.1 coordinate 159,698, forward strand.
CGTCTTCTGCGGTTATATGCATCAGATCATTCAGGTAACCGGGATGCGCATAGAGATAAACCATGCGCCCGTAGCTGAAGCCTGGCAAAAGCACTTCATGATGAATCAGCTCCATTGAAAAACTGAGCCGGTCTTCGAAAGGAATATCGTCTATTACATGCCAGCGGAAGTTGGTTACAAAACCCCGATTCGCCGGACCGTCATTACGGGGCTGACCACAGAAGGGGAAATAAAATATTTTGTTCGATGACCATGAATAATTGTAGTAGTCCTCACTTCCGGTTCCGTAAAACGATGGAAACTTGTCTTTGTCAATAAAAATCTTTTCATCACCTTCGCCCCACCAGCTGCCTCCGGCCGATGGAATGTTTCCGTTGTTAAACAAATAAGTCGCCGCGCCAACTACCCTGCCCTTTCCGAAAGCCATCACATACGGAATGTCTTGCGGATACAGCCGGTTTGTAGCCGTTACATTGTGATCTATACGCCAATGTGCATGAAAATACATTGACTGCCCGTCTTTCCAATTGTATGGTCTTGTGCGCAGCCCCAGGTTGAGATCAACCGCATGGGCACTGGTATTTTCCAGTTCAATACGTACTGATTTTTTATAAGGCATAAGAAAACGGCAGGTCATTGTTCCGTCGGCTGCTACGGTAAAGGGCAGCGATGAAAACGGACTTAGCCCGGGAGCAGAACCGAAGAAGTCGCCGACCGGACTCTGTACCTGGGCAACGGAAGCATCATCAAAATAAATGTGGAGGATTGCCTGGCGATAACTGAACTCATCAGCCGGCTTGTTGAGCCTGATCGAAAATGATTCAATAGCCTGGGTACCGGTCGACTTGTAAATCTCTTTGCGCGTATTTCCGGCCACCTGGTGCTGTACCTGATTCTCTGAAGACTGAAATTGTTTCGCTTCCGGATTTTTGAGTGCGGCATTGACCCGGTCAAACTCTGACGCATACGTCTGAAGATCGTCCGGCCTGAACGTTTTAACTTTCGTACCCTTTTTGTACAGCCGAAGATTGACATGGTAAAAGTGCGTTTCTTTCAAACTTCCTATCCATTCAATGCGGCAGCCCTTTGCAAACGCAATAGGAAAATACACCGCATCTACCTGGCGCAGCGTACCATTATAGTCTTTTCCGGGTGCAAAACGATCGATAAACTTCCAGAAAAAGTCTTCGGACTTGCCCTCAAAAACCGGTTTCGATGAACCATCGAGATAGAGCCTGATGCGGCCGCCGATCCTGGCAGTCCAAAGCCTGACCAGTGCGCCGGGCTGCTTTACATCGCAGATCAGGTAAACACCTTCTCCACCCACGGTATCAGGTGCTTTAAGCACTTTTTCAAATGATGGTACTTTTTCATTACCGAAGCCATCGCCATTTGCAAACCACCCGGGATTAGAAGGCGAGCTGCTGCTGCGGTCGTAAGACGAATACTGAACAGTTTTGTAGTCTGCCGGACTTTGTTCGGCAAGCCGTTCCAGGTTGCCCAGTTCAGCAAGCAGCGAACCGGTAGTGACCTGTGCCGGCAGCCGGAAGGCCAGCAGGACCAGCAATAAAAGAAAAGTGTGTTTTGATTTCATGTATGTGTGTATTAATATGTTAATTCGATTGTACTTCCATCAGCCGGCGGAACGACCCGGTACTGTTTTGCCGCTATCTGCAGATCAATTGCTTTTGCAGTGCGCGCGGGGTCTGAAACATAGATCCTGTTTCCACGTTGCATCAACAGGCAGGGGCGGCTGGCGCTGAATATCGTTTTGCCGCTCGTTACGCGCGCGCCGGGCGTATAAAAAGCGATAAAGTGCGTGCCGTCTGAGGCCCGGGCGGCCTGAACGGCTGCATTATTGGCCAATATGGTCCAACCTGGTTGTTTGCTGCCTGCCGCCGATACAGCGTACCAGGTATGAAAACCGGGGGTATTGCCGTGAACAATCCGTGGCATAAAGACCTGGTCCCTTACAGTGTCGGCCGAAGCTGCGCCATCAATGCGTTTCCAGCTGCCTGTAACCGGACCGGCCTTTAAATCGATTTTTGAGCCGGGCGCAAACCAGTAAGTTAAACCATTATGTTCAATTTGCTCACCACCTACGCGTGTCTGCCGCAGCGTGGTTGCTTGCAGGCGACTTTGGTCGGCAACGGTATAGACTGCCGTTTGCAAACCTGTACGCTGCACTTCAGCAACCAGAGCCAGCATGGAACTGCCATAAAAAACCCAGAGCTTGCGTGCTTCAAGCCGGCTTTCTGCCCGGTCATCTGTCAGCACGTAGTCCATTGCAGTCATGCCACCCAAGCTGTTTCCGGCTGCGCCTGAGAACGGCCGCCGTTCTGTGCGGGCTGCTGCGGCAAATGTGGTAAGGCCAGGCAGCATTTGCCAGTCCCAAACGGGTGGCATACCACCGTACTCACTCCCGTTTTTAATTATATAGCTGTCGCCGCTGCCCAGCAACCTGCCGAGCAGATTTTCATTGTTAATTGATTCGGTAGAAAGCGTTCTGGCGGAGATCGTCTTCAGAAAAACGCTGAACCGGGGTTGATGATAGGCCGTAAAATCGGCGTGTGGATAAAAACGAAAGCCATTCAAACTGCCACGTCCGTTCTGCCTTGCCTCAAGCGCGAGCCAGGTTGGCTTATCGGCAGGATACAGGTCTTTGAGCATAGGCATCAGCTGCCTGATGTCGGCACTGGCAAGCTCGCCGGGCCGGCTAACGGAGCGGTCTATGGTTCCCGGGGCAGTAAAGCGCCCCCGGGCCATCCATTGCCAGCCTTGCAGGACAAAGTCGCGCAGGATACTCATTTTATCAGCCGGGAAGGCTAAGGGCGTGCCTCTTACCTGCCAGGCCAGGCGCAGCGATTCCTGGAACAGCGCTTTTCCATACTGGTACATTTGCAGCCGTGCGCCATGTTGAAGAAAACTAAAATCAGGCTGGATGCCCTCTGCCGTGGTAATCTTTAATTCGCCCAGAATCGCCTGACGCCATTTTTGCATGGCGGGCCAATCGCCCCTGAACACGGCATCATGAAAAGCAAGGTCTGCGGCCCAGACCAGGTTAGCGCCGGTGCTCTTCGGTCTGACAACATATTGTCTGAAAACCGCCTGTGCCGACTGGAGGTCCTTCTCAGAAAGTTCACCTGCTGTCAGAATAAGAATGTCGCGCATCAGCTGCGGAATGCCAATTTCGTTATGCCACCAGTTCGGGTTCTGGTATCGTTCCTTTAGCCAATGCCTGAGTGCCGGCAAAAACACTGCCCGGATTTTCACTGTTTCAGCTGCATCTCGCTTATTTGCCGCCAGCACGAGCGCAAGCAGGTGCAGCCGCCTGAAATGTTCCAGCGTTTTCCATTTTCCGGGCTCACGGTCAGCATAATTAATGTCCGGCCACCGGCCCGCACCGTCTGGTGCAGGCCAGCTCGCGGACGCCAATTTAAAACCAACTATCTTTTCTGCCGAGGTATGAAGCAGGTACGTTTTATAGCGGAGCAAAATTTCATGATGCCCGTTTTGCGCCCTGACCGTTGCAGTGCAGCAGACGAGAAAAAAGAAAATATATCTGAGCCGTCTTATATGCATGTCAGTTTCGTTTCAGGTATTTCAGCGCTGCTTCCAGGTAATAATAATCGCCATAACAAAGCGGTGTATCTATCTCGTAGCCCGCAGGGAAGTTGCCGACATTATGCAGGATCAAAAATCCTGCAGCTTCCATACCGGATGCAAAATATGCTTTTGATGACAGGTTCTGCAGCATTGTTTCCGCTTTTTCCCGGTAAAACCTGCCCTTTTTGCCTTTCACAAAATCAGCCAGATCCAGCAGCGCCGAGGCAACCACTGCGGCCGCCGAGGCGTCTCTCGGCACCACAGGATAACGTGACTGGTCGTAAGACCAGGGCGGTGTAAAGCCGGGTTTGTTTGCATGGAAATCCCAATACGGTATCAGGTCGGTGGGCAAATTCGGATGCCGAAGAAAATGGTCGGCCATTCGGCGGGCTGTCTTCAGGAACACCTTTTTTCCGCTTTCGCGATAGGCCATGGTGAATCCATATATACCCCAGGCCTGCCCGCGCGCCCATGTCGACTCGTCTGCATATCCCTGGTGTGTTTCCTTCTGCATGGGCCGGCCGCTCTGTTCATCATAATTAACTACATGGTAACTGCTGTAATCAGGGCGCAGGTGGTTTTTCATTGTCTTCAGCGCATGGCTGTTCGCTATTTCTGCAAGCTGCGTATCGCCCGACAGGGAAGCGGCCCGGTAAAGGAGCTCCAGGTTCAGCATATTATCTATAATGACCGGGAAATGAAGCATGGTTTTGCCATCAAAGGACTTTACCTCGTTCCAGGACTCGAGGCAACCTATATTTTTGTTAAATCGGGTGGCAAGAGACCGCGCACTGCGAATGAGCACGCTCTTTTTATCTTCGCCGGGCTGGAGCCGGTTTGCGTTACCAAAACTGCAGTTCAGCATAAACCCGAGATCGTGCGTCCCGGTCACGGTCTGCAGGGGCTTCAGCAGTTCAAGTTTACGATCGGCCAGGGCAAGCAGGCTTGTATCCCCTGAAAATTCGTATAGGTACAATAAACTGCCCGGAAAAAAACCGCTGGTCCAGTCTGTGTAAGCGGTATGCCGCATGCGGCCGTTTTCTACCGAACGCGGAAAACGATCGGCAGGAACGGCATCATTCAGCTGTTTGTACCGGCTGGTGGCCAGCTGTAGATTTTGCTTAAGCAGGACTTTCAGGGGCTGCGCCTGCTGTGCCGGTGCCGAAGTTGCGCCTGACACGAGGAACAGCAACAGCAGGCGTCTCAATAACCCCTGAACGCTCAAAAAATTAATAACCCGGGTTTTGTGTAATCGCATTATTGGTAAGATCAATCTGAATCTGTGGTATCGGCATAACATAATTTTTCTGGGCATCAAAGTGGATCCCTTTGTCGCCATACAGCGGCAGCCCATTTACGCCCTTAATATCTGCAAACTTTTTGAGTACGGTTTCGGCGGTACGCCAGCGAACCAGGTCATAATAGCGCTCACTTTCCATGGCCATTTCCAGACGCAGTTCATTGCGAAGGGCAGCACGGGCTTCTGCCTGTGTAGTTGCGCGGGCCCTGTAAAGCTGCTCGAATTCGGCTGCTGAAACAGCTATGTTCCTCGGGTCTGTGTGTATCTTACGAAGTGTGGCCTCCGGATCGCGGTTTGGCGTAGTTACATAAGCACGTGACCGTACTTTGTTTACATATTCCATAGCCAGAGGGAGGTTTTCATTCAGCTCGATCAATGCTTCTGCATACATCAGGTACACGGCAGACAGGCGCAGCACCCGGTAATTCAGGTTATTATCGTGGCCGCTTTTCGGACGCTTTGACAGGGTGAGGAAGGTCTTGCGGGAATGAAAACCTGATCCGGCGTAGCCGAGATGATTTTGTTTTTCATTTTCAAATACATCACCATTGTCGATAACGGTATAAAGCAAACGTTTATCACCGGTTTTGAAAGCATCATAAAGATCAATGGTCGGGCAATTGAACCCCCAGCCGCCTGAGTTTCTGCAGCGGGTGTAAATACCGAGAATGCTTCCCCCGGTCTCAGCGTTCACTCCTGATTCAGTGTGCATGATTTCCCATACAATTTCAGCATTGCCATCGCCTTCTCTTCTGAAAACCTTGCCAAAATCGGGATCCAGCCGGTAACCATAAGGCGCATTGATCACGGCTAAAGCCGCGTCGCGTGCTTTTGTTAACATCTGTGTATTGCGTGCAGCGTTTTCAGCATTACCGTACGCAAAGAACAGGCATACGCGGGCAAGAAGCGCATTGGCTGCATCGCGCGTGGCCCGGCCATACTCGGTATTCTGGACAATCTTATCGCGGCCCGGCAGGATAGCGGCGCATTCTTCAAGTTCTTTGACTATGAAATCCCGCACCTCGTCCCGGGTGTTTCTTTTTGTGCCATAGTCTTCTACAAACAGCGGGCGGGTAACGAGCGGGACTCCACCAAAAACACGTACCAGCCTGAAGTAATAAAAGGCACGCAGAAACCGCGCTTCGGCTACCAGGCGCTGGCTAATGGCGGGATCTATCGGCATATCGGGCAGCCGTGTAAGTGCGTAGTTGGCATCGGTTATGCCCCGGTAACAGAAGCTCCACCAAGGGCCGAGCGCACCGTTATCTGTAAGTGGCCTGAAAAATTCAACATCGGCGGCAAAGGCACCATCGGCTGCCGACCCCCCGCCCTTGGTTGCATCATCAGAGGCCATATCGCCAAGAATAACCATCGAGATTTCGTTGTCTTTTTTTGCTATGGTGCTGTAGATGTTAGCGACCAGCGCAACTGCATCGGCCTCTGTTTGTCCGAAATCTTCACCGCGCAGCACTCCGTTCGGGCGGCGGTCCAGGAAATCTTTCTGGCATCCTGCCAAAGATAGCAGGCAAAGAATGAAGAGTGATATCTTTTTCATCGTTTCTTATCTGTTAAAATGATGCATTAAGTCCGAAAGTAAAGGTGCGCGCCTGTGGATAAACTGCGCGGTCTATGCCGACCTCTTTGGGGTTATTATCGCCCAACTCAGGATCGAGGCCCGAATATTTTGTAAAGGTCAGGAGGTTCTGACTGGACAGAAACAGCCTGAAGCTTGATGCGCCGATTTTGCTCAGCGTTCTGGCGGGAAGCGTGTAGCCGATCTGCAGGTTACGCAGACGCAGATACGAGCCATCTTCAACAAAATAATCAGATACAAGCAGGTTCTGCCTGGTCGAGGTCGAAAATTTGAAGTCGGTATTCGACGGATTACCCGGGTCTGATGCGCCGAGTGTACCCGGTGCCCGCCAGGCACTTTCGGTCATGCCTTTCAAGCCATTAAAAGCACCCGTGTTCTGGTTGGTCCAATATTTCATGAGGTTGAACACTTCGTTCCCGATTGAGCCCTGGAAGAAAGCGGAAATATCGAAACCTTTGTAAGCGCCGCCAAGGTTAAAGCCATAGGTCAGATCAGGAAACGGATTGCCGATCATGGTCCGGTCGTTGTTATCGATCAGGCCGTTGCCATCAATATCGACAAACCGGAGGTCGCCGGGCTGCGCAGTGGTTTTCTGCGCTGAAGCAGCCACCTCTGCCGCATTCTGGAAAATTCCCGCGGTGCGGTAACCATAAAAATAGCCAATCGGCATGCCTTCTTCGGTTCGGGTCACGGCGCCAATGCGCGCACTTCCGCCATTTATCGGCGCCGAAGAGCCCAATGACTCGACCCGGTTTCTGAAGGTTGCGCCATTTGCGCCGATGCTGTAACTGAATTCCCCGATCTTGTCGCGGTAATCAAGCTCGAGTTCAAAACCCCGGTTGCTTACCCGGCCAATATTTGACCAGGGACTGTTGTAATTAACCGTTGCAGGCGTTGGGATGGTTACCAGCATATCTTTGGTATTCTTGATATAAAAATCGGCGGTAATTGAAAGCCGTTTTTTGAGCATGGTCAGATCCAGCCCGAGGTCGTATTGTTCAGTGGTTTCCCATTTAACCGGGTTGGCGAAGTTGTTCTGGGCTACGCCTGATACGATTGTTTTCGGCAGACCAAAAACATATCTGCGGGTATCGCCAAACCCAAGGAGCGTGACAAAAGCACTTGCAGCAACGTTGTGGTTACCGATTTGTCCCCAGCCGCCGCGTAACTTACCTTCATCCAGCCAGGAATTTCCCTTCAGGAACGATTCTTCGGTAAAGATCCACCCAACAGATGCTGAAGGAAAAGTACCCCAGCGGTTGCCCTCGTTAAAGTTTGAACTGCCATCTCTGCGGATGTTTGCAGTAAGCAGGTAGCGGTCTTTAAAGGCATAGTTCACACGGCCAAGGAAAGACATCAGCGCGCTGTTGCCCCAGTTGCCTGACACCAGCGGATTAACGGTGGCTGCATCCAGTGTGCGCATGTATTCATCATTATAAAAAACGCCGTCTTTCGATCCGTTGAAGGTCCGGAAATTATATTCCTCTGCAGTCATCCCCGCAAGCGCGTTCAGGCGGTGCTCTCCAAACTGTTTGTCGAAGGTCAGCGTATTTTGCCAGACCCAATTATTTGTGATCGAATTGGCCGCAGTTACCTTATTGATGGTTGCCTGGTCATCGGCCTTGAGGTAATATTTCGGGGCAAAGCCGTATGAATTTGAGCGGTCTATGGTGAAACCGTAGTCCGTACGAAATTTCAGCGACTTTAGAATTTCCACATCGACTGCCGCATTGCCACGAACGGCGAAAGCCTCACCTTTGCCCAGCGTTTCACGCTCAGCTTTTGCATACGGATTGTTCAGCCCGATATACAAGCTGCTTCCGTAAACAGAAAACGGATCGTTCGGGTTATAGCCCGTCAGGTAGAGCGACCTTTCTGTTGCGTCTGCTGCATTGTAATTGTGGCGGTATAATGGTGCAATCGGATCCAGCACGCGCGCAAGAAGCAGGATGCCACGGTCCATGTCGCTGCTGAAAGACCGGCGGTTGTCTTTTGTTGCATTCACATTGGCCGACAGCTTGATTCTTTTTGTTACGTCTATTGTGGTATTCAGCCTGGTCGTAAACTTATCGTATTCAGAGAACCGCACCATCCCTTGTTCATTGAAATACCCGGCACTAAGCAGATAGGTCATTGTATTGCTGCCTCCGCTAAAAGTCAGATTGTAATTTTGCATGGGTGCCACACGCGTCATTACATCCCACCAGTCGGTGCCTGCGCGGCTACCCGAAACTCGTTCGGTAAGGCTGAGCAGTTTTTCCTTATCACGAAGGGTGCTATGGATTTGGTAGTTCGGATTTTCAATAAGGAGACGATGCTGCATATCTATATACTCACCGGCATCCATCATTTCTACTTTATTCCAGAAACTGGAGACGCCTGTCTGCGCATCAACCTGAATACGGAGTTTATCTCCTCTTGAACCTTTTTTGGTGGTCACGAGGATAACGCCGTTTCCTGCCCTGGCTCCATAAATTGCGGTTGCAGATGCATCTTTTAAAACCTCGAAAGATTCAATATCATTTGGATTCAGCCATTCAATGCCACCGATGGGCATGCCGTCTACCACATACAGAGGGTTTGTGTTATTGGTCGTTCCTACCCCGCGGATACGCACGTTTGGAGTAGAGCCGGGTACGCCAGAAGTATTGGTAATCATCAAACCCGGTACCTTTCCCTGTAACGCTTTCAGTGGATTACTCACTGACATGTTGCGAATCTCATCTGCAGTGACTTTTGATATGGCGCCTGTCAGATCCCGTTTTCGCTGAGTGCCGTAACCAACCACCACAACATCATTCAGACCGGTCACATCTGCCACAAGGGCGGCGTTCACCTGTGTTTTTCCGGCTACGGGTTTTTCCATTTGCTGATAGCCTACATAACTGTAAACAAGTGTAGCCTGATCGTCAGTAAGCGTCAGCCCGTACCGCCCTGAGGGGTCAGTCTGCACAGAATTATCGGTACCTTTCTCACGCACGGTTACGCCGGGCATCGGGTTGTTCTGTTCATCGAATACCGTTCCCGTCACTTTAAATTGTATGGGGGCACGAGGCACTGCACGGGTAATAACCACTGTCTTGCCGTTTATGCGCCAGCTCAGGTTCTGTGGGACCAGCAATTCCTGTAGTATGGTCTCCATGGTCGTATTTTTAAGATTGAGCGTAAGTTTCCTGCGGCTGTCAAGCAGTTCGGCATTGTATAAAAAGTCGTAACCGGTTTGTTTGCGCAATTGCACCAGCATCTGTTCAGTGGTACGCTCGCGGGCAGCAAAATTAATGTTCTGGGCATGCGCCGCACTAAGTCTTCCGGCCATCAGGGTGAGCAGAACCGCCAGCATAAAGGCCTGTGCAGCGCGCGGCAAACGGCAACGGGGGGGCGTTACGCTCCGGGCATAATTGAATGTAAGCATGAGAATATTTGGTTATTTGATTAGATTATTTGGTTGTCAGATCACGGGATGACAGGCGGGATGCGGCGCGAGCGTTTATTACATGTTATTTCATAACTGTTATTTTTCTTCCTTTTATTTTAAACTGATGAGCATGGATAAGGGAGAGATTTGCAAAAAGCTCATTAATACTGTTTGAACGGGAAAATGTACCGCCAAGGCGGCTGTTTTCTGTTCCGGGCTGAAGTTCGACTTCGACATCATACCAGCGGCCAACACGGGCCATGGCCTGGGCAAGTGTTTCGTTCTTAAAAATAAAGTATCCGTTTTTCCAGGCGATGGCCTCTTCTGCATCGACCACGTTAACGCGAATGCCGTCTCTGTCGCTATGCATCAGCGCTTCCTGCCCAGGATGAAGAATTGCAGTCTCCCGGCCCTTGTTTACCTGCACTTTCCCCTCCAGCAGTGTGGCCCGCACTTCCTTGTCGCCGGGATAGGCCGCTATATTAAAATGTGTTCCGAGAACGGTTACCGTTGTTTCGTTGCTGACTACTTTGAAACGCTGGCCCTGGCGCTTTGCAACCTCGAAATATGCTTCGCCGCTTAATTGAACGAGCCGTTCATTGCCATTAAATGCTGCCGGGAACCTGAGTTCCGAGCCCGAGTTCAGCCACACTTTCGTTCCGTCTGCAAGGGTAAGCTGGTATTCGCCCCCACGCGGAATGCGCAGCACATTTGTCTGGTCTGTAGTCGCACCGGTGGTTTTCTGTTCGTAGTTCAGACTGCCCGGCTGGTTGGCTATAACCGAAACACCCGCCTGTTCGGCGAGCTTTCCCGTTTGTCCGCTAAGTTCCACCTGGCTTCCGTCTGCCAGTACGAGTATAGCTCTAGAGCTGCCGGGAACAACGGGAGCCTGTTTATGAACCGTCATATTCGCCGGACTGGTTCCCGTTTCATTAGCAGGTTGTGAGAAGAACAGGAAGCCGGCAACGAGCACGACCGCCGCAGCAGCGTAAGGCCACATACGTATAAGGATGGGTTTCCGGTTAATGCCGAGACGGTTACGCAGCTGTTTATTCAGGGCATTTAAACGGTCATGGTTAACATCAGAGGCCTCGCGCGCTTTTTCCAGATACCAGCTTTCAAGAAACGTGCGTTCCTCTGCGGTGGAGTTGCCGTCGAGATATTTTTGAATAAGTGTGGCAATGTCTTTCTTGTCCATTCAGGCTGATATTTGGTCGCTTTGTATAGATAAGACGAACTTCAGGGAAGGGAGTGTAAGATGATTTGGAAAAAAAGTTAAAAAGGGAGATTTGCTTGAGACCTCGAGTAGTATATAGGCGTTCGTAGTTCGTATTTAGACGTGGCGCAGAAACCCCTCAGCCAGTTATGCGAATTGCGGGTTTAGGCGCTATTTCTTTGAAGTGTGAGATTTGAGATTTGCGTCTTGAGACAGGGAGCAGAACCCCTCGGCCGGTTATGCGTAGTGGGGGGGGGGTGTCAATGCCGTGGTCTTTCGTCCTTGATCCTTTTTCTTTGATCTCATTGAGGGGTTAAGCGCCGTGGTCTTTCGTCCTTGATCCTTTTCTTTGATCTCATTGAGGGGTTAAGCGCCGTGGTCTGGTCGTCCTGATTCCTTTTTCTTTGATCTCATTGAGGGGTTAGGCGCCGTGGTCTTTAATCCTGGTTCCTTTTTATTTGGTCCCGCTGAGTTCCATTAAAAAAACATCATCATAAGCGTGCTCAGCTTTGCCCGGAGAATCTTCAGCGCATTGCTGATCTGCTTTTTTACGGTATGATCAGAAATATCCAGCGTAAAGGCTATTTTCTCATAAGAAAACTCATGCCGGCGGCTCAACTCAAACACTTCACGCATTTTTGCAGGTAAAGCCTCTATTTCCTGGTCGATGGCACGCGACAACTCTTTCTCCCTATAGGCCTCATCGGTATAACGCGCTCCCTCCGTATAATAGATGGCCAGCTCTGCCAGGTACCGATCATGAACTTTATCCCGTGCAATACGGTCAAAAATCCGGTTGCGCACGCAGGTATAAAGAAATGCAGATACAGATCGCCCGATTACAAGCGTATCACGTTTTTCCCATAAGCTCGCGAATACATCCTGAACCACATCCATAGCCGCTTCTTCATCTTTGAGCAAGCGTATGGAATGGGCCAATAACGGGCGCCAGAAACGCTCGTAAATTTCCCCAAATGCCGAAAAATCGCCATCGTGAAGAGCTGTTGCAAGCTCCTGATCTGAAAGGGCTGCGGATTGGCGCATGCGCGGTTTATAGTTGGTTTGAGCTTAATCGTGTAAGCTAAGTTATTACTTTTTTTCAATAGCACAAACGCGTGTTGTTTTTTTTCATTCAGCAGGAAACACTATTAGTCCGCGGAGTTAAAGAGAAACAACTCTCTGGTAATCAGCGATCAAAATCCTATTTCAGAGCAGCCTGGATTTCTGCTTCGGCAGGATTTCTGAGTATCTCGATCTCATTCCCGTTGATCCGGATCAGGTCCATCCGCGCAAATGCTTCAAGCCAGCCGGGCATAGGCAGCTGCTTCCACTTCTGAATAAAACGGCTCGCATTGGAGATTATGGGTGTAAAATGGTTCAGCGGCGGACTGTAGCTTGGATGGTGCTGATGGTAGGCGGTTGCATGAACAACTTTCAGCGGCACACCATTGGCGCGGGCGGAAAAAGCAAAGTCGGTATCCTCGCCGCCGTAACCTTTGAACTGTTCATCAAATCGGCCGATCTTGTCAAACACAGCGGCAGAGCAGCCGAAGTTCAGCGACCAAAACCACTCGTACGGGTAAGTATCATGGCCGTGGCGCACGGGATCCGGCCTGCTGAGGCTTTCCATGTTATGTTGCCAGTTTTCTATGTCTGTTGCCCCTTCGGCAAGGTAACGCACTGTTCCCGACCACAGCACATCAGCAGACTGAAAGGCCCGCCGGTATTCAGCGATGAGATCCCTGGCGGGAACACAATCTACGTCAAGAAAAATATTAAATGCAGAGGAGGATTGTGCCATCGCCGTATTCCGTGCCCTGGCCAGGTTCAGGTGGTTGCCGGTATGCAGCGTCAGGCTTTTTACCGGAAACGGAAGCTCCGGCAGTGGTATAGTGTCTTCGTTCAGGTGCACGATAACAACTTCAGCCGGCAGCTCTGTTCCTGCAGCAAGTCCGGCAAGGGTATTAAACAGTGCGCCGTTGCGGTTATGCGTGAGGGTGAGTACGGAAATCTTCATCGGCGGATTCACAGCTTGGTGCGGAAAAAAGTTGTTCATGCAGGTTCATCAGCCGCGAGGCGATGACATTGAAGGCATTCGGATCGGTAATAGCTGGTATGCCGGCTTGTCTGCGTAACGCAATGGCATCCTGAATGCAATCGGACCACGAAACCGTATGCAGGTCTGCAGGTTGTACGATCATGGCCAGTTTCAATCTTTCAAGATGTTCCGCTTTTATTTCCTGCTCACGAAAGGGGCGTTCAGCCGGAACACAAATAAAAGGCAGGCCAAGGTCGGCGATCTCCATTACGGCGTTATGACCCGCGTTGGCAATTACAGCCCGGCAGGTAAGCAGCAGACCGGCCGGGTCTGGAAGATATTCATGGAACATACAGTTTGGCATTTCCTCCCCGTTCCGGCCCATTTGCAGATTTCCAACTACATGAATTTCTGCCTCCGGAAGCTGCTTACTAAGCCTGATCAAAAATCCGGCATCGAAACATGTACCACCTTCGCCTGCGAAAACTGCGATACGTTTTGCTGCCGGGCGATGTTCTGCATGCCGGCCGGTATAGCGCGAAAATCCCCCGCTAAACAAAGTTTTTCTGCCAAAAAGGCCCTCCTGGTCAGCATGACTCATTTCTTCTGAATAGGGTGCGATGATCAATTCGGCAGCTTCATAGGCAAACTGGTGGGGCATGTCGTTACGCAGGCCGTGTTGCCTGACATACACATAGGGCACCCCGCACAACCTGGCCAGCAAAGCAATCTCTACTGAGACATCGACAAACAAAAGTATTTCAGGGTGTTGATGAAAGAGCGCCGTTAGTGCATGGCTGCGCGCCTTCAAACCATTAAGCCCATAGGGCGTATAATGTGCGAACCGTACCTGGGATTGAATCGGTTCTATGACGGATTCTCCAGGCGCCGGCGTATCTAAAGGCAGATCAATGCACCTGATACCTGCCGGGATAACTCTGCCTGCCCTGCGCAATGCACTGCCGGCGAAGATGACCTCACCTTCAGGCAGATGCCGCGCAATTGCCAGTGCCCGCATGAGGTGACCGGAACCATGGTGGTGTATATAGAAGCAAAACTTATACGGCATGCGATAGCGAGCGGTTCGCGACAACTTCAGAAAACAAGCGCTCATAGGATGAGATCATTGTCTCGATGCTCAGCAGATCTTCTGCTCTCTGCCTGCAGGCAAACCGGTCAAGTGTAACAGCTTGCCTGATACACAGGGCAAGATCTGCGGGATTGCAACTACTTGTCAGGCAACCTGTTTCATCGCACACCAGGTTTGGCAGCGCGCCGCGGGCAAACCCGGCAACAGGAGTTCCACAAGCCAGGCTTTCTGCAATGACCAGTCCAAACGGCTCTTCCCAGCAGGGGGTAATGACGCTGGCTGCGGCCTGGCCGATTAATTCGTTTAACTGTTCATGGTTCAGATGGTCGAGTAATTCTGCATGCTCACTCAGCAAAGGCTCTACATAAGTTTCAAAATAGTGACGGTCGGCAATGCTTCCCGCAACTTTGATCTTATACCCCGCCAAACGGGCTGCCTCTATGGCCAGGTGCGTCCCCTTATCGGGGTGAATACGGCCAAACCATACCAGGTAATCGCCTTCATTCCGGTCGTGAAACTTCCATTGACCAAGATCTATTCCGTTTGAAATGATTTCACAATTCGAAATATATGGTTTCCACGCTGTTGCGTTAGATTTTGATACCGACACATACCTGATTTTGCCAACCTTACGCTCCTGTGCGGCCGCCCTTTTCATCTCAAAAATAGGCGGCGTGTGGAGCACAGTTACCATAGGGGTATTGATCAGGGTAGCCATGGTAATAGGAACATAATTAAGGCTATTGTTAAAGATAATATCAAAACCCTCCCGGTCAATGTCCTGCATCAGCTCCAGGTACGCATGGTGCGTGGAGATAAAATCTTCTACAAGCTCGTGTGAGGGGAAGCGACTAAGGGTCTGCCTGTTATAATCCTCATCGCTCATAATAGACCGTAGACCCAGTGCAGGATCAGAATGCTCGCTCGCAAAAAGGGTTACATCGTGGCCCCGGGCAATCAGATGTTTCGCTACTTCGTACGTAAAAGCTTCCAGTCCGCCCATAAACGGCTTGCGTATCGGGTGTTTTAAATGTGCAACAATACCTATCTTCATATTCGTAATTGACTCCTAGTAGAAAGTATTTAAACCCCAAATTGTTTAACGAATTCAGGTAAAGTTTCTGCAAAGCGCAGAGCCGCCTGGGGTATAGCTGTGGAAACGGCCATATTCACGCGGTTTTGGACGGAAAAATTTATTTTTTGAATGACCAGGTACGGATTTCAGGAACGGTATTCAGCAATACCTTTCTGAATTCGTCAGGTGTTTTGAAGACCATTTGTGTCAGCGTGCGGTACTCATAACTTACGTCAAAGCCGGAAGCCTCAAAGGGCCAAGGATCAACTTTAAGTTTCGTTCCTTCCTGGAAAAGCTGGTGAACGACGCCATCGGGACCTTCGCTGATTTCTATTTTTCTGCCTTCCGGCTGATTTTCATTCTGGCAAAGAAGTAAGGAAAGCGCATCGCACCATTCCAATAAACTATAATCCTTTTTCAATTGTGCAGCGGTTATGCCCAGCTGTCTGCGCCATTGTTCGCGCTGGGCAGCCTGCCGGCCGAGAAAGTTTTTAACCTCCCTGCCTACATCGGGCGGACAGACAAAATCCAGGTGAACCGAACATAACAGCGCAATGTATGTGCTTTTACTTTGCGCCATAAAAATTGTTTCCTCGCAATGCTGAAGGTCGATCTTCTTCATTGTAAAGTTTTGGGGAGCGCCCGCAGCGGTCAACAGGTCCTTCTGCAGCAGTTCTATCCTGCTGTCGTCATGTTCAGCTATCGCGGTGAGCAGTTCAATCCACCTCGGCCCGCGAACGGATTTCTTCCATTGCGCAGCCAATGCTGCAGAGAGCAAGCCATGCGCCCGCTGGGTGATAATTTCCCAGCCTTGTTCGGTGTAGTTTACGATCATCAGGTATAGCTATAAGCCGCGCCGGCATGCGCCGGGCGCCCGACAAGGAACGCTGAAGTGCGGAAAAGGTTTAGCGGCGTCAGTTATTTACCTGATCCAGTTAAAGGAACTGGCAATCCGGCACGCTTCAACCGAGTTGTTCACGCGAAGTTTTTCCAGAATATTCTGCCGGTGCCGGTTTACGGTGTTCATACTAATTGACAGTACGGCTGCAATTTCCTTACTTTGTTTTCCGTGATGGATCATGCCGAGAATTTCGCGTTCTCTTACTGAAAGAATATTGGTTTGCTCATCTGCCAGGTCGACAAATTGACCGGTCCGGGCGTTAACGATCCGCCCTTCAATTCCGCCGGAGGGGAAATAACCAAAGCCATACAAACATAAGGCGAACGCGGTATGCTGCGTCTCAGCATCATACAGATAGTACATACGGTGCAAAACGTTGGTATAGGTTTCAGAGGCATCGCGCATGCGCAACTTCCGGATCACATGATAGTGGCAACGTTCAGGCGCGGGGATACCTTTCAGAAAATGGAAAAACTGAAGTTCCTGCATGTGTTTTGCCTGCAGATCGTCAGGATGGATCCGGGCAAATATTTTTTCCTCCCATATCGAATCGAGCTGAACATCATGGGTTGTATCTGACAAACCAAGCGCCGCAGCAGCCGCACCGTAACATACATAACTCGTATTTGCGATTAAGTCGCTCAGCACTACTACAGCATGTTCAACAGCGGCGTATTGCCTGGCCATATTTTTGGCCCGGGCAAACCGGTCGGGTTCGCTATCCCGCCGCCCGGACGCCTGCTCCAGGAATTGCGTTTCAAGAATCGTAGTAATATCCTGCATCAAAATGGTTATAATTCAGTATTGAAGCCGGGGCTGTTAACTGATATTTTTGCTAAGATAAGCGTTCGGGAGAATTTGCTGCCTGCAGGCTCTCCACAGCGCTCACAAAAGACTGCAAATGAAAAAACTTTTACTTACCCTTAGCTGCCTGGCCTTTGTTCAACTCGTGCTGGCACAAAAACTTGACAAAATGCACTGGTTTAACGAGCCCGAAAAATGGGACATCAAAAACAATGCGCTCAGCATGTTTGTAACCCCGCAAACAGATTACTGGCGTATCTCGCATTATGGTTTTACCGTAGATGACGCTCCATTTTACTACGGAACGTATGGTGGTGAGTTTGAGGTGAAGGTAAAAATTACCGGTAACTATAAAGCGCGGTTTGACCAGATGGGGTTAATGCTGCGCATAGATCAGCAGAACTATATTAAGGCGGGTATTGAATTTGTAGACGGAAAATATAACCTGAGTACGGTGGTTACGCACAAGACCAGCGACTGGAGTGTGATCAAACTCGAGAAACCGGCCCCCTTTGTCTGGATCAAAGCCGTTCGCCGTCTTGATGCGGTTGAGGTTTTCTACTCTTTTGATGATAAGGAATACACCATGATGCGCAACGCTTACCTGCAGGACAACACACCTGTTATGGTCGGCATGATGGCGGCTTCGCCGGATGGAAAAGGATTTGATGCGCAATTTGAGCACTTTTCTGTAAAACACCTTCCAGATGCCCGACGTTTGAAGTGGCTAGAAGACAACGCAGATCAATAAGCCGCTGGTTTGGGATCAGAACTCCTCAAACGTAGAGCGTTCTCTGAGCATATCGCCGGTTAGCGTTAATGTATGACTTGCGGGATCGATATCAAAATCGAGCCGCCGGTTGTCTGCATGGGTCAATTCCAGACTTTCGCAGGCGTTGTACTGACTGGCAACGAAACTGACTAAAACATGCCCGCTGAATTTGGTAGCAAAGGTGAACCCGAACTCTGTTTGCTCTGCTACCCGGTAACGTTCGGACAGATACGCGTTGATCACCTCTGCAAGCTGTGGCGCGTGGATTTTAAACTCAGACCGCAACAAATCGGCTCTTGTCTGGTCTTCTGCTATTAGCGCTGCGATGGTTGTATCCCGCAGTTTGATACTTGTGCTCGGCTTCATTACTTCTAAACTGGAATGTATAAAAACGAAAAGTGCGGCCTATAGTTTTCGCATATATTTTTCAGGCAAGCGGCTCGGGCAGCTGAAGCATAAGTAGTGGATAGGGTTTTCCTGCTCCATCAAGTTCCCTTCGTGCGAAAACTTCAAAACCGAGGCGTTCATAAAATGCCAGCGCGGCCGTATTCTGCTCGTTTACGTCAACACGGCTGATGCCCTTTTCACGTATGGCAAATTCCATCAGCGTTTTACCAAAGCCCCGGCCGGCTTTTGCCGGACGTACAAACAGGGCGTGTACCATCCCCTCCTCAGGATTGATAAAGCCGGCAAGTACGCCATCGTCTGCAATCGCATACAGGTCCATCTCGGGCAGGGCGCCTTTCAATGATTCCCGGTAAAACAGGATATCGCCTTCTGTCAGAAAATGATGCGTTGCGCGAACGGCTTCCTCCCAGATAATAAGTAGTTCATCCCGGTGCTCAGGGCCTGTTTGAAAAACGCCTTCCATATTTGCTAAAGGTAAGGGAATTTCAGTTGACTGAACAATAAAAAACAGGCTGGGCAAATCAGTGAGTGCTTATAATCTTTAGTCCTTTTCGCTGAAGATGATGACAACTGCTGCCAGTTCCTGCCCGCCCAGGCCTGCCTGCTCTGCCCGGTTGTAGTAATTGAGCAGATATAGAAAACCGGCGTGATGCAGGAAAAAATTATACGTGAGCTATTACTCAGGCCGGATGAAGCTTCACGTGTGTAGAAAAAATACAGTCCGTTCTATCTCAGACTGACGTGCAGGCGTCTGTTCAGCATTTTGCTTTGTGCGGCGAGCTTACCGTCTACCCATACCAGCAGACCGGACTGGTTACCCGGAAGTTCGGGGTTCCAATCCTTTTTCCAGGCAATATCAATGTTCCGTCCGTGGTAGCGGATGTTGCCTAAATAAAAGTAATCCCATTTACTTTCGGGCAGCAGCGGCTGGATCGAAAAATTGCTTGCATGTGCCGCCCTGAACCCGATCAGGTCTTCGATAATGATATCAGGGAAGGTTGAATGAAAATAGTCTTTCTCACCACCAAATTCTGTACCGTTGCTCGGGATATACCATTCGCCAATGTTAAGCTGGTCAGAGCCATGCATAACCGCGAGCTTGCTGATATAGGCGTACAACAGTTCCTTGTCGGCAGCAGTGATTTCCTTTTTATAGTTGCGCAGGTAGTTTGCATAAGCTTTATAAACCACAGAGTTTTGAAAGGGCCAGCCGCGGCCATTCCAGGCGTAAGCCTGTTCATTATAGTAGGGATGCTGCCGTTCGGCGGTCGTCATGCCGGCATGATGCTGGAAGCCGTTGGCGGAGGCGAACATATCCCAGGCCCTGCCAAATCGCTCTGGCGAATTTGCTGGAATCATGTTAAAGTACCACGGCGTATAACCGACAGATTCGCGGACCCTGGCTTCGTAATCACGGATACCGAAACGGTTATCGCCTGCGCTCCGCGTATTGAAAAATTGGTCCTGTTTGTTCCAAAGCACATCCATCACCTTTACCTGGAGGGCGGTTGCTTTTGCCGCGTAAGACTCAGCCTTGCGGTTGCGGATTTCCGGCGCAGCCGCTGTGTCGAGCCGCCAGAGATTGGCCAGGGCGCGCAAATTTGCATAGGCGTAACTATTTACAGACGGCCGCACAAGATAAAAGTCGGGGTATCCTTTCCTGTAGGCCATTGGGTATGCTCTGGCCTGTAGAGACGCGGCCGCGCGGTCTGTGGTGCCCCAGCCGAGGTAATAATTTTTCCAGTTTTCAGGGGTGTACAGACTGTAGGCACCTTTGCTTGCAATCAGCCCGAGCACTGCCGAGAGGCTGAATTCCATACCATCGTACAAGTCGAGAATCTTGTACATCCCATTGGTCGCCGAGCCAGGCTTCTTTACGGTGAACAGGCTGTCCCACACTTGCTGGTGACGTTCCATATGCGGGAGCAGGTTATGCATCCATTGTTTGTTTGGATGTACCTTCAGGTACGCATCAATACCGTCGATCATCCAGCTGGAAAAATGGTGGCTTTCAGGCCGGCTCAGGTAAGTGAGAAAGTTCCCATTTTCGCGCTGATTCAGTTTTGAAGGAGAGCCCTGCATAAAATAGTCGGCGTACGATTGAAGGTATTTTGGATCGCGCAGCCATCTCACGTCATAAAACTGGTGACCCGCCGGACAGGTGATGGCACCACTGAGGGAGGCCCAGGGCTTTACGCCAAAGAATTCGGTAACAACCCAATATTTTTTCTGGTCGTAGGGATCGTCGTATTCTTTGAGGTGTTTGCTGATCATCCACCAGCGGTAATTGTAAACTTTGTTAATCTGATCGTCTGAACTGATGAACAGGGGGATGTTTGCCTTTAGGAAGGCAATGTTGTTTGAAGCGTTGAACGGTCCGTCTGAAGAAGGCCGGTCTTTATAGGCATTGAATTCATTTACATGTGCAGACAGCGCAGCTGAGGAACGGGTTTTCAGATCCTGCAGAAGGGTGTCGGTTGGCACAGGTGTGTGAACTGCGCAGGAAGCGAGACACAAGGCCATAAGCAGGAGTAAACACAGCGTTACGTTGAACTTTTTGCTATATGGTTGATAAATGCCAGGCATAATAAAAATGATAAACGGGCCGTGCAGCACGGGTATGATACCACTCGGCGACAGATGCGTACCAAGATAGTGATATCATGGATATTTAAGCCGCCGGTTGACTGCCGGCATGGTAAATGGGAGATCTGGTATCTCAGGAAATTTCTCTATCTTCACAATTGCACAAAACAAGATGGATTACAAACGCCGGCTTTACGGACTGACAACTGCGCACTTTCTGTTTTTTACAGTGTGTTATTTATTTGTTATTGCCACTCAAGGCGGTCAGGATGTTGTTTCACGGTTTGCGCGTTATGTTACCCTGGGAACGACCGGGTTTGCAAGTATCATTAATGTTCAGCCGATACCGGCCTTTCCCCAGGAGTTCGTCTTTTTTCATTTCCTTTTACTGGGTTTTATTCTGAGCTGTCTGGAGTTCGAACTTTTTTACCGGTTACGCAGGCGCAATAAATTAGCTTAAAATTACTGCCCGGATTTTATTGTAACGGTACTTTAGGATGCTGCCGAATGAATATTTTTCTGTCCGTGACAAACAGCGGCTTTGAAGCTATTTCAGCAGGGCGGAGATGGCTCGAGTCCTGCAAAGTTGGTAACTTTTATAAAGTTACCAACTTTAAGTTACAAAATAACCTTAAAGGAATATTTTTTTCTTTTAAAATAGCGAACGGATAAGACACGGAAAATCTATTCTGTTCTGATCAAACTTTCTGTATTTTCAAAAAAAGCTCTGTCCCGCACATGATCGACAATGAAACTTCCAGGCTTTCGCGTCTCACTGCCACACTGGTTCTCCTGCAAACGAAAAGGCTGGTCACCTCATCTGAACTGGCAAGGAAGTTTAGCGTGAGCAGCCGCACGATCTACCGGGATATCCGCGCTTTAGAGCAGGCAGGCGTTCCAATACTTACGGAGGAGGGAAAGGGCTATTCGTTAATGGAAGGCTACCGGATTCCACCCATTATGTTTACCGACGAAGAGGCGAATGCCCTGATTACCGCTGAACAATATGTGCGAAATAACCGCGACCTTTCTTTCGTTCGCGAGTTTTCAGGTGCGGTTGATAAGGTTAGGAATGTTTTGCGCAGTCTGACGAAAGACCGGGCCAGCCTTCTTGCTGATCGCATTGCGTTTCATTATAAAAAGGATGGCCGGGTCGAAACAAACTACCTGAGCACGCTGCAAAGCGCATTAACCGACTTCCGCCTAGCGGAAATACAATATGAGTCTGAATCGGGCGGAGTTTCCAAACGCCGTGTGGAGCCTTTTGCGCTTTGCAATACTGAAGAGAAGTGGCTGCTTATCGCCTGGTGCCGCCTGCGCCGGGAGTACCGCACTTTCCGGCTTGACCGCATCAAACACCTGCAGGTACTGGAGCAAAAATTTCCTTCGCACAACATGACGCTGCAGGAATATTTCATGGACAGCCCGAAGAAAAACCGCCACCGCTGAAATGACGTCAGACGTGCGTTACCGGCAAAAGATCAAAATAAATCGCAGACCCTTGACACAGGGCTGTCACACAGGCCGACTATTTTTGATGAAGGAAACAAAAGAGTTTTTAATTAAACAATTGACAAAATGAAAAAATCAAACATCCTCCGCGGCCTGGCCACCAGCTGTTTTTATGCAGATGATCTGAGTGCAGCACGTAAATGGTATGCTGAATTTCTTGGCATCGACTCATATTTTGCATTCCCCCCATCCGGCGATCCGGCATACATCGAATTCCGTCTTGGCGATTATGAACATGAGCTGGGTTTTATTGATGCAAAATACGCACCGCATGCAAAAACGGAACCAGGCGGCGCGATAACTTACTGGCATGTGGACGATGTAGAAGCAACCTATGCCCGATTGCTGGAACTGGGAGCAACAACATTTGAACCAGTAATGGCCCGTAGCGACAGCGGGTTTGTGACCGCTTCGGTTGTCGATCCTTTTGGCAATGTTTTAGGGATTATGTACAATCCGCATTATATAGATATTTTGAAATCGGTAGCACCTGAAAAGACAGACAGTTAACAGCATCAAAAAACGAGCTATGACCAGCGAATTGAACATCATCTGGCCCGTTTCGAGCGAGGTCTGGCGCCAATGGCTTGCAGAGAATCACACAACAGATCAGACGATTTGGGTGGCCTGCAGCAAAAAGCAAGCAAAGAAATATACCTTAAATCATGCAGCGGCCGTGGCAGAAGCGCTGTGTTATGGATGGATAGATGCTACAACGCGATCATTTGATGATGAATATTTTTTACAGTCATTCACTAAAAGACGGGCAAAAAGTGTATGGTGCAAAGCTAACAAGGACAAGGTTAAGGAGTTGATTGCCGGGGGGCGGATGATGCCTCCGGGGTTAGCCGCAATTGAAACTGCAAAGCAAAACGGCTACTGGGCTATTCTTGATGACGTGGAAGCCCTGAAAATTCCGCACGACCTCCAGGCGGCACTCCATACCGACCTGCGGGCGGAAGCCTATTTCGAAAAAATCTGCAATTCAGAGAAAAAGCGCCTGCTGCAATGGTTGGTCATGGCCAAACGGAACGAAACCAGAAACAAAAGGATTGCAGAAATCGTCCGGAGCTGCGGGATGGAACTTAAACATAAAATGCTTTCCAGATAGAGCAATTGGCATCACTCTGTTTCGGTTGCAGTGCCGAGATTATAGTGCTATTGTGGTGCGGCCACGCTCAAAGCATTCACAGACGGTTTGATAAAGATCGGCAGATGGCTATATGTAAGCTTTTACGCTAATGCATGGGACTGAATCTATTGCGACTCCTGCAAAGTTGGTAACTTTCCCAAAGTTACCAACTTTAAGTTATAAAATAAATTTAAATTTTATTTTTGTTCTTAATGATTATTGTAATGCTCTCTAAGATTAATTGGCGCGGTTACGGTTTTTTTTGATCTCAGGCATTCCACTTGGTTTTCCATAGCCTGCTAAGCTCTCACTTATATCAGTTATCCCAACCAGCGGATTTTAGCTATGAAGCAACGGGATTTTTAAATTTCAAATCCCACAAAAGGCGCAGATATATCTTTCAAAGACGAAATATCAATTAATAATATTACCTTTGCGATAATTCTTGATCCGTTCACATTTTTTATCAAGAAATCATGACAGCGCAACGCTACATATCGCCCCTCCTGCTCATTGCCCTTTAGGCAGTAAAGATCTCATTTTATGACTGTATGATGGTTACCGTTGGTTTCCATGCTGACCTTTGCCTGCCTCATTCTGGCGCTGAAACCTGAAGAGATATATATCTCCAGTCTGGGGACAAGCAGCCGTTTCATTTTCATTTTGAGGGATTTTTGTAACACCAGTTCAGTCGCGTGTGCAGATTAGTCCATCATTAAACGCTATATCTTAATTACCGGAAATGCCCTGAAGGGCACCGGCAAAACTTCACAACCCATATGGGCAATTTACGAACAAAAGATTTAAGTAAGATCGGCTACCACAACGACCAGCTGCGAAGCCTGGTTGTTGGTATTGCCGCAAAAAACTTTAAACATTACAGCAAACAGGACTTGCTTGACCTGTTAGTGCGTATAATAAACGATCCTGAAGCATTTCTTGAAAATGAGCTGACCGCAAAGATTGCTGAGAAAATATTAGGGAAGGTGCATACTCCCAGTTTCAAAACGTACAACCTATTAGATAAACCGGTCTTTTGCAAAACTTATGGCAGCAAACACATAGAATCTGCCGCGAAACAACAGATCGAGCTGGCCAGCCTGCTGCCCGTTAGCGTCCAGGCGGCGCTGATGCCCGATGCACATATGGGCTTCGGACTCCCCATCGGCGGTGTACTGGCGACAGACCGGGTTGTAATACCCTATGCAGTCGGGATGGATATTGGCTGCCGGATGCACCTTTCGATCATAGATGAGAGTGAGGGGTACCTGAAACGCAACGAATATCAGGTTAAACAGGCGCTGAAAAATCATACCCACTTTGGGATGGAAGGTGGCCTGGGAGTGCGGCAGGAGCATAAAGTGTTGGACAGCCCGCTATTCAGCGAAATTGCATTTCTAAAACCCCTGCGCGGAAAAGCTATCCGTCAGCTGGGTACTTCGGGGAATGGCAATCACTTCGTTGAGTTTGGCGAGATTGAGTTGTTTGCAAACAACACACTTGGATTGCCGGCAAATAGATACACGGCCCTGCTATCACATTCGGGCAGCCGCGGTCTCGGTTCGGCGATAGCCAGGTATTACCCCCGGATTGCTGCAGAAACATGCAAACTGCCGCAGCAGGTACAACAGCTTGCCTGGCTCAGCCTGGACAGCGAAGCTGGTCAGGAGTATTGGCTAGCGATGAACCTTGCGGGTGACTATGCTGCTGCCTGCCATGAGCGAATCCACGCCAACCTACTCGAAACCCTGGGCTTGAAAGCTTTACATGTAGTAGAGAATCACCACAACTTTGCCTGGAAAGATGACCTCGACGGAAAAGAAGTTATTGTTCATCGCAAAGGCGCCACGCCAGCACATCAGGGTGAACTGGGCATCATTCCCGGAAGCATGACTACGGCTGCTTACCTCGTATCTGGAAAAAGCAATTCACAGGCACTTTATTCTGCATCGCATGGCGCTGGCCGCGCGATGAGCCGCCAGCGAGCAAAAGACAGCATGACCACATCGGCAATGAAGAAGCTGTTGACCCGGTCAGGGGTAACACTTATCGGTGGTTCTGTCGAAGAGAACCCGTCAGCGTATAAGGACATCGATACGGTTATGGCTGCACAACGGGAGCTGGTAGACATACAAGGCAAATTTTTCCCGCGGATTGTAAGAATGAACAAGGACTGACCATGAAAAAAGTTATTGTACAAATCACTTCAGGCAAGGGCCCGGCAGAATGCTGCCGGGTTGTAGCCTGTGTGCAAAGCATGATGATGAAGCAGGCCCACCAGGTTGGCATCGACCTACAGGTTCTCGAAACGAAACACGCTGAACTGAAGGGCACATTGTTGTCGACCACCATGCTTGCAACCGGGTCAGAACTTCAAAGCTTCATAAACGAATGGTCAGGTACCATACAATGGATTTCGCAGAGTCCTTACCGCAGGTATCATAAGCGAAAAAATTGGTTTGTGGGTATTGCCTGTTTCGATGTGGATGAAATTCCGCGCTGGAACAGCAGTGATGTGAAACTTGAAACCTGCAGGTCTGCTGGACCGGGTGGTCAGCACGTAAATAAAGTCGAGACGGCCGTCCGTGGCACACATATACCTTCAGGGCTGCAAGCGATCGCTATGGACTCCCGTTCTCAACTGGAAAATAAAAAACGCTGCCTGTCCCGCCTTCAGGAGAAATTCCTTGTCTGGCAAACATCAATATTGATGAACCAACAGCATAACCAATGGCAGGAACACCAGTTTTTAGAACGAGGAAATCCGATCAAAACGATACGGGCTGAGCTTCGGTTGATCGGACAATGATATATAGGATGCGTGAAAGTGTGCTATCTCTATTCGAGGTCTCAGGTAGATAGGAATATCCCACTCCGCCGTTTAGGTTATTGCAAATTGACAGATCCATTGCGACTCCTGCAAAGTTGGTAACTTTCCCAAAGTTACCAACTTTAAGTTACAAAATAAACTAAAAAGAAAATTTAACTATTCGTCAGTTCCCGCCAGCATACGATATTTTGCATAGCAATGTTATCAACGGCACCCAGTCAAGCCTGATGCTCTTGTATGCTTTCTGAAGCAAATTATGCACTGACTGCTTATTGATTTCCATCAGGCTTGCAATCTGGTCGTGGTCCAGATCCTCATAATAACGCAGATAAATGATCTCACGCTGCCTGGGCGGCAGCCCTTCTAACACCCTCTTTAGTTTCTGCGCTAGCTCCATATCTTCAGCGTGTGCAATCATTTGTTCCTCGATGTTATATTCAATGACAAAATCGTATTCCTCCGCAAGCGCACTATTCCGGTTCCACCGGGTTTGCTCCCGAAAAATCCGGTTTCGCAAAGCCACGAAGAGGTACCATTTTATTGACGAAGGAAGCGGTATGTCCGCGCGCTTGTTCCATAGCCCCACAAATAGTTCCTGAATACAGTCTTTAAGCAGGTCGCGGTCTGAACAAAACCTGCTGCCATAGCTGAAGAGCTTTTTTCCATAATTCCTGAAAAGCTCGTTGAAG
The DNA here is from genome assembly GCF_004138205.1 of Pedobacter sp. SYP-B3415. Classification (GTDB taxonomy): domain Bacteria; phylum Bacteroidota; class Bacteroidia; order Sphingobacteriales; family Sphingobacteriaceae; genus Pedobacter. The sequence continues at coordinate 186,666 of NZ_RXNQ01000022.1, forward strand.
GCCTCTCCATCGCCAGTGCGCAATCCTTCCCAGAGGCGCTGTTCCTGTAGTATCCTGTCGTTCGTTTCGGGAGCCATTCGTGTCAGTTCATAATTGCAGTGCCGAAAGCGCATTGCCATGATAATCAGCCGAAAGTAAATATAGCATAATTCATTCAATCAGAATGGCCATATCATTCCGTGGCAATGTCAGGCACCCTGCCAATTAACCGCTTATCTGCAAATCTACAGCGCCATTATTAAGCAAGTTTTACGGGCAGAAAAAAATTATGCAAACGAAGGGTATTTTAAGCCTGGTCATGTATCCTGTATAAAAGCATAAATCTAACCAGACAAGCTCTACCGGATCAATGGGCGTAAATACGGCAATAGATATCATAATCGCAGCTAACTGCCCGAGGCAAACCAGGTACTAACTAACCGAATGATGAATCAATATGAAGAATATGATGCCGATGATTTCCTGAACGACGAATCGTTCAGGGAATGGGTACTGGGCAGCAGGAAACCTGAAGATGCCCTGTGGACAAACTGGCTTGCCGCTCATCCGGAAAAGCGAAGTATAGTAGATCGGGCGAGGAATATTCTCCTGGCGCTCGAGCCGCTGCCTGCAGCAACAGCATTGTCTGATGCCGAACTGACCGAGATGGCCAAAAAAATTCAGCACAAGATCGCCGCAAACAAGCCCCTAACATCCCCCTTCCGGTTCATTCGCAGCACCTGGTTTCGTGCGGCAGCGGCGCTTGTGATCGTCTGCGGTGCCCTGTTCCTGTTCAACGGCAGCAATAGTGAACGTGACAAGCTGTTTGCTTTGGCCGAAAACGCTACGGTTCCAGCCGCGGGTGCCTCTGTGACTGTGCAGGGTAGAACCGCGAAGCACCGTGAGCCGAAGGCAAAGTCTGGCTCAAAAACTTTCAGGAGAAATGGTTTTACGACGCTGCTGGTCGGGGCGGCGCAGCGCACAGGCGTTACCCTGCCTGACGGCACAAGGGTGTGGCTGAACTCGGGATCGCGATTGATTTATCCTGTACGCTTCAGCGGCAAAACCCGCGAGGTTTACCTCGAGGGCGATGGTTACTTCGACGTCACGCATCATCCGGCGCAGCCGTTCTACGTGCATGCAAAAAATATGAACATCAGCGTGCTGGGCACCGAATTTTACATGAGTACAGATGCAACGGGAAAAGCAAACTATGCAGTACTGGTACGCGGCAGCATCGCTTTCAGCGCGGGTAAATGGCTCAATAAAATCAGCGAAAAACTTGTATCAGGACAGCAGATCAACTACAACCCCGAAACAAGCCGGTTTGCCATCTCTGAGGTGCCAACCGCCGAATTCGAATCATGGAAAGAGGGATTTGTAAACCTCCGAAGCGAGTCACTTGCCGGAATCATCAAACGCATTGAGAAATATTATAACCTGGCGGTAGATACAAACGGGCTGGATTTGTCTCAGGAAACCTTTTCGGGAAGGCTCGATTTTCAGCAGAACGCAGACGATGTGATCAGATTTCTATGCGAAGGAACACCTTATAGATACAATGAGGAAGAAAGGAGGTTGGAACGCAGATAAACTGACGCAAAAAAAGGAGATGCGCCAACATCTCCTCCAAACAATAACCATTCAAGCTATTATTTAAACTGAACAACAAACATATGAAAAAACTTCATGTGCATGATTCTCATGCACCCGATCCAACGCTCATAACTAAAATAATCAGGATGATGAAGATATTGACCGCTTTGATGTGGCTGGGACTAATGAGCGCCTACGCCGGTTCCAGGGCCCAGATCCGCATGAACATTGAGCTTAACAGAGGCAATCTTCCCGAGCTGTTTCAGAAGATTCAAAAGCAAAGCAACTACCTCATTGTGTACAATGATGAGGTCTTGAGAACGAATCATGGAAAGGAAATTAATCTTAAACTTCAGGACAAAACGATTGACGAAATTTTACAAAAAGCACTAAAGGAAACCAACCTGACGCACCGCATATCGGGACGGCAGATACTCATCCTGACCAAAGAACGGCTAGCTGCCATGCAGGACACGCTGGTAACACTCCGCGGACGTGTATTTGACACGCACGAACCGCCCGCCGCCCTGCCCGGTGTCAGCATCCGTGTAAAAGGAACCACACGCGGAACCTCAACCGATGCAGACGGCTATTTCACTATTCAGGCCAAGAAGGACGAAGTGCTTGTTTTCTCTGCAGTCAGCTACTTCAATTTTGAGCACACCGTTATTAAGGCTGACCGTAGTTTAAACGTATCGCTCAGGGAAAATGTATCTGCCCTGAACGAGGTGGTGGTCGTGGGCCTGAACGAACAACAGAAAAAACACATCGCCAGTTCGTTGGCTACGCTGAATGTAAAGTCAAACATCGAAGGCAAACCGATTACCACGCTTTCGCAGTCACTACAGGGCGGTGTAACGGGTATCAACGTCACACAGGGTTCTGGTTTGCCGGGGGGCGACGCGGCCACCATCAAGATCAGGGGAATTGGCACGCTTGGCAACTCCAACCCGCTGGTACTTGTAGATGGTATTCCGATGGATATGAACCACATCGATCCGGTAACCGTTGAAAGTGTAACTGTACTGAAAGATGCGGCGGCGGCGGCCAGTTACGGATCGCGCGGGGCGAACGGCGTTATCGTAGTTACAACCAAACGCGGTGTGGCCGGAAAAATGTCAATCACTTACGATGGTTATTATGGCACACAGCAAGCCTCTGCCCTGCCGCAAACGGTTGATGCGCCGACTTATATGCGCATGTATAACGAGGCGAGCTTTAACAATAATCCAACCAACACACTTCCCTTTACGCAGGAGCAGATCGATAACACCCGTAACGGGATGGATCCTGTGGCAAACCCGGCGCTGGCTTTTGCCAATACCAATTGGCTGGATATGCTGATCAATGACGCCGCACCTATTACCAGCAATTCCTTGTCGCTGAGCGGCGGTAGCAACATCGCCAGGTTCGCTTTAACAGGCAATTACACCGCACAGAAAGGTATCATTCCACTGAGCCACATGCGGCGCTACAACATCCGCGCAAACACCACAATTTCGCTTAGTGATAAGTTCCAGGTTAACCTCGATTTTCTGGCTATCCGCCGAAACACCCAGCAGCCAAACCGCCCCAGCGCCTCAGAAAACAGCGGCAACCGGATTCTTGAAGATATGTACCGCGTGCCCCCTACCATTGTACCGAAATATCCCGACAAGGGCGGCAGGATGTTTTATGGTCAGTACCTGGACGTAGTGAATCCGCTGGCGTACGCAGAGGCCGGTGGAACCAGATCGCTGGAGGCAGGTCAAACAAGTATTAACCTGCAGCCGAAATGGGAAATCCTGAAAGGCCTGAATTTTCGCGGCCAATTCAGTTTTCGCCTTAACAGCGATGTAAACCGCGACATCCGCGAAAACTTTAATCACTTCGACTACTATACAGGCAACCTATTGCGCACCTGGGGCCTGCAGCGCACAAACACCATGGGCCGCACAACCTATTATTATGTGGGTAGCACGCTCGACTATACCCTCAACAAAGGAAACCACCGGGTTTTTGCGCTTGCCGGCTACTCACAGGAAGAAACCAACAGCGGTGCATTCGAAGTCTTTTCAATGGTATCGGCCTACGCAAAGCTGAACTATTCATTCAAAGACCGTTACCTGCTTGAAGGAACGGTACGGACCGATGGCTCCTCCCGCTTTGGTCCCGGGAAAAAGTTTGGCGTATTTCCTTCTGTTGCGCTTGGCTGGAACCTGCATAACGAAACCTTCCTGGCAGAATCAAAACTGATCAACAACCTTAAATTTCGTGCTTCATACGGTAAGCTGGGCAATGATAACATCGGACTTTACCGCTACCAGACACTGATCAATAACAGCTCAGGCGTGGAGACTACCTACGGAAACCCCGATATTACCTGGGAGTCTGTTAACATGTTTGATATCGGACTCGACCTTGGCTTGTTTGCGAACAATAAGATCGAATTCACATTTGACTATTACGACAAGCAAACAAACGACATCATTTTAAGTCCCGCACTGCCTATGGTAGGCGGCTTTGAGTCGGCCGTACCGGTAAACGCAGGTATCGTGTCAAACCGTGGGTGGGAAGCCTCTGTAAACTACAATGAAAAAATCGGGCGCGACTTCAGCATCTCGGTCAGACCCGGTGTAACTTATAATGAAAATGAGGTACTTAAACTCCAGGGCCAGTCTATCGTTACCGCAACGACCATTACGCAGGTTGGCTCGCCAATAAACAGTGTTTATGGTTACCGCTCGGGCGGCCTCTTACAACAAAGCGATTTTGATCAGAACGGTCAGCCGCTTGTGCCTGTACTGCCCAATGCAAAGCCGGGAGATATCCGTTACCTGGATCTGAATGGAGATAACGTAATTGGTGCCGACGACCAGGGCTGGATCGGCAATGGTGTACCGAAACTAACTTATTTCGCCAACCTGCGCCTTGCCTTTAAAAACTTTGATCTCGAAGCCCTGTTTCAGGGAGTTGGCAAAGCTGACGCAACGCTATATGGCATGTTTGCGCAACCGCTGGACTTTAGCGCAGACGGCGGCGTGCCAACAACCTATTATGCAGACAATTACTGGACACCGCAGCGCACCGATGCGCGCTTCCCAAGGTTATCTACTGCGCCGGCTAACAACAAGGTTTCTTCAGATTTCTGGTTTCAGAACGGCGCCTATGTGCGTGTCAAATTCCTTCAGCTCGGCTATAATTTTCAGACCAATTTCGCGCGCAAGTTGGGAATAGAAGGCATCAGGGCTTACCTGAACGCGCAGAATCCCTTTACATTCACATCAGTCAAGATCACTGACCCCGAGAGTCGGGGTTATCAGTGGACCTATGGAATTGTGAAAATGTATACCGTTGGTCTTAACGTCAAATTTTAATTCATCTCACATGAAAAAGATTTTTTACTTCCTCTTCGGCGCGGTGTGTCTGGTGAGCGCCGGTTGCGAAAAGTTTCTTACGCACGATGATCCCACAAATATTAGCGATGAGATCTGGTGGAACACGCAAACAGATGTAAATAACGCGCTTAATTCGGTTTACGCCGGTATTCCTGATGGTTCATCGGGCCGGCAGCTGATGTTTCTTGATGCGCTAAGCGACAATGCTGTTGCGCGGCAAAGCACCCGTGGCGATTATGAGATTTATGTCAAGGGGATTCAGTCATCAAACTGGGGCGTTGGCACCGGCGTCTGGCGCGATGACTATCTGGACATCAGGCGGGCAAACCGCTTCCTGGAAAATGTAGACAGGGCTTATATTCAGGATACAGAGCTTAAAAACCGCTTCATTTATGAAGCACGTGCATTGCGCGCATACTACCACATGGAGCTGGCTATGCTGTTCGGCGGCGTTACCATTGTTACCAAATCGACAACACCGCAGGACAGCTACATGCCGCGCAATACGGCCAAAGAGGTTTATGATTTTGTGGTCAGTGAGCTGACTGACTGTGCCAGCAACGGGCATCTGCCAGACAAATACATTGACAATGTAGATCTGAAACGCATTTCAGCGGCAACCTGCTGGGCGCTGATCTCAAGGTATGCGCTCTTCAGCAAAGATTACGCGCTTGCGCGCAGCGCCGCAAAAAAGGTCATAGACATGAATATCTACAGCCTGCGCCGCAGTACAACACCACGTACAAGTTATGCTGATTTGTTCCTCTACACTGGCGAGATAAATAACGAGCGCATTTTTTTCCGCGAAATTACCAGCGGTGGCAACCAATGGCTAACATTTGCTCCGCTGGGTACAGGCGGAAAAACGATTGTGTCACCAACTGCATCAATTGTAAACGCCTTTGAAACCAAACAGGGCAAAACAATTCACGAACTTGGCGCCGACTCGGCGGCCATTTATGCAAAAGATCCAAATTACCGGAACAACCGCGATCCGCGCATGCTTGCCTCCATCATTCTTCCCGGCACGAATTATACCGGTGTGGTGCTGCTTCCCTTTGCTCCTACAGGCCTGGATAAATTAGGTGACCAGAACTCAACACCGACGGGCTTCTGGGTGAACAAATACCTGGATCCGAAAGACAAAACCGGTACGCGCACGCTTGATTTCATGATCATCCGCTATGCAGAAGTGCTACTGAATTACGTTGAATGCCTGATTGAGCAGGGTGAACATACCAATCCGGATGTCCTGAAATACCTCAACGAAATCAGAAGCCGCGCAACCATGCCAAATGTGAACACCGCAGTTTATAACACGCAGGAGAAACTGCGCGAACTGGTTCGCCGGGAACGCAGGGTCGAACTTGCTTTTGAAGGCGTGCGTTATTTCGACATCAGACGCTGGGGTATATTTGAAGAGGTCATGAACGGTCAGGTACTCGGGGCAATAAATCCGGCTACCAACCAGCCGGTCAATGTTGAAGTAAGAAAAGCCAGCGCTTCGCGCGATATGCTCTGGCCGGTCCCGCAGGCCGAGATGCTTGCTAACCCGCAGATGACGCAAAACCCGAACTACAATTAATCTTAGATTGAGCTTTTTTAATTGATATCATTCCGACGAGTGGGCCCTGTGTCCACTCTTTTTTTTGCGTGGCGAAACGATACGGTTTGTCATACGTAGAAACAGACACCTTAATAATTTACATATCTTTCCTGAAAACTTCCGTCAGCATAAAGGTCAATGAGCCCGTAGCCTGGTGCGGTTTCCCGGCGGTTACCCTCCCACCATGCGCCTGATACAGCCCCGTTGCAGAGATACGTCACATTGTTATAAATGACCTTATCGCGCATATGCAGGTGCCCGCTCAGGCAAAGTTTAACATTGGGATGTTTGTAAAAAAGGCTGATAATTTTCGCAGTATCTGTGTGCATGTCGCCGCCAAGCATCTGCCATTTGTTAACTATATTGTCTTCGATCATAAGCAGCGCTGTCAGGATCGGGATATGCGACATTACGATTACCGGCATGCTGGCCGGCGTATTATTCAGTTCGGTTTCCAGCCAGGCAAACTGATCATCACCGAGCTTGCCGATATACCAGGTATCATCAATATCCAGGTGCACGCTGTCCAGTATCACAATTTTCCACCCGCCTCTTACCATGCTGTAATACGGCCTGGCAAGTTCAAGCCTGTCCATCGTGTATCTTTTCCCGTAAAAAGCTTGTTTTTTATCCTGCTCATGCCACCAGATATCATGATTGCCAAGGCAGTAATGAACCGGCAGGCTGTTCTCAGCCTTCATCGTTTTTTCAAACAGGAGCCATTGCTGATCGATTGCGCTCAGGCTTTCCTTATTCATATCAAAGACGATGTCTCCACCGTTCAGAATCATATCAACTTTCGGCTTTTGCTGCTGAACGTGCTGCAGGCACCTGGCAAATCTTGCCGGCGCGTTAAAATCGTTTTTCAGGTGTACATCGGTAAGATGGGCGAGGCGAAGGGCAGGCTTCTTTGCCGAAGCGACTTGTCCAGCCCATGAAAGCGATGGCAGCAGCAGTACACCGCCCAGACCTTTTAACGCAGATCGTCTTTTCATTTTGATCTTTTTTGCACGAAGATAAGCCTGTGATGTTGTATCTGTGTTAAGGAATCCGGAAACGCGAATCGATCACACAAAAAAAGGCCTCGCATATGCGAAGGCCTTGAAGGATCATTTGTGTTTGCGTTTTCTATCGTTTCTATGCCGTGGCAGCCTGGACCCGTGCTAACGGCGGTACGCGCCCAATTCTGCCAGTGCCGAAGCGCTGCCGTTTTTATAGTCAGACCTCACGATAACCCGGAAGTAACGGAATGATGCAGGTTCAAGCAATTCCAGGTATTGTTTGCCGCGAAGGTTTTCGAACGTGTAGGCACCCAGCGATCTCCAGGTCTGGTTATCGGTGCTCACCTGTATTTCGACAAGCTTAACAGCCCCATCAAGTGGTTCGCGCTGGCTGTAGGTAAGTCCGCTGACCGTGTTTACCACTTTCATGTCAATGGTGATCGGGTGAGGATACGTTTTGTTCTTGTCCATATGCCAGATCGTATTGATGTTGTTATCAAGTACGTTCTGTGGAACGCGGTTGGTTGGAATGTCATAATCTTCCAGCCCTGCGGTCCAGCCTGTACGTGCAAATTCGATCGGCGGACCAGTCACTTTTACGCTCTGAGGTGCAGTTGCAAATACATCAAGCGAAAGGCTGTCTGGTGCATAGAGCGTTTTATACTCAAACCGTTCCTGCAGGGTGAGGCTATAGTTTAACAGGGTAGTAATCATCGAATCGGGTGGCACGCTTACAACATGTTTCTTTCCGTTCTTATCGGTATAATTGATTTCTGCAGCTATAGCCGTCGGGTCTGCAATGCCCCAGCTTATCGTAACCTTTTCTTTTTCAAAAACAGCCTGTTTAACCGGACGGCCAAGCAGCGTATTGACATAATTATCGCCATACACCTTGCCGACCACATTTTTGTTTATAGAACGGTTGTTGTTTTTATCGAACATCATAATATCGAAAGAATAGGTTCCTTCTTTCATGTTATTGAACATCACCTCCATCTCGTCAGCGTTCGCACTTAACTTAACCGGTACAACCATCGAGTCAGTTTTGTTGTTCCAGTAGACACGGGCCAGGGTTGCAGAGGGATCTGACACCCTCCAGGTCATCTTGAGCCGTTTGTTGCCGGGGTAAACCTTTACAGAATCAGGTGTACCGACATAGGTTATTGATCCCTTTTTGATAAAGCCGACGTAAGAATCTTCCATTTTACTGCAGGCAAAGATGGCCGACAAACATCCCAGCACCAGGCTGAACATGCCTGCTCTCATCTGTATTATCTTTTTCATTACTTCTATTTTAAGCGTGTATCCTTATTGTTTGTTACCCCAGAAGGTAAGCTCGCTCAGGTAAATGTGATCGAGTAAACCCCATACCCGTTTGGTTTTCCACCGCAGGTAACGGTATTTCGGGGTACCTACCGGCACATCGAACTCTTCTCCGTTCACGACGGCAAACTGAAAATCTTCGCTGGTTACGGTGCCAGCCGGTGAGCCGGAAGGTTTAACCGACTCGAACTCACCGATCAGTTCCCAGCTCTCCCAGGTACCATTGGCGTTTGGCCCGTTGCTTCCATACAGTTCGAACGATTTCGGATCGCCACCCGCATAAGCACCGTCACTGCTTTGCTGCCCGCCGCCCAGGCGGTGATACATCTTGAAGCGACTCAGGGCAACGCTTTCACCGAGGTCAAATGTGAACCATTGCGGCAAGCCCGTACCGGGTTTGGTATGGAACACCGTTCCGCTGTTCCAGGTATTGTCCCACAGGCTGGCCATACCGGGACCATTAATGTGCTGCACATACGTGTCTGTAGGCAGACGGAGCTCCTTGAATTTTGTCTTGTCAAGCAACTGCTCCAATAACGGGGTAGCTTCAAAGTACATGGTGTCTGAATGATTGCTCCAGCGATCACGCAGGTACACGCCGAACTTTTGCCGCTGCGGCTGAAAACCTCTGGCATTTACCGAACCTTCTTTTCTTTTGGTATAAAAGGTCTCTGCCGCTACATATTCACCAAGATCATCCTGTCTAAGAAGGTTAATCACAATATCAGCCTCTGAAATATTTGAGAAAAGCAGGCGTACACCGCCGAAAATTGATTCAAATTTCAGCGACTCAAAAATGCCTACAATAGGCGGGGTTAACGGCTTAAATTTTACGACAACAGGCGCAGAGGCGTTCTCACCACGGCTTACCGCGTAAAGGGAGACCTCATGTTCGCCCGTATCGGCAAAGCCATCGATCGTAATCGTGTTCTTATAATAAGTTGCTTTCACTTCCCGCTGCTGCCCCGGTCTGATCGAATATACCGCCTTTACGTAAAGCATATTATCCGGCCTGGTGTACGTAAAGCTTGCTCCACCCGGCAAGCTTGTTACCCTGACATTACTTACGGGTGCAGGTGCGGCATCATCCTGGTCAAAGGGCTGAATTTTGCTGTCTTTGCAGCCCAGAAAAAGCAAGAGCAGCCCACAACAGATCATGATATTTTTCATAATGTTTGTCTTCATTTTAGAGGTTTGCATACTACCATCCCGGGTTTTGGTTCATTCTTTTGTTGCTTAACAGTTCGCTTTCGGGGATTGGCCACAGGTAATCGCGCGTGGTAAAGGCCTGATTAAAAATGACCTTTTCGCGGTAGTACGATGCAGCATCATCCTGCACCAGGTCCCAGCCGGTAATAGGTTTGTTAAGCTCGGTCACCGACTCTTTCCAGCGTCTCAGGTCCCAGAAACGCTGTCCTTCAAAGGCCAGTTCGATCAGGCGTTCAGTACGCAGAATTTCGCGCATGCCTTCCTTGCTGGCAAACTTTCCGGGGTTTCGCGCATAATTGGTCCAGGAGGTTTCTACCGAGAGCAGACCGGCCCGCTCCCTCACCAGGTTAATGTATTTCATCACATTGGCGTTCGGCCCGTTCACCTCATTTTCGGCCTCAGCATACAGCAGGTAAATACTGGCCAGCCTGATCATTGGCCATGGATAACGCTGAACGTTATAGGCCGTTGCATCGATGATGTTATTAAAATTTACCAGTTTTTTAGCCCAGTAGCCGGTCACAGAATAACTGGCCTCGTTCTGTGCAGAAGCGGGTTGGCCCTTTTTACTCGACACAAAAAACATGTTTGCAGCATCGTCAAAGATACCCTGGCCGTACCAGATACCCCCGTCAAAACCAAGATCGGCGTAATAACGCGGCTCACGGTCAAAATTCAGTGATGCCGTTACATAGCCCTCCTGCAGGTAACGCTTGTAAGGTGCGGTTACACTGCGTAGCTTAAATCTGCCGGCATAATCGTATTCCTTGTCTTCGCGCAGCGGAACACCATTCTTGCTGTAAAACATTTCCGCTATTTTGAGCGGTGGCGCAATGTTGCCGATCGTCTGGTTGTTCGACGTACGTGCCGGGTCAAGTCCGCGCGGCGTAGCCTGGTTCTGGATAGAGCCGGCAAGGCTATTGGTTGCCCCCCAGATGATCTCACTGTTCCACTTTTCGCAGACTGCGTTGCGGATGTTCATCTGCACGCGGATCGTATCAGAAATCTTATACTGGAAAAACGCCGGATTAAACGTGTACAATTTATGCCCTTTTGATTCACAGAAATCGAGTGCTGCTTTGGCTGCATCGCGGGCACGCACCCATTTCTGAGGGTCGGCCACAGGATTAAAAAGGGTATTTCCTTCCGGATCTTTGAACCCGGTATAATCTGCATTTCCGTTAAAAAGCGGACTTGCAGCGGTGACGAGCAACTCTGCTTTCACGCAAAGGGCTACCGCTTTTGTAACGCGGCCAAGTTCGTTCACTTCGTTGTCAATCTGCTCAGGCAGATCCGGAATAGCCTCATCAAGCAGCGCTGCGATGTAATTAACACATTCATCAACAGGCGACCGAACGGGGTATACTTCCTCTGCACCCGCATTAACCGGAACATTTACTTTGATCAGGGCGATCGGGCCATACATCCGGAACACGTAATAATGGTAATAAGCTTTCAGAAACTTCGCCTCTGCGATCCACCGGTTACGTTCATATTCGGGCAGGTCAGGGACCTTGCCAACATTATCAAGGAAGACGTTGCATTCGCGAATGCCTTCATACAGGTCCTTGCCGCCGTTGTTTCCCTGCCAGTAATTCATAAATGAATTCGATTTATTCTGACCGCCGCGGGCAATACGCCATCCTTGCGAGGTATTGTTGACGGGCAGCCAGAACTCATCGCCGGCCGTATTGGCCACGTTTGACTCAAATGCGCCAAGTGCAGGGAGATAATTGTAACAGGTAAAAAGATAACGTTCTGCCGTACTGCGCAACCGAAATGCATAGTCGATCGTGGCAACGTTATCAGGGGTGATGTCAAGAAATTTCTTGCAGGCTGTAAATGGGATGATTGATATCAGGATCAATAATATTTTTGCCGGTTTCATAATGTCGTTTTAAAAAGATGCCAATAAACCCAGGTTAAAAACTCTCTGTACAGGGTACCCCAGACCGTTTCCTGCCATTTCGATATCCCAGAGATTGAAGCTGCTGAGCGAAAACAAATTTGTAGCGGTGCCGTAAACGCGGAACTTTTTCATGTTTAACCGCTGGGTCCACTTCTGCGGGAGTGTATAACCGATCTCTACCTGTTTCAACCTGAGAAATGCACCATTGCGCATAAACCAGGTGCTTGTCTGCGTATTGTTTACATTCCCGGCATCGGTTGTGGTAAGCCGTGGCCATAATGCGTAAGAATTCTGAACTTCTTCAGACCAATGGTCATTAGCATAAGCCAGCAGGAGCTGATTCTGGGGTTTCCCGGACAGCGTTTCGCCTGAATAGGTATAGTTTATAAAAGGTGCGGTTGCATTGGCGTTGATCCAGAAAGACTCGCGGGCAAGTCCCTGGAAAAAACTTGAAAAATCGAAGCCCTTATAGCCAAATGAAAAACCAAAACCATAGGTGATTTCTGGTGTGGTTGGAAAGCCGATCGGCACTTCGTCAAGAATCGTGATCGCTCCGTCGCCATTTACATCATAAAATTTGATGTCCCCACCACGGTATTCGCCGAACTGCCGGGGTGAGCGCAGGGCTTCTTCATCATCGATGAACAGACGCTCGGCGATATAACCATAGTTCTGGCTGATCGGCATATTCTGACGGCGTTTCCACGGCGCTTCGTCATAAAACGGCTCCTCGTAATTCAGATATTTACTGGTGGCATAGGTAAAATTGCTCATCGCCTGAAGCCATAGTCCGTTCGAGAAAGAGTGGTTGTAGTTGAACGAGAAATCAAGTCCCTTACCTTCCGCTTCACCAATATTGGCCTGCGGACGCGCCTGCAGACCCATTGTTGCAGGTGTTGCATTGCGCACCATCAGGATGCCGCTGCGTTGTTCCCTGAAAACATCCAGCTGGATACTGTAATCGCGGAAGAGATCCAGCTCAAGTGCCAGGTTCGTCTTTCTGGCCGTCTCCCAGGTAATATCGTTATTTGCGTACCGTGAAAGCGAGATACCGTTTTTACTGTTGCCGTTGTCACGCCCGAAAACAGCCCCCCGTCCGCTGTCATTCATGTTAACGTTAGAGAGGTAGAGGAAGCGGTCTGTCGGCGACCCGATCGCATCATTACCGGATAAACCATACGTTGCACGAAGTTTGAACCGGGTTGCTACATCTTTTAGCGGTTCCCACCATTTTTCATTTGACACATTCCAGGCAAGCCCTGCAGAAGGGAAAAGCCCCCAGCGATTCGTTTCATAAAAACGTTCTGAGCCATTGTAACCAAAGTTCAGCTCCACATAATAACGGTTGTCATAACCATACGTCGCCCGACCCGCCAGTCCGACGTTTCTGAAAGGCAGCGATGACTGCAGGTCTGACACATTTCCAGTCAGTTCATTGCGGAGCATAAATACAAACAGGCCGCTGAGCGAGTGCTTGTCTTTCAGCATCCGGTTATAGTTTAATGATGCCTGTACATAGAACTTGGAATTAACCGTCCGTTCGCCGGGATTATAATCCAGGTACTCTGTTCCGGTCAGTTCATTCAGCAGCTGGGCGCGATATGAATTTGTGACCCGGTCATAAGAGCCTGCCTGGTACCAGAACGGACTGTATGAACGCCGCACATCAAACATCGTGTTACGCATTACGTTTAAAAGCGACTGAACGCTGAGGCCCTGGGTCAGAAAACCAAGATCCTGTTTGGCTTCAAACTGTGCAGACATCATAGACCGCGAATAGTTCTTATAACCCTTTACCAGGTCGGCATATGGGTTAAGCAGGAACTGTCCGCTTCCGTCATCATAATTTCCGAACATAATGTGTTTCACGTGTGCGTTTTCGGCATCCGCCGGATAATAGGCCGGGAAGAGAACCGGATTGGTGCGCATCACCTTCCGGTAAATATCTGCCCCATCGGTAAGCGGCCCGGAGTAATCGTCAAAGTTGCCGCTCATGCGTACAGTAATCTCGGTGCCTTTTGCCAGATCGACGTTCACGTTCGACCGCAGCGTATAACTCTTAAGATTGATGTTGCTGTTAAAATTGTTGCGCTGGTCCACATTCAGGATACCATTATCCTGGTTTATGGAACCCGCCACATAATACCTGGCCACCCCCCCGCCGCCGGTAACATTCAGATTGGCGCGCTGATTCATTGTGTGGTTTTTGAACAACGCAGAGCGCCAGTCGGTGGTCGGGTACATCAAAGGATTTACGCCGGCAATCGTATTGTCGATCTTTTGCTCGGAATAGGGCGGCCTGCCAAGCGGATCGCGCGTAAGCACAGCTTCATTGTGCAGGCGCATGTAAGTGATCGGGTCGGCAAGTTCCACATTTTGAGTCGGTGCAGAAATGGAGTTTTCAATACGGGCATCAATTGCTGCCTTTTGCGTGCGGCCTTCTTTTGTACTGATCAGGATTACGCCATTTGCCGCCCGGCTGCCATATAATGAGGTAGCGGTAGCATCTTTCATGATCGAAAAACTGGCAATATCATCAGCCTGAAGGCGGGCAAGGTCTGTTGTGGTTACCTCAACGTTATCGATGAGGATCAGGGGATCGCGTTTATAGCCGAATGTGGTTACCCCGCGAATAAAGAATTCTGCATTATCAGCCCCCGGCTCGCCGCTGCGCTGGTAGGCGATAACCCCCGCAGCCCTGCCGGCCAGCGCAGTTGTCAGGTTGCTCGACGGAACTTTTAGGTCTGCCGGCTTAATGGATGTTACCGAGCCAACCAGGTCGGTTTTTTTCTGTTTACCAAAAGCAACGACAACCACCTCGTCCAGGTCTTTGCCGGCCGATTTCATTGTCACATCAATAATGGTGCGGCCGTTAACCGGAACTTCCTGCGTTTGGTAACCAACCATAGAAAAGGTAAGGATACTATTGCCGCTGGGAATGTCGAGGACGTATTTACCATTCTGGTCTGTTGTCGTGCCGAGCTGGGTACCCTTAATAACGACCGACACGCCAGGCAGCACATCGGCCGAATCACGAACGGTACCGCGAACGTCGGCCTTTCGGGTGTTTCTAGCCGGCACAGCGGGCAATATTGTTTTTTTTGGCTCTACAACAACGATCGTTTTGTTATTGATGATATAACTGAGCGGCTGGCCTTCGAAACAACGGTCCAACACCTCTTTGATCGGGGCATCTTTCACTCTGATGCTCACGCGATGTGCTTTTTTGAGCATTTCGGAGTTGAGTACAAAACGGTATTCGGTCTGGTTGCTGATATCGTCAAAAACTTCTTTCAGCGACACATTGTCTTTACTCATATTAATCTTCTGTGCATACGAGGTGGCATATGTATGCATAAAAGTGAATAGCAGCAGGATACAGGTTAGCTTCATTATAAACAGGAATTTAAAAGCCATACGGGAGCAACCCGCGCGAGGAGTTACATAAAATTTATACATTTGAAAGTCAGCTAGATTTATAATTGGTTATGCGATTGATTATGATCACCTGGCGTTTAACTCCGTGTGATTCGACCCTCACGGAGTTTTTTGTTGGCGACCGGCGTCTGGTAGTTATTTGGCCATAACGGTTACCCTCCTTCCCTCTATTTTAAATTTGATGGTACCGGTTAGTTCCATGTTTTTGAGCAGATCCCTGATGTCGTCTGTGCGATTCATCTTGGCATCAAAGTTTTTATTCTCCGTTTGTCCGGTGTATTCTACATCAATGTTATACCACCGGGAAACATCGTCCATAATCTCTTTAATGTTTGCGCCGTTGTAAACAAAAAGCCCATTTTTCCAGGCCAGGACGTCGGTCATATCTGCGGCTTTTATATCAAGTTTGCCGTTGCGGTGGGCAAGGCCTTGCTGTCCGGGTTTGAGTATTCGCTCGTTGTTCCCCGATTTGAACCTGACTGAGCCCTGCACCAGCGTAGTCGCCACCGCAGGCTTTTCGGCGTAAGCGTTAACATTAAACTTTGTTCCAAGTACTTCGATTTCTGTTCCGCCTACGCTGATCATGAATGGTTTGGTTTTATCTTCAGCTACCTCCAGGTAAGCTTCGCCACTAAGCTCTATTAATCGTTTTCCACCCGAAAAAGCGATCGGGAACCTGACCGATGAAGCTGCATTGAGCCAGATCTTTGTCCCGTCTGCCAGTACAAGCTGCGTTTCTGCCCCCTTTGGCGTACTGATTATGTTGTATACGTTCCCGGATGGGGCTTGAGCGTTGAGGTCATCATTATAGATGATTTCACCTTTGCCGTTCCTGGTAATTTCGACCTGTCCCTGGTTGGCTACGATGCCATTTGCAGATTTTTCCAATACCACCGTAGAACCATCGGCCAGGGTAAGAATGGCCGTGTTTGTTCCTGGTTTAATTGCTGCCTGTCCGGCCGCGGTACGCGCTGAAGGCAGCCTGCTTTGCTGGTACAGAAAGACAGTAAGGCTCATGATCAGAAATGCAGCTGCAGCGGCCATCAGCCGTTGGCGCTTCAGGCGTTTGCGATAGGTCTGTTCGATCGTTTCGCTCAGCCTGCCGTAAACCCTGGTCTTGAAATCCTGTTCATTACCCAGCAGCTGTTCGTCCCAGGAATAGTTCTCCAGGTCAATTTTGTCCGCATAAGCTTCAAAGCGCTGTTTTTCTTCGGGCGTGCACTTGCCTGAAACGTACTTCTCGTACAGAAGAATGTATTCTTCCCTCGTCATGGTTTATGTTTGGTTAGAGATATAGTACCCTGAAACCATTGGCACACACATGATTTCAAAAATTTTTTTCTCGCTGCTTTTTTTATAGATTTGAGTAAACCAAACATAAACCTCTCGTCTCTATGCATTCAGACCATGAGTTATGGGAACGTATCGGGCACGATGATGAGCGCGCATTTGCAGAACTCTTTAACCGTTACTCGTCAAAAACCTATAGTTACGCCTATTACCAGCTCAAAGACCCGGTTGTGTGTGAGCAGTTGGTTCACGACATCTTTTTGACGCTGTGGAATAGCCGCAGCAGGTTAACCGTTCGTTCATTTTCAGCATATCTGAAAACGGCCGCCCTGTACCGGGTATACAAACACATTGGTGCTACCAAAGTTATCCGTATTGATTATAAAGAAGATATGGCAGACCTGCAGCATATGCATGCGGTGAGAAATGAGGCTGATGATCAGTCAGAATATGAAGACATCCGCCACAGGCTGAACAGTTATCTTGACTTTCTGCCTAAACGCTGCAGGGAGATCTTTCTGTTAAGCCGGGAAAAGTCAATGTCGAACGATGAGATAGCCGATCAGCTTGGTATTTCCAAACGCACTGTAGAAAATCAGTTAACTTTCGCACTGCGCCATCTGCGCAGCTCTTTCAAGGAAGTGTCGGTATTGCTGCTGATGATCCGGTCAATCAGCGGGCCCTGGTAAATCGTATCAGCCTGGTCGCCGCCGGCTGAAGTGCTACCAAACTTTGATGATCGCGCCGAACTGCAAACTGCTGAATGCAATGTCCCTTCCGGCTGCGCCGTCAAAAGTATGAAGATATGCGACCTGCAAACCGATTGCCTTTTTTTGACCTATAAATGCAGCTATCGAAGGTTTTACGTAGAAGCGGTTATAGATGTCCAGGTAGGCTGAACCAGCCGAAGCAGACACGCGCACCAACCCGTCAAATGAGTACGCTAATCCCCCGCCAAATATCAACACGCGACCAAGATTAACAGGAGCCGGATCGTTACCCACCCACATCACCTTAGTTCCGCCAATTCCGGCACCAAGCATGCTTTCGGCAAATACATGTATGTTCGCTTTGTGGTTATAGTCAACTTGAAGACCAATACCAGGGCCGCCCTGCGGACCTATTTTCGGACCGTTTTGGAAAAATTTAAGATAATGCCCGCTCGCGTAGAATGAAGTTTTTCGCTGGGCCTGGGCTGCCGTGCAGCACAGCAAGAGGATGATAACGAAACGCATGAACTGAAGATAAAAAAAAAGCGGATGGTACGGGGTAAGTGTTAAGTTTTAAGTCAGTGTTGTCCGGGGAAAGTTTTGCGAAAGGCAATAGTTCTTTGGTTTCCAATTGATGTGAAACTGTGGTATCGAACCGCTCACCGCCGCGGGGGCTCCTTCTTTTTGGCCAAAAAGAAGCAACCTGAGGCATAGCCGAAAGCGTTCGTACCATTAAAAACCACATACAAGACACGAACAAACGCTCCGGCTGTGTATCTCTTCTTGCATAAAAGCATCAAAAGTCCGACGGCGTCGGGAAAAGGCCCGGATTATCCCTGCGCCATTCCGTTCCGGGCTGGTTCCCCTCCTTGGTTCCTCCCGACCTCTTTAAAACAGTGCAAGACTTTTAATACTTTTCTGCGGCGAGAAGATACAAGGCCGGTCCGCACCTATCAGTGGCAGTAAGCAGGCAAAACCCTCATCAAAACCGCCGGCTGTACGTAAAACCCGCAGACATAGAATACAGGGGGGCTTGATACAGAAGACTCAGGCAAATACTGCTTTGAGACTGTTCAGAAGGATCTTATTTCATTCAGCCAATTTTTACCGGACAACAGTGAGTTTTAAGTCGTAAGTATTAAGTGAAATGCAATAAGTAAATCGGAAGCAAGAGGTTCTTGCACGGTTATACAATCCCGTCTAAATACTAACTACGAATTACTAAATACTGACTACGAATTACTAAATACTAATTTCTAACAACCGACATCACCGGTTTATCTTCCTTTGCTTCTTTGTCGGCCTGGCTGATAGCACTGGCGCTCAGGATGAGCACGCCACAGATGGCCATGATGATACCGATGTTCCTGAGCAGGGCTTCCTGTTTAAAGGTCGACATCATATGGCGCGACCCTACAAAACGCCTCAGGCCACGGATTCTTCTTCTCAGCTGGATTCGTCTCACAGCGAGGATTGTAAGCAAAATGCCAAACGCGGCTAATATAATTCCTGACAATTGGAGGCTTGTAATGGGTTGTATAGTTTCCTGCATACATTAATCACAACCGCCGCGCATGATTTGTTTACTTTGACCGTAAATTTCATAGTTATTTAACAAAATTTTGCACTTTCTGCCCTAAAACATGCGGGCCACGCCCGGATAGCCCGCATGTTGACGATTTTTTAATTATGGGGTTTCAAACTTCCATAGCTGCGGATCGGCTCCATTCCAGGACCAGGAACGCACATTGGCCCCCGGGGTAACGCTGCCGTTTTCAATATCGAGCACGTTGTTACTCGCCCTGGCCAGGATTCGGTACCAGCCACCGCCCGCCGCCTCGATACGCCATAACTGACAGTTGTTTCCAAGCGCATCAAAAACGCCGATATCTGTACCGCGGTCAATTCCGCAGCTGGTCAGATCGAGCGATTTATGACTCGGTTGCTCTGAAATGATCTTATAATAACCGTTTCCCTGGTAAGTGATGTTCCACTTTTGTCCGTTGCAGGTTGTTTTGGTCCAGGTCCGAACATCAGCGTTGTTGTTCGAACAGCCCGGAATATCGAGATATAAACCCCCGCCGGCAGTTGTATTGACCTTTGAGCGGATAGCGTATTGTCCGTTGGCTACCGGATTTGGCACCAGGCAGGCCGCTGTTCCCGGCGAGTTAATTACCCCCGAGGTTGTAATGCTAACCGGCAGGATGTTGCCTGCACCGTCAAAAAACATCCGGTCTATAGCTACCTGCCGCTGGTGGATGTTTGTACTGGTACGCCTGTGGTATACAAAGAAATACTCGTCGGCACAACCCGGCTTGCGGATTACAGCATGGTGCCCCGGGCCTTTGATTGCCCCTATGGGTGATGTGATGCGCCCCTTATACGTCCACGGTCCCATCGGGTTAGTTGAAGTGGCGTACTCCACATGGTAATCATCACTGCTGAAATCATTAATGGAATACATCAGGTAGTAGATGCCGCTGCGTTTCAGAACATACGGTGCTTCGAAATAATTCGAAGGCTTATTATGGCCGCGTGTGCCGGTTAGAGAGACCATGTCGCTGTTGAGCCGCTGAATATTAAAGGTGGTATTGCCCCAGTACATCCAGGCCTGACCATCGTCATCAATAAAAACCATGGGATCAATCGGATCCGTACCGTCGCCGGTGGCCAGCGCACTTCCTTTGTCGACAAAGGGTCCGGTCGGACTTGTGCCGACAGCTACGCCGACTTTTTTTGCGGCTGTATAGTAAAAATAAAACTTCCCGTTTCGCGCCACCACCGAGGGTGCCCAGCCGTCGGTATGTGCCCAGCTTACATTGGCAAGGTCGAGGATAATTCCCTCATCCGTCCAGCTTAACAAATCGGTAGAGGAATAGGCATGAAACTGACTCGCATTCGGACCGGTAGCAGTAGGATAAATATAATATTTACCGTTGGCGTAGAGTATGTCGGGGTCGGCTGTCGGTACGGGCAGGATAGGGTTGCCACTCATCAGATCCAGAGCGCTGATGTGCGACATCTGGTTTTTACCGGCTCCGTTCACTGCATCTTCAGGCGCAGACGGTGATCCCTTCCGGCAGGCCGAAAAAAACAAGGCAATAGTCAGTGCGAACAGCAATGTCTTTACAGAGGATAAAGATAATTTTTTCATAACGATGATTTAGGGTTTATAAATGGTTTATGCCGCCTAGTCGGTAGCGCGGATATTACATCCTGCCAAGCAGACAGCCGGCAATCGAATTAAAGCAAGAAAAATTGATTTGCTGACTCAATTTATTGACGACCAGTATCAAAGTGCAGCAGAAAGATCCTTCAACCCAGACAATTTTCCAATCTAAATCGCCTTTTGATCTCCTGTATCTTGTTGCAAATCCGTAGCTTAGTATACCGCCTCAAAGATCCGAATGGAAAACTGCCGCATAATTTAAATAGACATCCGGTCGGGCCCCGGGGCCATCAAACACCTGATTCCATGAAAACTCTATATTTCCTCCTATCTGTCCTGCTTTTTTCCATACCGGTAGCCGGCCGGCAAACAACAAAAACATTACCGCTTATTTTACGCGGACAGCTGCTGAATTCGCCCGACAAACTGCTTAATATTGGTTTTACAGATGAGAACGGTATTGGCGTACTTGATACGATCAGGCTTGATGAAGATGGGCGGTTTTACCTGAAAACATACAAGATCAAGGGTCCGCAGCAGGTAAATATCCAGCAAAAGCGCACGCAAATTAATGGCTTGTACGTAGCCCCGGGTTACGACCTTACCATAACCGGTGATGCCAGCGATTTCAAGACGCTTTTTAAGACAACCGTAATTTCAGGAACGGGTTCGGCAAGCAACCGGTTCCGCAGCATGCGCAACGCCCTTATTCAACAACGGGTACGCGGTAAAGACTGGTACGAAATGGAGGAAGCCGAATTGATTGCTTATGCAAAACGCGAAAGGAAATTTGCTGATTCTGTGGCGCATGCAGCTTTTGATCCCTACCTGGCCAAAAACGTAAAGTCAGCTGCAAAATCTTCCGGCACTTTGAAACCAGAGCCGCATGATCCCTATCTCGCCTGGTTTAGAAACATGGTCCTGTTGGATAACCAGTTTATGGAGCTCTATTACCTGCTTACGCTGGCTAACCAGAAAAAATATGGTTACGATGCAGCACAGAAATTAATCAGGGATAATATAGACAGTCGTTTACTGGCCAATATGAGCAAAGACGAATTCCTGGCATCGAACGATTATAAAACCTGGGTTGCCGGCAGCGAATACACAACTTACCTGTTAAAACTTGATTATCTCCGCGACTCCACACTGAAAAAAAAGCCGGGTTACCGTCTGGCAAAGATCAATCAGGTATATACCGGTAAGGTGAAAGACTTTGTTCTTCATAACCAGATGTACAATGAAATTCTATTCACCAAAAACTTTGCCCGGTTAAATACAATCAAAGAGCTTTTTAAACCGTATATCGCCACGCTGAATAATCCGGCCATGAAAAAAAACCTTAGCCGGGAATTTGATAAAAAGCAGGCAGAACTGCTTGGCACGGCCGTTGGTCAGCCTGCACCGGCATTCACGCTGCAAAGCATAGCCGGCAGTACGCATAGCCTGGCCGACTACAACGGCAAAGTTGTGTTCATTGACCTGTGGGCAAGCTGGTGTACCCCATGCCGTGTGCAAACCCCGCATTTAGCTGTGTTATATAATAAATACAAGGGAGACGACCGGATAGCTTTTCTGAGCGTAGCTGTCAGCGATGATGAAAAGGAGTGGCGAAAGGCGGTGGCTGCTGATAAGCCGGAATGGCTGCAGTTGATCGATAAAGATGACCAGGTTCGAAAAGCATATGTAGCAAACGTAATTCCGCAGTTCATTATCATTGACAAGCAGGGCAAAATTGTAAATTTCAATGCCCCTGAACCGGGCAGCGGCAAAAAACTGGAAGACATGCTTTTGGCAGAGATGAACAAAAACTCAACACGCTAACTGGCCACTCGTTCTATGATCAGCCTTGCACCTGTTACCTGAATACGGCAAAATTGTAAAAGGGGCCGAAGCCCCGGATAACCCATTCAGAACGATCGTCAATTAAACGGCTACCGCGGCAATCGCTTTTTCAAGCGCCTGCTCCTTTAATCCCGGAACGTTGATGCCTTCGGCGCGGTGAACAGTTACATCGGTCATGCCCAAAAAGCCAAGCACACTCTTGAGATACGGAACAGCAAAGTCATACGGGGCATACGGACCCTCAGAATATACGCCTCCGGTTGCTACAGCCAGGTGCACCTTTTTACCTTTCACCAAACCTTCGGCGCCCTGCTCGCTATAGCGGAATGTTTTTCCGGCGCGGGCTACATGATCGATCCAGGCTTTCAGCGACGAATGGATGGTGAAGTTATACATTGGCGCACCGATCACAATAAAATCAGCAGCCATCAGCTGGGCTATCGCTTTGTCAGAATGGCTGACGGCGTCCCTGTCATTATCCGTTTGCTGCTCAGCCGGCGTAAAAAACGATTGCAGGTGTGATGAATCCAGGTGCGGCATCGGTTCTTCCAGCAGGTTGACTTCGTTTACCCGGCTGTCCGGATATTGCTGCTGTAGTTTTTCTACTATGGCCCTGCCCAGCTGCAGGCTTACTGAGGCCCCCTGCCTCGGACTTGAGATCAAATGAAGAATAGTTGTCATGTGTATTTGTTATAGAGAAATAAAAGTTATTTATGCGTATGCTGAGCAAAGTTACCGCCGTAATCAGCCGAAAACCTGCAACTTCCCTGCGGGGAAGCACTACCTTAGAGGGAAGTAACTACCTTTACACGATGAGTACGTCCGCAGAACAATGTTTCCATACCGATGAGCCTTGTGCCAGCAGCGTTAGCCACATCAGCGATGCCCTGTATGTTTTAGGCGGCAAGTGGAAACTGGCGCTTATCTTCGCGATCAGCGAGTCGCCAAAACGATTTGGCGAACTGCAGAAGATTTTAGAGGGTATTGGGCCGAAAATGCTGGCAAAGGATCTGAAAGAACTGGAACTAAATGAGTTTATTGTAAGAAAGGTCTATGAAGGAACGCCACCCAGAATTGTTTATGAGGCAACGCCTTACAGCGCCTCATTGGCGAGGGTGCTTTTCGAACTAAAAGACTGGGGCATGAAGCACCGGGAAACAATCAGGGCGAGCATGCGGCGGCATCAGTAACCGGTCTATTTCCCGGATGTGACCATATAGACAAATTCTATATCTTAGTTGAATCAAATTGATCACGGCAGGCCATTTAAAACCCGCCGGAATCTTTTGAAGCCAGCGCCCATGAAACGAAATATTTTTGAAGTAAGCCTCAAAACAATAGGGATGCTGCCGGTAAATGCAGGCAGTCTGGAGGCCATTAACTCTGACACATACAAATCGTACATCAAGGTGATGTATATTCCCGAAGGATGCCGTATTTGCGTAGACTTTGACACCTATCAAACCGGGGGGCCGGTTCTATTTTTTATCAGTCCGAACCAAACGTTGAAAATTGAAGTTTTGGGCCCGCAGGCCGGCTACTTCATCTTTTATAACCGGGACTTCTATTGTATTCAACTTCATGACGAAGAAGTAGCGTGTGATGGACTGTTGTTTAACAACATCAATAACATGCCAATGACCGCTGTTCCTGAGCAGGAGGCGGGGTTTATCAACTACCTGTTCAGCCAGATTACAAATGAATTCGAACTTAAAGACACTTCGCAGGAAGAAATGCTGCGTACGTACCTTAAACAACTGCTTATCAAATCTACCAGATTATGGAAGCAGCAGCATATGGATGGTGTCCTGGCCGGGCAAAACACCGACCTTGACTCTTTCAGGCAATTTACGCGCCTTGTAGAGGCACATTACAAAAAGAAACATATGGTTGCCGATTACGCAGAGATGTTGCTGGTTGCCGCGAAAACACTTACCCACCGTTTCAAAAAACTAAACCTGCCTCAACCAAATGATGTGATCAAAAACCGCATTATGCTGGAGGCGAAAAGACTGCTTGTTCATACAGCAATGTCTGCCAAAGAGATCGCCTACGAGTTGGGCTACGAGGATCCGGCTTATTTCAGCCGGCTGTTTTTCATAAAAACCGGGGAATCGCCATCGGGCTTCAGGGTTAAGTATTTACAGCAGCATGGTGCAGACCACGCGACCGTGCATGAGGCCTAATTGAAGCGCGAACCATGGCAATAACGCTAATGAATACTGCGATTAATCGTAATGTGATGTATTATACGGTATCAGTCAAATTTTTAAAAGTTTTCGGCAGCCGCCACGGCATCTGCTTTTTTCTGATCCTCTGTTTTGTGCCAACCCTGACCTCGATTGCGCAAAACACAAAAGGCCGCCAACAGGAACCCGTATCTAACGAAACTCCTTTGGCAGATGCCTCCGCTGCGCAAAGCAACTTTCTCTCGCGGATCACAACAACGCCCGTAACTATTCTGAAAACCTTTCGTGATGCCGGGATGTCGCCTACCGCACACCAAATGAGCAAGGCGGAGCTGGATGTCGTTGCAAAAGCCTTTTCCCTGCTACCTCCGCTGCATCAGCGCGTACTGGCCCGCCATCTTCACAGTATCAGTTTCTTGGATAACATGCCAAATACCGCTTTAACCTCTCCGGTAGGCGAAGAGGGTGGCAAAAAACGATATCATATTACTTTCCGGGCGGGTATTCTTCATCAGTCGGTTTCAGAATGGCTTACAGAAAAAGAGCAAACCTGTTTTGCAACAGACAGTTCGGGCTACAGCGTTTCCATCCAGGCCGGCCTGCTCAGTGCCATGACATATGTGCTGTTGCATGAAGGCACACATGTTCTCGACGGCTCACTTGGTCTGATTTCGGATCCGGCAGACCGCGTAAAAACTGACTTTAGCACCAGTTTCACCGCCGGCGTCTGGAAAGACATCAGAACGCCCGACTGGATATGCTCAGATTGCCTGGCAGATAAAAATCGTTTTCGTCCCGGCGGAAGGCCTTTTGCTTATGCCGATGCGCCGAAAGTTTATAACAGCCTGATGGAAACGCCTTTTGCCTCCTTTTACAGCACGGCCAGCTGGCATGAAGACCTGGCCGAGCTCGTTACATTGTATCACTTTACGCGGGTGCTTAAACAACCGTTTAAAATTATCGTCAGTCGCCCGGGTGCGCCAACCCGCGTCTTCGAACCTATGGATAACAAGCGGGTCAGGCAGCGTCTCGGTTTGCTCAGCACGTTTTATAAACAGGACTTTGCCGGCAGGCGGCAGTAAGCTTGACTCTCCTGAGGGCAATATGCATCTTCTTTAAATAGTCATTTTGGTCTAATGTGCCCGGCCTTCTTTACTCCTTGCCCTGAACTGTTATGGTTAACACGAAGCTCAATCAGCTTCGGTTGTAGTCAATTTTGACGCAATCATCTATTAAAAGCGCAGCGCCTTTCAGATTTAGCTACGCTTTGTCTCCATGCAGGGAAAAATCTGCAAGACACTCAGCCATATGTCCATTCCCGGCGGCTTAGCTTCTCTGCACCTTTGTACTGTCAGCAAATGACAACTTAAAAACATCAATAACCACAAAAAATAAGCAGTACAATGAAAACACTAATCACAACCATCACAATCCTCTCCACGCTGATGTTAAACCAGGTAAGTTTCGCCCAAACCGGCCGGCGCCCGGCTTCGGCAGGAAGAGAATCTTATATCGAAGTTGAAAAGAATGTAAAATTACATGTAACAGATCTTGGCGAAGGGCAGCCGGTTGTGCTCATACATGGCTGGCCGTTAAATAACGCCATGTACGAGTACCAATATCAGTACCTCACGCATAAAGGTTTCCGCGTAATAGGTATTTCTTTACGTGGATTCGGAAAATCTGACCGTCCCTATGGCCGGTATGATTTTGACGTGTTCTCTGACGACCTCAAAGTGATTTTCGAAAAATTAAAGCTAAAAAACGCTGTTCTTGGTGGCTTCTCAATGGGTGGAGCAGTGGTAACACATTACATGGCTAAGTACAATGGCGCGCATGTTGGCAAACTGGCTTTATTTGCAGCGGCAGCACCGTCCTGGAAACAACGTGACGGATTTCCTTACGGTGCTTCTGACGAGGCGGCGGCCGGATTGATTCACACCACCCAAACCAACAGACAGCAGCTGGTAGAAGACTTTGGAAAAGCCTTCCCTGCATCAGAAACCAATATTTCAGCGCCAATGTCAAGATGGCTTGAAAGCATCAGCCTGGATGCCTCGCCTTATGCAACAACCCATGCCATCATGGCGTTGCGTGATCTTGATCTGCGTCCTGAGCTGGCCAAAATCAAAGTTCCGGTAGCCATTTTCCACGGGGTAAAAGACAAGTTGTGCGACTTTGTGTTTGCCGAACAGCTTCACAAGGGAATCAAAGACTCTTATATCGTTCGGTTCG
This sequence comes from Pedobacter sp. SYP-B3415, assembly GCF_004138205.1. Classification (GTDB taxonomy): domain Bacteria; phylum Bacteroidota; class Bacteroidia; order Sphingobacteriales; family Sphingobacteriaceae; genus Pedobacter. Next base: position 213,542 of record NZ_RXNQ01000022.1, read on the forward strand.
AAAACAGCGGACATGCTTTGTTCCTGGAAGAAATGGACAAGTTCAACGCCGAACTGGAGAAATTTGCAAGGTCATAACGAATGTTCCTGCATCCATAACAGACGCTGAGGTAAAAAAACCAGATCAACGAGATGTTGATTTGGTTTTTCTGCTGCCTGGTCACAAGTGTCTAAAATCAAAACTACATTTGGAATGGCAAGGCGCCTTGCTAACAAGTAAAAGTAAAATTTAAATCCTATTTGAATGTGAAATTTAACTTAAAGTTGGTAACTTTATGAAAGTTACCAACTTTGCAGGAGTCGTACTCTGTTCGGCTTTTTTCAATTTGAATAAAATATTGCGCCGCCATGGGTATTACCGCCTTTGAAGTATGGTGCTGATAGATTGTATATATTCTTTCACATATCCCCCGGCTTGATGCAGTAACTTGGCTACCTCCTCGTACCCGCTTTGTAATAAAGCTCTGCAAGTGTCTTCTGGTAGCCCGCTATCATTTCTTCCCGCTTTATTTTCATATCAATCAGCTTAGACTCGCGTGTGTTGATGAGAAACAGTGTGCTTTCACCAAGATCGAATTTAGACGATTCGCCATTAAGCAATACCTGCTGATTTGCTATGCTTTGCAATTGTACGGCCAGCTGGGCGTCGTAAGCTTGCAGGCTGTTATAACTTGAAACAATTGCATTCCGTATCTCCCGGTTCGATTGCTGGAGATCAAAGGCAACCTCCATTTGTTTCACTTTTACCTCGCGCAGTTTTCCCCGCTCTGTGCGTAAAAACAGCGGAAAAGCGAATTCGAGTCCGACTTTATAATTACCCATATTAAAATCATAATAGTTGGGAACATATTCGTTGAACCAGGTCCTGCTGGATAAAAGCGAGCCGGTTACATTCAGCTTTGGTTTAAGCAATTCGGCCCGGTACCGGCGTTCAATAGCCAGTTGCTCGGTTTTGGTACGTAGTTTTATCAGCTCTGGGTGCTGCTCGTCAGCAAAACGCAGCAGGGTATCCAGCAGCTCGTTTTCCGGCCGGTTGCGGACGCGGTCTATTGCCGGCGGCCGTGCAAACTCCGGTAGTTCGAGCGGGTTGTTGTCGTCATTCCACAAATGATTTGAAAGCGTCAGCCGCGCGTTCGTCAGCTCTACCTTCATTTTTTCAAGCTGGATCACCCGGTCCTGCACCGTGATCGCCGCCTCTACCGAATCGATACTGGCCTTGTCGCCAAGAGTGGTCTGCCGGCTTATCGCTTTAAAGCGTGTTTCGGCAAGTTCAACGCCCTCAGAGATGAGCTGATACTGGTTATAAGCGAAATACCAGTTCCAGTAATCTTTCACAATATCGTACCACAATGCATTGATGCGTTTTACACGCTCAGCCTCTGCATAATTCACCATGACCCGTGCCTGGCGCAGCGTACTGCGCCTGGAATCGATCAGAAACCCCTGGCCCAGCGGAATGCTGAGGCCTACACCAGTCAGACCTGCTGTCGAGGTCTGCGTTTCAGGATTTACATAGTCGCCTACATTTCGGTCGTAGCCAATTTTCAGGTCGGCGCCTGCAAGCCAGAGCGGCACTTTCAGCTCGCTCATCCAGCGGTTGTAATAATCCGTGTTTCCAAAGACCTTGCGACCAAAGCTTGCTTTTAACGAGGGGTCAAAATAACCCAGTGCCTGCATTACATCGGCCCTGGCTGACTCGCTCAGCAAACCAGCCTGTTTCATGATCGGGTGGTTGCGAAACACAATTTCTTCAAGATCTCCGATTTGAAAGACCTGCGCCGAATCCGGCTGCTGCTGGGCCATGCTGCCGGATGCCTGAAGCATCAGCAGGAGAAACAGCAATCTGGCAAGCGCTTTTATCCCTTTCATATTCTTTTTCAACTTCCTCCTATTTCGACTTGTCATCAGCCACTTTTGGTTCTTTCTCCAGGCTTGGCGGAAAGCCGTTTAGCTGTCGCCAGATCTCATACCAGACGGGAACCGAATTCAAGATCACCCGGCCGTACACACCTGAACCCTGGCGCAGTTGCTCCGGCCAGGCTTCATCGCCTTCAGGCACAGGCAACTGCTGTCGGATGAGCACACGGTACGTTCCGTTGGCGCTGCTCATACGGTCGATCGAAAACACGCGACCCGCAAAGGTGCCGACAGCAACAGAAGGCCAGCCCGAAAATTGCACAGATGGCCAGCCTTCAAACTGCAGACGCACATTGCTGTTGTCAAGAATCAGCGGCACATCCATGGCGTTGACATAAATTTCGGCAGCCACCAGCGGTGTTTTTGGCTGCAGCGTTGCAACTGATTCGCCTTCTTTGATATTCTCACCTACACCTGCCTTCATGGCTTTGATCACATAACCGTCTTGCGGCGCACGTACAACATAGAGGCCGCGACGGAAATCAATGTTGGCAATCTCATTCCGTAACTTTGCGATATCGCCCTGGGCAGACGCCTGACCAGAAAGTGCCGTCCCCATATCAGATTGCGCTTTTGCAAGCGACTCCTGGTATTTCGCACGGATGTTGTCCAGCTCTATGCGCGCGTTCAGCAGCGCCTGGCGGGAGCTATTCAGCTTGTTTTCCTGCGCAATCAGCTTTGCGTTGTCATTCTGTACATTCAGGCGGCGGGTCTCAATATCGGTCAGAGAGAAAAGCCCATCTTTATAGCCCTGCTCGTACCTTTTCAGCCGGGCCTGGCTTACGCTGTAAAACTGGCGAACAGCAACCAGGTCGGCGCTGTCGCTCTTTACATAGTTGATACTCTGCTGAACCTTGTTTTCGGCAGCTACGAGCTGAAACTTCAGCCCACTGTTCAGCGCCGCAATCTGGGCCTGGGTAGCGCGCATTTTCTGCCTGGCGGCATCTGCACTGCCTTCTTTGGCTCTGAGCTGCTCATCAAGCCGCTGTGGCAGGTTCGGATCAAAATACGACTGATTGATCTCTGAAATGACCAGAATCGTATCGCCTTTTTTCACTTCCTGACCTTCGCTCACGTACCAGCGTTCTATGCGGCCGCCGATCTGGTTTTGTACCGTCTGCGGACGGTCTTCGGGCCGCAGCGCAGTCACCGTTCCCCGGCCCGGAATGGTTTGGCGCCAGGGCAGGAAAAGAATAATCACGAAGATGATAAAGACGATAAGCATGATGCGATTAAGCAGCACAACCTTATGTACCCGCAGCAGCGCAGCGTTGGTTTTGTCTGACAGGTTTTCCCAGTTGGCCCGGTGAATGTTCTGGTTGCGCAGGCTAGCCATGGGTCACCTCCTCTCCGTCTTCCAGTTCAAGGTCGGTTAATACGGCCAGTTTTTCCGCACTTGTTACCATGTCGAATACCGTATTCATGTTAGTGAGCAGTTTCTCGACTGCGTAGCTAATCTGTACGATAATAACCTCGGCGGCAACAAATTGCCCGAAGGTCATCTGCCGGTCAATCACGAAATAAGAACCCATTAACAGCAAGGCACCCATCAGCACGGCCCGGATCAGGATGGAGCCGGCAAAAAACTTGCGCAGAACCCGAAAATGGTCATTTCTGGCCCGAAGGTAATCGGCGGTCATATCGTCTGTGCGTCGCATGGCTTCTTTCTTTTTTTCTTTGCTGCCGCGAAAGTCATCCAGATTGCCTGCAATGTCTTCGAGGAAAGCGACCACCTCGTATTTATGACCGGATTCCTGGATACTGGTTCTAACCGCATCGCGGTAATACAGTGCAATGATGAAAGCCAGGATAAGGACTATAAAAAGACCAAAAGCCATATACACGGGGTGGTAGAAGGAAAGCAGGATGGCACTGAATACGATCAGTACGATGGCCGCAACAATCTCTACCAAAAGTTTGACCAGGCCTTTCTGGATGGTCACGATATCAAAGAACCGGTTTACCAGTTCGGGCGGAAAAACGCCTGTCAGTTCAGATTTCTTGATCCGCGGCAGGCGATAGGCAAATTCAAGCGAGGTGCGCGCAAAGATCTTTTGCTCAACCAGTTCAACCAGCGTCAGCTGACCGATAAGCAGCAGCCCGCCTACCAGGATACCGATCAGTACCACGGCGATAAGGATATAAGTTGAGCTGTACATGGCGCCGTTACTCAGCAGGTTAAAAATGGCGGTTGTGCCTAAGGGCAGGGTGAGACCGAGCAAGCCGATCAGAATAGCGTATAAAAATATATAGTTGATGGTTCGGCGCTCCAGGTGGAGAATGCCTACCAATCGTTGCCAGGGCTTCAACGCCGGCATATCGTTCGTATGCTTCATAATAACACATGAGGATGTATAGAAACTGATAGTTGGTACCGGGCGGCATGGATGCCGCAACCGGTCAGGGAACAGGGAATGTTAGCCCAGTTCGGGCGGCTCAGTCGGGATGGCGATGAGGGGTTTGGTTACGGCGGCAGAAAGATAAACGCGGTCATGCGGCCTGAGCGACATGGCTTCTTTGAAGGCCAGGCGGTTCATTTCAGGATGCTCACAAAAGAGCTGTTTTTTCATGCCCCGGCCGGATTTCTCATCCTTAGTGTTTTTCTCCTCTTCTGTAGGCTGTTCGCCTTCAAAGGTTTTGACAATGCAGGAGAATTTGCTCTTCATAGACGTCGCTGCCTTGAGGCCAAAGCCAATGAACAAAGCCATGCTGAGAAAATAAACTAAAAATCGCCCTCTGAAAATTCCGATCATCGGGTACAAATATATATCCGGCATGCTTTTCACAATAGGTTTAAACCAGATTCGAATACAGTTCGTTGCTGTTTGACAAGCAGATGACGACGAGATTAGAAAGTTATTAGAAAGTTGATGCGATTTGTTTAGAAAATTAGTTTTGTGCCAGTCATTAAATTTACTGGCAGTTGGGGTTTAGGATTGAAAGATGATGCCCGTAGGTCATGGCGCTCATCTCATTTCTGTGGATCTCAGCCAGATCAGACGGTTCTGTTTGTCGATCCGGTATACATCCTGCCACCAGCGAGCCCCCCCCCGACAGGCCGAGTAGATCAGTTTTTCTTTAGGATTCACCGTCACATCGCACAGGCAGGAACATTTGCTGCGCGTGTCTGTCGGTTCGGCCAGCAGCTTGAATCGTTTATCGGCCGGATCATATAACCAGATGTTGAAGATTCGATAAACGCCCATGCCGGCATCAGGCAGTGAGAATGCGAGGTCATCATACCCATCGAAATTGTAATCCTCGATGTTAGCAGCGCGTGTTACATCCGGGTTGTCATGCGAAGGCAGCCTCGGACTTGCAACATGCCCATCCGGATAGCTGAACATAAACTGATTGGCTTCGCCCGAAGGGTTAAAGGTAATAAGCACGCCCTGAAGCAGATATTTTTCTACGCGTTCCGACGCGATATTTTTAGGGTCCCCGACCAAATTAAACCGGCGACCGTCTTTCTTCCGCAGGTACCAGGCATCGGCCACCTTTCCAGATTGTTCGGTAATAACATATGTGCCCGTCACTTTACCATTAAACACCTCAGCCCAGGTATAATGGTAACCTTCCGGCTGCCCGTTTGAATGTTTTAAAACACTTCTGACAAACCTGGTAAGCCGCAACGGGATAAATCCCCGCTGCCCGGTATATTGCACAAAAGCACCCTTGCCTTCCGTTGTACAGCTAATCTGAAGGCTGAATGGCCGGGTTTCGCTGGCAGCGGTTAAATGAAACGTTTTTGCATAACCCCCGGCGGTTGAAATAAGGATGAGCAGCAAGGTTTGAATGAATCTGGTCATTGTGAACGGTAATGAAGGTAGAATCTTTGATGATTGTATTACAAGACGTTATTTAACTGCTTTTGTTTATTGAACATATTCATTTCCGGGTTAAATCCAGTTTTCAAGAAAAACTTCACCTTACGAGGCATTTACCGCAAAACCTTAGTTGCTGAATCCCTGCAGACAGGCCTGAGGTTCGCTTATCTGGTCATTATCGCAGAACCGGTCTAAGCTAATCAACAAGCCTACAGATTTTGATCCGCATTTTCCCGTTTCACAAACCAAATCCCCCCTAAGATGTTCAAACTTTTGCTCACCGGCGTAAACCGACGCCGGGAGCCTCAGCTTACTCAATTATGGAAACAGCACTGCCCGGATTATTCCTTTACCCAAACTTTATTGATGAAATGCGCGAACAGCAGTTGCTCGATGAGATTGACAGCCAGACCTGGCTCGTCGATTACCTGCGTAGGCTTCAATATTACGGTTACCGCAATGAGCTGGAAAAGCCGTACAATTTGGTGCCGTTCCCCGTCGAAATGCCCCCGTTCATGCGCCGTTTGTCAGAAGAGCTGGTTGAGAACGGCATTATCCTGCTGCAGCCAGATCAGGTTATTATCAACGAATACGTACCGGGCGAAGGCATCAAGCCACACAAAGACAGGGCGTATTATGAGAACCAGATTTGCGGCGTTAACCTGGGCAGCGGCTGCATCATGCGGTTTATCAAGGGGCAGTATGAGGAAGTAATAAACATCGAAATTCCGCGGCGCTCCGCCTATGTCATGCAGGATGACGCACGGAAAAAATGGAAACATGCCATTCCTCCGCGAAAAAAAGACAATATTGAGGGAAATGTTAAACATCGCGACCGGCGGGTATCGATCACCTATCGCAAGGTGAAGCCCAAACAGGTACATTCCTTGAATCCCGAAGGCAAGGTAGCCGGGATGCTCCGGGAGAACTTTGATTTCAGCGCCGGCCAAATCGCAAACATAGCCAGATAACATCAGGGGTCAAGTGATACGCATTGTTAAGTTAACAGATTGCTGACCTGCCATCAAATGTTAAATATTTTGCAGCACCAGCAACCATTATCTATCTTGCCCCTGCTATATAACCATCATGAAATACACGCTTCTCATTCCTGCTTTCTTGTTTTGTATTGCTGCGAAAGCCCAGGTCAGTTCGTTCAACATCGACAGTACAAAGTTTAACCAGCCGTTGAAAGCCAGTCTGGACAGCATTTTCCTGGCAGACCAGGCCCCACGCCTCCGCTATATGGAAGCCCGCCAGAAAAAAGAGAGTCAGACGCATATAGATAGCCTGCGTACCATCATGGTGCAGGAAGATAAAAGGAACCTGGCAAAGTGCCTGGCTATCCTGGAAAAACATGGCTGGCAGGGTCCGCAGAAAGTTGGTATGATCGGCAGCCAGGCCTTATTTCTGGTTATACAGCACGCCGATCTGGAAACGCAGAAAAAATACCTGCCAATGATCCGCGAAGCCGAAAACAAAGGTGAGATCCTGTCGAGCAACCTGGCCATTCTTGAAGACCGTATCAATGTGCGCGAGGGTAAGCAGCAACTGTTCGGCAGCCAGGCTTTTACAGATAAACAAAGCGGCAAGCTTTATTTCTACCCTATTGCCAACATCGATCAGCTTGAAAAAAACCGGAAACGCATGGGACTGCTGCCCATGCCTGACTACGCCAGGCAGCTTAACATAGACTGGGACCCGGAAGTGTATAAGAAAATGCTGCCTGAGATCGAGCAAATTGTTGCAAGGCAGAAAATATAAGATGAGCTCATAGTACGACAATCGTCAGACAATTAAACTACGCTTTGCCTGTCGGGATTTAAGTAATTGAAGTTGGATTTTTCAAATTGTTCCTCAAGCGCATCAACTCCATTTTTTATTTTATATTCCCTTTCGGCTGCTGTAATTGGAATCAACCAATAAAAATTAACCGTCATCTGCGCATTAAATTTGAGCGTTTCCAGCTTAGGTCCATCCAGATAAGGTAAAGAAATCAGACCATATTCACATCGTGATGTGCCTTGCCAGGGCTGGCCGAAATTCACCGTATGCCACAGGGATAAGTTGGAACCGGTATGGTGATAATCGCTTACGGCAGTCAGCAATTCTATAATACCTTCATCCCTTGTCTCTGAAAACATATGCAATTCTACCGGCGTGTTTTGGGTTGCTGATGACATCCCGCATGTGGCATAAGTCCAGCACATTCGTTGTGCTGTGGGTTTAAATTCCAGTATTTCAAGTTGAGAGTTCGATTTAACATTGGGTCCTTTCAACCATTTTCTGATTTCAAAGTTGTTGCCCCAACTATTTATGTAATGTTGTCTGATATGCTCTTCGCTGGCATTTGCAGACATCGGTTTTGGCCTTGTCTTCATATAATTTATTTATGACGATGCTTAGTTTCCTGCCGCACGCCGGTTTACTGCGAAGGGTTTGATATCTAATCAAGCACATCACAACACATTCGATAACAGCTATCCAGTCACAGACGGACTATTTTTGACGAGAAGCGATTTGTGAGCAATCTCGTAAATCTCTGAAACAATCAGAAGCTAAAAATACATGTGCTGCGGTTAGCTCTCTCTGATTAGCTTTATGAAATTACATTTCTACAGGCTCCTGGTCGTTTGTTGTGGATTTATATCCTTCCAATGCCGTCCAAAGCTGTTTTTTGAGCTGTTTAACCAGAATACGCGGACCAAATACCCGAATCTTCGATCCGAAGCCCAGTAGTTCGCGCTCGAGCTCAAAATTGAGAATGACACGTATGCTAAAAATCTTCCCCGTTTCGTTCTCTGTCAGCAGCTTTTGCGTATGATGCAGAGGTTTGGTAATTATATAAGGCGCACTGGCTTTATCAATCCAGAACACCACTTCACAATCACGCTGATTCGGATTCTTGGTTACGCCTATCACATCATTGTAGTAGGTGCTTAAATCCAACTGCGTATTTTCGCGGTAATCGTCTGCATGTTCCTCAACAGTTTGTATTCGGTCTAATGCCAGCGTGAGCAAAGGAGCATACCGCTGGTGCGATTGACCCAGCACAAACCAGCGGTTTCGGTATTCTTTTAACAGATATCCGCTAAAACAGAAGGTATTCGGTTCACGTGCTTTAAATGATTGATAAGTGACACAAAGCGTACGTTTTGCAACTATAGCTTTGCGTATTACTTCTATCCACTCCAGGCCCTTCAGATTATCGTTCTTCTCAAGCTCAATTACTGGTGCACTGCGCGTTCTCTGCGCATATATCTTGTCTTCCAACTTGCTGACCATCTCGTTTACATCAGCAAAATGACCGAAGCCTTTAAATTGTTTCAGCAAGCTGGATACTTCACCCAACACCTGAATATCTTGTTGATTTAGCGGACTGTTTGTAATGCTGTAGTGCTTGTCAGTGTAGGTATAGTATTTTTTATCCGTTACTATTATTGGCGCTTCGTAACCAAGTTTATTACCGCGCATCATTTCAATATCAGCCTGTACAGTGCGGCGGCTCACACCTGTGTCAATTCCCTGGTATTCATAAATCGCATCACTGCAGGCTTCAATCAAATCGTTCAGTGTCCATCTTCTTTTTCGGTTTTGCAGGCACCGGTCTATAGTTCGGTAGCGAATCAGGGCATTTCGGTTAACAGGCATTGGTTCTGAGATATTTTTGATGAATTTAAAAATTAACTTTTTCTGCGCAAATACACTGCGCACTGGCTGTTTCTCTTTGTACTGTCGGAAGTGGGAACGCGCTCGCAGAGGTCCCTCTCTCTGTTTGGAGAGAAGATGTTGGGCCTGAATTTATAAATAGATAACTGACAACAATAAATATGGAAAAAGAAAAAATAGGCAACAACGAGTTGAAAGCATTAGGCATTAACGATGTGCAAATATTGGTGAAATTTAGCCGCGTAGCTAACGGTTTACTTAAATACAAAGTAATGTCCAGGTCTGAAATATTGGCCAATTTAGAAGCTTTGATCAATGACCCTATGCCCTACGCCTTAAAAAAAGGGGGCAAATTCAAAAATTTGGCTGATGAGGTCATTGCCCTGCGAAAGGAAGGCAAATTTGTAAAGCAGGAACGAAGCAACTTCAAACTTAAAGAAGAGATAGCTGATTTTCCTGTCTGGGGATTGGATAATATCGAGGTTGGCGCCCTCGCTCAGATGAAGACGGCTGTGCAATTACCTATCGCAGTCGCTGGCGCATTAATGCCCGATGCCCATCAAGGATACGGGCTGCCCATCGGCGGCGTGCTGGCTACTACTGCTAATACCATTATTCCGTTCGCTGTTGGGGTAGATATTGCCTGCCGGATGTGTCTAAGTATTTTTGATCTTCCGGCTGCAGCGATCGATACGGAAACTGTCAAGCTGAGAAACATTTTGGTAGATAACACTTACTTCGGGATGGGTTGCACAACTAAATCACACTTCGACAGCTCGCTATTTGATAGCCAAACCTGGAACGAAACCAAGGTGATCCGCTCGTTGAAAGACAAAGCCTACGCACAATTAGGTACCAGCGGTACCGGCAACCATTTTGTGGAATGGGGCGAGTTGACGATTGCCGACGGTGCCCTGGCGGGTATTCCTGCAGGCAGATATCTGGCTTTACTCTCACATTCCGGATCGCGGGGATTTGGCGGTAGCGTAGCCGACCATTATAGCAAAATTGCCATGACTAAAACTAAATTGCCTGCCGAAGCAAAACATCTGGCATGGCTAGATCTGGATAAAGATGAAGGTCAGGAATACTGGATAGCCATGAACCTGGCCGGCGAATATGCCAGCGCGAACCACCACGAGATACATAATAAAATTGCCCGGGCTCTAGGGGCAAAACCGATTGCCTTGGTAGAGAACCATCATAACTTCGCCTGGAAAGAGCGGCTGGCCAATGGCACCGAAGTTATCGTGCATCGTAAAGGTGCAACACCTGCTGGCGAAGGCATATTAGGTATTATTCCCGGCAGCATGAGTACGCCCGGCTTTTTAGTGCGTGGCAAAGGCAACGCCGCAAGCATTAATTCGGCCAGCCATGGTGCAGGCCGTGCGATGAGCCGTAGTGCCGCTTTTAAAACACTGGATAAAGCCCTGATTGAGGCTAATCTGATAGAAAAACGCATTACGCTGATGGGTAGTGATATGGACGAGGCACCGATGGCGTATAAGGACATTCATACTGTAATGGCTGCACAAAACGAGTTGGTGGAGGTACTTGCTAAGTTTGAACCGCGGATTGTCAGGATGGCAGATCCACGAGAGAAACCTGAGGATTAGCGACTTGAACCAGTTACCGGCATAAGTATATTCGACATCGCTTCTTACTTTGATCATGTTGACAGTTCGCTCGGACAAATGGACTGTTCGGTAACACCACATATGGAATTTCAAAGTCAGAGGTTTTTTAAGCTTATCATTCGCTGCCGGGTTTAATGACCCGCAGCGTTTTTTTGATTCTGGCGGACTGTATGAATGGCAGAAGAAATCAATCATTAAGCATTATCATTCTGCTCCAACCGAAAATTATTATTAACCGTATTTTATACGGCTTACGCCATCGCATCGCTTATAGAAAGGAAGTTATTGATTGGAGCAGACTGCTTTTTCATGCACGAAGGTGAACCAAGACCCTATTTTTTATCGACCTAACGATTAATATTTTGATTTTTTCAAAAATAGATCACCTGCGCAAATAGGCGCAATCATGTAAATCTGGTCTTCAGCCGATTGCAATAGTTGATGAGTCAATTAGAGAGAGCTTGTTGGTTCTAACCTCTAAAAGTAGGTGATTTAAAAAGTATTGTAAAACTTTATTTGACCCGAGGCTTAGTGGTGGCACTGATGTAACCAGGTCTTGTGCGTTGGTTTGATAGGCGGCCGTATTCACCTTTTGACCATCTCACTATAACCTAACTGATCACATCAGAGATCAGTTTAGCGAGACTATGTATTTCCACAAAGTCATCATCATGGAACTTCAGGGCATTGATGTGCGAATCGGTGCAGATAATTTTCTCAATCACGCCGCAGGCTCGCATTTTATCAATTGCCTGATTTACAAAAAGCCCATGTGTTGTGATGACTAAGATACGGCTTGCACCTGCTTCTTTGTACGTTTTGGCAGCATTGATGATACTGCCGCCTGAACGGATCATATCGTCATAAATGATCACTATTCTGCCGGCTACATCGGCATTGACGGCGCTTACCTCAGTATTGTCGTCCTTCAATCGTCGTTTCAAAATAAACGCAGCGTTTACGCCGAGGTCATTCGCAAGTGATTCTACCCATTTAGCACGACCGGCATCGGCACTTGCCATGACAAAATCGTTGCCGCCATATTGACGTGCGACCGCCATGACGATCTGTTTGCAATAAACGTGTACCGGGTACAAATCATGTTCGAAATAGTACTGAATGCCCTCTGCATGCAGGTCAAAAAGCAAAACTTTGTTTCCTCTGTTTGATTTTGGGATGCTGGATAAGAGCCTGGCTCTCGTCTTTGCTGTTACTACCTCCCTGCTCAGTACGGAACGCTCCATAGTTGAATAACCAAAATATGGAATGACAATGGTCAGCGAATCAGCACCGTAACTAACAAACGAGCACGCCAGGTCATATAACTCTAAAGTAGCTTCGTCACTTACCGTGCCGCCAAGGAGCACCACGTCGCGGTTCTCCACAACAGAAATAATACGCTGATAACGCTCGCCATCTGAAAAATGGTTTACTTCGAGTATGCCATCTTCAAAATCGCCGCAGGCCTTTACTTTGCCCGCTAAATCCATGTAATCTTTTATAGCAAATAATATTCTTTTCATAGCAATTGATTGGCGTTTTTTCTTACTTCTTCAAATGTAACAGGATTTGTCAGCCTGCCGTTTTCAAATACGGTATACAACTGGTCTGGCAAATCGACATGCGCCAGCTCATTTACTGTGCTGAAGATGCCGTCTATTTTTATGAGTTTCAGACGTCCGGCCTTGCTTTTCTTAAAACTTTCGCTAAGACAGCCCTGGCCATCCATTTCAATAGGTTTTTTTTCTACAGATACGGTTTCCCCGTTAACGACAGCACTGCTGCACTTAAAAGCAAACTTTTGCGTATCGCGATCAACTTTCTGCAGTAAGGCACCCCCCATTCCCAGTACCAGATTTTCGGCACTGATGTGATGGTCTTTAAGCGCCTCATAGATATCTATGATTGTTTGATAATCAATGCCATCACCCTGTATAACCCTGACCTGCGGTGGAAGAACTTTGTAGCCTTTTAGATTTAGGCTAAACCCAAACTGTTTAAATAAGATATCGAAGACAGCTAACAGGGTCATAATCGGGTCGCCGCTATCAGGACGTATAACAAGTGTCCCCTCCCGGTTCAGGATCTCCTGGCGAAGTTCGGTACCCCAGTATTCCCGGCAAGCTTCGAAGATATTATAACTGTCTGATACGCAAGCAATAGTCCCCGTTGGAAATGTCCTGATGACATGTCTGAATACGTCCAATTCACCCGCCTTGCCCAACAATGTACATATGCTATGTTCGGTAGCCGGAATACTTGACCCATAGACCTTTTGTGCATGATAATATTTGATAGCCATGCGGCTGCCCTGAAGATTATCACTTCCGCTAAAATTAACCAGATGCGCTGCCCCACCAAGGCCTGCGCTCTCCATACTGCTTACTCCCCTGAAACCAAAATCATTCAACACAAAATCTACAACTGCTTCGGCGCTATCGGTGGCGGTTTCAACATAATAGCGACAAACAGCTTTTTTTATTTGGCTGCTTAACGTAGCCACTGTACAGGGATACCATACCTGCATAAGCAATGTTTCCAGAAAATTAGTCAGCCAGTAACAATGCGGATCTGTATTTTCAATTGTCATGAGCACGTTGCCTGTTGGTACAGCCGTGCCTTCCGCTACAGCACGGATTTTTACCGGCAGCCGGCCATCATATCTGTCCAGTATGTATTGAAATTTAGATCGGTCAAAAACATCGCCACGGCCAAATACCTGTTGTAAAAAGCCATCAGCTTCGTCAAGATCAGCCTGCGTAAAGGCCTGACCTTCCAGGTATTCTTTCAGAAAGTATTGCAGCCCAAAGAAAACCGTTTCGTCAAATATGCCTCCCCTGCTTTCCAGATAGCTATAGATGTTCGATGTTCCCGGATAGTACAACTTATGGTGCGCATATTTATATGCATCAGCCATCAGGATTAAGTTTTCAGAATTCATGGTTATTTGTTTTTTAGGTACTTTTTGATCAGAAACGTAAGAAGCTGAGCATGTTCAGCGGTCGTTTCACCCGCTGTCATCATTTTTGGAAGATCATTCAGTTTGAACCATTGCAGTTCCAGAAGGTCGTCCTGAGCCGAATACATGCCAGTCAGGTACTCGCAACTAAATAATAAGCTGATTATTTTGTCAGTTTCGTTCCGATAACGCCAGTCGTCTATTCTGGCCGACGTCTCATAAATCATCTCACCTGTTTCTATCGCGCCACACTCTTCGGTCAATTCCCTCCTGGCTGCATGTTCATAACTTTGGTCTTCAGGATCGGCGAATCCACCTATAAGCCGCCACTTACTACTGACAGTTTTTTTTCCGAGTAGAATTTCGGTCCTTTCATGCCTGAAAACGGCAATGTCTACCGTAGGGAATACCTTATTGTATTGGTTATAGTATGCATACAGAATCCCAGCCCGGAAGTCATTCGAATCAAAGACCTTATCAGCATATTGCTTGCGAAGCTCTGTGGCACTGAAACCGCCGTGTTCCGGCAACTCCACTGTCTGAAACCGGCCACAATAATAAGGGATAAAACTATCGCGGCTGCCGTAAAGACAAAAGACTTCATTTGGAAATACGCCCTTGAGCAAATTGTCCAGGTTTTGAGACCACTCCCTGTCGCATGGATAATCATTAAGCGGTAGAATGACGGCCTCAGCGAAATCTTTTTTGATCATTTTTTCCCGCGTATAATAATCATAAGGATTTCTCATGCTTCCTTTCAACGGACCAATACCAAGTACGATTACTAGTTTACTATGTCTGCTAGTAACTTCCTGAAGTAATCTACGGTGTCCTTCGTGCAGGTGGGGAGTCTGAAACCGGGCTACAATTACGGCTGTCGTCATATATTTGCGTTAATTATACGCAAATATATATAAGCGTATTTAATACGCAAATTATTTTTTCACTTTTAAATTTCGAAGTTGATGCCGTTCTTTTTGGATTCGAAATATTTAGCCTCGTTGAATCGAAACAGATTTCCCGGCCGGCCGGCGCCTCCTAACTCCTGTTTCTCAGTTGTTTCTTCAAGAAAACCGAATTTGCTTATTTTTTTTTTGAAATTTCGGCGATCAATTGGACGGTCCAAAACAGCCATATACAGCTTTTCGAGTTCAGAGAAAGGGAATTTTTCCTCAAGCAGCTCAAAGCCCAGAGGTTCATAAACAATTTTTCCTTTGAGCCGGCTATGTGCAGTGTTAACGATCTGCGCGTGATCGAAAGCAAGGGTAGGTAACTTTTTGATATTGAACCAGGCTACGTCACTGGCATCAGTACTTGCCCGGAGATCAAAAGCCTCGGGTTTGACAAGGCCATAATACGTAATTGAAATTACCCGGTTGCGCGGATCGCGTCCGGGCTGTCCGAAACTATACAGTTGCTCCAGGTAATTAATAGTGATTCCTGTTTCTTCTTTTAGTTCCCTCTCAACGGCATGTTCCAGTGATTCTTCATTGCCTACCAGACCGCCCGGCAGCGCCCATGCACCTAAAAAAGGTTCGATCT
Source organism: Pedobacter sp. SYP-B3415 (assembly GCF_004138205.1). GTDB lineage: Bacteria > Bacteroidota > Bacteroidia > Sphingobacteriales > Sphingobacteriaceae > Pedobacter. The sequence continues at coordinate 229,092 of NZ_RXNQ01000022.1, forward strand.
TGCGTTTAATTAGGAGGACGGAAAGCCCCTCCTTAGACGTGTAGCCAAATACTACGGCATCTACCGCTACTCTGATGTGCTGACTGTTAGACATGATGTAAAGGTACTTATCTGCTTGTGCAGCTTATGTTCCCGCCTAATTTTTTTTTAGTGATGGCTTGCCAATCGACTTCTTCCCTGTTATGTTTCCTACGAACCGGGGCGGTCTGGTTTGTAGCTATTTGTTATCAAATTAATTTTTTGACTTCAACAACAATTGCAGCGATACCAATACCAGCCAGTAATGCAGCTAATAAAAACCGATTAAACCCGTCAATAAATTGTAGTTGCCAGGTATTATACCTCCAAAATTTATGCTTTCGCATTATAAGTACACCTGATGATAATGCGCAGACGCCTAATGCCACCATTTCTACATCCATACAGTTAACACGCTTTCGTACAATAAAGCCACGAGGGTTAAAAAATTCTATCAGCCCCAAAGACACTTTTTCCTGCGCACCTTAGCTCAGCATCACCATCGCCGAAGGCTCCTCCCCGCGTTCCAGCTTACTTACCGATTCTAAAGTAATCTGCGCAATCTGCGATAAGGCCTCATCAGTGAAAAAAGCCTGGTGACCGGTTACCAGCACATTCGGGAAACTCATCAGGCGTTGGATCGCGTCATCCTCAATGATACTTCCCGAAAGATCCTTAAAAAACAACCTTTCTTCCTGTTCATAAACATCAATACCGAGGTAGGCGATGTGCTGGTTTTTCAAAGCTTCGATGATGTCGACGGTGCAGATCAGGCCACCGCGGCTGGTGTTTATGATCGTGCTGCCTGGTTTCATCAGCGCCAGCGTTTGTTTGTTAATCAGGTACGCATTCTCTGGCGTAAGCGGACAGTGCAGCGAAAGCACATCTGCCCCTTTCAGCACGTTTTCGAACGAGGTATAATGAACGCCCCGTGTCTGCAATTCTTCATCTTCAAAAAGATCATAGGCCAGAATATTGCAGCCAAAGCCAAGCATGATCCGGCAAAAGGCCTTCCCGATCTTCCCTGTACCGATTACGCCAATAGTCCGGCCATGCAGGTTGAAACCCAGCAGTCCGTTGAGTGAAAAGTTCTGTTCCCGCACCCGGTTATAGGCTTTGTGGGTCTTGCGGTTCAGGGTAAGCAGCATGGCAACGGCATGTTCGGCTACAGCTTCTGGCGAGTAGGCAGGCACCCGGCATACGCGTATACCAAGCGCTTTGGCAGCGTCAAGATCAACATTATTAAAACCGGCGCAACGCAGTGCGATAACTTTCACGCCCCTTGCGGCAAGAACAGAGATCACGTCTGCTGTAAGTTTATCGTTCACAAAGACGCAAACCGCGAAGGTTCCTTGTTCTACAGCATTTACGATATGCGGGCCAAGGTGGGTTTCAAGGAATTCCAGCTCAAAGCCATGGGTTTCGTTATGCCCGGTAAAAAAACTCTTATCGTAAGGCTTGGCAGAGAAAAATAAGATTTTGCTCATAAAAGTGGCTCGGGAAGTTATTCCCGGATTTGCAATGATATAAAAAATTTTGACTCGCCTGCGGCGGATCCCATCGCCGGTACAGCAATGGGCATGCAGTGAAAAATCAACACTTCCTTGTATACAGTGAATGCCGGGTATGAAAAAGACTTGCGGCCGCATATTTGCTTGTTTTGTACAGTTCCCCCGGCGATGGCTGAATCTCAAAAACGTGTACATCCTGATAATTGCAGTCTGCATGTTGCCAATCAAGCGTCAGTTTCCAGCTACCCGGTTCAAGTCCCTTCAGCGACACATTAAGATTGGCACCGGCACCGGTATCAAATCCCGGCATATACAGGCGTTCATATTTTCAGACAGCGGACTAAACCTCAGTTTACCCTTTACCGGATGTTTGAAAGAGAATTGTAATGTATTCATTGCAGGCGTTTAACTTGTATAAAGTTAGCCGCTTTGTGGCTTAAAAAATCTGAGCGGAATCATGTTTATAATTGATGTTGATGTTCTGCCTGCTGAGGCGCAAAACCTTCATCAAAACCACCGTCGGTACATAAAACTAAGGCAAAATATTGCTTTGAAACTGTTCAGAAGGATTTTGTTGTTTTCTGAGAATTTCCCCCTGGACAGCAATCAGACCACAATCATTGTTGTTCGGGGAAAGTTTGACGAAAGCGTATAGTTCTTTGGTTTCCAATAGATGTGAGGCTATGGTATCGAACCGCTCACCGCCGCGGGGGCTCCTTCTTTTTGGCGAAAAAGAAGCAACCTGAGGCAGAGCCGAAAGCGTTCGTACCATTAAAAACCACATACAAGACACGAACAAACGCTCCGGCGTGTATCTCTTCTTGCATAAAAGCATCAAAAGTCTGACGGCGGCGGGAAAAGGCCCGGATTACCCATGCGCCATTCCGTTCCGGGCTGGTTCCCCTCCTTGGTTCCTCCCGACCTCTTTAAAACAGTGCAAGACTTTTAATACTTTTCTGCGGTGAGAAGATACAAGGCCGGTTCGCACCTATCAGTGGAAGTAATCAGGCAAAACCGTCATCAGAACCGCCGCATGTACGTAAAACCCGCAGACATAGAGTACAGGAGGGCTTGATTCAGAAGACTCAGGCAAATACTGTTTCGAGACTGGTTAGAAGGATCCTATTTCATTCAGCCAATTTTTACCGGACAACAGTGAGACCACAATCATGAACAGCGTCGGCTCGCCTTTCTACGGAAGCCTATCCAGATTAACCGCTGGGGCCGCCCCTGTGGCCGTTCTTGTAAACGAAGTCCCGCTGCTGGTATAATCGTCAAAAAATCCACCATTCTTTAAATAAAAGCTATTGCCGTTCACACCGCCCTGGAAATCCATACGCTGTTTAGCCGATGCGGTAGCATCATAACTAAAGCTGGCCTCGCTAACCTCTGTCCAGTTTCCCAATGTTGTTTTGTACCATTGGTTGCCATAATTGCAGCTTCGCTGGAGATAACCCTGTTCCGGATAAAAGTTCTCAATAAAGGAATACATCCCCGTCAGGTAAGAATTGATGTTTGGCCGCTTCCATTCTGCAACCAGTTTCCAGATGCTGCTCCCCCCAGCGCAAAACCATGCGGTATAATTTGTTCCTGACGCAGACGGCTCCGCCTTTAGCAAAAATTTATGGGTGGCACCTGCTGCCCAGTTGTAAACCAGGTATGACTGGCCACCGGTACCCTCCCCGCCGAAACCATTGCTGGTTACGTCTGTACCTTTCCTGACCAGGCTGGTAGCGCCATTCTCAGGATCCCAGACCGAAAAAAGAATTCTCCGTTCGGTTGCAGAGTTAACCTGCATACCGAAGTAACCGCCGGTAAAACCATTGGCCATGAAATACGAACCGACCTTATCCTGGCCCGGGGGTACATTCAGCTCGCTGTAGAACCATTGGGTGTTTGCCGGAACATGGTACTTAAGATGACACGATGGCCCTCTTCTGGACCAGTAATAGTTTGCTACATCATTCGCATAATGCACACCCGAAGCTGCCGCAGGCCCGCTGATCACCAGGTCAGACAGATCGCCAAAATACGCTCCGGTTTTGCTTAGACCCTGAATATCAACACGCACATAACCGGGCTTTTTTATATTGACAGTACCAATATTGGTCGTGGTAACATTGGCACTACGAATGGTTGTCTTGAAAACTGTCCCGTTAATGCTCACTTTAATATTGCTGCTTCCTGATGGCACACTCCCCTTCAGGGCGACGGTGAGACTTCCTGGCTGGCTAAGTCTGAACCAGACACTGGTAACGGTGCTGACAGAAGTCCAGTTGTGCAACCCCGTATTATCGATCCGTGCGCCTGTGCCGGAAGTATAGGCATTTCCGCCCAGGCCAACATTTAACGAATTTGCCCCCGGGCCGATTACAGCAATAAGGCTATCAGGCACAGGCAGGGGTTCAGCCGCCTGCAGCGGCGTATCGTTCTTGCAGGCAAGCAATACGATCAGCAGGATCAGGTATCTCAGGAATGCAGTATGTCGTTTCATCTTCGTAATTTTCATTGGCGGTAATCTATTCGCCTTCAGCCAGGTAGCATTGGCACCTTCTGATAAAAAAAGGTGTTCCTGCAAAGAACACCTTTAAAATCTAGTTGGTAGGGTTTTGAGTCAGTTTGCCCGGATATGAATTAATCGCGCTCTGCGGGATGTAGTACACCACCCTGAAATCTGTGGCCGCAACGTCTGCTGTCTGGTTTTGCGGGCCGGGATAAAGCCGTGTTAAAGGTTTACCGTTCCTGAACACATCAAAGCTGCGCTCTGCCTGAAATGCCAGTTCGAGTTGCCTTTCCTTATCGATCAGGTTTCCGGCAGTAGCCGCAGTCAGCGGAACAGTATAGGCCCCGTTCACGATAGAGCGTGTGCGGATTTTATTCAGATCTTCCAGCGCCAGTCCATAGTTCTGCAACTTGGCATAGGCTTCGGCCCTGTTCAGGTAGACTTCCCCTAACCTGCTTATTACCGGCGAATGAAGCTGCGAATCCTCACCTTCACGCGAAGCTTTAACAATATAAAACTGCGGATAGACACGGTTAAGCGTAATCAGGTAGTCGATAACGCCGGTGTACGTTTTTCCGTTTTTGTAAGTGATGGAATAGATTTCCTGACCTGCATCAACCGGCGTCAGTGTGTAGGTATCGGCACCTTCCGTGCAGGTAATGGTGGCTCCATTTCTTTTAATGGGTGCCTGAACGTAATTCAGGGTGTTGCCTGCATCATCTTTAATAAACCTGAACACCTCGGTATAGGCGCCAGCCGCATTTTTGGAATAAGTGGGCTCAATAAATGCAGCCCTTGCGTCTACAATCCTGTATTTTTCCGGCCGCCAGTCGTTTCTGCCGGTTTCGTTAAGCAGGCTTATGTACTTGGCGCTGGCATACATTTCCCCCCAGCCCTGGCCGCCTATGTTGGCATACATTCCACCAATGCCGTAGTAGTGGTCAGAGCCCGAAAACTCTGAGGCGACCCGTTTGATGGCGAAAATGGTTTCCCTGTTGTTTTCAGGAATAAAGGTATTGTATTTCATAAAATCTGCGCGGGGCAGCAAACTATACCTGCCTGAACCACTGACTACCTTCGTGGCGTAATCTACCGCTAACTGTGCATACGTCGCATTTGGGTTTTCATAGGTTCCGCTCATGTAGAGGTACACCCTCGAAAGCAAGGCCTGGGCGGCTTCTTTCGATGCAAAAATAGGTCCCCTGTTCACCGATATCAATTCCTCAGCCTTTTTCAGGTCTGAGATGGCCTGCTCATAGGTGGCTTTGACGGTTGCCCGGTCCGGCAGGTTGAGGTCAATCACATTGTCGGGGGTGCCGTTAACGATCGGTACGCCCAGATTTGTCTCAGGACTCTGGTAATACGGGCGACCGAAAGCACGAACGAGATAAAAGTACATCATGCCCCGGATAAAGAAACATTCGCCCAGCTTACTGTCAAGGGCTGCGCTCTTACCCTGCGGAATCATCTTGATGATATTGGATGCCTGGGCAACTGCCTTATAACCGCTATCCCAAAAGGTAGACAGCCTGCCATTGTTTGGTGTACGCGCAAAGGAGATAAACTCGTAAAAGGCATCAGTAGAAGAACCCCTGATCATGATGTTATCTCCAGCATATTCTCCCAGCCGGTGCATGGGGTCAGACCATGCTTTGAGCTGCGCGTACGTTCCGTTCAGCAGCGCGTCGATCGACTCTTCCGGATTACTGTTTATTCTGTCAGATTCAAGGGAGCCAAAGGGTTCCCTGTCTATTTCGCATGATGCCAGTGCTATGATGGCAAATAGCATGATCATTATTTTTTTCATCCTTCTCAAAAATTAAAATGAAACGTTAACACCAAACATAAACTTCCGGGTCATCGGGTAAACCGACGGACCTGTAGAGAAAAGCACGCTGCCGCTGTCTTCGCTCACAGGTATCTCCGGATCTACACCTGAGTATTTGGTGAGCACAAAGAGGTTTTCTCCCGAAATAAAAGCCCTGAAGCTTTTGGCCTTAAATTTTTCCAGCTTGAAACTGTAGCCAAGTGCCAGCGAACGCATTCTGAAAAAGTCATTGCTTTCTATATAACGGGACGATACCAGGTTCCCCTTGTCCTGGTTGTTGTACCTGGCAACCGGGTGGGTAGCAATGTCGCCAGGTTTTTGCCATCTTACCCAGTCATCCATCAACCGCATCTGGTTTCTGTCGGTGTATGTACCGTCTGCATCATACTCCTGGCGCGAGTAGTTGTACACCCTGCCCCCGATTGAGTAGCCGAATACAGCATTCAGGTCAAAATTTTTGTATTGCAGAAAGGTGGTAATACCGCCGAAGACGTCCGGATTGGCTTTGCCTACTCTTTCATCTGTTGCTTTTGAGTAATCTGATGTTGTGGTACGGGCTGTCTCGTTGCCGCTGGCGTCTCTTGTTACAACGTACCAGGTCGGCTTGCCATCGGCGGGATTTACCCCTGCCCATTCTTTCATATAATAGGTATCTACTGGCAGACCGATCTGGAAAACCCTGTTGGCCGATCCGGCTATGCCAAGTCCGTCGCCAACAATCAGCGGTTTAGCGGTATAACTTCCGTCCGGATTTCTGGTTTTGTAGATATCGGTTAGTTTGTTCCGGTTATGGCCAAGGTTTATGTCCAGGCTCCAGACCAGATCACGCGTTTTAATGATATCTCCGCCAAGTGCCAGTTCAAAGCCCTTGTTACTCATTTTGCCAATGTTTTGAGAAATGCTCGTGATCCCGGTTAAGCCGCTGATCGGCACATTGTACAGGATGTTGTCGGTGCTTTTGTCGTAATAGTCAACATTTAACCTCAACCTGTTGTTAAATGCCGTCAGGTCCATGCCCACACCGGTGGTATAAGTCTGCTCCCATGTCAGGTTCGGATTGCCCAGCTGGCTGATCAGCAGTCCCGGAATGCCATTGTACCCTGCTGCAGGGTTAACTGCGTATAGGTTATACTGCGGATACAAACTTGCCGGCCTGTTTCCTACAGAACCATAAGCAGCGCGGATTTTTAAATTGTTGATCTGACTGATCTTGAACCAGTCTTCCCTGCTGATGTTCCATCCGGCGCTTACGGAAAAGAAATTCCCATACTTTTTACCAAAGTTTGAGGCACCATCCCTGCGCAATGAAACCTGAGCGAGGTACCTGCCATCAAAGTCGTAACTTGAGTTAAATAAGAAGGACTGAACCGCCCATTCGCTGATGCCACCCCTGGTGCGTTCGGGTTTGGCAGTTACATCCAGTACTTCGAAACCGGGAACAATACCTGTTCCGTAAACGTCGAGCGTTTTACTTCTGAAATCGTTGAACTCATATCCTCCTAATGCATTCAGGTTGTGTTTGCCCCAATTGTTGCTGTAACGCAGTAACTGGTTTGTATAGCGGCGGGTATATTCAGACCGGTAATCGGTAACACGGCCGTTTACGCTTAAACCTCCGTTAGACCGGGGGTCTGTATAACCGGCTGCCGCATAGTTGTTATAACGATAGTTGTTTACAGAAGCAAAAGTCAGTTTTTTGGTTATTTGGATATCAAAATCCAGGTTGCCCATCATTTCATAATTCACATTCGAGCCCTTGTTCCACTGCAGATCATACAGGTAGTTGGTGCTGGCCGTGTTTACCCAAAGACTGGAACGGTGAGGCACCAGGTTACCGTTGGCATCATACGGACTGTCCCAGGGTAAATTTGAATAAATAGAGGTTACGGAATACTGCCTGTCGGCTACGCTTCTGCGCGAGCCAACCAATGCAGGTTTCACGGTTAGCCATTGAAAAGGCTTGTAGGTGCTGTTAAGTCTGAAGTTGTAGCGTTCGTAGTCGTATCCCCTGATGGCGCCAGACTCATCATAATAACCTACCGACAGGAGAGACTGAAGTTTTTCAGACCCGCCCTGCAGCGTAATGTTGTGGTTTTGATTGAAGCCTGTGCGGGTGGCGAGGTCCCACCAGTCAAAATTGCTATCCCGCAGGTCTGGTTTCCAGCGCGGAAAGCTGATGGTATTGGCATTGGCGAACGATGCGAAATAATCATACAATTCAGTTCCGTTCATCATTTGCAGATTGCCATTCGTTAGCTGCGTAAAGCCATTCCTTGTCGAAATATCTACACCCATCTGGCCAGACTTTGCACGTTTGGTAGTGACCACGATAACCCCGTTGGCACCTTGCGAACCGTAGATGGCCGTAGAGGCGGCATCTTTCAATACCGTCATCGATTCGATGTCTTCCGGGTTCAGCTCGCCGGGGCTTGACCCCACAATTACACCATCAAGCACCCACAGCGGACTGGTTGTTCCGTTCAGGGTGGCCTGCCCGCGGATAATGACCGATCCGGCGGTACCGGGTTTGCCCGATCCCGGCGCAACAAACAAACCCGGCGCCTTGCCAGCCAGCAGGTTTTGTACGTTTGGTGAGGTCACGTTCTTAAGTTTCTCTCCCTGGATTGTACTCAGCGCACCGGTAAGACTCTCTTTCCTTTGAACGCTGTAGCCAACCACGACCAGTTCGCCCAGGCTTTCTGCGGCTTCGTTCAGCGTAATGTTTCCGATCGAATCGCCGCTCACCGTTACCTCCTGGGAAGTATAACCGATCGAGCTGATCACCAAAACATCACCTTTCGCGGCCTCGATGGTGAAATTGCCAGCATTGTCGGTCGAGGTAACACGTTTCGTCCCTTTAACGGTGATGCTTGCGCCGGGTATGGGAGTTCCGGAGGCATCTTTGACGATACCGGTAATGCGATCGCGTACGGCATCTGTTTTATAAGTGATTAGGATCGCTGCGCCAGGTTTGGTCATCATGCCCGCTGGCTTTATAAGGCGGCTTTCACCCTCTATTACATTTGCCCGGACTATTGTCGACGTGAGCAGCAGGGGTGAAAATGCAAATATATATCTGCAGCACAGCTGGAGTCTGTGCATCCGCAGAGATACGGTTTTGTTCCGGTCAGTCTTTGTCATTTGGCTGAAGTTTTTGGTTCATATACGTTTTGTTTGGTGTTAGTCTGGTTCGCAGTGTATTGTTACGTCGGTAAAAAACTGGCTGGTAGGGAAGATTAACTTCGTCTGTTGCCGGAAGGATGATCAGCGGTGTCGGCAAAGACTACGGAACCGAATTTATGATAAGAAAAACGAACAGGCCGCGCTCAATCAAACGCAAACGATTGAGTATAGGCTGATGCGGATACGTCGTCCGGCTATTTCAGGCAAGCCGGGCTTTAGTTAGTATGCGTTAACATGGAAGATCGTTTGAGCTTTAACATGAAAATCGGTGATTGACCGGAAGTTCAGCCGCAGAATGCATCTAAGACAGCGGCCTGCAGATGTTGTTACTGTATCGGGTAACGGTTGGGTATGCCTTGCATTTGATTTTAGCAGGGAACAGACCAGATAAATAAGTTTTTCTGTTAGCGTGCAATCGTTTGCGCAGCTAATGCCTGATAAATTGGGGGAATCGTGTTTTTAGGCTTAAGATTTACTTAGTCTGATAACTGTAACGGTCATGGTAGCCATGGAAAGATCCAAAAGCCACACGCAAGAATATGATATAGTCAGGCAAACGAACAGGAAGCCTGTTAAAAGATCTGTTTCAATTTTATCAATCGAGATTTCAATTACGAATAATAAGTTCAAAAAATTATTGGCCTGGTTTCTTCGGTGTGTTTGCTTCAAACAATTTTTGTTTTTTGTTCCAGATTTCGAAATACCGATGCTTGCTTTCCGGACTTAAAAACGATGCTTCAATGATCTCAGCAACTTTTTTGTTCCCTGAGGAAAACTTTCTATAGGTATTGCGAACGGCGGTTCCTGGAATATTCATGCTTCTTGCGAGGGCGTCAAAATCGGATAAGCTGATTTTCTTTTTTTTTCCATTTAATGTCAGAGCCAGCTCCTCATCATCATGAGGGTTAATAAGATTTACATTGAGCAAGTCATAGGCCGGGCTCAAGCTGATTCCATCGTCATTATACAAAACAGAGAAGTTTTTAAGGTGCATATCATTGTTACCGGTCAAGAAGGAGAATAAAACCAGTTCGAAATAAGTCAGTGCATCAAAACCGGTTTGACTACAATATCTCAGAATCAACTTCCCAATTTTTTCGTAAGAGCCCTTGTATTTGTTTTCCGTTAAAAATTCAGAAAGCTGGCAAAAATCTTCCATATGAATTTTATGACCCTTTACCCTGTCAAATCTGCGTGCCAGGTAGATCAGGCTGCCGTCTGATACTTTAAGCAAAGCATGGTCACAAGTCGGCATTTTAAACACGCTTGCAAGATGCATTGTCAGGTCTTCTGCTTGCGGCATTTCAGGAAAATCGGGGTGTTGCGGCTTAAGAATGTATTCGCCCCAAAGTCTAACTATAGTCAGCCGGTTCTGGCCCTTTGTTTTCTCAAGGGTAACAGAGAGCTTGGGCTGAACTCCGGTCACCGTGATTCTTTCATTGATAGTCTGCGCCGCCAGCTTTTTTAAAAGCTTATCATTCAATTCCAACTCGGGTACGCTATCTGTTCCGAAAAATCGCCTGGAACATTTTTGATGATAAGCCGACGTACCCGCATCATGATAACAAAACCAACAATTTGCCATGGTCTAATCAATCTCGGGAACAACCGTTACAGCGCCGATTGAATCCCTGCATGTTAACAACAATAATTCAAACCTATCATTACTTTTGACCTTCCAGTGCGTAGTTGCAAGGTCCAGCAACCACCCTTCAGGTATCAGTCCGTCGAAAAAAGGAAACAACACTTTACTTTCATAGTCTCCTGGCGATAAAGGTAACGTTAAACTTACCGGCTTCGCTTGCGGGTTTTGAAGGTAATTTGGGTGGTACGTAAATTTATAACCCTCATCGGTTTCAATAAGCACGCCTGCAAGACTATCCTGAAAATAAACTAAGCCTTTCTTATTCATCGTTTTTTGCTTTTGGCACGACGCCCAGTTCTGCTCCAAATAACATCAGCACCTGATTAACCTTGTCCATTCTCAGTGTCGGTTTACCCTGTTCCATTTCGCGAACAACCCTTAGGCCCACGCCAGCCTTTGTTGCCAGGTCTCCCTGCGTCAGATTTAGCGATTTTCGTTTTCTCTTTAAATATTCAGACAACATATTATACCCTTTCGGGTACAATATAAGAAATTTCGGTTTAATTATACCCGATCGGGTTAAAAACGTGCATATAAGTGTTTATTATACCCGATCGGGACTAAGACTGTCCAGATGCTAACCAGCATTAATTATACCTGACATATGTTGAGCTCCTCAAAATCAATCCTGCATTACATCCCGTAGAACTGGTTGCAGCGCCTTTAAGAATGATGTTAAGCAGATGTGTAAGTCATCTTGCAACTTATATTTTTGGTAAGTTGCTGCGCCACCTTGTCGACTGCTGACCAGCGATTCCTGCCTCTCTCCTATTGTTTCAGCAGCTCCAGCAACCTTGGATACAGATCATCAATCTTTTGATCCGGTGCAGCTGCCCGGACATTTTCCAGGGCGGTTACAAACCGTTCCATGTTTGGAAAACCACGGTCGGCCATCAGGGTGATGACATCTTTGCGGGCCTCCTGGTACGAAGCCGCGTCATATTGATCTTTGCAATACAACACAAAAACCCCGTAGGTCATGTACTCATCAAATACTTTAAGCGGATTCGGATAGGCATAGGTACCGTCAGTTTTGTCGTTCACCCAGACCAACCGGTCTTTGAACGCACTGTCGATGTCTTTCTTGTACGTCTGCGACGGCCCGCCCACATAATTGTGGTCAATCTCGGTGAACATCACCCGGGTGTTAAACAATTCGTTTTGCCGGGCCGTGCGCGCAGGATCATTGTCCAGCGGCGGCAGCACCATTAGGATCTGCGTAAAATCCTGGTCCTCAAATTTGGTCGTGTAGTTAAGTCCGTTGATCAGCGGCGAGCAGAGGATCAGATAATTATTGATGCGCGTCTTGAAATTTTGTTCCAGCCATTTCCATTGCCGGTCCAGGTTTGCACCCGCGTGATATTCGGTGATAAGCTGTTTGTAATAAGCCTGATGCTGCTTATAAAATTTCTGAAAGTTCGATTTCCGGGCAAACGCGGCGATCTGGTCTTTGTAGGTCGCTACCGGGTTGGTGGTGACCGTCAGTTTTGCTACAGCCTGGGCCGGAAAAAGGTAATTTGGATTTGCTTTCAACTTCGTGCCGGCGAAGTCATGGGTCATGGCGTTGCCGGTGATGAAAATATAATGATACAGGGAAACATTCAGCAACGAATCGAAGGTTTTGATGATCGGCTCGTTATCAAAAGGCTTAAAATGTTTGAGCACGTCCTGGTAATAGGTACCTTTTTGGTTCACCATATCGTCGTTGTCCAGCCCCGTTTTGGTGATCGCCAGCATGATGTGCAGCAGTTCTTTTACCGGTGCAATCTCAACGCGCGATTTGCCGTTGTTTTTTTGTTGGAAGGATTGATCAAAATTGACTTTTTTCTGGGCAATAGCCGGCATTATGCCAATGGCCAGCAGGAGCAGGACACTAAATTTTCTCACTGGAATGGAAAGCGTAGGTTTAATGAATAGTAAGTTTGTGGGGCAAATATAGGGGTTGCGGGGAGAAATATTGCAAGGTATGATTCAATAGCATTTCGCTTCCCACAAGGAAATACAATTATAGTTTATACCAATAAGCCGACTATCAACTCTCAACTCATTTGTCTGATTTTATTTCGTTTCGATTTTGTTGCGTTGCCGAACAGCCGTAGGAACCTCTTCAAAATATTTGAGTTGTATGCCTGCCAACGTTTTCCATTCCAATGGGCCGCTCGCCGATCTTGCAAGCGTTGCCGAAGCTGCTCGGGATGAAGAACTGAACATATAATCTTTAGTTAGCTGGTAAAACTCTCCAGACTTAACTAGGATTTCTTCAGAAAGCATTTTTTGTCGTTCTAATCGGATACTATCTGCCAATGATGCCTGCTCGGTAACCATAAGTTTCGACCCCTTAAATATGATAAACCCTTCAGTGGATGGCTTGCCTGCACTTTCCGCTCCTGCCCCATTTTTGCAATAAAAGTCCTGCGACTTCATTTCAGTGGCTTCAACAGTTTCTTCCAGGTTTTCGAATAATTTGTGCCCAAGGGCCGATGCAAGCACCTTGATATTTGATAGGAATTCCTCCAGCTCTGCCTGTTCTGCTTCTGAAAGTTTCGGCTTTGTCGGTATATTTTGATTGATTGAATACCGCGCCGCAGACGCTGCCAATTCGTGTACTCTATTTTCCAGATACTTAACACTCGCTTTATTTAGATACCGGTCCTTGCTTCCGAAAAACATGGCCTCATTCCAAAACTCTTTATCCTGGATCTGTTGTAATAACCGAGGTCCGATTACCTCCGCCTCGCCAATATAGGAGGCGTCTTCATCATTCTGCCCTTTTCCAATGAGAATGTAAACCCCGGGTTTCTGAAACTCCGGCCGGTCTATGTAATCACGAACTCTGATTCTGGGGACCTTTAGCCCTATGCCTGTCCAATTGCTCAACTCAGCGGTTATTAATCCATTTGTATTTCCGTCTACTAGGAAAAGTCGAATTGTTTTTCCGAAAGTCTTCAATTCAGTCTATAGTATTTTAAAGGTTGGCTCTAATAACGCTCAATTTTACAAAAAAACAGGCATTATTTCATTGCCCCCATCTTTTACTTATAGCGATTACGCTTACGAGGCTAAGCCAACCAATCTTGGAAGATGTTATTGGTGTCGCAAAGCCGTCTCATTGGTTTTTCTCACTGAACTATACAGCCGAGAGTTTTCGAAGATAACTTCATCGCTGGCCAGCCAAGATAGTTAATGGTGTGAAAGAACGAGAAGTGAGTAAATGGGATCAACTGCCGTACTTTCGAGTTTGCGTCAGTATGATAGTGCATGAATAATCCTTTGCTAACCAAATCGTAACCCGATTGATTATTTTACGCATATGATTCCAGATAATTCGCCAGAATTGTTCCGCCCACTGATTTAACCTCATCCCTATTTTGCCACGGCGAACCGGGGCTATGGCCCGGACGACTGGCCTCCTATTTGACTTACTATCGTGAAAAGGATCTTTCTTTTTGAACCTAAAATTTATCATATGTCACCCAAAACCTATCTGGCGGCACCCATATGTCAGCGAATAGGCAAATCCATTTCTGAGGCCCCGAATATATCGGGGAATTTAAACCCCAGGAGAAATTAGCCAACGGAAATCAATTACACAATCTTCCACACTCTACAATATGAATCGCACAGAAATCTACAATCAGCTTAATGAAATTTTCAGGAGAGAATTGGAAGAACCGCATATATTCCTCAACGAAAACACCACTGCCGCTGATGTCGATGAATGGGACTCCATTACAAACATCCAATTGATCGTTAGCATTGAACGGCATTTTCAAGTTAGTTTTTCTTCCAAGGAAATCCATGAACTAAAAAAGGTAGGCGATCTGGTTGATCGCATCATTGAAAAATCCGGTTACTAGATCAATGCTATGTTCTTTTCATCCCCCCTTTTTCTGGCATTTTTCGGGACGCTGTTCCTGGTCTTTTATGCCATACCGGTAAAATGGCAGTCGGCATTTTTGGTTTTTTGTTCGCTGATCTACTGCAGTTTTTTCGGCGCCGCCAACTTGCTGATTGTGGCTTGCATTACAGCGGCAAGCTTTTTCGTATCCAGAAAGATCGCGGCAAGCACCCGAGAGCGCGCAAGAAAGATGTGGCTGCGCCTGGGCGTAGCTGTCCTTGTGCTTACCCTGGCCTTCTTTAAATATGCCAATATCGTAGCAGCCGAACTCCAGGGTCCTTTGGCCGAAACAGTTGTAGGCATCCTGCCCGGGCTCAAATCCCTGTCGGCGCCCGTAGGAATTTCCTTCTATACCTTACAGGCCCTTGCATACATCATTGATGTGTATAGAAGAAACCATCAGGCCGATGACAATCCGACCCACTATACATTTTTCATCTGTTTTTTTCCACAAATAGTGGCCGGACCGATTGAAAGATACCATCGCATCAGATCTCAGCTGGATGTTGCAAAGAAGTTCAACTACCAGCCTGTTACCATGGGCCTGCGGCTATTTCTTTACGGCTTGTTCAAAAAAATTGTCGTTGCCGACAACCTAGCTGCCTTTACCAACCCGATATACGGCAATTTGCAGGAACAGACTTCATTGGCCATCTTTATTGCAGTAGTTCTTTTTTCCTTTCAGCTGTATTTCGATTTCTCCGGCTACTCAGATATGGCCCGGGGGGTGGCAAGAATGCTGGGCTTTGACCTGATGCGCAACTTTGACTACCCTTTCAACAGCACGAGTGTAACCGAGTTCTGGCGAAGATGGCACATCTCTTTAAGTTCCTGGCTTAATGATTACATCTTTCAGCCCTTGATGATTGCGCTCAGAAATAAAAACAAGGCAGGAATAATCGTCAGCCTTTTCATCACGTTCCTTGTCAGCGGGATCTGGCATGGTTCGACCTGGAACTTTGTTATTTTCGGAATGCTGCACGGATTGTTATGCAGCTATGAGTTCCTGACCAGAAAAAAAAGAAAACGCTTGTTCAATGCGCTGCCGAGTTTGCTGCGAAAACCAGTTGGCATTATGCTGACATTCGGTTTTTTAAACTTCACCTGGATTTTCTTTCGGGTGGGTTCAGTGGCCGAGGCCGTGTACATCCTTCAGCGCATGACTGGTGTTTTTTATGACCTGGCAGCCTACCTTACAGCCGGAAAGACAATATTCGACGGCAATATGTCCTCGCTGAATATCTTTTTCTGTTTTCTCTTTGTCTTTATTGGCTTATTGCTTGATCAGATCGATCGCCGCTACGACTTACTGGCGTGCCTGAATCAAATGAAGGTGCCAGTGCGCTGGTTTGCCTATTTTTCCATGTGTCTCTGCATCATGCTTTTTTCATCACCCCAGGTTTATTCGTTTGTATATTTTCAATTCTAATGGGCCAACTTTTCATTAGACTTCTTGTCTTTATAACGATCATGCTTACCGCATTGTACGGAATGAATACGTTTTTCGATCGCGGTCTCCGGTTATCAAAAGAGGCTGAGCACACGGTTTGGAACGACATCTTCGATGGAAAAGTCGACGCCGGCATCCTCGTAATGGGTAATTCAAGGGCCTTCGTGAATGTTTCAAGTCTGATCTTACAGGACAACCTGGGACAGCGGGCCTACAACCTGGGCATGGACGGAGCAGATTTCAACCTCTGCAAAATGCGTTACGAGGTAGCGATCTCACGCAACCGGGCACCTAAATTGCTCGTGGTTGTACTAGGGTTTGAGGACCTGCAACTGAATGCGGTCTTGCCAAATAAGCAGCAGCTTCTTCCCTACCTGCAAGACAAAATCATTCAAAGCTCGATTGCTCCGTATAAAAACTGCTACAATATTTGGGACCAGGAGTTACCCCTGTTAAAATACCGGCACCACCTTCAGTCGCTGAGCGAAAGCCTTAAACTGTACCTGGGTAAACAGCCTCATGACCTGAGGATACAAGGCTATCAGGCCCGTGATTATAAATGGATTGAAACGTTTTCGGCGCCAAAACAATTTAACCTTAAACAGGAACTCATTACACCGGCGCTGCAAGACATGCTTGAAAAGTTTGTAAAGGCACAACGCCGGGCGGGTATCGAGGTGGTCATGGTCATTCCACCAGAACACCAGACCGTTCGCATCTATTTTCCCAACCGGAGAAAAGTCTACCAGGTTTACAAGCAGATCGCCCAGAAACATCAAGTCAGAATCCTCGATTATTCTGATTCCATGATGTCTGAGCAGCGGAAGTTCTTCTATTCGCCGACGCACATGAATAGAGAAGGATCGACCTTTTTTAGCAAGCAACTTGCACGCGATCTGCGCCCTGCAGGCAATTAAGCAACGTGCGCATCCAAAGCCTTTCGATCAATTTTCCCGCTTGGGCTTAGCGGGAATGCCTCAACAGAAATGTATTGAGCAGGCAGCATATATGCCGGTAGAATACGCGCAAGGCTCGAGTTCCATTCATCACGCTGCACAGGTACACCTTTTGCCTGTGTAACCACATAGGCTACGAGTTTTTTATTTCCCGATTTTGATGTGCGGCTGCCAACCACGGCATCTTGAATATCGGCAAGTTTTCGCAGCTGACTTTCAATTTCCTCTATTTCGATGCGATAGCCATTGACTTTTATTTGCAGGTCTGCGCGGCCCTGAAAGAAAAGCTGTCTTTTTTCGTCAAAATAGCCAAGATCTCCAGTTCTATACAGGCATTCGGAATGACCATTTACATGGATGAAACGTTCCTCATTTAATTTGGGCCGGTTGTGGTAACCCAGGCTTACCCCCCTTCCTCCGATAAAAATTTCGCCTGTCTGACCCGCGGGAAGAGGGTTCAGGTCCTCATCCAGAACATGTAAGGTAGTTTGCCGGATGGGAAGTCCGATTGAAATGATCTTTTCGTTAGGCAAGATCTGCTTACAGGCAGACCAGATCGTTGTTTCGGTTGGGCCGTACATGTTCCAAAGACCGTCAACCTTGGGCAAAAGCGCTGCGGCAAGGTCTGCTGGCAGGGCCTCGCCGCCACTAACAGCCTTCAGCGGAAGCTTGTCATCCCAACCCGCATACAGAAAGGTTTTCCACATGGCTGGGGTAGCCTGAATAAGCGTTATCTTTTCACAGATGGCCTTTTTGATTAGTGCACGCCCGTCACGGGCCTCAACCTCGTCCAGCAGATAAACCGTAGCACCGGCAACCAACGGCAGGTAAAGTTCAAGTCCGGAGATATCAAATGAAATCGTGGTATGTGCCAATACGCGGTCGGTGACACCGAGGTTGAAGATATCCTGCATCCCCAGCAAAAAGTTGAACAGGTTCCCGTGCGATACCCGCACACCCTTAGGCATGCCAGACGTGCCGGAGGTATAAATCATGTATGCCGGATCTGAAGCCTCAAGTTTCGGAAAAGTTATTTCGTTTGCGGTTGCGGGCGCCTCACCTGCCGGAACCTGCAATTCATGTCCGTCGAAAATCGCCCCTGCCCCGGCAACCGACCTATCGACCAGCAAAAGCTTGCTGCCGGAATCCTTTAACATAAAAGCGATCCGATCGGCCGGCAAGGCAGGGTCAATGGGCAAATATGTTCCGCCCGCGCGAAGAATGCCGATCATACTGGCAACAAGGTCGATCGACCGGCCCATCATTAGCCCCACTACTGCCTGGCGTTGTAAGCCATTCTTAATCAGAAACGCAGCAATATCATCGATGCGTTTGTTCAATTGGCCGTAAGTGTATTGCTGACCGTTGAATGAAAGCGCCGGGTGTTCCGGACGAGTAGCTGCGATCTGATCAAAGAGGGTGAATAAATTCTGCTCGAAAGGGGTATACATCGTCTAAATCTATGAAATTTTTCGCGACTACAGCGGGCCGAAAGCTTTGCAGACACGCTATGAAGCATTTCTTAAACTGTCATGCTTATCCTGCCACCAAATCTAATTTAGCGGGAATGCTAACCATTGAATGGCCCGATAAACTCGTTCTAAAGCATGATGCACACATTCAAATCAAACGGTCTTTAAAACGAATGTTTTACTATCAGGCACTCTCAACGATAAAGAAGGAAGGTAGTTATCAGCTAGTTTGGAGCTCTGCTCATCGTATAGGCATTGGACACCTATCCCGATCCCAGCTAAAGGCCGATAAAATGCTAGCTACCTTTTTTATGAATATGAGGCTTCAATGAAGGTGTATTACCTGGTGTATTCTTGTTATCTCGCTGACGCTTGTCCGGTTTGCCCGTAGATTTTGCAATCCTCTTAGGCCCTGGTTTGATTCCCATAACATACAATGTAACTGTGTAAATTTTAAACGCCACTGTTTATTAACGGTTTACCTTAGCTATGGTTTACAGAGAACATTTTTTCAACATTTCCACAGATCCCGAGTTAACGAGAAAGATTAAAGTTACGTTTTTTCGTCACTCAAACAGTCCCATTTTTGGGAGGGGTAAGCATCAGTTTAACAGGAGTGCAACCTCATCGACAGTTAAGATTTCTTTTCTTGAGTTTCGCTAAAGCCAGATCTGTTGTCCTCCACCTCTCGGCATTAATGGCTTCTCTGCGCGTTTCCGACCTGCTAATTCCAAGCACGTATTCGCGAACCTGTAGACAAATCATCCAGTAAACGGTCTCTACAGTACACAAATAGCGTAGCTGCAATTTTCACGATCGATTGCGTAAATGCTATTCTGGAAATCTTTGTAACCCATACTCCCGTATTCTTCTAAGTACCACTCCCCGATTTGTTTTTTTGATGAGAAACACCAGCACTCCAAATTTCGATTGAGGATCTTTGCGATATTTGGTTGTTTCTATCTTTTTTACAATCAGTACATCCTCAACCCACTCCTTTTTGACAATCGAATCTATAGGTACAGATTTATTTAGAACATATTCTTTACGGTCTAATCTGATGATTTGCAAGGGAGGATTAGCTTGAGCAGTTTCAGTATAAACACTGATAGAATCGTCTTCAACTGACAGTCCAACGAAGCATAAAGCCCAAAATAAAAGTATGCCATTAATCATATGATTTGGTTTTCTTATTGACTCGTGCCGCTCTTGGCTACAGCATGCCCGGTTCCGGCTTATCGAACCACACCAGCTGACAACGTCATCCTTCTAATGTCCTGGCCTAGGTCAGCCAAATGTATGAACTCAAAGTATAAATAAAATGAAAATTTTAAGACAAGTTGAAAGAGCACTAACCACCTCATTAGCAAGCATTAAAATACAAAAACATGATATAGTTCTCCACTATTATCATGTATTTCGCTTGGTTGGGGCTTAGCCACTGCTGCAAAGTGCAAATTCGGATAGAAGCTTACCCTGAGAGCGACACCGCCTTAAATAATACCAATGAAAGCGTGCCAACCGCATTTTGGCCAGTCGTATCCCGATGTTTCGATTCGGTTGTTGCACGTAAATTGTAAGCTTTGCAGGCTGCTGACTATCGAAACAATTTGGTTCGTTGGTTGGATTAACCTTTTTGAAGGCACATAGAGAATGTAAATGTATTCAATTCGTAAATCAGTATCGCGCCACCTAAATTTGGAACAGTCTATTGTTCGTAGCTGGAAAGCAGCTCTTTAAAATTAGCTTCAAAGGCTAATTCCTGATAACTAAGCCGAATCAATCAGTTTTAAGCTTGCTGTCATCACCACGGAAATTTGATTGTATTCGTCTAAACAATATGATTTGACCATACCTCCTGCCGACTGGTCATGATCCACAATTCCCCATCAACGCCTATTATCAATTCTGAACGTTTTAGCTTTCGAACGTCGACATAAGCCAATCCAGTGTAACAGCAGAACAAAAACATATCCTTAACGCCATTTAGACGGCTTACAGCAAATTGTTTGTTTGTTATGCGTGCCAGTTCCTCATTCGAGAGGGCGATACGGTTAACCCGCGTTGTTTTCGGTTTATAGTTAATATAAGAATTGACAATTAGCCATCCATTGCCAATACACAACCGAATAATCTTTCCGAAGTTCTTAAAATACTTGATGGCAGAGTTGTTTCCGCATTTGCGAATGCTCCGCAGGTAATAGTCGAAATCATTCAGCAACTCAAAGGTGATTTGTTTTACGGCCAGGTCTTTCGCTTTGTATTTCCATAGTAGGAAATCTCTAAGGTGCATCAGACAGGTCTCGTATTTTTGAAGTGTACTCTTTTCAAAATCCTGGCCAACCAAGCTACGCATACGCTTATTGTGGTCTTCAAACACGGATGTGATTGATCGCGATTTTTCGACTTTTCCTATCAGGCGATTTCTTAGTGTCTGAACTGGGATTACCTCTACCTGCGAAAATTTCTTTCTGATTTTTCTAAAATACCCAAAAACAAAAAAGCCTCAACTTTTTAAAGTTAAGGCTTTTGTTGCGGAATGGACGGGACTCGAACCTAGATCATATCGTACTTAAAATGAGGCTTTTACATCTAAATTCTCACTTAACTCACTCAGGACTCACACTTCGAACGGGGTTCAAAAAATATCAAATGATGTTTAAATATACGATTTTTTCTGCATCTGATTTAGCTTAAATATAGTTGCTATAAATGAGCCTCATGTTACGTTTACCGAAATTTATGAAAGCCCAAGATTTCAGCTGATTTTATTGCCGAAAACGGATTAACAAGATTAAACGAAGTATATATATAGTTGATAACCTAATTTTTATTACGTCCCTCTATTCAACAAAAATTTCAGCATACAAATAACTAGCATAAATTTTCTGCCGGAACTTCTTAGCTTTGGAAGATGTAAGGTCTTGCTATTAGCATTGCGTCAACAAGAAAATAGCCGATGCACAATAAAGTTTAAAATTAACTTGTTTTATACTTACCAAGTCTGTACTTTGAGCGCAAATTTAAATCAATGCTTTCATCATCAATCTCCCCCTATTGCTTTAGTTTGACTAAAACTTTTGGCTGGTTTTTACTATTTAACTTAAAAAAGCGATCTACCACTCTCCTCTCCGCATTGCAAATCAGTGTTGCATATGTTATAGGTGTGATTCAGATAGTTCCTTTCAGTCTTCGCAAACTAACATATGTAAGAAGCCTGCCTCCACATCTGTATAATTTTAGCTGTCAATAGCATTCAAACTTGCTGAGACTAGTCATGCAAGTTTAGTTGAATGAGATGAGTCACATCTCCCGAGCTAGAATTTTGCATCCGCGCAGTTTTTGCCTAACTATTTTTTTCCTATGCCTAATCTGATGAATGATAATGGTAGTACCATTCCCCGTGTCAACTACATTGCATTTCTCTTCCTAATTATAATCACTACCGCTAGCTTCTTATGCTTTCAGGGAGTTGTAACATTGGATTTCCAGAAGCACTGGGATGATCATTGGGTCGTATTTAATTGGTATACAGAGGAAGGTTTTGCTTCTTCGAATATAAAAAGTATTGTTAGTGAGTATTATCATGGGCAATACTCCCCAATTAATCAATTCTATTACACCACTTTATATTCGATAAATGGCTATAATGCTAAGATCTTCCATAGCGCTGGTTTAGTCATTCATTTATTTAACGTTGTACTTGTTTATGTTTTTATTCGCAGAATTGAACGTTTAATTTTCGAAGAGTCATTGCAGGCGGCTTCTTGTATCGGATTGTTATGTACACTCATATTCGCATTGCATCCGCTTTTCATAGAACCAGTTGCTTGGATCTCAGCATCCAAGGTACTTCTTTACGCTTTATTTTTCTTTATTGGTTTACTTTCCTATTTGCAATATTTATCGACTAAAAATCGACTTTGGTATCCATTTGCATTTGCTTGCTTTGTTCTGTCTTTTCTTGCAAAAGAGCAGGCTGTCACCTTCCCATTGGTGCTTCTCACACTCGAGTATTTAAAAGCAAAAAGGATTACTCAAAAGTCTGTAGTGGCGGTGCTTCCCTTTTTTGTTACGTCTCTCATCTTTGCTATAATAACAATTAACTCTCAAAGCGCGAATGAGCAGGGCATAATGAGTAAAAATGCTATGAATCCATTTATTGACCGCGTTTGCTATGGAGCATACTCAGTATTATTCTACGTTAAACAAACTATTTTCCCTAGCGATTTAGCTCGGGTATATAACTTTCCGAACAAAGCAAACCAAAATATGCCAGTAGAACTTTTGATCTATCCAATTGCTTTGCTTACTGCTATAGCTTTTTTTGTGAGAAAAGCTTTGAAACCAAGATATCTCTTTGGTGGATTATTTTTTTTTACCAGTATTTTACCAGCAATTCACATAATCCCGATATCTCGCGTTGCAATTGTTGCAGATCGCTATTCTTACGTTGCGTCTGTAGGAATCATTTACATTGCTTGTCATTTCGTCTATACTTTATTTTCAAAGGCAGACCAATACGTAAGGTATGCAATCACATTGGTATGTTGTCTATATGTCTTTTACCTCGGTTTTTATACATACAGCCGAATACCTCTATGGAAAAATTCCGATTCTATAACGAATGACATCCGTCATTTTAAATTATACTTCAAATAATAAGGTTTATGAAATCCTCTTTAATCGCCCTATTTATATTTGCTAGTTTCCAGGGCCTATCGCAAGTGCATGACATGGGCAATGTTGTCGTTAAAGGCACTATACCTGCATTTAAAAACAAAATCTGGTCATTTAGTAAGACAACGTTCTTTGACTCGGAAACTGAAAAAGTTGAGTTGAATAGTGCAGGGGATTTTGCAGCGAATGTTAATATTCAGGGTGAGCAAAATCTTATGTTCTCTTTGGCAGATGAAACCTTCACTATACATGTTACTCCGGGAGACACCGTACTAGTATCAACTCATACATCCAAACAAAATGAAGGCAGGTTACACCTTACAAGTCCAAATCCAAATCTTAATCGCGATTTACAGTTTTACATGAATAGCGTGAGAAGCCTTCGTAAGTTGGACTTGGAAATTTTTAGCAAATCAATAAAGAGCTCACAAGGGAATTTTGTAGACCTCTTCAATTTGATCAACCTATCATATAATAAAAAGATGAAGATCTTATTGGATGCAAATTTCACTGACGAGGAGAAGGTCAAGCTGGGGACCGCAATCTATTTTGATTACACTGCTTTACTAATTAGAAATGGGATGTATCCTAAATTCAACCTAGGTTCCGACTCGCTCACTCTGAGCCAAATCGGCCTGAGTCAGCCCCAGATTCTCTTTTTAAATAAAAACTTTGTCAATGCCGGACTTCCAGAAACACTCAATACTAAGTTATTTTATCAAATTCCAGAATACCGGACATATCTATTATTAGCAGGGAGGCAAAGTCGGCCATTTAACCATACCAAAATCATCAAGGAGAAAAGCTCAATATATCAAAATGGCCAGGAGATTGAGATAAGACCGGCTTACACCAAAACTAAATTCTATTCAGAAGGCAATAATCTTCTTGATATGCCCAGAATCTGGATGGATTATTATTATGGCCTAATCAATTTTGACCTTGTGCCAATACGCGACTGGTTTATAACATATAATCTGATCTTAGCGTATCAATATGGTTCCAATGAGGTAGCGGGCGAAGTCAACAAGGAATTTCTCAAAATTTGTCAAACAAAGGTTTACCGAGATACGCTTACGGCATTCACCACCGGGTATTTAAAATATCGCCCGGGACATCAGGCTCCAGCCATCGATTTAACTGATATAAATGGGAAAATGTTCAATCTATCACAGGTGCGTGGGAAACTTGTTTATATAGATTTTTGGGGGGCCTCATGCGCTCCATGCATTAACGAGATAAGAGAAAGTTCTCACGCCCTCCATAGCAAATACGCCGCTAAAGACATCGTTTTCATAAACATCTGTGTAGACTCTAGCCCTTCAGTTTGGAAACAAAATGTTGAAAAATATAAATTGAAAGGAATCAATTTGCTAGCAGAAGGTTGGACAAATAGCATTGTCTGCGAGTCTTACAAGGTTGACGCATTGCCACATTATGTGCTGCTAGACCGCAACGGGAACTTCATTCAATATCGTTCACAACGTCCCAGTGAGCTTTTGAAAACTTCACCGAATGTTATCGATCTAGCGCTTTCTGAAGCTAGCTTTAACGCAAACTGACAATGCGGCACTTATTTAATAAAATCAAAAGTAAGTATAAGATATATTGTTTCCTTGCAATCCTTTCGGCTTTCTTTTTAAAGATTTTTGTCTTCGAATTATTTATCGTGTCGTCTGAAAGCATGAATGAAACACTTTTGATTGGTGACATTGTATTAGTGGACAAAATAAGCACCGGGCTTAAAACACCCAGGTCGACCAATGACATTCCATTTGTTTCCGCAGTTCTATACTTGATGGGGAAGAAAGTATCTTCCAAACCAGACGTGTGGCCCCATTTTACGTCAGGTCCATTGAGCATCACTAGAAACGACATAGTGGTGCTCTCCCACCCAGTTAAGGGTGAAACTTTAATAAAGCGATGTATTGCGCTACCAGGTGATACTTTTTCTGTTTATGATGGCCGAGTCAAGATTAACGGTTTGCAGACACCTCAGAATAGCTTGGTTCAACACTTATATAGAATGAAATGTATTAAAAAATTTGAAGACAGCATTGATTTCATGAAAGAATACAACCTGAAACCGTCAAATATATTTCAATTCAATAGCCAATCTATCATGCTAACCCTCTCAGCGGACAAATTGCAAAAATTACATGACAAATATCCAGAGTTAATCCTAGAAAGGGTAGTTGCAAGTACAGAAACTAAAGACGAACATTTATTCCCTTACTTCTCTAACACTAATAAAGGTTTCAATAGAGAATTTTATGGTCCGGTAATCGTACCAAGACGTGGACAAGTCATTAATTTAAGTATGATGAATATTGTCTTTTTTAAGCGAATACTTGAAAAATATGAAAAGGTAGCGGTTGAAACGTCTGCAAATGCCGTACTGTTGAACGGTCGACCTGCCAAAACTTATCGTTTCAAAAAGAACTATTACTTTGTTCTCGGAGACAATCGGTACAGATCAGTAGATTCACGTTACTGGGGTTATGTACCTGAGGAGCTATTGATAGGAACTGCAAGATTCTTACTTATAAGAAAAGCACGTCCACATATTAATTCACTAGATAGAGATCAATAGCCCTTTTCCCGAATAAATTTAAATGCTCTTAACTACCTCCAAGTGTGCAACGCAAACCAATTTCCGTGTTTGCGAATATTTTAGCTTCCTATGATGCACACAAACGAATGCAAGCAAAATGGCATTTAACATATTTTTAAACTCATCAACTTCAGTCATACATATTTAAACTCAAAAACATGAAAAAAACCATTTTAAACTTAACGCTCGCAGCGTGCTTTGCATTCATATTACTTTTTAATATAAGTATAGTGGACGAGAACAATTCCAACTCACTAAGAATGAGCTTTGCTAAAGAGGCATTTGCAGATGAAACCAATCCAGGTAGTGACCCTGGAGATGACGGTGGAGGCGGTGGTGACAACACTGATATGACAGATTGGGACTCTGGCGGACCATGGGCGGGAGGCGCACGACGGGTAGCCATCGCCATTTTCCATTGTTCTGGAACAGCCGTTAGAAAGGTAACTACCTATAAAAATGCTCAAGGTCAAATTACTGGTACTGTGGAGTTTTTCCGAGGATCCGTAACAGGAAGCGCAGGTGCAAATTGGACAAATTCAACTACAGTAGAGTCCACAGAAAGGTGGACTGCGGATCTCCAGGGTAACTCATGCCCGTCAGGATCGACGACCTGTACGCCTGTGAATCCTTGCACCGAGGCAATGTAACATACATTTAAGACTGAGTTGATGAGTTTATAAACTTTACGATAACTTAATTGAAACAATACTCTAAATGAAAACAATTTATATCTTGTTTTTTGCTGTAGCTCTGGTCTCCTGTGGACGATCTTCCCGCACAAACATTAATACAATACAAACCGAAAAAGGAGATGTGAAACAATTCACTATTGATGCTGACGAGGTTTTTGAAATTGAAAAAGTTCTGGAAGAGCCGACTTTTGTCAAGCTTGAAACCAAACCAGAATGTCTAATCGGAACGATCGATAAACTAATTTGCACTGACAGTTTAATCGTCGTTGTCGACAGAAGAGTCGCTCAAGCTGTTTTTGTATTCGATTCTGCTGGCCGTTTCCTTGGGAAAATTGCTGAGAAAGGGAAAGGACCGGGAGAATTTACTGAGATATGGGATGTTAATATCAATGAGGAAAGCCGGCACATAGAACTACTTGATGAGAAGCTAAAAAAAATCAACAAATACACGTACGAATGTAGATATGTTGATTACAAGAGAATGCCATTCATTTTCACAGGTTATCAACCACTCGATAGTAGCACCTTTGCTTATTACACAAACAAATCACCAAATGCAAGACAACCCATAATTAACAATAACCTACTTGTTACTGCGAAATCTAACAATAAAATCCTCGGAAAAGCCTTTCCACTCACACAAAATGAAAAGAATAACTCGATGAGTTTCGAAACATTTAATGCGCCACTATGGAAATATGGAAAATCTGTTTTCTTCAATCCGCGGTTTAGTGACACTATTTTCCGGGTAACACCTAACAAATTATTTGCCGAATACATTGTTAAGATGAGGGGTATGATTTCCTCGGCAAACTGGGAAAAAATGGACAATGAGCGATTTCAAAAACTGCTCGAAACACATTCTTATCTTAACGGAACATTTATTGATTTACAGGATCACTCCTATGTTAATGTAACAACGCCAAAAGGCAGAGTTCATGGCTTTTATCTGAAATCTTCCGGAAAAGTAATCTCTGGTCGTAGTTTTTCAACAATTAACCCCTTTTACAACTTTTTCGAGATCCCGTTGGCTGCAAAATCCAACAACAGTTTTGTCGTTGTTCAAACTGCACAACAAATTCTTGATGCGAAAGCTTTGATAAACATGTCTATAAAAACGAAATCACCGAAAATTCAGGAAGAATTAAAAGTGTTCTCAAAGCTGTCAAAGGATGATAATCCAATACTAGTGTTTTTTAAAGCCAAGAAAGTATAGTAATGATCAACAATAAATTTTTCCCAAGAAGCATCACGATCATTGCTATTACCATGATAGGCTTTAACTTATATTTATTACACGAGGTACGGAATTCACGCCCCGCCTCAGTCGAAACCGTTAAACAATCCGAAAATTATCAAAGTTTGTATGCTGGGTTGGCTAGTGTTAAAGCAAGCGAACTCCAAGTCGAAGGTAATAGGTTACAAAATGTGAAATTGATCGGAGCCTACGGTGAAACAACTTTATTCAATCAACTTGGATCAGTGTCGAATATCATATTTCGAATATCGGAAGTCAATTGTTCTACGTGTGTTCATCAGCAACTAGCTTTGTTGAAGCGCTATAAAGATTCATTGGGATTAAAGAATATTTTGATTATCGGCGCTTATAGTGAATTCCGAAAGCTTAAAATAGCAGTCTCAAGCACTGGCATTCCTGATGAATCTATTTTCATCGCACCAAAAAATTCCTTCGACAATTTATTCGTCGAAAACCAAAATGTTCCTTACTATTTAGTTGTAGATAAACAAAAATTAATCCTAAGGGCGTTCGTGCCGCTGGTTGAACAAGTTCATATATCGCAGCTTTTTTTATCAAGTTTTTTAAGAAAGTACATTGGCAATAGAAATGAGTAGTTCCTGCCTTAAAAAATTCGTCATTGGTTTTTGCTTAACAATAGAAATTAGCTGTGTTTCAAGAACAGAAGAACTAAATGACATGCCTGAAGTCCCAAAACTGGTCATAAAACCAGTAGCAGTTTCTACGATTGTTGCGAGAAAAGGAACTTTCGCTTCAGAGATAATTACCAATGGCAAAGTATATGCGAGCCATCTAGCAGATGTTCGTCCAGAGATAAGCGAGAAAATCAATCACATCTATGTCCGTAATGGTGACCTGGTCAGAAAAAACCAAATTTTAGCGTCACTGGATGATTCGGAACTCAAGATAAAATTGCAACGAGCAGTTTATGCGCTCGACAAATCATACATCGACTTGGAAGATCGATTGATCGACTTTGGATATCGATTAAAAGATACGGCAGGGATACCAAAGTCAATTCTTCGCATTGCCAAGGTAAAAAGCGGGCATAATGAAGCATTATATGATTTTTTAGATATCAAGCGGGAAATCGATAAGACTAAAATTGTCGCCCCAATAGATGGTCGGGTTATGAATCTTAATTTTCAAACTCAAAATTACATTGAACGCTCTGCTAAATTTTGTTCCGTAATTTCCGATGGAGATATGTTAGTCGACTTCAACGTTCTGCAAGGAGAATATCCTCTCATCTCTAAGGGGACTATGATTGAAGTAGCACCGTTTGGAACAGCGAAATTTCATAGGGGTAAGATTTCTGATATCAACCCAATGATAGATAATGCAGGTCTGATTCGGATCACTGGAATTATTGCAAACAGTGGGCAGTTTCTAAACGGAATGGCCGTATCCATCATTTTGAAAAAAAGGATAGAAGATAAATTTGTAGTTCCAAAGTCGGCAATTGTTAAACGGCAGAATCGCGAGCTGGTATTTCTGAAACATTCTGACAAAGCAAAATGGCAATATGTTGTCACAGGTTTGCAAAATGAAAATGAAGTAACCATTGAATCAGGTGTTAGGTCCGGAGATACTATTATAACCGGGAATAATCTAACTCTAGTACACGATTCAAAGGTTAAAACTACTGAGTAGGTCTACCATGAGAACTAACCGAACATTTACGCCGTTTGCCATAATCACAATCGCGACTTTACTATCTCTGATAGGCCTAATTTTCATAGCGGATTTATCAATCAGATCAACAAATGAAGAAACTGAAGATCAACTTTCAATACAGTTCAGGTGTAGAGATCGTCCTGCTTTTTCCGTGGAGCGTGACATAACTAGCAAAATAGAAAGTCTTCTTTCAAAAGTTGAAGGCATTTCACATATTCGGTCTGTTTCTCAAAAGGGCATGGGGTACATCCAAAGTCAGTTGGATAACCCAAAGAATACTGGCAAAATTACAAATGAAGTTTCTCTATTGCTCCGACAGATAAGAGGCGATTTTCCTGATGATCTATATTATGAGATTAGTAGTAGCAGCTTAAATATAGATCCTGTCCCAATTATTACATACATGATTATCGGTGATGAACAGACCTCCCAAAGATTCGTCTCGGAAAACTTAAATAACTATCTAACAAAAATTGATGGCATCGAGAAAACCGTTCTAGAAGGAGTTTCGGAAAAATCCATAAAAGTAACCTTCAAGGATGCTGTGATACATAAACTCGGTCTGTCCAGAAACGACTTTATAGATCCTTTGCTGGAGACTATCAGTGACATGCATGTTTCTAAAATAGAAAGTTCTCATCAAAAAAATGAAGTTTCGTATATCATTCAAACACCCCAAGTTACCGCTTTTTCGCAATTTTCAGAACTACCAATTAAAAAAATCGCAGGTAAAATACTAAAATTGGTGGATGTTGCAGAAATTTCTATTGAAAAATCGCGCCCTCCTATCATGTACAGTGTTAATGGTAACAGATTTTTCAAGCTCAATATAACTGCAAAACAAGGTGCAAATCATCTGAGGATGGTATCCGAAATTCAACGTAAAGTCTCAACGATGAATAGCACGGATACTGGAGTTGAAATTAGACTACTAAAAGACAACACCTTGCAGCTTCGAAGATCATTTGAGAATTCGGCTTACAAGTTATGTGTCTCAATAACAATACTTGTCATCTTCGTCTTTGTATCTACTCGGAATTGGAAAGTGCTCGCGCTTGTAGTTGTATCTTTAGTATCAAATTTATTAACCACCTGTTTGATCTGTCGATTTCTTGATGTAGTTTTCTACCCAGACTCTATTGCTTGTTTAGCAATCACTTCAGGAGTCTTTGCGGATAACTGCATAATTCAAATATATAACCGACAAGAAAGACGCAAGCGCGGACTAAATTCGATTGTAATATCAGCATTAATCATATTCATTGCGATTCTGGCAGGCACCAAGTTTACTTATCTAAAAGGAAATGATAATCTTCGCGACATTGGACTACTTTTAATAATAAATTTAGGAATTTGCTTAATTGTGCTTGTTTCCCTAGTTCCTGCACTAAAATCTAAACTTCTCATAGAGGAACGACGTGAAAAATTGCAAAGGCCTTCCCACCGCTTTTCTATTCCAGTTCTGGCATTTTACTTTAAGATTGTCTCAGTTTGCTCAAAACACACCAGATTAATAACTTTCATTATCCTGATGGTTATGGGACTTCCGCTCTTTCTTTTACCAAAAGAGATATTATCGAAATCAACTGCTGCACAATTTTATAACTCTACGATGGGAAATAGGAGTATTCGGCCATGGTTTGACAGACTATTTGGAGGGGTGATTACTTCTTTTGCTGAGAAACGGTCGCGGCCCGTGGTTCAATATGAACCTGATCAATCTGAATTGCTACTGAAGATTGTACTCCCTTCTTCAAGCCCAGATTCCTTATTAGCCGAAATAGTCATGAAGTTCGAAAACCAACTTCAGGCATTCGGACAAAGAATTCAGTATCTTACTGAGGTAAACGGTTCGGAGACAGCGACTATAAAAGTTACATTTCCGAGGAACAGCAATCTAAAGATTCCTCAAATTCTCAAGGAAGATCTAGAGAGCCTAGCAGGAGAGACCGGATTAGCAGAGTTTACATTACAAGGTTATGGGCGTGCTTTTAATAACAAAGTAGTCGATGATCGCATAAAGTCTACAATAACTCTCCTAGGATACCGATATGCCTCAACGGTCAACTACAGTTTGGAAATAATAGATAGTTTGAAGAATTATGAACGTATCACGGCTATAACTCTGGGAAACGACATTTCCAACCAAATGATTGACGCCTCTCCACAATTAGGAATACGAATTGCTGGGCGCGACAGATTATTAATTGACGAACTCGAAGGGTTTGAGATTGAGCGCATTTTGAAGAATTTACCCGGGACGGACCAGTATTTAGGAAACTCTTATGATGAACAAAAGCTAACTCCAGTGGTCGCTCGTTCCAGTGAGAGTCAAATGGATCTCTGGAGATTAGCAGAAAAACCGTTTCGAATAGACTCGTCCCGGTATATAAAATTGGCCCCCTATATAAATGTTGATACAGTTGAAAGTGCAACCATGATCGAAAGATATGATCAACAGTATCAGCTATCTATCAATTATCATTATGTAGGAGATCAATATCGAGCGCATGATATCAAGCAAAACATCATAAATGTGATGAATGAAAAGATGCCAATAGGCTATAAAATAGACGATCTCAATCAAAACTTAGCCACGAACGAAGCTCGGAAATATGCGATGACCTTAATTAGTATATTGCTTGTTACGATCTTAATCTCGATAATTACTCTTGAAAGTTTTCGCAGAGCCATCCTGATACTAGTTGTGATTGTACCAGCTTTAATTGGAGCTTTTATTTCGCAGCTTTTGTTCAATCTTACTGCTGCTGACGGCAGCATTGCCGGGGTCCTTTTTTTGTGTGGTATAAGTGCAAATGCCTCACTCTATATCCTATCTAACTTCAGAAGCAAGATGACCGATGTTAGCAAGACATCTTTGGGAAGATTCAAGTCAGCAACTATCCGCCATGTCTTTAAAAAATTAGGACCTATCTCTTTAGGATCATTGACCCTCTTACTTGGAATCCTTCCTTTCGTGATTACCAAAACATTTGGCGATTTTTGGCATTCCTTTTCGGTATCGGTAATTGGAGGTATATTGTTTCATCAACTAGCAATTTCATTCTTATTGCCTAGTTACTTATTAGCTCCATATTCTTTAAGACGGCGATGATTTCATTTTTTCTTAAGCGACCAATTGGGGTTCTTGTCTCTGCCTTTGGGGTGTTGTTAATAGGGGTTCTATCTATAATTAGCACCCCGATTACACCACTTCCTGATGTCGATATTCCACGAATTCAGATCAAACTGGTACATAGAGGTTACTCAGCGTCAGAGATGGAAAGAAATATCACTGGTTTCGCACGTAGATCACTTACTCAATTATCAGGTCTAAAGAAACTCAATGCCAAATCTTACAGCGGTTTCGCAATTGTGACGTTGGATTATCAGTTCGGAACAAAAATCGACGTAGCATTTGTGAATCTGAACGATCGGCTTGATCGCTTACTAAATGAACTGCCCGTGAAAATTGAGCGTCCAATAGTGTCAAAATCTAACCTTTCAGATATCCCTGTCTTCTATTTGAACGTATTTCTAAAAAAAAGTAATGTCGATAGCATTGAGCTTTTTCAACTGAGTGACTTTGCACAGAAAGTTATAAAGAGACGACTTGAACAAAGGCCAGAAATTGCGTATGCTGATATAAGCGGACTTGCAGAAAAACATATTATTATCCAACCGAAAGTCAATGTAACTCGTGCTCTGTCTTTAGACGAAGAAGATTTCAGAAAGTTGATGAAGCAATCCACCGCATCACTCGGTAACCTGGATGTAGCGGATGGAGAGTTCACATATCGTTTGGAGATGCTAAGTCAACGCATCGCTTCGATAAGTGAAGTAAGAAAAATACCGATAAAAGTTAACGGAACCATCTTTCATCTTTCGGATTTAGCGACAGTAGATGAAGAAATCACGAATAGAAGTACAGCACTGTTTGGATTGGACCGATGTATTACAATGGCTATTATAAAGCAGCCAGATGCAAGTTTAACCGATCTTCGAAAAGCTACCACAATATTGATAGATGAATTCAAAAAAGATTATCCAACGCTACATTTCGAGCAGACCGAGGATCAGAGTTCTTTATTGGAGTTTGCGATAAACAACTTACAACAAGATTTGGTATTAGGGTCACTGTTCTCTTTTATAATTTTGGCATTGTTCCTAGGAGATGCAAGAATTCCCCTACTTATAGCTATCGTAATTCCTGCTTGTGTGATTGTCTGTTTACTTCTATTTTACGTCTTAGATTTGTCAGTCAACATTATTTCGCTTGCTGGTTTAGTTTTAGCAGTTGGCCTCATGGTTGATAATGCAGTGATAGTAATAGATAACATAACATACTATGTTGATAAGGGCTATCCTGTTACAAAAGCTTGCGCTATTGGTACAGAAGAAGTGTTTCGACCTATATTGGCTTCGGCTTTCACAACAACGTCTGTCTTTGTTCCATTGGTTTATATGAGCGGGATTTCTGGTGCACTTTTTTATGACCAAGCAATAGCAATAGCTGCTGGATTATTTTCATCCATACTAATTTCATCTACTGTGTTGCCGGTTTGTTATAGTCTGATTTACCGACGCAGAGTAAAGCCGACCAAAAAATTTGTCGTTAACAAAATCAACTTTCGCCGAATCGAACGGATCTACGACATAGGATTTAATTGGGTTTTTAACAATAAACAATGGGTTGGAGCGATAGTATTGACACTCGTGGCCATTAACGTGTTGCTGTTTATTAGTTTGAAAAAAGAAAATATTCCCAGAATGGGTGAAAATGAATGTGTGATCATAATAGATTGGAATGTAAATGTTTCGGATTCGAAAAACACGAAGTCAGTCAAACTCATTGTAAATAAGTTAAAAAGTAGCGTTGATATCGTCACAGCAATGGTGGGCCAACAAACCTTCTTAATAGCGAATAAAGAAGAGTTAACAAGTTCACAGGCTAGAATTTATGTTCACGGAAAGAATAGAGCAAATATTCAAGAAATATCCTCGAAAATCAAGCTCATGTTCGCTAAGAGTTTTCCGAAAGCGACCATACGTATTGAGCCGCAGAAGAATCTATTCCAACATATATTTGACTCCTCCATCCCACCCCTAGTAGTCAAAATTTCTTCCAATATAAATGCTGACGTTTTGCCTGACATTCGACAGGTTAAAAAAATTAAAACTGATCTCGAAAAGAAATTTCCAAACATAGAAATACATGAGCAAGGCAATGATGAAATAGCAGAATTAACACTTCGGAAAGATAAAATGATGTTGCTTGATGTATCAAAAGATGATATTTATAAAGCCCTTTCAATATCTGCGGGAATTTACCGGCTCGGAAGTTTTGAAGACGGAGATGAATCTTTTCCAGTTTTTTTAGGTTCGACAATACGAACTCCGAATTGGATCGCAAAGTCGATGGTAAAAAATAGTCGGGGACAAGAGTATCCACTAGACTATTTTATATACTTATCCCAAGGGAGTCAACCGAGAGCTATTTACGGTGATGAAGCAAGCGTTTTTACGCATCTTGATGTATTCGTTCAAAACGTAAAACCAGTGGCTGAGCATTTATCTAAGATTAATGAATCAGCAAACGAAAATAAAGTTACTCTCGAAGGGTCGTATTTCGACAATCTACTTCTTACAAAGGAAATGCTCTATGTTTTGTTCGCCTCGATCACCCTACTTTACTTTATCCTTGCAGCTCAATTCGAGTCGCTAATACAACCTATAATTGTTCTGTTCGAGATCCCTATAAGCATGAGTGGAGCACTAATATTTTTGTTCGTGACTGGATCAACAATAAACTTGCTTTCCCTAATTGGTTTAATAGTAATGTGCGGCATAATAATTAATGATTCGATATTGAAAATAGACGCGATAAATCAACTAATGAGAGTTGATAAAGTGCCGTTGCTGGAGGCAATCCACATCGCGGGTCGAAGACGTCTTAAATCGATTACCATGACAAGCTTAATCACAATTTTCTCCGTTGTACCTTTTCTATTTGGTGATGATCTAAGCTCAATACTTCAGCGACCACTTTCGGCATCCTTAATTGGCGGAATGTTAATAGGCACACCAATAAGCCTATATTTTATCCCCCTTGTATATTGGTCTTGGTACAAATCCCGTAGTCTTAATCTAAAATCAACTCCTCAATAGCTATAGGTCGATCATACACAAAATCATATAGGGTCATCCGCCTTAATTTATAGTAAGAAAGCCACGATTCCCGTAGCCCGTTTATTGAGTCAGTAACGGCACGATCTTTTTCTTGCTGAGCAATATTGAAGTCTGTAAAATTTAATGTCCCGAGTAGATACTTTTGTTTAGCAATGCCGTAGCGATGTTCGGCAAGTTTCTCAACTTCCGTCAAATTCTTCATCCGTTCTACTAGAAGATTCCATTTCATGACTTCAGATTCAACTTCTTGTTCGTAAGAAAGCGTTTCTTGCTCTATGATTGACTTTTCGAGATCAACCATTGCTTCTGCTTTCTTTCGAGAGGCCTTATTGACTCCCCAATCAAGAATAGGTATATTAAAACCGACTGTAAAATATTGGTTTCTAAATAAATCCGTATAAGAATCCGCTACAGTCCTACCAGTTTGTGTTACACCTAAATTTGCTCTCACAAACACAGAAGGCGTGGTTGCGGCTTGGATGCGCTTGCGAGCTATTTCAGCTTCAAGTTTTCGACGCTCGAATTCAACCTGATAACGTCGATTCATCCGTGCATATCTTATAGCAACGTCAGTTTCTAGTTTTCCAATTATCGGTATTTCTGGTACGGAGACAATTATTTTAGATTCGCGGGCCATATTTAGTAGCCGTATAAATTCCTGTTTTGCAGTTGCAAGACGCAGTTGACTTATATTCACAGCATTTTTAGCATTCAAGTGGCTCATTTTAGCCTGCAGAACATCATTTAAATCGCTTGTACCAATTTCGTTTCTTGCTAACGTACTCTTTAGGAGGGTATCTAAACTTTGTTGGTTTTGGGTGTCCAAAAGCATCTGCGTTTCTGCAGTTAAAACATTGAAATATTTTCCGACAGCCTCAAAAGCGATGTTTTCGAGATCCTCAACGTATCTTCGTTCTGACTCTTTGATTTTGATCTGTTCCAACGTCTTCGAAAATCTAAGTTCATTGAAAAAGATATTACTTTGTGTGTACGTAAGCGAAATCGGGACTGACGTGAACGCGCGGCTAGACGTTTGTCCTAGATTCTGGATTCTTTGAAGTGATGAGAATAATCCAATTGTGCCCCCGGTGGCAGATACCTTTTGTTGTAGGCTTAAAGTTGCGTATGAATTAATGAAATTCTCTGGGACAAATTCATTCTGCCCGGATGGCAGAGTAATTTTGGAAATACTCCTATAATAATCTGGTAATTCGCCAGAAATAGCGAGTTTAGGACGCAAGCCAGCCCTGAAAACAAGATAGTCCCAATGGCTTGTTTTAGCTAAATTTATGGCAATTTTGTAAGCCAAAGAAGATTGTTGTGCAGACTTTATAGTTTTCTGTAGCGTAATTGATTGAGGCACCTGGCTGTGAACTATAAACGAAGATAAAATTATGGCTTTGGTGATACCAATTATTCGGAAAAGATTTTGGAACATGAGATGCGTTTAAATGAGGAATGAGTTTAACAAATATGGGAAATGCCGTTAAACTATAAACTGTTAGTATTTTCGTAATTTTTGATTATGTTTTTCACGAACTTTGTAAGGAAGAAATCGCTATATATCTATTCGGTAGTTTTGTTGCTTCGATGATGCTGTAGCGAATTCTGCAATTCGCTGATTTCTTTTAAAAGTTATCAAATAATTTGCACTAAAATTCCATAAAAACACTACAACTAAAGTAATTAGCTTACAAATATAGAGGTCGAAAGGTAAAACAGCTAACAATAACAGAATAGTTCCACTGCTTAGCAACAAGCCACTCAACGAAATCAGAAAGAAAGCGTAAAATTTACCTCTTGATATAGCTTTTTCCTGAAACGTCCATTTCGAATTGACAAAAAAATTTGTGACTGCCGCGATAATAAACCCCAAACCGCTGGCAATCAATGCAGGTGAATCAAACACGGTTTTTAGCAGCCATGTACAGCTAAAATCAATCAGTACGCCAGAGCTCCCAACTATAATATATCTAAGAAGTGTATGACAAAAATGATAAAATCGGTCAAGTTTACTCATGCCCGATAACTTTCGATATTTCACATAAGACCATAGTTGAGCTGGACAATCCCAGAAATCGGCGACTCATTAATAAACCATTAGGTACACCGGAAATTACTTCTTTGACCTTATATTCGGGATTTTCACCTTGAAACTGTTTGATGCCATTTTCGAAACCCACTACGAAATTCTTACAATTGGAGTTAAGGTGAATTTTTTTTACAGTGTCTAGGAGGTGGAACTGAACATTCTGATCAAGATAAAAATTCTGTTTTACTGCAATAGGCTCATACGGATTTTTATTTCCCTTGATCCAAAGATTTACTTTTTCCGATCCGAACTTAGTGTGAATATAGTTTGTTATGTTGTTTCTTCCAATCCCATCCGCGGGAAAGAAAATCGAGCCGACCATAATCGAAACATTTACTATAATCAACACCGTTAAACAAGGAAGTATGTTTATAGTGATTTTTGACAGGCTCGAAATTCTGGTCGCAATATCATTCAGTTGTGTCATCAATAAAAGCGGAATGAAATTTACTAATGGAAACAGAAATCGCAATTCTTTATGCGGTGTGATCATGTGAATCACCAAAAAAGGGAGGATTATCCAAAATTGCACATGTTGAGGTCTAAGCAAAAGGAAGCCCAATGCCACAAAAATAGGTACAGACACGATAGGGGTGAGAGATTTGTATGACTCAACAAAATAGTAAGACCATGGAGAAGTACCGAAACTCGAAGCCACATTCTCAATGACATTTGTAGTGAAATAGTTGAGATACGGCAGAACAATCTGTCCATAGAAAAACCAGTCGATAAACAGGGTGAAAATAATTACAAACAATCCTCCAGAAGCCAGGTACGCAAATCCACTTTTGTCTATACGTTTCTGGGCGATTAACCAAATTAACAAACCGATAGCTATAATGGCAGATTGGTATCTTACAGAAAAGGCTAGCCCCAAACAAAGACCAATGAAGGCAAACTTCAACTTATGAGAAGAAAAACAAAACGCCACCGCTAAAGTTAAAAGCATACCAGAGGCAGATTCTGATGAAAATCGTACGTTAACAAAGGGTAAAAACCAAAGGAAGTATGAGAAGATTCGATAATAAATTAACTGATTGGGAGGCACCAAATGTTCTGTTCTTGCTACATAATATGTCAATACAGCTACAGCGGATCCAGCCGAAACAACCCTTAACATTAACGCAAGAACATAGGGATCGGAAATAGAAAGCCACCTACAACAGTCGAATAGTAATTTGATTACAACAGGTTGTAGCGCGGGGCGAATTGCTGCATCAAATTCCCATGCCAAATCGATAGACGATGTGTGCCCAGACAAATATTCAGCAAACTCAATCAACTGAAAATGTTCATCTGGATGATAAAAACCAGTATTAAAGATTGCTGCCAAAAAATACACTGAGGCAGCAACAATGATGAGCGTTTGTCTAGCCATAGGGACTAAATGAAGTTGCTAAATATAGAAATTTTTTAGGACTACTTCGTGATAATTTGCCTTCGGCGATCAGCTAAGCAAGTTGCCATTTTGTCATAACAATGTATTCCGTTGCAAGTTGATTGGAAGTTTCTATTATCGATGGCTCGACAGTTATACGCATTAGCTGCTTGCTAAGACAGACTATTCTAAACGCCTCAAATGCACTTTCCTACCGGGCTAAACAATGAGGAATACCCCAAACGTAATATGTTAAACCGGAGACCAAGGGACCCGGTTTAACATTGAGTTTGTCCATTTAGCGCTGCTCACTATTTTTTATTTCGGTCACTTCCATTCTTATATTTTTCGCAAGCGTTCTGATTTCCAACATGGCTTTACGCAGCCTGGTACCGGCTGCTGAATTTTGCATGTCATAAAACTTTCTTGCGTCAGTCTCAATGGCAGAGACTGCCTGCCTTAATTTTTCGAACTTCTCCATGATTTATATTTAAATTATTAATAGGATTCTGCATCACAAAATGCATTAAAGGCCTCTGCTAACTTGCCTTTGCTGTATATGATCTTTGCCTGCTTGTTTTTTCTGTGAATTGTTGATTTCAGATTTCAAAAACTGCTCTCTCTTTTGAGGTTTCCCGTCCAGGGAATAAAAGTTGACCTGCGAATACCGCGGCACGGCCTCAATCTTTAGCACCTCTCGCTCACCATCTCTTTCTACGCTAACGGTTGCCCGGTCTCCATTTTTTAAAGAGGCCTCTATCTTTCCATACAATTTCGGATCGTCCAACTCTTTTATGTTAAACCGTTCGAGCACTTGCTTCAAGTCGAAACCATAAGCCGGATCATGATACTGATTGATCGCAAAATTTTTAAATCGATCTTTCGGTCCTTCTAAATCAAGTCTTGTCCAGGCTTTGTAAGGTTCGCCTGCCACATTTAAAAGATCAGCGCGGTAGACTGCCCGGCCTTCCATTAAATTGACAGCTTGTGATGCCGTGAACCCCTTGCCCCTATCCAGCCAAAAAGTCTGAGGCGTAGGCGGATTTCTAAAGGTTCGCACAAAGTCTTTTGCCACATAGTTGATCTTTCCATTTTCCATCCCTGCTAGTAGCTCCCGCGTATCTGGCTTTTCGGGATTTCCCTTCAAAAGCTCGGCGTTTGTTTTTCTTAGGCGGAAATTTTCTATTGCTTCACTCACCGAAGTATATACGCGCATCTGATTGGGCTCTCCCCTTTTTTCAGCCGGGGTGACGACCATATACCGCTGGTTGTTTTCAAGTCGCGTACCTTCATTCATGGTCACCTCAAACTTGTTTAGGTAATAGTAATCAGATTGACCGGATTGCTTGAAATATATATTCATTTCGGCCTGGCCCCGCAGTCCCTCGCGTTTGTCATGGAGCACAAAATTTGGATGATCTTCGCGCATGAATTGCTCCATTTTCTTAGCGAGTTCATCTGAAAACCCAAGGATATTCATTTCCTGCCGAAGGCTTTCAAGGTTGTTTAAATTCATAATTTTTGAAAATTAATTGACGAATAATGTAATTGGACTATTTATCAACGCGAAGCAGCACCTTTATTCCCGCCTTAAGCCGGATCTTTTGCTGTCGGATTTTCTTAGAAGCCAGGCTCCTGGCCGCATCGATTCCCGCACCAGCGAGTTCGGTGGCAATTGAAGATTCAATCGGAGAAAACTGGATCGCCCGCAAGGCGTCTTCGGCTCCCAGAGATGCTTGCTCCCCTACTATTGCCTCAGGAGTCAATATCCCCTCGATTCCATCCATGCCATACACAGTCCAGTCAACGGGAATAATGGAGTTTCCCATTCTAACAGTCTTTATCTTTAAATGCATTCGCTGATTGCTCAAAGCGGCAGTGGAGTAGACCAGGTGTCCCTTAGGGATAAGGATGTCCTTGGCACGAATGGTATCTGAAAGAGTCAGTTCCACTGTTCCTCCCGGGCGGACTAGTTGTTTTGAAGTAATCTGAGCAGGAATGGCGGCAAAGAGATTCTCTACAGGCGCGGAACGTTCCGCTGTTGCGGCAGGTCTGCGCGGATTTTGCAGTTCAAGGATTTTATCCATGAGCTGGTCAAGCTGGCTAATTTCAGGATCCGCCTTAGACTCATTGGTTTCGTTTACCAGCTGCTCAAGCCGTTTAGACCCTGAAGATTCACTGGTTGGCAGATTCTGCGCAGCCAAATTCGGTGGCAGTTGCTGGGCGCTTGCGATCTCACGGTTAATCTGATCGATGCGGGAGTGGATTTTTAGGGTTTGATCCTCCGGTCGAGCTCCGGAAAAGCCAAACTTTTCAGCCATCGTAAATAGGTCGGTGGAGTCATGATCACCGCTCTGATTACCATCCCGCTCATAAAACTCAAGTTTATTCTTTGCCGAATCCTTCGGAAAGGCTGGCTCTGGGAGCTTTAGGTTTAAACTTGTTGACGAGGGAGTTGCAGGCCCCGTGCCGCCGCCCAAAGCGTAGAAGCCGAGCGCTAAAAATGGCATAATTAGCACCGGCAGGTAAATCAAGAAAATAAGTTTGCGCCTTTGCTCAGAAGCCGAGTTTGTCGAATTTGACTGTTTAAGTTCCATTGATGTTTCCATATTCTATAAATTAAAATCGAGGATAAGGTGTAGACAGTAAACTGCCCATAGCAGGCCAGCTAAGCCAAATGCTGTCGCTACAACTGGCCCGGAACGCCTGGTCATTGACCGGTTGATCACAGCAGCCAGTTGCTTTTCCATGGTTACTACTTTCATTTTGAGCGCCTGAATCTGCTGGGCAAGGTTTGCAGGCAGATGTTCATTTTTGCTTGATGGTTTCATCACTGATTCGATTAGATAAATCCTTGTTTTCATGGATTTGCCACTGCTGGATTAGAAATCCATGTGGATTGCTTTCCGAGCGGGCTACCTGGCGCAGTGAGCCTCTGGTGAGCAGGCTGCGCTCTAGTTGCGAGGAGGAGCGTTTGAGCAACTGCCGGCCGTAAAACATAAAAGAAAATGGCTCTGAATGGGTATCAATCTGGATGCTATCGATAACGACACGCTGAGAAATGTTTGCTGAAATGATGTTTGCGTAATAGCCTTGCTCTTTAAGATTTTCATATTCCTGGCGGGCCGATTCATCTGATAATGCAAGCGCTTGGGAAACATTAGCGCGGATGAGTTTATCGTCAGGATCCAGAGAAAAAAACAGCTCATGGAACCGCCTGACGTGGTCACTAGCTTCCACTTGCAGGTTTTCCCGCTTTGTTGAGCTCAAAGCTTCAATCGCTCTTCCGCTGGAAAGGACATAAATTCTCCTCTGCGCATCTTTAATGAGCAGAAATGCCACCACAAGCGCCGAAACAGAAGTGATTAAGCAAAACAGCAGGATTGCGATGGTTAACCGCTTGACATGGCTAAAGGCCGTGTCTATATTTTTTAATTGATCGAACATGTCCTGGGATTAAGCGTCTCCGGATATCTTATTTTTTTGCCGCTGGTTATCTGGAAAATAGTCCCCAGAGCTATCTCCAACATGGCCATGATTCGCCCGGCGGACGCTGTCGCCGAGTATATCCCCAGCCATCCCTACTCCAGATGCTAACGCTGCCGCCCCGCTAGTTGCGGTAGAAGAACTAAGGGAATTGATTTTTTGCAGCATCACATTTCCGCCCCCAGCATGCACGATATAGTTTGCTACATTCGGCACTGAGAAATAGCCGACAATGCCAATAATTAGAAATACCAAATAGCCTGTGTCGGTTGCAGAAAAGAAGGTATCGCCATGACTATCGATCTGCGATAAGTCGATTTTGAGCATGTTTTCCTGTATTTTCCCCAGGATGCTTCCAAAAATATTAGCTACAGGAAGCCACAAAAATATATTGATGTACCGCGCCAGCCAAACTGTTAAGGTCTGCTGGAAGCCGTCAAAGACCGCAAATCCAAACACCAGTGGACCTAAAATTGCAAGGACTATCAAAAAGAAAGTACGTAGGGTATTGATGCATAACGAGGCAGCAGCATAGAGCACTTCCAAGACCTGACTTAACCAATTTTTAATCGAATTGCGGAAGGCATAACTTTGCTTTTCCATCCAAAACTGCATTTCATGCCCCCAGTTTTCCAGTAAGTTTTCCTTTTTTCTATCCGGATCGGCGGGAAACTTATAGCGGTACCATTTGTCACTATCGCCCTGACCGTCGATGCCTTCATACATCTGGTAATACTTACTTTTCTTAACTGCTTCTTGTTTTGCCTTCAGCAACCTTTCAATGGCTACCTGGCTATCTTCAACCATCGCGTTGGTAGCTGAGACGGTCGGTTGCAGCACGCCATTCAGCACGGCGATGACTGCAGGAAAGGCAAGGACGCATAACCCAAGGGCAAATGGCCTCAAGAGTGGATACACATCTATAGGTTCTGCCGAAGCAATCTGCCGCCAAACCCTGCTGGCTATATACCACAGCGCGCCAAATCCTGCCAGACCTCTCGCTACTCCAGTCAGCCT
Source organism: Pedobacter sp. SYP-B3415 (assembly GCF_004138205.1). Classification (GTDB taxonomy): domain Bacteria; phylum Bacteroidota; class Bacteroidia; order Sphingobacteriales; family Sphingobacteriaceae; genus Pedobacter. The sequence goes on from NZ_RXNQ01000022.1 coordinate 272,642, forward strand.
GGAAGAAAGTGGTAACATTTGATTATAAACCTCATCCAGCACAGGCTGCATGCCGCGAATGGTGTCCGAAATTTCACGTGCCTGAACTTGCCTGGGAGCCAGCAACAAAGCTGAGATCGCAAGCGTGGTGCAAAGGTTGAATTTAGTTTTCATGCCTGTTACTGTTTAGTTGTTGCTGAATGGATAGATCTCCCTGCTCTTTTTTGCGCTTGCGCGCAAGGCTTGCTGCCTCGGCTGAGAAATAGCGGAAGAAGAGTTCAAGCTCTGTGGCCTGTTTGGATAGTCTGTCAATTGATGACAACCGCTCGCTGTCATTCATTCGCAGCGAAGATGAGCTTAGGACCATAAGCAGCTCATCAAGATTAGCTAATGATGAGCTTAGCATTGAAGCGCATACCTGGCTAAAATACCGAAGCTCAGAAGTTGAAAATTTGCCTGATCGCTCGACTTGCCGCCTGAGCTCATTTACCTTCGCGCTCAAAGAAATTTGAAGCGTTAAGATCTCGGCAACCTTGTGGTATTTCTTTACCGCAGGACTTACGCGCAGCAAGTCACCAAGAAAAGCTTGGTGAAGAGAAAAATTTCCCCGGGAGATATTTCTAACCGTAGAATACCCTTTGGAAAGCACCTGGTAACCGGCCTTCATATCTTTCAAAATCGACTTGAGTTGCGAGAGCTTTTCGACGTTTAAAAGCAACTGCTCAGCCTCGGCCGACTGGGCGCTTGCGCTCGAAATGGTCATCGCCAAACTCATTAGGGCTATAACGATGTAGTTACTCATGCCAACCTCCTACTCGCATTAGTTCATTTACCTCTTTACTTTGCCGCGCTGCAAGCTCGGATGCCGATCTGAGCAGTTCCAAAGTAAATGCCCAGCGCTGGATTGAAGATTGCTCTAGCTTGGCTAACCTGGCTAGCCTGGCAGCTTCATTGATGCGAATTTGGTTGCTAAGCAAGCTATTAAGTTCCCTTTCTTCCTGGAGAAGTTCTGCTTCAATGTGCCTGATGCTGGGCTGCAATTGCTCCACTATTTTCGCTAATGAAAATAGCTTCTTCAACTCACCAAGGTAATTACGGACAGAAGCGGCTCTCGCGCGAATGGCTTGCACTTGAGGCAAACTGGATAGCCAACCTGGCGGGCTGTTTAGCGAGGAGAAATAACGTTGGTGCGCTGTAAATTCTCCCTTAGAAAGATCTCCGGCTAAATGCCAGCCATCCCGAGCGAAATTATAACCGCGTTTGGCAGCAATTGCATAGGTCTTGAGCGAAAGGAGCTGCTCCAACAAATATTTACGCTGGGTCTTTTTTTGCGCAAACCATTCTTGCCAGGTTTGCGCGCTGAGTCTCCCTGTAGAAAACCCGACTATAACTAAAGGGAGCAAAACCACCCGAATGATGAAACTAAAGCAGGCCATACAACTCTTTAAGTTTGGTTACTTCTTCCAATGATTTGGCTCTTGCCAGACTAACCTGTGCGTTTGCCCGATTGAGTTGCTTGAGATCAGAAAGATTCTCCTGAATTGCTTCAGCAGCGCGAAAGATAACTTCAAGCCGTTCGGCATCGCTCATCTGGGTTTTAAAACTTGATACAACTAAAAGGACCTCATCCAAATTCTGGATACTGCGTTCAAGAATTCCCGAATAGACTTGCTGCATGGCAAGAAGCTCATTTGCTGAGAAATTCTTGTCTTTTTTAATCAGACCCCAGGCCCACTGGTATTCATCAACCAGAGAGATTTGTCTTTCTGTGAGCTCTTTTACCCGCGAATAGTAGCTGATCATCGACTTCACTTTCCATAACTCCTCATAGTATTCGCTATAAAGCGTTCGCTGCTTTTCCGTCCAGTCTGCGATTTCTTTCAATTTGAGCTTAGAAAGCTGCGTTTCTAGTACCTTTTGGGCGTTTTGGAGCCAAAGGGTTTTATTTTGCAAGCGCTGTACTTTCAAATCGACAGCCTTGATGACTTTTTTTACGCCTGCTTTGATAACTTCTACCACCGCTATCTGAGCATTAGCGTCTGCCGGCAGCGCCACACTCAAGGTAAGGGTGCTCAAGGGCAGAATGACCATATACTGTTTCATGATTTTCTTGATTTTTGTTGTCAATAGGCAAAGCGTTGCCCTGCCATCCGCGGATCGGTTATTTTTCATTGTCGTTTCTTTATGTGTAATTAATACTGCTGGTTATCGTGCGCAGCACTTGCGCTTCAGATTATGCTGAGCTAAAGGAAGCAGACTTGTTATCCTGCTCGCGAATTTCTCTAGCCAACACGGCTATGCCAGTCTGCATTGATCCGTAGCGGGTAGCATACTCCTCTACGCGGGCCTTTTCTTTTTCTTCTGTCGTGTAGGTCAGGTATTCTTCTAAAGACACTTCGGTTCGGTAAACAGCAGACTGCTGACTACCCAGGGAAATAAATACCTCTTTATAGCGAAGCGAGGGATCATTGGCCCGGTTCATCGAAAGAATTTGAGTGCGCTCCTTTTCAGTTAGGCCAAGCAACTGTTGGATGTCATCGAACTTGTTCTGGTATTTACGCTGATCAAGCAAAATTTTGCAGTCTGAGTTGTTGATGATCGCTTGTTTGACAATGGGGGAAGAGATAATGTCTTCGATCTCCTGGGTAACTACGATTGCCTCGCCAAAAAACTTACGAACGGTTTTAAACAGGTACTTAATGTATTCAGCCATGCCCTCCCTGGCGATCGCTTTCCAGCACTCTTCGATCAAGATCATTTTACGCTGACCTTTGAGCTTTCTCATTTTGGAAATAAATACTTCCATGATCATCAGCGTAACTGCCGGAAAAAGTACAGGATGATCTTTGATCGCATCAAGTTCAAACACGATCAGACGCTGCTCCAACAGGTCAAGCTGGCTGGTTGCATTAAGCAGGTAATCAAATTCCCCGCCCCGGTAAAAAGGCCGCAGGACATAGGTAAAATTAGCAAGATCAAAATCGCTTTCTTTTACTTTGCTGGCAGCCATCACAGAAGCATATTGATCGGTAATGAATTCATAGAAAGAATCAAAGCAGGGGAAAACATCAGAGCGAACGGCTAAATATTCATAGTAAAGGCTCAAGGCGCCAGAGAGCGCAACATATTCTGAACGTTTGAAGGGCTCATCATCTTTTTTCCAAAGCGCCAGGAGCATCGCCTTTAAACTTTCTTTTTTTTCGGTATCGGGCTGTTCGCCGGGGGGCAAGTAAAATGGATTGAATGAAATGGGAGCATGCTCCTGATAAGAAAAATAATAACCCTCCAGCAGTGAACAAAGGCCGCGATAGCTGTGGCCTACATCAACAAGGACGATATGGGTACCCTGCTGATAATAACTGCGAACCATGTGATTGGTGAAAAATGATTTCCCACTGCCGGAGGGTCCAAGAATGAATTTATTTCGGTTGGTTATGATCCCGCGTTGCATGGGTTCATCCGATAGGTCCACTTGCAGCGGACGTCCGCTAAGCCGTTCGCCCAGCTTGATTCCAATGGCTGAAGAAGAGCTTTGAGCCATCGATTCGATGGCAAAAAAGCATATCGCTTGCTCCGGGAAAGTCAGAAAGGTGTCGTTCATTGGAAAGTCTCCCTCGTTGCCCGGAAGCCCGGCAAACCAAATCTGCGGTGCGCCCCAGCTTTCCAGTTTCCCCTGGCTGCTCATCTTTGACATGGCCGAGGTAACCAGGTTACGAACATGTTTTGCCTCTGCATCACTTTCCGCCCAGGTCAACACATTAAAATGCGCTTTGACGGGCAGTCTGTTGAGTGCAACGGCTTGGTTTAAGTATTCATTGATCGCATCTCTAGCTATTGCATTTTCCCTGGAGTAAGCAGACAGCGATTGCATGCGAAGCTTTCTTGCTTCAAGCCTGCGCAGGATTTGATCGCGATCTTGGATAAACACATACTGATTGTACAAATGATTGCAGTCCAGTAGTAAGGCAAGCGGGCTGGCAAAGCCTACGCTGAATTTACTTTGATCAATTGAATACCGGTCGTAGTTGATACGGGGACCACAAAACGCGGGCAGCTCTTCTTCCTGGGACAAACTAAAAAGCTGCAGTTGTTTTTCCCCCACGCGGATGCCCGAAGAAAAATCAATATCCCGCAAGATGGCGGGCTCATTTTTAGCCAAAAGCAATAAATACCGTTCAAGAAGCCCCGCCTTATTTGCATTGCCTAATAAGGTCTCTTCAGAGATCGGATCCATTTTGATAAGTCCGCTTTGATTGATTAGGCGACGAACCTGTCCGGCCTTATCTAAGAAATCCTGAACCTGCCCTGCACCAGCGCCTGAAATCGGTGATAAGGATTTCCTTAGGATATTAGAATAAGATGAGCTTGACAACCTGTTTGAGTTTGGCCGCAGCGTAAGAAAAACCATGCATTCATGAGCGAGAAAACTGCGTCCGGAAAAATGCCGCATCGAGGATTTAGAAAGAAATGAGTCTTCCTCCGCGCTAGCTTTTACCTGATCTTTTATAAACCAGTCTTGCTTATGAAAAACCGAACCAATAGGCAACAGGGCAATCGACTTGACAAAGGTCTCATGGATCGTCTCGTACTCTGCAGCCGACATGGAAAATAGCTCCGGCAGGGTGAACGAATATGCCAGCGTTACTTCACCCGAGCGGGATAATAATGTATTGTTCTGAATTTGATAAATCGGTAATATATCCTCTAGTTTCATATCGCGCGGCGTTTACTTAGTGAAAGAAAAGTTTGTCTGGAAGAGAGCGTGATTGCTTTGGGCAGATTGCCTCTGGCCAGAAATTTCATTAATCCTTGCGGTCCAAATTTTTGCGACAAGAAGCGGCACAGGTAAATGAGTGCCATTGTTAAGGCGACGATCATGGGGAAAAGCATACCTAGCGGCACATCTAGCAAGTAAAGCGAGACGAACAGTAATAGCAACACCAATAAACCCACGGCTAAAATGCCGACGTAATAGCCCTTGAGTCCTTTGACTACAATGGGCCTGGATACCCCATGATTGATTTGGTACACGCTAGCCATCTTCAAATGCCAAAAAAAGACTTCAAAACCGTTGCTACCACAACCAAAAACACGCATGAGCCAAACCACGCCGCAGCCACTTTATTGGTATCCGGCTCCCCCCCGTTCCACTTGTTGAACACTTTGATAGCGCCAATGATGCCCACTACAGCCCCTATTGCATACATCAGGTCGCAGCCCGTATCAAAATACCCCTTAACTTTATTGGTAGCTTCCTGAATGCCGGCATTCCCGTCCTGTGCCGTCGCCGATTTCAAACAGGATAGCATTCCGGTAAAGACGACCAGGAACTTCAATCGAAATATCTTTGCTATTCCCATATGCCCTCCACTTCCTGGCTTGAGAGAAGAAATGGCGCATGTTCTATTAAAAAAGCGTTCACTGAAGAAATTTGCGGATGGGAGGCCATACCGGGAAATTCTGCAGCAGCCTGTTCCATTGCTTTTAAGAAATCGCTTTTGGTACCGTCCTGGTTACTTAAAGTCTTGAAGACTTTTTTAATCTCCTGTAACAAATCAGGAATCAATCCTTGCTGATCTTGTTTTCCTTGGGGCAAAGAAAACGAAACTTCACTCAAAGAAAGCCTGGAAAGACCCGGGGAAGGACGGCTACCCCCCATCACTTCGGGTGCTGAGTTTTGTGGCCCGGAATCAGGCCGTGGCGGTCGATGATCGGCGGGCCTCAATTTTTCTTTAGCAGAATTTTGAAACAAAACCACCGAGCGGTAAAGAGGAAAATTGCCTTTGAAATAGACAACAAAAATGAGCAGTTGCCAAAGGAGTCCGCCTGCCAGGGCGCACAAGAAAAACTGCAGCCATGAAAATTGATTTAACATAACATCGAAATTTTCTCAGCCACATGGCTGATTGAACAAAAATCTAGTTTCTTCAAGGCCTGGTTTCAGAGCTTGGAAATGTTTGGTTTTATTATTCAGTTCGCCCTGGAGAATAAGCGTCCTGATCTTCTATTTTTTTAAGTAGCAGTGAACGCATTTTGTCCAGGAAGTGCGTTTTAGACAAACGTTTCCTTCCATACAAGTCATCAAATCTTCTTTTAGGTATGCCAAGATCAATCTGAAAAACTTCATTGAGCACCCTGAAAAGTTCATGAATACCAATTGAGCCATTGTTAATTTGTCCGGAAAGCTGCAGTCCGTAGGCAAGTTCGGCAAGATTCACTCCTTCCCCTGTCCACTTCATTTGATGGCCGTTGCGACTGTGCTGATGTGGTGAGCGAAGTTCGTTGATGCGTTTTTCAAGGTAGCTGTCCAGCAACTCGTAGGCCTGGAATTTGGCAAACAGATATTCCATCGGGCGGGAGGCCTTAAAATCAACTGCCGGCAATTCTGCCAGGTTAGTTACCTCACTTACCGATGTGGACAAGAAGTACTTTTCATCAAGCTCATCGCTTTGGAACTTATAATACCGATAATGGTAGCCATTCATGATGAAAAACCTTTTGAGATAGGACCGCTGAAATTCAAGGAACGCGATCTCACCTTCCTTTCCAGCAGGGGACTGACAAGCTTCCAGCTGCAGCCGTTCCAGCAAATAAATCCGCCATCGAAATACCCTGGGCCGAGTCACTTTAAAAAATTGAATTTCTTCCTCCCGCCGAGCAAATTCGGCTGCCTGGCGGGACAAGTGGCCGAGCTGCGCATCTACCAGTTCGAGCGCCTGTTTTAAGCTGGCTACGTCTGCGGTTAAGTCCAATGCACTTATCTGCGCATCGAGCCGATCCAGATCGGCTATCATACTATGTTCCATACTGTCTGATTTTGAAGCATCCTCGGGGCAAGCCCGTGAAACAAACTTTAAAAACAGTTCTAGCGAAAAAGCATTTTGGCCTGAATTGATCCATATTAAGCTAACAAGAGCCAATTTGATCTAAGTTCTACCCCGTCTTTGGCTTTCTTTGTATTGAGATATCAGTTCGGATTTATAAAACCGATCGCCCCCAGGGAGCTTGATTGGCTTAAGGGTGCCTTCTTTTACTTTTCGTTTATAAGTGCTTTCGCTAATTCCCAAAAAGTCCTTTACCTGTTGGCGGGTCATAGGGGATTCTTGGCTGGTTTGCAATGTGGAGTTTGATTGCTGGGAAAGCAGGAGATGATAAATTTGTTGGATAGTCTCCAAAAGAATGTCGATCTTTTTCATACCGGTAATAGCAATATTTGACCAGGCCGATTATCTCGGTCTAATTGAACGGACTGCCGGATGACAATGATCGATGTACTAATATACCTAAACGGGGTCAAATTAAAAAAACGCTACTGCATGCCTCCATCATTCCGGGGAAGCCCGGTCAGGTTTATCTTCCTGGGTCAGGAATGAATCAAAAGCGAGTTTGAATTTTCTATACCGGTCACGGCTAACCGACCGAGGTAACATCAGGTTAAACTCGCTTTTAAAGATTAAAAATCCCTCCTTATGGTTCCGGCGGTGCCCTTCAATGATTGCCAGGTTGATAAATACGCCACGATTGGTCTGCACAAACTCATCGCCGGGCAGCAAATCACTGAGTTCCTCAGTCTTGTAAGACATTCGATATTGTTTACCGTCTTTACCAACCATAAAGCCGCCACCGGATTTGCAGATCAGTCCTGCAAGCGTCGTGCTATCTACGCTAACGTTACGGGTACCGATTTTTCCATTTAGAAGATTTTTTATAGACCGCAGCGAATAATCATCTGCCGCGTCCCTCGTATCATGATCCGCCTCGCCTAAGGTTTTAGAGATCGGGAATTTGAATAAGCCCGGGGAGCGGTACATGACCCAATAGATAAAGTTCAGTGTAGCCAGCATCCATTTGATGAGCACAAACTCATAAATCATGAAGTTACTTTTCTCAAAATCAGCATCAAACAGATAAAAGAATCCTTTAACCAGCGCCACATCCAAATACAATACGCCTACAAACGCGAAGATGAACTGCGCGGCAAACCGCATCCAGGGATATTGCTGCCATGGTAATTTCTTATCCAGAAATTTTGTGATTTGTTCGACGAGTTCAATAAGCAGCAATGCGATCACAAAACTAAAAACTAGAGCAACATAGTAATTACGCTGCGTGATGAGCCGCCAAAGCGGCTTTGTTTGTTGGCCGGCAATGATGAAATGTGCAGCTGCTATAGCCATAAATACCTTCGCGTAACCTGGAAGATATTCACGCCGAGGCTTCGGCGCTGAAGTTTTAAGACTTGACATAGGGATGATTTATTTTTTTGGTAATAACGTATTATGACTGATTATATGGTTCGTAACTCGGTAAAGAAGGCGACTCAAGAGAAATATGGTCTGATAAATCAATAAATAGGGCCGCTCAGGAATTTCAATCGCCCGGCAGATAAAAAGCCAGCTTGCAAGTGCCTAAATTTAAGTAAGCTCGCAATCAAGCGGCCCATTAACCCACTTATTATGTCATTATATCCCTTCAATGAAGCGGGTCTTCGCGACCTGCTTGAGACGATCTATTCCTGGTCGGATGCCCAGCTCAGCGCCGAGGCAGCAAAGATTACCACCAATTTCAAACAATGGCTAGCCGACAATTTCGCCTTCAGCGAAAGGCAATCGGATTACCTCTCTACCATTGATGATGAGTTTATCTCCTTAGCCGCCGATCAAACAAGTACGTTTGTTTTAAGTCGTCAACCAATCAACCTGAATATCCACGATCGAACTGCACAGGAGCTTCCAGGTGAGGACGATCGAGGAAAACTTATCGAACTCAGTATTCGGCAGGCCGGTTACTATTCACAAAAGGACGGCTTCAGAGAAACCCAGTCCTTGATGTTTACAATCAGTTATCCGCCAGCTGGATAAATTCCATCCTGCCGGCTATATGCAATGATCGATTATGCCGGGGCTGGCAGGATATTTTTTAAATAAGAACATCCCTATGAAAGCTTTTCAATCCTTCATTGATTTGCTGAGCAGCTATCAGCCTGTTTCAACTTCGCTAGCCGACTATCTTGCTGCCTCTGTCAATGAAATTGTTCTACCCAAACATCACCTGTTACTCTCTCAAGGTGAGCTCATAAATAAGATGTGGTTTCTTGCTTCAGGAAGCGCTCGGGTTATCCGATGGGATGATGAGGCCTTACAAGAAAATACCGTCTGGGTCTATGAAGCTAAAGAACTTATTATGCCTTTCGAAGGCGTTTTTAGCGGCCAGCACGCTACCTTGCCTATCGTGCTTAACCAGCAGTCTACGCTGTTAAGCCTCTCTTTTGTCCATATTCAGTACTTGAGCAGACTGTTTCCTGAATACCATACCTTAAGCCAGTTGATTATGGAGTCAATCTGCAGCTCGCTTACCAATCATTTAGATCAGGTGCAGCACCGCAAAATTAAAGAGCGGTATCACTACTTAATCTCTCATCGGCCCCAACTGTTTCAGTCGATCAGTTTGAAAGACATTGCATCGTTTTTAGGCATGTCATTCAGTGCCATCCGGCATCTGCGTTACGGTCAATAATCTCATTCTTTACGACGCCCCTCAAGATATTTTAGAGACTTGTCTACGGAACTTTTTATCTATTAGCGAACTCCGCCAAGGCCAGCGTGCTGAAACAAAAACGAACGCAAAGAAATCTTCGCTACATGGAGGCTGTGACCTCTTCGCACGGCAGCAACTTTACAGCTTCTAGTGCTTTTATATCACTCTGTGAATACCGCGGGAAGTATAACTGTGTTTATCTGAACCAATAGTCGACTGCTGGCTATGGTAATTTTGGGTATAAATCATTTCCAATGAAAATACCAGATCAAGTCAGGCCTGCGCTCGTGCAAATTTCTTGTGCGCTACTCGTCTTCCTTTGGCTGTATACCGCTGGAAGCAAATTGAGCGATCTAGAGGAATTCAAGCGAAGCTTATCCGGACAGGCGATGCCTGACATGGCAAAAACAATTTTGTATGGCGCATTAATCCCTGCTGAAATCTCTGCAGCTCTCCTGCTGCTCATTCCCGCGACAAAAATGCTCGGCTTTCGCGTCTCAATGATTTTCTTATCGCTATTTACTGCCTATATCCTTTTCATCCTGTTCAAGGCCGAAGAGGCTCGCCCTTGCAGCTGCGGTGGGGTATTAAAGCAGCTCAACTGGAACACACATTTACTCTTCAATCTAGCTTGCATGTCGATCTGCGCGCTAGGAATATGGATTAATAAGGGAAGGAGGCAGCAAGACACGTAAACAAAAAATCCAGGACAAGCAGCCTACCTGGGCGCAACATCATCTCATCCATTTTACCGGCCAGGCTGTAGGAGCTGGTAGAAAGCAAAAAAATAAAGTCATGAAATCATTCTTAAAATCCGTCCAACTAACTGCAGGAGCTGCAGTGCTGGCAATCGCTTTAATTTTTACACAAAGCGCCTTTAAACCCTCAACCGCTGTGGATTATTGGTTTACATTCGATGGAACCAATTACACTCATATCGATGAAAACCAGATTCCATCAAACTGTGACCAGCCTTCCGGTCAGCAGTTGTGTACCATTGGACTTTCCGCCGATAAAGTGGATCTGTCGGGTCCGACTCCGCAACCTAATGCTGCAGTAAAAGATGACCCGGAGACGCTTTCCGACGAGGCTTATTACCGCCAAATGCCTTAACTGGGCGAAATCGACCGAATCGGGACAACGCGTCTCGATCCGGTTGCTATCTTTTAATACAATCGCAAAACTGTATTTGGAGATTTGATTGGCCTGGATGAGCAGCCTAATAATTCTGGATTCGCAATGATGCGGTAAACCTAAAGATACACCCAGCGATCATCTTCGTCAGGCTTTGGTAGCTCCGGCGATAAAACAAGCGGCTTTAGCCCAGCGTCAAATACCCTGTTAAATTCTTCTACAGTAAATCTGGCAACTTTCAGCCCAGTAATATCTTTGGGACACTCCACGCTGAAATACAACTGCTCAAGCCCCTTTGCTTTCCAGTCTTTCAATCGAACCGCCCACTGCTTTAACCGCACCTGGTCAGTTTGCTGGTGTCCGGTTGCAAAGAAACGAATCATTGTTTCTCTGGTAGTATGGCCCATGTGAAGTAACTCTCTATTTTCAGCCGTATCGCTCATGATTAGAGCAATATTCTTTTCTTTGAAAACCTCGTGAATCTTCTCCTGCGCCGGTTCACGAAACCATTCCAAGTTTCTTAATTCTATAAAACATTTGATATCCTGTGGAATGAGAGTGAGAATGGATAAGATTTCATCCAGGTTGTCAGGCGAGATCTTAGGACTAATTTGCAAGCAGACGGGCCCGAGGTATTGCTTGAGCAAGCGAATATGGCTGAAGTATTCTCGAAGTTGCCCAGCAAGGCTCCAAAGTTTTGTTCGATGGGTAATTTCGCTTGACACGACCGGCGTGCACAAGAAGTCCGGCGCTGCATGCTCGGAAAGTTGATTGAACCAGGTGGTAACCTGAACTTCAGAAGGGAAATTTAAGAATGTGGATCTCAGGTTCCAGTAATTGAAATGATTCGGATAGTACTTCATCGACTGGGCCGGATTTGCTTCGGGAGGAATGAGGCCCACTCTTTTAAAATCATGAGACCAAAAGCCCAAACCAAAATATGTCTTCATTCCTTTCCCCTGCCCAGGCAAAACACTTTTGCCATCTGCAAGCAAGGTAAAATCAACATGATCAAACCGACTAGACGAGTTGTTCTCTGCAAAGTTTTTCAAAAAGTCTAATTTTACAACATGCATGATATAGTAGATTACTTTCAAACAGCAACCCTGCCCCAGGGACCGGTTAGGCTTGGCCCTCACTTAAGCATTAGTAACGTGCCTGAATTTGTAAAGGTACATCTAATGAGTATCGAAGCAGCCGGCGACAACTGGAAATTATCCGGCCCGCTGATTGAACGGCTGGAAAAGCTGCGTTACTACATCGAATCCTCCAATTGACAGTAAAAATACCGGCTCCAGCCGGTGCCGGTTTTTGGCGGACTACGTAGTATTACCTATGGGACAACATAGGCAGTCAAATGCCGGGGCCGCTTTGAAAAAAGCGGCTTTCTTTTCGTAAATTGGCCAAATGGAAATGCCAGCGTACGTAAATGAGGTGATCAATAATATAGTGGCGGTAAGAGATGACTACACCTTTTATCCAGACTTCGAGTTTGGCAGAAAAGATGTGTATGTTCAGATCCCAAAGGATCAGGATCCGCAGGAACACGCGAACGCTTTCTATGATTTCCTCGCTCCGCTGCCTGATACGATAGAGATCCCTTGCAGAATCAGATTTATCTTCTCAACCAAGCCGGGCAGATTCCATTGGGGGCCTCATAAAACAATCAATCCAACAGGCAATGATTTAAAGGTTCAGTTCTTTCCGGGCGAGTACGTAACGCTGGAACAATTTAACAATATGCGTCGCTAGCAATCAGCTCTTTCAATTGCCTCCCCAACCTTTTCCGCCCACTCCTCGCTGATCAGATCGACAACGGCCCATTTTAATTCACCTTCTTCGGAGAAAACTGGCGATATCATTCCTGCATAATGTCCATCGATAAATACCCGGTAATCTTTATCGGGTGCCCGGACATTCACCTTGCGTCCGTTAATAAAAAAATTATATACAATGTCTTCGTGCATGATCGCTATATTTTATGCCTAGTTCAGGTAACCGCACAGTCGGAACCCAAAACCAGTTCGTATAATCATCTGCCGGAAAGCCCGGTTCTGCTTAAAACAAACTTGTTTGCTGCGCATTTAGTTCCTGATAGGCCACCGGCTCATCAACATCTTCAACATCGGTATTGACGTGATTGTTCAAAACCTCCTTGCGGACCGGATGAGCGGTCATAAATTCCTCCGGAAGTGGCACCATCAGCTTTCTAATTTGTTCTTTATCCAACTTTGGGGTTAACCAGTCTTCCATCCGCTCATAGGGCAAAATCAACGGCATCCGCTGGGCCTGGTTATGTACCCTGGCCATTAAGGGGTTTGGCGCAGTCGTCAATATACTAAGTCCAAATTCGCCGGAATCATATGCTCTAAAAATACCGCCGACCATAAAGAAGTCAGTGTTGACAGGTTTTACAAAGTAGGGAAACTTTTTTTTCAGATGCTCGTGCGGCTCAAAAAATCCAGTCAAAGGAACAATACATCGGCCCTCAAAAATAGCCTGTTTAAAACTTCGCTTTTCAAAAACGTCTTCTGACCTGGCGTTTAATGTATTGTATCCCAGGTTGTCATTGTATCCCCATCTGATCATGTGAATGGCATCAACTCCACCGATATTGGCTACTGTTGCCATTTTCGGGGCATCAAAACCATTGGCGTGAAAGTACGACCTGTACTCTTCAGGACTGACGATTCCCCGGCGAACTTCATTTTGAAGTTTCTTCAAGGCGGATTTCTGCTGCGCGTGATAACACATCACGAAAGATCGCAAATGAATAGAAGATGTGCAAGGGTTATTCTACGCGCTTTGGAATTGGAATGCCAACCTGGTCTGCGTAGACCCTGAAGGCAGCCCGGTGCTCTGGCCTGAGGGTAACTTCCAAAGGAATCATCACCTGATCGGACCTGTTGTATACAATGATTGTGTAAATGTTGGTATCAAATCCGACCCTAAGCTGAAAATCGATCAGTTGGCTGGTTAGCCATTTGGCAAACCCCTGGGCCCAAGACCGCAGGTTTGTGTTGATATGTGTCGCCCGGTAGTTTTCGTAAAATGCCCTGCAGTTCACGCGAATCTCAGTGGCACAAATTTCAAATAACCGATGATAGTCGCTCACCGCTTTGGATAACCGTGGGTTTAATGCAACCGCGCTCCGAATATACGTTCCCAATGCCTCATGAAATTTTCCCATCCTTCGTTCAATCATAGCGAACAAATATGCTAATATTTTTAGCAATCAATCAAGCCATCTTATCAACATTATCGTAGCGGGATTACGTCAATGAACATGTTGCAGGATAATTGAACAAGCAGAATCTTTAACTTCAACCTCAGAACGTTCAGCGTAACCACCGGTTAAAAGCCCATGACAGAACATGACCTTACGGGCCGAACTTTGTAATGCCACACTTTGCCTCGCCAGGGGAAAAAGGAGTCAATCGCCTTCAAAGGCGATTGTGGAAATTCATAGTTACAGCATTTAAACCAAAAAATTTGTATATCATAGCATAATGTTTTGCAATTGGAAGCACTTTAATTCCGCTAAATTTCGCCGATCGACCGCAGGGTATCTACTTTAGGGAGGTTTACTATTGTTTTCTATAAAGAGGACACCTCTTTAACAAATATTCCAGAGGACCGGTGTACGATCCATCGGTACTAGAAAGAAACGCTTTATGAGTCTGATTATAGATACTGGCGTTGTTGTCCATATAAATGTGCAGACTTACCGACACATCGTATCTTTGAGCAGCGTAGCTATTGCTTGAACCATACGAAGAAATTCCTTTCAGGTCTTTGTCCCCTTCGCGCTTAACTTTTGTGTCGGAGGTATTAGTTGTTGAACTGGTTTGATAACCTTTATTCTGGGTGACCGTTCCATCGATAATATATTCCACACCGAGAATGTCACCTATTTCTTTCATCGTAAAATTCATCATTTTCTCTCTCGTGACTCCACCCTTGGCTAGCATAGCATTCGTTGTTCTTGGATCCTGGATGGTGTATGCCGCAGCATTCTTGGATAAGAATCCGAAGGTATCTTCCTGCGCCTTTAACCCGATTGCATCAGCGCCCTTCTGGTTATCCATCAGATAAGTGAAGGGCAAAATTGCGATTTTGTTGTGGTGATCTGCCGGCGAGGCAGTCATGGTAACCTGATCGTTTTGGCGTTGCTGAGCTGGATGTCCTTGCTGAGCAAACGTCTCCACACGCCCGCTGGCATGCGAAATTTTCGCGATCTCTGATTTTTTGACAACATATTCTGCCGTTTCGCCAGCAAATACGAAGGTGACTTCACTATCGGTAATCTTAATTAATTTACCTTCCATTTGTTCACCGTTAACTTTTTGAATGACATCCTTTTTTCCAGTTTGCGCATGCGTCGACACCGCGACAATAGATAGCAAGAGTAACGTAACTAGTGTTTTCATGAGTTCTGATTTAAATAGAATTTGAATATATGGATATTAAGTGTTAGATAATTCCTAGTTCGATTATCAAACCAAAAATTGGTTTTCGTGAAATTCAGATATTGATTAACGCGTTGTTTGATTGGCGTGTTTGTCTCCATTAATGATGTGGACATCATACTGATTGAACGGTATCATGATATTTGCTGTTTTAAACGCTGAATTGATTGTAATGATTAAATCACTTTTTACCGCGCCTGAATCGCGCAGGCTTTTTGTCCAAAAAAATAGCCTAAGATTAATCGCACTGTCTTTAAACTCTTCGTACTGTATCACTGGGGCAGGGGTTTTTAAAACCCTTTCGTCCGCATCTAATATGCCCGCAAGCAAATTCCGAGTACTGTTTAGGTCAGTATCGTAGCCAACGCCAATCTCAATTGATGTCCGCTTACGCCCGCCTCCCAATGACCAGTTGGCAAGGTGGGAATTGAGCAGGTCTCCATTGGGCATAACGACATCCGCTCCGTCCCAAGTGGAAATTACGCTGCTGCGGAATCCGATCGATTTCATCGTCCCGGCCTTTCCATCTATATCCACTATATCCCCAACATTGACGGGTTTTTCAAAGGCAATAATCAAACCGCTGACTAAATTGTTCACCAGTGTCTGTAGTCCAAGGCCTATTCCTAGGCCCAGCGCACCAATTACAATCGTGATTCTATCCATGGGTATTCCTGCGGCTGCAACGGCCAAAAACATTCCTAGGCACAAAATGGTGATCCGGACCAAAAGCAGCCAACTCCCTATCCCTTTGCTATGGTGTGCGCCGTCTCTATTGGGAGTAAGGTGTTTGTCAGAGGCGAAAAATGAAACAATTTTGGAAATGACTACCGCTGCGCCCATAATCACAACAAACATCAATAAACTTTCAATGTTGAACGTGTAATCGCCTAAAGTACGTTCCCTGCCGAAAAATTCACGCAACGGGCCTGATATGTATTCAAATCCAGGGAAATTGCGACCGAACAGCACGGCCCATCCAACAACCAGCAGCACATAAAATACTACCGGAACCTTCCCTCCGACTTTGTCGAAGTTTAAGTAAAACAGCTTTGGACGCTGTTCTGTATACACATCAAAAGCCAAGATTAAACCTTCATTTATGATACGGACCGTCCAGAGAAATAAAATGGCAACTACAACATTCAAATATCCGCCCATCAGCAGCGACTTGGCCATATTATATCTTCCGTTAACATTTGCTACTACTGACCCTATTTCCAAAACACTCATAAAGCCAATAGCACCCAGAATAAGCTTTTCTCTCAACTTTTCTCTTTGCCCATTCAGCAGCACGACAACTCCGGCTAAAATGCCCAAAAGTGACAAAGCAAGCATAAACCACCTCTCTGTTCTGGAAGCCTGCAAGATCAAGTTGTCAAAGGCAGCTAGCTCAAAGAATAATACCATAAGTAGCCATACCCGCATCCAGTATGAGTCGACATAGTTTTTGAACATCAAGGTTAGCATCAAGCAACCTATACTCCAGAAAATCACGTTCAGGATAAAGGGCGGAGAAAAAAAGATGAACTGAAACAGGCTGATGGTGATCAGCAGTGCGGATGCCCATGGATACTTAAGAACGAGCTGTCCCTCGAAGCGGGCGGACAGAAGTTTACCTTCTTTGTAAATCTTTTTTAGCGATCTGAGATACAAAAAAGATGTTGCCGATAATAAAATAAGGATAATAAATTTTCCTAGATTATTTTCCCAGTAGAAGGCAAGTGTAAGTTCACCCTTTGCCAGAGCTTGGGCGATTATTTCTCTAAATGGCCTGTAATATCCTACCTTTCCCCAAATATTTTCGAATTTACGGTTTCTTTGCCTGCACCATGCGCCAGAACTTGATCGAGTGTCAACGTGAAGCCCGCAGCATTAATTTCTTCTTTGAGGGTTTTGTAGACCAGGTTGTCTTCGTTCACGGTGGTACCGGCCATGTCAAAGACAACCATTTTATAATTTATGCTCATTCGATATAAAATAAGGTAAACAATGTTTAGCAAAACTAAACTTTGTTTACCATATTTTTACCGTAGACGAGATTAAATTTTTGTTAAGCGTCCTGGGATTCGAAAAAATAGATAACCAGCATCTCAGCGATTGTCTGGCCTGCATTTGTCGGGGTGTGGGGAAGGCGGCCGTCAAAAAGCATGGAGTCTCCTTCCTCAAGGTTGATAACTTCTTCACCAATTCTGTAAGAAACCTGTCCACTGATGATATAATTATATTCGTATGCTTGTGTTACGACAATCGGTCGTTGAGCTGCCGGCTCCAGGCGAAGCAGCACAATGTCTATGGTTCCTTTTCCAATGCTTTGTGTGAAAATACGTTGATAAAGAAAACCTTTTGCGTCTTCTTTTTCGAAATCCTCATACTCTGATGCGCGTTTTATCAGGACAACCTGTCTTGATCTGGCTGTATGTAGATCTTTAAAGAACACATTCAGGTCTATGTCCAGCCCCCTGACGATATCAATTAAAACCATCAACGAGGGAACGGTTCTGGAATTTTCGATTTGAGAGACTAGTCCTTTGCTGACGCCTGCTCGATCGGCAAGTTCTTGAATCGTGATATTTCTTTCTCTTCTTTTCTGCTTTATCTTATTACTAATCTGAACTAAAATATCTTCTTTCATGGAACGTGTTTCTTAGAGCCACTAACCTAGCTAATTTTTTAAACTTAACGTCGCAAAGTTAAGTATTTGTAAACAGGGAAAGTTTATTTCGTTGATTTTGCTTAGCTCACCGGGCTATGATTCCCCCTATTATGTCAAGAATGCCGGATAGCAGCGGCTAGTTAGATCAAGGCAGGCATTACAACCTGGCTCACAGGAATCATTTTCAGCTTTAAACAAACGCAGATTATTTGCAATATTTAGGCTAATTAGATCTCATTTCTCGCCATCCTCCACAAAAGCAATCGCTTGATCTGCGTGTAGTCAGTACTCAGTTAGGGCACATTTGCCCCGCAAGGGGCCAAAAAAAATCCACAATCCCTTTTCCAGGCGATTGTGGACATCTGATCAAACCACCGAGCTAGTTAAGCCTCAATATGCTGCTGCCATGGGTTGCGAAATCTGCGCAGAGGTTAAAAGCAACCTGCGAGCGTTCAAGGGCAGTCCCATGCATAATTGCCTTAAATTTACTGTCATCATCTTTAAAGTTTCGCACGTTTTGGTAATAACCGGTCACGGCGTTGTAGGCACCGAACAACGTGCCTTTTGTCGTTGCTCCCTGCTGACTCTCGGCAGTCATCGCGTAATCAAAAGCGTTGTCTACGATGTTCGTATAGTAGGTGGATAATTCGCTTTCCCTGCCAAACTTCAACTTTTCATAGCTTTCCTTGTTGGGCATCATCGCCAATTGAATTAGCTTTTTAACTTCAGGATCAGATATGCGCACCCTTGACCAGTGGTTAAAGGTATCCTCTAGATCAGTGCTTAACTGCTCGGACAGTCCCAACATGTGATGCGCACTCTTCAATTTTTCTGATGCACTGGCCGTATGGCGTATCTTGATTTGATTGCTGCAATTTTTCAATGCGGCAGTCAACGTATTGGCGCACCAGATTCTCACCGGCGTAAAGGCAATGGTTATACTGCCTGATCCGTCATGTGTAGAGGTCAAAAACAGGTACTCATCGATCAAATCGTCTCTACCCACCCGGATGTAGCTGGACAGTTTTACTGTAATAAAAATGGTTTCGCCATAACCTAAAGCGCCGGCGGTTTCATATTGTATGCCGCCCGGGCCGCCGACAATGTTATCGAAAAATGCAAAGGCATCGGTGTTCTGTAATATCTGATAATCCTTACCTATCTTACTTCCTAAAATCGCCTCGGTATCTGTCCGAAAAGTAAAAAAGGAGTTCCCGGAAGTGATTTCTCTGCCACTTGGCAAGACGTGTATGTTTGGGCATTTGCTGACCTGAAAATCAAGGCCTGCCTGTTTGATTGCTTCCGCGCTGGTGGCATTTGGGTCGATGTCTTGTCCAATGACCTTCCATATTTTTTCTTTAATGTTTTCCATGATTGATATTTTTAGTGTTACGTACCCTCGAGAGCAAAATCTCTGTTTCTAAAATATTGATGTTAGCCGTGTCGGTCAGACTCAGCTTAGACTGCGTCTCCAGCTCATGTACGGCCTCCGCGATGTGGATATAGTCGGCGTGCACTGCTACGCGAACCATAATATAAATTGTTTGATATTTCATGTTGATTGATTTGATTTTCCAAGTGCTATACCCCCGCCAGACGGCGGGGGTAGTTTGATCAGGCAGGGATGGTAATCCCAGCTTCAATTTCTGCAAGTCGATCTACGCACATTTTGTTAACGAATTGGGCGACCGCCTGAATGATAACGGGATTTTTAGTGGTAAACTTTCTGCGGTTGTCATCCTCTATGGTCAGCACACAACTCTGAAAGTGATTGGCATCGGTTTCCTCGGCATCTTCCTGCTGCGCGATCTCGAAGGCTTCCAAGGTTTCAATCGTTTCTAATAACCTGTCCCGCTGGATTTTCCTGCGATGCAATTCCTCGACAAGTTTCAACGTGCTTTCAAGATTAAGCAGAGGTCGCTGCAGTTCCGGTTTTGCGGTTGACCCGGGAGTCGGCTGATTTGACGGCATTGCTGGCGAATTAGTCACTGCCGGTGCTGGCTGAACTCGCCCTTCTTGGGTAATCGCCCCGTTATTAACCGATGCCTGCGCTGGCGAATGAACCCGCAGTTGCTCCTTATTGGCATCTGCTTCATTGTTCGAGTTGTCTCCGGCGACTTTAACATCAATTTCAGGAGTTCCTTTAACCTGAAAGTCACTTTGATCAGCCTTTTGATTTACGCGCTTTGGAATTATTTTGCTGGTGTTATTTTCTGATGCTACGGATGTTGTTTTCATGATTTTTATGTTTTTAGTTTTGTTACTGATTTCTTCTCTCCTACTATTAATCTCTTTTAAGCTTTATTCCCGCACGATTGGGGGGCTTCTAGCGGCTCGTGGATCTGATTTCATGGTGCTATTTCTTTTAGCTAGTCAGCCGCGAGGGGCCTCCTATCTTTTTGATAAGCACCATCACCTAAATCAATCGCTTTGAAAGGCAAGACTTTTCAGAAAAAAAAACCTCGTGAGCGGAGCGAGCAGGGAAGATTTTTTTCTGAAAACCCGTAGGGCCTGGTCTTGACGTCAAAGGGATTGTTGAGAAATTCGCTGCCAAAAAGATGGGTGGTACAACTGACTTACCCCAACGAGGCCTAATTCGAGATTAAAAAGGCCGATCTAGCGGTGAAGATTGATTCATGTAATAAGGTCCGTTTGTACCAAAGAAGCTGGCCCACTGACCTAATGACCTCTCTCTGATAAAGTATACAGGTTTATTAACTTTTGATTATCTTCAATAACTTATCACCTGATAACAAGCCATCTAAGCCAAACGATCATGCCTTTTTACCACAACATCAATGCGCATACGACAGAAGGAAAGCGCACCATTTTAAACCTTCAAACTTTGCGCGCGCAACTCGCCCGGGAAATCCCGGAAAAACAAATGGAAAGCAACCTGCTGCTGGCTACCTGGAACATCAGAGAATTTGGTGGCAGCAAATACGGAGGCAGGTTAGAGGAATCTTATTATTACATCGCTGAAATCATATCAAAGTTTGATCTGATTGCCCTGCAGGAAGTGCGTGATGATTTAAGGGCGCTCAATAAAATAATGGAAATATTAGGTAGTTATTGGTCCTATATGTTCACCGATGTAACCGAAGGCCGCCAAGGGAATTCCGAGCGCACCGCTTTCTTGTTTGACACCCGAAAAGTCAGGTTTGGCGGCTTAGCCAGTCAGCTGGTCCTGCCTCCTTTGGAAGAAAAAGACCCCGTAAGCGGGCAGACCATCTATCAGCCTGTCAAGCAATTGGCCCGAACCCCTTTCCTTTGCGGATTCAAGGCCGGTTGGACGAACTTTACATTAACCACGGTTCATATTTTGTATGGCGCTTCGGTAGGCAATGATCCCGATCGGATCAAGGAGATTGAAGACCTCGCTAAGATGATCGCTAACAAAGCTGCTCAAACGTCTGCCTGGTCGCATAACATGATTCTGCTTGGAGACTTCAATATTTTTAAAAAAGAAGACCAGACCTACGAAGCGATCACCAAAGCCGGATTTACTGTTCCCGAAGCACTACAGACTCTCCCATCCAACGCTTTAAAAAACAAGTTTTACGATCAGATCGCCTTTAAAGTCAGACCCGGTCGCTTTGAGGCTACAAAAAAGGCGGGTGTTTTTGATTTTTTTGAATCTGTCTTCGGAGCGAACAAGAAAAGCGAAACGGAATATGCCGCTTCCATGGGAAAAGGATACTTGGAGAACTCAAAAGGTGAACTCCGGGACGAAGACGCAAAGACAACTTATTACAAAACTCATTGGAGAACGTTCCAAATGTCCGATCATTTGCCCATGTGGGTCGAAGTAGCTATTGATCATACCGACAACTACTTAAGTGAAAAGTTACTTACCGCCCAAGTTTGATTCAAAAGTCTCTTTTCTTGTTGACAAATAGCAAAAAAAACGACATTTGCTTTTTCATGGTATTCTAATTACTTCTTCGTTTGACTTTGGGAAACACAGTATTTCTTACGCACGAAAATTAGCTTTCGCAACTAGAACTTGGTCAAACTGGTAAGAACTTCCCGTGATATCATCGGGCTTTACAAACGGACGAAGTCAAGCCCCATATTAAATAGTGATCTGGTAAATCATTGCCTTGAATGTGTTTTAAATTTTTGATAGACAAGAAAAATTAGGACTAGACAGCCACTATTAACGGTATCAGGAGGTGGCTAAACTTTACGGTTTGATTCATTTCGTGGATACCGAAGGGGAAAGATGCAAAGAGGGCTCATTGAATCATTTGATGCATTCTCAAGTTGCTGTCGATATATTCAGCTAGTAATTCCTTCACTACCTTCAACCCTTCCAATTGCTTTAATCGTGCCATTGCCGCTTTTACATCAAGTCTGCCGTTGAATCACCCATACTTTCTTCGGTTAATATCTGGCAATTTATCTTATCTAAGCGGCCAAAAATATCTCTGTCATAGTAATCTAGAAATGGGATCGCATTTCTTACAAAGCTTTGGCTTCGGGATCTTGAATAGAGCTAGCAGCTTGAGGGAAAATTCTGCTTAGCCACACGCGAGCGGTTTGTCGATACTTTCTGAAATTTTCAAAGAGGATAATCACTAAAATTGCTAATTAGCTATTCGAGTCGCAAATACGGATATTAATATGAGTTTTCTAGGTCGTAATCTCAAAATCGATAAATAGTAATTTTAACTTCTTGTCATCTGAACCTAAACTCACGTTCCATCTCCATTCCATAAAATGTAACATATCTAAACCTCGCTGTATAATATCTTCTCTTGTCCAATCTGTTTTATGAGAGACATCAACAGCATTAGCGTAGTTTGAATAGAAATCTTGTTTTTCCTCTAAACAGTTGTGTTCGTTATGTCCTTTACCAACCAAAACAAAATTTCCCAAGCTTCCGGATAAATATTTTCGTTGTTGTTGTGAAAAGTCCCTAAATGGAATTTTCCAACAGCTCATTTGTGGCTGATTCGGATAAATATGTTGGACTGTTGATAGCTCGCCCCAGGATTTTTTTATAGGATATTTATTCCTTAATGATAAATCATATTCGTACAGGAAATAACGTAAAAACTTCCAATCAAAGTAGCCGTTGGTATTGTCTCTCGCAAAAAGATCCTTAAGTTGCAATAGGAAACTATTGGCATCAAAATAACCAGTATAATCATTGTTACCGTAAATCCAATATCTGATATCGGTGATTATATTGTCTATGGAAATCTCGTTATTGTAAAGTTCGCTCGCTTTTGCGTTGAAATGATACGTACCTGTATTAGATCTTCTAAATGAAACATAGAATATCAAAAAGATGTAAGCCTCTACGGCTTGCAATAATTTCGATATTTTATCATCGTTGCGCTCGATTACCAGCGCCCCCATGACGAGTGGAGCGAACGATTTATACCCGAGTCGGTTTATTTTCCGTAACCAATTTCTCGTTGAAACGGATTGCGCAAGTTCCATAGCGTGAGTATGGGATGGATTGTTCATCACAAACCATTGTGTTGCGCTCACTGATAAACTGGCTATATAAGCTTCAATTGTCTCGAAGGTTTCTTTTCCTTCTATGATGTTTTTGGATGTAAAATACCGATCAAATATATCGTTGGCATAAAATTCTGGTTCCCGTCTATCATAGCGTTTAAACATTATCCAGTGGGTTTGTAAAAACAGATCATCTTCTAACCTGCGTTCTTTATTTAAACCGAGGTATTTATAGATTATTTTCCAATGATAGTTAATCTGATCTCTAAGTTCCAACTTTCTTTCTATAGATTCGCTAGGTAATAGCGTAGAAATGTAAATAAGCCTGTTTTTTAATTTTTCGAGATTAGAAAGCGGTTTTCCCCGATTATTCATAGTTTCAAAAACGATGAATATATCAAGCTCTTTTTCCAACTCCTTAAAATCAAACTTCAGTTGTTTTGTAACTTTGTCGAGCAAAACACCCAATTCAGGCTGGCTCATTTTTTTAGTTTTTTCCAGGAAAAAAATTTTCGCATTAAGTAGATTATTTGTGTATACTGTCTCTTCCAGTGGTTCGGTGTCTTCGGGACTCCTTTGCTCAAAAATTTCCTTTTTTAAGAAGTCATAACTTGGATTGTCTTTATGATATCCGAAAATGTATGACTTTTTACCAGCCATTATATTTTCTGTGAAGATATACTTATCGATCAGGTTCTCTTTAGTTGTATAACTAAGTTGGGTGCCCGGCGCCATTCTATCCGCAATTACCCAAATAAGAATAATGATAGTTGTAAGACGTTGTTGCCCGTCAACTATAAAATACGGAGTATCCTTTTTCCCGGTAATTAACCAAATGTCTTCAGTCCATGTTTCATATTCACTCTTCTCAACGGCCTCTACACTAATCATACCCGTGTAATGAACTTTATCGTTTTGAAGGTTGCTGAGATCCTGCCAAAAGTCATTCAAATGTGGCTTTTCCCATGAATAACCACGTTGGTAATCCGGAATACGAAAAATTACACTATTGAATATATCTTTAATCGTTTTCATGTATAGACTTATAATTTCTCAATAAAAACTGATAGACATCAGCAGGAACGTTTATTTTAGGAGATAGTAGGTCAAAGATAAGTGTTTCTGTGATCTGTGCTCGCTTCCTTGGCATGGGATTTATTTGATCGCTAACCCGCTTTTCTAGTTCATAAATTGTCTCAATAGCTTTTTCAATAGAATTTATCATTCCCATTAAAAACCACATTGCATATTTTCCTCTAATGTAACAATGCGGATCATCGCAGTTGTTCAACTGTGCGTCTTTTCTCATGATTTTTGAAAATGTAACTAAGCCCTCTTGACCACCACAATTCTTTACCATTATTTCACTTATAGTATCTTTTCGTAAGAGTGCTTTTACAGAAGCGTTTACTGCAGGGTCTCTTTTAAGTTTATTGTAGTTGTATTTAGAGATTAATTTTTTTTCAAAGTATTCCAAATTATCGATTAACATCAACTCTGACATTTTGAGTGAATCAAGTTCGAGATGACCGTCTTTTTCCCTATGGATCAAAATAATTCTCGTAAGTGCTTTAAGTTTTTGTTGGAACAACTTATGTGCAATATTGAATTTAGTAACCAGCTTCTCTACGATATCATTGTCCATCTTAGTGAAAAGATACGCAAGTATCGCTCTGAAAGTAGATTCATTCACAAGATAGTTTTCTATGGAATAAAATTTTGTGTAAAAAAAATTAAATGCGATAACCCGTTCTTTACCCAAAAAATCATCATAGTCCTTATCCGCAAAAAATAAAATCTTCGATCTCTCAAATCTTTTCCAATCAAACTCTCTATATGAATCAGTTACATTAGTTTTTCCTTCCAACCTATAAAATTCAGGATCATGACCCCGATAAACAATTTTCACGGGAATGCAGTAGAAGGTGAAATCATCCAAATTTTCAACAAACAGGTGCACAGTATTTGGACGCACCCAATAACATTGTAATAGCTTTAAATAGTTTGAAACTACTATATTAGATTTTTCCTTCAGGAAAAACTTATCTTTGAATGAAATATCACCTTGCAAATTCATCGAGGCCATAGGTAATATTTTTGAAATTGTCCGATATTATAAATGGCGAGTGAGTAGCTACGATCAATCCACCAACTTTAAAATCTTCTATATCTGTCAAAATCATTTCTTGCCAACTCATCGATAGAGAAAGTTCTGGTTCATCGATAAATACTAAAAGCTTCTCGGGTTCATCCAATAAGTAACTGAATAAACTGATGATTTGCTTCTCACCAGAAGATAGGATATTCAGATCTCGGGAATCGAATTCCTTATACCTCAACTTTAGTCGTTTTCCGCTTTTTGAAAGTTCTAGGAATTTATTCCTTGATAAATATTTGTTGCATTTTTTGAGGAATAATTGAACTCTGGCTGGTTGTTTTTCTACCATTTGAGATATTCTGAATTGAACATCATCCATACCGAACTCAATCAGCTCCATATAAAAACTTCGTTCAATTTTACCTTGCCACCTTTCAAAATCTCTATTTTGCCATAAAGTATCGAAGATCTTTAATAACTCATTTTCAAGCTCACTGGATCCGCTCTCGCTTTCTTCCTTCTGCTTTTTGATACTTATATCTATAGAAGGAATAGTTTGCCTCAACATTTGTTCAAGTCGTTTACTTATGTCTCCGTATAAAGAATTAAAATCTCTTTCGATCCTTCTGTAAGTCGGAAGATATAATAAGTTGCTCTGCCATTTATATCTGTCGTTATCAAACTCGTGCTGTGACAACTCAGCAGTTAGAGAGTAAACAAGACTTAGCGGAACATCATACTTACTTTCGATTTCTTTCGCAACTAAAGCATCGGTAAATAATTGTTGCGGGGTGTATGATATTAACTTGGTCTCAAGAAACTCCTTATAAATAGGGTATTTTTTTACTGCTAAATTTATAAATGATTGAGGTATTTTTTTGACATCATATTCGTCCTTGGTAAAAGTATAGGAAACATTGTCAATGGTCGCTGTTATAGCCTCAAAATCATATTCGATGAGCTTGCCCCATTGCTTCGATAGAAAAAGATACAAAAGTCTTAAAACTGTTGTTTTACCAGCGCCATTTTCCGCAACAATCACCAACCTGTTATTCTTGATTACAAGATCCCAATTCTTGGCGCCATAAAGTTTGATGATTTCAAATTTTTGTATTTCCATTTGCAATGATAGGAATAGGATGTTTTTACCGCAAGCGTTTTGATTTCATTTAATAGGAAAGTTAATAATACAATTACAGTTAAAGTCTGTCAATGTTATGCAATTGTACAAATTACAGTTGACGTTAAGGTGTGAAATAAACTCACTGTATGATCCGCCGCATTCTAGACATTCCAGAGCCACTGATCACCCTATTCCTAAATAAGGAATGATTAATTCCTTGACACTTTGAAGATATTGATTTATTGACTATTAATTGCGAGTTTTTTATTTGCTTATAAACCTGGGTGCTCTAAAACACACCGAATAGCCTAGTTAGATCTCAAAAGACAAAGCAATTCCTGATCAATTTGATTGGTTGGTGATGACATTCCGACATTTAGTTCTTGCGAAGATATCAAAGCTGTTGACAGCACGTACATTTATAAACAGTTATTCAAAAACATCATCAATCAACGTTTCCAATTCGGCAATCCGCTACAAGATTTAAGTCTTTCTGGATAAAACGACAATAGTAGAATACCTTTGGTTTTAAGTGAAAATACTGCGGGCTGCAATATAAAAAAAGGCGAAAAGACGCTATTCAACAAGTCTTTCCGCCGAGAATCGTTAGCAGATCAAGAGTTTATCCTAACTAAAGCGCCCGAGTTAACATGGTAAAGATAGTAACTACAACTTGAAATAGTGATCTGTTCAAGCTGCATGAACGGATAAAAACAAAAAATATGTGAGCGTCCTTACCGCTCATTCTGCTGCATTCCCGACAAAGCGATCACTTCATCCGGCAATGCAAAAGTATACCGCAACGCGTTTGGTAGTAAGGTAAAAGTTTCACCAGAAAGCGAGGCATTCAAAGTCACTGCTGTAGCTGGCTCTAAATTCAACCTTCTTAAATCGCCCCACCGGACCCCGCGAAACAAAAGTTCCTTACGCCTTTCAAGTAGGATCATTGCTAGCAAAGCTTGCTGGTTGCTTTCTACTCTCGGCGTAAAGTTTCCTGTCTTGTATCGAAAGCGAAGCAGTCGATTTAAATGCATCAAAGCGGCTTCTATTTTACCAAGCCTTGCGGCGCTTTCAGCAGCAATAAGCACGATTTCGTCTACCGCCAGCCCACAAAACAGCGCCGAAGAGCCATTATAGGATCCCTTATAAGCGGTTCTTCCCGCGTTCGCAAAAAAATAACAGCTTCGCCTTAAGTCATTGGTCTCATACCTGGCTAATAACTCCGCTTTAACGTCCACCCTTGACGACGTAAAGGGCGATACGTTAGGCATAACCATATGAAAAATCACTTCCTTATTGTACTGACTAAACGGAAAGTTGGCTGAAGGATTGAGCGTGTTAAAATCCAGCAATTCTGAATTGATCTTCATGCACTCATTTGCATACTTTTCTGCCTGAGCATATTCACCCATCTGCAGATACGTCTTGGCCAGTAAGGCATAACAAGCCCATTTAGAAGGCCTGGTTTTAAATGAAGGGAGATCGGCAAGCAAGTCTGCGCCCTGAGTAGCATCGGCAATAATCTGCTGATAGGTTCGCTCAACCGAGGAGCGGACGGACTTGACGTTGATGTCTGACTTGAGCCGCAAAGCGATTCCTAAATCTGTAGCAACAGTCTGCGCAACATAAGGCTTACAGAACTGTTGGGAAAGCAAGTAAAAATTCCAGGCCCGGTGGAACAAGGCAGCCCCCTTAGCCTGGTTGTAGGCCTCTTGCTCTGATGAAACAGGCGAAATACCTTCGAGGGTTTCCAGCGCCAAATTTGCATAAAAAACTTTTTGATAGGCCTTATTCCAGTCGGGAACCGCCCCGCCCTGATAAATGTCAGCCGCCCAGGTATACGCGTTTCTAATTTCCGGGGTCATCGATGACCAGAAAGCTGCCGTGAGCACATAGTCTCCTGCCGACACTTCTCCCAAATAAGGCCCGTCAGCGTTCATTGTAGAGTTATCCATTAAAGCCTGCGCATCTCGGACGGTTGAGGGCACTACCAGTTTCTGATCAGGCTTGACAGCTAAAAAGTCCTGCTCGCAGCCTACAAAAAATGTGCAAAATAGTAGCGTAATGTAAATTGATTTTTTCATGATTGGAAGGTTAATAGTTTAAGCGCAGACCAAAAGCATAAGTGCGCTGAAGGGGATATTCAGCAGTTGGGAAGTCCGGATCCAAACCGCGCTTATCGGCCCTATATAAAATCCCCAGATTGGTTGCATTGAAATATAGACTCAGAGCGGTGCGTTTTGCAATTGGGGCAAACCGGTAAGATAAATTAATGTCGCGAAGCCGGACATGGTCTCCTCTTTCAACATTAATTTCCGAACCGGCGTAATAGTTATCCCTGCCGGCCGGGTTAGTTAGCAGCATCGAAGGCACGGTGGTCAACTGCTCATCGCCGGGCCGCTGCCAGCGCTGGGCAAATTCGCTATGGCCAATGCCGCTGCTGAAAAGCCGGGAATAGTTTAAAGTAGACCGCCTGAAATAATAGCCTGCCTTGAAAGCGATATTAAAGCTAAAAGTCAACTGGCCAAACTGAAGGGTATTGATGACCGAACCGAAAAGAGTTGGCGTAGAAGAGCCATGGTGTATCAAGTCATCCAAGGATAACTGCTGAAAGTATCCCGAGTAATTCGTGGAAGCTTGTCCGCCAATACTCACCTGCGGATTTCCAGCTGCATCAAGGCCCATCCATGGATAGCTAAATACAGCATTGATGGGTTTGCCAACCCGCGGAACACTGGCCAGGCCAGTGACTAAACTTGAATGCTGACTAGAAGTGCTATAGTTGTAATTAAGCACTCGTTCACTCACCATACTGGTTATCGCCAGCAAATTCCATTTCAGCTTTCTTTGTTCAAGCAATCGAAGTTGCAGGGAAACATCCAGGCCACGCGTTCTCATCCGGGCATAGTTGAGTGTATAGGCGGAAAGCGAACCGGTAAAATACCCGATGGTAGGATCAATGGGCATCCGTCCCAATAAATCCCTCGCTTTTTTTTCATATGCTTCAACGGTGAGGCTCCACAGATCATCCTTGCCGCGAAGTTCCAGGGCGAGGTTACTTGTCTTTACGCGTTCCCAGCGAAGCTGAGGATTAGCCGGGCTAATCACATTTAACGCCTGGTAACCGTTTGCTGAATTGGTTGAATAACCTGCTGTTGTAAAGGCGGTAACGGACTTATCAATATTACCATTTTCCCCAATGGTTGCCCGGATGCGCAAATAATCGATAAATCCAGGTTTATAGAACCGCTCTTTACTCACCAGCCAGCTCCCGCCTATTGACCAAAGCGGTACAGCTTTTTGATTGGTCTCTACGCCAAACAAATTTGAAGCATCTCTTCGCGCGCTGGCAGAGAGGGTGTACTTATCATTATAGGTATAAGCGGCGTTGGCGAAGTAAGACACAAAACGATCTGTGGTCGAAGCGAAGTCAACTCTTGGAAGCGGCAATTGCGAGGAACCATTGGGCCGGGTGGGATAGAACGTAACAAAATCGGGTCTTGGGAAAAAAGTTAACAGGTTTTCATCATAGCCGTAGACTTCATTGCCATGGCCGGTTGCCCTGCTATCAGAAACTTCGGCCCCCGCTAAGGCAGACAGGTCGTGCCGGGAAAAACGCTTGATGAAATTAGCCTGTGCGCGCAGGTTATCTGTATACACTTCACGCTCCCCTTTATAGAGCACCCCGCCCAGCGGAAAGATTTTTGATCCGTTACTTTGGGTAAAGCGGTTCACTCTACTGCGCACATAAAAACTCTCGGCCCGCTGCAGCTCGCTGATGGACGTTTCGGATTGCTGCCGCTGGTAACGCAGTTCAATCGATAGCGGAGAAATTAGGGAATATTTGGCTGAGGCCATCATGCGCAACTCGGTTGCCCGCTGGTACTTGTCTCTTGCCTGCTGCTCTAAAAGTGGGCTATAGGTCCAGTCTAACACCCCTGCTGCTTGCGCCGCGTCTGTAAAGCTTCTTCTGTGCTGACGGGTAATGATCGCTGGGGTCCCATATTCATCCACCAAAGCAGTATACGGAAAAGGCTGGCTACCCACCTGAGGACCAAGTTCTGAATATTCAAGTCCATTGTAATCGGTGCGGTTAGCTGCATAGTTTAGCGATAAATTGATCTCCAGCGCCTTGATGGGTAAATATTTATAGTTGCTGGATAGCGTAGTCCTGGCAACTTCATTTCCCCGCAGCGACGCAGGATTTTTGTCAAAGCCCCCGGAAAAATAATAGGATGAGTTGGCTGTTCCGCCATTGACACTTAAGGCGTGCTGCTGGCTAATGGCCTGCCTGTACAGATGCCGGCTAACATCCCTTCGAACATCCAGCATAGACAAATCAGCCAGAGCCAATTCAAGCTGGCTGGAAGAAATCAGTCCCTCGCGTCTTTTAATCAGCAGCTCAACTACCGGCGAAAGCGGCGGCCGGGTAACATCCTGCTCACTGGAAAGAAAAAACCCTCCATCGAATAAAAAGCGTTCTACCCCGATGTATTCCCTGGCTGGTAAAAAGCCGAGACTTTCAAACAGGTCTGGCCGCTCCAAAACACTCAGACTGGAATTTAACGCCACATTCACCGCCGAACCAAGTTTCCCCTTCTTAGTAGTGATCACAATCACGCCATTTCCTGCGCGCGCACCCCAGATGCTAGCCGCAGCGGCATCTTTAAGAACCGTAACCGATTCGATATCATTGACGTTGACCTGGGAGAGGTTTCCTGCAAATGGAAAGTTATCGACAATAATCAAAGGATCCTGCTCAGCAAAAATGGTGCTTTGCCCGCGCAGGCGAACCTGGCCTAAGTCCTGCGGGTTTCTGGCTTCCCTGCGATCAAATGATAATGCCGGCACCACCCCTTCGAGTCGCGAAAGGATATTTGGGGCAACGTTGCGCTGCAAATCTTCAGCCTTTAGACTAGAAAATGACCCCGTTGTTTTTTCTGACGCACTTTGGTAATAGCCTGTCGACACCGTCACTTCAGCCAGCGTATCGCTGCGAAGTGCTAAGCGCACCACAATTTGCGAAGTAAGCGGAATGGAGACCTCCTTTTGAAAAGTTTCCATGCCGGTATAACTCACTCTTAACACATGCCGTCCAGTAGGCAAAGAGGCAAAGAACTCTCCAAGTTCATTTGTCCTGGTCTGCGCTGCGCCTAAGCGGACAACTGCCCCGCTCAAGGGCTTATCTCCGCCCCCAAGCACCCGGCCACTGACGGCATGCTGAGCTGCTGCGGCTGAAGAAAGCAGCAGCAAACAAAATAAAATGAGCCTATTCATCTCTACCGCCTTCCTTTTTAGCTATTGCCGGGGAAATCTGGCGGAGGGTAAGCATTGAGACTCGCTGCCGGGTAAGCCGAAGCCGCAAGTTAGATTTTGCTAAGCTCGCTTGGAGCGTAGCAAGGTCCAGTTTTGATAAGTCAATTTCCAGATCGAGTTTGCCAGAAAACCCGGTATGGTCGATAATGGTACAAGGAAGAAACTTATACTGACTTCTCAGCCAGGAAACGTGCTGCTGCATGCTTCGCCCTAAAAGTCGGGCAAGTTTTTCTTGTACTTCAACTTTATTTTCTTCTAAAGCAGGTGGAACAGGAAGCGCAGAATTAATAAACTCAAGGCTATAACAGTCAGCATCGACCTCTTCTATCCTGCAAATAAGCCCTTGAGCCGAAAGCAGGCGGTTTAAGTCATCAAACATATACCTATAAGCGGCTTGTTTGCTAACTCCGGCAGGTAGCTGCAGGTTATAGGTCAGTCCGTTGACTGATAGCCACTGCTCTATCTTACCTTGTAAAGATGCAGGCGGCAGGATCTTACCAGTCAAAGCATCCGGCAGGTCAATGAGCAGCCTATTTTGATAAATGTATTCTTTCCCAAGGCTATTGCCAGCAGCAAGGTTGAGCAGCCTGGCTAAATAGAAGTTTGGAAAAAACAGCCTGGTCGGCCGCAACGGATCGCCAGTTACCATGATATTTTTTACGTTTAATAACGCTTTGCTAAACCCACTGATCGCGGACTGATACAATAGCCCTTTCCCGTCTCCTCCATTGCCATTCACATATAGCGGAGCTGAAGGATCAAAATCAACCGCGTCGAGCTTTTCATGCATGACGGGCTTATCTCCGCGTAAGACAGCTAAGATGTTTTCTTTACTTGCTGACTCCCCACTAGTAATTGCAACAACCTTATGTTGATAAATCCATACCTGGTGCGGCACGGTCAAGTGCGGAAAGTAGGCCTTCAGCTGCTCCGAAAGCGAAGTATCCAATACAAAAGGCAGCTTCCACCCTCGCGCAGCAATAAATGGAAGTTGGACAGATAGCTTTTCCTGGCTCACAGGTAAAACGGCAACCTTGCCTGCAAACTCCGAAGTCATGGCATTAAGCTTACTGAGTGAGGCCACACAAGGCACGCACCAACTCGCCCAGAAGTCGATGATAAGTAACTTATCCTTGTAATCAGCAAGCGAAGAGGCGGACCCCGGATTAACACCTGTCCCAACCTTACCGATCAACCCGGATAAACGCCAGAAAGAGTCAGGAACAGGCTCAGCAATTTTTAACCCGGAAGCGTATTGCGCTGAGCTGGAAAAGTAAAGGCATAGTAATCCCCCTACGATGAGCATCGTTATTTTTTTGATCATAGTTATATTTGGTTAGTAAGGAAAAAACGCTTCGGAACCAGAAGCAAAACAACAATTAAGAATAGGCCCCTGCTACCCCCAAAAAATTACTTAACCCAAATAAAGAAAAGGGAGTGCAGGGCCTATTCTAAAGACTATTCAGGAGAGCAGATGACTAGACTAATTAGAATTAGAAAGAAAAAATAAAATCGCTGGACAGCCCGATTGACAGTTCGGCTTCTATAGCTTGATTGAAAAGACTCAAGAAATACAAATTCAGAAGGTCGGCTGTACATACTCGTATTTATCTACGAGTCCGCGAATATATAGAGACAACTATAGCCGGGCTCTATTTACCACACTGCGGGCTTCCGATCGCCTTGGAATGGATTTACGATAGAGCCCGTAGCGCTATAGTATGTATCAAAAATACATAAATATCACTACAGGCATTAATCTATCGCCTCGTCCATTGCTATTTATCGGAATTCGCAGTCGAGACTCTTATTAACACCTATTAAACTATATACTAATATACGAACAAAACTTATTTATGTGGCAATATTGCCACGAAAATATTTTCGTGATCGCCGCAACTTGAATTTGATGAGAGAAGCAGCATCCAAACCATACAAAGTCATTGGCAAGAACATAAAACACTTCAGAAAGCAAAGAGACATGTCACAGCAAGATCTTGCTAATCTGTGTAATACCGTTGATCGATCCAAAATTAGTGACATGGAAAATGCAAAGGAAGATTTCATGCTTTCTACATTGATTGAAGTTGCTTTTGCACTTGAGCTACCTCTAGAAGTGCTAGTAGCTGAAAATGCCAATGTAGATTATTGAAAAGATTAACCCATCCTCCCCTCGTCCGCGAAAGAATAGTACACTTCTTCATGACATAGAATAATATGATCGAGTACTGTGATCTCGAGCAGCTGTCCGATCTGCACAAACCTGCTTGTTAACGCTTGGTCTTCCGCGCTTGGCAATACCCTGCCGGACGGGTGGTTGTGAAACAAAATCATTGCACTTGCACAAGCCTTCAGGGCACATCCAAATACAAGCTTTGCGTCAGCCAGGACACTTGCAACGCCGTCCGAAGCTACGTGATAGATTCCTAACACATCGTTAGCCCGGTTTAGCAGCAATACTTTAAACTCTTCTTGCAAGGCAATTTTGTCTTTGCTCCATATCCCCTTTGCAAGTTGATAAGCCTGTCGTGATCCACAAATGGATGATTGCTCCATTCGATTCATCGTTGGGGTGTACGACACTTGGATTTCTGAAATAGTGAATGCGGAAGTTTTAAAAGAATAACTCATGATAATAAGGATTGGTGAAATAAATTTTGCACCAACCGCTCAATCCGCTTCCTGCGGCAAGGTGGAGATCAAAAAAATGCGGAGGGCCCCGGAGGGATACCCATTTTTTTGATACTACCTTGGCTTGCTTCCGCAGGAAAGCGGATTGAGTAATTTCGCAACGATTTATTTCTCCTATCGCTTATTTCCTGAAGATGCAGATTTGACGCGTTTGTTTTGCGTTTTAGACTGCGACTTTGCCAAGTCCTGATTTGATTTCTCTTTTTTATTTTGATCCAGGATGTCCCTGACTTGTTGCTTAATTAGAAGGTAGTTTTCCTGTACATCTTCTTCGCTCACCATCTTCACTACTGGCAGGGGCATATAAGAGGCTTCCTCCGCTTTAATCTTTTGATGATCATTTTTTATCTGGCAATGAAACAACTTCAGTGCTATTTTCTCTTCCGGGTTATCGGCAACCATTCCTACAAATTCTCCAGAGGACAAGCCGGCAATTTTTGCAGCCGGCACGGCGTATTCAAGTTGCAGGGACTTAGAAACTGAAATATCTGAACTGTTGGTACTGGTGCTGGTTCGATCCTGCATGATCTTGCCGAAGCTTTCAGAAAAACTTTTAGCTGTATCACCTGTCACCTGGCCACTGATCAGGTTACCAACGATACCGGCAATCACGTCTGCCTGTTCTTTGCCATAATCTTTACGCAGCTGGCTTAGGTCCTGTACAGCGAGGGTTGTTGCAACGCGGTTACTTCTTGCTGTAGCAATCAAGCTGTCCATATTGTTGAAGAAAATGGTAGGAAATTCATCAAAGACCAAGCTGCTTTGCAATTGGCCTTTCCTATTGACCAGCTTAATCATTCTTGAAATGTATAGCGATAAAACCGCACCATATACCTGAAGTTTTTGCGGATTATTTCCTACGCAAACAACCTTTGGCTCTTCTGGGTTATTAATATCTAAAGTAAAGTCATCTCCACTCAGCACATAATATAGCTGCGGGGAAGAAAGCCTCGCCAGACCAATCTTCGCTGAGGCAATCTGGCCCTCGAGCTGCTCCATGGCTTTATTTCGATAGGCGGAAATAAACGGATTAATGAGCACTTTGATCTCTTCCTGAGTTTCCAGCAAATCAAAAAGCTCCTGATAATCGGCCTGCATCAATTCGATAACATGCGGCAATGAGCAGTATTTTCCATTTTCATATCTTCGTAGAAACCAGATAATGGCCGTTAAAAAGTTAATTGGACTCTCCACAAAAAAGTCACCCTGCTTTTTAATCCAATCTCTGTTGAGTCCCATCATAATGGTTCGGGAGGCTTCGGTCGCATCGGTTACGTCATCCATCGATGCTGGATCCAGCGGATTACAGCGGTGCGTCCTGGAGAGGTCATCGAAATTGATTACGAAAAACCTTGGAACGATCTTATGCCGATCGGCATACTTTAAGAGCTTGTTGTAGGCGATTTTAGTTAGGTCATCAAACTTAAAGTCATAGATAAACATCGAAAAGCCCTTAGCCAGGTGCTGATCAATGATATGCCTAACAACAAAATACGATTTCCCGGCCCCGGGAGTACCTGCAACCAGAATTCCCCTAAACGGATTAATAATATTGATCCAGCTGTCTCGCCACTGCTGCTTTAACTGATATCGAGTTGGTAAATTCACCGAGTACGAATTTGACAAGTATCGTTCCTCCTGTGGAAACGTTTCGTTCTCACGGTTAAAAATATCTTTTTGCATCGCCAGCTTCATCAATCGGAACGCTTTAACCCCTGCCCTGATGATCATCAGATAACCGCTTACCATGACAATGGAATAAACCAATCCCCACCAGTATGCCTCGTGCACTAGCCAAATCAATGCTGCCGAACCAAAAAACAAGGCCAGCCCATAACCCATCAGCCAGGCAACATCGCGCCCCCGAAGGCTCTCATCCTTCCGAGCAGATACAGCGAGCAGCGACGCCATAAGAAAGACAAGCATAAAGCACTTCGATAGAAGTTGATTGCTAAACACCCTTAATTGCGACAAATTTCTTGTAATGCGCATTAAGAAGTCGGATGCGCCCCATTCAGCTACGATCCAGTGAAAGTTGATAAGCCATAGATGAATGAGCAATATGGCAAAACTAATCATTCTTGCCAGGTCCGCAATTTTCCGAAGTCCAGTCGTATCCTCTCCCGTATTCATATAAAAAATTTTTCAGTTAAAGGCCTCTTCCAAATGACCGTCCTTTGCGCCTGCGTTTCTTGCGTGATACCGTTGGCGCAGCATGCTGATCTGAATAGTCAGCTTTCAATAACATATCCAGCGTCTGTTCAAACGGCATCTTAGCTGGCGTCCCGCCAACAGCATCACTAATCTCTCGTCCGAGCTGCAGGACTTGCGCCTGCACAATCCGATGCTGCCCTCGCTGCAGAACCTGAAGTTGAGATTTATGTTCAAGCTCACCGTTCGCTTTCACATTCGCATAAGCTAAGGAATCAGATAGTCCCCTGTTGAAACCAAACATCTCGTCAAATAGCGTTTCGCCAGAATGCTTAAATGCCATCCTATTGAATTGCCCGAGTTTCGCTGAATGCGTCGCATTTTTGCCTCTCGAAGTATTCATTGGGCTGAGCTTTATTTTATTGGTAATATCTTTCCTGCTGACAATAATTTGAATGTGCATCTGGTCTCCCCTTTTCAGGTCACCACGCTTCTTCGAGCCCTGCTTTACTTCGTGATCTTTGAAACTGTAATACCTGTTTCGTTCCATTTTACCGAACCAAAGCAAATCGGTTGCACTGCCGACCCCCGGCCTTTTAAAATTCCTGGCGTATTCATCCATCACTGCAACGGCATATCTCTTCAAGGCTTCAACTTGTTTTTCTATGCCTACCAATCCGCGGATATGATCGATCTCCTTCTGGCTTGGACTGATATTGATCAAAAAAAATTTAGCGTCAATAGAACTCAGTTTCGCAATATTGTTATCTATCGCCTTACAGACTACATACGGCTCAATCGAACGCTCCGTTTCATTGAACCAGTATTCTCTCTTTTCAGCTCCGGCAGCCCGGTTCTCTTTCTCCAAATAAGCTACCAGAGGCCCGCAACTACCCTTATTATCTGACGTTGAAGAGTCACTGATATTAATAAACATACTAAAGCAGCTCTATTTGATTAAATGTCAACTTCGCTAATTCATCTTTTTCTTTTGCTGGCGTCATTAGTGAAAATGAATCTCTGGCAGCGATATAAGCGCGAAGGATGTATTTAAATCGCTCCTTTAGCCGATCGGTCTTATGTGTATCAGCAACCATAAGTTCACTATGCGCTAAAATTTGATCGACGCGGACAGCCTGGGCACGCTGGGCAGAAAGCAAAGCCTGGGTTTGTTTAGCCAACTGCCCCTCTATCAGATCAATCAAAGCTCCGACATGCTTTGAGATGTCCGCAACATCCTGCTTGATCGGAATCAGCAAAGCACCCTCCTGGGTCTTGATAAATCCGACATACTCTTTATGATTTCTGATGATACTTGTTTTTAGAGCCTCATCACTGATATCAGCAGGGTCTTTTTTGGTTCGGTAAAAATAGTCAATCACCTGACCTAATAGTTCTCGCTTGCTTCGACCAAATCGTTGCACAAGTGCAGAGAACTTTCGATCGGTTTCACCATCAAACTTTACTGAATTGGTGAATTGAGAAACGGATTGATCCATATGTATTATAGAAACTCAATATTAGTAAGAGCTTACCGCATGTTTTCAGAGCTCTGAAAAACGTCGAGTACGTTGTCCTCTGACACTTCATCACAGACTAGTCAAGCGCCAATGCATCTATAGACATTCAAATCACTATTCCTTTCCAACTTTGACTAAGGCATTTAAAATTTTTAAATATGGTAAGCGACTTCCTACTTGGCTTCCGCAATCTGTGTTCTGATTACCTGCGGGTAGCTTAGGAATTCCCGGAGAATTCCCACAACCGCTATAGCGATAGTGCCAAGCGACAAAGTAGGGCGACTGCCCAACTTCCGCTTGCTCCCTTATGAATTCTCAGAAACTACGATTTCTTGTGGCTTCCGGACGAGTAACCAACATCTTATTGCACCGTTTTGTGTATTTAAAACTGTAATGAGCCATTAAATAAGTCCCTCATCTGTGAGCTGCTTAAAACTCTTTTTATCTGCGTCCAGCCAGTTCAGCGGCCCGGGCGTCTGACGGCCCAATACGATATTGGCTGCAGCGCTTGGACTTGAAAAGATCGTATCCTCGACAAATCGGTAATCAGTCCCGTCAAGGACAAGTATTCCTGTCTCGATGAGTTTACGCTTTAATATCTTATAAGTTTCGTTAACCCTTTGCGCCATCTCAAATTTCGCTTGAGAGCCCTTCGTCACAATAAATCCTTCTTTGCTTTCATACATCTGAGCAGAATAGTGATTGGATTTAATATGAAATATTTTATTACCGATCGGTACCTGATTTGCTGCAGCCGTTGATCTGACGGTCATCGGAATCAAAAACCGGAAATTCATTAGTGGTAAAATGAGCTTTACATTATTCAAAAAATATTCCATGTCAGAAATGTCGGCTTCATGTAAAGTGGGGATTTTAGGTCGATTGTTATTTTCAATTTCGGCAGACTTAGCAGCATGTGCCAGGTCAATCAGCCTGGATTCGAGGTATTTGATTTGTGTCTTAGTCAGCAGCTCATCTTTGCTGATGAAGAAGATCAACTCCTCAAAATCCCTTTTTTTCTCAGCAAGATGCTGACGAATCCTTACCCCTATTTGCTCTGCTTCACCGATATAAATCCGTTCCGAAAATGCATCGCTTTTCGGTGCCGATTTTAGGAAATAAATGCCAGGATTATTAAATTCCGATCTGTGGGTAATCTCATTTAACGATGCCCGCGATGTGTAAATGGCCTTCCCAACCCAATTGCCGATCTCTGCAGTTCTAGGACCAAACTCCGAGTCTTCGAGCATGAAAATTGTCAGTTTTTTGGACATCTATTTCTTATAAAGCAAGTTTCCTTATTGAATCAATTTCCAAAACGGATAATCCTCTATTAAGATCGGTTTGGAGCCGGCCAGGTTCACTGCGCTGTGATGCTTTTCCAGCTTTTTGATCAGTTGCGCCAGCTGTTCCTTTTGCTCCTTTTCAAAGACCGGAAATAAAGCCTCGACATCCTTGATCTTGATATCATTTACGCGATGCACGATCCAGGTAAGGATATATTGTGCGTATTCGTTATCCCCGGTAGAGAAATGGTTCAGGAACTGTGTAGACAAGAAGGTGCCCACGCCGAATTCGCGTCCTTCCTTCAAGATTTTTCGGATAGACATAAAATTCTTACTTAGAAAATTATCCGCTTCGTCGACCAGGATCATCTTTGTGAGTTGACGATAATTGCGGTCAATCTTGCTGTGGCCGTTTTTTTGCATTTGGGAATAAAAAGCGTCAAGGGTGATCGCCACCACCAGGTTTTGTAGGTCCGCGCTATAGCCGGAAAGGTTGATCACTGTTACCCCGTCAATCAGTTCGTAGAGCGACTTGGTCTTACTACCGTCGGGCTGGAATATTTGGTATTCATACAGCTGATTAAGCGCAGCATGCAGGCTATCAGTGGTCATCCGTTCATCTTCCATGTATTTTTCGTAGACATCAGCGATCGTCGGTGCCGTTTTGGTCCAACTTTCCCGGAGATGCTTGAAAATACCTTTGTCCTCGTAAGCCAGCATGATCATTTCCTTGAGCAACGCCTTTTGCTTATTGCCGAGATTGAAAGCCAAGGCAATGGTTTCCTGGAGGGTCGAGGCGATATGCAGCGGCAGTAACGGAACAGAACGTGGCGTTACATCCACCGAGAGGGGGTTGTAAGGCAGATCGTATAACGTATAAACTTTGGCACCCGTCGCCTTTACAAACTCCTCGTTGATGTAATCTCCTTTGTAATCAAAGATCAGGATGCCGATCGGCCTGCCATCAACATTATGTCGGCTTTCCTGATGTAGCTGTGTAACGAGCGATTTAGTGAACTGGGTCTTACCGGTTCCCATCGTGCCGATGATACCGGTATTGCTATGCATGACCTGTGTAGTATCGGTCGGGAACCAATATACGTGCTGACCGTTATTGATGTCATCACCGAAATAGATCCGGGCAGGCTGACTTTCAGCGACAGGGGCTTCAGGTTCCGGGTCTGTTTCTGCAGCCAGGGTTTCGATAATCGGTACCGGCTCGGGTTCTGGCGCGGATGGTGATGGAAACGGTTCAGTCTCGGTCGGCAGATCTTCCAGTTCGGGGGCCTTTTTGACCAGTAGTTCCTCGGTCTTTATCGAATTGGGCATATGGAGCAGCCAATCTTTTATTTTAGGAACATCCTGGACCAGGTATTGATAAGCGTCTTCTTCAAAATGGGTGATCAGTATGCCATCCTCTTCCAACTTATAAGAGCGGATTATCGGCGATTGCGAAAATGCTACCATGCCATAGTGCTTGATGACCGGACTCAGTGAACGGGTGATCACGAAATCGTCGTTCAGCAGCCGGCTCCGGTAATCCGTGGTCACGACAGACCAGTTCTTTTCCGGCCAAACTTCATAAAGCGCCATTTTGCTCGCATTCATGATCGCTAGCTTAGCGAAGAAGCCTCGATAAAACGCCGCCTCGAATGGCCGGTCTGTCGAGGTCAGATGGCTCCATACCAGGTCAAACGTCTTTTTAGCCTGCTTTCGCGCCTTATCGAGCACATCCGACTTATTGAGCCCGATCTTTACTTCAACAGGATAGAGCTGGAGCTGTAGGCGGCCGGCCCGCTCAAAAAGCCCAATCATCAACAGATCGTCCGAGTGTTCGTTTTTCGCGCCCAAGTTAGAAGTCGAGAAAAGCCCTTCCGATCGGCTTAATCCAGCACCTCCCGAAATACGCAGGATCTCCTCCAAAGAAACGGGAACCCAGGTCACTTCGGGATGATCGTAATAAGCCAGGAACAATTTGGCCGCGGCAGGGATACTTATTTTTTCTTTGCGGGTCCGTTCATCCTTTTTGCCGATCATTTTGATGAGCCACTGCCCATTGATGGCATTGTAAAGATTGATCAGCCGCAGAATGTCCGGGGGACTATAGGAGACCCCTTTGCCATTCAATATGGTTTCTAAAAGATGTCGGTATTGCACTGACTTGCGGCTAACCGTGATCGCATCAAAGCCGCTGGCGTTACTGTATTGATCACTGTAATGGATGATGATCAAATCATTATCCTCTCTAAAGAAGCTCAGGTCAAAGTGCGGATCGACGAAAACCACCCATTGCGAATGGTCGTAAAGTTTATTGAGGCTTGACTTAATCTCACTGTTAATGGTTGTACAAATGACCTTTTCCGCTTCAAAGGGATCTTTGGAGAAGGTCACTTTGGCCAGGCTGTTATAGCCTTTGGCAACCCGGATCAATTCATTTTCTTTTGGTGTGTGTTCCGTCCCGAAACCGGTGACATAAGTGCGGTCATGATAATACGAAGGAAGATCGGACAGAAGCCCGTTCATCGACAAGCCTGAGGGGATCCGCGCATGGTCACGATAAGTGACGCTCGTGTATTGGTTGTTAAACTGATAGAAAGTGAGGTGCGCATATTGCGTCCCCTGTCCCGACTCGATCGCAAAATATTTAACCTTACTGCGGAAAGCATTGATGAGATCTTCAAAATCGACCCTTTTACTATTGTTAAGCAGGTCGAAAGAACGCTCAATATCTTCCTGTTCGATCAGATGAGACATCCGCTCAAAAGTCGTCACATAATGGTCCGACCCGTGCAGGTAAAGATCGATCGGTCGAAGATCGTGCATCGCGGTTCCTTGAAGTACGCGCTCTTTATAGTAGTCAAAGATACCCTGCATGACTTGGAGACAATCCCCCATATTGTAGACATTGATCTTAATCGGCGCTCGCAGGTCATAGGCAAAAAGGAAAGAAAAGTTCGTTATAAAATCGTGCAATTTTTCGCTGACCAGACCGCGGATGAATTCCCGACCTGAGAAGCGTTTGAAATGAAGATCATGGCTATAATACAACCATTCAGGCGAGTGACTATTTTCTTTACTGGCATAGAGCTGCCGTCCCTGCCCCGCCTGGCCGCCACTCCAGAACATATAGGGCAAAAGATTAAGCGGCGTCAGCTTTTTCAACATCGCCTCGTACAGGCTGTTTTCTTTTAGCTGGTGATAGATTTCCAGCTGATAGGCGACCATCAACGGATGCAAGGGTGTTATTTTGATGATCTGGTCTTTATTTGCCTCGGTAATCGTACCTAAAAGCAACAGGTCAGCCTGGCTATCCTCACTCAATAACTCATTGTTCCCGATGTTGCTGATCTCGTGAAGGAAGGCAGCCACATACTCGCCGGCTATAGCCTTCGCCTCTGCATCGTGGTAATACAAGCTGGGGAGGTTGCCATATGTTCCAATATGATCTGTATACCGATGGTATGCTTCCGTCAGTGCTGAAGCGACGCGTAGGGGGCGAACTGTCAGTTCACCTGATTCCTGCTGGAACCAGGCGGTGGCGGGTAGAGCCATCATCTGGATTTCCAACAGCAGATTCTGCCGGTATTCCTGTTTAACACCATATTCCTCATTTCCGAAGAGCAGCCGGAGTGCGTCCGTCTCGGAATTATAAATGTGCTCAAAACTTTTTTTTCCGACACGCTTGTTCTGCCAGATATCCCATCCTTTGATAGTCCTGGAGGTGCCTATCTGCTGCTTGACTGAAATATGCAAGGGTTTCCTGTCCTTGATCAGGGTAAACGGAAAGATTTCCTCGTCCTCGTCGCGGATATGCAATAACAGGCCGCGGTCATGCTCCAGTGTGTACTCTGCTTCCGGAAGCAATTCATATTCATCGATTTCCGGGGCACCGGGGTTGATCCTGACCAGTTCCTCCACGTCGAGAAGGAGTTGCCCATCGGTACTAATGCTGTAATTAGCACGAAAATCGCTGAGGAATGCCGAGGCGCTGTCTATCACCCAAACGCGAAAACGGAATTTTGCGCTGCTGACCTTTTGGTCGACATATTCAAAATATAACGTGTCGTCATTACTGGCGGGGGCCTGGACCGTCAGCTGAATTTGTTTCCCGATCCGCTCCACCTTCGTTCCGGCTGCACCGAGCTTAGTCGAGTTGAGCTGC
This sequence comes from Pedobacter sp. SYP-B3415, assembly GCF_004138205.1. Taxonomy (GTDB): domain Bacteria; phylum Bacteroidota; class Bacteroidia; order Sphingobacteriales; family Sphingobacteriaceae; genus Pedobacter. The sequence continues at coordinate 316,236 of NZ_RXNQ01000022.1, forward strand.
CCCCTCAACGTGGCATTGAAAGCGAACTGTTGGGTAAACGGATAAACGGCGTCCTTATTAAAAATTATCACATGGAAAAGCCGGCGGTTGTTCGTGTCCTTGCGTTCCCAGACCTCCAGATTAGCGCTAAGGAGGTCCATTTCTGCCCCCTTATATTCGACCGGTTTCTCCTTGTCGGGCTTGATGATCATCCTGGCCAGGTCCGCGTAATCGATTAGTTTCCAGGCCCCATCAGTTAGTCCTGCTTCGATGGCCTGTATCCCGCCCGGCGTTAATAATTTGTCAAGGTCATTCTGGACGTTGCCGTAATTGACTGCATATTCTATGGTCTCGAATACGCCGTGGTTCTGTTCCAGTTTGTCCGTAACGCGGTTGACGTCCATGATGGTCTCCAGTTCCCGGTGTGGGAAAAGGCCGAGCAATTGAAAATCGTCGCGTTCGAACCGCCGGCCCTGGACCACGGCGATGATGTGATTGAAGTCAAATATACTGAGATCACCTGCCGGGAATTCGCCGATCTTGGTCTTCAGCGCTAATTCCAGGATGGTCCGCTTATCGGTCTGCCCGGCGAAGTTATCGGTAATCTTAGTCAGGATATCTGCGTAAAAACTATCAAAACTCAACGGCATACCCGATTTCGTGAGGTCTCCACTTCCGCCGATCAAGCTGTCAAGCTGTCCGTTGAATAAGATGAGGATAGCTGTATCCTTAAAAACACCTTCCTGCGCGGCGACCTGGTTACGTAGTAGCGTCAGGTAATTCTCCGTTGCATCTTTATGAGAGGCGAGGATCAGCCGGATATGACCAAAACGCACCACTTTAGTGCTGAACAGCCCTGTCCCGTCATCGAAGCGGTAAGCGAAATCTTCAACCTGTTCCGGATGATAACCATCCAACTGAGCAAAGCATTGCGTAACGTCTTCTTCATTCTCAAAATGGATATAATAGCGGTCGCCGGGCTGGATCGGATTGATCGCCGTAAAATAGCGGAACAAGACCTCCGCCAGATAATTAAAGAACTTGTCTAATGTATTGTGCATCGCCACTATCGCTTTTTTTCTCTATCAGGTTGATCTTTTCATAAATTTCAAGTATCACGCGCTTGCTTGCTTCATCGAACTGCAGCCCCCGTTCCCGGAAAGCCTGCATCAGGTCATTGAGCCGGATCTTCGGCCGGTCACCGATACAGATCTTGGTGAGGAAGATGAGCATTTCATGGGAGAGGTTCAGTGAGTAGCCGTTCCGGCCGCGGTTCTTCAGAAAATTTTCCTTGCAGAAAAAGATGAACCAATTGGCGAAAGATTGCCGCTTCGACTTCCTGCTGGAATAGTCAAATTGAAACTCTATACGGTGGAACAGCTCGAATACTCTTCGTTCCTGTTCATTGCCAAATTGCCGGTTACCCGTTTTGCGTTCAAAGTACGCATCAAAATCATCCCAGCTTGCTTTCTCCACCGGCACGACGGCTGAGTAAAAGGAATTAAGGGTGCCAATATCGTCGACCAGCGCTGCTGCTTCCTCGGGCAACTGGCCTTCAAAGAGCTTTTTCAGGTCAAGGTAATCATAACCACCGGTCTGAACGGGTAGTGGCAAGCGGTTCAGCATATCCAAGTTCACGGAGTGAGACATCAGGTTGACCAGCTTGGGTTCCAGCATTTTCCAGCCATGCCTGATCGTTTTGCGGTTCTCAGACACTGTCTCACTTTCGATGGTAAAAAACAAAGGTGCAATGTCTCCTCCAGCATTAAAGAACATATTGACCGTGAAAGCCAGCTGCGTGACATAGAAAAAGTAGTAATATTTGAACAGCAGGTCACTTTGCGCAAGAAAGCCCTGCTTGTCTTTATTCAGAAACTCGAAGTCTTTCCGGAACAGCTCTACCACGCGCGGGTTGATGACATGGTAGTCGGGGTCTTTGGGGTCGTCAGCTTTTCGTTCGCGTGGCGCTTTATCCTTTAGGCGCGGCAGCGACTGGTTGAGCAGCTGCTGGAAAATATTCTCTGGTATGCCCTGCTTATCCTGCCAAAGCCGGGCGATATGTTCATTGACAAATATCTTGCAGATAAAGTCCGCAATGTTTTCTAACCCCGAGTCTTTACGCTTCCAATACAGGTAGGCTTGAGATTCGACACTGAATTTGATCAGCTCCTGGCCGTTAAAAAACAGCGACTCGGCGATATGAATGAATTTATCCCGCAGGTCTGCGCTGGTTTTCACCTCTTCCCGCAAATAACGGAGTACCGCTGCTTTCAGCCCGGTTTTGAAGTGCGCATCTTCCAGGTCAGGAGGCAGGTCCTTTTGGACCATTTGACGGTAACAGTGTCCCATGTAGCCTTCAAAAGACCTGAAATCAAGTTTTTCGATGTCCTTTGCTTCCAGTTTGGTAATAAAAGGAACCAGGGGTAACCGGGTGGCTTTGTTATGCTTAAACTCGTACCCCTTTTTGGATCGGCTCACATAATATTTAAGGGCGGTCTCTACGTCGAAGCTCATGCGCGGTGTAATTTTGAAAAGGTGAACTCCTGGTATTCTTCATTAAATTCAAACTTATAGTCAAGTGGGAAGCCAAAGTTGACCTCGTCAATGTATAGGGTTTGGCCTTGTATATCGGCGAAGGTGACCTGTTCCACAAAGCGTGCGAAGTTAATATAGGTATGCCGGTCGATTTTATTCGGCCGATACCCGGCATTTACGTTCTGCAGCAGTACGTAGAGCGAATAATCTATGGTGATCAGAAAGCTGTGATCCGGCGGTATTCCGAATTTCAAGGTGATCTCTTGGTTGAATTCATTGACTACCGGCCGGTCTTTTTTATCCTCGCGGCGTGGGAGGACGGCCCGCAAACCGAGTTGTTTAAATACACGGTAGGAAGTATTTCTGACTGTTCCAGGCACGATCGCTTTATTTTTTTCCGATGTCCCGCCGTTCCAACTGTAGGCCGCTTTCTTAACCAGTTCAATCATATTACGCAGGCCTGCTGCATCATTATTGTTGTAGGCGAACAGCGCTTGGGTATAATCCAGGAAATGGTCGTCATGATATATAGGCAACGTTGAATATTTGAAATAATGAAGCCTGAGGAAAGACTTGATGATCAGTTCATGGCGGATGCGCTCATTTGGTTTCAGTTGCATTGAGCGACCAAGCCATGGGGCAAACTCGGTATTGAGCCATTCCAGCGGGTCTGCATCAGTGAATAACATGACAGCGCGTTCGTCAAGTGCCTCATACCGCCTGACAGCAGGGTCCAACTGATGCAGGTTATAGAAAATCTTGGACAGATTCGGGTTCTCGAATAAATAATAAGGCAACAGGTATTGCAGCCGGTCCTCTTCGCTCAATTGCTGGATCAGTGCCAGGTATTTTGAGACGTCGGGCTGATTGAGTGGATAGGGTACAAGTAAATCGTGCACAAAATTGAGCAACTGGCGAAAGGAAATGATTTGCTTTTCTTTAATCAGGCATGCGACCAGCAAACTGGCGATCACTTTTCGGGTATTTTCATTCCGCAAAAGTTCGAAATTGGTCTTGACCGGGCAAAGCGCTGCCCATGGTTGTTCACAAACCCATTGGTAAGCCTTGGCGATGGGATTTCGGGGTGATTCATCAACGATCCGGTTGAGTAAGGTCTCAATAAGATATGTCTGGGGACCATCGGCACGAAGACTATAAAAGTGGTAGCTGGTAAAATTAACATACCTGAATAGGCCATCATCACTGTCCGACGCTTCCTCCAGCCCATCGGCTTCAATGATCCGGTGACGTTCTACGAAGCGTTTGAGGCGGCCAAAGTCCTCCTTGCGCTCTTCCAGAAAATTACTCAGGGTGCCCAAATTGATGGCCAGGATGATCTTTTCATCTGTCGTTCCGAGCAAAGTATCGCTGAACGGACGGAGCACCCGGCTCAATGTTTCGTTACATGTCTCTTCAGGGCTATAGCTTTCGGTCGCATCGTTATGAATATGAAACCGGCTGAAATCTTTGGCTGTCGCTTCATTGCCGCGGAGCCGTGCCAGCAGGTGTGATTTTCCATCACCAACGTTACCGCAAACCAAAATCAGCGCGGAGCCTGTGGCGCCCGCCGCCTCAGTAATGACCGCGGTCAGTACCTGTTCCACCGGCCGGGTGATATGCAGGTAGTTTTTAAGGTCCTCGTCGATCGGTGTGTTCGCGTTAGCGATGGCTTCCTTGGCAGATTCCTTAAGTTTGCCCAGTTGGGTGATCAGTTGATGTGTCTCCATAGGTCAATGGTCAAAGCCCTCGGCAAAGAATTCTGAAGCCGGGATTTCCAGGGTCTTCAGGACCTTCATGAGTGTCAGGAATTTTAAGTTATCACCGGTCTCGTATTTCCCGTATTGCGTGCGGGAAATGCCGCTTTCATAAGCGAAATGCTCATAATTGGAAAAACCTTTCTGAATACGGAGTGTCTTGATGCGTTTCCCGAGCCGCTCTAAAAGTTCGATCTCTTCGGCGCTGAATTTTTCGTTCTGAGTTTTAGGCATTAGCAAAGCTTGCTAATAGAACGCGCTTTTAGTACCTGCCTAAAACGGCACTTTTAAAAAGGCTCATATGGCCGATACCTTTTCATGACCAGCATGACTTTGCCGAAGCTTATAAAGCAAACTGCAGCCCCTGATCGATCTTTGTGGCTATGAAATCGAAGCCCGTTGTGCTTATATTCCCCGCGAATTCTTTATTAAGCAGTTCCAGCCCGTCGTCGATATGCATTTTTATATACCGGCTAATGTCTTTATCGGTTTTATAAACCTGGTAATGAACGCAGACCAATGCAATGTAGTAGTCGGTGTAGTCACCGAAAAGCACTTTAGCGCTGTATTCCTTGCCGCCCGAATCCTGGATATTGGCCAGTTCCATTTTACGGTCCAGGTTGATCGAGTAGGCTAAAGCCAGGCGTGCGATAATGTTCTCGGCACCTAGGTTCAGTTTATTCGTGAGGCTGCTGACAATGTCTTTATTCGCTTTTGAGGTTTTGATATTACTGAACATATGCCTGGCTGAGATTATAATTAACAAATAGTTGATCGGCTGGAACGGCTTGGAACACCGAATGATATTTCCCATTCTGGCTGATCAGATAAGCTTTGCCCACACGCTGGCGCATCCACTCATATTCCTGTTCATTCAGTTCCTTTTGCAGCAGCGGGAACAGAACCACCTGCCCAGAAAGGAAGGGATAAAATTCCTGGATAATATTCCGGGAATGCTGTTTGTCGAACTTTTGGAGCGGGCTGTCTATGAATACGGGGAAGCGGATATTCGACTCATCTACGAGGGCTTTTAACAAGGCTGTCGCATATAACTGTTGCTCTCCCTTAGAAAGCAGCTCCTTATCGATGAACTGCCTTCGATGGTCGTATAATTCGATGTCGATCAGGTCGCCGGAGATGACCACATTAACCTTGCTGACAAAATCATCTTTATGCATAAGCCGGTTGAGCTCCCGGAGTACGCTTTTCTCCAGGTTAATCTTTTTTTTGAGCTTAAGCTGGTTGATGAATTTATCAAGCTTTTCGATGAGCTTTTCAGCCATAGCATCCTTTTCCTTATCGGTATCCTCAAGATCCACCTTCTTGCTCAATTCTGAGATCTTACGGGAAAGGACCTGTATTTCTGTTTCGGCAGTTTGTTTCTTGGCAGTGATGCCGGCAATCTCATTTTCCAGGGACCTGATCTCTTCATCGATACGGTCTTTGGACTGACGGATCTCCATGATCACCGGGTCCCGCTCTTTTGATTCCGCATCCAAAAGCTTGCGCTGTACATTGCTGTACAACGCCTGGAGCCGCTTTTGCTCCATGACCAACTGGCGGAATGTTTTGCTATAGGCGTTCTTCAGGTTATCGTAGATCGCAAAAAACCGGTTTTGCTGGTCCAAGGTAAAGTCCAGCAGTGTTTTCACCTCTTGCTGGTGATCCGGCAACAATTCGGCTTTAATGAGCCCGAGAAGCGTATCTTCAGTATCTCCGCTGAAATCGAGCCGGGGCCTTAAGCTTTCCATGGCTGCACTGATCGCCAGGAATTTGTCCTGGAGCAATGCCCGGGAAGCGACGCTGTTATTCATTTCTGCTTCGAGCTGCTGCTTTACTTGCGCAACTTTTCCGGCCAGCATTGCGAACGGCGCCAGTTCCAGCAATTCATTAAAACGGCTTTTCGTTTTAAGCAGGTCATTGGTATATTGTATTTGTTGTTCTCTCAGCCTTTTTAATTCTTGCAGTGTGATCGAACTTCCTTCGCGGATGAGTTGTTCCTGGTACTTATCTGAAGCCACTTTTTTAGCGTGAATGATCTCTGCACGTTCTTCAAGCTGCTGGTGATAATGTTGCCCCAGCTTTTTATTCTGGATCAGTTGCTTGTTAAGTTTTTCGAGCAGATCGCGATCACTTTTTACCGCTGATTTCTGCCGCAGGCGCAGCCGCAGATTTTGTAAATTACTTTTCAGGTCAGTGTATTTTTTTATTCCCAGCACCTCAGCATACGCCTGGCTCAGGTATCTCTTTTCCTCTGCGGTATTGATGTCGGCCAGGGCTACGATCTTTTCGGCATCGAAAAAGAAAAATTTAGCAATCTCTTTAGGCAGGATAAAATCGTTGATGAAGATCTCCGGTCCGACTCCTTTGGTCAGCTCATTAGCTTTGCCGTCGATCAGTATCTCTACGCTTTCCTGATGGGTTTTAATGTCATAAGTCCTTTTGATCTCTACAAACTCACAGACAACAGAAGGGATCATCAGCCCCGAAAGTTGTAGCCCGACACTGAAAGAGGAAAAGCCGGTCAACTGCTTTTTCAGCGCCAGCTTGGCTGCTGAGTTCGGTGTAGCGGCAATTTGTTCCTGAACAGCGGCGATCTTTTCCACTGATTCACTCAGGGCCAACCGGTTCATCAGTTTTTCGCAATAACGTTTATAGCCACCTGATTCCATGATATCCTGACGGTAACGTTCATCCACAGCTGTCATTAACTTACCAAACAAGCCCCAAACCAAGGCAGTTAAAAATGAAGTTTTACCAAAGCCATTGTTCCCGGCGATCACCGAGATATTGTTATTGATATCGGTAGCCAGTTCGAGCTCATTAATCCCGTAGTATACCCGAAAATTGGTTAATGATATTTTGTTAATGAACATCCTGTTGCTTGTGTTTAATATGGTATTCCAGGTGATTTTCAATGTCGCTCTGTAATCCGTAATTGTTCACCATAATGAACCTGGATTTTTGAATTTCCAGCAATTCATTGATCAGTCCGAAGGCAGTATCATCATGACAAGCCTCCTGCAAGATTTCTTTCTCGAATATGGTGTTGTCGCTGAAATCCGTTTTGTTCAGTTCGGTTCCATATACCTCGTTATAGATCTCTGCTACACTATATTTGAAGATCGAGTCGCGGTGCCAGGTCACCTGTATCGCCACGAGCTCCTGATAATTGATCAGTACCAGGTCGGGCTCCGTGCGCTGTATCTCCCGCTGGGCTCCCAGCAGGACTTTGAGCATATAGGCGCGTTTTTCCGGATAATAGGGGCCCCAGACATCTTCGCCGGTAATGTCGCTATTGCGGCGGCGCTTCTCGCGCCAGTCACGGTTGTTCCGTTCTTCCTGCAACATGTCCCGGAATTCTGAAAGTGGCTCCATCCATTCTTCGCCATTGTCAATGAGTGCCTCCATAGATTTGTCTTTGTTGACCACCGTACAAACCCAGCAGCCAAAACGGCTGTTACCGCAGGAGGGTGTCGTGTCATCGATCACCAGCGGACAGTCGCCCCCGTTGGCATTCCGGTATAATGTTACTAGGTCGCGGTTCGTGCCGCCCCATGGAGGATCCACCTGCAAAAGATAGGTCCAAACCTCATCCGTCAGGACATCTTTGATCAGGGCAAATACGTAGGCATTTGGTAGGATATGTTTGCGCAGGCGTTCTCCCTTTACCTCGTAACGCTTGATGCTGCGTGCGCGGTTCGAGCTTTCTGCCGATCGGGTACCGAGCAAGATTATGACCTCTCCTGTTTCACTGATCTTGGATTTGATGAACTCGGTGGTCGGATTGATCTTCAGGCGCTCGGTGCACCAGCGGAACATATTATTGGGTGCCGGATAGCCTTTGCCCAGCAGGTTGACCCAAAAGGTCTCTTCCAGGGAAGGCGTCGTTTCGTGGACCGTGATCGGCATACTTTGTTGCGCAGAGGCGATCTGAAGGCGGTCGAGCGTACGGTGGACGAATTGCGCAATCTTGGGATTTTCGACCAGAGTATCGTTACACACGACGTAGATATGCCGTGTACGCAGTTCAGCAGGTATTTTCTTGAGCGCAATCCATACCAGTTGAAGCAACATGGTCGAATCTTTGCCCCCGCTGAATCCAATGATCCACGGCCGATCGCTATGATCGTTCAAGTATTGATCCTGTATCTCAGATTCTAAATATCTAATATTCAATGCCATAGATGATCGGGATTAAAGAGTTGTACTCACGAATTTAGTCTTTTGTCCGGCATTCACCGAACAGGTTCAAAATTAACTTAATGTTGAAAAATCGAGGTATATTTTGTGTCATACCGGCAAATATTCTTTAATGATCAGGGGCTCAGGATATAAAGATTTCGCAAGAACGATAAATAAATTTACTCATATTAACCAACTAAAGTCGGCCTAGCCCCACCAGATAACAACTCAATCGCTTATTTCTTTCAGCTTAATATGTCAATCAACACCATTGAGGTTTAACGACTTGGCCTTCCCTAAACTTCAGTTCACCTACTAAGACAAGCGCCTGGTACGGGGATCCTTGAGCAACATTGTGACCCTCAACCAGCTAGTCACTTATGCGTAATTTGCTATTGTGTAACCATAATCATCGCAGTAGTTTGCGGTATAAAAACTGGTTATGAAACACGAACTTAACAGCCTTATATCAAAAGAACTTTTTGATACTTCGGACTTCGCGATGATTAAAGCTGAACTCTGGGCATTTTACAAAGCCGCCACCAGTGAAAGAATCTGGACAGACAGCTTTGATGTTCTCATAACACTTAAAAACCAACTAAATGAGCTTATAACAACTAGCGCGGCCTGGCATTTAGCGATAGCAAAAAAAAGCGACTATCGAGTGTCTCAGGAAGCCTTGACTTTGCGGCAAGTCTTTGCAGAAGCTCAATTACTACACTTGGATGGCAGACACCAACTACGTCGACTATCTTCAAACCAAACTATGCCAGAAGGTTTTTTTGATGATTTTTTCCAATTTCTCTCCCCGAATGATTGGGGCAAGCTAATATTGGAAATGTTTGAATACGCCTTACATTCAGACAGCATTAGCGAACTTTATGGGCATCAAACTGTACTTGAGGCATACGAGCTACTCGATGGCTTGTTGGAAACATTCTATTCTCTATCACTGGAAAGCGAAAATAAAGAGTCTTCCGGCTTGCTTGATCTTATTGAGCTGATAAAAAAGGTTTGCAAACCGTTATTCATATATCAATATGCTAATGATGGCACAAGTAGCGGATGCCAACTCCTATTAATTGATTCAGATGAGAATCCGAGATCTTTCAACGATGTCTCTGACACTATTCAGGCGCTGGTTGATGATAAACTTGCAATGCAAATCTTGGTAGTGAAGTATTCTCATTTCTCGAAACAGGTTGAACTCGGCACGCCCTTCTATTTGTATATCCGGTTGATTGCAGATCCAGTGTTCACTTCAGCGACACCGCTTCCTATCTATCCGCGCAAGACATCTATGGTTGAAAGCCTAGATAGATCCCGGATGATATTTTCCCAGTTATATGACAAGGCACATGATCTATTTACACGAACCACTACAGCAGGCCACCAGCTTGACGGTCAAGTTAATCTGTTTCTTCTTCATCAAAGCCTAGAATTGTCATGCAGAGCGTTAGCTATGGCTTTTACCTATAAGGAGAAGAAGACTCATCATCTGCCTTCCCTTGTATCCCATTTAAAGGATATCTGCCCAGAATTGCATGAATTGTTCTCAAGTTCTACAGCAAAGACATCTCTTGAAATCTTGAATAACGCATATATCTCAAGCCGATATGAGAATTATAAGATAGCGGAACGAGATATTGAACTCATTTCCCATCTGGTCAAACAAGCAGTCTGGCTGATCAAAGCTAACTTTGAAAGTAAAATTTCACAGTTGGAAAATAGAATAAGCCTTCTTAGCTAACAAAGCGATTGATGTAAATTTAATCAATAGCTATACCGACGGTCGTGAAAAACTCTTCGCCGTTTCACTCTATCAATTCGTCCAAATCGCAAAAATAAATCAGTGTAAAGACCGAAATAGTCATTTCCAACTCTCATTCCTTAATATCAAAAACGGAAGCTAATTTCGCTTGTGATATCCGTTCACGTCAGTATAACATCCCTCAAATCTGCTAGCATAACTTACGCCTTATTCTCCTGAAGAAAATTTTGTTTGCAGTACAGCTGCTTTGCATTAGAATCTTTTGCTGACCATGTGGCTATCAATGCGATAACATTTCATTTCCAAGCTCCGAAACACTGCCATACACACAGAGTAACTTGCGATAAGCGACAATATCATGAAAACATCAGACTTAATCACCAAAGAAGACTTGCAGCAGTTCAAAGTCGAACTGCTTGAAGATTTAAAACGACACATCAAACCAAACCCATCCGCTCAAGCCTGGCTGCGCAGCTCGGAAGTGAGAAAGATTCTGAAAATTTCCCCTGGCACACTGCAGAACCTACGCATCAACGGCTCACTAAAATATAGCCAAGTGGGCAGCATCCATTACTACCAACTCGACGATATCCAAGCGTTGCTCGAGGGCAGAAAGAAAATCTCCAAATGACAACAATCCTTATCCCTGAGTCTTTTAGTGATTCCATCAAACGAATCGCCCTCCATCCGGACTTCTCAGCAATGCATGTCAGTCTATTTACTGCACTGTTCCTTTGCTATCAGCGACACCAATTTTTAAGCCCATTTCCGATAACACGCAAAACCCTGATGACCTATGCCTGTATCGGTTCCATTGCGACGTATCACAAATGCATTCGTGAGTTACAGATAGCTGGCTTTATAAGGTATCAGCCTTCCAATCATCCAAAATCAGGCAGCCTAATTTATTGGGCAGATAACGAAGTTAATGCCGAGTGACCGATTGTTCAAATCGGCGAAGATACATCGGGCATTTTGCCTAAAGTTTATTAATAGCTAATAATGGTTCCTTAATATCCTTAAAGCTAACAAACGAATCACGGTCAAATATCATAACTAAATTGTCTACTGCCAAGCATTCTCGACAATAGACAATTGAAACTAACCAACCGACAACCTTTCCCGCAGCGCCGCCATATCCCTCCCAATCTTCTCATCCAGCACTTTCGCGTAGATTTGGGTGGTCTTGATATTGGTATGCCCCATCATCTTTGCTACGCTTTCTATAGGAACGCCATTATTGAGCGTGATTGTGGTTGCAAATGTATGCCTGGCAATATGGAACGTTAGCGGCTTATCGATACGGCAGAGATCAGCAATTTCTTTTAGGTAAGCATTCATCTTCTGATTGCTCATGACCGGCAGCACATGGCCGGTATTGCAACACTCTGGGTGATCCTCGTACTTGTCTAAAACAGCTTTGGCCGGCGGCAGCACAGGAATACGCGACAGCGTATCTGTCTTTTGCCGACTGGTCATGATCCACAATTCTCCATCAACACCTCTTATCAATTCTGAACGCTTCAGCTTCCGTACGTCAACATAAGCCAATCCAGTGTAACAGCTAAACAAAAATATATCCTTAACGCCATTCAAACGGCCTACGGGAAATTCTTTATCTGCTATGCGTGCCAGTTCTTCATTTGTGAGAGCGATGCGGTTAACCCGCGTTGTTTTCGGTTTGTAGTTGATATAAGGATTGACGGTTAGCCATCCATTGCCAATACACAACCGAACAATTTTTCCAAAATTCTTCAGGTACTTGATGGTAGAATTGCTCCCGCATTTGCGAATGCTCCGCAGGTAGTAGTCAAAATCATTCAGAAACTCGAAGGTGATTTGTTTTACGGCCAGGTCTTTTGCTTTGTATTTCCATAGAAGGAAATCTTTAAGGTGCATCAGGCAGGTCTCGTATTTTTGAAGCGTACTCTTTTCAAAATCCTGCCCAACCAAGCTACGCATACGCTTATTGTGGTCCTCAAACACGGATATGATGGATCGCGATTTTTCGACTTTTCCTATCAGGCGATTTCTTAGTGTCTCAGCAGTGATCACCTCTCCTTGCATTTCCGTTAGTCGCACGACGTCTTTTGCACGTGCTTCAAGGGTATCTAGAAAAAAATTGAGTGATCTGGCGGCTTCGCTGTTGCCATAAGCCCTGCCGAGTCTTTTATTCCAGGAGTCTGGATTGCAGCTGCGTCCGGTAGATGTCTCGGCTTGTTTACCTTCAACTGTAAAACGCAGATAAACAGGTGATTCGTTAGCAGTTAATGCTTTTGGCTTTCTCAGATGAAAAAGCAATGTGGTTCTTGCACTCATAACAATGAGGATTAATAGTTATAAAATTAATTTGCTCATCATTTGAAATCAAGATGTTCACTCGCTGAACATGTTGTATTACAACAACTTAACCCCTTCCGCGTGAGTCCAAGAATTGGAATTTGCGACTCACGTTTTACTCACGTTTTTTATGAGTTCCAGTGCATATTTTGGCATGGGCCAAAAACAAAAAACCCTTCAAATGATATCATTTGAAGGGTTTAATCAATTTTAGATACTCTCTAAGCGGAATGGACGGGACTCGAACCCGCGACCCCATGCGTGACAGGCATGTATTCTAACCAGCTGAACTACCACTCCTAAGTTTCAGTTGCTTTCCAGCTCCTGTTTCCCTTTCGGGAATGCAAATATAGATCGAATATTCTACTTTGCAAATACTTTTTTCAAATAATTTATAAGCGCTTAATTTACAGCGCCTTCTTTCATCTTTTCTGCATTCTCAGCAAACTGCAAGGCATCAATCAGGTCCTGAACCGCCCCATCCATTACCGCAGGAAGGTTATACAGCGTCAACCCGATGCGGTGATCGGTTACCCGCCCCTGCGGATAATTGTAGGTTCTGATCTTGGCCGACCGGTCGCCCGTCGAGACCATCGTCTTTCTTTTGGCTGCGATGTCGCCGTGTTTTTTCTGCACCTCCAGGTCGTAAAGCTTGCTGCGCAGCATTTCCATGGCCAGCTCCCGGTTGGCCAGCTGCGAGCGCTCTACCTGGCACACAACCACAATGCCCGAAGGCTTGTGCGTTAGCTGCACCTTGGTTTCTACCTTGTTTACGTTTTGTCCGCCGGCACCACCCGAACGCGAAGTTTGAAGCTCCACATCGGCAGGATTCACGTACACGTCCACTTCTTCAGCCTCGGGCAACACAGCAACAGAAGCCGCCGATGTATGCACCCTGCCCTGCGTTTCCGTTTCAGGCACACGCTGTACACGGTGCACCCCGCTTTCGTATTTGAGCTGACCGTACACGTCGTCGCCGCTTACCTTAAGCACAACCTCTTTATACCCGCCGGCCGTACCCTCGGTCACATCCATAACCTCCGTTCTCCAACCCTTGGTCTCAAAATACCGGGTATACATCCGGTAAAGATCGCCCGCAAACAGCGCAGCCTCATCACCGCCGGTACCACCCCTGATCTCGAACACTGCATTTTTAGCATCCTCAGGATCTTTAGGAATCAGCATCAGCCTGATGCGCTCTTCCATTTCTTCCTGCTGATCAAGCAGCAGATCAAGCTCTTCTTTAGCCATTTCGCGCATCTCCTGGTCCTTTTCATTAGCCAGAATATCTTTGTTCGCGTCAATGTTGCTCATCACATTCTTGTAGACTTTGTACTCCTCTACAATTTTGGTCAGGTCTTTATATTCCTTATTCAACGCGGCAAAACGTTTCATATCCTGGATCACATCCGGATTGCTCAATTGCTCCTCAACGTCTTCCCACCGCAGTTTGATGGCTTCTAATTTATCTAACATATGCTATTGTTCAGAATTCCAATGCACAACAGGCAAAGACGCCGTCGTGTTTCGGGCTACAAAAATACGGCTTTTCGCGCACATTTTTTATGGTTCATATGTGGCCGAAAAGCAGGGTCCGGCTAACATAGCCCGCTGCAGCCCCGCTTTTGCTGCAAGTCCTCGGTCGTACCTCCCTCCGGGCTTTCCGCGCAATCGGGTTTATAGCGCAGGTTTGGCTGCTGTTCGGTTACTTTCCTCCTGCATCCAGCCGGGTCTTTTGTCACTCTCAAAAAAACAAAGTTTAAGTTCCGTACCATCAAAAACGGCGTACGACTGGTACAACAGCCATTCGCCCGTATTTACATACCGGCTTCCCCGGCTGAGCTGAAGATCAAGCGGCAGGTGCCGGTGACCGAAGATAAAGTAATCAATGTGCTGCTGCTGCAGAATTTCTTCGGCATAAATGGCCAGCCATTCGCGTGCTTTTCCCAGATAAACTTCTTCTTTGGCACCTGCCGCACGGCTGTGCCGAGACCAGGCATTTGCAACGCCAATTCCCAGATTGGGGTGAACACGCGCAAACAACCATTGGCACAGCGGACTCCTGAAAATTTTACGCAAAAATTTATACTTGCTGTCGCCGGGTCCTAATCCGTCGCCATGATGCAGGTAGAACCTTTTTCCGCCCCGTTCAATTACCAGTTCATCACTCACAATCTGCATCCCTAATTCTTCGGTAAAATAACTTCTAACCCACATGTCGTGGTTGCCCTTAAAGAACCAGATCTTTATACCGGCATCGCTCATTTCAGCAAGTTTCCCCTGCAAACGGGCAAATCCTTTCGGAATTACCTTCTCGTATTCGAACCAGAAATCAAACACATCCCCCATCAGAAAGAGCTCTGCACAATCTGGCCTGATGCTGTCCAGCCACCGCACAATACGCCGCTCGCGGCTCCTGCTCTCCTCCCTGCCCGGTGTCCCCAGGTGGAAATCTGATGCGAAATAGATATTTTTCATGCGAAACAAAACTAACAAAATTCGTTGTCTAATGGCTATGGTCCATACGCTACAGTAAAAGAGCCTCGGTTAACGGTCGCGAAGGATAATCTACAATTTCTATAGAGTTACATTTATATTCATTACTTTTGGCCCACCGCGCGCAAGCCTGGTTAACAAAACACATAATGACGATTCATTATTTGGAATTCTTCTAAATAAGACTGGTCGTATTTGTATTTTTTGTAAATTTGCAGCCAAATTAGAATTATGATTTCAACAGATATTGCCGTTATCGGTGCCGGACCCGTTGGTTTATTTGCAATTTTTGAAGCAGGATTGCTGAAAATGCGTTGCCATTTGATCGATTATCTTCCGCAGGTTGGCGGGCAGCTGTCTGAAATTTATCCTAAAAAACCGATCTACGACATCCCTGGTTATCCTTCGGTTCTTGCGCAGGAACTTATTGATAACCTCATGGAGCAAGCCAAACCGTTTCATCCAACCTTTACGCTCGGCGAGCGCATTGAAGGACTTGAAAAACGTGGCGAGGCCGATTTCGTTCTGACCACAAACATGGGCACCGTGATCGAAGCGAAAGTTGTAGTCATTGCCGGCGGGCTCGGTTGCTTCGAACCCCGCAAGCCAGCAGTTGAGGGTCTAGAGCAGTTTGAAAATGGCAAGGGCGTCAACTATATGATTCTTGATCCTGAAAAATACCGGGGTCAGAAAATGGTTATAGCAGGCGGCGGCGACTCTGCTTTAGACTGGACCATCTATCTTGCCGATGTAGTTAGCGAACTTACGCTGGTTCACCGTAGTGAAAGTTTCCGCGGTGCGCCCGATTCAGTGAACAAGGTGATGGAGCTGGCCGAAAGCGGACGCATTAACCTGGTGCTGAACAGCAACCTGAATGCCGTTCAGGGCAATGGCAAGCTGGAAGCGATCGAGCTGATTCACAACCGCAGCATGGAAACAACCCGCGTAGAAACCGATCACCTGATTCCGTTGTTTGGTCTCAGTCCGAAACTTGGCCCGATCGAAGCATGGAACCTCAATATCAGTAAAAGTGCCATTGAGGTAAACGTAGATGACTACTCGACCAATATCCCCGGTATTTACGCCATAGGCGATATCAACACATACACAAACAAACTGAAGCTGATTCTCTGTGGGTTCCATGAAGCCGCACTGATGAGCCATAGTGCATACCAATACATGAACCCCGGTAAAAAATACACGATGAAGTACACTACGGTGAACGGCATCTCTGAATTTTAATTTTCCGGCATTTTGTTAAATTTGCGCTCCGGCGGCTAAAAAGCTGCCGGACGTTAAAGCAAACTCACTCCGTCATGGACGAAAACAACATCGCGATTTACGTACAGGAACCCGACGGTTCGGTTACCGAACACGAGGCACCGGTTGACATGGGCCTTAGCCTCATGGAATTCCTTAAAGCTTCTGAATACGACATCCTTGCCACCTGCGGCGGCATGGCGCTTTGCGCAACCTGCTGTGTTGATGTACTTGAGGGTGAGGAGAAGTTAAACGAGATGTCTGACGATGAGTACGCTATGCTGGATACCCTTCCAGACCTCCTGCCAAACTCACGCCTGGCCTGCCAGCTGCAGCTTAACCCCGCCATGAATGGTCTGAAGGTAAAACTGCATCACCAGTCTTAAACCTGCTTTTGCCAACTTACGTTAGTCAAGTTCAGCACTTTTTCCGGGCTTGCCGATAGTCTTGTAGTTTCCTGTTCCTTTGAGGATAGCGAGCACCTGCGTTTTATTATTCAGCACCTGGCTGGCCTGCTGTAATTCCTTGTCATACTGGAATGACTGCTCAATTTTGCCTTTTTCATAAAAATACCGGGCAATGATCTGGCTTTCAAGTACCCGTTTGATCTCGGTCTTGTTGGTTGTCAGCTCTGTTTTCCTGGTGCCCAGCAGCTTGGCTTTGAGGTCATCAATATCGGCCTTAACCTGGGCAAGTTTGTTTTCCTTCTCTGCCTCCTCAGTCAGGCCGCTGATCAGACTTTCCGTTTTGCTTGTATAGCTATAATCTTTATCTGCCAGGCTTGCAACAAATTCATTGTAATCTGCATCAGAAAGGCGGAATGTCCGGGCATCGGCAGGCGCCGGTTTAGTCTTTTTATAGGCGTTTGCATAACCGAAAAAAAGATTTTTGGTGAAAAGCGAGAGCGTGACCGGACTAACCTTTCGCGCCGCCACGTGCACATCTGGATAAATGCCATTTGCGTCATACACCTGGCGCCCGGAGCTGGTTTGAAATACAGACATTGTGGAATCGGCAAATTTCGATGCCCTGCCGGCCTGGCGATGGGCATAGTCGAGCGCCTGGATGCATCGGCCGGAAGGCGTATAATATTTGGCAACCGTAACCTTCACCAGGCTGTTGTACGGCAGATTAAAAGTTTGCTGCACCAGACCCTTTCCGTAACTGCGCTGGCCGATCACTACACCGCGGTCCAGATCCTGCATGGCACCGGCAACAATCTCTGAAGCAGAAGCCGAATTGCCGTTAATCAGCACAACGAGGGGAAGCTGCGCATCAACGGGGCTGCTGTACGTCTTATAGGCAATTGTTTTTTCAGGGTTTTTACCTTTCTGCGTAACAACCAGCACATCCTTATTCACAAAAAGGTTCACTATTTTTACTGCCTCCTGTAAAATGCCGCCGCCATTGTTCCGCAGATCGAGCACAAGACCGCGGGGCTGCTGCCGGCTGATGTTTGCCAGCGCGTCGCGCACTTCTTTTGCCGAGTTTTCCAGAAACTTATCCAGCCGGATATAACCAATTCCGTCAGGAAGCATACCTGAGTAACTTACGTTCGGCTGGCGTATTTCATCGCGCGTAAGCGTTTTGGTGAGCACATTGCCATCGCGGATCAGCATCAGGGTAACCGGACTGCCCTTGGGGCCTCTCAGCAAACGGCTGATCTCGGCACGGTCCTTTCCCTGTACAGCAATGTTATTGATCCGTACCACCTGGTCGCCCGAGCGAAGATCGCTGCGGTTGGCCGGATAACCTTCGCTGATATCGTTTACGTACAATTTGCCTTCCAGAAATACTGTGCTTGCACCGATCCCACCATATTGGGTACTGACATATTTAAGCTTATAATCTTCAACCTCAGATTCAGGAACATATTCGGTATATGGATCCAGACTTTCGAGCATGGCATCAATTCCTGTGCGCATCAGATCAGATGAGTTTGTTTCATCAACATAATTCATATTGATCTCTTTGTAAACAGAGGCAAAAATATCCAGGTTCTTTGAAACAAGGAACAGGTCTTCTCGAAAGGTCCAGCTTAATACAGATATACCCAGCAAAAGGACCGCAAACAGGAATGAGCGGCTTTTTTTCATCGTAAAATTTATCGCAGCACCTTGGAACGTGCCATCGTTTAAATATACAAAAACAGAAGCGGCCTGTAAATCTTCAGGCACCAAAAATTCGCGAATTGAGGAGTTTTAAAGGCGGTTACCTTTCAGATCAGCAAGCGCCTTATTGATTGTAAATTCAATATACGTACGGTCACGCTTTACCAATTGCATCAGCTGCTGAACAAGTTCCTCCTCCTTACCGGGTGTAAACTCGATATCGGCACCAGACAGGTCACGGTATTTGCGCAGAAATTTGATTTTCACTTTTTCCCAGTTCTCTGCAGTAAGCGTAAAATTTGCCATCGGTAAATATTTGCATCAAAAATAACAAATAAAAGGCAAGGTCAAAACACCGCCCGGGCTGTCCGGCCGGAAACAAATCTACACCACCCGCGGTTTCTTGTACATGACGGCAACAGACATTCGCAAGACACCGCAACCATGGTGGAAAGAGGCAATCATTTACCAGATTTACCCCCGCAGCTTTAAAGACAGTAATGGGGACGGTATAGGAGATTTGCGGGGCATTATTGAAAAGCTGGACTATATACAGCGTCTCGGCGTGGATGCAGTCTGGCTGAACCCTATTTTTACATCTCCGAATGATGATAACGGCTATGACATCAGTGACTACCGGAACATCATGGACGATTTTGGCACCATGGATGATTTCGACGAACTGCTGAGTCAAATGCATGACCGCGGTTTACGCCTTATTCTTGATCTGGTAGCCAACCACAGCAGTGATGAACATCCCTGGTTTATTGAGAGCCGCAAAAGCCGCGACAATCCTTACCGGGATTATTACCATTGGTTTCCCGCCGAAAAGGGCGTACCGCCGAAGCGCTTTAGTTTTTTTGATGTTAAGAACGACGCCTGGAAGTACGATGCACACACAAATTCCTACTACCTGCGCTATTTCAGCGAAAAACAGCCTGATCTGAACTGGGAAAATTCTGCCTTACGCCACGAGATGTATAACATTATGCGTTTCTGGCTAGACAAGGGGATAGACGGCTTTCGCATGGACGTCATCCCGTTTATTTCGAAAGACACAAATTGGCCACCGGTTCAGGTGTATTCTGAGGGCCCTTCCCTGCATGCACACCTTCAGGAGATGCACCGCGAGGTTTTGCAGCATTATAATATGGTCAGCATTGCCGAAGGAGTTGGTGTCACGCCAGAAAAGGCACTTAATTTTGTCGATCCGGAAAGAAAAGAGCTGGATCTCCTTTATCACTTCGAAGGCATGGATATTGGTTATATCCCGGGTGCGTACAAGGTACCTGATCCCGAAGGGGTAGACCTGCTCAAGTTTAAACAGGTTTATACTGCATGGGATAAGGTCTTTGAACAGCGCGGCTGGGGCACGATCTACCTCGGTAACCATGACCAGCCCCGTATGTTGAGCCGTTGGGGCAACGACGATCCGGCGTTCGCTAAGGCTTCGGCCAAATTACTTATGACCTTTCTGCTCAGTCACCGGGCTACCCCGTTTTTTTATGCCGGAGACGAGTTGGGCATGAGCAATATACGCTTTGATTCTATCAACGACTACCGTGATATTGAGACCATTAACCAGTACGAACGTATCAGACAGGAAGTTGGCGATCTGAAGACATTTATGGATAACCAGAAGTTAACAGCCCGCGACAATGGCCGCACCCCTTTTCAATGGAATTCAGACCCGAATGCAGGGTTCAGCACGTCGAACCCCTGGCTAAAAGTAAATCCCAACTACAAAACTGTCAATGCCGAGTTGCAGGAGAACGACCCTGACAGCCCACTCAGCTTTTTTAGAAAACTTGTGGCGTTACGGCGGGAAAACAAAACACTGATCTATGGCATCTATGAACTGGTAGATGCTACGCATCCGGAAGTTTATGCCTACTCCCGGACTCTCGAAAATGACCGGCTGATCGTTTTACTTAACTTCAGCAGCAACAGGACGTCGATTAGCTTGCCTTCGTATGTCAATGAATACAGTGTATTAATCAACAATTTAAAGCAGCACATGCGCCGGGATTCAGGGAATGTTCATCTTGAGGCCTGGCAGGCGGTGATTATCCGGGTAGAAGACTAGTCTTTCCGTAAGCTACCAGGCAGGCAGGCGTACTTCTTCTTGAAGGCCGCAGTAAAGTGCTGGGGATTTTTGTAACCAACCAGGTAGGCAATCTCACCTACCGGAAGCCTGCCCGATACCAACATGCTCCTGGCTTTTTCCATGCGCGTATCGAAGAGATGACCAAAAACCGTATTGCCAAAAAACGCTTTATACTCTTTTTTCAACTTATAGTCGTTTAAGCCAACTATACGGGAAAGCTCATATAGTGTCGGGGGGGCCTGCATGTGTTCTTCCATATATTGCTTCGCATGCCATAGCTTTTTGACGTCATCTTCAGTTATGTTGCCTTGATCCGTGTCCCCGGAAAGCCCTTTTTCTAAAAATGCAGAAGCTTGCTGTTCAAGCTGCGGCATATCTATCGGTGATATGCGAAGCAGTTCCGCAAGTAAACGAGCGGAGTGAAACACGTGGGTATCGGGCTTCAGCATGCCCTGTTCCACAGTCCCTTCTAGTCCCTGACCTGTAATTATGAATGCGGAGAATTGGGGTTTGATGAGCATTTTGGCATTGATCTTAGCTGCAGAACCCTGCGGCAGGATGGTATGATCAAGGTGGATGTCGCCGTTAAAGGCAAACACCAACCCATCTGCAGCCACACCCGGATCGAGCATGATTGCGTCTATCCCTTTACAATCGAATAAAAGTAGGTGCATATGCCCCACGACTGCAGATCTGACACAAAGGAGTGGGTGTGCAAACAACCAGGCTTCGCCCGGCAGGCGTTCAAGCGTATAGTTTAATGTATGCTGATTGGGAAATTTTATTTCGATGTGCATTGCTCCTTCTGAAGGCATTTTTTATCCGCCTCGCGTTAACAGATGAGCACAATTATAAGCAAATTCGTATATAATTTATAATGAGTCTAAATAAAAATACAAATGTCCCCTGAGCCTGTCCGTTTTTATGGCCGGGCAAAGGGCGACGCCAAGACTTAGTCCTTCATCTCCAATAAATATGTTTTGTTAGTTGGTAAAAGCTCCCTGGATAGGGAGCTTTATCATTTTAGTGGTCTGAACAAACTCGAATGATGAAATGATCATGCGAAGGTGCAGAGGGAAGTTTTCAGCTTAAGAGGCGCTGTGCTACCAATGGGCGCTATAAAGTTTTCAGCGGATGGCTTGAAAAGTTTATTGTTGCGGAAAATGCCGGAAGAGAGACTAGGTAGTTAATAAGTTTTACGAAGGGACTTCTCGGTTTTTGAACAGAGTTTGACTCCTGCAAAGTTGGTAACTTTTCGAAAGTTACCAACTTTAGTTAAAAAAACAAACGTAAATCGAAATTTACGAGCAGAAGCGACAATTAGCTTAATCAAGTTGAAAACTACCAGAATATCGGCTGAAACTAGCACTGCTGCTATTGTAATTTCGCTATGCGTGTCGGTGTATCTTTACCTGCCACGATACTTACAGCACTTTTAGCAATACCTCGTATGGTAGCCAGGATATTCTGGACATCAAGGCTGCTGTATTCATCCTTCACGGTGTGGTAGAGTTTATCGCCGTCAATCTGCACAGTGCTGATGGTATGTGCAGGAACGCCTAACGCTGCAAGTGTTGCATTATCACTTCTGTAAAAAAGATTCTGCTGTGGATAGGGGTCCGGATGGAAACTGAATTCGGTACCCGCCAGATTTTTCTGCAGGATCTTCCCAAAATCCGATTTTTCAAAACCCGTAATAAACGCGGTGTTCGGTCCGAATTTTGAATCTTTGCCAATCATCTCGATATTAAACATCGCAACAACATCGTCAGGATTGAGCTGATTTGAAAAATAGCGGGCACCAAAGCCTCCGATTTCTTCGGCCGTAAAGGCGACGAAAATAAGCGTACGTTCATTGTTTTTTAAGGCCTTATAGTACTTGGCCAGCGCGATCACTGCCGTAGTTCCGGAAGCATCATCGTCGGCACCGTTTGCAATACTATCTGTGCCTACCGCCTTCTGGATGCCTATATGATCGTAATGTCCTGAGAAGATAACCAATTCCTGTTTTTTGCTTTTACCGGGAATCATACCCGCCACGTTAAACAAGGGAAGTTTCTCGACCTTGCTTTGCATATTTACAGAGAAGTCCTTTGCAGCGGGATCGGCGCCGAGTACAAATACGGAGCCCCCGCCCTCTGTCGCGTTCAGATCTTTTTCATCAACAACAGACGCACCGGCTGAAAAGCCTCTGATGCGTTTGAAGGCTTCCGCGAATTTTGCCGGTACAATGACCAATTGTTTTTTCGGCGCGCGCGCGAACTGCCGGTACTGCGCTGAAAACTCTTTAGTCGTATCGAGCACGGTTACAGGTGCTCCGCTCTTCGCATCAAAAGCGAGCTTCTCGGTTGTACTCCCGATAACGGCTATGTTTGCCTGGTCAATCGGTTTTCCGTTTACAGTTACTGTACCCTGTCTGCCGCTCAGTCTGTATTTGTAAAATGTCTGCCGGTAACCCTTCAGTCCCGCCAATGGCTGCAAGCCGATCTTTTTAAATTCTGATTCAATGAAAGTGGCTGCCTTATCAATTCCGGGTCCGAAAGTTGCGCGACCCTGCATCTCGTCAGCGCTCAGGGTTTTGATCAGCCTGTCTGCATATTCTTTTGAAATGATCTGGTTGATGTCTGGTTTTTGCTGGGCCGACACCTGCACAGTGACCAGCGTCGAGAGCGCGAATAAAAGTTTTTTCATTGTTAGTTGGTTTGTTTGATCTGACTGTTAAGCCATTGCGCTCTGACGGCCACCATATCTGCACCGGGTTGTTTCCCGGCCACTTCCATGGCGACAAGTTCAAGAACAGGGCTTTCAGTTAATTTTATAGTCGTTTGTTTTTTTTCTCCGCGATGGCTGTATAACAGGTCGAGTGAATCACCGGCTTTATGCCCTTCAAGCGCTTTAGCCAGATCTGAAGCGTCATTGATTCTTTGCCTGCCAAGCCTGATTACAATGTCTCCTGCATCAAGGCCTGCTTCGTATGCGGGGCTGCCTTTGATGGTTGAGCCTGAAATCCGGGCTTCGCCATTGGCTACCTGAACACGTTCAAGGCCCGTATACAATGCCGGATTGGCTGGTTTTCTGAGTATGAATCCCGCATGGGCAAACAAGGCCGCAAAATCGGGCTTCGCTGTACCATATACATAGTCTGCAAAAAATTTTCTGGCAAAGGGTTCGTCTTTAGTAAGTAAAGCAAGCGTTTTTTCGAGGTTTGGAATGGTATACGGGATCTCCGGCCTGCCATGATTTTTCCAGAGCGCGCGCATATAATCGTCCAGTGTGAGCCGGTAGCTGCTGCGCAGACTCAGATCAAGCGCAAGGGCAACGGAAGCACCGTAGGTATAATAAGAGGTAAAGATATTTGACATATTTGTCTGGTCGACCGCTACCCCTGCATCTGCAAAGACCGCATAACGGCTGGCCTGAACGGGCGAAAACTCTCGCGCTCCCGGACTCGTTAACACCGTATTTACAATGCCGGAAAAGACGTGCAGGCATTCCTCCAGTGTTCTGAAGCCGGCCCGCTTCAGCACGAGGTTTCCGTAATACTGGGTGAAACCTTCTGCAAGCCAAAGCTCACTACTGATATCTGAATGGCTGAAATCAAACGGTTCGAGGCTTTTAGGGCGCAGTCTTTCCACATTCCAGGCATGGAAAAATTCATGAGAGAATGTACCCAGCAACTGACTTTCATTGCCTTTAACGGTTTTGCGGGGCTGCGTAATAACCGTCGAGTTGCGATGCTCCATTCCATCACCGCCATTTTCGGGATGCACATCATGCAAAAAGCGGTATTCGCCATAATCAAAAGCAGGAAGCTCACCCCATATAGCAGCCTGTTCATCGACAACCTTAGCAATCATAGCGGCATACTGATCTGCTACGGACTGGTCATCAGCAATGTGGCCCACATACCAGATACGTTGTTTTTTTCCATTGGTCTGGCGTTCGGCTACAAGCGCCTGGCGGTATCGGGCAAGTTCGATCGGGCTGTCCATAAAATATTGCAGCCCGGGTGCGGTGAAGGTGGTTTCAGAAAGCGGTTTTAGCTGGGTAGCGATTTTCCACTCAGAACCCTTCGGCAGATTGAACGTCACCTTACGGCTAAGTTTATCCATCCCGAGAGGAAATAAAAAAGCGGCCGGCACATTCAGGTGTGCATGACTCTCATCAATACCTGCATAGGTGCCGTCAATCCAATTACCAAAGAGCGTATATTCAAGGCGCAATTTTCCTGCGGCAGCCTTTACCCGATACTGGTCTCCTGCAGGCTGCTCGAATGAGACGGCTTTACCGTTGTTCCAAACCTTAACGTTGTAGATATTCTTGCCAAACTCATGCGTAGCATATCTGCCGGGTGAAGAGCGTGCCATGCGAAAAAGAACATCGCCCGCTTTGATGTCGGTCAGTTCAAGAACGACTTGCGCCTCGTGGTGTATGGCATTGGGGAAAGATACCGTATAGGCGACTTCTTTCTGGGCGAATGCTGTAAAACCAAACAGCGATAGCCCGGCATAAAGGCAAAATTTCTTCATGAATGTAAGGTAATGCGCCAATTTAACGCATAAAGGCTGACGAAAGAAATATTTATAGAATTACAGCACTGCTTAGTCCTGATCCCAGTTGTATTTTTCAAGATCGCGGTATGCGCGGCCCTTTAGAATCTCCTGCCTTTTTGTTACTTCCGCCTCTACCCTGGTACCCTGTATACGGTCGGCCACGTTCACATTATAATCCCTGTCTTTTGTTGAATGGTGCACATTTACGAACTCCAGGTCGTTTATAGCAACGTCATATACACCGCGCTGGCTCATCAGTTTGACAAACACCGGAAGACATTCAAAGAAGATAAATAACAAACCAATGAACGTGACAGCCATCGCATTGTCTTCGTTTTTCGTACCGTTCGGATTAACTTTTAGCTGCCCAAGCGCCCAGTTACGGTCTGCAAAGCCAGCTACATTCACGGCACTGTCAAGCTGAACGCCGGTTAGCAGTTTTTCATCCATCAGGCCATCAAACTTTTTCCGGCCATCAACAAACCCCTCCGCTTTGGTAATCCCGGCCTTCAGGCTGTCGAGATCACTTTCACGGGCTTTCAGCTCAGCCTCTTTACGTTTTGCGTACGGTCCGTACCCCATTACTCCGGATGTTTCTGTGGTTTTGTTTCCGAAAATTTCGAAATTCAGTTTCTGCCGGTCGGTTTTTATCCCTTGTTCGAGCGAGTCGCGCCGGGCCTTTAATTCATCAAGCTTAGCCAGCTCAGCCGTGTATTTTTTGGCAAAAGCCTTGTTAAGTGTATCAATCTTAGCACGCTGGGCATTCAGATAACTGACTTTTAGGCGCTCGCGGATTTCTTTATCAAAGAGTTTCAGTTCAAGCGGTCGCGAAATGACAATACCAATCATTACCGCCAGGAAGATACGCGGGGCAGCCTGAAGTACCTGTTTCCAGGTTGATCCGCTTTTGTTGATACTGGAAACGATATAACGGTCCATGTTAAAGATGGCAAGGCCCCAGATCAGACCGAAAAACAGGGCGAAAAGAACCGCGAGGGCATCACCCTTAAACACGAAGTACATGGCATAGCCGCCCGAAAGAGCTGCGAACAGGCCCGTAAAAAATATCGTTGCCCCAATACCAGTGAACTTATTGTGCTCTGTCGGGTATTTTTCTAATGTGGGAATGTGTGCGCCGCTGCAAAACCAGAAAAAACGGTTTATCCTGTTCATCTCGAGAAGAATTTTCGTGTATACTGTATTTAAACGCCCGGGATGTCAGGTTGTTACAAAACTTTTGTAAATGGTCTGCTGGGTGTATTACAAATGTAAAGACAATTCGGCAAACAACCTGCGGTAAAATTTCTTTGTATATTTGCGTAGCTGCCGGCGAAAAAATTTCCGGCGGCGCAACCAAAAAATCAAGCATATGAAAGAGATTACCGTTGAGGAACTCAAAGCAAAGATCGACAACAAAGAGGACTTCCAGCTTATCGATGTGCGGGAGCCGTTTGAATATGAAACCTCTAACCTGGATGGCGAGAATATTCCGCTTGGCGGCATTCTGATCGAGTCAGACAAGATTGCGACAGACAAGCCTGTCATCATTCAATGCCGCAGTGGTAAAAGGAGTGCTGCAGCGGTTATGCAGCTTGAGCAGGCGCATGGTTTCACAAACCTGTATAACCTGAAAGGCGGCATTCTTGCCTGGCAGGAAGCGTTTGATCCGAACATGCCGGTTTACTAATCATGGGCAAAAAGATCGCACTGAATATATTCTTCACGATCGGGCTGATCCTTTCCGGATTCGGACTGGTATGGAGTTTTCAGAACGAAAAATACCTGTTGGTCGCCATGTTTGTGGCCACGGGTGTTGTATTCTTTTATCTTAAAATGCAGTTGCTTAAAGAAGTTCGCAAAAGTTTCAAGGAGTAAGAAATTACTCCTTTTTTTATCCCCATGTTTTCGGCTTCGCCGGATGTGCAACGTGAGTATCAAATGACAACATCCCTCACCGATAACCGGCCCGAAAAACCGGACCCATATGCTGCTTTACGCTTTCGTGAGTTCAGATCATACCTGGGCATGCGTTTCTTTTTTACGCTTGCCTACCAGATGCAGGCTGTCATTATTGGCTTTCATGTGTACCACCTGACTAAAGATCCGCTGGCCCTGGGCATGGTAGGGCTATGCGAAGCCATTCCGGCCATCACAATTGCGTTGTATGGAGGGTATGTAGCTGACAAGTCTGAGAAACGCGGCCTTTTGTTAAAAGTCTTCAGTGGGGTTTTTCTTTGCTCACTGGTTATGCTTGTTGCGACTACCCAATGGGCACACCAATTTATCCCTGTAAACCGGGTGGTAACGATCATGTACGTAATGGTGTTTGGGATCGGTATTGCTCGCGGCTTTTTTTCACCGGCAACATTTTCGCTGATGGCGCAGATCCTGCCCAAGTCACTTTACCCCAATGCCAGCACCTGGAACAGCTCAAGCTGGCAGGCTGCATCTATACTGGGCCCCGCAGCCGGCGGACTTATCTACGGCTTTGCTGGTATCACCGTAACTTATTCGATCATTCTGGCCTTGATTCTGACATCGCTGGTTTGCATATTTTTTCTGAAATCGCATCCACCAACGTTTGTTCCTCAACAGCATATCTTCAAGAGCCTGTCTGAGGGTGTTGTATTTGTATTCAGGAACAAGATGATGTTGGGTGCCATGAGCCTGGATCTCTTTTCAGTATTCTTCGGCGGTGCAGTGGCACTTTTGCCGGTCTTTGCAAATGACATTTTGAAAGTCGGATCTGAGGGTTTAGGTATGATGCGCGCATCAGCTTCACTCGGCGCTGTGCTTACCATGTTGGCCATGACCCGCTTTTCGCCCATGAACCGGCCATGGCGCAACCTGCTGATCGCCGTAGTAGGCTTTGGTACGAGCATCATTTGTTACGGCATTTCGAAAAATTTCTATCTGACACTTCTGTTTTTATTTCTTGAAGGTGCTTTCGACAGCATCAGCGTGATTATACGGTCTACAATTATGCAGTTGCTTACACCTGATGAGATGCGCGGACGCGTTTCGGCAGTGAATTCGATGTTCATTGGATCATCTAACGAAATCGGCGCTTTCGAATCGGGTCTTACCGCAAAACTGATGCGTACCGTTCCCGCCGTAATTTTCGGCGGTAGCATGACCATTGCAATTGCAGGCATCACGTGGTGGAAGACACGCGCGCTCACCAGCCTCAGCCTGGAAGACATCAACAACCAAGAAAGAAAATAAATTAATTTTTATGAAATTTCACGACCAAGTTGGTAACTTTGTGAAAGTTACCAACTTTGAGCTGAAGCTCTTTGAGAGAATTTGACACTATTTTAAGTTCGTTGGTTTAGGAGTCGCATGCCTTTCTACCGAAAATTGCGTTGAATCAGACTCCCTATGCCAGCTCCGTTTGCTCTCCAATCTGCTGACGCCACATAGCCTGATATAATCCGTTTTTATCAATCAGCGCCTGATGCGTTCCTGATTCAACAATATGTCCCTTCTCCAACACATAGATCCGGTCAGCATGTCTGATTGTAGACAATCTGTGCGCAATGAGGATTGTGATGTGATCTGTCATATCAGACACGTTACGGATTGTCGATGTGATCTCCTCTTCAGTGATGGAATCAAGTGATGAGGTAGCTTCATCAAACACCAGGATGTCAGGCTTACGCAGCAAGGCTCTTGCGATAGACAAACGTTGTTTTTCTCCGCCAGAGACCTTTACCCCGCCTTCCCCAATCACGGTATCGAGGCCTTTTTCAGCCCGTGCCAGCAAGTTTTGGCAGGCAGCCTGATGCAGGACGCGCATGCAATCCTCGTCTGATGCTGATGGGTTTACAAACAGCAGGTTCTCCCTTATCGTTCCCGAAAACAGCTGCGTATCCTGCGTTACAAAGCCAATTTTCTCCCTGAGTTCATCAAGATCAATGTCTGCACTGTCAATGCCGTTGTAAAGCACTTTGCCTATCTTAGGCTGGTATAAACCAACCAGAAGTTTCACAAGTGTGGTTTTTCCTGCACCCGACGGACCAACAAATGCTATGGTCTCGCCTGTCTTCACAGCAAAACTGATCTGCTCAAGCGCATTTTTGTTCGCGCTTTGGTGTTTGAACCCAACCTGCTCAAACTCAAGCCTGGCAATATGCTCAATATGTCTCGGATTGGCCGGTTTAGCATCTTTTGGCCTGCTCATGATTGCTTCAAAATTATTGAGCGAAACCTCGGTCTCCCGATAAACATTAATAATATTACCCAGCTCCTGAAGCGGTCCGAAAATAAAAAATGAATAAATAAACAGCGAAAAGAACTCGCCAACGGTGATCGTCCCGGCAAAGATCAGGTACATCATAAGAAAGAGCAACCCGTTACGAAGCAGGTTTACAAACGTTCCCTGGATAAAACTCAGGCTGCGCACATACTTTACTTTTTTCAGCTCAAGCCCCAGGATCTTTGTTGTGGTTGTATTCAACCTGCCGATCTCCTGCTGAGCCAGGCCGAGGCTTTTCACAAGTTCAATATTGCGGAGCGACTCGGTTGTGGATCCGGCGAGAGCCGTCGTTTCTGACACAATGCTTTTCTGAACTTTTTTTATACGCTTGCTCAGGACAGAACTCAGAATGCCAAGCAATGGAATCGCTGAGAAATAAACAACAGCAATAAGCCAATAAACCGTTACCGCATAAACGGTAACAAACACAATCCCAATAATACTTGTAAACAACACATTAATAGCCAGCTGAATAAGCTTTTCTGTATCAATGCGTACCTTTTGTAAAATACCAAGCGTTTCGCCGCTTCGCTGATCTTCGAAAACCTGGTAAGGAAGTTCCAGGGAATGCGCAAGACCGTCTGAATAAATCTTCGCGCCAAGCCGCTGGGTAATGACATTTACATAGTAATCCTGAAAGTTTTTGGCAATGCGCGAAACCATTGCGGCGCCCATGGCAAGGAGAATCAGAATGCCTGCACCACGAATAAATTCGCCTGTCGTATAATTCTTGTAATTGGTAACGTACTTGTCAATGATCAGCCTGAACACATAAGGGTCCAGAAAGGAGAAGACCTGGTTGATGGCCGCCAGCAGCAAAGCCAGTCCGATCAGCCATTTATAATTTTTGAGGTAGCTAAAAAGGATTTTCATTCCGCAAATTTGTTTTGTTAACGGCGCGACCGGAAGCAGTCAGGTTACGGATACGCTTCCTTCGGGATGCAGGTGCCATACCGGCAAAAAGAAGGCCATCAAAAATAGAAAAAGGGAACGAACTTGCGTTCATTCCCTTTCACGGCGGCATCAATTTGACACCGTTATGTTTTTGACTAAACGGTCATGATATCTTTCTCTTTGGCTTCGGCATGTTTATCAACCTTGATAATGTATGCATCGGTCAACTTTTGTACTTCAGCTTCGCCAGTTTTAATTTCGTCATCAGATACGCTTTCGCCCTTTAGCTTTTTAATCTTTTCGTTAGCATCCTTACGAATGTTCCGTACCGTTACACGACCGCGTTCGGCTTCTTCTTTTACTTTTTTCACGAGGTCTTTCCGGCGCTCTTCGGTTAGCGGCGGTACAACCAGACGGATAACCACGCCGTCATTCTGCGGATTTAAACCGATGTTCGCTTCCTGGATAGCGCGTTCAATTGGTACAAGCAGCGTTTTTTCCCAGGGCTGAAGCAAAAGGGTACGCGCATCGGGCGTATTAATGCTTGCAACCTGTGAAAGCGGTGTTGCGTTGCCATAATAGTCTACAAAAATGCCCTCCAGCATTCCTGCAGATGCTTTCCCTGCACGTATTTTTGTCAGCTCAGATTCGCAATGGTCAATCGCCTTATCCATTGCCTGACGGGCTTCGTCCAATTGTTTCTTTATCAGGTCGTTCATATCTTCAGTGTTTTTACAAAAATATACATTCGCTATAATTTATTTTACCAGCGTACCGATTGCCTCACCGCCGGCAATTTTTAGGAAGTTACCGGTTTTATTCATGTCGAACACAATGATCGGCAATTGGTTTTCCTCGCAAAGCGTAAACGCGGTCATATCCATCACATTGAGGTTACGTGCGTATACTTCTTTAAAACTGATTTCATCATAACGAACGGCGTTCGGATATTTTTCCGGATCAGCGGTGTAAATGCCATCAACACGGGTTCCTTTCAGAACAACATCTGCTTTGATTTCTATTGCGCGGAGTGCTGCTGCTGAGTCGGTAGTAAAGTATGGATTACCGGTCCCGGCGCCAAAGATTACAACGCGGCCTTTTTCAAGATGTCTTACTGCGCGTCTTCTGATAAACGGTTCACAGATCTGCTCCATTTTGATGGCTGTGAGCAGTCGTGTTTTGAGGCCATGTTTTTCAAGCGCATCCTGCAGCGCCATAGAATTGATCACGGTAGCAAGCATGCCCATGTAATCTGCCTGGGCACGGTCCATTCCTGATTTTTCAGCGCTAAGCCCTCTGAAAATGTTGCCGCCGCCAATAACAATAGCAACTTCAAGGCCTTTGTCATGAACGGCTTTGATATCGCTCGCGTATTGGTTTACGCGGTCATTGTCAATGCCGTATTGCTTATCGCCCATAAGCGATTCGCCGCTCAGTTTCAGAAGTATCCGTTTGTATTTCATCTATGAATGTAAAATTTAGCCGCGCAAAAATATCAAAAAAAATCGATTAAGACCCGGCTGGTCTCAAATGAGCTCGCCGCGATAAATCACTGCCTGCAAATCGAGGGCATCATTCAGTAATATTAGATCTGCAGGCATGCCAGGGGCAAGACTTCCTGCAAGTAAACCCGCAAGCCGCGCCGGGTATAGCGTGGCCATCCGGATCGCCTCATCAAGCGCTATGCCGCAGTACTGCACACAGTTTTTAACTGCTTCAGGCATCGTAAGCGCTGAACCCGACAATGTACCATCAGGCATGAGGAAACGTCCATCCTTTTCATGATGCTGGTAAGGCCCTTCGCTACAGGCCGTAACAGCATCGGTAATAAGAAACAGCCGATCTTTAAGCAGGTCTTTGGCCATTCGTACCACCTCAAAATCTACATGATAACCGTCTGCGATGATACTTGCCATTGCTGATGGATGTCTGTACACGGCAACCGGAATTCCTGGCGCGCGGTGCTGAATGGGGCTCATGGCATTAAAGAGGTGTGTCGTCGTGGCGAAGCCCCGGTTATAAGCGCGCGTAGCCTCCTCAAAACCTGCATCACTATGGCCCAACGATAGCAGGATGTCCTGTTCAGCAAGGTAAGTCAACACCTCGTCATCCTGGAGTTCCGCGGCAATGGTCATCATACGGATTACGCCATCTCCGTACTCCACCAGCTTCTTTACTTCATCAAGCGTAGCTTTCCTGATCAACTTTTCGATGTGTGCGCCGCGTTTCTTTGGATTAAGGAACGGACCTTCCAGGTGAATGCCAAGACAGTTTTTGGCCTCGCCCCGGTAAGCTTTCAGCGCATCGAGACTGCGGTAAACAATCTCATCGCTATTGGTGGCAACACAAATAAGAAAACCGGTTGTTCCCTGCTGCAGCAGTGCGTTTTCTATAATCCGAAGGTTTTCGGTACCTGGGTTGGCTGAGAACAGCCTCCCGCCTGCGCCATAGATCTGCAGATCAATCATTCCCGGGCTTAACCACGCGCCTTTACAGTCGACCGCTGACGCGCCTGAAGGCAGCTCATCTATAAATCGGTCAATTTTTCCGTCACGAATAATCAGGTGCCGGCCAGCGGAAGCTGACTGTGAACCGGGGATATTAAAATTTTTCAGGGCAAGCATGGTGCATGAAAGATAGAAAAAAAAGCAGAATTGCCCGGGGCGTTAAGCTTCCCGGTCAGCGTTAAATAAAAAAGCTCCCGTTTCCGGGAGCTCAGGTTATTCATTTGCGTACATTTTCTTTACCGTGGCTATATCTTTGTCTGAAAGCCGGTTGCCACCGCTGAATGTTGTTCCGTCGAGCTTGGTGAGGGTTGGCTTATTCGGATCAATAGCAAACGACCAAGAGTGGTACATCATGACCGATTGAAAATCCATCCGGTTACCCATATTAAACCCGTTGTAATTCCAGTGACTCCATTTTCTGAAATTATGTTTTTTATCCTGCTGAATGTTGGCCCATTTGATCTTTACAAAATCTTCCTGGTCAGTGCGGGTATGCTCGTGCAGCAGGCCAATAGCATGCCCGATTTCGTGAATAGTTGTACCTACGTTGCAATTACCGGCAAGCTTCACAACCTGACGGCCACCCTGATGGCCCAGATCGGCTGAACACCCTGTTCCCCTGACAAATGCCACATAATCCCGCTGGTTTGTCCGTTTCACAAAACGGATAGGTGTATTTTGCTCCCAGTGGTTAATCGCATTTCGCACGCGTTCTTTCTTAGGCAGCTCGTCTGCGATGACGTAGTAAACCGTCTTGTTCTTCCACTGCCGATCGCGGAAGCCGGTTGTCTGGGTACCGATCCCGTTTTGACTCAGCATCGAATCGCGTAAAATCATGTCGCCTTCAAGCACGAGCTCGCCGCCAAAATCTGTATAGGTAACCAGTTCGCCATTGAGATAGGCACTTTTTACAATACCGTTCTCGCCGGGATTGCCATCTGCCATAACCATGGTGGTGTCTGCCGTAGCAGTTGTTTCTTCAGCAGGCAGGTCTGCGCTGCTGTCCTTCTTACATGCCGCGATAAGAACCATGCCGGCATACAGCGGGATTAAAATGTGATTTGCTTTCATAGAGGTAGTTTTGGTAAATGTTTGTCAGGAAAAGCTGACAATCTAAAAACTCAAAAACCAATCCATATATTATTCAAAAAACAGGCTCACTCCTTTTTGTTGTAAGAAATTCAATAACAAGGCACTGAATATAAGTCAGATAAGCTGATTGACTACCGACGCCCGCCATTTAAAACAAAAAAAGCCCGGCAAATTGCCGGGCTTTAAATATTTAAAGAACGCAGTTATGCGCCGAGTTGTACGCGTTTGAAAGCGGTTACAGTCAGACCTTTTGAGGTTTCGTCGAGGAATTTACGAACGTCTTTTGAACCATCTTTTACAAACTCCTGGTTCAGCAGGGTGCTGTCTTTGTAAAATTTGTTGAGTTTACCAGTTGCAATTTTCTCAACCATTTCTTCTGGTTTACCTTCTGCACGGATCTGCTCTTTTGCAATTTCGATTTCACGCTCAATCGTGTGCGGATCAACGTCTGCTTTGTCAAGGGCAACCGGATTCATTGCAGCAATTTGCATTGCAACGTCTTTACCAGCTTCTTCAACACCCGCTGCATCCTGGTTCAGGGCAACAAGTACACCGAGGCGGTAGTTTCCGTGAATGTAAGGAACAACTTTATCACCAGACACAACTTCGTATTTAGAGATACCAAGTTTCTCACCGATTTTACCGGTATTGTCAATGATCAGGTCAGAAACCTTTGCGCCATCTACTTCAAGAGCCAGCAGTTCTTCAAGCGTTGCAGGATTTTTTTCGATCGCGATGTCTGCGAATTTGTTACCTAAGGCAACGAAGTCAGCATTTTTCGCTACGAAGTCAGTCTCGCAGTTCAGCTCGAGAACAACGCCGCGTTTGCCATCTGCAGTTGCTTTCGCAATCACAACGCCTTCATTCGACTCACGGTCCTGACGGCTGGCAGCAACTTTAGCGCCTTTTTTACGCAGATAATCAACGGCAGCTTCGAAATCGCCGTTAGCCTCTGTCAATGCTTTCTTACAATCCATCATGCCTGCGCCGGTTTGCTGGCGCAGCTTGTTTACGTCTGCAGCTGAGATCTGTATTGTAGACATGTCTTTCTTTGTTATTTTTTTATAAAAAGTTATGGGTTAGGAGTTTCGTGCTGAAGCAGAACCGCAACACAGAACCCGTAACCCACAACGTGATTAATTACTCTTCTGTTTTTGTTTCTTCTGCAGTGTCAGTTGTATCTTCTACAGCAGTTTCCGCAGCTTCTCCTTTTCTTCTTGGCTCTTTTACTTCAGGAGCATCAGCAGCAGCTTTTGCAGCTACAGCTTCTTTTTCTGCCTCGTCTTCTTTGTCGCGTTTGCGCTCTTCCAATCCTTCTTCAATCGCTTTAACGATGATGTCAGTGATCAGGGTGATAGACTTGGTTGCATCATCATTCGCCGGGATAGGGAAATCGATGTTTGAAGGGTCAGAGTTTGTATCTACCATCGCGAAAGTCGGGATGTTCAGCTTCAACGCTTCAGTAACAGCAATGTGCTCTTTCTTTACGTCGATCAGGAACAATGCAGCCGGCAAACGGTTCAGGTCAGCAATACCACCCAACAGTGACTCCAACTTGATACGCTCACGCTGAATCATCAGACGCTCTTTTTTAGAAAGGATCGCGTAAGTACCGTCTTTAGTCATTTTGTCGATGTTCGCCATCTTTTTGATCGATTTGCGAACAGTTGCAAAGTTGGTAAGCATACCACCTAACCAACGCTCAGTAACAAACGGCATGTTTACTTTCTTAGCCTGCTCAGCCACGATACCTTTTGCCTGTTTCTTGGTTGATACGAACAAAACTTTACGACCTGATTTTACGATTTGTTTGATCGCAGAAGCAGCTTCTTCAGTTTTGGTAAGGGTTTTATTTAAGTCAATAATGTGGATACCATTGCGCTCCATGAAAATGTAGGGCGCCATTTTTGGGTTCCATTTACGGGTGAGGTGACCAAAGTGTACACCTGCATCCAATAAGTCTTGATATGTTGTTCTAGCCATTGTTTTGTTCTCCTTTGTCGATTAACGTTTACTGAATTGGAAGCGTTTACGGGCTTTCGCACGTCCTGGTTTCTTACGCTCAACCATACGCATATCGCGTGTCATGAGGCCTTTGGCGCGTAATGCAGGTTTTTTCTCCGCATCGAGTTCAACAATAGCTTTGGCAATTGCCAGACGAACAGCTTCTGCTTGTCCTTTGATTCCTCCGCCCTGAACATTTACAGTCACGTCATAACGACCGGTAAGTTCAGCCACTTCAATACTTTGATTTACAATATATTGAAGGGGAAGGGTTGGGAAATATTCTTTGTGATCTTTACCATTCACAGTGATGGTACCGTTGCCGTCTGTCAGATAGATACGGGCAACTGCAGTTTTTCTTCTTCCTGAAGTATTTGTAGTTGACATTTCTTAAAGTTTAATGGTTGTTGGAGATTGTGCCTCATGCGGATGAGTTTCACCAGCATATACAAAAAGATTTTTGTACAATTTAGCACCAAGTTTGTTCTTTGGTAACATACCGCGAACGGCTTTCTCGATTACACGCTCAGGGTGTTTTGCCATTAACTCTTTTGGAGAAATGAAACGCTGACCACCTGGATAACCTGTATAGCGAATGTATTCTTTTTCGCTGAACTTGTTTCCGGTCAGTTTAACCTTGTCTGCATTGATAACAATCACATTATCACCGCAGTCTACGTGTGGGGTGTACTCTGGCTTGTTTTTTCCACGAATGATCATTGCAATCTTCGAAGACAAGCGCCCCAAAATCTCGCCCTGGGCATCAACTACTACCCACTGTTTGTTAACAGTTTTAGTATTGGCAGAGACAGTTTTGTAACTTAACGTATTCACTTGCTTGTATTTAATTATGTAACAATTATTTATTTCCCCGCTTTTTTGGGGACTGCAAAGATAGATGAAATACTTTTAGTATCAAAGAGTTGCCGTTTAATTTTTTTGCCGGGCTTATACTTTCCTCTAGTTTGAAGTATCAGGAAGGGTGCTGAACTGATCCTCACATCTGCTGCCCCGCTTTACACTTCAAGCCGCAGGCACTGCGCAAGCCATGCGGGCTTTCCGCTTCAATCGGGCTTAACGAACGCAGCGCAGTGCTTTCTTTCAGGGAAGATCCTGCAGCCGCCCCCTGCCGCGCAGCCCGGCCAATAGCATACCGCCGAGACCAACCAACACAATCAGACGCAGCACAAAGAGCATAACCAGCGCACTTTCAAGATAACCATGTGTCAGCACACTCGTATACAGGTTCCAGCTCAGGTAGTTCAGATAGACTGCTCCGGGCAATCCGGCAATGCCGGCAATTACGCGCATGGCTTTTAATATGGCGTTATTGCTTTCTTCAACAAACACCAGCACAGCTGCCACAACGCCGGCTACTATAGCCCCCCAAACCGGCCACCGGGTGGTTTCATGGATATAAAAGAGAAGATAGATCATGCCTGCAAGCAGGGTCAGGCAGGCAAAAACACGTTTCATGATCAGGGCAAAGATTTGTTTTGTCAACAGGCCCCTTCATTTTTTGTTT
Organism: Pedobacter sp. SYP-B3415; assembly: GCF_004138205.1. Taxonomy (GTDB): domain Bacteria; phylum Bacteroidota; class Bacteroidia; order Sphingobacteriales; family Sphingobacteriaceae; genus Pedobacter. Next base: position 353,607 of record NZ_RXNQ01000022.1, read on the forward strand.
GGATTTACTGTCCGGCGGCAGCACCAATGTCTTTCAGGCTGGCGCCACGATAGGTGGTTGGCGAATCGGGATACCGGCCGTCAGGATCAAACAAAAAAGTTTCCAGGCCAAGATCCAGGCCTGCCCTGATCTCTGATTCTGCATCATCGCCAATAACCAGGATTCGAGAAGGGTCAAGTTCGTGCCGCGTAATCAGCGCCAGAAAAGCGTCCTTTTTTGTTTCGGGTTTGATGGAGACATCCACCACATAAACATCTTCGAAATCATCTTTGATACCAAGCATGATTACTTTCGACTGCTGTTTACGTGTAAAGCCCGCTGTAACGATAAATTTTCTGCCGTGGAGCTGCTTCAGGTATATATATTCTTCATGAACGGCCAGCGGTGCACGCACCTCACCCTGCTGTAAAAAAGAGACGGTCTTTGCTGCTTCCTCCCGGTCAAAGCCGTACTTTTCTGCAACACGCTGAAAAGGCGTGTGGAGCATCTCCTTCCTGGCACTTTCCAGCTGATCGGGAGATATCCCCAGTTCCTGGCCATCCAGAAAATCGTACAATTCGCCAAGCAGCTGCTGAGTATGAGGTGCAGTAAAATAAACTGTGTTATCTAGGTCAATAAAAAAGATCGTCTTTTGCATAACAATAAATTTGTGTTTAGCTTGTTTTGTTAATAGCTGGCAGGGTGTGCAATGTAAATAAAACGTGCCATTTTAAATTTCTCTCTCTTTTTTAAATAGATTTACCTTCCACAAACAATTTTGAAATCTGATGAAGACAAGAAACGTCTATTTGATGCTGGCAACAGCTTTTATTTCAACGACCGTTATGGCGCAGCAAAAGAATGATCCGGCTAAAGAGGCGGCAAAAACCGAGGTTTGGGAACCTGTACCTAAGACTGTAACACCCGGCAATCTGCCACAGGACGCCCCGTCTGACGCTATTATCCTTTTCGGCGGCAAAAACCTGGACGAGTGGCACTCTGTAAAAGACCCTTCAAAACCTGCCGGGTGGACCATTGACGATGGCTTTTTTACGGTGAAAAAAGGCACAGGCAACATTGAAACCAATCAGAAATTTACTGACTATCAGTTACACCTTGAATGGCGTATCCCATCAAACATTACCGGAAAAGACCAGGCGCGTGGTAACAGCGGTGTATTCCTCGCATCTACCGGCGGTGGAGACGATGGTTATGAAATTCAGATTCTCGATATCTACAACAATAAAACTTATGTGAACGGCCAGACAGGCAGCGTGTACAAACAAGGCATCCCGCTGGCAAACGCAAACAAAAAACCTGGCGAATGGCAGTATTTCGACATTATCTGGACTGCGCCTAAGTTCAATGAAGACGGCAGCCTGAAAAGTGCGGCACGCGTTACTGTTATGCTGAACGGCGTGTTGCTGCAGAACAACTTCGAACTGAAAGGTGAGACCAGGTGGATCGGTGCCCCGGCTTATAAAGCACACGGACCGGCTTCGATCAAACTGCAGGATCACGGCGACCCGAGCGAACCCGTGAGCTTTAGAAATATCTGGATCAGAAAATTATAATTGAGTCCTGAGGATCTCCAGGAACTTTTCCCTGGAGATCATTTCAGCACCCATGCTCATCAGGTGGTCGTTTGGAAGCTGGCAATCAACCAGGCGGTGGCCGCCATTCCGGCAAAGCCAGATCAATGCTGCCTTTGAAGCGTTACTTTCCTTGCTGAACATACTCTCGCCGCAGAATACCCCATTAATTTCTATCCCGTATAAGCCGCCTGCCAGGACGCCCGCCTTCCAGGTTTCAATGCTTTTTGCAAAACCCATGCGGTGCAGTTCGATGTAGGCCGCCTGCATGTCGTTTGTAATCCAGGTACCTGTTGCGCCCTGCCGGTCGATAGATGCACAATTTCGGATGACCTCTTCAAAGCACGTATTCACTTTGATCTCAAAAACACCTGAGTTAAGAAGCCGTCGCATACTTTTGCTTTCGCTTACATGTTCGGGATAGATGACACACCGGTCAGGCGGTGCATACCAGCAAACAGGGTCTCCTTCGCTAAACCAGGGAAAGATGCCCAGGTGATAGGCTGCGAGCAAACGCTCAGGTCTCAGATCGCCCCCAATGGCCAGCAAACCATCGGGTTCAGCCCAGGCAGGAGCAGGAAAACGCAGGTCATTTTCATCCAGTTGGAAGATCATATGCAAAGGTAGAAATAAAACAAAGCGCAAAAGTTGACGTTTTGTTTATGTTGTTCCTACAAACTGCCTGACTATGAACCGGAAAGAACGCTTTGCAAGAATCAAACACCTTTACAGCCGTGCAGCTTTCGGAATTTCTTACCTGACGGCCGACAAGCTTAGCAGGCAAAATTACCGCAAGGTTATTGACAGTCTTATCAAAGCCCCGGAAATTCCTGATGAGATCAGGCTGCAGTCTGAGCAGGAAAACCTGCGTCTGCAACAACAACAGCAGGAATTAAACGCTAAAAAAGAGCAAACCGAAGCCGAGAAGGAACAGAAAAAGGAATACCTGCGGCTCCGTAATGAAAAAAACCAGCAGCTTAACCTGGCATGGCTTGATAAACTCATGCATTCCGGTTATCCATTGCACGAGAAGATGACGCTTTTTTGGCACGGTCATTTTGCCTGCCGCCATGAAACGACTTTTTTCGCACAGCAGCTAAATAATGTTCAGCGCCGTCATGCACTTGGCAACTTTAAAACGTTACTTACCGAAGTATCGAAAACGCCCGCCATGCTGCTGTACCTGAATAATCAGCAGAATCGCAAGGGAAGACCTAATGAGAACTTTGCGCGCGAACTTATGGAGCTCTTCACGCTTGGTCGTGGAAAGTATTCGGAGCAGGACATCAAAGAATCGGCCCGCGCATTTACCGGCTGGATGTTTAATAAGGATTGGGTCTTTGAATTTAACCCGAAAGTACATGATTCGGGAACCAAGACCTTTTTCGGGAAAACCGGGAATTTTGGCGGTGAAGATATCATCGACATGATCCTGGCCCGCCGCGAAGCCGCAGATTTTATAGCCGGGAAAGTTTACCTGTTCTTTGTTAATGATGTTCCCAACGACGCGCATATTAAAGAACTGGGTGGTCATTTTTTCGATTCCGGGTATGATATTGCCGCCATGCTGCAGAAACTTTTCACGTCCGACTGGTTTTACGAGCCCGCTAACGCAGGAAATAAGATCAAATCGCCGGTAGAGTTGATTGTTGGCCTGAGCCGCACATTCCATACGCGCTACAATGATCCGAAGATGCTGATCAGGCTGCAACAGAACCTCGGTCAGTATCTGTTTAATCCGCCCAATGTGGCCGGCTGGCCTGGCGGACGGAGCTGGATTGACAGCTCCTCGCTTATGCTTCGCATGAAGATCCCATCGCTGGTACTGAATGATGGCGAAATAGATTTCAGCGGAAAGGCTGACCCGGAAGAAGAAGCCGCTATTGCCGTTAATAAGGCGGCAGACCCAAAAAAGGCCAAACGAAAGTCGTTTGTTAATGCTGATCCCGACTGGGCAGCGTTTTCCCGTGATCTGCCAAAAAACATCAGTCCGGTTGAACTGGCCGGTTTTCTGCTTCAGCCCCGGCTGAACGAAAAAAACACTGCCCTTCTTGAAGACAATAAAGGCCTGCGCAGCACGGCCATCGAAGTGGTGAGCATGCCCGAGTATCAATTGTGTTAAAAACTGAATGCGTATGAGACGAAGAGATTTTTTAAAAAACACCGCGCTCGCCACCGCCGGTGCCTGGATGATCCCCGCTTTTGTTAAGCCTCTCGAAGCGCTTGCGCTTGATGAGCTGACCCGCCATAAAAATCTTGTCATCGTTCAGTTTTCGGGCGGAAATGACGGCCTGAACACCGTAGTTCCTTTTGGCAGCGATATTTACTATCAGAAGAGAAAAAACATTGCCATCAAACCTGAAGAAGTGATCCGGCTGAATGACATGCAGGGTCTTAATCCTAACCTGTCGGCACTGCAGGAGATCTATGACAACGGCTGGATGACCGTTATCAACAGTGTTGGTTATCCCAACCCCGACCGCTCACACTTCCGTTCAATGGATATCTGGCAAAGCGGCAGCGATGCCAGCCAGTTTCTCAGCACCGGCTGGATTGGCCGGTACCTGGACAGCAATTGCCAGACCTGTAAATATCCATACACAGCGATCGAAGTAGATGATGCCTTATCGCTGGCATTGAAAGGCACAAGCAAAAAAGGCATTGCCCTCAAGGATCCCGCAGCGCTGTTTCGCAATACCAATGAGCCGTTTTTTAAACGGATGATAAGCCATGAACAGGAGCACCTCGACGAAAACAACCTGGGTTACCTGTATAAAACGATGGCCGAGACCGCCTCGTCTGCCAGTTACATCCAGAACACCTCGAAAATCTATCAGACCCGGGCAACCTATCCGTCAAATGGCTTTGGCAACCAGCTTAAAACCGTTTCACGATTTATCTGCTCCGGCCTGCAGACCCGCGTATATTATGTATCGATGAGCGGCTTCGATACGCATGTAAACCAGATTGGTCAACAGGGAAACCTGCTCAGACAGTATGCTGAATCCATGAACGTGTTTTTGAAAGACCTGCAGGGAAAAAATAAGCTGGCAGACACGCTAGTGCTCACTTTTTCTGAATTCGGACGACGCGTAGAACAGAACGCCAGCAACGGAACCGACCATGGCACCGCCAATAACATCCTTGTCTTCGGTGGTAGCCTGAACCGGAAAGGCATTTTTAATGAGGCACCGGATCTGGCAGATCTTGAAGCAGGCGACCTGAAGTACAAGATTGATTTCCGCGAGGTTTATGCCACCGTACTGCACAAATGGCTCGATACAGAAAACAGCCAGGTACTTGACAGGAGCTTCAGAACCCTCGATTTCATCTGATGACGTAACTTTTAATAACCCGTACAGTCAAAAGAGCATGAATTTTTTAGGCAACGTTATCTGGATTATCTTCGGCGGTATTTTTATCTTTTTTGAATACATTATCGGCGGGCTTCTGCTCTGCCTCACCATTGTTGGCATTCCGTTCGGCATTCAATGTTTCAAATTCGCAATTGTAGGACTTGCACCCTTCGGTGTAAGGATTACACATACCGCTTCAGCAACAGGTTGCCTGTCTACCGTTATGAACATCATCTGGCTGGTTTTTGGCGGCCTGTGGATAGCACTTACCCATCTCCTGTTCGGCATCGTATTCTGCATCACAATTGTTGGAATTCCCTTCGGCAGACAGCATTTCAAACTAATGAACCTTGCCTTCAGCCCTTTTGGCAAATCAATCAGCTAAGCCGCCAGTTTTCAATAAGCCCGATGCGGTGCGAATGGTCCATAGCCTCCTCGCTGCTGGCAAACAGACAATGAGGAATGTCTAAGCTGGTCAGTTTCCCAAGCAATTCTCTCGTCTCTGCTGCCACTTCGGGTCTGATGTTGCGAATATAAACCGCGGCGACACGATCCGGATATTTCTCAGCAATTGCCGTATAGATATAGGGGTCGCGCTGAGAGTTATCTCCAAAAAAAATAAATTTTTGTTTCGGGAAGGCATCAAAAATACGCAGTACGCGCACCAGTTTACCTTCATGCCCGGTTTTACCAGTCTTAACCAGATCTTTCCAGCGCTTGATCTGATTCAGCAGAAATGCCCCTTCGGGAAGCTTGTTAAAGCGAAATGTTTCTACCAGGTAATCGTACAGGTTCCACTCGCTGCTGGAAACATAAAAAAACGGGTTTGGCTTTTCGCTGCTTGCATAGGCGCCTGATAACAATTTGTAGTGTTCGGCAGTGCGCGGAAAGGTTTTACGCGTGCGCGGATTTTTAATAAACAGTTCGCGCAGGCGGCGGGCAATTGTTGCGGAGTGCGACACCATAACCGTATCGTCTATATCTGAAATAAACGCATACTGTGTTACATGCGGCACATAGATCGTCCCTTTTGCTCCCGCCAGCGCCTGGTCATTATCATCCAGCACCTCGACAAACACTTCGTGCCAGCCGGCATTGACTTCGGTGTCTGAGCTGAACTCAAACTTAAAAAAGCCATCGTATTCTGTTCGGTTATAGATTTCCTGATCACGAAATCTGAGCCTTACCTTGACAAATGGCCATGTTTTTACAAGAAACAGCCTGAGCAGGTGGCGGACATTGACAAACAGGCTGTTACTGAACACTTGCCGCGGATTGCTATGTTTCCTGAAAACATGCCCGTATACCACCAGGTTGTGCGTGTGGCCATAACCATGATAAACTTTTACACTGGGTTGCGAAACACTCATACAAAAGCAAACACTATTGATCCTGGCTTGTTTGCTATTAAAATAAGAGATGGAACAGGTCCAGGATCGAATGGTCCTACACTTTATCATTAATCCGGGCTCAGGCAAAGACGACCTGGATCTGACGGCCCTGATCAGGCAGTACTTTGCAGGTTCTGCCCATGAAATCCATATTTATGAACTCCACGAAAATTGTAATAAAAAGGATATCGAGGCTGAAATTAACCGGATAGACGCCGACCGTGTCGTTGCTGCCGGTGGAGACGGCACACTCAAACTGGTTGCAGAATGCCTCCTGAGAAGTAAAAAACCAATGGGTATCATCCCCGCCGGCTCGGCAAACGGCATGGCCAAAGAACTAGGTATTCCCACCGATCCTGAGGCCGCACTTGCCATCGCTGTTACAGGGGTGCCAACTTTCATACACGCCATCAAGATAAACGACGAACTGTGCATCCACCTGGCAGACCTGGGCTTCAATGCTTACATTGTCAAAAAGTTCGACAGCCTGTCTCACCGGGGTATGCTTGGCTATGCAAAAGCGGCGTGGCATGCCCTCTGGAACCACCGGAAAATGGAGGTCGAGCTTGACATGGGTGATGAACTTGTGCGTTCTGCCGCCGCCATGGTTGTTGTGGCCAATGCGACCATGTATGGCACCGGCGTAAAGATCAACCCCATTGGCCGGCTGGACGACGATGTGTTTGAAGTTGTTCTTGTCAAAACCTATTCCGTTCTCGAAGTGCTGAAAATGCGTTTCACGCGGAAGGGCTTCAATCCAAAAAAAGTGGAGTTCTTTCAGACCCGCTCTTTACAGATCAAAAGTAAACATAACGCGCATTTTCAGGTAGACGGCGAATACATGGGCAAGATCAGGGGCGTATCTGCCAAAATTCTTCCTGCAGCCATCTGCATGGTGTTACCACCCGAAACTAAACCGGATGCAGATCAGGCTTAGCGGCAATATTTTTCGAGGTATTGGTCTGCCTTGTCAGACCCCATGTACTTTACAAACGTGAAATCTTCACAGGCTCCTTCCCTGTCGCCCTGTTTAATTTTCTTTAGTCCGAGGTTAATTCTTTCGTTAAAGTAGTCGTCATCGTAACCCAAATCCTGTTGTATAGACCTGATGCGCTGTTCTTCGCCGGCAGGCGCCTTACCCTGTTCTTTGTTACGGTAATAGTTTAATACCGCGTTGGTCAGTTCTTCCTCGTTTCGGTACGCCTGGATAGCCTGCCTGATCTCTGCGACAGTTTTCTGATCGCAGTTGGCACCAGACACCCTGAAGTTCACCGGAACGGAAATAACAGTTGTCGTGTCAAAATCTGCAGGAACCGACCATTTACCCCGCGTCATGCGCACAAGCCGCAGCGCTTCATCATCCAGGTCAGTACCTACGCCTCTGGTTACCCGCGAGGAAAAGACGTTCCCTTCCCTGTTCACCCTGAAACTGACGAGTACCGTGCCGCCGATGCAGTGCTGGCGAGAGTAAGACGGGTAAATTGTATTGCTAACCAGAAAGCTCTGCAACGTATGCTTACCGCTTTGAAAAACGGGCTGCTGCGCAAAGCTTTTTAATGAAAGGAGCAGAAAAAATACAACTAACTTTTTCATACGATAATGTACGCATTTTTATGCGGATCAGATTAGAACCCAGCGTCCAGGATAACCTGCGGATCAGGACTGTTTGTCAGGTAAATCTCCCGTTCACTATACCTGCAAACACCCGGAAAATCACCTTCCAGATCTTTCATATCAACAACGAGTTGAAAATGCAGATGAGGCGGCCAGTTACCATTCTCTTCTGGAACGCCCAGGGCGGCAATTTGTTTTCCTGCAGGAACAGTGTCTCCCTTTTGCAGGCCGGTTAACGAAGCCCTGCTCAGGTGACCGTATAGCGCATGAAAGACATAGCCATCCAGTTCATAGCGCAAAATAATAGTCGCTCCATAGTCTCCGTTGCGGTTGTTGTCTGCAAAACTATGTACGGTTGCTTCATAAAAGTTAAACACAGGAGTTCCGGCCGCACCCCAAATGTCAGTACCGAGGTGCAGGCGACGCGGCTCCTCATCGTTGTCGAAGTGGCGGCTTCTGCCATAAATATTGCGGTGTTCGTTATACCCGCCTACGCCATATCTGGCTTGTGCGGTCGCCAGTCTGCCTTCCACCCAGGCAGAGAAACGCACTGTATCTGTATAAGTTCGCTCATCCAGGCTTTCATTGCTTTGAGTAAGGTCCATCGGTACGATCCGGTCGCTTTGGCGGTTAAAGGGTACCACAGCTGCAAATTGTGCCTGGTATTTCTGCAGAACAGGCTGGAGCGGGTGTTCCATGATCAGGACTTGAATATGTAAACGTAGTTATAAACGTAATGCGAGAGCGCGCCGCCTGCAACGAAAAGATGCCAGAGTTCATGGCTATGCAGCAAACGATGCATCTGGCGGTCTTGGGCATAAAAATAGGTGCCGCCGATGTAGAATACCCCGCCAAGAAGAAGCCAGAAAATAGCACCGCCGGGCAGCGTGGCAGACATCTGGTAAAGTAACGGCAGGATCAGGCAGCCCATCAGAATGTAGAGTGCCAGTGATACCCCGGTACTTTTTAGGCGGTTGAAAATCTTTAACAGGCAGCCGGCCAGCGCGACAAACCAGACTGTTGCAAACAAGCCCCAGCGTAGCCAGCCGTCAAAGACAAGTAAGGCCGTTGGGGTATACGAACCGGCAATCATCAGGTAGATACAGCAGTGATCAAATTTTTGCCAGAAGCGGATTCCATACTCGCTTCGCGGGTAGCCATGGTAAATTGCACTTACGGCGAAGAGAATACAGGTCCCGATGCTATACACCAGCGCTGCTGTGCGCTCTAACGGCGATGCAGCGCGGCTAAAAAGATACCAGCCTGCCGGCAGGGCCAGCAGGGCAGGAATAAAATGTGTGTAAAAATTAACGGGTTCCCGCAGGCGTTTTCCGGGAAGCATTATTCCTCCTGGTCTTTTCTTTCTTTTGCGATTTTGTCAAAAAGCTGGTCCATGCGCTCCACGTACTCATTTGTATCATCTACAAAGAACGTGAGTTCAGGAATAACCCTTACCTGGTGCCGGATGCGGCTGCCAAGTTTATATCTGATCTCGCCGGCATGTGAGTTTACCGTGTTAACGGCAAGGCTCGTATTCGGACTGTTTAAAAAGCTGAGGTAAACTTTTGCAATGGCAAGGTCTGGCGAAACCCGCACCCGGGTAATTGTTACCAGCGTATTGGGCAGATAGGCCGTTCCCTCTTTCTGGAAGATCTGTGCCAGTTCTTCCTGTATAACTCCTGCAAATTTCTGCTGACGTTTACTTTCCATATCTTTTGATTTTCCTGAACCCGGAATACAGGCCGGAATGAATAAATCCGGCAGCCCTTCGGGGCCGCCGTTGTTGACTAATATAACAAATTATCGTAAGGGTAGCGAGCGGTATGCACCGCTTTCACGCGGTCGTACAGCAGTTGCCTGAATTCCTCTACGTTCTCTTTTTCGGTCGCTGAAATAAAGATAGCCGGGGCATTATGCTGTGCCATCCAGGTATTTTTAAAATCGGCGAGAGACATTTTTCCATTCTCGCGTGCTACCAGATCGTCTTCGTCTGGTGCAGCATACGCATCAATCTTGTTAAAGACGACGATGGTTTCCTTATCACGCGCGCCAAGGTCTTTCAGCGTTTCGTTAACCGTATTGATCTGGTCTTCAAAACCTGCATGCGAGACATCGACCACATGAACAAGGATATCAGCTTCCCGAACCTCATCCAGTGTAGACTTAAAACATTCTACAAGGTGATGCGGCAGTTTCCTGATAAACCCTACCGTGTCTGAGAGCAGGAATGGAACGTTGTCAATTACAACCTTACGGACCGTGGTGTCGAGCGTGGCGAACAACTTGTTCTCTGCAAAGACGTCAGACTTTGAAAGCATGTTCATAATCGTCGATTTGCCCACGTTTGTATAACCCACCAGTGCAACGCGGATCAGCTGACCACGATTCTTGCGCTGCGTCTCATTTTGTTTGTCGATCTGCTTAAGACGCTCTTTGAAAAGCGAGATTTTGCTCAGAATAATCCGGCGGTCGGTCTCGATCTGCGTCTCACCCGGACCGCGCATCCCGATACCACCTTTTTGCCTTTCAAGGTGTGTCCACATCCGGGTCAGGCGGGGCAGCATGTATTGAAGCTGCGCCAGCTCTACCTGCGTTTTGGCCTGTGCGGTTTGAGCGCGGTCTGCAAAGATGTCAAGGATCAGGTTACTCCGGTCAAGGATCTTAACCTTCAGCTCGTTTTCAATGTTTCTGAGCTGAGAAGGCGTTAGCTCGTCATCAAACACAACCATGTCAATCTCTTCGGACTGAACATAGGCTTTAATTTCTTCCAGTTTACCACTGCCAACAAAGGTTGCCCTTTCCGGCCGGAGCATTTTCTGGGTAAAAGTTTTTTCTACTTTTCCCCCCGCTGTTTCGACCAGGAAAGCCAGTTCCTCAAGGTACTCGCGCTCCTGCTCCTCACTGCTGCTGGGGATAATCACGCCCACCAGAACGGCACGTTCCTGTGTTACCCCGGTATCGTAATATTTTTGTTTTCCCATAATTGTTCTTCAAAGTTACGAAGATAATTGCCTGCATCTGCGCAGACGTTTCCTGCTATAGCTGTCTGGCAAACTCCAGCGCCGCAGCTCCCGGGTCGGTCGTTTTCATAAAGTTTTCACCAATCAGAAAACCCTGAAAACCTGCCGCACGAAGCGATCTGATCGTTTCAGGCGCACTGATTGCACTTTCTGAAACCTTCAGATACTCAACGGGAATTCGGTCCGCGAGCTCAAACGAAGTCTGGATATCGACTGTAAAATCGGCCAGGTTCCTGTTATTTACGCCTATTGCATCTAATGAGCCGACCAGGCTGCGTTCCAGCTCTGCGGCGTTATGCACTTCGAGCAGGACATTCAGTCCAAGCTCTTTTGCTACACCACTCAGGTCTTCAATCTCGCCGGGTGTAAGAATGGCGGCAATCAGCAGAATGATGTCTGCACCCATTGCCCGCGCCTCGTACACCTGATAAGGATCGATCATAAAATCTTTGCGCAGCACCGGAATGTCGTTGGCCTGCCTCGCGGCGACCAGATCTGCCGCAGCACCACCAAAGAAATCGGTATCTGTCAGCACAGATAAAGCCGAAGCGCCGCTGCTATTATACGCAGTGGTTACCGCTGCCACGTCTGCCGTTCCATTAATTAAACCTTTGGAAGGTGAACGCCTTTTAAATTCGGCAATAATACCTGTGCGCGCCGGATCCAGCAAAAACTCCCTGAAAGATAGCGGCGTACGCCCGAAAGCAGCCGAATCCTGCAGGTTCTGTACGCTCTTCTGCGATTTTGCCCGGACAATTTCTTCTTTTTTTCTTTCTACTATTTTTTCTAAAATGTTCATTTCTGCGCCCCTTTATGCCTTCAGCCAGTTGATCATCATCTGTTTGCCATACTCTGTCAGCACGCTTTCGGGGTGAAACTGTACACCGCGTACATCCAGCGTCTTATGACTCAGGGCCATAATACCACCGGTCTCATCTGTTGCTGTAACCTGCAATACCTCCGGCAGGTCTGAGTTATTAACTACCCAGGAGTGATAACGGCCGACCTTAAAACTAACGGGGCAATCTTTAAACAAGGGTTCTGCAGCATTTGTTACGTTCACCGGCGTGGCGATTCCATGCATTGGCCTTCCCAGGTTGGATAACGAACCTCCAAAGGCCTCAGCAATAGCCTGCTGCCCCAGACAAACGCCAAAAATACTCTTGCTTTCTGAATACGTTTTGATTACATCCAGCAGCAACCCGGCCTCTTCCGGAATGCCCGGGCCGGGCGAAAGCAAAATCTTGTCAAACTTGTCAATGTCTTCAAGCTGAAACTTATCATTTCTCCAGACCTCAGTATCATACCCTGCCTCATGCACCAGGTGCACCAGGTTGTAAGTAAAACTATCGTAGTTGTCTATAACGAGTATTTTTTTCATCGTGTAATTCTCTGTTTGGTCTAAAGTTCTGCCGCCATGACAACTGCCTTACGCAGCGCAGCAATTTTATTATTTACTTCCTGCAACTCACTCTCGGGAACCGAGTCTGCGACAATTCCCGCCCCTGCGCGGTAATGAAGCTGGTTATTTTTGCTCATAAAGGTCCTGATCATAATGGCATGATTGAAGTCTTCTTTGAAACCCATAAAACCAATAGCGCCCGAGTAAAAGTTGCGCCCGTTTTTTTCATAAGCATCAATCAGCTCCATGGCACGGTATTTTGGCGCACCGCTGAGCGTTCCTGCCGGGTAGGTATCGGCTACGATCTTGAAGGCGGCGGCGGTACCGGGCAGTTCGCCGCTAACCTGCGAGACCAGGTGGATCAGGTGTGAGTAATATTGCACCTGTTTGAAAGACTTCACCTGTACATTCCCGCAGTTCCGGCTCAGATCGTTCCGCGCCAGGTCGACCAGCATAACGTGTTCAGCACTCTCTTTTGGATCCTCTTCAAGTTTTGTGGCCAGGGCGGCGTCTTCCGCGTCATTACCGGTTCTTCTGAATGTGCCTGCAATCGGAAAAATGCTTGCCACCTGATTTTTGATGGTAATCTGTGCTTCCGGCGATGAGCCGAAAAGTTTAAAATTACCATAGTCAAAGTAAAAAAGATACGGCGACGGGTTAATAGAGCGCAGGCAGCGGTAAACGTTAAATTCATCACCCAGAAAACGCTGCTTATATGCCCGCGACGGAACGATCTGAAACACATCGCCCCGCATAATGTGTTTCTGCATTTTCAGCACCATCTCTTTAAACTCATCATCGCTCAGGTTCGATTCTTCAGCTCCCTCTGTCCGGAACGAGTATTCAGGGAAATTTTTGTTCTGGATCAGGTACTCAATCTTATCAAGATCTTCTTTTACCTCACCATTAAATGTATTTTTAAACAGGGTGATCTCGTTCTTAAAATGATCTATTGCAATGATATACCGGTACACATGGTACTGCATATCAGGAATTCGGTCTTCAGCGGCTATTTCGCCCTGCAGGCTGATGTCTTCAAAATACTGAACAGCATTCCAGGTAAAGTAGCCAAACAAACCGCCGGTCAGAAATTTAATCTCCGGAAAAACGGTTTCTTCAAAGCGCGCTTTGAATGCTGCAATTTCATCTACAATACTCCCTGACGCATCCTGTTCTTCACGGATACCGTCGGGAAAGTAAGATTCAAGCTGCCCGTTATTTAATATGATTCCCGCAACGGGATCAGCGCAGACAAAACTCATGCTGTTCTCACGGCTATGATAATCCGAACTTTCCAGCAGGATGCTGTTCGGAAAAACATCACGTAACCGCAGGTAAATACTTACCGGGGTTGTGGTGTCGGCAAGCATCGTTTTATAGGTGGTGTTTATTTTGTAAGTCTTCATTCTGTTGAAATAAAAAAGCCCGACGTGTGGTTCTACGTCGGGCTTTTAATGTGGTTTAGGTTTAGATCAATCAATATATCTTATACACACAGTGCACAACGCTTTTTGAGGTTGTCTGGCCATTGCCATGTATGTGAAGTGCTGATCATGGGGAGCAAAAATAGAAAGAATTTTAAAAAAGCAAAATATTTTTAAAAATTTACGAAACCCCGAAAAATGTTCTGGACGGATCGCTTTTAGTCATTAAATAGATAGCTACAACGATAAAAATCAATGCTAAACCAAAAAATATCGCGATGGTACGGTGTTTAGCCGCAGCATCTGTAGCCTTTTTTGAACGCGCATTCCCTATAGTGATCAGGATGATTGCCGCAAGCATGATAGAAATATGCTCCATCTTCCAATATCTTGCGATCGCTGCGGAGCTGTCGGCCTTAAACCAGCCGTTCATGAAGTAAAGTGCCAGGCCGAGCAGCAACTGAATGTGTGCACTGATCAGTGCGAAGACATTGAGTTTTCTGTTTCCTTCTGTATAGGCCTTTTTTCCAAGCCAACCAGATAAAGCCTGAAATATAGCTGCAATAAGAAGTACAAAAACTACATAGCGCCAGCCTGAGTGTGCGCTTTTCAAAATTTCGTTCATAAAACCGCTTTTTTATGTCAAATGTAAGCCTTAAAAAGTAAAATGCGTGTGATATTCCGTGATGAAGCTTTATTTATATTAGTTTTAAACAATCAAACTACATTTTTTCATGAAGAAAACTCTACTGCTAATTTTACTGCTGGTCTCCGGTAATCTTTTGCTGGCGCAACAGACGTTTCCGGTTAACGGATCATACGACATCCGGCCGCAATTGTACGCCTTTACCAACGCCACGATTGTGGTTAACTCTGGCCAGACAATAGCCAATGGTACATTGCTTGTCAAAGGAAGACAGATTGAAGGTGTTGGCAAAGGTCTGAACATCCCGAAGGGATACCTGACCATCGACCTGAAAGGCAAATATATCTACCCCTCTCTTGTCGATGCTTTCAGCAGTTACGGCACAACAGATGCATCGCGCGAGGCGGGCGGTTTTGGCGGGCGCCAGTCCATCTTTGTTTCCACAAAGAAAGGACCTTACAATTGGAATGAAGCTATCAGACCGGAGACAGAGGTGCGTGCCCTTTTCAGCGTTGATACAAAAAAAGCAGACGAGCTGCGCAGGGCGGGCTTTGGCAGCGTGAACGCAATTAACCGCGATGGCATAGCCCGTGGCACATCTGCAGCTGTAGCACTTACAGACGAAGCCGATAACCGTGTGTTTATCAAAGACCGCACAGCTGCAAACTATTCATTCAGCAAGGGCAGTTCAAAAAACGACTACCCTACTTCCCTGATGGGTGCGATCGCATTGCTTCGCCAGACGTATTATGATGCAAAATGGTATGGCAATCAGAACGAAGAGTACAATATCTCGCTCGCAGAGTTCAACAAACAACAGGACCTGCCCCAGCTCTTCGAAACAGATGGCTGGGCTAATACCCTTCGTGCAGACAAAATTGCCAAAGAGTTTGGCAAACGATACCTGATCAAATCCGGCGGAGACGAATACCAGCGCATTGCCGAAGTAAAGGCAACCGGGGCCAGCCTGATCATTCCAATCGCTTTCCCGAAGGCTTACGATGTTGAAGACCCTGCCGAAGCGCGAAACATTACCCTTGCGCAGATGAAAGCCTGGGAAATGGCACCGGGCAATCCGGCCGCGCTTGAAAAAGCAGGGGTTCCGTTTGCTATTACCGCTTTTGGTCTTGAAAACGTTCGCGAATTCTGGGCAAATCTCCGCACTGCCATAGACAACGGACTATCTGAACAACAGGCACTGAAGTCAATTACAGAAAATCCGGCTACCTTTTTGGGAATTGCTGATCAGGTTGGTTCGCTTGGAAAAGGCAAACTGGCAAACTTTATTGTAACCTCGGGTCCGCTTTTCAAAAAGGACAACATCATTTTTGAGAACTGGGTTCAGGGCAAAAAATTCCAGGTTAATAAAATTGATGTAACAGACCTGAAAGGGGTTTATAACCTGACGGTTGATGGGGTTGCGGCAGCAAACCTGCGCATTACAGGAAGCGGAGGCGGTTCTGCAGCCACGGTAGAACGCACCGGCACAGACAGTCTCAAAACAACGGCCAGCCTGAGCCGTAACGGGGACTGGGTTGCAATATCATTCAACTCAAAGAAAAGCCCGACAGGAAGTGTGCGGCTGAGTGGTTACGTTGTTTCGGCAAACCCGCTTACAATGAAAGGCGAATCGGCACTGCCCGACGGCAGCACCGGAAGATGGACCGCCACTTTCCGCGAAGCCTTAAAAGCAGACGCGCAGAAAGAGGAACCTAAAGCAGCGCTTGCTCAGGGTAAGCTGGTTTATCCTTTTGGCGTTTTCGGTTATGAAGAAGCTCCAAAACAGGAAACAGTGTTGATCAAAAATGCAACCGTTTGGACAAATGAGAAAGACGGCATTTTGCAAAACGCAGACATCCTGTTGGCTAACGGTAAGATCAAAGCTGTTGGCAAAGGGCTGTCGGCAGGTGGCGCAACGGTTATCGACGCTACAGGCAAACACGTTACGGCCGGAATCATTGACGAGCACTCGCACATTGCAGGATCGGGCGGTATCAATGAAGGCGCGCAATCTTCTTCCGCAGAAGTGCGTATTGCCGATATCATTAATTCGGAAGACGTAAATATTTATCGCCAGCTGGCGGGAGGTGTAACCACTTCACATATTCTTCACGGTTCGGCAAACCCGATCGGCGGACAATCCCAGCTGATCAAATTGCGCTGGGGTAAAGCGCCCGAAGCACTGAAATTTGCAGGAAGCGATGGTTTTATCAAATTCGCGCTTGGCGAGAACGTGAAGCAAAGCAACTTCGGTACAGGCGCACGCTTCCCGGTAACCAGAATGGGTGTGGAGCAGACCTATGTAGACGGATTTACAAGGGCCAAAGAATATGAAAAGGCCATGAAGATAAAGGGGAACAATGTGCGCCGTGACCTGGAGCTTGATGCACTTGTCGAGATCCTGAACAACAAACGGTTTATAACCTGCCACTCTTACGTGCAGTCTGAGATTAACATGCTGATCAATGTAGCAGACAGCCTTGGCTTTAAAATCAACACGTTTACACATATTCTGGAAGGTTACAAGGTTGCCGACAAAATGAAGGCCCATGGTATTGCAGGCTCTACGTTTTCAGACTGGTGGGCGTATAAATATGAAGTTGCAGAAGCAATTCCCTACAACGGCAAGATCATGCACAATGTCGGTGTAACTACCGCATTCAACTCTGACGATGCCGAAATGGCGCGCCGGCTAAACCAGGAAGCCGGAAAGGCTGTGCTTTATGGCGGTGTTCCGGAAGAGGACGCGCTGAAGTTCGTTACCTTGAATCCGGCACGCATGCTCCATATTGATGACCAGGTAGGCAGCCTGAAGGCAGGCAAAGATGCCGATGTGGTAATCTGGTCTGAGCACCCGCTATCCATCTACGCTAAAGCTGAAAAAACTTTTGTTGACGGCGTACCTTACTGGGATATAACCCGCGATGCAGAAGTGCAAAAAACCCAGCAGGCGGAGCGCGCGCGATTGATTCGCAAAATGCTTGAAAGCAAAACCAAAGGAGCACGCACGCAGCGTCCGGCGGCAGATGCACCACGTCTGTACAATTGTGAAACGCTCGAAGACTATGCCGCTGAGCTGGATCATGCAACCGCACATCAACATTAATCTCAGAAAATCATGAAAAGATCTATTATTACAACATATATGCTGTCGCTTGTCCTGACAGCCTCCGGCCTGCAAGCGTTCGCACAGGCAAACATATCGCCCGCAAAAAAACAGGATCGTACCATTGCCATTACCGGCGCAACAATCCATGTAGGAAATGGAACGGTGGTTCAGAACGGAACCATCGTATTCAGCAACGGCAAAATTGTGTCTGTAACACCAAACGGCCAGGCACCACAGGATGCATCGGTGATCAGCGCTTCCGGCAAACACATTTATCCGGGATTTATTGCCCCTGTAACAAACCTTGGGCTCACGGAGATCGAAGCGGTAAAAGCAACGATCGACTTCCGTGAAATCGGAACGTATAATCCACACGTCCGTTCGCTGATTGCATACAATACTGATTCGAAGGTACAACCGACTTTACGAAGCAACGGCGTACTGATGGCCCAGGTTACTCCACAGGGCGGTGTGCTTGCGGGCAGCTCTTCAGTCGTTCAGCTTGACGCCTGGAACTGGGAAGATGCCGTGCTTCGCGCAGACGATGCCATCCACCTGAACTGGCCGCAAACACCGCGGTTCAGAGGCGGTTTTGGACGCTTCGCACAGCAATCTCCGGAAGCTTTGCAAGAAGCAACAAACAAGTCAATCGATGAACTGAAAGCATTTTTCGCCGAAGCAAAGGCCTACGCTGAAATTGCAAAACCAGAAGTTACAAATACCCGGTTTGAAGCCATGCGGCGTCTTTTCAACGGTCAGGAAAAATTGTTTGTCACTGCAGATTCGCAAAAAGACATTGTTGCGGCGATACGGTTTGCAAAAGGCATGGGTTTAAACCCGGTGCTGGTTGGCGGCGACGAAGCCTATCTTGTTGCCAATTTTCTGAAAGAAAATAATGTTGCCGTTGTAGTTAAGCAGCCGCACTCACTCCCGGCAAATAACGATGACGATGTAAACATGCCTTATAAAAATGCAGCGCGCCTGGCTAATGCCGGCCTTACCGTGGTACTCAGTATAGAGGGCTACTGGCAGCAGCGCAATCTCCCGTTCATGGCCGGAACCGCGGCAGCATGGGGAATGGACCGCGAGAAGGCTGTAAGCGCCGTAACGTTGAATACCGCAAAAATTTTGGGAATCGACAAAACAGCGGGCAGTCTTGAAGCCGGTAAAGATGCTACATTATTCGTATCAGCAGGCGATGCTTTGGACATGAAAACCAATAAGGTAGAAAAAGCCTTCATCCAGGGCCGGGACATTAACCTGGATAACCTACATAAACAACTGGACAAGAAGTTTTCTGATAAATACAGCGGCAAATAACCGCAAACCCTTCTTCCGGATCTGTTGGTTCGATGATCCGGAAGCAGGGTAAAAAAAAATCCTCGTTACTCAACATAACGAGGACAATCATCCCTATTGTTGCCTGGGTCAATCCAGACCCCCAGCAATGATCAGGTTGCAAACAAACTGCCAGATTACATCCCTTCCAAACTAATCAAAGAAAAAGCTGATAATGAGATATATAAGATCAATGCAAGATTTATACTGAATGTACCTGGAGAAATTTCAAGGGAAATTCTTTCCCATCTGTGGAAAGAACGGCGATTTTTTTCCTGTGTACCGTTCGGCATTCCACAGCAAACATTGCCTTGTAACCTGCAGCAGAAGGCGGCAATATTCAGCCGGATTAAGAATAAAGCTAAATGTCTGGTTATCCGATACGAACAGACTGAAATTTGAAACCACCGGCAACGGCGGGGATGCTAAGATCGGATCAAGCAAATAATCTGGGGGGCAAGTTGGATTAAGCATAGATTTTCATCAATCTGAACATGAAGAACTCCACGTTTCTGACACCTCTGAATTGAGCCCTTAGTGCTTTGATCTTTGCGTTGAAAGATTCCGCTGAAGCATTCGTATGTCTTCTGTCAAAGTAGTTGAGTATGGTTTGGTAGTGGTTCTGAATTGTTCGGGAAACTGTACCGAATGCTTTTATTCCAGCTCTTTCCACCAGCTCGTACCACCTGGCAAGTTTTGTGAACCCAACCTCCTTGTCCTTAGTCTTAGAAAAGATATGAGAAAGTTTTCTGCTCAGCAGATA
>NZ_RXNQ01000012.1 GCF_004138205.1 Pedobacter sp. SYP-B3415
GCCAATCCATAACTGGGGACTGGCATTCTCGCAATTATACATTAAATTTGGTGACAGAATTCTTCAGGAGAACAGAGGCTTCTGAGAGGCGTTAATTTAGAACTGACACAGTTCGCGTTACACTCCCATACACGTGTGTACAGGGCAATAAAAAAGCCCCTTGCGGGGCTTATGTATTATTTACTGAGGTACATCGACTTCTCTTTATACAGATGTCTGAAATAAGGATCTTCAAGATCTTTGATGAACCGGATGGCCTCACCGGTCGACTTCATTTCCGGTCCGAGTTCCTTTGCAACTTCCGGGAACTTCTCATAAGAGAAAACCGGCTCTTTGATGGCAAATCCTTCAAGCTTACGTTCAATAGTAAAGTCTTTAAGTTTATTCACGCCTAGCATAATTTTCGCAGCGATATTGATGTAAGGAACATCGTAAGCCTTCGCAATAAAAGGAACGGTACGTGAAGCGCGCGGATTGGCTTCGATAACGTACACCTTCTCGTCTTTTACTGCAAACTGAATATTCAGCAGTCCGCGGATATTTAAGGCTTTTGCGAGTTTGACAGAATAAGCCTCCATCTGATCCTGAACGTTCTGAGACAGCGCAAAAGGGGGCAGCACAGCGCTTGAGTCGCCAGAGTGTATCCCGGCCGGCTCAATATGCTCCATCATACCTACAATATGTACGTCTTCGCCGTCACAGATTGAATCAGACTCAGCCTCTTCAGCGCGGTCAAGGAAGTGGTCGATGAGCACGCGGTTGCCCGGCAGGTCACCAAGCAGTTTTACCACAGCTTTCTCAAGGTCTTCGTCGTTAATTACAATACTCATTCCCTGGCCACCCAGTACGTAGCTTGGACGGACAAGCACCGGATATCCAACCTGGTTTGCTACTTCAAGAGCTTCTTCTGCATTTTCAGCAACACCATAGCGCGGATAAGGAATATCCAGCTCTTTAAGCAGGTCAGAGAAACGGCCACGGTCTTCCGCTATATCCATGTCGTCGAATGACGTACCAATAATGCGGATGCCATTATCTTTCAGTTTTTCTGCCATTTTTAAGGCTGTCTGACCACCCAGCTGCACAATTACACCCTCTGGTTTTTCCAGATCGATGATCTCCCGAACATGCTCCCAGAATACAGGCTCGAAATATAGTTTGTCAGCCATGTTGAAGTCTGTAGATACCGTTTCGGGGTTACAGTTGATCATAATGGCTTCAAAGCCGGATTCTTTTGCTGCAAGCAGTCCGTGAACGCAGGAGTAATCAAACTCGATGCCCTGACCAATACGGTTCGGACCTGAGCCCAATACAACGATTTTCTTGCGATCAGACACCTGCGATTCATTCTCTTCTTCGAAGGTTGAATAATAATAAGGGGTTTGCGCAGGAAACTCTGCAGCACAGGTATCAACCATCTTATAAACACGGTTTATACCCAGTTCCTTTCTGCGGTTGTAAACATCGTCTTCAGACACATTGCCAAGCAGCCATGAAATCTGCACATCAGAGAAGCCTTTTTGCTTCAGGGTCATGAAGAAATCTGCAGGAATGTTATTGAGCGAGTACCGCTTTAGTTCTGTTTCCAGAACAACAAGCTCGTGAATCTGGTTAAGGAACCATTTATCAATACGGGTAACCTTACGGATAGATTCGATCGGCACGCCAAGAGACATCGCATCTTTGATCAGGAACAGGCGGTTCCATGACGGATGTTCAAGGCCTTCCATAATCTCATCAAGGTTACGGATCTGGCGGCCGTCGGCTCCAAGACCGGCCCGGTTAATTTCAAGGCTTTGACAAGCTTTCTGCAGCGCTTCGATAAAGTTACGTCCAATAGCCATAACCTCGCCAACCGATTTCATCTGCAAGCCAAGTTCTTTGTTTGCTCCTTTAAATTTATCAAAGTTCCAACGGGGAACCTTTACGATCACATAATCGAGCGTCGGCTCAAAATACGCGGATGTTGTCTTGGTAATCTGGTTTTCAATTTCGTCCAGGTTATACCCGATGGCCAGTTTCGCCGCAATCTTAGCAATCGGATAACCGGTTGCTTTACTCGCAAGCGCCGATGAACGGGAAACCCGCGGGTTAATCTCAATGGCTATGATCTCATCGTTAGCAGGATTTACAGAGAACTGCACGTTACAGCCGCCGGCGAAGTTACCTATAGCGCGCATCATGCGGATAGCCTGGTTACGCATATCCTGGTAGCAACGGTCAGACAGGGTCATAGCCGGCGCTACCGTTATCGAATCTCCTGTATGGATACCCATCGGGTCGAAGTTCTCGATCGAACAGATAATAATCACATTATCGTTGCTGTCGCGAAGCAGCTCAAGCTCATATTCTTTCCAGCCCAGAACCGCTTGCTCAACCAGCACCTCGTGCGTAGGCGATGCTTCAAGACCACGTTTCAGCGCTGCATCAAACTCTTCTTTCCGGTGAACAAATCCACCGCCTGAACCGCCAAGCGTATAAGACGGACGGATTACAAGCGGGTAACCGATCGTTTGGGCTGCTTCCTTACCTTCAAGAAATGAGTTAGCAATCTTTGATGTAGCCACACCGACACCGATATCGACCATCAGCTGGCGGAAAGCTTCACGGTTTTCCGTTTTTTCAATTGCAGCTACGTCCACACCAATAACCTTTACACCATGTTTTTCCCAGACACCACGTTCTTCAGCTTCTTTACAAAGATTCAAAGCCGTTTGTCCTCCCATGGTTGGAAGCACCGCGTCTATTTTCTGTTCAATGAGAATCTGCTCAATCGATTCGACGGTAAGCGGCCGCAGGTAAATGTGATCTGCAATTACCTTATCGGTCATGATCGTTGCCGGATTCGAGTTGATAATGGATACTTCAATGCCCTCTTCTTTGAGAGACAATGCAGCTTGGGATCCGGAGTAATCAAACTCACATGCCTGTCCGATAATAATAGGGCCAGAACCGATAATGAGTACAGATTTGATGGAGGTGTCTTTTGGCATAATGCTAAAAAGTCAATTTATCTTTATAAAACTGGAATAAGACTTGACAGACAGCCAGATAGCCTACCTAAAGGAAAGAAAAGCTCCGACTTCTGTCGGGATGCAAAGATACGCTTTTTGCAAACACCTCGGCTTAATTTTTTCAAATAATGCCGGATAGCAAACCTGATCGATTTTACCTACTGCGGAAGACGAATTACACCAAGATCAGTAACGTTGGTATCTGTTACGGCCACATTGCGGATCGTCGTATCGCGATAAGGCGAGTTGGCACGGATCAGCACCTGGTACACCCCGGCCTTCATCCTGCCAAAGCGGAAATTTCCTGACGTAATTGTGCCACGCAGGGTATCTGACCCTATGATGGCCAGAGCGGCATTTGCGCCCTGCGGCGGATTAACCTTTCCCTGCACAGCGCCCTGCTGCCGGTATGAAAAGCCGAGGGACATGAGGACGAAGAAGCAAAATGCAGTCGGTAGAATCTTTTTTGTTTTCATAAGAAGCATGTTAGCAGGTCTGCATCAATCCAATCGGGTTACATGCAGACAACCTAAGATAAATATAGCCGGCACAAATAATAAATAAAAATAAGGCGTAGCTAATAATTCGGGCAATTTGTACGTTAGGCATATATCTGTCGTAACTTTAAGCCGCAATAATAACGCCCTGCCATTGCCGGCAATGAGCCGCAAAAACAGACACACACAAATGATTCCATTTTTATGAACACCTTCAACAAATTCAGTACAATCGGCCTTGTACTTGTCATTCTGATTTCGGGATGCGCAACAGTACAGTCTTTTATTAAATCAAGTTTTCCGTATACCTCAACAATTGTAATTCCCGGCTCGGCTACCCCGGGACAAACGAATTCTGCCATCAGTTCGGCAAGCAGTTTTGATGAGGTCTTTGGAAATAAGGACGGCAATAACTACGTAAGAGACGTCAGGGCGGAATCTGCCCGAATTACTGCAGTAAATCCGGCAGACCAGAACCTTGGCGCATTTAAATCGATTAAGCTCTATATTTCTAACCGGACCGGGCACGAAGTCATGATAGCGTCACGAAACGATATTTCGGAAAATATTGGCTCGCCACTTGTACTTGACGTAGACAAATCCCGTTTTATAGATGAATACATCAAGGGAAGTAACCTGCGGATCCGGATGGAATACGTACTTCGAAGTAGCGTGAAGCAAGACATCAGCATTAAGGCTTCAGTCAGTTTCAGTTCACTTCCTGTCAAATAGATTAAAAGCTTCCTCAGCAACAGCGTTGCAAAGAGGATTTTCTTCATAAATAGTTTGTTTGGTTTATTATCCGGTACTGGAAGCCCTTCCATGCCGGATTTTTTTTGCTTTATTTATTACTTTTGAGCATGCACTTCCCTGTACCGGCAATCAGCCTCTCAGAAGCTTTTCATAATTTTTTTTTCGAAACAGGCGCTCTGGAATGGGCGGGCGTATTTACCGGCATTTTGTGTGTCTGGCTTGCTGCCCGCAACATCATCTGGAACTGGCCGGTTGCCATTGTCAGCGTGATCATTTACATCTTTATATTCCTCGAAGCGAGGTTATATGCAGACATGGGCCTGCAGGTCTATTTTTTCTTTATGAACGTATATGGCTGGTATTACTGGAGCAGGCGTCAGGGCAATCATAGAGAACAGCCCGTAACCAGTATGGGTAAAGAGGAGTGGCTGTTCTGCGCGGGTGCCACGCTTGTTTTCACGTTTGCCCTTGGCACTTTACTCTATCAGCATACCGACGCTTCTTTTCCCTTTCTGGATAGCTTTTGTACAGCTGTAAGTCTGGTTGCGCAAATTTTTCTGGCCCGCCGGGCAATGCAAAACTGGCTGATCTGGATCTTTGTTGATCTGATCTATATTGGCCTCTATATTTCAAAGGGACTTTACCCGACAGCAATGATGTACGGACTATACATTTATATTGCTGCGCGGGGTTAC
Organism: Pedobacter sp. SYP-B3415; assembly: GCF_004138205.1. Lineage (GTDB taxonomy): Bacteria > Bacteroidota > Bacteroidia > Sphingobacteriales > Sphingobacteriaceae > Pedobacter. Next base: position 4,960 of record NZ_RXNQ01000012.1, read on the forward strand.
ATAGCGTGGAAAAAGATCTATCTGGAGCAACGTGAACAAATCAATTAAAAAGATAGCTGTTGTCGGCCCTGAAAGCACCGGCAAATCTACCATCACACAGCAGCTGGCAAAACATTATGGTACGCTCTGGGTGCCCGAATACGCCCGGTATTATTGTGCAGCACTGACAGCTCCCTGTACCATGCAGGATGAGATCAATATGTATCATGGTCAGGTTGCGCTTGAAGAGTCTTTTCTGGCTGTCACAGAACAGGAACTGCTGTTTTGCGACACAACCTTTCTGACCGTCAAGATCTGGAGTGATGAGATTCTTGGCGAGAGCCCTGCTGTGGTGTTAAAGGGTTTGAAGGAACGGCATTATGATTTTTACCTGCTGCTTGATATCGATCTGCCATGGGCCGACGATCCGCTGCGCGACTTTCCGCACAAACGTGAACACTTTATGCGTGTCTGGCATGAGGAACTTCAGGCGCTGAATGCCGATTACGTAGTTGTGGGCGGGATTGAAACGCGACTTGCCAATGCGATTGCTGCAGTGGATGGTTTTCTTTCCCGTAATCAATCTTAAGGACCTGCATAAAAAAATCCCGCAAGTTAACTTGCGGGATCAGGTTTTATTTGTGTGTTTTTGGGAGGTTTCTATTTAGCGACGTACATAACCTCTTTCACAGCCTTAACCGTACGTGCTACATTTGGCAGACTTGCTGCGATAAGCGTTGGCGCATACGGGAGCGGCACATCCGCACAGGTAATACGTGTTACAGGTGCATCAAGATAATCGAAAGCATTCTTTTGAACATTGAAAGCGATCTCAGAAGAGATTGATGCCAGCGGCCAGGCTTCTTCAACAACAACCAGCCTGTTGGTCTTTTTAACTGAATTGATAACCGTAGCATAGTCGATCGGGCGAACGGTACGCAAGTCAATGATTTCTGCATTGATGCCTTCTTTAGCCAGCTCTTCAGCGGCCGGGTTAACAACCCTGCTGAGCATCTTGCCAAAAGTAACGATGGTTACATCTGATCCTTCTTTAACAACGTGTGCCTTTCCGATAGGAAGATAGTATTCGCCTTCAGGAACTTCGCCTTTATCACCGTACATGATCTCAGACTCCATAAAGATTACAGGATCAGGATCAATGATTGATTGCTTCAATAATCCTTTTGCATCATATGGTGTGGAAGGAACAACTACTTTTAGCCCCGGGGTATTGGCATACCAGTTCTCAAAGTTTTGGGAGTGCTGTGCAGCAAGCTGTCCGGCGTTTCCGGTCGGACCGCGGAATACCGCAGGGATCGGAAACTGACCACCGCTCATAGAAAGCATTTTAGCAGCACCGTTAATGATCTGGTCAATCGCAACGAGAGAGAAGTTGAAAGTCATGAACTCAACAATTGGAATCAGCCCGTTCATGGCCGCACCGATGCCGATGCCGGCAAATCCCAACTCAGCGATCGGGGTATCGATTACACGTTTGTCGCCAAACTCATCCAGCATTCCCTGGCTCACTTTATAAGCACCGTTGTATTGGGCTACTTCTTCACCCATCAAAAAAATGCGATCATCTTTGCGCATTTCTTCACTCATGGCTTCGCGAAGCGCCTCTCTGAATTGTATCTCTCTCATTGTACGTTTTTGATTTACAGACGGCAAATATAATTAATGTATCTTAAAAAGAAGACTGTGTTTTGATTCAGCAAAGCGGCATACGGTAATAAAATTGTTCCGGTTTAGAAAGCCTTATCCGGGAGCCATGAAATTCACGGTATAACGTTCCAAAGCCGGGAACTTCCCGATTATTTTACAACACTTACTTTCCGCAAATAGTTAAGTAAGGGCAGTAAACGCAGTTTTCTTCGACTGTTGTTTGCAAAAAAGGAACAGACGGGTCAAAAACTTCCGTAAGTTTAGAATGAAGCTGCTGTTCAAACCCTTCTTTGATACGTTGAAGCTGATCGGCTTCGAGTAGCAGGCGGCTGCGTGCCGTTCCTTCGCTGAAGAGCGTCCCTTCATCTTTCATTTTGCGAACAACGTACAGGTTTGGTTCTACGGCGCGCAGGCCCTTCACCTGTTCATATATATAGGTATAGAACAGCGTCTGAACCATGGCCTTGTTTGGCTTTTTGGTGTCGCCGGCAAAAAGTTCCTCTATAGTTGAATAGCGCAGCTCATCCTTTCCTGTTTTGTAGTCGACAATCCTGGTAATGCCGTTTCGCCTGTCAACCCGGTCAATGATTCCGTACAGGTTAATCTTGCGTGGCTTTCCGTCAACATGAATCGTATAAGGGAGTACGTAAGCCTCTTTATTTTCAAGTTCGATCAGGCTGAAGGGTGCAATCTGTTCGTCATGGTCAATAATCACGCTTGCATACTGTTTTACAATGGCGAGTATGACCTGCTGCATGCCCGAAAACCCTTCAGGCACGTCAGGTTTACCGAATATGACCTCTGCAAAGGCTTCGCGACACAGTTTATCCAGTCTGCGTCTGCCTTCCTTGATCCGCTCTGCCGTTACATCATGCCCCGATGTTTTCATGGGACTATAGAAATTCTCCATTACCAGGTGAAGAATACTACCGATCTGGTTTGCCTCCATATTTTCGATCAGTTCATCCGGTTCTTTTACATCAGCTACATAACGGAAGAAAAACTGCATCTGGCAGTTCAGATAAGTCGTCAGCGCGGTGGCAGATAATTTTTTTGCGAACGGACCATATGCATCCAGGTACCGGTCAAGACGTTCGCGAACCTGGCCTGCCTTTTCCACTTTGAAAGGAATTCGCCGCGTTGGACTAATCGGCTGCTGCTGCTCATAATAGGAAAAGCTGAAGCCGCTTTCGTATTCAAGCTGTCGAAGAAACCGGGTCGGCTCTCCGGTGTTTTGTTCATCCGAGAGCCCGTTATACACGAGATGAAGCGACTTGCACCGATGAAGCAGCCGGTAAAACATATAGGCAGAGATGGCATCCTGGTTTTCCAGTACCGGCAACCCATAGACACGCCTGATGCTGTCTGGTATGAAACTGTGTGCAACACCAACATTAGGCAAAACGCCTTCGTTGGCACCTATAATATAAAGGTCATCGAAATCCAGATTCCTGCTTTCAAGCAGCCCCATAACCTGTATGCCCTGCAAAGGCTCACCTGTCAGCGGAACCGAAAGACCCGACAGTGCCTTTCTGACAAGGCCGAAGACAAATCGATGTTCATTCACCTGGGGCAGGTATTGACGTAAGGTGTCTTCAAGGCGGTTCAGCTCTTTGATCAGTCCTGCCAGCAGGTCGGCGTCAAGCTGTTTGAGCGTACCGGCCGACAACTGAAGTTCAAGAACCTGCGTAAACAATGCCGACAACTGCGGCAGCACCTGCTGTGGCGTAGCCGGCCGGTCAAAAAACAGGGCAGTGACACCTTCGGTGCGTGTAAGCGCAAAGACCGGCACCTCTACCCATTGATTTTTAAGAATTTCTGATTGAATCTCCTGCTGGGCTGTCAGCGAAACCTGCGACAGCGGATGGCTAAGGAACGCGCTTGCATCTTTGTGATAGACACTGCGATGCCCGTTTTTCAGCAAGTGTTCCTGCATGGTAAGCCAGAGGTCTGCAAAGCCGTAGACAGAGGAGGCCGCCAGGGGGTAACCCATCGTTACGTTCAGTTGAATCGGATAACCAAAATCTTCAGGGTATTGCTGGGGTACGGTTTGCAGCACGGGAACCAGCAGGCTTTCATCTGCCAGGATCACTGCCATCCTGGACGGACCGGCGTTCTGCAGCGACGAATAAGCCTGACCAAGTGCGGTATGCAGAATTTTTGCCTGAGCAGCACGACCCTGCGCCTTGTAAACTGAAACCCGTTTTGGAGCGGATCTGATCAACGAGCGGTCGGCAGGCAGTTCATTTTTTAGTTGGAGCTGCCTGATATTCCGTCGTAAAAAAAGACCGGCTTCCTGGGTGGTATCATCGAGGTAGTAGCTATCTGTATCAAAGTAGAAGACCGCCCTGCCTTCGCCCTGCCAGCGTGTAAAAACCGCTGCTTCCGCTTTGCTAAGGGCGTTGAAACCAATAATGATCACTTTTGAAAAACCATCGGCAAAGCCGGGGTTACCCATTCTGTTTTCAGCAAGCTCGCGATAAATATTGCCCGTCGTGCTCAATCCCTTAGCTGCCAGCTCCTGGTGGAAGGCACGGTAGAGCGTCGGCATCCGGCGCCACATACGTATAAAGTGCTCCTGTTGCGCCTGTTGTTTGCCGGCAGAAAAAGATCGCCAGAATTGTTCCAGAAAAGCCTGCTGTTCTTCATTGAGGTGCTGAAATTGCTTTTGGATCACGGCTATGTCTTCCAGCTCTGTAAAAACCTGGACTGCGTCTGCCAGGTCGCTGTCTATTTGGGCAAAATCGTTCAAAATAGTCTGCGCCACGCTGTAAAATGCCTCGGGGCGAACCGGCGTATTGCCTTCAGCCTCCAGCAACCGTGAATAAACCTGGTACAAAGTGAAATACTGGCTGAAATGGTCGGCAACCTTCGCCGAAGAGGATCGCGCGAAAAATTCCTGAACGGTAAAAAAAGCCGGGCTCCAGAACGGCTTTCCGATTGCTTTTGAAAGGTAGTGCTGCAAATAAGCAACAGGCCGTTTGTTATTGAAAACAATAGCCGTGTCTTTCAGGCTATCGCCGTATACCGATACAAGGTGTGTGGCAACTTCTTCAAGGAATGCGTTCATGTCAGATCATTTTTAAAGTGCCGCGAAGCGCATAAAACAAATAGGCATCTACCTTCGTATACCCCATCTCTAACAACAGATCGCGGTATTCCTGAACCTGTCTGACATGTTTGTGCTGTTCCTCCTGCGTAAACTTGTAGTCGATAATGATAACTTCAGGGCCATTGATCAGCACTTTGTCAGGCCGTTTGCTACGCCCGCCGGGTGCTACAATATTTTGCTCATTCAGAACCTGGTAGCCTTGTGAAAGCAAGGCCGATAATTCGGGGTGCATCAGTACTTCCTCTACTCGTGAAAGAAATCCGGGTAACTCCGTTTCTTTCACAAGGCCTTCCAGCAACATTTCCTGCAGAACCTCTTCAGGTTTTTTTACACCATCTGTGCGTGACAGCGCCTCATGAAGTACTGACCCTTCGCGGCCGCTTTCTGCACCTATAAAAATGTCTGCGCGGATATTCTCCTTATCGAACAAACCTGACAGCCGTTCGGAGACCGGATAGCGGTCTAAAATGAGCGGCCGGTTTTTACCGGATTTTGGCTGGCGCGATGGCGGAAAGGCTTCCAGGACGAAACTTCCGTTTTCTTCCCGCTCTGTTGTGAAGACAGGATGCAGGCCCAGCGTCTGCTGAAGCAGATCGCTCGTGTTGGCAAGGCTTGCGCTATCCTTTTTCTTTCCCATTAGGGTGAGGGAAAGATAATCCTTGGCCCTCGTCGTGGCAACGTACAACATATTCAGCGCATCCATATTGTTGTATAAAAGTTCTTCAAAATAAGAAGCTGCAAGCCCCGAGCGGCTAAGGGCTTTTTTATATTTTAAAGGAAGGCTCTGCAAATGCTGATAGTGGGTATCCCGGCTGGGCACCCAGAAAATGCTGTTTGGCATCCCGTTCAAATCCCACGAACAGAACGGTATAATGACTGCCCGGAATGCCAGGCCCTTTGATTTGTGAATTGTGATAACCTGAACGGCATCACTTTGCTGGCTGGCAGGCAGGGCCATATCACTTCCTTCTTCTTTCCACCAGTCAAGAAAGGCGTGTAAACCTTTGTCGCCGCGCTGCGCAAAATTGCCGGCCATGTCTCTGAATGCAAGCAGATAGGCAAGATGTGCCGACTGCACGGGGCCGTTGAGCCCGTAAGCCACGATCAGTTTTTCTATTAGCTCAGGCAGCGGCAGACTAAGCCAGCGGCGGTAATTCTTACAGAGTGATGCAGGCAATACCCCGGTTAGCTTTTCGATATCTTTTACACCAAGTTTGAAATAAGATTCAGGTGGTGCAACAGCTCCGTTCAGCATGGCGTAAAGGCTTACGCAATTGGCGCGGTAAAGCTGTGTGTTTTTAGCCGCGCCCCCGAGCATTTCGAGGGTGTTGACAAGCAGTCTGATGGCCAGGTTAGATGCAACAAGCAGGGCTTCGCCAGAAATCACAGGAATGTGATCTTCCATCAGGCTTTGAACAGCATGTAAAGCTTCGCTGTTACTGCGTACCAGCAGGCAGATATCACCTGCCTGAAAACCCTGATTTTGCTGCAGATCGCGAATCTCCTGTTTTGCAGCGTCCATAGCCAAACGCCGGAAAGCTTCGTTTCTCAGCGTTTGCCCGTTCTCATCTTCATCAATTACACGAAAGCGCACTGTTCCTCCGGGCGCGGTACCGGCGTGTTTTTGCTGGGTTGCCCTGCTATAGACAGAAGTGATAATGGTGTCGTAATCCTGTGCTCGCCACCAGGACCTGACATCGGCAGCCGCCTCCTCGTCAATCATTTCATTCAGCCTTTGCTGCAGCAACGCCGGGCCATGCTGATAAATATGGTTGTTAAATAAGATGATGTTTTCTGCAGAACGGTAATTTGCTTCCAGGTTCTCTTCGTCTATGTAACCTGCGCCGATATCTGCAAGCGCCTGCCGGTGAAGAATGTTCCAGTCGCCATTGCGCCAGCGGTAAATCGACTGCTTGACATCGCCAACAATAAGGTGCTCGGTTCGTTCGCCCTGCGACTCAGCGAGCGCGTTGGCGAGCAGCGGCCTGAAACTGCTCCACTGGCTCACCGAAGTATCCTGAAATTCATCAAACAGAAAATGCTTGTACCGGCTGCCTGTTTTTTCCCAGATAAAGGACGGGTTGCCGTGATCCCCTCCGGTGATGCCTTCCAACAGCCGCTGGGCATCGCTGATCAGCAGATTTCCGCTTTCCTCGCGATACGCTTTCAGTAACTGGCTCATTTCCTGCATCAGTCGCAGAAAATAGAGATTTTCGTCTACAGCCCGTGCTACAAGGTAGTCCGGCAGTCCGTTTGCGTAGGCCTGAAACAGCTTTTTGATAGCTTCATTTAACTCGGCGAATACCGGCTCCTCATGACCGGCTTTGAACCATTCATTTGGTGTATCAATCAGTTTTTCCAGCTTCTCTATCTTCTCAAACTCGCCTGCGGCAATCTTTTGCAGGTTAAGCAGGGGCGACCGGGATTTACCTTTAAGTAATTCGGGGAAAATGTCTGCAGCAGAAAAAATTTCATGCGCACGGGCCGCCAGTGTGCCGATCTCATCTTCGAACGCTTCAATACCCTGCCGCGTAAGCTGCTGATAATCTTCAAAGAGCGTGTCAAGACCGCCCTGTGCAGACAGCTCCTGCATGGCAGCATCAAATGGCTGATAACGCTCCTTAAAGATCTCGCCGGCAAGGTCTTTAAGTTCGGTACGATAGTTCCAGCTTTTATTATTGGTAATGCGGTCGAGGGCCAGGCTGATGATCCAGCGCAGTAACCCCGGCTGCTCATCCAACTGCTGATCCAACTTTTCAGCCAGCTGCTCTTTTACCTTATCATAGTTCATTTCGAGCATATAACCGGTGTCCAGGCCGAGCTCAAAAGCAAAACCACGAATAACGCGTTGTACAAAGCCGTCAATCGTGCGAACTGAAAAGCGGCTGTAATCGTGAAGAATCTTGCGGTAAATTTTGTCTGCCTCAAGCTGCAGGGTTTCTGGCGAGTGGGCGGGATGCGCTTCAAGAAGTGCAGTTCGTATATCATCCAGTCCGTCGTGGTTCCGCGCCAGCCCCTCAAGCACTTCGAGAATCCGGGTCTTCATCTCTTCGGTCGCTTTGTTTGTGAAGGTGACCGCCAGTATTTCACGGTATTTGTTCTCGCCGGAAAACAACAGCATCAGGTAGTGCAAAGTGAGGCTATACGTTTTGCCTGAGCCGGCAGAGGCCTGTAATATTTTTACCGATCTGGGCATAATCGAGGTGCTGGTGCGCTTGACGAGGCAATTTAATTAAAAAAGCTGCGGCAGGCAGCCGAAATTATCCACATAGATTATAAAAAAAGCCACTGTCTGTAAAGACAGTGGCCCATATCATATCAAATGTATGCTTAGTCGATCACCGTGATCTTAAGCATGTTTGTTTTGCCTTTTTGCTCCATCGGGATTGCCGCGGTATTGATCACGATATCTCCCTTTTTGATCAGCTTTTGTTCTTTAAGCCATTGGTTAACATCAATAATAGTGTTATCTGTACTTTCAAACTTGTCGTAATAAAAACCGCGAACACCCCATATCAGGCTCAGCGTATTAAGCAGCGACCTGTTTCCTGTGAAGATATAAATAAGCGCTTCCGGACGATGGCTTGAAATCTCAAAGGCAGTGTAGCCGCTCAGTGTCATCGACACAATGCCAACGGCACCCGTTTGTTTTGACAGGAAAGCTGCAGAGTCACAAACCGCGTCGCTTAGGAAACTTGGCGATTTCGGCTTAAGGAATTTATCAGCATGAAACGGATAATTGTTCTGCTCAATATTCTGAATGATCTTCTGCATGGTTTCAATGACGATCAGCGGAAATTCTCCAACCGACGTTTCGCCGCTAAGCATCACCGCGTCTGCACCATCAAGCACAGAGTTCGCCACGTCATTTACTTCTGCGCGGGTAGGCCGTGGGGTAGTGATCATGCTTTCCAGCATCTGGGTCGCAATGATAACCGGTTTAGAAGCCGCCCGACATTTCTGAACAATCATTTTCTGCAGAAGCGGAACCTCTTCCATAGGCATTTCCACGCCAAGGTCGCCCCGGGCCACCATCACGCCGTCTGTAACTTCGATAATCTCGTCAATATTGGCAATCGCCTCCGGTTTTTCGATCTTGGCAATAACGCGGGCACTTTTACCACGCTCAGCAATGATTTTCTTTAATTCAATAATATCTTCTGCTTTCCGCACGAATGACAAACCGATCCACTCTACATCATTCTGCAGAACAAACTCCAGGTTTTCGCGGTCTTCCTTTGTCAGCGAAGGAATAGAAACTTTTGTGTTTGGCAGGTTAACACCCTTACGTGACGTCAGGATACCGCCATGCACGACTTCGCAAACCACTTCATCCTCGAGATTGGTCTCAAGAACACGCATCTGTAACTTACCGTCGTCGAGGAGGATGATCTCATTTTCCTGAACGTCTTTAGGGAAGTTCGGATATGTAATATAGATCCTGTCATCGTCGCCGATACATTCTTTAGTCGTAATAATCGTTTTAGTGCCGTTGATCAGGTTGATCCCGCCATCTTTTACCTGGCCTATTCTGATCTTAGGCCCCTGAAGGTCGGCCAGGATGCCTACGTTATAACCGTGTTTCTGATTAAGGTCCTTGATGGTATCCAGAACAACCTGGTGATCTGCCTGCGAGCCATGAGAAAAATTAAGGCGGCAGACATCCAACCCTGCGTTAAACATACTGTATAAAACATCGGGCTTTTGCGAAGCTGGGCCTAATGTTGCGACAATTTTGGTTCTGGAATGGAAAGGTTTCATGTATTATCTTTTATGTACAAAGCCGCGTTCCGCCCGGGCGGCTGCAGCTGCAATTTAATTACAATGTCTTGTTATTGGGGCGTTTGAGCCCTCCAAATATAGTGTATTTAATACACGATCAAGATAAATTTTATATTACCAAATTTTCCCGCGACTTCAATTTATGCGGGTCGATGCGGGCAGCAACCTGAATATCAGGCAATTTATTGAGACCGGAAAGTACAAATTCCAGGTCTTCTTCGTCTATGAAGTCGCGTATGATCATGAAAAAGTCTACCCGGCTCATTTCGGGCACCAGGAAACCATCCGGATTACGGTTTGCAAGAATATAATACTCCAGTTCCCGGTCTTCTATAAAATAGCAGTACTTGGAAAAGGCGAGCGGAGCTTCGTCGGCATTCAGGTATACCTCATGTTCCTCTACGCGCTCGAGCTCGATACCGAGCTGGTTATTGATCTTATGGCAGAGCACATAATCACGAAGTGGCGCGGTGATGGCGATCAGCGTAAAATCGAGGTCGAGTGTAAGCTTGAGATAAGTCCTGTTCAAAACCGCGGCAGATTTGTGAAGGCGAAATTAAAAAACTAATTCTATATTAGCTCTGTTAATACTGGGCCTCAGTACCGAGAAATAAAAACATTTGAAAATTGTCAGAATTTATTTTTCTTTGCACTGAATTATTTAACCATTAAAAAATTTAAAACTATGTCTGATATTGCTTCAAGAGTTAAGGCTATTATCGTAGAAAAATTAGGTGTTGATGAGAGCGAAGTTACGCCTGAAGCTTCATTCACTAATGACCTGGGCGCCGATTCTTTGGATACGGTAGAGCTCATCATGGAATTCGAAAAGGAATTCAACGTAGCTATTCCTGATGATCAGGCGGAAACGATCGGTACAGTTGGTCAGGCGATCGCTTATTTAGAAAAAAACGTTAAGTAATAACCCTTTCTGTCATAAATGGGACTAAGAAGAGTTGTAGTAACAGGGCTCGGTGCGCTCACTCCAATAGGTAATAACGTTCCTGATTTTTGGAACGCTTTAACTGCTGGCGTGAGCGGAGCTGCTCTTATCCAGGGCTTTAATACGGAGAAGTTCAAAACCAAATTCGCATGCGAGGTTAAAAACTTCAATCCTGAAGAATTCCTTGATCGCAAGGAGGCCCGTAAACTCGACCCGTTTGTGCAATATGCCCTTGTTTCGACTGAAGAGGCGATCAAGGATGCCGGTCTGGATTTCGAGAACCTGGATACCAACCGTATCGGTGTGATCTGGGGCTCGGGAATCGGCGGTTTAAAAACATTTCTTGACGAGGTGGTGAATTTCGCTAAAGGTGATGGAACCCCGCGTTACAATCCGTTTTTTATTCCAAAAATGATCCTGGACATTGCGCCGGGTCATATCTCTATTAAGTATGGCCTTCGCGGGCCAAATTTTTCGACTGTTTCGGCCTGTGCATCTTCTACAAATGCGCTGATCGATTCGATGAATTACATCCGCACCGGTTATGCAGATGTAATCATTAGCGGAGGCTCTGAAGCCATCATCAATGAAGCGGGTATCGGCGGTTTCAATGCCATGCACGCGCTTTCTACACGCAATGATGATCCGGCGACAGCCTCCCGCCCGTTTGATAAAGACCGTGACGGCTTTGTAGCCGGTGAAGGTTCGGGCACAATTATTCTCGAAGAACTCGAGCATGCCAAAGCACGCGGTGCAAAGATCTACGCCGAAATTGTTGGCGGAGGTATGAGCGCCGATGCAAACCATATTACAGCACCTCATCCCGAAGGGCTTGGCGCGCGCCTGGTTATGACCAATGCGCTTCGCGACGCCGGCCTGACCGTTGAAGATATTGATTATATCAACGTTCATGGAACGTCAACGCCCCTGGGCGACATCAGCGAAACTAAAGCCATTGTAGACCTGTTCGGTGAACATGCTTACAAATTAAACATCAGTTCTACGAAGTCTATGACAGGCCACCTGCTCGGAGCAGCCGGTGCCGTAGAGTCGATCGCTTCTATTCTGGCAATCAAAGAAGGTGTCGTTCCTCCAACCATCAACCACTTTACAGATGATCCGCAGATTGATCCCGAACTGAACTTTACGTTCAATCAGGCTCAGAAACGCGAAATCCGGGCTGCATTGAGCAATACCTTTGGTTTCGGCGGTCACAATGCTTCTGTGGTTTTCAAAAAGTTTGAAGAATAGTTTACGCTGATCTTTCCGCGCTGCGATAATTTGCATCCTGGCACGAAATAATATAAATTAGCTTAATTGGTTAAGCTGCTGTTGTTTATTCGCTGAATGCCTATTTTAAAATTCTACAAACTCTACTTTTCGCCGCAAAAAGAATTCGTAAGGAACCTTCGTAACGTTATAGGTTATGTTCCGGGTAATGTCTCTTTGTACCAGATGGCTTTCAGGCACCGGTCTATGGCCAGGGTATTAAAAAACGGCAGCCGCAGCAGCAATGAGCGTCTTGAATTTCTCGGCGATGCCGTTCTGGGCTCGGTTATCGCAGAGCTGCTTTTTAAACACTATCCCTACCGGGAGGAAGGCTTTTTAACCGAAATGCGTTCCAAAATTGTAAACCGTGCAAATCTGAACCAGCTTGCCCGCAAAATGGGCTTTGATAAGTTTATTCAGTTTGACCAGAAATCGGTCAGCATTCAGACCAAACACAATTCGATGCTCGGCGATGCTTTTGAAGCACTCATCGGAGCTATCTATCTTGATCGTGGTTATAACTTTACCCGCGAATTTCTTTTAAACCGCATCGTAAAACCGCACATCGACATCCATACACTTGAACTTACAGAAACGAATTTTAAAAGTAAACTGATTGAATGGTGCCAGCGTCATGGCAAAGATGTGTCTTTCGAACTAACGAACAACGGCGACGGCGAAAGCACAAAATTATTTACCGTACAGGTATTGGTTGAAGGTGAAAGCAAAGGTATAGGGCGCGACTACAACAAGAAGAATGCGGAAAAAATGGCTGCTGAGAAAGCCTGCGAAATGCTGGCAATTTAACCGCCATGACCTCATACCTGTTAGTCAGGTTTCACATCTCCGCGCAGAATCGCATTGATGCTGTCTATAGACAAATTTTCCTCGGGATTTTTCAGATAGCGGTTATAGCTCTCTTTGACATATTTGATGGCATCGTAACTATTCCACTTCCGCACAGTCTGGTAATCCGGGCGATAGTTAAATACAAACGACTGTAGTTCCTTCCCGCGCAGCGGTGTATGTTGTGCCACCAGCCGGCTATTGAAAAGCTGATCTACAAGGATGTTCTGATTTTCAGACGCATAGTATCTTCCGAACCTGCGCGCATTACGCGGCGTACGGCCAAAGGCCTCATAAATTGCTGTTAAAGGCGTAAACAGAAATGAAAGAAAAGGCGGTTTGCCTTCATAAAAAGATCCGTTTCTTTTAAAATCGCGCTTCGTTTCATCAAGACCGGCTTTCCGGTTAAATCCTGTTATGGTTACATCTTCCAGCACATTGACCATCGGAACAAGCTTTACCACCATCGGCGCGGCAGATGATACCGCCAGTCGCTGTTCATTAAATCCGCGCCGGCTAAAGATCAACGTATCTCCGGCCGCGGCACTAATGCTAAACAATCCCAGATCACTGCTTACAACAACGAAGCGGTTGCGCTTATTAGTAACCTCAACCCCGCCAACCCGGTTTTTAGTTCCCCATTCAAGTATAGCGCCTGTTACCTCCCGATTCTGGGCAGATAGCCTTCCGGCAAACAGAAGAGAAAAAGCACAAATGAATAAAAGGAATTTTGGCATCGAATGATCTTCAAAGATATTTGTTAAAATTAGCAATTGTTAGGCGTAAAATCTGTTAAAAAAGGTTAATGAATATCAGAAGATTTCTCGGTTTGATTTTTCTCGTTTACGCCGGACTGATCTTTCTTGTCTTCATGCTGGTTGTGAGTCCTTTTGTTGTGGCATCGGCAGTAGCGGGGCAGAAAAAACTCGCTTTTGCTTTTCTCCGGATCTGGGCTGCGGCATTCTCTTCGCTCACATTTTTCAGATTCGGGCGTAGATTGGCTGTTGAAATCAATCCGGATCAGGCGCACATTTATGTAGGCAACCACAGTTCTTATCTTGATGCTGTAGCCATTGTTCGTTGTCTGCCCCAGGAATTTAGTCCGCTGGGTAAAATAGAAATGACCCGTATACCCGTTTTTGGCTGGATGTACCGGCATATGGTTGTTACGATAGACCGCAGCAGCAAGGAAAGCAGGGAATGTTCGGTTCTACGCTTGCAGGAACGCCTGCGCCAGGGTGAATCTGTGCTTATTTTCCCAGAAGGAACAATGAACCGGGGCCCTGATATCCTGCTTCCCTTCTACGATGGCGCCTTCAGGCTGGCCATTGAGACGGCTACGCCGGTTCTTCCCTTCGCAATCTTGAACAGCAGAAAACTATTGCCGCGTAGCGATGTACTCATGCTCAGGCCAGGCCTTGTAAGCGTTATAATCGGCGAGCCGGTCCCTACAGCTGGGCTTAAGCTGCAGGATCTACCTGAACTGAAACTACGTGCTGAAGAACAGATACGCATGATGCTGCGCACGAAACAAGTTTGACCGCACTGCGCATTGCCCAATGGTTTTTCTATCTTTGCACATGATCAAATCCATGACCGGGTACGGCATCGCAACTGCAGACGCTCCGGAAAGCAGGTACAGTGTCGAAATCAAATCACTGAACAGCAAATTCTTCGAACTCAACCTGAAACTGCCAAAAGCTTATGCGGAAAAAGAACTTGCCGTTCGCAACCTCTGCAGCAAGGAAATTGAACGTGGAAAGGTAAGTGTAACGATTGTCGCGGAAAAGAACAACGCTGAAGCGAAAGGCGCCAAAATAAACACGGCACTCGTTCAGCAATACTTCAGTCAGCTTAAGGCGCTCGATCTTGAACTGGGTGCCGGTAGCCAGGACCTGCTTTCAACAATTCTGAATTTCCCGGAGGTAATCAGTTATAGCGAAGAAACCGTTAGCGAAGAGGAATGGGCTCAGGTTCAGGCTACCTTTGCAGAGGCGCTTCATAATTTTAATGCCTTCCGCAGAACCGAAGGTGCGGTATTGAGTAAAGACCTGAGTCTGCGCATAGGCAATATCCTTTCAAATCTTGCAGAACTTGAGATACTCGAGCCACAACGGATCAAACACATCCGGGAAAAGTTCAGCCGCTTCCTGGAAGACGCGGTTGGCAAGGCCAATATAGATATGAACCGTTTTGAGCAGGAACTGATCTACTATATTGATAAGATAGACATAACAGAAGAAAAGATCAGACTGAACAGTCACTGCGACTATTTTCTTCAAACGCTTGGCAACGCTGACGCAAACGGTAAAAAACTGGGATTTATTTCGCAGGAGATTGGCCGGGAGATCAATACCATGGGAGCAAAGGCCAATGACGCCGGCATGCAGAAACTTGTTGTGGGAATGAAAGAGGAACTTGAGAAAATCAAGGAACAATTGTTAAACGTACTTTAATCGCGCTTGCCTGATTTATGATACAAGGGAAACTTATTATTTTTTCAGCCCCATCGGGTGCCGGCAAAACCACAATTGTACATCACCTGTTGCGGAAATTTCCGGAGATCAGCTTCTCCATCTCAGCTACCACGCGTGAAAGCCGGGGCACGGAGCAACATGAAAAAGATTATTACTTTATCAGCAAGGAAGAATTTCTGCATCGGGTTGCACACCAGGAATTTGTTGAATTTGAGGAAGTATACAACGGCACTTTTTACGGTACCCTGCGTTCAGAAATCGACCGCATCTGGGCAGACGGCAGGCACGTAATTTTTGACATTGACGTAGAAGGCGGCCTGCGGCTGAAGCGGAAGTATGAAGATGACGCGCTGGCAATATTTGTTCAGCCACCTTCGCTGGAGGTTTTGAAGGAACGGTTAAGCGGGCGAGGTACAGACAGTGCAGAGAAACTACAGGAGCGGTTTGCAAAGGCTGAGAAAGAGCTGAAATACGCCGATAAATTTGACGTGATTTTGAAAAACACTGATCTTAATATTGCCTGTGCTGAGGCAGAAGAACTCGTAAAAAAATTTATTTATAATTAGATCGGGGCTTGCCATGACCGGATTATTTTTTGGCTCCTTTAATCCTATCCACATTGGGCACCTCATTATTGCCAATTACATGGCAAGTTATACCAGCCTTGAAGAGGTCTGGTTTGTTGTATCGCCGCTTAACCCTTTAAAAGAGCGGAAAGGCCTGGCAGGAATGTATGACCGGCTGGAGATGGTTAACCTTGCTACCGATCAGGCGCCGGGCATCCGCGTCAGCGATATCGAATTCAAGCTGCCACAGCCCTCGTATACGATTGATACACTTGCATACCTCAAGGAAAGATACCCGGAGAAGACATTTGCACTGATCATGGGATCTGACAACCTCGTGTCTTTGCATAAATGGAAAAATCATGAGGTGCTGCTGCGCGACTATCAGATCTTTGTTTATCCGCGGCCGGGTTTTGATCCAACGGCGTGGAAAAACCATCCGTCGATTGTAATTACCAATACGCCACTCATGGAAATTTCTTCGTCATTTGTGCGGAAATCCATCACCGAAGGGAAAAACATCCGCTTTTTTGTCCCGGATAAGGTAATCGAATTTATGGAGAGTAAAAACATGTACAGATGAAAACCGCCATACTAAACCTGAAATTACCGACCGACCCTTTCTGGGTCAAAAACGTAGTGGAGGGCAACCTGCAGGCATTGTAGAGCGATCATGCATACTGTGAGCAAAAGGCCGCCAGCAATGCGATTACGCTGATTACACTCAATCCTGACCGGACAGAACTGGTGACTGCCATGTCTGCGCTTGCGCAGGAAGAGATGGAGCATTTTCAGCGCGTTCATCAGCACCTGGTAAAGCGTGGTTTTACGCTCGGCTGGGATAAAAAAGACGCCTACGTAAACGAACTGGTAAGATTTATGAAAAAAGGCGGATCGCCTACCGAACAGCTTACCGAGCGCCTGTTATTTGCTGCCATGATCGAAGCCAGAAGCTGCGAACGGTTCAAGGTTCTGGCAGCGCATATTGCAGATGCCGAACTTGCCGGTTTTTACAAGGAATTAATGGCCAGTGAAGCCAATCACTACATGCTGTTTATTCGCCTGGCAAAGCTGTACGCCGCCGGTATAGACATTGACAGGCGCTGGCAAGAGTGGCTGGAATATGAAGGGAAGATAATCAGCAATTACGGCAAAGAGCAAAGCATTCACGGTTAGAAAATCAGGAAGATGGCCGGTTTTTTATGCAGATCGGGGGTATCCTTTTTCCATTGCGACACGGGCTGTGTTTTAATCAACTCATCATGTGCTGTCAGATTACAGGCTATACACAATTGTGTGTCAGGCCGGCAGCTTTTAATGACTTCTTCGAGAAGCTGGTTGTTGCGAAATGGCGTTTCTATAAAGATCTGTGTCTGCCGGTATTTTCGGGCAGAAACCTCGAGGTCGCGCAGCCGTTTTGCACGCTGCTCCTTATCAATTGGAAGATAACCGTGAAAAGAAAAGCTTTGTCCATTAAAACCCGATCCCATCAAAGCGAGGATGATAGAACTGGGGCCTGGCAAAGGTACAATACGAATTCCCTGCTTATGTGCTTCAGCAACGATATCCGCTCCGGGATCAGCAATGCCGGGGCATCCCGCCTCACTCATAAGTCCGACATCTTCTCCGTTATTTAATTCTGCAAAAAATTGTTTGAGTCCGCGGTTTCGCTGGTGTTTACCATAGTCATGAATAACAAGTTCATTTTGGGGCCGTTTTAAACCGGCTTCTTTTAAAAATCGCCTTGCCGTTTTTTCGTTTTCGACAATGTAGCAGCGAAGCTGATTAACCGTTTCGATTATAAAAGGGGTAAATGTCTTTGCTGGTGCATCTTCAGCCAGCGGAACAGGTATCAGGAACAGGGTGCCTTTTTGCATGTGTAATGATAGGAAAAAAAATAAGAATGCCCGGTCAAACGCTGCACAACAACCCTACTCAGCAGACAGGCTTTCTGCCGTATTTTATTCTACAAAATAATAAGTGTAGCAAATATTGCTATGCAATGACCGTTTTAGCGCACAATAAAATATTATTTCTGCGGGCATTTCATGCAATTTTTGATCATCTAAACCGTTTTACTTATATTTAGTTAAGTGTTTGGCTCCTAGGGTTTAAACCATTTGCATATTTTGGTTCTCTAATTGATACACACACAGCGTTAGGTTAAAACACACACACAAATGAAAAGACTGAAATTAGCGGCGATTGTGCCGGGGCTTATGTTGCTCCTTGCCGTTACCACGACTCAAAAAGTCATGGCACAAGACGAAGAGGTTTCGATGCAAACCTTTTATGACGAGTTATCGCCCTATGGCACCTGGATTCAGGATCCGGAGTACGGATATGTATGGCGGCCTGATGTAGATCAGGGCGAGTTCAGGCCGTACTATTCGAATGGTCGTTGGGTAATGACCGATTATGGTAACACCTGGGTTTCAAATTACGATTGGGGTTGGGCACCGTTTCATTATGGTCGCTGGGTTTACAATCGCTATAATACCTGGCTTTGGATACCGGATACAACCTGGGGACCGGCGTGGGTAGATTGGAGAAGCGGTGGCGGATATTACGGCTGGGCTCCGATGGGACCGTCGATAAACATCAATATCAGCATAGGTCGCAGGTACCGTGTTCCTGATTACTGCTGGAATTTCATCCCTCAGCGTCAGATCTATTACAGCTCCTATCCGAGATATTATGCCGGTAGAAACGTAACGATCATCCGTAATACGACGATAATTAATAACACTTATATTAACAACAGGCGCACCTATTATACCGGGCCACGCGCTGATGAGATCAGACGAGCCACGAATCAGGATGTTCGTGTATACAGCGTAAACCGCAGCAGCAGACCTGGCTCTACGAGGATTTCAAACAATACTGTTAATATTTATAACCCAAGGCCGACACGTGGTGTCGACAACCGGAATGCTGCACCAAGAAATGTCGTTGCAGGCAACATCAGCGACGCCCGTCCGGGTCGCGGCAACAGCAGAGGGGCAACAGCTGAACGCCGTACCTGGAGTATGAACCGCGATGGAAACGCTTCAGCAAGCAGACCGTCGAGAGTTGAAGGCAGCCGCGGGGAAGAGCGGACCGAAGGAGCACGTCCATGGTCACTGAACCGTAACCGCAGTAACGAGGGAAACAGCGGTGCAAGACCTGAAAGAATGGAACGTGGCGAATCAGGCAACAGGATTGCTGACCGTATGCAATCTGGAAGCACACTGGAAGGCAGGGGTAATACTGATCGTGCAGAGCGCCCTCAACGTATGCAGGCACCCGAACGCAGAGAAATGCCCCAGCGCATGCAAGCGCCTGAACGCCGCGAAGCTCCGCAGCGCATGGAAGCACCACAGAGGCGTGAAGCACCACAAAGGATGGAAGCACCACAGCGCATGGAAGCACCGCAAAGGCGTGAGGCACCGCAGCGCATGGATGCACCTCAGCGAAGCGAAGGCCGTTCAATGGGCGGCGGCGAGAGCCGGTCGCGTGGCGGAGATAACGGCGGCGGCGGAAGGCCATCCCGCGGAGGAAGAGGATAAACTAAGCACACCATAATCAGGCCGGCAATTGCCGGCCTTTTTTATTACCTTTGCCGGTCGCAAGCTGTTCAGAATGCCCGATTTGGCGTTCATTAATTAAGCGCAGCTCCATCTTTAGTGTGTTATTCGCAACATGGCCAATCCGGAAATAGAAAAAAGAAAAACTTTTGCCATTATCAGTCACCCCGATGCGGGCAAGACGACCCTAACCGAGAAGTTTCTGCTTTTTGGCGGCGCTATCAATACTGCCGGCGCGGTTAAGAGAAACAAAGCCAACCAGAGCAATACTTCGGACTTTATGGAAATCGAAAAGCAACGCGGTATATCTGTTGCAACTTCGGTGATGGGATTTGAATACAGCGGGAAGCGCATCAACATCCTGGATACCCCGGGGCACAAAGATTTTGCCGAGGATACCTATCGAACCTTATCGGCTGTTGACAGCGTAATCCTTGTTGTTGATTGTGTAAAAGGTGTAGAGGAACAAACCGAAAAGCTTATGTCGGTTTGCCGCATGAGAAATACACCGGTTATTATATTCATCAACAAGATGGACCGTGAGGGCAAAGATCCTTTTGATCTGCTCGATGAGATAGAAGAAAAACTTAATATCAGCCTTTGTCCGCTTTCATGGCCAATCGGCCAGGGACATACCTTTAAAGGCGTGTACAGTATTTTTAATAAACATCTTAATCTTTTCCAACCGGATAAAACAAAGGTGACGGAATCTGTTATCCAGGTCGGCGATCTGGGCGATCCTGCGCTGAAAGAACATCTTCGCGATCAGGAGATCAAAACGCTTCAGGACGATCTTGAACTGGTGGAAGGTATTTATGGCAACATTGATCAGAACATGTATGCCGAGGGATTGCTGGCGCCTGTGTTTTTTGGCAGCGCGATTAACAACTTCGGGATCAAAGAATTGCTTGATACATTTATTACGATTGCACCAAGTCCGCGCGACCGGCCTGCCGAAGAACGCGTTGTTGGTGTGGATGAAAAAAATTTCACAGGCTTCGTGTTTAAAATTCACGCAAACCTCGATCCGAAACACAGGGACAGAATTGCCTTTCTTCGCATCTGTTCGGGTAAGTTTGAGCGCAACAGGTTCTATTATCACACCAGACAAGACAAAAAGTTAAAGTTTGCCAACCCAATGGATTTCATGGCAAATGAAAAGAGTATTGTGGACGAGGCATGGCCCGGTGACGTTGTCGGACTTTACGACAGCGGTAACTTCAAGATCGGTGATACGTTAACTGAAGGCGAAAAACTGCAGTTCAAAGGTATTCCAAGCTTTTCACCGTCGATATTCAAAGAGGTTGAAAACATGGACCCGATGCGTACCAAGCAGCTGGAAAAAGGAATTGAACAACTGACCGACGAAGGGGTTGCGCAACTGTTTGTCATGCAGCCAGGAAACCGGAAAGTAATTGGGGCAGTTGGCGAACTTCAGTTTGAGGTGATCAACTTTCGGCTGGAGCACGAGTACGGCGCAAAGTGTCGCTTCAGAACGCTGACTTATAGCCGTTCGAGCTGGGTTACTTCATCTGACCGGAAGAAGCTTGAAGAGTTTTTGAAAAGGAAACAGCAGCACATCGGTGTTGATAAGGAGGGAAACCCGGCCTATCTTGCCGATAACGATTATATGATCAACCTGACCAAACAGGACTATCCCGACATTGAGTTTCACAAAACGAGCGAATTTAAATCGTGATTTCGTAAAACTTTTTGTTTTTTAACTTAAAGTTGGTAACTTTACGAAAGTTACCAACTTTGCAGGACTCGAACTATGCCCATGCCGGGCCGTTGTCAATTCGGGAAACTTAGCTGCCTTAAGGCCGCTTCGATGCGGGGTAACATCTCTTTGATATCATTCAGTGTACACGCCCCGACAGATGCGCGGAACCAGGGCATGTCTGCGCTGTTTCCAAAGGCAGAGAACGGAACAAATGCAGCACGCGCCTCCCGTATCAGGTAAAAATTCACATCGGCGCTTGTCTTGAGGAGCGTTCCATCCGGCGTAGCCGCACCGATATAATCAAGTTTTATCGTTAAGTAGATGGCGCCCATAGGCTCAACAGCATCTACCTTTAGCCCGGCCTGTTTCAGGCTTTTGAACCCCTCAAAAAGGGCATTGAGTGATTCTCTGATCTTTAACTTGAATAGGGACAAAAATGTGTCAACCTGCGCTTCATTGTTATAAAAACTGGCTGCCGCAACCTGCTCAGATTTCGGGGCCCAGGCACCAACATGACCCAATATTGCTTTCATCTTTGACACGACCTCTTCCGGACCGAATGCCCAACCTACCCGTACTCCGGTAGCTGCAAGGCTTTTGGAAATTCCATCAATATAGATTGTATATGGCTTCAGTTCCGGCACCAGCGTAACTGGATCCACATGTTCCCGGCCAAAAGTCAGCAATGAATAAATCTGGTCATAGAGGATATATAGTGGTTTTTCACCAGAACTTCTGGTTTGATTTTCCTCGACCACCAGCTCACAGATTTGCTTCAGTTGTTCTTTTTCGAACATGGTTCCCGTCGGGTTTAATGGTGAACACAGGGCAAGCATGGTCGCGCCCTTTAAATGCGGCCTGATTTGATCGGCAGTAGGCATGAAGTCTGTGTCGGCCGTGGTAACAATGTCAATCCCTTCTGCACCCGAGAGGTGACAGTAATGATTGTTATTCCAGGAAGGTGCCGGATAAATAACCTTATCACCCGGATCTACGAGGGCAAGGTACGTTGCGTAGATGAGGGGTCTGGACCCTCCTGCAATCAGGATCTGTCCCGTCGAATAGTCCAGCTGATAGCGGCTTGCAAGTATCTGCTGTACCGTTTCTCTCAAGGGCAATATACCGTCGGCAGGCGGATAATTGGTTTGATGGTTACGGTATGCGGCAACGACCTCCTGCTCAAGGGCTTCAGGTATCGGATAAATTGCAGGATCAAAGTCTCCGATCGTAAGGTTGGCGATATCTTCACCCTTACGCTTCATATCGTTCACCTCGTTTCCGATCTTAATGATCTCAGACCCGATCAGGGTGCTGGCCAGTGTTGAAACATTCATGCTTTCTGGTTTGAATGCGCCAAAGATACGAAATTGCTCAGCGGCGTGCCGATTTCAATGTCACTCCCCGCAAAATGAGGCCTATAACCGTGGGACCCGCCGATGGCAAAGGCTCAGCTTACCAGGTCTTCTAAGGCCGCGCGCACACCGGCAAAACCAAACTGGCCCAGCACAGCCTGCATCATTTCGGCAATCTGCTCGTTTTGCAGGTTGCCAATGCTGCCTTCGTGCGTATGGTTAAGTGTTGTGGCAGGATTGAATGTCCCGTTCTCGATACTCTCACCAACTTCTTTATATGCCTCGCGGAAGGGAACACCTTTCAGTGCCAGCTCATTAACCACTTCTACGCTGAACAGGTAGCTGTATTTCGCATCATCAAGAATGTTGTTCTTTATCTCAATATGCCCGAGCATAAATTCTGTGATCTCCAGGCATTCTTTCAGGCTTGTAATGGCAGGAAAGAGGTTCTCTTTCAGCAGCTGTAAATCGCGGTGATAGCCGGATGGGAGGTTGGTTGTCATCATGGCAATCTCGTTCGGCAGCGCCTGAATTTTGTTACATCTTGACCGGACCAGCTCGAACACGTCAGGATTCTTTTTGTGGGGCATAATGCTGGATCCTGTAGTCAGTTCGGCCGGGAAACTGATAAAGCCGAAGTTCTGATTAATAAACAGGCAGACATCCATAGCCAGTTTGGCCAGCGTCGCGGCGACAGAGGACATGGCCTGTCCGAGAATACGTTCCGTTTTTCCGCGGCCCATCTGTGCATAAACCACATTATGATTCAGGCTGGCGAAGCCAAGCAGTTCTGTGGTCATAGTCCGGTTTAACGGAAATGATGAGCCATAACCAGCTGCTGAACCGAGCGGATTTTTGTTACAAACCTTCCAGGCGGCAAGCATAAGCTCCATATCATCTACCAGGCTTTCTGCGTAAGCGCCAAACCAAAGTCCGAAAGATGATGGCATAGCAATCTGCAAATGGGTATAGCCGGGAAGAAGTTTATCCTTGTGTGTTTCGCTGAGCTGCTGCAGGCGCCTGAAGAGAGACTCGGTTAAACCAACCATGTCCTCGATCGCGTCCCGGAAAAACAGCTTCAAGTCTACAAGAACCTGGTCATTGCGTGACCTTCCGCTATGTATCTTTTTGCCTGCTTCGCCGACACGTTGCGTAAGCAGCCACTCAACCTGAGAATGGACATCTTCAACAGCTTCGTCGATTCTGAAGTCGCCGCTTTCAACCTCCCGGTGAATATTTTTAAGCTCGGTCTGAACCAGATTTAAATCTTCCGCAGTAAGCAGTCCGATACTTTCGAGCATTCGGGTATGAGCCAGCGAACCGAGCACATCAGCTTTAGCAAGCAGAAGGTCCATCTCGCGGTCCTGACCTACAGTAAATCGCTCTACGAACTTATCTACATCAGTATTCTTTTGCCAGATCTTCATTTTATTCGCTTATTTGCCGTTTATAACAGGTTTCAACATATTTATATACCCTTCAACACCGCCAGCTACCTCGGCTACATAGATGAATTCATCGGCCATGTGTGAACGGCCTGAAAAACCGGGGCCGACCTTTACCGAAGGTATACTCAAAAGTGCCTGATCTGACGTAGTTGGTGAACCGTAAGTCGTTCTGCCAAGTGCAATCCCCGATTTTACTACCGGATGATCTTTATCTATAGATGATGGTTTAAGCCTGATGGATCGTGGCTTGACCTCACAGTCAACGTTTGCCCGGATAATTTCAAGTACTTCTTCATTTGTATATGCATCTGTGACCCTGACATCGACCGTAAACGTGCAATTTGCAGGAACGACATTATGTTGAGACCCAGCATTAATGATGGTAACAGTCATTTTTAGCGGACCAAAAACCTCCGAAACCTTTGGAAACCGGTAGTTTCTGAACCACTCAATATCTTTCAGCGCTTTGTAAATAGCGTTCTCTCCTTCTTCGCGCGCAGCGTGCCCCGCCTTACCAAGTGATGTACAATCGAGAACAAGAAGTCCGCGTTCGGCAATCGCCAGGTTCATTTCCGTCGGCTCACCAACGATGCCAAATTCCAGATCGCCCAAATCGGGAAGAACCAGTTCAAGACCATTGTTGCCGGATATCTCTTCTTCTGCGGTTGCGGCCAGGCAAATGTTATAGCTGAGGTTTTCCTGTTCATAGAAGTAGAGGAACGTACCGATTAATGAGACCAGGCACCCCCCCGCATCATTACTGCCAAGGCCAAAAAGTTTATCGTCTTCGATTGCCGCATCATATGGATCGCGGGTGTAGCCGGAATTGGGCTTAACCGTATCATGATGCGAGTTTAATAACACGGTTGGCTTTTTCGGATCGAAATATTTGTTATAAGCCCAGACATTGTTGAGTTTCCGGTTTACCGGGATTCCGCGTTCCTGAAGAAATTGAGCGATCAGATTTGCTGTGCGGTCTTCCTCTTTACTGAAAGACTGGATGCGGATAAGCTGACGCAGCAGATCGAGCGCCTCTTTTTGTATGGTTTGCAGCATAATTTTTTTGTTCGGTTCTATGCCATCGGCACAGAGCCGGTTTATTCTTTTGTATACAGGCTTCCGGCTTTGTCAGCTGAAAGTTTGATGCCTTTAATGAGTGATGAACTAAAGCCGTTATGCTCCATTTCGTTAAGTCCGGCAATGGTACAACCTTTTGGCGAAGTTACTTTATCTATCTCTGATTCGGGATGGCTTTGGTGTAATAATAACAAATCTGCAGCACCCTTTGCGGTCTGAACAGCCATTTTAAGCGCTTCGTCAGCATGAAAACCGATTTCAACACCTCCCTGGGATGCTGCGCGGATAGCGCGAAGAAAAAATGCCGTTCCGCAGGCGCACAAGGCAGTGGCAGAGGTCATCAGTTCTTCATTGATCTTTACCACGGCTCCCACTGTTTCAAACATCCGCATAACATCTGCTATGTTCTCTGCAGAAGCGTTGTCGCTGGCAATACACGTCATTGACTGGCCAATGGCTATCGCGGTATTCGGCATGGCCCTGACGACCTGAACAGATGTACCCAGCTGCTCTCTGACAGCAGCACAGCTTACCCCGGAGATAACCGAAATAAACACATGGTCCGGGCGCACCTGCGGAATGATGTCTTCGAGCACATTGTTCAGCTGCTGGGGCAGCACTGCCAGAATCACGACTTCTGCATTTGAAACTGCTGCAGCGTTGTCTGAAGACACATTAAACCCTTCTTCTGCGTAGGCGCTGAGATGGTTGAGGTTCCGCCTGGTCAGGGTAATGCCGGATGCAACCGCATAGTTTGCCTTAACAAGGCCCCTGGCGAGCGAAAGACCAATGTTGCCGCTTCCGATAATTGCTATTTTTTTCATGGTTCGGTATGTAGGTTCCGGCAGTGACCGGAGGTTGTTTAGTTTCAGGTTTACTCAGCCGCAGGCAGCTATCAGGCGGCGACAGCCATTCTTCGTCAATCTGACTTCAGAAGCTATCCGATCATTCTGGTGCCAAACCTGGCGCTGCTTAGTTCGCTCAGTTCGTCGGCTTTCCCAATATAAACGGCTTCAACACCTTTTTTAATGGCCTCGAAAGCATTGTGCAGCTTGGGGATCATTCCGCCGGCTACCGTTCCGTCGGCTTTGAGCGACTCAAACTCTGCAGCTCTAATCTCGCGTACCACCGTATCGTCATCATTCACATCGCGAAGCACACCTTTCTTTTCAAAGCAGTACACCAGGCTGGTATCGAACAACGTAGACATGCCAACGGCCAGCGCCGAAGCAATGGTGTCTGCGTTCGTATTCAATAACTGGGTGTCGCCATCATGGGTAATGGCACAACATACCGGTACAAGACCGGCCTGAAGCAGGCTGGAGAGTGTGTCGGCCGCAATGGCATCATCACCCAGATCACCCACAAAGCCATAGTCAATGTCGCCCACCGGCCGTTTCGTAGCTCGGATGATATTCCCGTCAGCACCACTCAGCCCGATCGCATTGCAACCGCGAGCCTGAAGTTGTGCAACCATATTTTTGTTGATCAGTCCGGCATACACCATCGTTACGACACGAAGCATCTCAATATCAGTAACGCGCCTGCCTTCAACCATGGTAGCTTCAATACCGAGAGATTTCGCCATGTCGGTTGCTACCTTACCGCCTCCATGCACCAGAATCTTATAACCTGGCAGGGCAGTAAAGTCCTGAAGAAAATTATGCAGATTCTCAGAATTGTCTATGACGTTTCCGCCGATCTTGATAATTGTAAGTTTCTCTTTGTTCATGACCTGTCGGGAGTATTAACTGAGCATTTTTTTCAATACAGCCTGCGCTGCCCAAAGGCGGTTACCAGCTTCCTGTATAACGAGTGAATTCGGACCGTCGAGCACCTCTGCGGCAAGTTCAAGGTCGCGCCTTACCGGAAGGCAATGCATGACACCGGCGTTATTGGTTTGCTTTAATTTCTGATTGTCTAACATCCAGTTGCCGGAAACCGGGAGCACCTTGCCATAGTCCTGATAGCTGCTCCAGTTTTTTACATACACATAATCAGCACCGTGCAACGCGGCATCAAGGTCGTGTACAATTTCAGCTCCCTGCGTGAACTGCCCGTCAAGTTCGTATCCTTCGGGATGAGCGATCGTGAAATCAACCAAACCTTCCTCCTGTGCCTTGCTCATCCACTCTGCAAAAGAGTTCGGAACGGCCTGTGGCAGGGCCTTAACGTGCGGGCCCCAGGCAAGAACAACTTTTGGTTTGCCGTTGCCTTTCCAGGTTTCACGAATGGTAATCAGGTCGGTAAAACTCTGCAACGGATGTCGCGTAGCACTTTCGAGACTAACAACCGGCACGCCGCAATACTTTACAAATTTGTTAAAAAAATCTTCGCTGTAATCTTCTTCCTTATTTTGTAGCTTCGGGAACGACCGTAGTCCAAGAATGTCGCAATATTGCCCCATCACAGCAGCGGCTTCGCGTATATGCTCTACCGTTGTACCATTCATGATCATGCCATCCTGTGTCTCAAGTGCCCAGCCCTCCTTGTCCATGTTCATCACGATCACAGTCATACCAAGATTCAGGGCTGCCTTCTGTGTACTCAACCGCGTGCGCAGGCTTGGGTTCATAAAAACCAGTCCCAGGGTCTTGTTCCGGCCCAGTTCTGCGTGTGCATGCGGAGCCGCTTTCAGATCGAGTGCATCCTGGACAAATTGTTTGATATCTGTTACGTCGTGAACGGAAGAAAATAGTTTCATAGTCTTGATTAGGTAAGAACAAGGCACCAAACTGTAATTTTGGTGCCTGTGCTGATTTAGTTCGGTTATTGTGTCTGTACTGCGAGTTCGGCTTTTAATGCATCAAGAAAAGCGTCGGCTTGTTCTTTGCTCAGGTTCAAAGCAGGCAATAGCCTGATTACGTTTGGTTTTGCTTCACCGGTAAAGATTCGGTGCCTGAACAGCAGGTTCTTTTTAACCTGAGCCAACGACTCGGGAAGCTCAATTCCAATCATCAGACCTCTTCCGCGTACCTCGGTTATTTCCTGAATTTTTCGCAATTCGCCGATCAGATAGTCGCCGGTTTCTTTTGCATTCTGTATCAGGTTATCCTGTTCAATAACCTCCAGAACCGCGAGTGCCGCTGCGCAGGCCAGATGATTGCCGCCAAAGGTGGTTCCCAGCATGCCATGCCAGGGTTTGAATTTTGGTGCGATCGAGATGCCCGCAACGGGAAAGCCGTTGCCCATTCCCTTCGCCATAGTGTAAACGTCTGCCTGAACGCCGGCATAATCATGCGAATAAAAATCGCCGGTACGCCCATATCCACATTGTACGCTGTCAGCTATGTAAACAGCGTTATATTCGTCGCAAAGCGACCTGATCTTTTGCAAGAACGTTTTCGAGGCTTCTTTAATGCCACCGACACCCTGGATTCCTTCAATGATTACCGCGGCAATTTCATGGCCGTGTGCGGCAAAGGCTTCTTCGAGCGCTACCTCATTGTTGTGGGGAAGAAAAATAACGTTGTCTGTTTCGTTGACAGGTGCAACAATCTTCGGATTGTCTGTAGCCGCTACCGCTAGCGACGTTCGTCCGTGAAACGCGCCTTTAAAGGCAACGATTTTTTTCCTGTTATTATAAAATGAGGCCAGTTTGAGCGCGTTCTCATTGGCTTCTGCGCCAGAATTACATAAAAAAAGCTGGTAATCGGGCTTGCCAGAAACCTGACCAAGTTTCTCTGCGAGCTGCTGCTGGAGAGGAATCTTTACCGAGTTTGAGTAAAACCCAACCTTATTAAGTTGTTCGGTAAGCCTGGAAACGTAGTGCGGATGCGTATGCCCGATAGAGATAACCGCATGACCACCGTACAGGTCAAGGTATTCCTGTCCATCGGCATCCCAGACAGAACTGCCTGCAGCCTTGGTAATTTCTATATCGTTAAGTGGATAAACGTCGAATAAATGCATGGTTGAAAGTTTAAAGTTTAAAGTCAAAAGTTTAAATCAGAAGTTGAGAGCTTGAGTCTCTATCATCTTTGTAAATTGGGATCGACAACTGTATCGATGTCTCCAGATCGGCATATAGGCAATGACTGATCATTGCCGTATCTTTTTTATAAAAACAATCAGCATAGCTTTAATTTCATTTATCTCCTGATTGAGTATTTCAAAGCGTTCTTTTGCCAAAAACGACAGATCCTTAGCTAACAAAACCAGATATTCAAGTTCATGAACTGACCCTAATGCTATTTGTAAGAAGTGAGCGAAATCTTTTTTTGAAAGGCGGCCCGATCCTTCAGCAATGTTGACAGGAATCGAGTAGGCAGCTCTTTTCAATTGACGCACCAGTGCATAGTCTTCTTCTCTTGGAAAGCCGCTACAAACCTCATAAATCAGCAGCACAAGTTTGTGAGCACGCTGCCAAACCAGAAGATCTTTGTAATTCTGCATTTGCCTGAGATTATTTTTTAAGCAAGAAACTTTTAACTTTCTACTTTTTATCTTTCAACTTAAAACCCTCCCGCTTTCAACTTCAACCCCTCTCTTTCGTCAAGGCCGAACAGGAGATTCATATTTTGAACGGCCTGGCCACTTGCGCCTTTCAGCAGGTTATCTATAATACTGATAATAAACAATTTACCCCCATGCTTCTCCACATGCAGAAGCGCTTTGTTTGTGTTTACCACTTGTTTCAGGTCGATATTTTTGCGACTTACGTGCGTAAAGGGGTGGCCGGCATAATATTTTTCATACAACGCAATTGCTTCCTCCCCGGTAAGGTCGCTGTCAAGATATACCGCCGCAAGGATGCCGCGGGTAAAATCGCCCCTTTGCGGGATAAAGTTGACGGCTTCAGTGAATCCGGGCTGCAGCTGTTTGATACTCTCACCTATTTCATTCAGGTGCTGATGGCCAAAAGCTTTGTATATCGAAAGGTTGTTATTTCGCCAGCTGAAGTGCGACGTCGCCGACAGGCTTTGACCTGCGCCGGTAGATCCGGTAGTTGCATTAATGTGCAGCTCGCCTTTCAACAAACCCTTAGCAGCCAGAGGCAACAGGGCCAGTTGTATGCAGGTGGCAAAACACCCCGGATTGGCAATATTGTCTGCCTCAGCAATTGATTGACGGTTCAGTTCAGGTAAACCATAAACGAATTTTCGTCCTGCCAGCTCTGCGTTTTTTTGCAAACGGAAATCCTGAGAGAGGTCGATAATCTTTATTTTATCTGCAACTGTATTTGCATCCAGGAACTTTTTCGCATCGCCATGCCCCACGCATAGAAACAGCACATCAATATCGTCTGAAAGATGATCACTGAAAACGAGATCGGTATCACCAAGCAGGTCTGTATGCACGTCAGAAACAGGGTTTCCTGCATTGCTGTTGCTGTGCACAAAAGTGATGTCTACTTTCGGATGGTGTACCAGGATGCGTAAAAGCTCGCCGCCTGTATATCCGGCGCCGCCGACAATACCTGCTCTTATTTTTTCGGAGTTATTTACCATGTATCAGAGTTGTTGTGGCTTAAGATAAACCCGTTAATTGTTAATTATCCTGGTTTACCTTGTGCCAGATCATAACCTGGTTGCCAAATATTTTCGAAAAGCCTTTCACATCATCACCGCTCCAGGCATTGTTCATTTCGCCATAACTACCGAATTTATTGCTCATCAGATCGTGGTCAGATTCGATACCGATTACCTGAAAGCGATAAGGCTGAAGCTCTACAAATACTTTTCCGCTGACAGTCTGCTGTGTATTAAGCAAAAAGGCCTCAATATCGCGCATAATCGGATCATGGAACTGCCCCTCGTGAAGCCAGTTGCCATAAAACGAAGCAAGCTGCTCTTTCCAGCTTAACTGCCATTTGGTAAGTGTATGTTTCTCGAGCGTGTGGTGCGCCTTGATAATGACAAGGGGTGCGGCAGCTTCAAAACCTACTCGGCCTTTAATTCCAATAATTGTATCGCCAACGTGAATATCGCGTCCAACGCCAAAAGGCTGGGCAATGGCCTGCAACTTTTGGATGGCACGTACAGGCTCCATTTTTTCGCCATCTATGCCGACCAGCTCGCCTTTGCGGAAGCTCAGCTCAAGCCTTTTTGGCGCGGTCTCTGTAACCTGCGTTGGCCAGGCCTCTTCCGGCAATGTATCATGAGAAGTAAGTGTTTCTTTACCACCTACAGAAGTTCCCCAAAGACCTTTGTTGATTGAATATTTTGCTTTTTCGGCGTTAAATTCAACACCGTGCTCATGCAGATATGTAATCTCCGCTTCGCGTGATAATTTCAGGTCGCGGATCGGGGTGATAATTTCAACACCCGGGATCAGGATATTGAAGATCATGTCAAAACGAACCTGATCGTTGCCGGCACCGGTACTCCCATGCGCTACATAGTCTGCACCAATCTTTTTAACGTAATTGGCTATAGCTGTTGCCTGACTTACACGCTCGGCACTCACTGATAAAGGATAGGTTGCGTTTTTCAGAACGTTGCCAAATACCAGGAAGCGGATGCAGCTTTGGTAATAGTTTTCTGTTTCATCTACAACGGCATGAGAAGCCACACCAAGTGCATACGCGCGGCTTTCGATTTCCTGAAGTTCATCTTCGCTGAAACCGCCGGTATTAACGATAACAGAATGCACCTCCAGTCCTCTTTCCTGAGCCAGGTAAATACAACAGAACGAGGTATCAAGTCCCCCGCTGAATGCCAAAACAACTTTTTTCTTCATTATCAGCTATTTAAATAAAAAGGTAAACAAAAATAAAAGCACCTTCATGCCGGGGTTTTTAGGCTTTGGCTTTAGGACCAGGCGCTGTTTTATGCGCATGAAGCGCTCGTAAAGTTTGGGTTTTCGCTGCAGTTCTTCAGCGAAGCGTTTCGCTGCGTCATGCTTCTGCGTTGCAGGATCGTATAGCATGGCGGTGCACATGCAGTTTTTGCGATCTTTCGATTTAAGAATTTCGAAGTTTACACAACTCTGGCAGCCTTTCCAGAACTCTTCATCCTGGGTAAGCTCAGAATAGGTTACCGGTTCATAGCCGAGGTCAGAATTGATCTTCATGACTGCCAGGCCGGTAGTAAGCCCGAAAATTTTTGCTTTCGGGTACTTTTGCCTCGAGAGTTCGAAAATTTTGTATTTGATGGCGTGTGCAAGACCGACCTTCCTGAATGCAGGGTTCACAATCAAACCTGAGTTGGCAACGAACTGCCCATGGCTCCAGGTTTCAATATAACAGAAGCCTGCCCATGTGCCATCCTGATGAAATGCAATAACGGCTTTCCCTTCAGCCATTTTACCGGCTACATATTCCGGAGAACGCTTTGCAATACCTGTGCCTCTGGCTTTTGCTGAGACTTCCATCTCATCACAGATTTCTTCTGCAAATACACGATGCTCAGGAAGTGCAACCTGCACGATGAATTCGTTAATATTCATTGATAATGATAACGAAGAAAAATTATAATTCGGATTAATTGAGTGGGTGGATATTGGAACTTATCCATTGTCTTTGATCGGCCGGCCTAAACGATTCAAATACGGTTCGTATAATGTTGCCGGAATCTGGGAGCTACGAGAACCGGAGTTCGCCGGCACATAAATGATAAAACCAGACTTTTTGGAGTAGCCTGCATCGCTGTTATCAAATATGTATTTTGCCTCTTCAATTCAGTGTTAACGGTATTGTGATGCAAATGTTTAAATAAATTCTGAGTTAAGCAACTCCTTGAAGTTTTTTTTACAAAAATTGGTGAATTTGATAACGTTCATTGTCGGACTCGCAATGTTTTAATTTACTCAAATCCCGCTCCTCAATATTGACCTGTCATCTTCGCACTGTTATCCGCTCTGCCATCAGTGTATTGAACGTACACAGCTTGAACTGCCTGGCTAAAATTCAACTTTTTCTTGCGCAACTAAATATTTGTCCCTAACATTGCAATCAATTTAGAATTAGTCCAAATAAACAATGATAAGATCTTTATTAACATTTATTTTTGCCGTATTTGCCGCGACAGCATTTGGTCAGAATGCCACACTCTCAGGAACTGTCTCGACAGCCGATGGCCATGTTGCGCCGGGCGTTACCGTAAGCCTGAAAGGTAAGGGTAATGCAACGAGTACAGATGCGGGGGGCAGATATACGCTTACCCGGATCAAACCTGGTTCTTACGTAATCAAAGTTTCTGCTATCGGCCTTAACAGTCAGGAAAAAACTATTGTCCTTGCTGATGGCGACCAGAAATCAATCGACTTCACGCTGCAGGAAGACAAACAGTTCCTTGACGAGGTGAACATTGCCGGCCGCCGCAGAACGCAGTCGCCAACACCTTCAAGTTCGCTGCGTCTGAATACACCCCTGCTTGAGGTTCCTCAAAACATCCAGTTGGTCAGCTCAGCAGATCTTGCGCAACAGCAGGTTGTAAGCATGAGCGATGGCCTGATCAGGAACGTGAGTGGTGCCGTACGTGTTGAACACTGGGGAGACATGTATACCAACATCACCATGCGTGGCTCGCAGATCCAGGCATTCAGAAACGGCTTCAATGTCGTGGCTTCTTACTGGGGCCCATTGACAGAAGACATGAGCTTCGTAGATCATATTGAGTTTGTAAAAGGACCGGCTGGTTTTATGCTGGCAACCGGAGATCCGAGCGGCCTTTACAACGTGGTAACTAAAAAACCTACCGGACAGTCGAAAGGTGAGGCTACGGTAACTTTGGGTAGCTTTGACATGTTCCGTACAGCTATTGATCTGGATGGAAAGGCAACAAAAGACGGTAAACTGCTCTACCGTCTGAATATGGCCGGCCAGAACAAAAAGTCTTTCCGGGATTTTGAATTCAATAACCGGTACAGTTTTGCTCCGGTCATTTCATATCAGCCTACTGAAAACACAAAAATCACCGCGGAATATACCTTGCAAAATGCTAAAATGAGTGAGGTAGGTTCATTCTATGTATTTGGGCCGGGGGGCTATGCTACGGCGCCCGCATCATTCACAATGACGAATGCGGGTATTCAGCCTACACGTATCAACGACCACAGTGCCTACCTGATGTTTGAGCAGAAGATGGGCCAGTCATGGAAACTTACAGCACAGGGTTCTTACTTCAATTACAACCAGGTCGGTACAAGCTCGTGGCCAAGCAAGGTAAATGCCGACGGGTCAATTATCAGAAATATGGCTATCTGGGATGCTGCCAGCGAAATGACCTTAGGTCAGTTATTTGCCACCGGAACAGCCATGACGGGCGGTGTGCAGCACCGTATCCTGGGCGGCTTTGACGTTGGCCGGAAAGACTATGAAGCAGACTGGGGACAATCGCACGATCTTGATATCGACTCTGATCCTTTTTACCTCAACAATCCAGACTATGGTATGCCGCCAAACGGTTTTGCAAACTTTGACCGCCAGACACCGCTTTCTGAGCGGGCCAAAACGGCAGGCGGCCTGATGGACCAGCGCTACGCGGCGGCCTACCTCCAGGATGAACTCGGTTTTTTTGACAACCGTCTGCGCTTAACGCTGGCCGGCCGGTATACCTGGGTAAAACAGTCTGCCTGGGGTGGCCCTGATCAACAAGCGAGGCACTTTACACCGCGCGCCGGATTAAGTTATTCTATAGACCGCAGCGCTTCGTTTTACGCTTTGTACGACCAGGCCTTTATTCCGCAAAACGGTCAGCTGGCAGGCGGCGGGTCGGTTAAGCCCATTACCGGAAACAATATGGAACTCGGTTTGAAAAAAGACTGGTTCGATGGAAGCTGGAATACTTCAGTTTCTGTGTACCGGATCCTGAAGCAAAATGAACTCACAGCCGATCCGAACAGCTCGCCAAATTCCGGTCTGAGCATTGTACTCGGTGAAAAACGTGCCCAGGGTATCGAATTCGACGTTCGCGGAACCGTGTTAAACGGCCTTAAAATTACTGCAAACTATGCTTACACAGATTCGAAAGTAACCGAGCTGGCTCCCGGGGTAACCGGCATGAGCGTTGGCGATGTCGTTCCCGGCTTTGCGAAACACACTGCTAATGCCTGGGTTAGTTACAACCTGACCCGGGGTGCACTGAAAGGTACCGGTATATCGGGCGGTGTAACCTATCTTGCCGATCGCGCTACTGATACCTGGAGTGTAGGTCTGCAACGCCTGCCCAATTACGTTAAGGTTGATGGCGGCCTGTTCTGGGAGAACAATAAAGTACGTATTAATGCGAATGTGTACAATCTGCTCGACGCTTACCTGTACAGCGGTTCATACTACTCCTGGCTGAGTGCCTACTATTGGCAGGCCGAAGCTCCGCGGAATTTCCGTCTCGGTGTTGCTTATAAATTTTAGGGAATCCACCACCACCTGACAAACCGCTCAGGATATCCGCATAAAAGCTATTTTTTGCACGAGTGCTGCCAGACAGTATCTTAGCAGGAAATAGCTTCTATGTTTTCCAGCACGCGCCTGTTTATATTTCTGTTTTTCTTATCGGCCACTCAGGCAATAGCCCAGGACCGGCCACAGACCATTGAACAGGTAAAGACGCTTAGCTCTGAAGCGTTCTGGGGGCGGGGCTATACCCGCGATGGCATGAAAAAGGCAGCGGCATACATTGCAAAAAACCTTGAAAAGTCTGGTGTGGCACCAATGAATGGCCCCTCTTACCTGCAACATTTCAGCTACCCTGTGAATACCTTTCCTGGTGCCATGGAACTCCGGTTAAATGGCAAAAGTCTCGTTCCCGGCCTCGATTTCCTTGTGGGCAACGAAAGTACCGGACAGCGAATTGAAAATGCATCGCTTGAAAAGAAAGACAGTGTAACCTATCTCTCAGCAGCGACGAAAACCATTTTTGTCCTTCAGAATAAGTTAACATGGTCTGTTTCCAGTTCCGTTGAGCCTTATACGGTTATCTATCTTGACAGAACACGTCTGAAAACAGAACCGGAAAATTTTTCAATGAATATTGAAAACCGGTTTCTTCCTGCGTTCGAGGCGGCAAATGTCTGCGGAATGGTCAGAGGAACGCGTCGGCCTGATTCTGTACTGGTATTGAGCGCACACTATGACCATCTGGGTAGTATGGGTAGTAACACATGGTTTCCCGGCGCGAATGACAACGCAAGTGGCGTGGCAACCCTGCTCAGTCTTGCAAGGCACTACGCAGAAAATCCGCCGGCATACAGCATCGCTTTTCTTTTCTTTGCAGGTGAAGAAGCCGGACTGATCGGTTCAAAGTACTTTACAGAGAATCCGCTCGTCCCTTTAAGTTCGATTCGATTTCTGCTTAACCTTGATCTGGTAGGCACCGGTGTTGACGGCGCGACCGTCGTGAATGCAACAGTTTACCCAGAGGCTTTTGCCGAATTGGAACGCATAAATAATTCTGGAAACCTGTTTTCAAAACTTGCCCGGCGCGGGAAGGCCGCGAACAGCGATCACTATCATTTCTCAGAGAAAAATGTGCCTGCCTTCTTCTTGTATACCATGGGCGGTACGCAGGCCTATCATGATATAAACGACAAGGCCGAAACACTGCCAATGGGCAGCTATGAGCAGGTATTTAAGCTGATAACGGGCTTCTTTTCAGCGCAGATGGATCGCTGACCGCCACTGCAACTAACAATCTGAAGTTAGGGCAATATGATGCCTCAATCCGCTACTAAAGAAACAATTTCGCTAATAATTCGTAAGACGACAGCCTGTCTTCAAAATGTTCGGTGATGGTAACGGCCATTAACTCGTCAACCTGATATGCTTCTGCCAGCTCCGTTAAACGTTCCTTTACCTCTTCAGGTGTTCCGCTCACCATGCGTTGTTTATTATAATCAATACGCTCCTGTTCGGCGGGTGTATAGACTACATCTCTGATATCATCAAAACCAAAAGAGCTTAAACCCTGACCTTTCTCAAGCTGAAGGAAGCGATGTGCCATCAGCGCCGATTGTTGTCTTACTTTCTCCTCATCCTCCGAGCAAAAAACAAACAGGGCTGCATTGGCCTGGGGCGCTGCAAGATCTGCCGAAGGCCGGAAATGTTCGCGATAATACTGGACAGCCTGAGGGCCCCCGTTCGGATTGATAAAATGTGCAAATGAAAAGCCCATACCAAAATGCGCCGCGAAAAGCGCGCTTTGGCCGCTGCTGCTTAAGATCCATTGGGCCGGAACCGTTTCTGCTACCGGAATCGCTTTGACCCTGCCATTCAGATTGCCCTGGTCAGGAATATCATGAAAAAAGTTTCCAAGATCGTTTAGCTGTGCAACGAAATCCTGCTCACTGAAATTGTTCGAAGGATTTAGCATTGACGCGGTGATGCGATCTGTTCCGGGTGCACGGCCTATACCAAGATCGATCCGGCCGGGATGCATCGTCTCCAGCAATCGGAAACTTTCTGCAACTTTTAATGCGCTATGGTTGGGCAGCATGATTCCGCCTGAACCAAGCCGGATCCTGCTCGTGTGGTTAGCCAGATGTGCGATAAGGATTTCAGGGGTAGAGCCGGCCAGGCTACCCGTATTGTGGTGTTCAGACACCCAGAACCGATGGTAACCTAACCCTTCTGTATGCTGCGCCAACAGTGTAGTTTCTTCAATTGCGCGACGGGCCGTGGCACTTTTACGCACCGGCGACTGGTCCAGTACACTAAGCTTTATCTTCTGCATATTCAAATATACAGTGACCAGACCAGCTGTCAGGTCCGGGAGCGTTTTTTGACTTTTCGTCTGTCAGAATTTGACGGTTTGCTGATCTGACACCAAACCGGCTGAATGCATGATATGGACCAGCACTTCGGCGAATGCTTTGGAATATTTTTTCTCAGGATCAAGGTCGGGATCCAGGATGGTCACCTCAATTCCCGCACAGCGCGGATCGGCAATGAGCGTTACGAGCAACTCTTCAAGCTCGTCGTAACGCAGGCCGCCTTCCTGCGGGCTGTCTACAGCCGGCATTAACAGGTTATCGAGTACATCAGCATCCAGATGAATAAAAAAACGTTGTGCCTGCTTTTCGGTTACAAAGTCGATAAATGCGGATGCGCAAACGGTGATTCCCATTTCACGTAAACCCGGCAGATCCAGGTAGGTCATTCCGGATTTCTCCATGGGTGCGAGGTACTCAGCGTCAAAGTACCTGTTGCCCACGCACCAGGTCAGGTTTTCCTGAAAGTAAGGACCCAGGCCGTTTATCGAGCTAAGAAGTGCCGGCCCATGCCCGGTTACAAGCGCAAGGTCCATGCCTGCAGCGCCGCCGGTAGCAGAAGCCTCTGGCGTTACAAAATCAGTATGGCCATCCAGAAAAAACAGGGCACAGTTCGCCAGACGCCTTAACGCCAGGGCACTTCCAATAAGTATACTGCAATCTCCGCCAATAATGAAACAGAAGGTGCCCGCTTGCAGCGGATCTGCCAGCACCGCTGCCTGCTGTAATGCATAACTGCGGATGGCCGGCGCATTTCTGATGCCTGTTGCAGGATCGAGGTCCATTGTATATGGGAGTCCGGGCAGGGTTGTAACGGCAGCCGGATGCAGGGCCTCATGCAGTCCGACTTCGCGCAGGCGTGCAGTCAGCCGTGCAACACCAGGCTCCCGGTCGGCAAGTTGCTTTAATCCGAGGTTACTCGGAAACTCAAAGATATGAAGCTTCCTTTTCATCGGTCTTCAGTGTCAGTTGAACCAGAAACTGATCCTCACCATCATCAAAAAGGATTTCACAATTCCAGCCGGCGGCATTTGCAAGTTTTTTCAGCAGGTCCTGATCCAAATAAAGCCAGTTAAACCAGCTGCCTTTTTCGCCTTTGTATGTGTACTGGTAGGAAATTTCCCCATAGTACGCCGAAGCCGGCATATCCAGGTCATCGTAAAGATAGCGGATATCGGAAGAGTCAAAAATTACTTGTCCGCCAGGAGCAAGCAAAGCAGGTATATGACGGAGAAAATCGTTGAAACCGTTAACAGTACCACAGAGGCCAATGCCATTCATGAGCAGCAGCAGGGTATCGAACTTCCTACCCTTATACCGGAAGACATCCCCCTGAAGGGCTTTTTTCACTTTACGTTTCTTCATGACCTCCACACATCCTTCAGATACATCAATGGCTGTCACATCTTTTCCGTCGCGCTGCAGCGCAAGCGCATGACTACCTGCGCCTGCGCCGATATCAAGAATGCTGCCGCGACACATGCGCATAGCAATCAGCTCAAGCTGCGGCATTTCGTTCTTCTTCCGAAAGAAAACATCAACGGGCATTTCTTCCGGTTCGCCGTAAGAGTTATTCAACCACAAGGTTTCCGCATGGCCTGTTGTATAAAAATCGAGAAGGGCTTTACCGTAAACGTCCATGCTGTAAAGATGAGGATTGTTTATGGAAAATAACGCGTGCACCGGCGTACGCACGGCGCGGCGCTAAAAACTATGAACCGGCCTGGAGCTCGAAGCGTTCGTGGTACTCCGGAATAGTAATATGTTTAAACCCTTTGTCGCGCAGGCGCTGGGCAAAATTTTGCTGCACATCGTATTCCCCGTGTACCAGAAACAGCTGCCTCACCTTTTCGGGTTCCTGGCAGGCGAGGAAGTGAAGCAGATCTTCATAATCGCCATGGGCGCTCATCGATTTGATAGCACCTACTTCTGCCTGGACCTGAAAATGTTCGCCAAAAATGTCGACTTCCTTTTCGCCGGCTATGAGGCGGCCACCCAGCGATGTAGGCTCGCAATAGCCCACAAGCAAAATGGTGTTTTTTCTGTTGCTGATGCAATTTCTGATATGGTGTTTAACCCTTCCGGCTTCAGCCATACCAGAGGCAGAGATTACAACACATGGTCTCGGGTCTGCGGTCAGCGCCTTTGATTCTTCAACACGTTCGATAAATTTCAGCCCCTTGAAAGAGAACGGATCGTCGTCGCGCTTCATGACCTCTTTCACGCCGTTGTTGTAAACTTCAGGATGATCTTTAAGCACTTCTGTTGCCTGAAGCGACAGCGGACTATCTACGAAGTATGGAACATCGGGAAGTTTACCCTTCAGTTCCAGCCCGTTCAGCGCATACAGTACCTCCTGTGTACGGCCTACGCTGAAAGCAGGTATGATCAGTTTGCCTTTCTTGACCTCGCAGGTTTGCCTGATGTATTCCAGCAATGCGTTTTCAATCGGCTCGAGGTCTTTATGCAGACTGTCACCATATGTCGATTCCATGATGATGTAATCGGCCTGTGAAAATTGCTGCGGGCTCTTCAACAGAAGATCGCCATAGCGGCCAACATCGCCGCTGAACGACAGGCGCGTCGTCTTTCCGTCTTCGTTAATCGATAAGTGCACGGCGGCGCTTCCAACCACATGGCCAACATCCGTAAACCGCAGCGAGATGGAATCATTGATTTTAAAATCTGTATTGTAATCAACAATCTTGAAGAGCGACATCGTTTTATTCACGTCTTCTTCGGTATATAGTGGTTCCTCCTGCTGCTTACTTTTCCGGTTATGGTATTCAGCGTCCTGCTCCTGGATCCGTGCAGAATCAAGCAGAAGGATTCTGCACAATGCCATAGTGGGGGCGGTGGCGAATATCCGGCCATCAAAACCTTCTGAAACCAGTCGCGGCAGAAGGCCGCAATGGTCAATGTGCGCATGGCTAAGTACAACATAATCTACCCGCGCGGGGTTAAAGCCAAAGTAGCCATTCAATTTGTCGGTTACCTGGCCCATGCCCTGGAACATTCCGCAATCGAGCAGAACCGACGTTCCGTCGTTAAGTTCGAGCAGGTGTTTGCTGCCCGTAACGGTGCGGGCAGCACCATGAAAAGTTAGATGCATATATGGTTAAATAGGTGGCAAAGAAAAAGAGAAACCTGGATGGATTTCTCTTTTTCTGAAGTTGATCAGTGTTTTTTTAAGCTTTCAGATCGCTGTATTTATCTTTTGCTTTGTCGGCAACATCACTTGCAGCAGATGTAACTTTGTCTGCAAGGTGTGAGATTTTATCTTTTGAAGAATCAAAAAGGTCGCAGAACCAGTCGCTTACCTTTGATGTTATATTATCATTCTTACTTGTTGTGATCAACAGTGCGGCCACTGCACCCAGAGCGGCTCCGGCCAGTACGCCAGTAAGTATTTTTGTTTCCTTTGTCATAACCAAATATTTTAGAATTCCTTATTTAGCAAACAACATTGTCTTCAAAAGGTTCTGGGCATCTTCTTTTTTTAAGTTTCAGCAGCATACTCCGGCTCAATGCCTAACTTAGAATTTCGCGGATATCGTCTTTTGTGAGCGATTTGATAAAGCTTTCTTCTGTGGTGATCAGGGCACTGGCCAGCGACTTCTTTCTTTGCTGCAGGGCAAGGATCTTTTCCTCTACCGTGTCTTTCGCAATGAACTTGTAAATGAACACTTTCTTTTCCTGCCCGATGCGGTGCGTACGATCAATTGCCTGCTGTTCAACCGCGGGGTTCCACCAGGGATCGAGAATAAATACATAATCGGCCTGAGTCAGGTTAAGTCCTACGCCACCGGCCTTTAAAGAGATCAGGAAAACCTTGAGCTGCTTGTTTTCCTGAAAGGCCGAGACCACCTCACCACGGTTGCGTGTACCCCCGTCCAGGTAAGCAAATGGGATCTGTT
The DNA here is from genome assembly GCF_004138205.1 of Pedobacter sp. SYP-B3415. GTDB lineage: Bacteria > Bacteroidota > Bacteroidia > Sphingobacteriales > Sphingobacteriaceae > Pedobacter. The sequence goes on from NZ_RXNQ01000012.1 coordinate 46,333, forward strand.
CTTTTTCGAAGTACCTCCTGAATATGTCCAGGTGTTTTACAAACTGAGAAAACACCAGCACCTTATGGCCACCTTTCAAGACATTATCAAGGGTATGGATTACGTTTTCAAATTTACCTGAGTCGGCGGTATACCCGGCATCAATCATAAGCGGGTGATTGGCCAATTGCCTCAGCGCGGTCAGTCCCTGCAGCAACTGCACCTGTTTTTGTGCAAAAGTACCATTGTCCATACTTTCAAGCAGGTCATTCCGGTACGCAGACTTTGTCTTTTCGTAATAGGCTGCCTGATCCTCACTCATATCGCAATAAAAAACCTGTTCGGTTTTTGGCGGCAGTTCTGCTGCAACCTGTTCTTTGGTTCTTCTGAGCACGAAAGGTTTAATAATGCTCTGAAGTTTCCTTGCCTTCTCCTCATCCTTCTTTTTTTCGATTGCCTGAACATACTCTTCATAAAAGAAAGCCTGCGAACCGAGCAGTCCCGGATTCAGGAAGGTAAGCTGGGGCCACAGATCGCCGACAGAATTTTCTACGGGCGTTCCGCTTAGAATAAGCCTGTATTTTGACTTTAGTGCCCTTACCGACTTAAAAGATTTCGATCCCGGGTTTTTTATATTCTGGCTTTCGTCAAGGATTACGTAGTTGAAGTAAAAGTTTTCGAGCAAGCCGATATCAATACGGGTTACCCCATAGGTTGTAATGATCAGGTCGTGTTTAGCAAACAGCGAGAGGTCTTTTGACCGGTTTGTTCCCGTATGCGCCAGAATCTTCAGCTTCGGGGTGAATTTTTTTGCCTCGTTCGTCCAGTTGTGGATCAGTGAGGTTGGCATAATGATGAGTGAAGGGTGGTGGCTGTTATTCTGCTCATTCTCTTCCTTTACCTTCTGCAGCATGGCCAGTGTCTGAACGGTTTTACCCAGACCCATGTCGTCGGCCAGGCACCCGCCAAAGTTGTACTCACGCAGAAAACCGAACCAGTTGTACCCGGCTTTCTGGTAACTGCGCAGATCACCCTTAAAGTGAACAGGCAAATGGGTGTCGTCAATTTGCTCAAAGTCGTTCAGTCTTTGAAGCTTCCGCTGAAGGGTCACATTTGTAATACTGTCTTCCGCCAGATCATTCACCAGGCCGATGTGGTGTTTCTTCAGCTTAAGGCCTTTGCCCGATTCTGCCAGACTGAAAAGTGTACCATACTGTGCAAACCATTTGTCAGGTATAATCGCAACTTCCCCGTCTGGAAGGGTAAATTCCCGCCGTTTATGCAAGATATGCTGCTTTAGTTCTATAAATGGGATCTGATATTTCCCAAAGTAGACGATCGCATAAATATCGAACCAGTCATTGCCCTCTTTCACTTCGAGGTCAATCTTATTGGCACCGATTACAAATCGCTTCTGCCCGGTCTGCTGCTCAATTTCAAAGCCCTCGCTCTCCAACTGCTCAATGTGCTCATTGATCCAGTTCAGCACAGCATAACTTTGGTTGGCATCATCAGAGAGCCCCGACACTTCGAGGTTACTGAACAATGCACTCGTTTTTTTCAAGCCCAGCCCGGTCAGAAATGCAAACTTTTGTTTTTCCCAGTCAAGCGACCTTTTTACGCGGTGAAAAATATAATTATCATCGTCTTTTTCCAGGCGTACGGTCACTTTACGGTCGTTACCCATGGCAAAAAGATAATCGCCATAACGGAAATATACCTGGATCTGGGAGATGCCTCCATCAACATAGATAACTTTGAGGATAGGGCGCGCATCATATTTCTCGGTCCGGATCTCAAAGCCCTCGGCGTATACATTATATTTTTCAATGAGCGGACCGACGAACTTTTCGAAATATGTTTTTTCTGTAGCTTTCGGAATCGCGATATAACGTTTCGCCAGGAAAGGCTGGAGTTTCTTTCCTTCAATTCCCTGTTCAAAATAATACAGTACATCATCCAGCAGCAGCCATGCGGGCTGGTTGCTAACCACCTGCGCATCTTTGAACATAAACTCGATCCGCTGCCCCTGGTATTTAATTGTCGGAAAATAACGGGTTTCCGTTTCGTTACGTCTGAAATGGAAAAGTACGGAGGCTGCTTCTGCCGCCAGGCTGATCTTTCTTTCTACCGGCCAGCCATCCTTGCCCATCAGGTAAAGGCTGTCTTTAGTTTTCAGGATTTCGAGTGCCTCGGCAAGTTTTTTTTCAATCTTCGGACGCACATTTTCATAAAAGGCTTCGTCAAATATTTTTGTGAAAAATTCGCTGGAACGAACGCTCTTTTTGTGGTATTTTTTAATCAGATAGTCCTGCTCAATCTCATCCAGAATTTTGATGAGTTTCATGTCTGTCGCATCGAGATCACAATCGTAATCTTTGGCGGTATGTGTAAATACCCGCTGATAACTCAAAGAAAAGTCACCCTGCGGATTCAGTTGAACGATATGAGGCTCGATCAGGTATCCGAGGAACTCGTGTTTACAGAGCGCGTAAACCATCCGGCAGGGTTTTTCAGTATCGGCAAGTAACATGGTAGATTAGGTAAATGTTGCGGCGCTATGCGCTGCGGAAACCTTCAAACATACACCAAATTGAACGAACAATCAAAAAATAACCCGCAGCTCTTAAAAAAACTGCGGGTTGTTCCGTTTGGTGATTTGCCTGGCTTATTGCCAGCCTCCGCCAAGGGCGCGATAGAGGTTCACGACAGCCTGCAATTTCTGCAGCTGGTCATTAACCCCGGCAAGCTGTGCGGCAAGTAAGGCCTGTTCTGAGGTCAATACATCGGTATAATTTGTTGCCGAACTGTAGCGCAACAATTCTTTTGTATACTCGACTGCTTTGGTTAATGATGCGATCTGCCGGCTGCGGCTCTGCTGTTTATCGCTGGCCGCCTGGTAAGCATATAGGTAGTTTGACACCTCGTTACCCGCATTCAGCAATGATTGCTGGAAGTCGTTGTAAGCAATCTGCTGGTTGGCCTGAGCTGTACGCAATCTTGCCTTGTTTAACCCCCTGTTGAAGATCGGCTGGGTAAGTCCGCCGACAATATTATAAAATATAGACTGCGAAAAAAAGTTCTGCAGCTGCAGGGAGGAGAGCCCGCCGCCGGCAGTCAGTGTCAGAGAGGGGTAGAAGAATGTGCGCGCCACGTTCGTATTTTCAAACGACGCACGGAAAGCAAATTCTGCCTGCTGCACATCCGGGCGGTTTTTCAGCAACTGGCTCGAAACACCGGTCTCCAGGTTGGTAAGCGGCACCTGGCTTTCCAATTTACCCCGCACAATTGTTCCGGGAGCGCGGGCCAGCAGAATGCTCAGTGCATTTTCGGTTTCGCGGATGCCTTGCTTCAGATCTGGTACGGTAACTTCTGCTGCATACCGGTTCGCTTCGCTTTGCACCACGGCTGCACCATTTACTACAGCTCCTTCTTTGAGCGATCGCATGGTTTCAACATCCTGGATGCGGATACGTATTGTTTCTTCGGTAATGGCCAGCTGTTTGTCAAGCGCCAGAAGCGCATAATAATTGTTGGCAATTGCGCTTACAAGCTGGGTCTGTATAGCACGCTTCGCTGCTTCTGTCTGCAACAGGGTAGCCAGTGCGGCACGCCGTCCGCTGCTCAGTTTACCCCATATATCAGCCTCCCAGGACGTACTCAACTGCGCCCGGTAGGTTTGCGTTTCCAGGTTAATGTTGATACCCGGCGGGAAGTTCAGCGCTGCGCGCGATTGTTTGTTATCTGTTACTGAGACATCTGCATTCAGGCTGGGCAGAAACGCAGCGCGGCTTTGCCGTAACGCAGCATCGGCAGATTTGATCCGCTCGAGGGCCGAACGCAGGTCAAGGTTTTTTTCGAGGCCTTCGCGAACAAGCGTTTGCAGTACCGGATCGGTAAACAGGCTGTCCCAGCGCATCAGACCGATCGAGTTGGTATCGGTCGACTGCACGTCGCGGTACAATCCCTGATCTGGCACAACAGGCCGCTCATATTGTTTGGTTACCCGGCAGGCCGCGGCACCCAGCAACAGGAGCATAAATAATAGTGTATGTTTTTTGAACTTTGTCATGTTGTTTTTCCTAGTGGTGGTCATTGCCTGAAGGTTTTTCGCCGGCTTCTTCCAAACGGGCGGCTTCAGCATCTGCTTCGAAGGGTGATTTGTTACTCACTTTTTCCTGCAGCATCTGGAATATGATGAACAGGGCCGGAATTACAAAAATCCCGAAGATGGTACCGAAAAGCATACCGCCTACCGCACCGGTACCAATAGAGGAGTTACCCGCGGCGCCAACGCCGCGCGAAAGCATAAGCGGAAGCAGTCCAAGAATAAAGGCAAACGATGTCATGAGGATCGGGCGTAAACGGGCTGTTGCACCGTCTATTGCAGCCTCAACAATGCCCATCCCTTTGCGCCGGCGGTCGAGCGCATACTCTACAATCAGGATCGCATTTTTGGCAAGCAGCCCCACAAGCATAATCAGCGTGATCTGCGTATAAATGTTATTGTCAATTCCGAAGATTTTATCAAAGATAAAGGTACCGGTGAGACCGACCGGTAAGGAGATCAGAACGGCAAGCGGCAGCATATAACTTTCATACTGGGCTGCCAGCAGGAAATAAACAAAGACCACACAAAGCATAAAGATAAAGACCGTCTGACTTCCGGCATACTGCTCCTCCCTCGACAGGCCGGAAAACTCATAGCCGTAGCCAGCAGGCAGTTTCTGAGCCGCAACTTCCTGAACGGCGGCAAGCGCATCGCCAGAGCTGAAGCCCGGCTTGGGGTTACCGGTTACCTGGATCGATGTATACAGGTTAAACCGGGAAATGGTCTGCGGACCATACACTTTACTCAGGCTGATAAACTCTGTGATCGGTGCCATTGTACCGGCTTTTGTGCGAACAGAAATGTTATTCAGACTTTCCTGGTTTGTCCGGTATTTGAAATCGGCCTGGTATACCACGCGGTATTGCTTACCGAACTTGTTAAAGTTCGATGCATAAACCCCGCCATAATAACCCTGCAGCACGCCAAGCACATCATTTACGCTAAGCCCGGCCTGCTTGATTTTGGCCACATTAGCCGTAACGAGGAACTGCGGAAAGTTTACGTTGAAGGAGGTTGATGCGTACTGGATCTCCGGGCGTTTATTTAGCTCGGCCAGAAATTCATTGGCTGTATTGCTGAATTTGGCGATATCTCCGCCGGTGCGGTCCTGCAGCTGAAATTCAAAACCGCCGCTGGTACCGAAACCCTGTATGGTTGGCGGTGCAAAAAAGATAACACGTGCCTCCTTGATACTTGCGGTTTTTGCAAACAGGTCTGCAATAATTGCTTTAACGTCACGGTCGCGCTCTTTCCATGGCTGCAACCGGGTAATCACCATACCATAAGCGCTTCCGCTTCCGCTGATCATGGCCCGGCCTACAACACGCAGCGTACTGTTTACTTCCGGTACCGTACGCACGAGGCTGTCGATCTTTCTTACAACTTCGTCTGTGCGCTCTTTTGAAGAAGAAGGCGGAAGCGAGATGTCAGACATGATCGTTCCTAAATCTTCATTGGGTACAAATCCTTTTGGTGTGGTGTTCATGGTCCATACCAGAACGGCGGTAAAGCCGACAATGATCAAGCCTGCAATCCATTTTTTCTCCGCCAGAAAAGAAACCGCACCCTTGTACCGATTCGTCATCCGGTCGAAAGAGGTATTGAATGCAGTATAAAAACGCTGCATAAAATTTTTCTTACGCCCATGGTCATCTGAATGCGGTTTCAGGAACAGCGCACAAAGCGCCGGACTCAGCGTTAAAGCATTGATGGCGGAGAGGATGATCGAAATGGCAAGCGTCAGGCCGAACTGTTTGTAGAATACCCCCGATGATCCCTGGATAAAACTAACCGGCACAAACACCGCAGCCATCACAAGGGTAATGGAAATAATAGCTCCGGTGATGTCTTCCATCGCGTCGACCGTTGCTTTGCGTGCCGATTTATAACCCTGGTCCAGTTTCGCATGGACCGCCTCGACCACAACGATCGCATCATCGACCACGATACCAATGGCCAGAACAAGCGCAAACAGCGTTAGCAGGTTGATCGTAAAGCCGAAGAGATTCAGGAAGAAGAAAGTACCTATAATTGCTACCGGCACAGAGATGGCCGGGATAAGCGTTGAACGGAAATCCTGCAGGAAAATAAACACAACCAGAAACACGAGGATAAACGCCTCGATCAGTGTATGGATCACTTTGTCAATAGACGCATCTAGAAAGTCATTTACGTTAACAAGCGGCATATAATGAATGCCCTTCGGGAAGTTGGCTGACGCATTTTCAAGCACCTGCAATGAGCCCTCGATTACTTCTTTCGCGTTTGAACCGGCTGTCTGGTTGATGGCGATACCCAGACCCTGCTTTCCGTTTACCCGCACCGTACTGGCATAACTCTGGGCGCCCATCTCGATCCGGGCCACGTCTTTCAGGCGCAGCACTTCGCCGTTTTCGCTGGCGCGGATGATCATGTCGCCAAATTCGGTCTCGCTTTTCAGCCTGCCTGTGTATTTTAAGGTATATTCGAACGACTGGTTACCCTCTTCGCCAAACTGACCCGGCGCGGCTTCAATATTCTGTTCAGCCAGCGCAGTGCTGATATCGGCAGGAATCAGGCCGTAAGCAGTCATTACATCCGGCTTCAGCCATAAACGCATGGTATAGTCTGAGCGGCCGAATGCGCTCGCATCACCCACACCGTTAATCCGCTTGATCTGCGGAACCAGGTTAATCTCTGCATAGTTCTGCAGAAACTTCTGGTCGTACGATGGATTATCGCTGTAAAGCGCAAATATCAATACGTTACTTGGCTGCCGTTTTGAGGTGATTACACCGGCACGCGTTACTTCCTGCGGTAGCAGACTTGTTGCACGCGATACGCGGTTTTGAACGTTTACGGCCGCCAGGTCCGGATTGGTACCCAGTTTAAATGTGATCGAAATGGCGGCGGTGCCGTCGTTGCCGGCAGTAGATGTCATGTAGGCCATGTCTTCCACACCGTTTATCTGCTCCTCGAGCGGAACAACAACACTGTTCATGACCACGTCGGCGTTGGCCCCCTGGTAAGAAGCCTGAACCTGCACCGTTGGCGGCGCTATTTCAGGGTATTGCGAAACCGGCAAGGTAGCCAGGCCGAGCACCCCCAGTATCACAATGAGAATGGAGATAACCGTTGACAGTACCGGTCTTTCTATAAATTTTTTAAACATGATTTTCTGCTTGGGTTAACAGTTATTTTTTAAGTTCGGCAAAGACGCTGTCGGCAGCTCTTTCTTCCGCCTTGATCTTTGTGCCGTCTTTCAGACCGGAAAAACCTTCCAGTACAATTTTGTCACCGGCTTTCAGACCCTTGGTAACCACATAAAAATTTCCTTTTGTGTTGTCCATGATTTCGATCTCAGTAGATTTTACCGCGCCAGAACCGTCAACTACGTATGCGAACTTCTTACCCTGAATGTCTGATGTAGACTTCTGAGGGATCAGGATAGCTGATTCGATGTGTTTTGGAATCCGTACCAGTGCGCTGGCGCCGCTTCTCAGCAAAACAGAGGGGTTTGGGAATGTAGCGCGCATACTTGCAGATCCTGTCTGGGTATTGATCTGGCCGCTCACTGTCTCGATGCGCCCGTTTTGCGCATAGATGGTGCCGTCTGACAGGATAAGTGAGACGGATGGAATCTGACGAATCTTATCTGTGAGCGTGGCGCCTTTATAGTCCCTCGAAAAATCAAGAATTTGTTTTTCATTCAGCGAGAAATACGCGTACACTTTGGCAATGTTCGAAATTGTGGTTAACGGCTCGGCACTCTGGCTGCTTACCAGCGCACCCGTTTTGTAAGGAATGCGGCCAATTACACCATTTACAGGAGCTACAACGCGGGTATATCCCAGGTTTACACGGGCGTTGGCGAGCGAAGCGCGCGCCTGCGATAGTGCAGCCTGTTTGATCTTCAGGTTGTATTCGGCAGACTCAAGATCGAAACGGCTGATGATGTCTTTTTCAACCAGTGGCTTGGTTTTGTTGTATTGAAGACGCGCGGCATTAACTTCTGCCTCGGCACTGTTTATCGCCGCCTGGGCGGTACGGACTTCCTGTGCATACTGCGGTGCATTGATGGAAAAAAGCGGCTGACCTTGTTTCACGGTAGCACCTTCATCAACAAATATTTTCTCTATAAAGCCGTCAATTTTAGGGCGAATGTCTACGTTTTGCTGTCCTTCAAGCGTGGCAGGATAGTCGGTTTCAAGGGTGGTGCTCCGTTCGGTAAGCGTTACGACAGGGTAAGTCTGCGGCTGATCTGCAGCTGCGGCCTGTGCCGCCTTGTCGTCTTTTTTGCCGCCGCATGAAGCCAGCAACAGCGCTGAGCAGCTCAGCGTAAAAATAAACGTGCGTATTGTTCTCATGGTCATTATGTGCTCTATATAAAAATTGATTGAAGGATGATATCTTTTCGTTCGTCGATGAAATTTTCGTAGCGGGTATGGCTCAGATTAAACAGCTGCTGGTAAAGCGGTGACATGATAATCGGGTAAGACAGCATGGAAAACAGGTTAACCAGAAAGTGCATAGGGTCCATGGTTCTTATGGTTCCCTTTTTCATTTCTGCTGCAATTTCATCGAGGAAGCTGATCAGCTTTGCGCTTTTCTTTTTGTTTTTCAGTACAAAGTCCTTATGGTTGATTTCTGAAATCAGGAAGGCTTCCTTAAAGGGATACTTGCGCATGTCGCGGAGGTAGACATCAATAAAACGTTCCACTTTTTCCCTGAACGGAAGGTCGGCATCAAGTGCTTCATCCAGCTGGCTTCTTTTGCTTTGTACAGCTTCGTTGTAGACCTGCTCGAACAATAGATCGCGGGAGCGGAAATAATAGTTCAGCAACGAGCGGTTCACACCGGCTGCATCTGCAATGTCCTGGGTAGTTGCATGCAGGTTTCCCTGTTTAAAAAAGATGTCTTTTGCTGTTTCCTTGATCAGCTCTTCGGTCGCTTTTTCCATCCTGTTTTTTTGTCGGGAGCGTTTAACAATTTTGTTAAGCGACAAAAGTAGGCCCATTCGGATGTTCGCTCTGTCAGAGAATCATCATTTAATCAAACGATTGATTTATGTTAGTGTATTTGTTACACTTTGTCGGAGTCTTCGTGAACAGAACCGTGGGAATACCGGTTCGCGAAGCATTGGCACCGACTGCTGCGGGGATCAGATACTGCCCTGGAAAACAAGTTTTGCGGGTCCGCAGAGAAAAATATTGGTAAAGCTTTCGCCGTTGTAGTCAAATTCAATACGAAGGTTGCCGCCAAGCACACGGATTGGTGTAATGATGTGCCCCTGCTTGTTTTTCGCCGCAGCATCTGCCAGCGCTACGGCAGTTACACCTGTTCCGCAGGCAAACGTTTCAGCTTCCACACCCCGTTCGAACGTGCGAACAAACAAATGGTCGCCCAGGTCTTCTACAAAATTCACATTGATACCGTCGGTACGGTAGGTGTCGTTATTACGAATAGCTCTGCCTTCGCTAAAAACATCATATGCTTCGAGACCTGTTACCGGCAATACATAATGCGGCGAACCTGTATTAAGGACCCAGGCCTCTCCGTCCCGGTTTAACAGGTTTACGTCAACCATTTGTAACTCTACCCAGTCGCCTTCAGATGAAATTTTGGCATAATGCGGACCATCAACTGCCAAAAAGTTAGTTTCCAGGTCAATTAGTCGCAAATGTTTGGCGAAGGCCACGATACAGCGCCCGCCATTGCCGCACATGCTTCCCGGCTTGCCATCGGCGTTGTAATACAACATTTCGAAATCGTAATCAGTGTGATTTTGCAGGAGCATGAGTCCGTCGCCACCAATACCGAACCGGCGGTCGCAAAGGCGCGAAACTGCCTCATAGTCATCAGAATTGAAGGCTGCGTTCCGGTTATCGACCAGGATGAAGTCATTTCCGGCGCCCTGGTATTTATAAAAATTGAGTGGCTGAGATTCGATTTGCATATTTTAAATGGTGCGGGTCAAACGAAACTAAAGAGCGGCGCTAAGTGTTTCATTTAACATAATTTAACAGAAAAATCCAGTTCCCTGTGATACAAATATCGTTGATATGGTGCTAAATTTGATCATCACATCGCAAAAAGAAAATTAGGAGCTATATGAAAAAGATAATGAGTTATGCTGTTCTTGCCGCATTTATAGGTGGTGCGGCGGCGATAGGAGGCTACAAACTCCTTGAGCATAAAACAGAAAATGCATCTTTAGAAGAGAAACAAAAAGTTTACTTCGCAAATAATCCGCTAAAAATATCATCGGCCGGTGCAGAAGACTTTGTGCAGGCAGCCGCCGCAGTGTCGCCGGCAGTTGTGCACATTAAAACAACGTATGGTACAAGCAACCGGCAGTCGCGCAGCAGTTCACCATTTGATATGTTCGACGACTTTTTTGGCGGCGGCGGCGGCAGACGGATGCAGCGCGCACCCAGGGCAGCATCGGGCTCGGGCGTTATCTTGTCTGAAGACGGGTATATCGTAACGAATAATCACGTTGTCGACAATGCTGAAAAGATCGACGTGATCCTGACAGACAAACGCCGCATGACAGCAAAGGTTGTAGGTAAAGACCCGAACACAGACCTGGCGCTGTTGAAGATCGAAGCCAAAGGTTTGCCGGTGGTAAAAATGGGCAATTCTGATAATGTACAGGTAGGTGAATGGGTGCTGGCAGTCGGTTATCCGCTTGATCTGCAAACCACGGTTACTGCCGGTATTGTAAGTGCAAAGGCGCGTCAGATCGGTATTCTTGCTCAGGATCAGCAGCAGCCGCTTACAGAAGAAGAATATGAAGAATACATGCGTTCGGGTAAAGTTCCTGAGCGTGCAGCAAACCAAAGCATTGAATCATTTATCCAGACCGATGCGGCTATTAACCCGGGTAACAGCGGCGGGGCGCTTGTCAATGCCAACGGTGAATTAGTTGGTATTAACTCGGCTATCGCCTCTCAGTCAGGCCGCAATGAAGGTTATGGTTTTGCGATTCCTGTAAACCTGGCTAAAAAAATCCTTGACGACTTTATGCGTTTCGGCACTGTAAAACGTGGTTATGTAGGTGTAAGCTTCCGCGCACTCGACGCAGAGGCGGCCGAGCAGCTGAACATCAAGGACCTTAACGGACTATACGTAAACGAGGTTGTACCAAATGGTGGTGCGGCAGCCGCAGGCATTCAGAAAGGCGATATCATCAAAAAAGTTGATGGCAAGATCGTTTCAGACGCACCTGATTTGCAGGAAAAAATTGGCCGGATGAATCCGGGCGACCGTGTGAAACTAACTGTACTTCGCAGCGGACAGCTGAGAGATTTCAATGTAACGCTGAAAGGCGAGAGTGTAAACAAGCTCGCGTCTAACGCGAACAGTGGTTCAAAAGCTGCGGTGAGTGCGGGAGCAAGCTTTGCACCTGCAAGCGCCGAGCAGAAAGCACGGTACAATGTGAAGAACGGTGTGGTGGTAACCAGCGTACAGGAAGGCAAAGCGTTTGACATGTATGGCATTCCGCAGGGATTGCTGATCACATCGGTAAACGGCATTCCGGTAAACAGCGCTGCTGATGTTGAAAAAGCATTGCCACAGACCAGGAACAATATGGTGAACATTACGGGAGTAAGCGCGAATGGCACCATCAGCTATAACTATCAGGCCAAATAGTCTGACGGTAATTATATGTAAAAGCTCACCGGATTCGGTGGGCTTTTTTTTTACGTCGAAAAAATCATAGTTTTGTGGCCCACAAAAGGAGAGGTGTCCGAGTGGTTGAAGGAGCACGCCTGGAAAGTGTGTATACCTCTAAAGGGTATCGAGGGTTCGAATCCCTCTCTCTCCGCCAAAGAAATGAAGCCCCGCTGAAAGCGGGGTTTTTGTTTCTTCAGGCATTGCGAAGCGGAGCTTCGGCATAAGCAGGAAAAAACAAAAACCGGCGAGCGCAGCGAGGCGGGGGCTTCATTTCTTTGTAGCCACCCCCCTCCGGGATCACCGCAGCGAAACCTGCAGCGCAGTGGAAGGTTGAGCGAAGGTAATCCCGGATCACCGCAGCCAAACCTTTAGCGAAGCGGAAGGTTGAGCGAAGGTAATTCTGGATCAAAGAGAAAAGAACAAGGAGAAAAGACCGTTGCCGGGATCACCGCAGCGAAACCTGCAGCGCAGTGGAAGGTTGAGCGAAGGTAATCCCGGATTACCGCAGCCAAACCTTTAGCGAAGCGGAAGGTTGAGCGAAGGTAATTCTGGATCAAAGAGAAAAGAACAAGGAGAAAAGACCGTTGCCCGGATCACCGCAGCCAAACCTTTAGCGAAGCGGAAGGTTGAGCGAAGGTAATCCGGATCAAAGACAAAAGAACAAGGAGGAAAGACCTTGCCCCCCCTCCGGGATCACCGCAGCGAAACCTGCAGCGCCGTGGAAGGTTGAGCGAAGGTAATCCGGATCAAAGACAAAAGAACAAGGAGGAAAGACCTTGCCCCCCTCCGGGATCACCGCAGCGAAACCTGCAGCGCAGTGGAAGGTTGAGCGAAGGTAATCCCGGATCACCGCAGCCAAACCTTTAGCGAAGCGGAAGGTTGAGCAAGGTAATCCGGATCAAAGACAAAAGAACAAGGAGGAAAGACCTTGCCCTGTACATCCCTGAATAAGGTTGACCGTTTTAGTGATTCTTTTGATTGTTAAAAATAGTTAAGACAGGCCTGTTTTCCAAGCTTAATAATTCCCATCTTTCCTGAAAGCGAACTGGGCTTATCATCCCTAGACTGCGGTGCGG
>NZ_RXNQ01000013.1 GCF_004138205.1 Pedobacter sp. SYP-B3415
TGCCGGCATATAAGCCTGCTATAGCTTCCTTTTTGAAGCTTTCAAAGTCAAAGTCTTCTTGTGTTGCCATTGTTTATGTCGATAGTTTAAAGTTACACTATTGACACAGTTCAGGAAACACCCTCATCATTAGCGCTAAAATTTTTGTGCCGAGTCAGTAATTAGCTGTGTCGATTGCTTGTCTCCGGCTGTCCGTGTCCGACATGCCTTTGCAGCAACCGTAAGGCCGAAGAATCGCATCCTAATAGAAACCGTCTCCATATCAGTCATAGCATTTTGCAGATTATGCAGAACTATCCGGAGGTTTGAATTCACCCGCTTGGTTCGCGTACAACTATCCTTGTAGTAGTTTCTTCATCTAACTTCCTTTAGTGAATTTGCTTTTCTACTGACAGACTTATCCAGTAAATTCCCATTTGTCCCCTGTGATCCATTGTGCCTTTCGGCAACTGATTTTTCGGACAGCTTAAAATGGAAGGATCTACCCCTTTTACAAATGCCGTTAGTGTCTCAAACTTATTTTCTGAAAATGGAAGTATCGTATAGTCCCAACTGAAATAGAAAGATAGCATCCACTTAAATTCTGCATCGATCTTCCTCTCGGTTAAATATTGATCTAAAATGGAATACGATGTCATTATTGTTGTATTATCGAGATATTCAATTCCTGTATAACAACTGGGCTCCACCTGAGCGTACCAATTTAAAAATATCAGTCGCTTTAAGCTTTCAAGCTCTGCTGCATCATCATCAATCCGAAGATAGAGTTCAAGGTAAGAGCTGTGGATATTTCGATATTGCTCGAATATTCCTTCTGAGGACAGTTTTTTGTTAACAAACTCCATCGTTCCACTTTGAGATTCGACATAGTCAAAAATTTCTATTTCTCTATCAGATAAAATGTCGATTTCTGTTTTCATGATCTTACTCCGACCCATGTTTTTCGGATAAACAGGACTCTGCATAATCAAGAACACCAGCATTTTTTAGCTCCGTAAGCTTATCCTGTATAGCTGCATAGTTCAAAGCATGAGGAACATCAATTACAAAATATCCTTCACTGTACTTTTCGCTGGAGCAGCCAAGCAAGTCGAACACCATTCTAACTTCATTTGTAACAGCGTCAGAATCCATTATTACAATCTGAACGGTAGAATTACCAGAAGCTTTAACTGTGTATCTGTAGGTTAGCCGGTCTTGATCTTCACCAAGTTCTGCGTAAATAATGTCGTCGGCTGCTACATTGGGTGCATAAAAGGGAATACTATCCAATTTGTAAAGGCCTTTTTCTTGGTCAATTGCCACAGCCCACATTGTCTCAACTGTTTCCTCGTCCAAGACATCGCTGAAAAACTGGAAAAGTATTTTCTGGTATTCTTCTGCCATTTATATCAGATATGAAAACATTGCTATTCTATGTGGGGGTAACCTATCGATCTTCATCGCTCTCGTCTATTTAGCTTTTTGTGGTTTGATGTAAAGTCTTTGTTTACTATCTATACCAATTTCTGATATCTGGTCGGTCTGCATCATTTTTATTTTTGTAGCTCACTTACTGCGCAGGCATAAGCACCAGCAATTTGACGTCAGTTATGTCTTCGAAACAGCTCTTTGGGCTTTCCCTGTTAAGAAATAAAAAGTTAGTCCATTCCGGATTGTTCCTCTCAAGCTATTTCCTTAAAATCTTATCAAGAACTTTGCCTTTCGCCAATTCATCAATCAGCTTGTCCATATACCTTATTTCACGGATCAGTTTATCTTCTATTTCTTCGACCCGGTAGCCGCAGATCACCCCGGTGATTTTTGAAGCGTTTGGATTGATCTGTGCCTGACTAAAAAAAACTTCAAAATTGGTGTTCTCTTCAAGATGCTTTTGCAGAGCTGCTTCGTCATATCCGGTCAGCCAGAATATGATCTGATGGACCTCGTCTTTTGTGCGGTTCTTTTTCTCGGCTTTCTCAAGATAGTGCGGATACACGGACGCAAAGGGCATCTTCAAGATTCGTGGTATATTTTTATCGTGCATTGTATTTATTGATCAATAAGTCTCCTCGATGGTGGATTGTCATGTATTGCAATGTCGCGTTCGGATCCGAATATTGCAAAAAAATTGAGTCCACGATTTTGCAAATTTTTATCTATAATAATAGAACCAATTGGTGTCGTAATTTTCATCAAAGTTTTCCTTGCTGTCGAAGAGAAGCATGAATTCTTCACGTTTGAAGTACCCGTAACGATCGTATCGTTTTAAAAGTTGAAAGTACTGGTCAGTAAAGTGTTCACGGGATCCGTTTCTTTCGTGTTCTTCTTCTTGCTTCCTGGTGTAAAAAAAGATTGTTGCGGTCGAAAACGCCGGAACAATTTGCCAGATCTGATCGTTCCCAAGGTTTTGCTGCAAAGCTTCGATTTCAGTTGTGGGAATGCTTCCGTTGATTTCCTCTTTTGCTACGGGTTCAAACGCGGAAAATACAACCAGCAGGTCTTCCATAAGATCTTCGACCTCTAATGCACGATTAAAGAGATGAAGCAGCGCCTGATTTGGGGCGGACTTCCGCTTTTCCATCAAAGCCGCGAAATGCCGTCTGATCGCAGCTTGCTTTCCGGGATTAAAATTGCCGCTGGATTTTAGGAAAGTCGAGACTTCATGCGGGTACTCAAAAACAATATTTAATCGAGGCCTTCTTTCCGTTCCAAATGTGTCGGATAAAATATTCAGTGGGCGGTGCTGATAACGATCATGAATCCAGTCCGCCAATTCAACAAAATCCGGATTTATCGGTGTGATGCCCTCCTTAACTTTTTTGGTGAGCCGGTAATCTTTGTCTGAAGGGTTTATCATTATGACGTTCGCAGTCTCTAAAGTTGCAAACAAGTGGTCATTTTCGCAAGCAATGCGAAACTTGACACGGTGTTATATAATTATACGCTAAAGGAAGCATCAATTGTGTTATTTTTTTGACCATATTATTAAAAATGGAGGGAATTCCGACGGAAAGTCTTTTATTGCGTGGCAGCATTTCAGAACGTGCAAAGAATTCCTGGGAGTCCCAAATCCGCTGCAGCTTCAGCTCCTGGCAGTAAGCAGTGCCACCGCCCAACTTCCGCTTGCTGCTTTGGACCTGAACAAAAGAATCACTCGCCAGTTTCTCGATACCTGACCAGTGGATGATGCTCCATAAGTACGGGCGATAGGGTAGCTGGTATCAATGTACCCGGCCGCATTCGGCTGCAGGTTAGGAGCTGTAGTTTGCATAAGCTGAAACTAATGTGCATCCTGCTATATGAATATCTAATCATCTTACCGTGGATTCTCAGGACCAGATTGCCATGCCTGAAATTATAGCTTGCATGATAGTTGGTAAATCACAAAATTCAAGTACATTTGTTGCGACTGACTAAACAGTCACTACTTATAGATGACAGGAATAAGAGAAATTGCAGAAAATTATTTTAATGCGATGAAAGCGGGCGACTTCAATACGATGTACAATTTAAAAACGCCTGATTGTGTTTATTGGCTGAGTGGCGAGGGTTCCTGGCCTTTCGGCGGTTACCAAACCCACGAGAACCAGGCAAAATTATGGGGCATTGTAGCAGACCGATTCCCGGCGGGAATGAAGATGAAGCTTCAGGCAATTACGGCAGACGAACATCGGGCAGCCCTTCATGTCCATATCCGGGGAACCCGAACCGATGGCCGTATTTACGAAAACAACGTGATGCTGCTTTTAACGTTTACGGACAACCTGATCAGCGGGCTTTATGAATATCTGGATACCATTATGGTCAATGAATTATTCTGTGGGCCACTGGACCATGAAAAGAATTAACAATAAGCCTAATAAGGCGAACACGGTAGATAAGTGTTTCTATTTCAATTGCCTTTTATAAGCAGATCTATGGATAAAAGAGAAAAGTTACTTCAAACAGCATTAGAATTATTTGTTTCAAGGGGATTTAATGATACGCCGACTAGCAAAATTGCAAAAGCCGCAGGCATAGCCACGGGGACCTTGTTTTACTTTTTCCCGACCAAAGATGAACTGATCGTTTCACTTTATCTGAAATTGAAGGCGCAGGCAGCTGAAAGTATACATCTTGCGTTAACCGGGGCTAAATCAACGAAACAAGTCATCAAAGCTTATTATGAGGAATCGCTGAAATGGTCGCTCCGCAATCCCAACGAATTTTCATTTCTTGCGCAGTTTTCTAATTCCCCTTACCTGAAGAAGATTGGCGGTCATGAAATCTCAGTTCAGACAGCACCGGTCTTACAACTTTTTCGTTCGGCGATCGGGGAGCAGCAGGTCGCTGACATTGATGTAGATTTATTGTACGCCCTGATCAGTAATCAGGTGTTTGGCGTCAATCAGTATCTTTCATCGAATGAATTCACAGCAGACGAACAACAGAAAATCATTGAGCATACATTCTCGTTGTTTTGGAAAATGATTGAAAGCAGAACTTAACGTACCAGCATGCGGAAAATGAAACTCATACTTACAGGGGCGACGGGAATGATAGGGGAAGGCATGTTGCTCGCTGCTCTTGATCATCCCGATATTACCCGGATATTGATGATAAATAGAAGGGCTTCTCCGCTGAAACATGCCAGGCTCTCGGAACTTATTGTCAAAGATTTTACAAATTTAGCTGCGTATAGCGATCAGTTAACCGGCTATGACGGCTGTCTGTATTGTGCAGGGATAAGTTCGCTTGGCATGGACGAGAAGCAATACAATCACATTACTTTTTATACGACGATTATGTTCGCAAAGAAACTTGCCTCTTTGAACCCGGAGCTGGTTTTCTTTTACTTATCAGGCGTATATGCCGATAGTTCTGAAAATGGAAAAATAATGTGGGCACGGATAAAAGGCAAAACAGAGAACGCATTAAATAAGTTAAATTTTAAGGCTGTTTACAGCTTCCGGCCAGGTTTTATCATCCCGATGAAAGCACAAAGAAATGTAAGATTGATTTATAAAGCTCTAAAACTGATATATCCTCAGGTGTTTCCGAACAGAACGCTGACTTATCACGAAATCGTAGCTGGGTTAGTCCGGATTCTGGCTAATGGTTACAATAAAAGTATCTTAGAAATAAAAGATCTGAAATTACTCGCCAGGCACACCGTTATATGATAAAAATGAGCGTAAATGAGGTGGTATTGATCGGTATATAATAACTTGGCGCGAATTCAGTCATACGAAAAAAGTCCCCTAAATTGATAGGCGGTGAGTAAAAAGGTTTGTTTTAAATGTCAGAAAGCGTTCACCATTCATGATCAAAGCACAAGCAGTTTTAGCTTGAAATGTCCTGAGTGTGGCAGCCAGGCATTTGCTTACACGCATCGGTTTAGACCGCCAAAAGCGGGTGACGATAAACGCTAGCAACTTGTCAAGTTCTTGTTTGATAATGGGTTTAGATACCAGCATATTTCCGTTTATGAACCTGATCGGCACGGGATACTCAGATTTGCCCGCTTCGCCCGATACCCTGAAAAGATGATTGATGCCCTGGAGTTTGTAGCAACCTATAAGAATCAGGCGCAACTCAAGGAACCATTTGACGGAACAGGTAATGAGTCGGATGTTTCTGTATCTCTCAAATGGCAATGAATCTGTAACCTATAAAACTACCCAACTTATTTTCATTTGTTGTAAGAAACAGCATGCCTGGAATATTAATACAATAACTTTTGCTGTGATACAATGATAGCAGGTTAAACAGCATATTTCTGATAATCTAAGGTAGCCTTCTAAGTATTCCCTCGCTTTTTGATAGTTGATCATGCTGGTTCAGCTACTACAACGGCACAACCGAATATTCCGCAATTAAACCTGATCAATCGTTCCTTCTCTGCCCTCGAGCGAGGCTTGGATATCTTCGAGGCGGTAATAATGAATGCTGCCAATCTTGTTATACCCCAAAGAGCCATTGATGCGCAGGTTCTGCAGCGTGCCGGGTGAGATCTTTAGCAACTTACGAACCTCTGAACTACGCAGCCAGGTGTTTTGAGCCATCACCTGTCGCTTAAGATGCTGTTTCAGATCTTCAAGCAGCTCGGCCTTGAATTCCTGTAAGTCCTCTTTGGTAATCAAATCGAATGTTTTCATGGGTAATGGTTTAGTGCAAGTTCGCTTTCCTCGATCGCATCAGTTCAGAGCTGGGAAAAAGTCTGAATCGATCCTAGTCGCTTATTGTTTTAAGGGCGATTTGCGAATTACACTATATTTGAAATGGCGTTTTCCTATGTAGGATAAATAGCATCCACTGTGAATCTCACCCCATGCGTAATGCCAGGAACTGAGCTGGATTTGGGAAAAGCCGCTTTGGGGTGTATTCACGATAACAAAGGTACATCACATGAGAACCCTAGGTAGTAGTGGGTAGAGCGAGTTTAATTTAAAAGTTTGTCAGAAAATGTAGTCGAGGACTGATCGAAGAAAGTTAGCAAAAACCAAAGACTAAAAGATTATGAGTCTTTTAGCCTAACCGCCCTATTATGCGGCAAAATGTGCTTTTCTGACTTACAGAGGTAATTTACGATCTATATTTGGAACTGCGGCATTTTGCTCCGTTACGTATCTGTTACGGTTTTTTCAAGCGAATGGAATTCATTGGTCATTGAAACTATTTTGAAATTTGTAGTATTGATTGGTGTAGAATAAATAGTTATCTATTACTGATTCTACTCATTAGGAATACTTTTTCGTAGCGAGAAATCACCTATCAACGAAGTGATTGTTCAAAGTTCGAGACTTCCCAACAACCGGGTTTAGTCAGACCAGAACATGGCTTGCTTGACTCCATTTGATAATAACGAACATAAAAATGATTTGGGTTTTTAACAACGGCATTATGGCTATTACAAATAAACGATATTGAAATCGGCATGCAAGCTAACGCTATTTATATAAACAATTTTCAGGTAATAAATGGCGCATAAACGGTTTAAGCGTTTTACAAGCACTATCGAATAGCATCAAAAAGTGCAAGACACAAAGGATTTATAACTAACGAAAATAATGCAGGAAAAGCGGGAGAAGGAATGTAGCGGAGCGAAGAGAGCGAAATGGATGATCCGGCGTTTCCTGCATGGGCGGCTACTGCACCTATATAATACTAAACGAGGTAAAATAAACTCCGATTGAAAAGCGGGGCCATCGGAAAACAGAAGCAGTACCTTTCCTAAATAAAGATTTAAAATTAACATTGAATCTTTTCACACACCTAAAAAACTTATGTTCAATATATTAATCCTTTAGTTTACCTTTGAAATACCAAATAAATTAAACCTCAAACAATGGCCTCAACAACTAACGCAAAAAAAGAAATAATCGATTTTTTATGGGAATGGGCTGATCCGAAAGGTGATTGGGCAAAATTATTAGTGGACAAAATTGTCAAAACAGAGGCCGCTTTACCTGCTGCTGACAGGCAGGAAATATTTGATCACTTTATAGATTCCTTAAGGACAACCAAAAAATTAACTCCTGTAACCATAATCAAACCTACATTTACTGCTACCACTAAAGATATAAAGTTATCTTCCCTTTCAAATATTACCGTGGTTAACAGACTTGCTAAAAATCAAAAAATGACCTTTGCAGATAATTTAACAGTTATCTATGGTGAAAACGGCACAGGGAAAACAGGCTATGGAAGAATATTAAAATCCCTTGGATTCAGTTACGAACAGCAAACAACCATTCACCATAATATTTTTGGCACTACAGAACCTAAATCTGCTCTCATTGATTTTAACGTAAATGGTGCGGCCAAAACCTTCACCTGGAACGGAGCCAATATTGACGATGCACTATCCAATATTTCTGTATTTAATAACAACTGCGTTCAAATCTCATTATCTGACAGAAAACTAATTGTGTCGCCAATAGGCTTCCATTTATTTAATATCGTCACGAGCGAATTAGCCGAACTCTCAACACTTCTCAACTCGAAAAAAGCAGCCTACCCTGTAACCTTACTCTGCTCAGCAGCATTACATGATGGGACACCACAACACAAATTTATCACAGAACTCTCAGAAAAATCAACAGACTTAAAACTAAAAGAACTCTCCGAGTTCCCAACAGATATTACAGCGGCAGTTGAGCAAAAGGAAAAAGATCTTAAAGGTTTGAACCAAGAACTTTTAAATACACAAATTAGCAATTTAAACAGCCAACTCTCAGAGTTGGGACTTCTTGTAACAAAAATTAAAAGTATACAATTAGCATTTACTCAAACCGAATGGAATGCACTTGTCAAGCTAAATGAAGACATCCTTACACTGGAAGGAAAAACTAAACTTGGCTTGAAGGACATTGCACAAGCTAATGGAATTCAGTTTTATGAAACCCAACAATTTAAAGATTTCCTGACTTCTGCTGACCATTACATCAATCTTCTAGATCAACGCTACCCTAAAAAGGGAGACAATTGCGCTTATTGCAATCAGCCTTTAGAAGAACCTGCGCAAAAATTATTGCTATCGTATAAGAATCTCCTTAATGATACTATAGAAAATGATCTAAAAAAACTAATTCAAAGTAGGCTTGACATCATCAATAAAGTTAAACTAATTGAAGATAACCACATCCTGAATCACCCTTCATTTGGGGTGGATGCAACATCCAAAACCGTTCAGCCTTCTGAATTAACGGCATTTAATAAAAAACTAAACGGACTTAAAACTCATTTCATTAACAATACACTGACCAAAGACTTAAGTTTTGATATAGATTATCCAGCAATAATAAAAATTATTGAAGGCAAACAAAGCTCCTTAACAACTACCCTTGCGACTAAAAAAGAATCACTATTAACCATCTCTGATAAAGTAATTGCTTTACAAAAAGGAATAGACGAATTAAAGGACAGAAAATTACTGGCTGACAATGAGGTTGATATTAAGAAAGTAATTCAGAACAAAAAGAGCCTAAAACTATTAAACTCCAAGGCAACCGACTTCAGCAGCAGTTCGATTAGCAGAAAGACCAGTGAAGCAAGAGACGAACTAATCAGTCAAAATTTTGATAACATTTTTCAAACCGAGCTGAAAGCATTCGGCAAATCACATCTCAAAATTGATTTGAGTTTTGGAACCGATAAAGGAAATTCAAAAATCTCACAAAAAATAAATCAATATCAGCTTACTGATATACTAAGTGAAGGTGAACAAAAAGCAATTGCTCTGGCCGAATTTCTAACAGAGCTACAACTTGACAATTCTAAAGCCCCTGTAATTTTTGATGACCCAGTAAATAGTCTTGATCACCATATCATTGACGATGTAGCAAAAAGATTCATTAAACTATCAAAAGATAGACAAGTTGTGATATTTACGCATAGTGTTTTACTTTTTAACAGTCTTCTTTATACTTCAAGTTTGCCCTTATTCAAAAGCGTCGACAGCAAATTCCTTAATACAAAAAATGAATACAAGGAAACTGGCTTAATTTCAGAAGCGGAAGAAATAAACACCATAAAGAGTGTAATTAAAAAAATTGAGGTGCTATTACACAATACTCCTAAAGGACGACCAGAAAGTGAAGTCGCTGGAGAGGCGTATGGTCATCTGCGTTCTGCTGTTGAACTTTGCGTAGAGCATGAAATTTTCCAGGGAACGGTAAAACGCTATCAAAAAAACGTAGCATTGACTTCATTTGCCAAAGTTAAAGGCCAGTCGATTAATGATCACAAAGACAAAATCAATGAAATATTCGAAAGATGTTGCGGTTTTCTTATCGGGCATAGTAATCCGGGAGAGATTGATAACAGCCCTACACTAGTAGGTTTTGAATCTGATTATAAAGAATTCACGAACATTAGAAAAATATTCACATCTTAATCTATCAACATATTAAAGTAAAGTCTATTTATAGCCTGATCTCAAATTTACGAGCTATAAAGACATCTAATCTTGCTGTAAATTTATTTGTACTGCCTTAGAAGGACGGCAATACCTTGTTATTTCCTTTTCTGCACCTCATTATACTTCACCTTCAGAAATCGGGATTCTTTGGTGAATCTGGCGCGAATATGTTCTTCGACATCGAAATTCAGCACTTTCTTTTCTTCCATCACTTCGATCATATCCCGATTGATGGTCAGTATGTATTGAAATTCTTCGCCTCTGTTCTGCTCCTGCTGATAAACATAGTTTAGGCTTTTTTCAAGAGAATCATTATCTACATTGAAAAGATTATCATGTACCAGAAATTGTGGATGATAAATACGGGTGTACTCATTAAACATCAGCGCCATATCATAAATGAAAACTTTGATTCTTTCTGTACTCCAGCTATGGTCATCATCTGTTCGTAAATCAAAATAAATAAATTCTTTAGCCTGATTGCTATTTTTTGTACCGATCTCAAAATGAGACTGTTTATTACCGAATATTTTGTCATGAATATCCAACACGGATTGTTCGAAACTATCAATAACAGCTTCATGCCCAGTGATATTCTCATCAAATTCCGAAATTTTTATATTTTTCTGAGCGATTAGGTTTTTCTTTTCTTTATCAGCCTGATTATACTGTCCGATCAGTGATCGAAGCGTACTCAATTCCTGATTCTTTTCGTTAAATATCCTTATCGCTGTTTTTAAATTACCCAATAACTCACCGTTATCCAATATCGAAACCTTTTCTGAATAAAGAGTGTCCAGACGTCTCGCCTGTTCGTTAAGAACCTGTAGGTCAGCTTTTAATTTTATTAGATTGGTATTAACAATTGTATTTCTAAAATTATCAATCTTAGACTTAAAGGCTACCACATCGTCTAGTGATTTTTTGATCATATCTCCTAAGCCCGATTTAAACTGATTGAATAGGATCGCTATCTCACGCTCGCTTATATTTTCGGGCTGAGGCAATATATCAATCTGTTTGATCTTATACTTAATCGCCTTTTGCTGATCCCTGACTTCTCTCAACTGTGCATCCAACTGAACAAGTTCATTTTGAACGATCTCAAATGAATCATTGTTTCGCAACTGCTCCATAGAAGCATTGACACGGCTTACCTCACTTTCCAGCTCATTTAGTTTTGCTTTTGCATCATTTACGTTAACCTGACCGTTGTTGGTAAGCAAGCGTTTCGTTTCAGTCAAGTATTTCGTTTTCTTGTGAAGTTCATCCAATAGTTTAACCAACTCACCATACACGCCTAGGCCAAAACCCAGGAAAAACAGATGTGGTTTAAAATCTCTTGGAATATTTTTATCGGTATCAAAACACTTGATAATATCCTTAAACTCCGACCTTTCATCACGGATCACTGGAGCGAGCAGGTTCCTGAAACTGATACGTTCGGTATAAGCAGGATATTGCTCAAAATACATATTCTACCTCCTGGAAATAGGTTGTGAGCGCCTCTTTGTCGCTTAATGTTCCCTCTCCATGTCCATGAAAGTTCGCACTTCCGGTACCACCCTTGCCGCCTTGCCTGAACAGCTGCTTGCCTTCTTTTTCCTCGAACCGAACCACATCATCCATCCCATTAGGCAAGCCCGCTACCTCATAACGCGATAAGCCGAAAGCATTTCCCTGATAAAACTTTGCATCGTGTTTGCTGAGCGTAAGCACATAGTAGTTTTCTTGTTTGGAAATCGCCTCAATCAAAGGAACGATGTTGAAAGTATCGTTTGCGTACGACGCGCCCTCAATGGCATAGGGCAACTGAATGGTTTTGATAAAGTCTTGCGCCACATAGATGGCCAGACCTTCCTGCTGAGAGTTCCAAAACGCTTCGTCCCTTTGTAACGCATATGCGGGCGCCAGTAATTGCTCGATTTCGCTGGTACTTAACGATTTTTCCTGAAGCTGCTTCTCCAGCGACTGTAAATGGTTCTTCAGAACAATTGGGTCTTGCTTTTCGTTCACTTCGTGTCCGAAGCGATGCGTTGGCATAAAAATAGAAATGCAGGGCGACGATTTAAGCTGTAATTCCTTAAGGTCCTCTTTTGTGATGATATTCATTTCTTAGCTAGTTATTTGAATCGTCAGGTGCGAGGTCTTCTCCTTTATGCAGGTTCCTGTTGATGTGCCTGACACGTACGCCATCAGCCAGTTCATCTGATCCGTCTTTAGTGTATTTTTCCGCCAATGCGTTGTCCGCTTCCAAACTGTTTACCGCAAATGCATCTTTTAGCGGATGCGTTTCTTTGCCATTTCCTGTGGGTTTTCCCTTTGGTGCGATAAACCCATTCTTTCCTTTTGCCATAAATCAAAAATGTTAATTCAATATTGTCCGATAAAATCCGGATGTTTCATAACGGCATGTTTGCGCTGTTCGCTCATCTTTGCCGTCTTGCGTAGTTTAACACGGCCTGGTAATTTAAGTTGCTGATAAATCAAAAACACGTATTAACAAATACGTGGCAAGGCTTGTACGTATCGCCTGGCATGAAATACGGGCGCGACCGACTTAAACTAAACTTTGAAAATCACTGTAAGCTGCGGGGCAGGTCAATCGCCTGGCGACCCGGGGTCTGAAGGAAATTTTGAATGGCGCGGTGGGTTCCAGCCGGACAAGAGTATGTTACGTTTGCAAATATGTTGACGAGGAAACTATAGATCATATAAAGCCGCCAGGCGAGGAAGGCGGTGGAGGTGATGGTGACTATTTTCCACCCATCTATTACGATTGCAATGGCGATGCTAACGATAATGCAACTTGGTCAAATGAGTGCAGTACTTGCATAGGAGGACTTACGGGTCTCACAGAATGACCTAAAGTTGTGGATGTGAGAACTGAGAGCATGTTATTAGCTAATTACCCTTGTATGGTTAAGGAAGTCCTAAATAAGCTAATGTTAAATCAAAATTTTGGTAAACTAATTATGCCTTTTCAATCAGTGACCTTACCAGACGGGACAAAGTTGAATATCGTTGGGCAGCCGTCTTCGAAATTCAGCTATTCGAGCCAGCCGTATGGTGGCGTTAATAATTCATATAAATAGGGGGAACGGAAGAGTTAGCCGGACTAAGCGCGGTAATACGATTTAATCAGAATGCTATGAATAATTCTTCAACATTATTACTTCAGGCTGTGGCTATTCACTAAGCTGCTCGTGCAATAAGCTACAACAAGATAAAGGTATTCCCCTTATAACTTCAGGATTGCGGTGCTAAAATCCTCGCGCTTTAAGACACAGGAGGCAATGTTGCCACGATGTTTTGTTTTTTGCTTTTTGCCTCATTATATTAGGCTGCCAAACCAAACTCAATGAATCTGTTTAACGTTCTACTAGCCCTCCACATCGCAGGGGGAGGCATCAGCCTGTTATCAGGACTGATCGTGTTATTTTTGAAAAAGGGTGGGAGAACCCATCGCCTCATCGGGAATATCTACTTTTATTCACTAATCACTGCTTCTCTTGTTTCTCTGCCAATGGCGTATTTGCACCCGAATCTTTTTCTTTTTATCGTCGG
Organism: Pedobacter sp. SYP-B3415; assembly: GCF_004138205.1. Classification (GTDB taxonomy): domain Bacteria; phylum Bacteroidota; class Bacteroidia; order Sphingobacteriales; family Sphingobacteriaceae; genus Pedobacter. The sequence continues at coordinate 13,451 of NZ_RXNQ01000013.1, forward strand.
CGTGTTCACTACTTATATGCTGCTTACAGGGAAACTTTATCTGACTAAAAAAACGTGCAGGGATGTTCGCCCTGGCGACTGGATACTTAGTGTTATTATGTTACTGTTCAGCGTAATGTTCCTGGTGATTGGAGCAATAAATCTGTACAAAGGTGTGTTTTTTGGACTGGTCCTGGTAGTTTTCGGACTCATTAGCTTATCCTTTGTTCGTCAGGATTGGATCAATTTTAAAGGTAAATCGCCAGCAGTTAATTCCTGGTTAACGACTCACCTGCAACGCATGGTTGGTAGCTATATAGCTTCTGCGACTGCTTTTCTTGTAGTCAACAACCATTTTCTACCTGGAACAGTTGCCTGGCTATTGCCGACTGTGGTACTCACCCCCCTCATAGTCAGATGGTCAAAAAAATACCTGGTGTTGAAGAAAGTTGTGTGATTAAGTTTATTCAGGCATAGGAAGTAATATTTCGCACGCCCTTACCTAATGTGGATGATAGTTTGGTAAGTGCAACAGTAGCTTCCATTTCTCATTGTACCAGCTGAAAGCGGCTTGTGTCAAACCAGGAATAGCGGCTTTGAAAAACCGGGTCTAACGAATGCGGCAGCCGGAATCGGGATTGCTGCCCACTTCAAGATCTGCGCCCGGAGACAAGGGTCCGATGTGCCCATCTGTATCGCCGATAAATTAGTTGTTCTGTTTTGAACATCCAGTCAGGCTCGGGTAAGACGATCCGCCGTTAGTCCCGACTGCAGACACTGCTATTGTGTTTCGTTAAGCCAGGCGGCAGCGGTTTTGATAACGTTATCGCGTTTGGTATTTGACAAGTCATCGACCTGTACGTCAGGTACAATTTCTCCCTTATAACTTTTACCTGTTCTATCGGTAACATAGGTCCTGGCCAATAGAAGTTGTGCACCGTTAGACAATTGGAAAGTAGAGTTGGCAGTTACATAACCAGCAGTCGTTTGCCCAAAAGACTTTACGTTTGGTAATCCAAGGAAGGATACAGCGGTCATTTCCCCGCTGCTACCGGTTTTGGCATCAAACAAAACTGCGATCTTAACTTTGTTATTTTTGATCTTGTAGGTGTTGATAGGTTGATCTTTTCCTAAAATTTTACCGTTCTCGTTGCGCCATGCGCTTTTGGTTTTTCCTTGAACGAAATAACCAGCTGTACCGTCGTCAACCAACGCATTTAACCCTGCCAGCATTGGCCACATATTTCCGCCCCCGTTATGGCGTAAATCAACAATCCAGCCGGTAACCCTATTTGCAGTGTCAATTTTTTCGATGATATTCCGGATCGAATTTGCAAATGCAAGATCTTTCTTTTCATCAAAAGTCATCAATCTGGGCACTTTGATCCACCCAATTCCGTTACCTAAGTATTCGCCCTCGGGCATTTCAATTACCGGCGTTTGACTGATTTCATTTATTGTCTTTGAAGAAATAAAAAAAGAATGTTTGTCTCCTGCTGCTTTAAATTTTTTTCTGTAAAAATTGAAAATCAACTGGTCATTGATTGAATCACTATCCGTAAATTCCAGTTTCTCACTGGCTGATTTTATCTCTTCCCAGTTCAGCTTGTCAGTGAAAAGGGAATATTTTTTAATAATCTTGAATATTTCGATATTCAGTTCCGCAGCGCGTTTATTATGATTGAGTCTGGATTGTGCCAGCACGGATATATTCAGGATAATAAAGCCGGTTAATATTGTAAATGCCTTTAAATGTTTCATTTAGTAGAATGCAGCGTCTTCGAAGGTTCAGATCCGTACCCATTTCGGATAGTCGGATTTCGACAAAAATACACACTTTGCCTGCTATTCACTCATTACAGCTGAAAATGCTCCATAATGGCTCGGATGTCTGCCGCCCGATTTCGTATCTTCGCAGACGCAGTTTAAGCTACCGTTCATAAGTATACCAACCGATGATCAAATACCTAATCTTCAGCATCTCAATCGCATTCATCTCCTGGATTGTCGGTATGATTCTAAACGCATTAGTCACAAAGACCGCGTTTTACCAAAAGAACCTTCTGAGCCTCAATTTTATCAAAAATGAGCGGATTAATGGTCGGCTTGGACTGGAACCATTCAAATGGCTCATCATGCATAGTTTCTTTAAGTATTTCAATCCGAAGCTTTCCGTTAAGAAACGGATTTTGCCGGGCGAGCTCGGTGCTTACCGTGCTCAGATGACTCTGGCGGAGCTTAACCACCTGTTCGCATTTGCGTTCATGTTACTTTTTGTTGCTTTCAGACTTTTCCAGGGTTTATATCTGTTTGCGCTGGTACTCCTGTTTGTGAATGTACTGATGAACATGTATCCAACTTTACTGCAGCAGCAGAACAAGCGGCGAATTGACCGCTACATGGCCGTCCTGCAAAGGCGTTAGGGTAGCCCCTGGCTGTTGACCGCTTTGCCTTGTCCGCTTGAAACATCGCAAAAGGCTCGAAATATGCCGAACTTCCCGGGAGGCAATCTTTCGGTGCTGATATTAGCTATGTTGCTGTTCGCAGTGCATAGGGAAGGGGATGACCGTATCGCATTTCAATTAAACCACCAATGTCTTTTCTCTGAAACCTATTTATTGGTCTTCATTGCCTGGCTATCAATCTTAGTCCGCCATACTTCGCAATAAGGGTTACATGCAATCAAGTTATCCATTCTGATCTCCGACTATCACGAGTGTTCTGCTGGATTTCAACAAAATAACCTGATATTTGGATGGCTCGGCGACTATAAATTTATCTTCATGACCATCCAGTCTTTGCCTTTCAGTAACCTGATATCCATCGACAGAACCTCCGCCACGCCGGTCTTCAGGCAATTGGCCGGTGCGATAATCACACTCATCAGCAACGGGAAAATAAAACCGGGGCATCAGCTGCCTTCCACCAGGGAAATGGCTGGCCTGATCAAACTGAACCGGACGACGGTGGTGGCGGCCTACGACGAGTTAAGCGCGCAAGGCTGGCTCGAGGCTGACGGCAGAAAAGGAATGTTCGTTTCAAAGCGACTGCCGGTGGTCGAACCACAATCTTTTAAATCAGCAAAGCGATCAACCGCAGATGGTTCAAGTAAAAAAGATTTTTATCAGCAGATAAGTTTTGGGCGGCCTCTTCGCCGTGAGGTAAAGCCCTTTCATCTGGTGATCAACGACGGGTACCCGGATCACAGGATTGCACCTCTGAACTCCATATTTAACCGTTACAAAACCCTGTTCACAAAAAATCATTTGCAGGGCCCGCTGCTCACCGGGAACCCAGCAGGCAGCTTATCCCTGCGAACTGAACTTGCCGGCTTTTTATCCAAAACAAGAGGTTTAGATATTGACAGTGAGAACCTGCTGGTTACGGCTGGCGCACAGCTGGCGATTTATATGGCTGCTAGTATGGTGTTGAAAGCCGGTAGTACGGTCATTGTTGCAGATCCGAACTATATATTGGCCAATAAGCTGTTTGAACAGTTGGGCGCAAAATTGCTGAAAGTAAAGGTTGATGAGCAGGGCATCGATGTCGATGCAATCGAAGAGATTTGCAGCAGATCCCGGCCCGACCTCTTATATATCATTCCGCACCACCATCATCCTACCACGGTAACCCTGAGCGCCGAAAGGAGGATGAAGTTATTAGACATTATCCGCAGATACCGGCTGCCGGTCATAGAAGATGATTATGACTATGATTTTCATTACCAGAACAGCCCGGTTTTGCCGCTTGCGAGCGCAGATCACGAGGGTTATGTTCTTTATATTGGGTCCATATCCAAAACCCTGGCGCCCTCCATCCGCATGGGCTACCTGGCGGGCAGCGCGGACTTTGTTAGGCAGGCTTCGCGGCTTAAACAACTGATAGACATCAGGGGTGATGTTTTATATGAAGAATCTATAGCTCACCTGTTTAGCACCGGCGAAATGCAACGGCATTTACGGCGATCAGTAAAGTTATACCGGCAGCGACGCGACCGGTTTTGTGAACTTTTAAAGGCCTCGTTAGGAAGCCTGGCACAGTTTACTGTACCTCATGGAGGCATGGCTGTCTGGATTACTTTTCCTGACGATTATTCCATAAGCGAGCTGGCTGACCGGCTGTACGAGCAGGGCATTTATATGAATGACGGCAGTATCTTCCGGTATTCGGATACAGTAAATGGTATTAGAGTTGGTTTCGCATCACTTAACGATGCGGAGATGGAAACATTTGCGCATGCGCTTGCGCAGGTGAGATAACCGGGGGCGTGTCCGCATTGGGACGCCCCCGGTTCATGCAGAATAGGCTTAGTTAACCTTTAACCACTCATCGAAAGTGATACGGCCTGACCGGAATTCGCCCAGCGGCACCAACAGATCTTTCGGGATTTCAAAAAACATATACTGATTCTCATCATTCGACACAAGGACCTTGCTGTTGCCTGTATGGTCAAGATATTTTTGGACGAAATCAGTCATGTGCGCCCTTTCCGGACCTGCAATCTCAACCGTTCCATTCCTGGGATTCTCTAACGCAATCTGTACGACAAAGTCGACCACATCTGCTGCTGCTATCGGCTGGTAGTCTACCGTAGAAATGTTCACCCCGGCCTCATTGCCCTGAACGTCAATCAGCGTGGTCATGTGTTCATGAAATTGCGTAGATCGAATAACGGTATAAGGAATACCGGAATTTTTAATGTAATCTTCCTGATTTTTTTTTGCCTGAAGATAACCGATGTATGTAGCGCGGTCCGTACCAACGATCGACAAAATGACATGGTGTTTCACGCCTGCCGTTTTTTCTAAGGCAGCAAGGTTTTTCCCCGCGGTCCGAAAGAAATGCAGCGCTGTCTGCTCATCAGGTGATGCAGCGTTCGAGAGATCGATTACGACCTCAGTCGCTTCCAGCGCTTCTGCAAGACCTTCACCTGAGACGATATTTATCCCATTTGATGGTGATCCAACGACCACTTCATGACCTGCTTCGGTCAGTTTTCTGCTAACGGCTTTACCGATCAGCCCCGTTCCCCCAAGTACTAAAATTTTCATATGCAAGTGAGTTATTAAGTCAATTCGCGCATCGCATCTGGCCGAACCACAATGGTTTGAAGCCGCAATGCTTAGACAAAATAAGTGATTGATCGGATGAGATTGACCATCCAAACTTTGCAAATGAGACCATCCAATACCAGGATGAGCCCGGTTGCAGTCGCGGATGTTCCTATGTCTAATCCGGTATGAGGCTTACAGACCCAAAATATTACCGTATGTAGCTGCGTTACAATCGTCAAGCCGCTGGAGCGCTTTGACATGGATTTTGCTCCAAACGGTTTCTTCCTGGTTCTTTTGTTCATCGAACATGTTTCCGCCTGAGGTCGTGCTTTTTTTCCTGGTGATGTAGTTGATGCTCGTATTGCTTGCTTCTCCCGAAGCCCGGTGAAATTCAGTGTGATCAAAGCCGATGAGCTCCATGGCGTTATGCTGATAGCGGAATTTATACGATGCGCTGTTTACATACCAGGATCCGCAACTAAGCCAGTAATTGAGTGCGATACAGAGCAGGCCCTTTTTTATAGAGAGATCGCCGTCCTGTAGCAAGGGGTCAGCAAGGCAGGGACTATCCTCATCATTCGCGGTCGGGATAAAACCCTGATCATTCTGCGAGATCAGCTGATATCCATTTTTATGTTTAAAAAATACCATCAGCGTCCGCGGATTCAGGTTAAGCGTATCGGCGCCTAAACCATCCTGACGTCTGAAATTATCCGGGTCGGTATCCTCAATGACAATTGCGTCGTCACTGATCCCGTCACCGTTCAAATCCCCGCTAGAACGGGCGATCACCTTCCAGCCCTTTGGAATGAAATCTTCAATCAACCGTTTAGTCTTAATTTGGACTGGTCGTGCTTCCGTATCAGGCGCAATGACAGCTGTCGCATTACCGTCATTGCCCTGGCCTGGCTTGCGGACCGGCTTGGTAGCGTTATTACAACTGGCCAGCAACATGGACACCATGATGAACAGTAACAGTGAGCAACTAAGCGGTTGACCGGCATGCAGCAAACGTCTTTTCTTTCTGGTATTTGTTTCCTTTAAGATCTTCATCATTTTACGGTACTTCTGTGTTTCAGGCGCGGCGTTTACACGATTCGAGACCTGGCAGTGCTTGTCTATTTCGACAAGAACGCATGCGCTCAATTTATTCACCTTGCACGAATGTACAAAACGGACCAGAGCTAACAAATGTTCATTGCGCCGCGGTCTTTTATCCTTTTTCTTTAATCTCATTGAGGGGTTCTGCGCCCAGGCTTTAAACTTTCCACTTCCGACTCAACAATCGGTCTTTCATCCTGGTTCTTTTTCCCTTAATCTCATTGGAAAACGGTCGCCGCTACCTCTTCGCAGGGGATCCCTCGCCGTTGCGATTCCGAAGAAAAGGTATTATGTAAACGTGCTTCGGTATGACGATGATGGGAAACGGCAGTGCCGCTTACGCGGTTTAGAAGTTAGGCGCCCAGACTTACAACTTGATACCTACAACTTAAAACTTTAGTGATTCATGGTTCGTGCTCAGTCTTTTCCCCTTTTTTTTAATCCCATCGAGGGGTTTGTCAGTGCCTGACTCATGGTTCATTGTTGTCTGGGGAAAGTTTTGCGATAGTCTTAGCCCTTCGGTTTTCAATAAATCTGAAACTGTGGTATCGGACCGCTCACCGCCGCGTGGGCTCCTTCTTTTTCTTGGAAAAGAAGCACCTGAGGCATAGCCGAAAGCGTTCGTACCATTGAAAACAACATACAAGAGACGAACAAACCGCTCCGGCTGTGTATCTCTTCTTGCATAAAAGCATCAAAAGTCCTCCGGCGGCGGGAAAAGGCCCGGATTATCCCTGCGCCATTCCGTTCCGGGCTGGTTCCCCTCCTTGGTTCTTCCCAACCTCCTTAAACAGTGCAAGACTTTTAATACTTTTCTGCGGCGAGAAGATACAAGGCCGGTTCGCATCTATCAATAGCAGTAGTCAGGCAAAACCGTTATCAAAAGCACCGCCTGTACGTAAAACCCATAGACATAAAATTCAGGGGGCTTGATTCAGAAGACTCAGGCAAATATTGTTTTGAGACTGTTCAGAAGGATCTTATTTAATCCAGCAGATTTTTCCCGGACAACACTGATTAATGACTCGTGGTTCACCTAGCGGTCATGGAGGGGTTAGCCGCCGTAGTCATTCGTCCTGGTTCTTTTTTCTTTAATCTCGTTGAGGGGATCCGCGCCCAGGCTTTAAACTTTTTACTTTCAACTAACTTTAATAGTATTTAGCCATTCGTAGTTCGTATTTAGACGTGCTGTAAAATCCCTGAAGCGCCCAAGGCTTTAAACTTTTTACTTTCAACTTTCAACTCACCTCGAAGTCTTTCATCTTGGTTCCTTTTTCTTTGATCAGTCACCAATCCCCGATTTGCATACAACTTTCAGGGTTTTGCAAACAGCCGTTCACCTCGGCTTGCCGACCTTTGAGTTATATTATTTAACACGATGAAGATGAAAACAATAAATTTAGGAAGCCAGGGTCTGACCGTACCGAAGATCGGCCTCGGCTGTATGGGCATGACAGGTTTTGAGGACGGGCATATGTATGGCGAGGCTGATGAGCAGGAAGCGATAGCTACCATTCACCGCTCGCTTGAGTTAGGCGGCAACTTTCTCGATACCGCTGATTTATATGGTCCGTTCAAAAATGAGCAGCTGATTGCAAAAGCCATAGCGGGGAACCGGGATAAATATATCCTCGCCACAAAATTCGGCTGGGAAATTAATGATGAAAACAAGGTGACCTGGGCTATCAATGGCAAAAAAGAATATGTCAGGAAATCGGTAGAGCGCTCTCTAAAAAACCTCAATACGGATTATATCGATTTGTATTACCTGCACCGGCTTGATAAAAACACACCCATCGAGGAAACCATCGAAGCGATGAGCCGGCTGGTAGAGGAGGGGAAAGTAGGTTATCTCGGCCTTTCAGAGGTATCTTCAGAAACAATCAAGAGAGCGCATGCGGTTCACCCGATCACAGCGGTACAAAGCGAGTATTCCCTGTTTGAGCGCAGCGCGGAAACGCGTGGTGTTTTGGACACACTGCATGAGCTTGGGATCGGTTTTGTAGCCTATTCGCCGCTGGGACGCGGGTTCTTATCCGGCCAGATCCGAAGCATCGATGACCTGCCCGAAAACGATTTCCGCCGGGCGATACCACGTTTCCAGGAAGCGCATTTTTATAAGAATATTGAGCTGGTGAAAGCTATTGAGACCATGGCAGAAGAAAAAAACATTACGTCATCACAGTTGGCGCTGGCCTGGATCATTAGTAAAGGTATCTTGCCGATTCCCGGCACCAAACGCAGAAAATATATAGAGCAGAACATAGCAGCCGCCTCAATCGGCTTAAGCGAAGCTGATTTGGTAAAACTGGAAAGCATTGTACCTTTGGGCACAGATACGGGTAATCCATACGATGAATTTAGTATGGGGCTTATTGATTAGTGGTATGTAGTATTTAGTAATTCGTATTTAGTATTTGGACATAGTGCCGAACCTGTTTTCGTTAACACCGAATTTAGTAGTTAGTACATAGTATTTAGACGAGGCGGCTAGCCTGATTTAAGACACAGTATTTAGTCGTTCGTATGAAGTATCTAGACATGGCGGCGAAACAGGCAGCAAGATAATAGCGGCTGGTATCCTATATTTAGTATCCAAATGACCCGCAAAACTATTAGTTTCCGTTATGAGGGGCTTATTCACCCATACTTAAAACTTACAACCTAAAACTTACAACCTAAAACTTACAACCTAAAACTTACAACTTACAACTCACCACATGAACGCCATCAATTCCATTTCAGAGTTTCACCGGTTACTGTCATTGCCCGAGCCGCGTCATCCGCTGGTCAGCGTGATCAACCTTGCAGAAAGCATTTTCCTGGAAGATGATATATGGAAGGGTTTCGTAAACAGGTTTTATTGCGTCGCCCTGAAAAGGGAAGCGAAAGGCAAGATACGTTACGGACAGCAACATTACGATTACGATAAAGGAGTGCTCAGCTTTACGGCGCCCAATCAGGTGCAATACCTGGACCTGAATAACATGGAATGCGGCTCAGGTTACCTGCTTATCTTTCATCCGGATTTTCTGCTTGCACATCCGCTGGCGGCCACTATCAACAAATATAATTTTTTCTCTTATGCGGTAAATGAGGCGCTGCACCTGTCGGCCGAAGAAGAAGACGATCTGATTACCATTTTAAACAAGATCGACCGCGAATGCCTGCATATCGACCGGTATACGCAGGAGATTATCCTTTCACAGATTGAGCTGCTGCTTAACTATTCCAACCGGTTTTACGAGCGGCAGTTTATCACCCGTAAAAACCACAACAACCAATTGCTTACGAAATTTGAACGGTTGGTCGACCAGTATTTTGAAAACAATATAACAAGCCAGGCCTTAACCGTACAGCGCGCGGCAGAACTCATGAACCTGTCGCCAAATTACCTGAGCGATCTTCTGCGGATGCATACCGGGCAAAGTACGCAACAGCATATCCACCAGCGGTTGATTGAAAAGGCGAAGGAGAAACTCTCAACTACAAACCTGTCTGTAAGCGAAATTGCCTATGCATTAGGTTTCGAACACGCGCAATCGTTCAGTACCTTATTTAAGAAAAAAACCAGCGTCTCGCCCCTCGAATTCAGGCAGGCCTTTAATTGATCTACAAAAAGCAAGAATACCTGAGACCGGGGGGAAAGCGCTCTTGCCGCTGAACGCGCAGCCGGAAAACGTCCCGAGGCTTCAGCTCTGCACGAAAAATAACATTGTGAGGGGCGCCGAGGTCTTGATGCCTGGTTCGTTACGCCTTATTCTACAAAGTTTTCCCCTTTTGACTAACAACTCATACTTGGGGCGGCAGCGCAACGTCTATGACAACCCCTCCAGTTGCCTGAATACGGAAACCAGCTGCTGACCCTTTGAAGTAAGCGTATACTCAATATGGAGCGGTTTTTCCCTGATCACTGTCTTTTGGATGAGCTCGTCATTTTCCATTTCGCGAAGGGCCGTGGATAGAGACTGTTTACTGGCGCCCTCTACCGACCGCAAAAAAGTACTGAAACGTAATGGCCGCTCGGTTGCCAGCCGAAATATCTCTGCTTTCCATTTGCCTGATAACATCTTAAGCAAGGCCTGGGCGGGGCAAATCTCTGCATCTTCAGGTATTTCGTGAGTAGTCATAAAATTCTGACTTATTGCTTTAGACAGGTTTGTTTGCCAATTTTGGCCGGGCGATTATATATCTTCAGGATACATATCTACGGCCTAAAATTAAACATACCGAATCGGTTTTGAAGAAAAAATCATGACAGAGAAAAAAAAGAATGCGAAAAACGGCTTCGATCATTTAAATGTTGAGCAGTTAACTAAGAGGCGCAATGTGCTTAAGGGTTTTCTGATCGGTTGTTGCGTGGTTTGGTTAGGTATCTTCGGACTGGCAATATATTTTTATGTCTATAAATCGACGGCTAAACTGTTTATCCCACTGGCCGTGCTGCCTGCTACTTTGCTGCCGATTTTTATCAGCCTGGCAACTATTGACAAGGAGATTAAATCCAGGCCTCAGCTTTAATGGCTTGATCAGCTCATAAAACGATGTCCCGTCGGAGTCAAAAGCAGAATCAGGCAATTTTGGCAGGCAGATCATATCTGAACAGGATCATATCTCTGAGCCTTATCCCGTTTTCTATGATTTCCTGTTCATAGTTATCTATGAAAAAATTTGGCCTCGCGCCATATCGAACAAAGCCGTTTCTCTCATAAAATCTGATCTGGCTGTATCCGCTATCGGCAGTTCCGACAATGAGGTATGTGTAGCGGCCGGTAGCCAGTTGTATTATGCGATCAACCATCCAGCTTCCAAGTCCCTGGTTTCGCCATTCTGAAGCAACGGCAATATTTTTAATCTCCAGGCAATCCCTGTCAACTTCGAACAGGCAGCATACCGCTACAGCTTTGTTATCATGCTTCAGCACGTAGACATCCGATGCAGAGAGATACCTGTTAATGGCATGCAAGGTTTCATCCGCGAGGAGCAGCAAATCATATGGATAGTCGGCATCAATGCGAACAAGCGCTTTTGTGCTCGGGTTAATCATCGTTCAAGCGCCTTTTCCATCCGGTAGTTGACAATAACAACATCTTCCAGCAGATTTTGATTTTCCCGGGTAACGACAAAACCCTTGCGCTCAAAAAATGGCCTGGCCGTCTTACTTACATCGGCGGTAACGGTTGTACCGGTATTTTTTCTCGCCCGTTCCATGAGCGCCGTATAAAGCCGGCTGGCAATTCCCAGGCCCTGGTGGTCTTTATGCACGTAAAACACGTCGAGGTAATTTCCGGGTGTTATGCTGCCAAAGCCCCCGAGACTGTTTTTAACTTCGGCCACCAAAAAGTATTGCCCGGCGATTCTTTCTTCCCAGCGGGCTGCATGTTTGCCAAGGCCGGCCCACAACTCCAGCTGCCGGCCATCATATTCATTCACACAAACGGTTAATACCGTTTGTACATACAGCTCAATCAAAGCGGGAATATCTTCGTTTCGTGCCGCGCGCAGCTTAACTTCAGGTTGCATAGTACAAAGATAAAAATAGATTTTCTGCGCTGCATCTTAACCGGCATCAGGCCATGACCAGCTTGACATCATTTTGCTGCTGTCAATGTTTATTCGCCCTTTTAGCTGTTTTGTCGTTTTTATTCCCTTTGACGTTTTTATCAGACTGGTTTGCTTCAGCCTTCTGCCTTTGCTGATCTGTATGACCAGGTCCGGCAATTACATCTGCTGCATGTAAGAAGATGTTTTGATCTCTTGCTTTTCCTTTCTGGTAAACGCCCATCATGGCCGAAGACATGCCATCCAGGGATGCATCAAGCAGAAATTTGAAGAACGATTGCCACGATTCACGCTTCACGTTGACCGGACCTTTCCTGGAGGTTCCGTTTTTCCCCGGGTTGCCGTTTGGAAGCACGATGTTGGTCATAAAAGATATAAATCCCCTGCGCTTAAGCGTGTCGGCAGCTTCCTGCCTTTTGAGAAAGGCCAGTCTCAAATCTGAATAATACATGTCTACATGACCTTTACCCTCATATTCATCAAGCCTGAGCGACAGCTCAATTTTGTCTATTTTCCCCTGTTTCACTTCAATCAGGCCGAGCGGCGCAGACAGCACATTAAATGCGCGGGCATCCATTGTCCCAAGGGTGCTGCGAACCACAACAGTGGCCGTCTTGTTGACCAAATTAAAGGTATACCAGGTTTCCATACTTCCGGCATTCATCAGTCTGCTGCGGTTATGAACCCTGGTATAGGGGTCTGCACGTATGGCTCCGGCGTTATTTGTCAGGTTGTGGATCTCCGTCCGGCTGTGCCTGAAAGCCAGCGTCGATACCCGGTCGGTCTTGCCGCCTAAAATGCGGTAAAAGATGTCGCTATTTAAAATGCTGATCTTTTTGAATGTCAGGTCGAACGCAATGGTCTGAAACTTTTCCTGTGGGAAGGCATTTCGCCGGCTTTCCCGTTTAAGCGGCACATTGTAATTGGAATAAATTTCCACCCAGGCTTTGCTGATGATCTTATGATTTACAAACAACTGCTGATGGCGAATAAAACGCGTCAGATCAAGCCCTTCGTAACGAATACCATCGAACTTCCAGTGGTAGCGGTCCTTCGCGAATCCGGCCAGCTGGTGGAAACGGGCTTTGCTGTACCGGGGGATAACGGCGGCGTGGGCGATGGTTAGTTGCTTTTTATCAGGCCGTAAAGCGAGCTGCTGCGCAGTGATGTCGTAATAGCGATCTGGCGTTGTCATTCTGAATGAATCGATCCATATGGCCGTACGTGCTTTTTTGCCTTCGGCGGAAGGACTTGTTCTAACACCCCTGATAAAAATATTGAGGTTTTTAAGGTGATCTGTCTGCTGCCTGGATGCGTTATTGTTCACATATTGAAAGTCCAGGTTTTTTATGTCTATCGTGCTGATATGCATCCGGTTGAACAGCGCGCGGAAACTTTTGTACAGCAGGGACACTTCTGTTGCCTGGTTATTGTACGGACGGAGCTGGTTGGTAACCGCTACCGACGAATGATGAATATCAACCCGGCCGACCGTGAACCGTCTGCCCTGGGGCGTTTTTGTGAAGCCAAAATTGCTGAGTTCCATTTTGGCTACGCTGATGCGGCAGATGTTGTCGGGCGCCCGTTTGGCGGCGATTAACCTTTTGAGTAAAGCGGGATCCGGCGTCAGTTTGAAGCCTGTAACCGTTGCCTGGCCCGAATCAAGACTGATTTTAAAACCGGTATAACTAAGGCGGTACAGGCTGTCGCTCGCTTTTATGACCATGTCTTTTATTTGATCTTCAAGCAAAGGCTGCAGCTTGGGCTTCAGCGTTTTTTCTGCTTTGGTAACAACGCCTTGCCTTACATCCCGGTCAAACAAAAAGAGCGCAAAAAAAACAATACACACCACGGCAATCAATGCTGAGATGATAAGGGTTAAGGTCCGGATATTTTGTTTCCTGCGCGTGGTCATTACCCTGTTTAAGCAACGTAAGACTAAATAGTTTAAACTATTTTGTATTCAGGTAGTTACGGCGCCAGGGCAGGAGGGCGCGCCGCTTTATACGTATGGAGGGACGAAGTTTGGGTTTCATCTGGCGAGAAATACCGCAGCCTGGTCTACGATGTGGCGGCTACAGCCTGCCCAGACGGAAACTCTTTACGAACGTAGGCCGGGTCCCAGAACCGTTCGAGCTTCCAATTTAGTGGTTCAAACGACTTCGATAAGTTATGGATCAAATTCCAGTATCCATCTTTATCTAAATGTGTCCATCTGACCTTCGCAAAGTCTGTATTGTCTGTTACGCCGGCAATCTTGTTTAATAGGCGGCTGTCAATTGGCGGATGTATGACCTGGCTTTTTTCGCATTTGCCGTTGCTGCATAAGATTACTGAGGTTTTGAGGTAAATTGCAATAATTTTAGCGGCCCGGCCATATGAAACTTTTTTGCCGGTTGATTGATGAAGACTTTGCATGAGTAGCCTGCTCCACTGTTCATGCAGGCTCCTGAACTCATCTGGTGATGGTTTAGAATCACTCTCGGCAAATTTGCGCAATTCGGATTTTTCAATAGCCGTTTTAACGTTCTCAGTAGTTGTGAAATTTCTTGCTACCGCTCTGGCCGCTGTCCACACAGCGTAATTGTGTTTATGTTCTTCGAATGTATAACTCTCCATAATTTTGATAGCTCATAAGGATGGCATTATAATAGACTGAATCTAGCAATTATTATTAGATGTTTAAAACCGTCCGCTTGCTTAAGACTCACATTATTCTGTATGCTCTGCACTTTTTCTTAGATTGCGGCGCCTTACGTTTACTCGGCAACCGGAAGGTGTTTTAATTCATTGAATTATCTAATGATCCATGAAGGTATACCAATTTAAAGACCTTACAGTTAAGATATATAGTGATCATCACTACAACCGGAATTCTGCAGACAATCAATATGCCTATCTTCGAGAATATATTGGTGGAGAGACAGACCAGCATGACACAATATGCTGCGGGATAAGCTTAATGAAAGATTTGATAATTGAAAGTAATTGCATTTTGGTTTCCAGTGGTGGTGCTACAGCTGTAACGTCGACGTCATCTGCAATGAATGAAAATGAATTGCTTGTGTGTTGCGGAGACTCCGTGTTCTGCCTTGAGATTCCTTCTTTGAACCTGTTATGGATGAAAAAATGTGACCTAATTACATGTTTCCAAATATTTCATTATGATGGCGATTACATCATACACGGTGAAACACAGATCACGCGGCTGAATTCTCATGGCGATACCGTATGGGAGTTTATCGGTGGAGATATCTTCGTAAATTTAGAAAACGATAGTTTTGATATGACAAACGATAATATCATATTGCTGGATTTTTCCGGCGAAAGCTATACCATTGGCTTCGACGGGCAGTTAATCACTTAACACCATTGGACGGGGACCGGCATGATGGTCTCAATCACTTTCTGCAAATTTGCGCCGTTAGGCTTCCGCGATAGCTATTTTCATTTTTTATAACTTTCCAAAATTTTTGCTGATTTCAATGGTTTATAATCAGGCGGCCCTAAGAATAATCGATTATGGGAAACGATTAAATGCATCACCTGCCGACTGTCTGTGAACTAGAGCCATTCAATGTCGAGAACATCACGAAACCTATTCAGGCTACGTTCAGATAAAAATTTAAATGAGGCCTCTATCAACAGATATCTTAACATAACTATTTGTAATAGAGGGACAATAACAGACATTACTGAGAATTTTGCAGACCCCGCGAGTACAGCTGCGAAAGACGCGATGAGTGGAAGCACTAAAATTATAGTTAGAAGTACTTTAAACGGGTTGTTTATCTCGACGCGCACACAATTATGATCAGACGCGATTACTCCCTGTAGCACACAAAACGCCCCACTGCCAGGAACTGATGATATGATTTTAAATGTATTTCCGCTTATAATACCTCGAAATGATCTTGATGTATAGGCGGAGCTAAAACTGCTCAATTTTTCAGTGCGTCGTTCGAGCCTTTCCAATGTCTCAGCAGCAGAATTAATCAGTTTAAATTCCAGGTTTTTAGCAGGGAAGAGTTGTATCATCCGATAAAAATTTATACTGGCGATTGCTGAACATAAGTCATCATCTGATCAAAAATAATTTTGTTAGCTAAATTGCAGATATCTGTCGTTAATGCCAAATATATATGGTTCCGATTAGACTGCACAGTTCCTTAAAGGAAACAGAAGAGAGTCATGACCAATAACAAATCTAACGTAACGATACGGTTGCGATATCCGGAACTCCTGCCTGCGCGGCCGTTTTGATAAGTTGCTGTTTTTGTTCCGGCCCAAGTTTTCCAGCGTTTTTTATAATCTGCGCCAGCATGCTGTTATTATACATGAACGACAGGATCCACGTCCGTTTCTCTGCCTCAGATAATTTGGTAATCTGGTTTTTAATAGAGTTTTTAGCCATGTTGCTGCGAATGGCATTGCGCAAACTGATTACCTTTTCCTTTGCCGGTTTCGCCCGATGGTACATTTCCCAGTTCCAGGCAATGCCTGTTGCCAGCAAGTCTGAAACATAGGTGTCTTTCAAACCATAGGCCCGGGCGCGGGTATTGAAGTGATACATGGTTCGGGTACTGGAAAGGAAACTGCGCATTTTGCCTTTGTCCATGCTTTTGTTGGTTTGAAGCACCTGCTCAAATATCTTTTGCTCAAACTCACGAAAATGACTGAAACCAAGGTACACGTAATCGGCATTGGCTGCTTTGGTCGCGCCGCTGCTTTTTGATGTCGCTGCAAACGCGTTACTCATAACGCTTTGTGTAAGCGCCGTGTATCCATGGCCCATGCCGAGGCTCGCACTGGCCGAAGGGTCGTACTGAGCAGATGCACTGCGTGCGATAAAAAGTAGTGTAACTGATAAGATCCGGAATCTGATAATTAGGTTTCTCATAGGTAATTTCTGGTTCGGTATAAATGGCGCGCGATTGGTGATAGCTCGCTATACTCGGGTTGCAGGATCAATCCTTCTAAGATAAACGTTTCAGTCGAAAGGTTATTTCAATTGTCAGCCTGCTGCTTTTTGTCACAATTTTTCTCTGTCCAGCCCTCAAATGTACCGATCCGTCACATTTACATTTTTGATTGGTCAGATCTGCTATCCTTGTCGCAACAGTAACAAATCTCTTCCACATGATTATGCCCAGGCTTTTTTTTATCTTATTGATTCTGCTAATGCCCGGTTTGATGTCGTCATACGCTCAAAAGTTCAGTACATATAAAACTGAATTTCAAGGAGCAGAATACCGTGTTGACCCGCGAATCGAACTTTTTAATATTGTCTGCATGTTGTTTGGTCACAACGGCATGACGCAGCACAACATTACATACAAACAACAGGCGCTTGACAGGTTTTCGCCCTACAAAAAGCATCCGGTGGTTGATTCGGTACTGAACACCTTCCGCAAAGGCTGGACGATCGACGACCCGGTCTTTTTCATGCTTTGCCTTGATAAAAAATTTAAGCTCAGGGAAGGCTTAAGCCATGAACAGCTTAGTCGCGGCGGAGGGGCCGGGCGTTTGCAGGAACTGGCGCGTTTGTTTCAAGACTTTGTGCTGAAGACCGGCTTCGATGACTGGTTCAACAACACACAGCGCCCTTTTTACCAGCAGGTTATCGCGGAAACAGCCTATAATTTCAGGTCTTTCGGGCCGGTAAGACCCCTGGAAGCGTACTTTGGTGAGCGGCACCGGAGTTATACCGTAATCCTGAACCTGCTTTCAGGCTATGGTAATTTTGGTCGCGCATTCGCAGGCCGTGGTTCGTCAGACTTATATGCGGTCGTAGAAACTACATCGGCGTCGGCCGGGAGGCCGGTTTTTACACCCAGCATCTCTGTTTTCAACCTGATTGTTCACGAATTCGGCCATGGTTTCGTTAACCCGGCGCTGGACCCGTTGATTGCCGGGGCAGACGCTTACAGCTGGTTATATGAGCCTATTGCCGGCGACATGAAACGGGCCGGTTATCAATCCTGGCGCAGTACAGTGTACGAAACTGTTGTACCCGCTATCGTTTGCCGTATTGCCCGGATAACATTTGGCGAAGAATTCGCCAGGAAAAATTTTTATAATCCGACCGTGGCAAGAGGCTTTATTTACGCAGATGTGATCATCAATAAGCTCAGGGAATATGAAGCATGCCGTAAGCAGTATCCTGATTTCAGAAGTTTTGCGCCTGAGTTACTGACCGTCTTTGCTTCGGTTAAAAAAGAAGATATTGACTTTATGCTCAAAAAAATAGATTCTATAAGGAAACCGGTGGTCGACAGGATACCCAAACCCTATGATTTTGCCCGCAATAATTCCACGTTTTTTATTTTAGGTACGCATGAACCCGACAAGCAGGCTGAAAGTGCGATGCATGCATGGGTAAAAAAATACAGGGACGTGATTTCCGGCGATAGCCCGCTGATTACAGATGATGAGGCCTTGAAACTTGACCTGCGCGGTCGCGACCTGGTTGTGTTCGGTACGCCTGCCGGAAATTTTTTATTGAAGCGCTATATGTCACAGGTGCCGGTGGTGATTGAGCAGGACGGAATCAGTGCAAACCAGAAAATAGCCGGGCAAAACCTGCAGCTTGTAACGAGCTGGCCAAACCCGGCGGACAGCAAAAAAACGATGGTTATCTATACCGCGCAACAAACAGCCGATATCGTGAACTTTCACTATTCACCAAACAAGGACCAGTATGGTTATTGGATAGCTCAGAACACCATCACCCTGGACAGGGGCGAGTATGTAAACCACTGTGGAATCTGGACCTGCGACCCTTCGAGGTAGGATTTGTGGCTGAGGCTGTAAAACTGGGTACGTAGTACTCAACGAGATCAATGAAAAAGGAAGAAGGATGAAAGACCGCTGGCTGAGTTGAGTCAGGAATAATGAGTAAGCCTAACCCCTCACTACGCAATAACCGGCTGGGGTTTTGCACTGTCTCAAGACTCAAGTATCCTATCTCAAATCTACAGAAATCCATTGGCTTCTTTTTAGACCGCAATTCCCAACGGGTCATTCAGAGCGGAGCGAAGAATCTGACTTGTAATTTCGAGCCAGATCCTTCCGCCGCTCCGCTCTGTCTGTATCAACGGGAGCCAGCAACCACGAATCATGAGTCAGGACCTGGACGAAGAACCCCTCGCTTTGCCAAGCCCGACCAACGTCCCTCCACGCCGTCATTCCGAAGCGCGTTTACTAAATCCCTTTCTTCGGTTATTCAACGGTGAGGGATCTGCGCGATAATGCAGTTGCGACCGTTTTGTTCGCACGACCAAAAGAAGAAGAAACAAGCACAAAAGACCCGTCTAAGTTAAAAGTGGAAAGTAAAAAGTCTAAAATCTGGGCTGTCATGTCCCTCAATGGCCGCTAGGGTAACCGGCCGAGGGGTTTTTGCGCCCTGTCTAAATACTCAAATCTCATATCTCAAATCTTCAAAAACGAACTACGAATACCTTTATACTATCAAAAATCTCAATCTCCACAAGCCACCTATTGGCATGGTTGTAGCCGTACTTCAGACAAACGGCACAACAGATGAAAAAATTAACAGTTCCCAGGATCAGGCAACATATTCAGCGTCTTTCTGAAGGCGGATTCAGGCAGATCTTCGACCGGATCGACCAGTTGGGAATTAAACGGGGCGTTGATGAAATGGGCATTGATAAATTCATTAACCAGTGTGCCCTGATGGCTGCCGGTTCGGGACTTATTACAGGTGTTGGCGGATTAGGTTCCATGGTCATCGGCATTCCGCTTGATATCATCAACCTTATTACACAACAGTTCCGTGTTACACTCGCCATTTCATATCACGAAACGGGCAGCTACAAAGTTCGTTTTGATGATTTCTTCAAAATCATTTCCCGGTCGCTCAAAGCAGATACAAAACTGGCCCTTAGTAAAAATATCATGGAAGAGGTGGCCGAAAAACTGCTGCTCTCGGCCGGATCAAAAACGTACCAGCGCCTGGTGCCCATCGTAGGCGGCATTGTTGGCGGAACGGTGAATTATTATTTCATTAAAGGCGTGGCAAAGACATTGAGGGAGGGGTGATGAACTGTCTATTAAACTTTTTCCTTTGATAGCGAAACACGGTTGTTTGGGGTTTGGTTAGATATCTTTACTTATTGCAAAAGTATTTTATGGCTGACGCAATTGGCATTTCACTATAACTTTTCTGCACTTTGATTTTGGCATTATAGAATAGCTTGCAACGCCAATTCAACTTAAAATCCATCTGAATTCGTTATGTTCTGCTATTCATGCGCCAAATGGTCGATTACAATTTACCGTTTATTCTGATCAACCAGCGCATCTATATCACCCGGCTGTAACTGATGGATGTGATTGAAGATAACGGGTAAAAAATCGCTGAAGGTTGGATACTTCTTTCTGCTGTTTTCGTAAGTCGTAGCTAACTGCTCGAGCACTGGTAAAAGGATAAAGCCGGATTCCTGAATATGTAATTTTCTCAGCCTATTGGCTTCCTTTTCATCCTTCATAGACATTGCTATTCTGATTTCTCCTAGGCGCACAAGGTGTTCGGTCAGACAGATTTCCCAGTTGCCGATATAAGAGTTCTCTAGCGATTTGGCCAGTTTCGTCGTAAATAGCATGGAATCGCGAAGCACCAGATGTTTGAATTTTGCAAGCTGCGGGTTAACAAACGAATGACCTACTTCGTGCACGGTCAGCAGACGTGTTACGCCGGGGTTATCAAAACCAAAACGGTAATAATCCTCTAACTTTGCTTCCAGCGGCAGTTGAACGCTTGAGCTAAACACCATGGCGGAAACGCTGCCGTTCGGACTGGTCAGCATCGGCCCAAAAGCACGGTAATTGTCGTCGCCCTCTGTGATTGGCATTCCAGGCATGAGATATAATTCATATCCCGCAAAACTTTGCCCGTACCATTTTTCCATATAAGGGAATACGCCGGTATTGATGTCTTTGCGGGCTTCGGCGATTGCACCATGGAAAAAAGTGCGATGATCAGAAAGATATTTTCCGACTTGGGCCTTTCGATAAAACACTGACAGGCTGTCGGTTAATTCCAGTACCAGCGTTTTTGAGCCGGGGTAGGCCTGCTCATTAAAGACCGGCAGATCTTTTGGAACAGGCCACCGGAATCCGGCCTTCGGAAACTCATTTCTGTACAGAAGATATTCAAGCTGTGGCGAATTATCATGTTGAACATCCCGAAGCTGCCGTAAAATCTCAGCGATGCGTTTTATGAGCGGTGTGTCCTTCCACCGTGAAAAATGTTGCCGGGCAAAATATACGACCGGTTGATGTGCGAATTCCGATTCCTTATTGCTGAAAACGTAATGTCCAATGTGCTCAATAGCCAGTTTTTCTGCTATGAAATAAGTCTCGATGTTGGTGTTTACTGCAATGGTCACCTTTTTAGTGAGCTGCCGTTTTATCTGCGATGCTGCTGTAAATGATAACCCGGTCAGTATGAGTAAAATTGCTATGCGGTTCATAACAACGTTAGACGATCGGCTGCCAAAGTTGGTTGCATGAGTGGTGAATGTCGACAAAAAAAGTTCGTGTTATCGCGTTGTATCTCGAAAATTCAGGTGTTGCATTTATGTAGCGTTTGCCGGTAGAAATAATTACGTTAAACCCTCCAATAGTAGTCAGATTATGATAAAAGCGCTAGCTTAGTCGCATGATATCCGGCTGATGCAAAAAAAGACTTTAAAAGAATTCAGGCTGTCCAAGCAGCTTTCGCAACAGGAACTTGCCAACCTTTCCGGCATCTCCCTGCGAACGATTCAGCGAATTGAAAAAGGCGAATCGCCGGGAAGCCCATACGTTATACGTACGCTTTGTACAGCGCTTGGCGTTTCGCCGGAAGAATTACTGGTCGCCGATGCTGCATCGCTCCGCGCAGCACCAGATGCGGCTGCTGAGCCTGAAAAATTTGAAGAAAATAACGCGCCGGTCGGTTCAGGCAACCGGTACGTAAAGTTCATTAATTTCAGCGCGCTATTGGTCCTATTATTCCCCTTTGCCAATCTTGTTGCCGTGCCCGCGGTCTACTTGTTATCAAAGCGCAACATTCGGGCTGCCAACGATCAGGACGACGCGCATCGCATTATCAGCTATCAGATTATCTGGAGCGCCGCAGTTGCGTCATTGCTGATTCTGACGCCGCTGGCCGATTATCTGATCTGGCACATCGGCGACATTCTTGAAATTCCCCTGTTCTTATGGGTATATCTCGCTGCGCTCTTTGTCCACCTTTTTCTCACCTTATCTATCGCACGGCGGTTAAGCAAAAAGTTAAATGTCAGCACCTCATTTCCTAACTTTTTTTAACAGATGACACAGTCCGGCGTAAAAAAGTCATAAAAGTGGCGGTCGGCAGGGCAGATCTTTAGCCCGGGGGCGATTAGCTTTGCAAAAAACTTACGATATGCCCCGCAAAAATCTACTAACTGTTTTCTTTGCCCTGCTGATGCTGAATAGAACTGTCTCGGCACAAAATCGCCTGCCGGATTCTGTGGAACAGAGGATCCGGATTGGTCTGCTCGGCTTTAAAGAACGTTACCACGCGCCAAGCCTGGTATTTATCCTGGTCCATCAGGATCAGATCTTATTCTCCGATGCCCTGGGTTATACAAATATCGAGCGAAAGACCGCTGCAAGTATAGACTCCCGGTATCAGCTGCAGTCGGTAAGCAAATTATTCACGGCGACACTGGCCATGAAACTCCGCGAAAAGGGCATCGTTGATCTGGATGATGACATCAGAAAATTCGTCCCTGAATTCGAAGCCGGCAACCGCCGGGATTCCTTTTCTGGTACTTCGCTGCTTCAATTACTTACACATTCGTCCGGTTTACCCAGAAACGCCGGTGCCGATGTTGGTTTCGCCAGGCAGGTGCAGGAGTTTCAGCTTACCGGACGTGTGCGTGGCCAGATCCAGGCAGCAACGCAGTCAGAATTTCTCCGGTCGCTCCGGAAAATTCCCCGGCCCTATGCTGCGTATGAGTTTTTACCGGTGGATAGCAGACATTATTCAAACATGGGTTATACCTTACTGGGCATCGGTTTAGGCAGAGCCGCCAGGGCAAATTTTGAAGATGCTGTCATGAGTGAGATCTGCAAGCCGCTTGGTATGGCCGATTCGGGGTTCGGCACTGTAAGTAGTTCAACAAACACGATTGCAACCGGGTATAGTTATAACAACAACACAGTATCCTATATCCGGACACCGGATTTCATTGTCCATGCAAGCACGCCGGCTGCCGGGATGTATTCAACAGGCAGAGATCTGGCTAAATTTATAAGCGCCCAGTTTCCGCGGCAGCAAAACCTGTTATCGCAGCATACAATCCGCATGATGCAGTCGCTCGGTATAGGCTGGCAGCGCGCATACCCGTTCGTAAAACATGAAGGCGCCATGCTGGGCGCCAGGACGGAAGTTGTAATTCATCCCGGGCACCAGCTGGGTTGGGCTGTGCTGACCAATGTTACTGATTTTGAGTTCAACCGGCTGAATGATTATATCGCTTCATTGCTGTTGCCACTATTTACCAAACCTCCGGTGCTGGATATGAATGACTATGTGGGCGATTATTATTTGGAAGGCCGTACCGACACATTAAGGATATATCAGAAAGATGGCAAGCTCTATTCTACGTACCTGGAAGATATTTTGCCCGATGAGCCGCTGAATTGGGCCGGTGCAAATACGCTGAAGGCAACCGGCACAAACGGTCACCCGGTTATCTATAACTTCGTGGCAGTTGCCGGAAAGATCTGCCTGCTTAACCTTGACCAGCTTACCTGGGTGAAAAAGTAAACGGGTTCGACACCTGGTGCAGTTTACGCGATGTGTTTAGCTTCCAGCGGATAACTCAATATAGTGATGTGCCATCCCCGACAGGAAAACATTACAGGCGATACCACAGCCCGGCTATTTAGAGGTTGGGACGACTAAATGACCTTGTAAAGTATGATATTCATAGTCTGAATTTTCTGTACTAATACATGTATAACGTGCGCCGGATAATACATATCTTCAAGAACTTAAATCTTAAACCATGTTAACAGCTATTCATCCGAAACTGCCCATGCGGAACAAAGCGGCAACGGTTAACTATTATGTCGATCAGCTCGGATTTAGGCTGTGCGGATCAGGTGATTACCACGATTACCTGATGTTGAAGAAAGACGCAATTGAGCTGCATTTTTTTCTTTACGAAAACCTGGATCCGAATGAAAATTATGGTCAGGTTTACATCCGCACAGATGCGATTGAAACCTTTTATCATGATTTGTTGAGTCGCCGGATAAAGATCCACCCGAACGGCCCCTTGCATAAAAAACCCTGGGGTCAGCTGGAGTTTTCGCTACTTGATCCGGACAATAACCTGCTAACCTTTGGTGAGGCGGTAAAATGAACGTAGTATGGTTCAATAGAAGCTTTCACTGAAGGGCATGGCTCTGTTTAGATATTTCGAAAGATATAAAAGAACGCAGACGCCGAAAAAGACATACGCAAATACTTTTAGAGGCTTGCAGAAAAAACGTCTGTGATAATTCTTAGCTTTATGATCAGCTCTAAGTTTGCTCAATTCTGCTAACCTCAACGAATTTTCCTATGACACACCATACTTCCATTACGCCTTTTTTAACCGTTAAAGATGCCAAACGCGCATTGAAATTTTACACCGATGGCTTTGGTGCAAAAATTACCGATCGGGAAGAAACGCCCGATGGTTTTACTACCGGCAAGGTCATTATTGACGGTGCGGCATTTTGGGTCGGCGATGAACAGCCTGAATATGGTAACGAAGCTCCGAAAACGGCAGGGCAAAGTGGCGTGCGACTCATTTTAATCGCCGGTGATCCGGATGCGCTCTTTGACGCCGCTATACGGGCCGGGGCAACGGAAATCTGCCCGGTAACGGTAGAGGAGTCCTGGAAAATAGGCAAGCTGGCTGATCCGTTTGGTCATGTCTGGGAAATTGGAAAGCCGCTTTAAATACGGTACGTATAGATTATTGAAACTTTCAGGTCAGTCAGGGTGTCCGCCGTCCGCAATGGCGCTGCCTGTGCATGCATTACCTGGTAAAAAATAAGGGGAGGCCCCCCTTATTTCTCCTCGGTAGTTGCTGCCTGCTGCGGCACGGTTACGTCTATCTTTGGTGCGCCTGCACGTGCTGCGGCGACTGATTTGCCCACATCGCCCAGGCCTTTGCTTTCGTAAATCTTCATGGCAGTAACGACATCGATCGCCTGACGTGTCTGCTCTTCCGGAATGGGTACGAACGACAGGAAATTCAAGGTTACACCCTTGCTTTTCAGCAGGCCGTTCACTTCCTTCAGCAGATCAGATTCAAAATCGTTCTGATTAAACTCAACGATATCCTCATTGATCAGCAGGTTCCTGGCCACTTCCTTGATACGTTTGTCGATGACGGAGTTTTCTGCCGTTTCGTATGCTTTAGCACTATTCACATCATCGTCACTTTCACTATTCATTTTACCCAGGTACTTGGCCTCCCCGATGTACAACTTCGCATCAGTAATGGAGTAATCGTAAGTAACCTCGATCTTCGCCATGACCCGGTTTTTAAAGGCGCTCTTGAAGATACTTTCGCCCTGCATCGGATAGTCAGGTATGGTAACTTTGTACGAGCACATACCCACGCCCTTTGGCACGGTCTCACCCGCCTTAATGAGTTGCCAGCTCACCCCACAATCTGAGGTATAGAGCGTTTGAACGTTGGACTGTGCCCTGTCACAGGCGGTAGCTGCGAAGGCAACGGCAGCGAGAACTGTTAATTTGGTAAGCCTATTCATTTATATAGATTTTTTATAATAAGACATAATTTATAAGCGGCTAAGATGACCAGGACCGGAAAAAGCCCAAGCAGCACAGTCATGAACAGACCAGCATGCTCATAATAACGGCCCGAGATATACATATCATACCAGAAGTTGATCAGGCATATAGCTACTATAGCCACAACCACATAAAGCGCAATTTTCATTTATACTATGAAGGTAACATTTCCATGCAAATAGCAACTTTTTAGACCGCCTAATATTCGGAAATTTATTATGTAGTACATAATATTTATTTTAGTAATCAAATCAAACATCTAATCGAAAAAGTAAGCATAAAATACTGTGATAGTTAATGAAGTTCCCGGCCGCTTGCCAGGTCTGATCGTCGGAACGGCAATTTTTTTCCTAATGAACCTCGCAGTGGGGCACCATAAACTGTTCGCGCAGAAAAAAAATGTGCTATTTATTGTCGTAGACGACCTGCGCCCGGCACTAGGGTGTTATGGCGACAGCGCTGCGTCGACGCCACATATCGACCAGCTGGCTTCGCGGGGTACAATATTTACGCAGGCGTATTGCCAGCAGGCAGTCTGTGCGCCTTCGCGGGCATCGTTCATGACGGGAAGAAAGCCTGATCGCAGCAGGGTCTGGAACCTCGATACACATTTCAGAAAGGCCCTGCCTGATGTTGTTACCCTGCCTCAGTATTTCAAAAATCAGGGTTATTATACGCGTCAGATAGGGAAGATCTATCATGATCCCGCCTCTGCACAGGATCCGGCATCATGGAGCGTCGCCTCACTGTTCGGGATTACCACCAATACAGGGAAATATGTTCTGGACTCGAACCTTAAGCATGCACCAAAAGCTTTGGTTGCGGAAGCCGCAGACGTGGCAGACAGCGCTTACATTGACGGCATGGTTGCAGCGGCCGCGGTTAAGGAATTGGCGGCGGCAGATAAACCGTTTTTCCTGGCAGTTGGCTTTCGCAGGCCGCACCTGCCATTCAGTGTACCACATACATACTGGCAGCGGTTGGCCCGGAACAGTTTTCCGGCGGCAGCCGATACCGGAAAGGCGATCGGTGTGCCGGCTTTTTCCCTGCATCATTCTGCGGAACTTCGGGGTTATACCGATATCCCGGACCTGGGGCCGATAGATGCGCAGTTGTCGGCGCGCCTGATCAGGGGGTATTACACATCTGTAACCTTTGTCGATGAACAGATAGGCAAAATCATGGCGCAGTTGAAGGCCAGCGGACTCGACAAGAATACGATCGTCGTGCTGCTGAGCGATCACGGTTTTCATCTCGGCGAGCACGGGATGTGGGGCAAGACTACAAATTCAAAGATCGATACCCGGGTGCCGCTGATCGTTGTTGATCCTGCTATTTCCAGACAGCCAAGGAGTTCTCAGCAGGTTGTACAACTTGTTGACCTGTATGCTACGCTCGCGCAACTTTGTGATTTGCCCGAACCGGTAACAGACGGCCGGAGCCTGCTGCCGCTTTTGAAAGGCCGAAAGTTCAGGGAAACCGGCCTTGCATTTAGCCAGTTTCCCGGAAACATGAAATTCAAAGAACGCCCGGAAGTGATGGGCTATGCGGTTCATAGCACAAATTTTGGCTATACTGAATGGATTGACCTGGCGTCGGATACAATTCTTGCCCGCGAATTATATGACTACCGTAAAGATCCCGCTGAGCATGTAAATCTGGCGCAAAATCCGGCGTATAGAAAACAATTAAAAGCTTTCAGCCGCTCCATCCGAAAATATCGCCGCTAGTCCTGCTGATCAGGCCTTGCTGTAGACAAGCAGGACCAGGCCGCTGGGGAATGATTTACAGCGCTCAAGCTTTAATGATTGCCAGCTCTCGCGCGCTGAGAAAACGGGTTCACCTTTACCAAGGGCAACCGGATTTACAAAAAAGTGGAATTCATCAATAAGCCCTTCAGCGATGAGGTTCGAAACGAATTCTGTTCCGCCATATACGATGATGTCTTTGCCGGCTTCAGCCTTAAGCTGTCTTACGCTATCGCCAAGATCCCCGGCCGATATTTCGGTATTCTCCCATTCAGCCTGTGTAAGCGTCTTCGAAAAAATGATCTTCCGTGCGGCAACGATTCGCTCAGCAAATGCATGCATCGGGTCAGCCGGATTTTTCAGTGTTTCAGTCCAGTAGGGGATGTAATCAACAGCCAGTTTCCTGCCGATCAGTATGGTGTCAGTCGAATCACCCAGGGCAAGGACATCATTGTAGATGTCTTCGAGTGCCCATGTAACCCATTCCTGCGGATCATTCGGTCCTGCAGATGCAAACCCATCTACAGATACATGCATTTGTAATTTTAGTTTTCTCATATCGGTGGGATTAATTGTGCAATGATGATTGCAGCCAGGCAGCAAGCCTGGCGAACGTAGCGCCGAAACCGGTTTGCATGCTATCTGCAATGGAGGCGAAGCCGGAAAGTTCTGCCGGGTCAGAAGACATTGGCGTCCCGGTCATGGCGAGCGTAGTCTGCCCGTCTTT
This sequence comes from Pedobacter sp. SYP-B3415, assembly GCF_004138205.1. GTDB lineage: Bacteria > Bacteroidota > Bacteroidia > Sphingobacteriales > Sphingobacteriaceae > Pedobacter. The sequence continues at coordinate 41,495 of NZ_RXNQ01000013.1, forward strand.
CTCGCTAAAACGCAATACGTAATAAATTTCTTTTGGTAACCGGATGTCGAAAGGTGCATGGATCACCTGGCCATTGGCGTCAGTAAATGCGTTGCTGAATTCGAGCAGCACGTTCTGTTCGATTTTCGAGAACAGAAACCGCCCGTAACTTGCCACCCCATTGTATTCCATGCGGTACCTGAAGGTCCCCCCAGGTTTGAAGTCAAGTGAGATCACACTGTTCACGCTTTCAGCAGGTCCCCACCAGGCGTTCAGTGCTTCGGGATCCTGAAAGGCCTGGAATACGGCACTTACCGGGGCGTTGAAGTTTTGTGAAAATCTGAATACTTCGTTACTACTTTCGTGGAGGTTATTTGTTTTCATGATTGTCTGTTTTGATTCGTGTCAGGTAGTTATCAAGCGATTTGAATTTCTGCTGCCAGAACTTCCGGTTTTCGTCTATCCAGGTGCTTACCTCGTCAAGTTTGTCAAGGCGCACTTCACAATACCTTTCGCGTCCTTGTTTGCTTATCGATAGTAAGCCACATTCCTGCAGGATTTTTACATGAAGTGATACGGCCTGGCGGCTCACCTCAAACTGGTCGGCAATTGCATTTACATTCAGCGCCGGACGGCGGGCAAGCAATTCAATAATTTGCCGGCGGGTAGGGTCGGCTATACCCTGAAATATGTCTCTTCGTAATTCCATTTGCAAGCATTTGATTGCAAATATATGCGCAAGCATCCGATTGCGCAAATAAATTATTTTTTTAGGATTTGTAATAGGGGCATCGTAGCTTGAGATGCCCGGATGAATCGTATTTATGTGGGTTTTACCTACAGGCGGGTGTCTAGACGACGGTTTTGCCAGATTACTGCCATTGATAGGTGCGGACCGGCCTTGTATCTTCTCGCCGCAGAAAAGTATTAAAAGTCTTGCACTGTTTTAATGAGGTTGGAAAGAGCCAAGGAGGGGAACTCTTTGGGAATAAGGAGCAACGAATCATGAACCAAGACCATGGCGTGTACATCCCTGAATAAGGTTGACCGTTTTAGTGATTCTTTTGATTGTTAAAAATAGTTAAGACAGGCCTGTTTTCCAAGCTTAATAATTCCCATCTTTCCTGAAAGCGAACTGGGCTTATCATCCC
>NZ_RXNQ01000014.1 GCF_004138205.1 Pedobacter sp. SYP-B3415
CTCAAAGGCTTCGACAATTTCACGCTTAAATTCCTGCGAATACACCCGATGTGTACTGATTATTTTTCCTTGTGTTCTCATAATTTTTGTTCCCATTTTTGGGCAACTTATATCAGGGACATACAGGTGCCTACCCATCAATGAGATTAAAGAAAATGGAGAAAAGACTGAGCCATGTATCATGAGTCATTGTTGTCCGGTAAGAATTGGCTGAATGAAATAGAATCCTTCTAAGCAGTCTCAAAACAGTATTTGCATGAGTCTTCTGAATCAAGCACCCCTTGAATTTTATGTTTGTGGGTTTTACGTACAGGCGGTAGTTTTGATGACGGTTTTGCCTGCTTCCTGCCACTGATAGGTGCGAACCGGCCTTGTATCTTCTCGCCGCAGAAAAGTATTAAAAGTCTTGCACTGTTTTAAAGAGGTCGGGAGAAACCAAGGAGGGGAACCAGCCCGGAACGGAATGGCGCAGAGGTAATCCGGGCCTTTTCCCGCCGCCGTCGGACTTTTGATGCTTTTATGCAAGAAGAGATACACAGCCGGAGCGGTTTGCTTCTTTTCCAAGAAAAAGAAGGAGCCCCCGCGGCGGTGAGCGGTCCGATATAACAGTTTCAGATTTATTGAAAACCGAAGGCTATAAAATTTTCCCAAACGACACTGAGTCATGAGTGTGCGCCTAACTCCTTTGCCAAGCCCCACCGACATTCCCCCACGCCGTCATCCCGAAGCGCGTTTGCGGAATCCCCTCCTTCCGGGATCGCAACGGCGAGGGATCTCCTGCGAAGAGGTAGTGGCGACCGTTTTGTGGTGCCTCCTCAAAGCAATTGTAACAGAATTATGTATCTGGTAGCACACAATTGCAAGCTGAAGCGATCATACAAGGGGGATCCCTCCGCGCTCCGCTGGCGTTCGGGATGACGACGGGGGAGCACAGAACCCCTCAATGAGGCCAAAGAAAAAAGAACCCGGACGAAAGACCGCTAGCCGAACCACGAGCCATGAATCATGAGTCAGGACCTGGGGCGCCAAGCCTAAATACGAAATACGAACATCTAAATACTGTCTCAATACCAACTACGCATATCTAAATACTTTCCCAAAATCCCTACCTTCGTTTTATGGAACTGACACCGGGGATCATAGAAAAACTGAACCAGCTGCAGGAAAAGTACACCGCCATGGGGCAGGACATGAGCTCCTACCTCGACGGACTCCTGTACGCCGATTTCCTTACCTACTGGGACTACATCCACCTCGATACGCTGCTCAGCCTCCAGAGTCCGAAGACGCCCTTTCCAGATGAAGAGATCTTCATCATGTACCACCAGATTACCGAACTGTATTTCAAACTGAGCCTGCACGAATGCAGACAGCTGGCTGAGAAACCCGACCTGGATGCCGCCTTTTTCACCGCACGCATGCGCCGCATCAACGCTTACTTCAAAGCGCTGACCACCTCCTTCGAGGTCATGGTGCAGGGCATGGAAAAGGAGCAGTTCTTAAAATTCCGCATGTCGCTGCTGCCCGCCAGCGGCTTCCAGTCCGGACAATACCGCATGATCGAGATCTCGGCAACCGACTTCATCCGCCTCGTTGCGCAGGAGCAGCGCGAAAAACTCGCCCAGGCACCCATCGAAGAACAGTTTGAGAACATTTACTGGAAATCGGGCGCTACCGAGCTCAGCTCCGGCAAACAAACGCTCACCCTGCGGCAGTTTATCGACAAGTATGCCGCCCAGTTTCTGCAGCTGGCAAAAGACCGGCAGCACAACAACCTCGCCGCGCTGTACCGCAGGCTGAAATCGCGCGGCAGCGAAGACCTCAGCGAACTGGAAAAAGAGCTGCGCCTTTTCGACCTCAACGTGAATGTGGAGTGGCCGCTTTCGCACTACAAATCGGCCGTGCGTTACCTTGAAAAAGATCCCGTCGATATTGCCGCCACCGGCGGAACCAACTGGCAGAAATACCTGCCCCCGCGTTTCCAGAAACGCATTTTCTACCCTTTCCTGTGGACCGAACAGCAGCAGGAAGAATGGGGCCGCGGCTGGGTGATGCAAACCCTGGCCGATATGCGCCGCGGCTAAACCGCTGATGCCCTTTATGCCGGCCTGATCAATACCCAAACGTGTGATTTTCGGCTTCGTGCGCTGCAAAAACGGGTAATTTTTCTTATTTTGCCTGCCTTACACCCCGTTACCATGACTGACACACTAGAAATCAGTATCACCCCAGCTGCAGAGACCCGGTTAACCGTGACCGACTTCTCTTTGCTGCCCTTCGGTAAGGTTTTTACCGACCACATGTTTACCGCCGACTTTGAGGATGGCGAATGGAAAAACTTCCAGATTCTTCCCTACGGACCAATTCCTACAAGTCCGGCGATTTCAGCGCTCCACTATGGCCAGGCCATTTTTGAAGGCATGAAGGCTTACCGCCTGCCCGACGGACGCATCAGTGTGTTCCGCGCCAACAAAAACCTCGACCGTTTCAACAAATCGGCCGTTCGTATGGCCATGCCAACCATTCCCGAAGAAATTTTTATGCAGGGACTGGCCGCGCTGATCAAAATAGATGAAAAATGGGTGCCTGCGCAGGAAAATTATTCCCTGTACATCCGCCCGGTGATGTACGCCACCGACCCTTACCTGGGCGTGCGCGCATCAGACAGTTATAAATTTGCGCTGCTCACCACCCCGACCGGCCCTTACTACAGCAACGCGCTGAAGGTAAAGATCGAGGACGAATACACCCGCGCAGACGATGGCGGCGTTGGTTACGCAAAAACTGCCGGCAACTACGCCCGCTCCCTTTATCCCTTTGCCGAAGCGCAGAAAGAAGGTTTTGACCAGCTGATCTGGACAGATGCCACTTCGCACGAGTACATCGAAGAAGCCGGTACAGCCAACCTGCTGTTCGTGATCGACGGCAAACTAGTTACCCCTTCGGTTCGCAGCACCGTTCTTGATGGTGTAACCCGCGATACCATCCTTACCCTGGCCAGGGAACAAGGCATCGAGGTGGAAGAACGCCGCATTTCGGTAAACGAAGTAATCGAAGGCATCAAAAACGGAAGCCTGACCGAGGCCTTTGCCGCCGGTACCGCAGCAACTGTTACCCACATCGGCCAGATCGGTTACAAAGGTGAACTCTACCAACTGAGCGACCCGGCAGGCCGCCATGTATCAAACGGAATCGCCAAAACACTGAACAACATCCGCTACGGTCTTTCAGAAGACAGCCACGGCTGGAACTGGATCATCGACTAGAACGGAATAAAAAGATGAGAATCCGTGAACAGCGTGTGTTGTTCGCGGATTTTTTTTGCCATTGGCGATTACAGAAGCACGAAAAACAAACCCAGCATCAAGCGGCATGTCTGCTCAAAGGAAAGGTACGCGCTATCGGTTTGAAAAGCAAGCTCCGCCGCACTAAACGCGGTGCAGTCCCGCTCTCCGCTATAGCCCTCGTACCTCGGGGCTGCCGCTGCGATCGGGTTTAGGAGGCAGATTTAAAGTCTTCCTATAAAACATGCGAAGGGCCAATGATCAAAAAGGAGTTATTATAAGGAGAGTATATGGATTTACAGCAGGGATGTCAAAATGAAGCATATTTCCATTCTGCCTGGGTAATATGGTAACTCTGTTAGAGAAATGTTTCGAATCTTTGCTGCCCGCGGACGAAACACGTGGATACAGAGAGGTGGTAGCCAGTTGAAACTTAAATCTTCTGTTTTTTTGCAGGTAGCGCGAGTCGAGCACAAGAGTAAACTTTTCAGGTTTATCAGCCCAATCAACAAGGTGGATCGCAATTTGAGCATCTGCGTCGTTCGGAACAGCTCTGACAAAAGCATAGACTTGTCTCCCGCCATTCGTTATCAACAATGGCTTTTGATCATTTGTTGCTTTGATCAGTTCCGCTCCATAAACTGCTGCCTCCTCGTGCTGGTTAAATACCGACGCGTTTGCCTTGATCAGTCCAAAAATATCTGAAAAGTCTTCGGGCTTGGCATAATATCGAATCGCACCCGTAGGTGTTGATTTCAGATACACGTCCCAAGGTACAATAACATGACCTCCCGAGGCATAACTCAAGGCGATTACCTTTCTAGTTTTTTGGACGTTGGCTGATACATAAGTGAATGTTTGTGCTTTACCTAGAACCTCCGCCGCCTTGAATTTAGCATACAGCATGCCAGGCAGCGCTGACTCGTCACTTAGCTCCGCTACGCCGAAGTCAAATAGATTATAGGGAGCACTCCAGTCGCCGTTTGGATTATTAGATGATATAGCCACATGACGACCCGCATATTTATCGATTTCTTTACGCATCGCAACAAAGAACTCGACTACAGATTCATCCTGAATCTCGTGTATTGTCTTATGGTCCTTGGCGGCTTTGTCCTTGCAATGTCGGCAATGGCAGCCACCCCATCGTCGGGCGGCCGAATTTATTTTTGCATCATCAACCTGGATGAAATCTACACCAGCATCAACGAGCGCCTTTGCATGCTTCAGAAAAATTGCTTTATACTCCGGGCTATTTACGCATCCCCAATAGGTCCCCCAGCCTCTCATCCAAGGTGCTTCAACTAGCCTGCCAATCGAATCTAAAATGCGTCCACGATGTCTGACATGTCCGTCAATTTCGTCCGGAAGCATCGCATTTAGTGTGCCCCCAAATGTGTAACCCCTGCGTTTAGCGGTAGCTATCCAAGACTTGTCCCATGCATATACCCACTCTAACCGACTAGCAAAAAAAGCTTCTGCACTTTTGAAAGTATTCAGACCATCACTTTTCGAACTTGGATGCGGAAAACGACTCGAAAAAATAATATCCTGATACCGGGGGGCACCATTGGGCATTTTACGATAAACTGCGCGTTGGGAAAACGTCCTCATTTGAGGGATTGGCTGACCGTTACACACCAACCCGCACAAGTGCGCGATCAAAAGTACGGCTACGTTAAATGTATACGGTTTAACCAGCTTTATGTCTCCAAGCATCAACCTAACTTTTTTCATGCGACAGACCACTTGGCTTGGTAACGGATGTGACTCGCTTATAGCCTTTTAGAGATCTTTAGATACCCGCCAACAGAATTATATAGCAGACCTCCTCTATCTACAGCTACAGCACCGCCGACGTTGACGCCAAGTCTTTTGATATCTCTGTTCAACTCCAAATATCCTGAAAATTGATTTACAGCTGAAAAATATGGTGGTGGCCCGATAACACGGTTCGGTCCAGTAGTAGTGCCTTCAGGGCTGATCGCATATGTACCAAAATTTCTGGAAAAAGACGTTTTAATCTGAGCATTCCACGATTTATAATAACCGTCTAACCCTAGATGCACCAAATAAATACGGTTGTTCTTTATATACTCCTTATCTCTATGAGGTAAGTCCTGCCTGATGTATTTTGCATTTGTTAAAAAGTTATTACCAAGATTCTCGCCTTGATATGTCCAGCCCTGAAAATAAAGATAGTTATTATAGTAATCCTCGTCACCAGAAGGCGTCATTTTCGCATCAAGCTCCCCACCCTGACTTTTTGAAGTGAAAAGCTCTATAACGGCTTTATTCCAACCCCATTCGGAACTGCGTCTTTTATTTCGAAGTGAAATACCAAATAATCCATCTTTCAGGTTGTTGAAGTGTATTAGTCCACCAACTTCATAAAAAAATTGATGGTATGCCATCACGTGAACGTTTTCGAAATCATAATCAATAGCTTGATCTATCGAACCCTGGTGATTACCTACCTTCGACCCCCTATACATTTGTCCGTTCGCAACATACCAAAGAGTCTCAAATCCGGACAGGCCCCAATTAGGATCTTGGTTTTTTTCAGCACCAAACTGTACGTTGTGGTTGAAACCGCCTGAAAGTGCCCACCTCTTTCCTGGCTTGCCAATTCTAAGATAGAAAGACTTCTGATGACTGAATACATGTTCGCGATCATAGCGAGGTGTTCGGGTGAAGATATCATATTGACCCATATAACCGTAACTAAAATCTCCCTTGATTGCTAACCATTTGTTAGCAAAAGGCAACGTCCAATATGTTGGAATTGAAAGCTCAAGCTTTGGAATGCCCCTTGCGTTTCCCGAAATTGAAAAGGATCCGGATGAAAGTGTTGAATCCGCAATACCTACCAAATCCCTACTTCTGCCGAGGCTAAGTTCGAAAATGCTAGCACGCATCTCAATATTGGCTTCTATAATTTGAAATTCATTTTCACGACCAATGTTCAGCCGAGACTCAAAGTTCATTCTCCAGTCGATAGTTTTTTTTATGCTGTCAGTAGCATATCGATGGCGAATTCCGAAAATAAGCCCTCCCGATGCTCCAGCACTGGGACGGCTGCCATATTGATTTGTTCGCAACCAAAATGGGACTTGGTCGTTGGAAGTCGCTCCGGCTCTAAGTTCTATATTGTAGTCATATCTGTTCAAACTATCATTTTGTGCCAACGTCATCTGGCTACTTAATAGAGCGATAGCAAGAACGAAGGTCGCAAAACATAAAGATTTTGTCATCTTGACTTTGGATAGGGAATGACTCGCATCATTAAATTGTTGCTTCATAACATATGCTTAACATGTAGCAAAGATTTTTCGAGCCTAATATCGGCTTTTTTCATTTGGTTTCCGTGCTTCATTAAATGAGAGTGCAGTAATTCAATAATTTCTGAATAAGATTAAACAGTGATTTATTGAATCTTAAGGCTTTAAATTAAGCGCTCAACAGTAAAAATGCGCTGTCATAGCGTATAAAAATACCTCCTAGTGGGTATTTTTCGGAGTACAGATGCGAAACGCATGCAAGAATACCTAAATCTCTCTAAATGAATTATCTTTGCACCCGAATACCAACACAGGTTTGTACCTACTATTAAATTTTTGTTAATATCACATACTAAAACACCTCGTTTTCATGAAAAAAGCACTTATTACAGGGATTACCGGACAAGATGGCTCGTATTTGGCAGAACTTCTTCTCAGCAAAGGCTATGAAGTTCATGGGGTAAAACGCAGAAGTTCACTCTTCAATACGGATCGGATTGACCATTTATATCAAGACCCCCACGAAAGTAATGTGCGATTCGTACTGCATTATGGAGATCTTAGCGACTCGACAAATCTTATCAGAATTATTCAACAGGTACAACCTGATGAAATATACAATTTGGGAGCGATGAGTCATGTGCAAGTAAGCTTTGAAACACCTGAATATACTGCAAATGCCGATGGTATTGGTACCTTAAGAATTCTTGAAGCTATTCGTATCCTTGGATTAGTAAATAAGACAAAGGTTTATCAGGCTTCAACTTCTGAACTTTATGGGTTAGTGCAAGCTGTTCCACAGTCGGAGACGACACCTTTTTACCCCCGTTCTCCATATGCAGTTGCTAAGATGTATGCTTACTGGATTACGGTAAATTATCGGGAAGCTTACGGCATGTATGCTTGTAATGGAATCTTGTTCAACCATGAAAGCCCTCTCCGTGGAGAGACTTTTGTTACCCGGAAGATCACCCGCGGAACAGCCAAGATTGCACTCGGACTTCAAGATAAATTGTACCTTGGAAACTTGGATGCCAAGCGAGACTGGGGCCATGCAAAAGATTACGTTGAAGCCATGTGGCTGATCCTGCAACAAGAAACTCCTGAGGATTTTGTTATTGCAACGGGCGTAACGACTACCGTTCGCGATTTTATTAAAATGGCTTTCTCTGAGGTTGGTATCACACTGGAATTCAAAGGCGAGGGGGTTGAAGAACGTGGCTACGTGGTATCGTGCTCGAACGACAAATATCAAATCGAAGTCGGGAAAGAGGTCGTTGCCGTTGATGCCAGATATTTCCGTCCAACAGAGGTGGATTTGCTGATCGGTGATCCGACAAAATGTAACGAAAAACTGAATTGGAAACCAAAATATGACCTTGCCGGCCTCGTGAAAGACATGATGGAGTCTGATGTTAACCACTTCACAAAAGAGAAGATGTTACTGGAATCTGGTTACACCGTTAAAAACCAGTACGAGTAATCCATTCATGCTCGATAAAAAAAGAATCATTTCGATTGATGTTTCTTCAGGAACATACAACCAGTTTCTCGAAGAGATTTTAGCTCTGGCGCAAGCGCGTAAGTCGTCATATGTCTGCGTTGCTAATGTCCACATGCTTCTGGAGGCACATCAGTCGAAAGATTTCCAAAATATTGTTAATACGGCCGATCTGGTCACTCCAGACGGAATGCCCCTGGCCAATAGTTTCAAGCTCCTCTATAACCAGAAGCAGGACCGCGTAGATGGAATGAGTCTCCTCCCCCGGCTCTTGAAACAATCTGAAGAACGCAACCTTAGTGTCTATTTCTACGGTGGTTCTCAGGTTATGCTCGACCGTGTCGAGGCTTATATCCGCGAAAACCATCCAACCTTGACGATCGCGGGTCTTTATTCCCCTCCGTTCAGACCCCTTACACCGGATGAAAAAGAGGCGACCGCTGTTGCCATTTCTTCATCAGGTGCGGCAATTGTGTTCGTTGTTTTGGGCTGTCCTAAGCAGGAAAGGTGGATGAGCGATATGAAGGGAAAGATTCCGGCGGTGATGGTCGGCGTTGGCGGTGCGCTTCCGGTTCTGGTTGGTCTGCAAAAACGAGCCCCTGAATGGATGCAAAAGAACAGCCTGGAATGGTTTTTCAGGTTGTGTCAGGAACCGAAAAGACTTTTTAAACGCTACTTTAAAACAAACACTTGGTTTTTATATCTTCTGGTAAAAGAACTTGCAAAAAAAAGAAACTAGTGCTGGCCTGGCTGATATGCGGAGCTTTCACCCGCAGAGATGTCAGGAATACTTTAAATTGAACATGAAGAATACCTACGTTTTGATTATGGCCGGCGGTGTTGGTAGCCGTTTCTGGCCGAAAAGTCGCAATAATTTCCCTAAACAATTTATAGACATTTTAGGTATCGGCAAATCCCTGCTTCAGCTTACGTTTGAAAGGTTTGAACAATTGTGCCCTGCTGATCACATATTCGTCGTAACCAATGAGCAATACCGTGATATTATTCAGGAACAGTTACCTTGTATATCTGGTGGGCAGATCATTTGTGAACCAAGTAGAAATAACACTGCTCCTTGTATTGCCTATGCAGTTTTTAAGCTATCGGCGCTGGATCCGGACGCTAATATTGTCGTTGCTCCATCAGATCATTTTATCCTCTACCCTGAAATTTTTCTTGACAAGGTACGCCGGGCACTCGAATTCACGAGCCATAATGATGCGCTTGTTACCCTGGGTATCAACCCAACGCGGCCTGATACTGGGTACGGTTACATAAAGTACCAGCCAGATCAGGATAACGAACTGTTTAAAGTAGAAGAATTTAAAGAAAAGCCAAATCTTGAGGCTGCCAAAGGCTTTCTGCAGGAAGGAAATTATTTATGGAATGCCGGTATATTCATCTGGCATGCTTCGGCGCTGCTTTCTGCGTTACAGCGCCATGCCCCAGAACTATTTGAGATGTTCGAGAGCGGAACAGAAATATACAATACGGGGCAGGAGGCAGGTTTTATTGCGGAAAATTATCCAAAATCGCCAAATATCTCAATTGACTACGCCATCATGGAACGTGCAGACAACGTCTACACGATCCCTGCAGAATTTGGCTGGTCTGATCTTGGAACCTGGGGCTCCCTATTCGAAACAAGCCAGCGCGACAGCGACAACAATGCACTCTGCGGATCCCGCGTCCATGTCTCGGAAACGCGCGATAGTATTATACACATCCAGCCCAATAAACTTGCGGTCATAAAAGGACTGGACGGCTTCATTGTTGTTGATGAAGGGAATGCCCTGCTGATCTATCCAAAAGGCAGCGAACAGGAGATCAAAACTGTTGTATCCGGCTTACAGAACAACTATGGTTCTGAATTTAGCTAGAGGTGTTTCTGTTATCAGATAAATTTAAGGAAGACCGGTGCGGGAACTTCTAATTTAACCCAGGCAGGACTTAATAGCCCTGTTTTGCTGTCCCGACTAAAGAGGATGATGTCATTAGTTGTCTGGTGTGCGGCCAGCAGGTATTTGCCATCTGGTGAAATGGCGAAATTCCTTGGCGTCCGTCCTCCTGACGATATCCGCTGAACCAGAGTTGCCTTTCCGTCCTCAAATGAGAATACGATCAATTGATTGGCATCTCCCCGATTCGAAACATAGATAAATTTCCCGTCTGCCGAAAAATGTATCTCGGCTGCACTGTTTTTGCCATTAAAGTCGGGCTCTTGTAACATCTTCATATCACAAAGCCGCAATGAGCTGCCGTCCCATTCAAATATATGCAGGCTGCCGTTTAGTTCGCCACACACTGCGGCATAACGCGCGTCAGGCGAGAAAATGATATGCCTGGGGCCAGTACCAGCCTGAAAGCTGACCGAACTCAAAGGCTGATCGGCAACAGGCATCTTGTCGTTCAACACATCATAAGAATACACAAGTACCCGATCTAGGCCCAGGTCTGCGATCAGCAGCGTATCACCTTCCGGACCGGGCACGGCGGCATGAACATGACTGGATTTTCCAGGTTCTGAATACCGGAAATACTGTACAGGTCCGGTTAACAAGCCATTTTGGTCAATGCCGAAGACGCTCCAGCTCCCATCGCTATAATGAGCTGAAAACGCATGCCGTGCATCGCCGGCCAGGCTGATGTAACAAGGATCAGATCCGCCGCAGTGAAGCGTCTGCAAGGTCTGGAGTTCAAGTTGATCTGGATCAAAATGAACAACAGAAACCTGGTCGTTTGTGGTATGATTCTCATTTACCGCATAAACCTTGTTGCCCGAAACCGCAAGATACGATGGATTTGGCAGGGAAAGCGATCTGGAAATCCGGATATGCGCGCCATCGCCGTTCAGTTCTGCAACATGGATACCCTGTGCATCGAGGTCGGTGTAACAGCCGATTAAAAACCGTTGCATACCAATTACTTCGAAAATAATGAATTGTAGTCTGCTTTTTCAAATACAGTGCAATGCCCGCCTATGGTCGCATCAATGATCTTTCTGTTATCTTTTTCAAAGGCTTTACGGGCTTTTTCATACGCAAGTTCAGACCGCAGTAAATCGGGCAACTGCCATTTTACACCCTTTGGAAAATAATTCGGGTGAAAGTGGTTGTCGTCATCTCCTGATCGCACTTCGGTCTTGTTTGGCGTACCTTTATCTTTGAAACTGTGATCCAGTCCGATCAATACCACTTCAGAGAAACCCATATAATAGGCCAGCTGCAGGCAGACGTAGGTAACCGTTCCGCCGCTATATACTTTTTCGCTCAGGTCTGCTGAAAAACCATCATCCAGCGCCTGCGAGATATAAAGCATATTCATATCTGTACCTTTAAAAAGATCGCGCTTTTTCCAGTCGATAAACTTGGTACATTCCAGTTCGGCCAGTTCGTCCCGGAACTGTTCAATAACCAGCTCGTTAATGACTGCATGATACGTGGTTTTAAACGTTTCGTTAAACAGCAAATAGATGCGGTTCATCCCGATTGAATACTCATCTTTTAACAAACTCAGGTTAGTATGTTTCAGGCTGGGCCCGTTGGCAATGACAAAGCACCGCTGTCCCTTGTGAATGTTGTGGAAAGACCGGATCTTATCTTTCATGTCTGACGCAGACTGCCATGCCATTGCATTTGGAAGTCCTTTAACTCTCCGGCTTATTGCTTCGACAATACGGCCGGGTGTAATTTCACTTAATTTAAAACGCATGAGCTTTATCTTTAATTTTAGGGTTATTTTTTTGAGGCCAGCCACCGTTTCAGGTAACCGCCATTTATTTTTATAATATCGGCCAGCATCACGTTCAAAAACTGCAGGCCTCCGAAATGTTTCCGGTTAAAATCGTAGAACACCCTCAGGTTGGTGTCTGAGTACTTGTCAGTGATCCTTTTATAGAAGTTGGTTAGTGAATAGGCCTTTTCATACTTGCTTTTAGCTGTCAGTTCAACAAAGCTCATTAAATAGGGTGTCCTGGTAAAATATTGGGTAAATCCTGCTCTATTTGCCCGCAGGCCGTAGTCAGAGTCGCCCAGGTATTGCGGAAAACGCTGATAGTCCATCTCGCCGATGGTTTCAAAAAGTGCCCGGGTCACGAACATGCCGCGTCCGTGATTGTGATTTACGTGAATAAATGCCTGGTTGCCGGTAAAATCACTGATGGTGTTCTTTCTGACCCGGAACGGCCGTTTATAATCTTTAACAACACCCAGATCTTCGTATTGCCCTGTAGCAATATTCTTTGTGCCGATATTAAACAGAAACCGGCTGCCATGAAGTTGCGTAAGTTGCCCTACAACCTGGTTCAGTTGCTCGAAGAAGCCCTCATAAATTTCAACATCGTCGTTAAAGGATATTACATGGTCGGCCTGCAGTTGATTGAATCCGAAAACCATTCCTGTATTGAAGCTTTTGGTCCACCACCAGTTCCCGTCTCCCTCAATAACGCTAAGGTTCTGACGGCTCATCTGATTGAGGAGCGCAGGAGTCTGGTCTGTTGAGCCATCATTCACTACAATCACATGCAGCTGAAATGACGCGCTGCCATAGCTGAAGAGCTGGTTAAGCAGGTTACCAAGTAATTTTACCCTATTAAATGTCGGAATAACGATGGCGATCTTCATGTGGTCGAACTCAACGTATTCGTGCTAGTCGTATCATGTGCCTGACTGACCAATCTGGCACCCCTGTGTACCACATAGACAAAGTACGTCTTCTTTGCAAAAATGAATATTAGAAAAAAGGGAAGCAGCAGGATATTTTCTGCGTAGCCCAGTACAAGTAAAGTGAAAATACTATAAAATGCCATTTCCCTGTTTGTTATGGCCCTAAAAAAGGCCCAAACCCTTGACAGATAGAACGTGAGACCAATCAGACCAAACCTGGCAATGAGATCGAAGTCGCCGTTAGACAGGTTAACTGCAAATTCGCGTATAAAGTAGTTTTCATATTTATTACTCATGCCCCAGATCAGTTTGTATCCAAACTGAGTGGTTATAAAAATCATACTGGCAAATCGGTTCAAGGGCATCTTGCTCCCTTCATTCGAATAAAACTCGCTTCGCGTAGATAAGTTGTCGATCATGTCCAGGTCATTGAAAATCTGGCTCTGGATTTTGCTGGACAAAAAGGAGACGTTCATTACAACGATCAGCACCGGGACCATATAAAGCAACATGGTCAGTATTTTTACTTTACGCGCCCGCAGGTAACAGACGATAACGACAAGCAACCCAAGGTATGCTGTTGTAGACAACGTTGTTAGAATAGAAAACAGGAACAGGTACTGCGTTTTTCCCAGCTTAAATTTATCGCGGATAAGGGAAAGCAGAAGGGTCAGCACAAGAAAACAGCCATAAGCGCCGGGTTCCCACGCAAACCCCGAATTTCTGATCTTATGGTAGGTACTGAGATTAAATACGAGGAGGTTTTTGGTAGAGGGGTCCGGATTGGCTTTCGTATAAAGCGAGGTCACTGAACTGGCTACTGAAAATACAGTATCAAAACTGATCAGCTGCAATGCAAAAAAAGCCAGCCCGATATACGCAAGATCTCGCATGACCAGGACAACCATATCAATCAAGCGGTGCTTTAAAAAGTTGGCGACTAGATAGGTTAGCAGGATATATTTAAAAAGGAAAAGAATGTTGCTGACCAGATATTGCGAATCAGGCGTGTTCAGCAGGTATTGTATTACAGAAAGCGCCAGAAAGCCCAATGAGGTCCCCACAAAAAACTTTGTTGATGCAGAGCGAATAACGTTCTTCGGATCAATAAAGATGATGTAAAGAATAAGTAAAAACCAAAAGATGTCATCATAGAAAAGGAGCGACCCTTTTGATGAAATCAAAAGAAATGCAAGAGTAACCCAATAAAACGACTTCTTCTTTAACATGTATGGTTTATATCAGTTCCGTTCTGCTTTCTCTCGCCTAGTTGTGCTAATCCAAATCTTTGAGGACATTGCTGATGCCCCCGTCTATCTTCAGGTTTGCCCCATTGATAAAGCCAAGCTTATCTTCTGCAAGCAGCAAGGCTAGTTGAGACACCTCCTGAGGTTTGCCGATACGCTGGCTCGGGTGAATTTCATTAAGCAGCTGGACCTTTGCCTCGTCATTATCGAAGCCATCACGCAGCATTTGCGTGTCTATCGCGGCAGGACTAATGGCATTCACGCGAACACGGCCCTGCAAATCGACTGACATCGCCTTGGTTAGGCCTACGAGCGCACTCTTAGACGTTGCATAGGCAACAAAACGCTTCTTTGTCAATTGCTGGTGAATACTGGCAATATTGATGATCGAGCCGATCGATTTTTCGAGCTTTGGCAGAAAAAACTGGCTGAGCATAAGCGGCCCAGTCAGGTTTACATTCAGAGTGTGGTTCCAATCTTCCAGCTTCACTTCTCCAACGCTGCTCAGTATCTGTACAGCTGCATTGTTGATCAGCAGGAACAGTTCTGGAATCTCCCGGTCAAACAACTCTTCCATTTCCTTTTTATAACTGCCGTCTGTGCAATATTTGTGGAGGTCGAACTTAATGAAGACATCGCAATGTTGAGTTTCCTGGTCTACAATGTCCAGACCCACTACCCGGTAATTATTTTCCTTGAAGGTTTTGGCCAATTGGCTGCCAATACCACCAAGCACACCGGTAATCAATACCGTCTTTTTCGTATCCATTATTTAATATCTAAAAAGCCAAATAGTAGTTCAATAGCACGGTAGCTTGCCCTGAGCACTGCTTCTTTTGTATTGGAGCCATTGTGCGTACCCAATATACATTGCGGAAATTGTCGCAGTTTGCTGTCTGCAGGCAGCGGTTCAATCTCAAAAACATCCAGCCCTGCAGCGCTGACCTTTCCTGAACTTAATGCATCGATCAATGCAGGCTCATCTATGAGTCCGCCGCGCGCTACATTGATGATCCTGACGCCATCTTTCATTTCTGCAATGCTCTCAGCATTGATCATATGAAAGCTCGACGGTGTAAGTGCACAGGTAACGATCACAAAATCCGCATCGCCGAGACGTTCAGGAAAGTGCAGGATCTGGTCAACACCGGCCTGCTCGGGTGTAATGGAGGTAAAGGGGTCGTATGCGTTAATCGTACTGTCGAATCCTTTCAGTCTCCTTGCAACACCAAGCCCGATGTCTCCAAGGCCGATCAGTGCTACTGTTTTGCCAGTAGAGCTAATTCCCGCAGGTTTAATCCAGTTGCCAGCCCGTACTTCGCGGTCAACGAGGTAGCTGTCTCTCAGCAAGCCGGTAAAGTAAGCAAGCGCCATGTCTGCTACTTCATTTCCGAACATTCTTGGTGTATTTTGAATCGGAATTCCAAGTTTTTCGCAAGCTTTAAAGTCGACATTGTCTACACCAACACCCCATTTTACAGCTGCCGTCAACCTTCCGTTCTTTCCGGCTGTAAATACGCGTTCAGTGGCCGGGTCGTCCCCAATGATCCAGGCATCGACTGTTGGAACAAGTTCGATCAGTTCATCTTCCGTGAGAACCTGCACCACATTTGGCAAAACCAGTTCGATGTTCTTTTCTTCGAAGATATGTTTAAGCTGATCAATCGCCCTCAGCATGGGTGGACAGGTAATCAGTACTTTCATATAAGGTTGTTTAATTTTTTGTATAATAATTCTGCCATGATAAAATTCA
Source organism: Pedobacter sp. SYP-B3415 (assembly GCF_004138205.1). GTDB lineage: Bacteria > Bacteroidota > Bacteroidia > Sphingobacteriales > Sphingobacteriaceae > Pedobacter. The sequence goes on from NZ_RXNQ01000014.1 coordinate 15,731, forward strand.
ATTCCACGTCTATATCCTGTGCTTCCGCTTCAGGCATTTCATACATGAATGGACGGTCACCTATCCTGTTGTGTTTGCGCTCTAGGATCTCTTTCGTAAACAGATAAAAACAGGAGTTTTCCTCATAAACAGGAGGAAGGTCCTGCGTCCTAAGCAAGATATTTGAATTGTGATTGATCGGTCTGGCCAATTGATCCCAAAACCTCACTTGTTTGCGTGTAACCGAAAAAAGGGAGTCAAACATGGGCTGCGAGGCTAAAAACTTCGCAATACCAGCGCTGAGCGTGGCCGCAGTCAGAATTGGATTGGTGCTATGCGTTTGCAGGTAAAATTCAGAAGGAACCTGATTGATTGTATTTAGAAGCACATCGTTCATTGGGATAGCTCCGTCACGCAGGTGCTCTGGCCGCTTTAGGGCTAGAACTTTCGGAAAGTGTTGGGCGGTCTGCTCAAGTACAGTTGGGCTGTCTGTATCTACCACAACCTGATCGATCTGCTCACAGTCGAGAAGGGTTTGAACAATGTGGTGAAAAAGTGGCTTGCCAGCAAAATCCCGGTAGTTTTTGCCAGGTACGCGCTCGCTTGAATGCCGCATCGGGACAATGGCTGTTATCTTGTTCAATGACATATATTTTAGTATTCTAAATTTGCGTAATCAATTTTCTCACCGTATCCGGTATCGGCGTTAGATTTCCTTCGGTTGAAGAGGATCTTCGCGAAATCGTTCGGATAGTACATGCGCATACGAAGAGTCTCATCAGGCCGGGAATTGCCGTTGTATCCTAGGTAAGTTCCCCAAAACTGGAGTGATCGAAATTGGACGATTGATCCAATCTCCCTGATAAATTTTCCATCGTGCAGTGCATGCAATGCGTCTGACCAAATATTACTTATTGTAAGCCGGATGAAGCTCCAGAACGAAAATTTTTCCTTTGAATAGATGTTTTTCAGCGCTATCGCCTCTCGCCTGTAGCGATTTTTTATTTTCGCCGGTGTCTCTTCGTGCACGTGTACGATCGGGGCAAAGGCTTCATAGGCAATAATGTATCCCTGCTTCTGGATCTTGGTAGCCCAGTCCAGATCTTCCAGGCCGGTAAGTTGTTCATCATAGGGTTGCTGAAACCAAAGGACTTTCCGGACAACCGCATTGGCATTGTTGCAGAAGGGTATGTGCTGTTCGTAACAAGATGTCGCCGGAAACCATTTTTTAAACAGTTGCTCTTCTGAGTATTTGGTAATCTCATTCCCTACCTGTCGGCCATAGACAAGCGCAACCTTCTCATTTTTGAAAGGAGCGACCATTTTCTCAACCCAATCCGTGTAAAGCGGGTAAACGTGTGCGCTGGCAAACAGCAAAAAGTCGCCGTTTGCTTCCTGGCAACCAACGTTAAGTGCGCGTCCGAATGAGAAGTCTTCCGGTCTGATGTTGACGATCCGTACACCGAATTCGCGGGCAATCTTTACGGTATCGTCGGTAGACCCTGAATCAACCAGTATAACTTCAATCTGATTTCTGATCGACTGGGCGTTGATACCGTGCAACAATTTCCCAATAAATTTTTCTTCGTTGAAGGATCTGATGATGATGCTGCAAGTTGGATGGCTCATGGTGTTGCTTTAATTAATTACAGGCTCGGCCAATTAGTCAAACAAATGAATGAAGTCATTTGCAAACCGCTCCTGATCTGTTGAATAATTGGTTGACTGGGCAGGCGCTTGGTCGCCCAGCGTATCTTTTATCTTCTCTGCAAGTTCAGACGCGTTCTCAGGATCAAAAAACCGGCAGTTTTGTACAATCTGCTCACGGTGCAGGGGAATGTTTGATACAATCGTTTTTGCGCCCAGTGCCTTCGCATCCTCTATCACGGTACTCCAGCCTTCAAAAAGTGAAGGCTGTATAATCGCGACCGACTGTTTCATCAAAAGCAACTGTTCGTCGCGGTCTATAAAACCCAAAAATTTAACAAAATGAGACAGTCCGTTTTCGGTTATGAAGGCTTTCAATCCATCTACATAATCCGGATTACGGTGGTCGTATTCCTTTCCAGTAAAAACGACCTGATAATTGACGGTCGTACTTTTAAGTAGTTGCAATGCCTTGAGCACGACCCAATGATTTTTGTGCTTCCAAAACTGGTTGCACACAATAAAATAAGGCTTTTCGATCCCGAACTTGCTGAATAGGGCGTCTGGATCAAGCTCTAAGTATGAAGTGCCGATAAAACTCGAAAAGCGAAGAATTTTCTTCACATTTTTATTCCCGGGGAAAAATCGATCAAAGTCATCTAGCGCGTTCTGACTACTGAAGACGATCGAACTGTTGGAGCGAACAAGCTGCAGGTGATCCTGTTTACGCAGTTTCCGCTCCAATGCAGAGAAAAACTCCGGGTAATAATGTTCCTGAAAGTCCGGGATCCAGTAATAAGCATTTTTGATCTTCTCATCAGAAATATTCGGCTTCAAAGGATACACATTCTCTGCTACTGCCAAAGGCAGCGTAAATTTGAAAGGCGTACGGCCGGTAATCCTTTTAGAGAGCTTATTAACCACTTTCTTAAAGAAGGACAACTGCAGGTCAAGGGTTATATAAGTGACATATGGATAGTCGATCTCCCTGATTAAGTCAAGCGGCGACCCTTTTGAATACAGAACATTTAGGTGGGGGCGGCGCTCGTCTGCAAGCAATTTTAGCGCACGGATCATGTTCAATATGTAATAGGTACCGCCGATCCAATTGTCATTGTGCCGGAAGAGAATATTTACTTGTTTTCTGCTAGCCATTTTGCTGTATTTTGTAAACCATCTTTGAGTGAGAACCGCTGTTCAAAACCGAAGCTTTTCAAAACGTCTATGTTTGCCCGCCAGTTAAGCGGATCGCCGGGTTTTACAATTTTATTGAAAACGACCTCAATTGTGGGATCGATCAAGTTGCAAAAGACTTCAGTCGCTTCTGCAATGGTCGTTTCCTGTCCCGAAGCTATATTTACTGCCTCGCCGTTAAACAGACCCCGGTCGATGATGCATTCAATGGCATTTAACAAATCGGCAATATAAATGAAGTCCCGCGTTTCCCGCCCCGAACCGAACAGCTCAATTTTCTTTGAGCGAAGCGTCTTCTGAAATGTTTCCCAAAACAATTGCTTGCGCAGGTTTTCTCCGAAGACCGAAAACAGGCGCAAATTTATCGTTTGAATATTGTAGAGATAATAATATTCACGGCATACTTGCTCCGCATACAATTTATGCCAGCCGTAGGGCGACAAAGGTTTGAGTTCAACAGATTCTGAAACAGGCAATTGATTCGGGTTTCCATAAACAGCGGCAGAAGACATATTGATGTATTTGCAGCGGTCGTTGTGTATTCTAATTGCATCCAGGATCTTAATGGTGTTGGTTACATTCAGCTCAAAATCAAAGAGAGGACGGTTCAGTGAGATCGGAACACTGCCATTTCCGCTGGCGTTAATACAAACATCAAATTGCGCGCGTTCAAAGAGCGAATTAAAGTCGGTATTCTCCAGATCAAGCTTGAAATAGTTAGGACTATGGTCTTCCACAACATCTGCACGCCAGACTTCGTGATCTGCTGAGAAAAACCTGCTGGTATGAGAACCGATAAATCCTGCCGAGCCAATAACTAGTATCTTCATTTCTTTCTGAGTTCTTCTGGGATTTCCTTGATTAGTTTGGCGGGATTGCCTCCTACGACGGTCCACGGTGCTACATCTTTTGTCACCACGCTGGCAGCACCTACAATTGCTCCTTCCCCGATAGTCACGCCTTTCAGGATGATCGCGTGCATGCCAATCCAGGCATGCGAACAGATCTTTATTGGCTTCGAGTTGACAACATCCCAATTTTTATTGGCAATAAAGTTTCGTCCATTCCGGAGGTCATCCAGCTGCTGGCTGATATCTTGTTGCCTGTCGCGGTAATCCAGCGAGTGAGAATCATGATCGTACACATAACAGCCCCATGCTATAAATACATCGTCTTCTATTTCCACCCTGTTCCTTACAATCAGGTGGCTGTTGCCAATATAGGTTCTGTTGCCAATAATCAATTCACCTCCCGTACTTTCAAATGTCACCTTGCAGTCGAGGACGGTATCGTCTCCGACCCGCAGGTACTTCTTATTCTGCAAAGGATTTTGCAGTGATAATTTAAACGAAGACAGCAAATGTGCATTGCCGATTACGCCATAGTGGCTGGCTAGCTTCAGCATTTTCGCCTGCTGCATTTTTTTTATGGTAGAGATAAGTCGCCCAATCATTAGCTCAGTCTTTTTATGGGTTTAGCCGGGTTCCCTCCGACAAGTGTAAACGGTTCCACATCTTTCGTTACCACGCTACCGGCCGCGATAATTGCACCCTCGCCAATGGTAACGCCTTTCAATATAATGCAGTTGAAGCTTATCCAAACATGGTCCTCGATCCGGATGGGAGCGGTTTGAACATTCCCCTTCTCAAGGTAATTTCCGCCATTCGGAATATAACGTACAAACGAGGCAGCCCGTTCCTGATGGTCTATCTCGTGCGATGTCGTGTCGATAATATGTACCTGGTGTGCAATCAGGACGTTATTTCCAATTGAGATGCGCTCACCAGACCAGACCTTGGATGATGGACCAATGAAACAATTATCGCCGATACTAATCTGCCCGCCATAGTGAAGCGTCTTCAGTTCTCCACTAATGAACGTGCCTTTACCGATCACGATAGACGATCGGTCGTTGCGCACATTGTGAACGCGGGCACCATCCCAAAATGTACCCCCGTTGTTGTAAACACTAGAATTTGCACGCTCACGCATATCAGCTTCATTCGCCAAGGCGATGAGTTTATGAAGCCGGATACGGCGAATAATAGAAACGAGCAGCGATTTCATCATAACTTATCTGTTCCAAATACCAGTTGCCTGTTTTTTGATAATCTTATTATACTGAATAGTGGCAATGACATTTCCGCCCAGCATAGTACAGATTGTAGCCAATGGTACTCCGATTATATCTAGCTTAAGGCCTTTAATAAAAAACATAGCCAGCGGAACATTCAAAATCATTCCGGCGACAGAGAAGTAAAGCTGTAGCCTGACCTTGCCAACCCCATTCAAAAAATTGCCAAATATGACACCCCAATTCATAACTAAAAAGTAAAGGCACATAACGGCTGAGAGTTGCAGTGGCACGGTCACAGCACTTCTGGTCCAAAGTTTATAGACCGGCACAGAGACCGCAAGCTGGACTAATTGGCACGCAAACAGGCCGAGCCATATAAACAATAGTTTTTTGACTGCCTTTTTTATCCAGGAATAATCGCCCTCTACTTCTGCTTTCGTAGTCATTGACCAGAATGGAGCCAGCACGATTGTAAAAATAATATTGGTAACGCCAAAGTATTTATATGCAAGATTGTAGGTGGTAACATGTTCAGGATCAAAGTACTGGGCAATGATGAAATTATCTGACGCATACAGGATCAGCGCTGCCACCTGGATAATAAAAAAATTCAGGCCAATGCTCAGCAAGCCTTTTGCAAATGCTGGCTTAATATGGTTAAACGATGGTTTGATCAGCTTAAAAGGTCCGGAGAACAACAGAATACTTGATATCAGGAATACACCAATTGGCACAGATGCATAAACAACAGAAACAGAAAACAAGGAATTGTATCCCAGCTCCTTTACGATAAACAGCCCGATCAGGATAGATAGTTGAATCATGGCATTCGTAAAGTCAGCCATGGCAGAACGCTGAAAAGCGAGCAAAATTGTATTAACTAGCCTAAGAATAAATTGAAGAAACAGTAAGCTGATCGAATACTGAACAGCACTGTTCAAATCTTCAGCCATCTGAATCGGGGCATTGAAAACTCTGTACCAGTCAATTAATGGACTTACAGCAACAAACAAGATCAGCAGTGCACCAAATATTGCACCTACAAAGGCATAAGTAGTCGATACGTAAACCTTTCCCTCTTCATGATTTTTTGTAGCTAATGACTTAGTAAGTTTGTTGCGGAGCCCGTTCCCGAACCCAAGGTCAAACAAAGCGAACCATCCAAAAATAGCGGTCAGCGAAAGCCAAATGCCATACTGGGTAGGCGTCAAAAAGCTCAGAACAAGTGGAATTGTCAGAAAACTTACACCAATATTCAATCCCTTGATAAAGAATGAGAAAAAGACGTTCTTGATAACAACAATGCTTTTCTCATCTTGTAGTTTCAGTATCTTTTTTATCTTATTCAACTTATCGAATTTGGACTTGCTCGCTACTTATTTTTTCGAAATCTGGCAAAAAAGCCCCTGGAGGTTTTTTCTTGGCCGTAAGCTCCATATCCGTACCCATAACCATAACCATAGCCATATCCATAACCTTTCGTTGCCTGAATATCATTGACTACGATTCCCAGATTTCTCATTTTTTTACCTTTGTACAGATCGTCAACGATATGAAGCTGATCTTTCAATGTGAAGCCCTGGCGCACCAGATACAGACAGAGATCAGCGTACGGCGCCAACAATTGAGCGTCTGTCACAATACCTACGGGCGGTGCATCGACAAGGATATAGTCAAATTGTTCTTTCAATTCAGTCATCAAACTTAATGTTCGCTCATTAAGTATCGTCTCCGCTGGATTCGGTGGAATAGGCCCGGACGATATGATAAACATATTTGGATTGATTTGTAATGGTACTATTATATCCTTGGCCTGCAGATCCTCCTTTATGATATAATTTGTAAAACCTTTGACATTAGCAATTCCCAACTTCGCAGAAAGTCCAGGCTTTCGCAGGTCGAGCTCCATTAATAAAACCTTCTTACCAGTTAAAGCAAGGATATTTCCGAGATTGATAGCCGCGAATGATTTTCCTTCACCGCTCATGCTGGATGTGAAAAGAATCACCTTTTCATCTGAACTCTTTAGAAAGAAAGCAAGGTTGGTACGTAAGGCCCGAAATTGTTCTGCAATCGCTGAACGGCTGCTGTTAGCAACAACCAGATTATGATCTTGATCGTTATGGCTAATCTCACCTACGACAGGGACAGCTGTCTTTGCTTTGATGTCATCTTTTGTATTGACCTTATCATCCATCAGATCTTTTACATATACAAATCCTAAAGGAATGAGCAGCCCGAGAACAAATCCTCCTAAATAAATCATAGACTTCTTAGGGCTGAATGGCTTAAATTCAGACTTAGGTGGATCAATCGTTTTGCTGTTAGCTATATTTGACGTTTTAGAAATGGCTGTCTCCTCACTTTTTTGCATCAGGAAAATATAAAGCTCCTGTTTTATCTGTTGTTGCCGCGCAAGGTTTAGGTAGCTGCGCTCAACTGCTGGGACCTGGTTAACCTGGTTTTCAGCCTGATTCAACTGGCTTTTCACTCTGTTTCGAGCTGTTTGAAGCCCCGTTTTTGTTGAAATCAAATTGCTTAGAATGTCAGCTCTCAAATTGCTTATTTGTTGATCCAGATTCTGGATCACCGGAGCAGACTCTGTCAGCCCTACTAAGCGGCGGTCACGCTCCTGAAGTAATGTATTATAGCGTTCAATTAACCCGCCAAAAACCACGTCGCCTTCGATGATTGCGCTTGGTAAAATTCTCTTATTATTAACATCTTCCAGAGATTCTTCTAGATCGTTAAGAATAGCGAGCTGAGTTTCAACTTTGGCCAATTCGTTCACATATTGACTTGTGTTTTGAACAAGCAGCTTCCCTTGTTCACTCATGTCCGCGAGATTATTTCGCTGCTTGAAGCCCTGAATGTTACTCTCCAAGCCGCCAAGTTCGCCGCTTATAAAAGCAAGACGGTTTTGAATAAACTTGATGGTACTGTCTGCTACTTCATTTTTATCGTTTAGGTTACCCTCTACATATTTCCGGATCAGCTTATTTAAAACATCTTCACCTTTTTTAGGGATCGAGTGTTCCAATCCTAGCGTGATAACTGTGACCTGTTTTGTTGGAACTTCAACCGAAAGCGCCTTCATGAACTGAGCAACGGCATCATCAACAGAACTGAGGTGCAACCGATAGTCCGGGTAAAGAATGGAAACAGCTGTGTCGCGTAAGATCCGAAAATTACCTAAATGCGCAATTTTAACTTGCTGACCAAATGCAAGGGTCGTATCTATATCATCATTTTTCAGGCGGAAACCTTTCCGGGTTATGTCAGATATATCGAACGATTTGAAATGTATGGTATCAACGGCAGAGATGATCTCCAGGCGGAATGGTGTTGGATAAATCTCAACGTCTTTGACACGTCCTTTTTTATACCAAGTCACGTTTAGCTGCATGTCCTTAACCGTCTGTTCCATCAGAAACCGTGTCTTCAGAATTTCAGCTTCATTATCGACGGTACTTTTTGTACCGAGAAGTCCGCTTAGGTCACCCAGGGCTCCGTTGCTACTGCCCAACAGTCCTGAAGCTCCCTTTTGCTCATCATTTACGAGCACTTTAGCAGAAATGCGATAGATCGGGGGCTTATATCGGATATAAAGAAATGCCAGAGAAACACAAATTGCTACTGAAATAACAAACCAATACCAGTTATCAAGAACCCGGTAAAAAAGGCTCCTAATATCAAGACCGCCGTCTTTTTCCTCAACTTCTAATATTTGTTCCAAAGTACTAATGTTTAAACTAAATGCGTGTCAGTAGAATAATTAATACAGAGAGTGCTGACCCAACAATCGCAAATGTCTGCGTTCTCGCACTATTCAATGATGCCGCCTTCGCCTTATTCGGCTCGATGTACAGCACGTCATTCTGCTTCAGGTAATAATATGGGCTGTTAAATAACGAAGAGGAGTTGAGGTTTAACCGCGCAAATTCTTTCTGACCATTGTTATCGCGTACCAACAGGACATTTTCACGTTTGCCGTAAATGGTCATGTCTCCGGCCATACCAAGGGCATCAAGCACGGTCACCTTTTCATTCGGGATCACATAGGTTGATGGCCGAAGCACTTCACCTAAAACAGTGACCTTAAAGTTAGCGTACCGAACCTGTACATTCGGATCTTTGTAGATCGCCTTTGCTTTATCGCGGATGACCTCTGCGGCGGCGGCGGTTGTCATGCCGTTCAGTTTGATTTTTCCTACACCCGAAAGCTCGATCTCACCATTTTTATCAACCAGGAAACCGGCGATGGCCTGCTGCTGTCCGGTGGCGGTAAGTTGTGTGGTGATAAGGTTTTGTGTAGCCAACTGGTTAACCGGCACACCGGTGGTGGCATCGATGGCAAAAACAGAGATTGACAATATATCGTCCGGCTGGATGGTCGGCTCGGTAAATTTGGCGCTGCTGGCCAGTGCTGAACGCTCAGCAGGTGAAATATCCTGGAAGTAAGGGACGTTTTTTGTTGTCACGCAACTGCTCATGCCAAGCAGCACCAGAAATAGAACCGACAACTTTTTTGCTTTAACACGGACGCTTTGTCTCAACATGCTGGGGGTCAATAGGCTAAAAAACAATTTGTTTTGGGCGCTGGGCCGGTTTTCCGCTCGCGGAACGTACCTCAACTCAGTCGCTGCAAAAATAGGCTTATAGTCAGTCATTTAATATACCAAGGTGTGGGTATTTTTTTTGGTTGCTGCTTTTTGTATGCAATATAAGGGCATCATCCGGTTGCCGGCAGGCTTCTGAAACTGCCCTGCGCTCAGCCAAACAACTCCCGGTTTTTGAAACCATAGTTCCCGATCAGCTCATACAGTTTACCGCTTTTTACACCTTCTTTCAGCACCTTCAGGTGCCGCTCATGGTGCAGGTCTGTCCCGGCGAGGTCATACAGTTTATTCTCCAGCAGGTACTTCGCCTGGTTTTTTGCCTCCGGTCCGTAATAACCCAGCACCGACAACAGGTTAAGCTGGAACAGACAACCCACTTCTTTGAGGCGGCTGAGCCGGGCCCGGTCGCGATAATAAAACACGTACCGCTCGGGGTGCGCCAGCACCGGTTTGTAGCCCGCAATATGCAGATCAAAGATCACCTGGTCGATGTTCGGAAACTCAGACAGGTAAGACATTTCTACCAGCAGGTAACGGTCGTGCAGGCAGAGCAGTCCGTCGCGAACCTGGAACGTATCGTCGATCATGTATTCGGCGGCAGCGGCGAGGGGCGCACGGAAGTTTTGTTTTGCGGCAGCCTGCTGCAGGTGCTGAAAGGCCACATCGATTTTTTCAGGGGTGTTCGGATACAGCTCGGTAAAAACGTGCGGGGTACAGATAAATTTCGAAAGACCGAGTTCCTGCAGCTGTTCGAGATAGATCAGCGCTTCATCGGTGTTGGCAGTGCCATCATCGATTCCGGGAATCAGGTGTGAGTGGATGTCTACACCCAACCAGAACAAATCGGTAACTTTTTCTTTCTTGGAGAAAAAACGGAGCATGCTTGTGCTGTTTAGAGATTTAATTTAGAGCACCCAAAGATACTGCTTTTTTAAGATCCGGACAAAAACAGTGCATTTCTCCTGCTGGTTTACAACAAATTAAGCACTGCTCATGATTCTTTTACAAAAAAAGAACGCCGGAATTGCCTGAATATTGAAGGGAGGATAAGTTTTTGTTAAATTATTGTGTCTTGTTTATTCGAAAATGTGGATCAGGGTCGTAGGTAGGTATTCGTAGTTCGTATTAAGATATGAGATTTGAGATTTGAGTCTTGAGACAGGGCTGCAATAGTATATAGATATTCGTAGTTCGTATTTAGACGTGGCGCAATTGTTAGATGTGAGATTTGAGTCCTGGAATAGTATATGGATATTCGTATTTAGTATTTAGACAGGGTGCCTAACCCCTCAGCCGGATAGGGCGTTTGAGGGGTTAGGCAGCAGTGGTCCTGACTCATGATTCATGGCTCTTGGTTCTCCTCACGGGTCATCCAGACAGAGCGGAGCGGCGGAAGGATCTGACTCGGGATCACAAGTCAGATTCTTCGCTACGCTCTGAATGACACCCGATGGGGATGACGGCGTGGGGGGACGTTGGTCGGGCTTGGCAGAGTGAGGGGTTAGGCGCCCAGGGCTTTCAACTTTTCACTTTTGACTTTTAACTTAGAGCGGTCTTTCATCTTTTTTCCTTTTTCTTTAGTCTCATTGGCGAACGGTCGCCGCTATGTCTTCGCAGGGGGATCCCTCGCCGTTGCGATCATACAAGATGGGAATTACGTAAACGCGCTTCGGGATGACGGCGTGTGGGACGTTGGTCGGACTTGGCAAATTCAGGGGTTAGGCGCCCAGGTCCTGACTCATGATTCAGTGTTGTCCGGGGAAAGTTTTGCGAAAGCCAATAGTTCTTTGGTTTCCAATTGATGTGAGGCTATGGTATCGAACCGCTCACCGCCGCGGGGGCTCCTTCTTTTTCTTGGAAAAGAAGCAAACCGCTCCGGCTGTGTATCTCTTCTTGCATAAAAGCATCAAAAGTCCAACGGCGGCGGGAAAAGGCCCGGATTACCCCTGCACCATCATGTTCCGGGCTGGTTCCCCTCCTTGGTTCTTCCCGACCTCCTTAAAACAGTGCAAGACTTTTAATACTTTTCTGCGGCGAGAAGATACAAGGCCGGTTCGCACCTATCAGTGGCAGTAATCAGGCTAAACCCTCATAAAAACCACTGACTGTACGTAAAACCCACAGACATAGAATACAGGGGGGCTTGATTTAGAAAACTCAGGAAAATGCTGCTTTGATAATGTTCAAAAGGATCCAGTTTTGTTCTGCGCGTTTCCCGGATAACAATGATTCCTGAGTTGTGGTTCAATCATTTTTTTCTTTAATCTCATTGAGGGGCTTTGCGCCCAGCTCTTTGAACTTCACACTTTCCACTTTTAACTCAGAGCAACTTACAACTTAATACCTATAACTTAAAACTCACTGGTTCGTGGTTCGGCTAGCAGACAAAGCAAAGCGGGCGAGCCTGTCCCGAAGCAGTCGGGAAAGGATCTGACTCGGGATCACAAGTCAGATTCTTCGCTGCGCTCTGAATGACCCGTGGGGGAATCGTGGTCTGGAATGAAGCCAAGGGATTTATTGAGATTTGAGATATCAGTCTTAATAGTATATAGGTGTTCGTAGTTCGTATTTAGACAGGGCGCAATTGTTAGATGTGAGAATGAGATTTGAGTCCTGAGACGTGGCGCGAAACCCCTCGGCCGGTTAGGGCGTTTGAGGGGGCGCTGTCTTTCCTCTTTTTTCCTTTTTCTTTAGTCTTGTTGAGGGGCGCTGCGCCCAGACTTAAAACTTAATACCTATAACTTACAACTTCACTGATTCGTGGTTCGGCTAACGGCCATTGAGGGGTTTTGCACCGTGGTCTTTCATCCTTGTTCTTTTTTCTTTAGTCTCATTGAGGGGCTCTCCGCCCAGCTCTTTGGACTTTCAACTTTTTACTTTCAACTCAGAGCGACTTTCAACTTTTTACTTGCAACTCAGAGCGGTCTTTGTTCCTTGATCGCCCTTTCGTACATTCGCAGTTCAATTTCCTAAACTTCATGAAATTCCAGTCTTTTCTTACGGCGGCGGCCTGTATTTGTTTATTAACTCCCGGTTTTGCACAGAAAAAACGGCTCGATCTGCAGCAGTCGCTCGGTGAAAAACCTTCCTTAACCAAAAACATCCGCAGCATTGTGGGCTGGGAAAGCGCCGGCCGGTACCTTGAGTCAGACATGCGGCTGCGTAAGGTCTATGCGGTCGACATCGCCAGCGGCGAGAAACGAGAATATGTAGCGCCGCCAAGCAGCGATGTGGAGGTTTTTGTAAAAGAAAAAGACGTCTTCCTGCAGAAAGGACAGCAGCCTGAACGCCGGTTAACCAATAATCCCGCGGAGGAAAAAAACCCGACCCTCTCGCCCGATGGCCGTTATGTAGCTTTTACCCGCGACAATGACCTGTACGCTGTCGACCTCGAATCGGGGCGCGAGATTCGCTACACGAACGATGGTACCGATGTGATTTACAATGGTTATGCATCCTGGGTGTATTTCGAGGAGATCCTCGGTCGCGCCACCCGCTACCGCGCCTTCTGGTGGTCGCCCGACAGCAAACACCTCGCTTTCATGCGTTTTGACGATACCAAGGTGCCTATGTTCCCGATCTACAACTCGACCGGTCAGCATGGTTTTACCGAAAAAACCCGCTATCCGAAAGCCGGCGATCCGAACCCCGGCGTGCGTGTCGGTTTTGTGGCCGCTGCAGGGGCGCCTGTGGTCTGGGCCGATTTTAACGAGCAGGACGATCAGTATTTCGGCACGCCGTACTGGAGTTACGACGGCAGCAGCATGATGGTGCAATGGATGAACCGCGGACAGGACAACCTCAAGTTTTACTCGGTCGATCCCAAATCGGGCAAAAAACGTGAGATCTATGATGAGAAACAGCCTTCATGGGTAGACCTTGACTTCGATGGCCGCATCACGTACCTGGAAGACAAAAAACATTTTATTCTGAAAAGCGACCGCAGCGGCTGGGCACATTTTTACCTTTACACGCTGGAAGGAAAAATGATCAACGCGCTGACCGCCGGAAAATGGCAGGTAAAAGACCTGATCCATGTCGATGAAACCCGCAAACAGGTCTTTTTTACAGCCCGTAAGGAACGTTCGGTCAACACCGACTTTTACCGCGTTGATTATGACGGTAAAAACCTGAAACGCCTCAGTTTTGGCGATTACACACACAAAATTGCCATGGCACCCGATGGCCGCCATTTCCTGACCACCTACTCGAACGTGGCGACACCGCCGCGGATTGCCCTGCTTGACAGCGAAGGCAAACTGATAAAAGACATTGATGACAGCAAAGCCGACGATTTCGACAGCTATAGTTATGGTCGCACAACCATGATTACCATCCCTTCGGGCGATGGTTACAACCTGCCGGCTACCGTAACCTGGCCAACAGATTTCGACAGCACCCGCCGGTACCCGGTGGTATTCAGCATGTATGGCGGGCCGAACGCGGGCAGTGTAAGCAACACATGGAAAGGAACCGGCGGACAACTCTGGGCGAATGAGGGTGTGGTGCAGATTACTGTAGACCACCGCGCATCGGGTCAGTTCGGGAAAGCAGGCGTAGCGCTGATGCACCGGAACCTGGGTAAATGGGAAATGTTCGACTATATGGCTGCCGGCCGGTGGATTAAAGCGCAAAGCTGGGCTGATCCGGCGAAGCTGCTCATCACCGGGCATAGTTACGGCGGGTACATGACCTGTATGGCGCTGACCTATGGTGCCGATGTGTTTGATTTTGGATATGCCGGCGCCCCGGTTACAAGCTGGGAGCTGTACGACAGCCACTATACGGAACGGTTTATGGATACGCCGCAGGAAAACCCCGAAGGTTACAAAAATGCTTCGGTGCTGACCTGGGCAGACAAGTACAAAGGGCTGCTCCGCATCATGCATGGAGATATGGACGATAATGTGCATATGCAGAACACGATCCAGCTGGTGGATAAACTGCAGAACGAAGGCAAACACTTCGAGCTGATGATCTACCCCGGCGGGCGCCACGGCTGGGGCGGCGTAAAAACGCTGCACGACCGCCTGGAGCGCTACCGCTTCTATTACGAGCACCTGCTCGGCAAACCCGTACCCGCGGCGCTGCTGAAGGCGAGAAGAAATTAGTAACTAGTAGTTCGTATTTAGTAGTTAGACAGAAGGCGCATAAACCGTTAAGTTGAGATTTGAGACGTGAGATTTGAGTCCTGAGACAGGGCTGCAATAGTATATAGGTATTCGTAGTTCGTATTTAGACGTGGCGCATTTGCTCGAGATTTGAGATTTGAGTCTTGAGACAGCGCGCAAAACCCCTCGGCCGGGTAGGGCTTATTGAGCGGTTAGGCGCCTAAGGCTTTGAACTTTTCACTTTCAACTCAATGGGTTCTTTTTTCTTTAGTCTCATTGAGGGGCTAGGCGCCCAATCCTGACTCATGATTCATGGTTCGTGGTTCGGCTAGCGGCCATTGAGGGGCTCGCCGAGGTCTTTCATCCTTGTTCTTTTTTCTTTGGTCTGTCTGCGCGAACGTTCGCCACCACCTCTTCGCAGGGGATCCCTCGCCGTTGCGATCCCGGAAGAAAGGGATTTCGTAAACGCGCTTCGGGATGACGGCGTAAGGGAAGGCAGTGGCTCTTGGCGGCTGAGGGGCTCTGCGCCCAGTCCTGACTCGTGATTCATGGTTCGTGGTTCGGCTAGCGGCCATTGAGGGGCTAGGCGCCCAATCCTGACTCATGATTCATCGTTCCTGGTTCGGCTAGCGGCCATTGAGGGGTTCTGCGCCCAGCTCTTTGAACTTTAAACTTTCCACTTCTAACTCAGAGCAACTTAAAACTTCACCGGTTCCTCTTTCAACTCCCCTCCTTTTCCGTTAACATTGCACATGGAGGTTTTAAAACCCGGCGGGCGTTCGGGACCGGCAGCGCCCCTGAATTATTTTACCAGGTGGATCATACTGACAGCGGTGATCGGCGCACTTGCCGGCAGTGCTTCTGCATTTTTTCTTACAGCGCTGGATGCGGTAACCGTTTACAGGGAAACGCATGGGCGCATCATCTTTCTGCTCCCTGTCGCGGGCCTGGCCATCGGACTGCTTTATCATTATTTCGGGAAATCGATAGTGAAGGGCAATACCCTGATCATTGAGGAGATCCATAAACCTTCGGGCATAATTCCATTGATCATGGCCCCTTTCATCCTGGTCAGCACCCTGCTTACACACCTGTTTGGCGGCTCCGCCGGAAGGGAGGGAACGGCCGTTCAGATTGGCGGGGCGATATCCGATCAGTTCAGTCACTGGTTCGGTCTCGATCACCGGGACCGCAACATCCTGCTGATCTGCGGCATCAGCGCCGGTTTTTCTTCGGTATTTGGTACCCCGCTCGCCGGAACGGTCTTCGCCCTCGAAGTTTTTTTGCTGGGAAGCATGCGGTACCATGCCCTGTTTCCGGCACTGCTTTCAGCAATTTTTGCCGATCTCAGCTGCCGGTTCTGGGGCGTTGGCCATACGCATTACACCGTCAGCGCTGTTCCGGAACTGAACCTGGTCCATATCGGTATGGCAGCTGTTGCCGGCGTTCTGTTTGGCCTCACGGCACGTTGCTTTTCACTCCTGAACCACTGGCTGACGGCTCAGTTTGCACGTTTTATTGGTTATCCGCCCTTACGTCCGCTGTGGGGCGGCATTATCGTTCTGGCTTTGCTGCTGCTTGCCGGCACACGGTACGCCGGACTCGGCATTCCGGTAATCGCCGATGCCTTCCGTTTTGCCCAGCCGGGAGAGACATTCCTGCTAAAGATGCTGCTTACCTGCCTCACACTCAGTGCGGGCTTTAAGGGCGGCGAAGTAACGCCCCTGTTTTTCATCGGCGCTACGCTGGGAAGTTTCTTATCAGCGCTGATGCCCATGCCGGTTTCCCTGCTTGCAGGCATGGGTTTCGTTGCCGTGTTTGCCGGCGCCGCCAACACACCGCTGGCCTGCATACTGATGGGCATTGAACTGTTCGGCAGTGCGCCTGCGGTGTACATCGCTGTTGCCTGCGTGCTGGCCTACCTGGTCTCAGGCTCCCGCGGAATTTACGGCGGGCAGTCATCGCGGGGCATCCAAACGGAGTATGAGGAATGAAGGGAATTTTGGTGAGATATGAGATTTGAGTCCTGAGACTTTGATAGTATTTAGGTATTCGTAGTTCGTATTTGGACAGGGCTGTCTAGTATATAGATATTCGTAGTTCGTATTTAGACGTGGCGCATACCCTGCATGTTGCATGACCGGTTTGCGCCCCGGGTCTTTCATCTTGGTTCCTTTTTCTTTAGTCTCATTGGCGAACGTTCGCCACCACCTCTTTGCAGGGGATCCCTCGCCGTTGCGATCCCGGAAGAAAGGGATTCCGTGAACGCGCTTCGGGATGACGGCGTAAGGGAAGGCAGTGGCTCTTGGCGGCTGAGGGGTTAGCCGCCCGGGTCCTGACTCATGATTCATTGTTGTCCGGTAAAAATTTACAGAACAAAATAAGATCCTTCTGAATAGTCTCAAAGCAGTATTTGCCTGAGTTTTCTAAATCAAGCCCCCCTATATTCTATGTTTATGGGTTTTACGTACAGGCGGTGGTTTGTATGAGGGTTTTGCCTGATTACTGCCGGTGATAGTTGCGAACCGGCCTTGTATCTTCTCGCCGCAGAAAAGTATTAAAAGTCTTGCACTGTTTTAAAGAGGTCGGGAGGAACCAAGGAGGGGAACCAGCCCGGAACGGAATGGCGCAGGAATAATCCGGGCCTTTTCCCGCCGCCGTGGGACTTTTGATGCTTTTATGCAAGAAGAGATACACAGCCGGAGCGTTTTGCTTCTTTTTCGCCAAAAAGAAGGAGCCCCGCGGCGGTGAGCGGTCCGATACCATAGCCTCACATCTATTGGAAACCAAAGAACTATAGGCTTTCCCAAAACTTTCCCCGGACAACACTGACTCATGATTCATGGCTCCTGGTTCGGCTAGCGGTCTTTCATCCTTTTTCTTTTTTCTTTGGTCTCCGTGAGGGGTTCTCCGCCCGGGTCCTGACTCATGACTCATGATTCATGGCTCCCCTAATAAAGCACCCTAAACTTAATCGTATGCTCGATTTTTTTGAGCGACTTAAACAGCTGTTTGTCGTATTCGGTATTGATGTCGGTGATGGCGTAACCGATCGTCGGGTTGGTCATGAGGAACTGTCCGACGATGTTGATGTCGTGTTTGGCAAAGATCGTGTTGATGCGGGCCATAATTCCCGGAACGTTGCGGTGAATGTGAATAAGCCGGTGCGAGCGCTCGATCTTCGGCAGCTGCAGGTTCGGAAAATTGACGCTCAGGTACGTGGTGCCGCTGTTCATGAAATCGGCCATGCGCTTCGGAATGAAATCTATATTACGCGGATTGCCCTTCGGATCGTCGAACACCACAATACCCATCTCTGTGCAAAGCGCCAGGTCTATCTGTCCCTTGGCATTGCCCAGGTACCCGATCGTTTTCAGCTTTTCGGCCCTTTTCAGTACGTTTTTGTCTATCTTTTCGCCGCCGGCTAGCAGGAGCATGCCCACGTCTTTTACATACTTTTCTTCAAATGTAGCCTTGTGGCGGATCGAGAAGCCGTCTTTCTTCAGCACCGTGATGGCATGTTCGTCGGCTTTTCCCACCACCAGGCAGAGGATGCGGTTTTTCGGATACGAGATGGCACGCGGCAGGTTGTTTACATATAAAAACTCATCAAAGCTGGGTGTAATGTGATCGGCCCGCTCGAGGATCGTCTGCCGGGCAATGTTTTCTGTAAAGGCAAAAAATTTACCGATCAGTCCGCTTTCGCGCAACTGGAAGTCAGAATATCCGTCGCCAATACCATACAGGTTCCCTTTTAACTGCAGGTGCTGCAGCAGCTTTACCTTTCCGCCTTCTTCACTCAGCGGATTGGCGTGGTCATAATCGATGATTTTTCCATCGCCGGTCGTGACGAATGTATTGGCGTAGATATTTTCCTTTTTAATATGATACTGGCTTACAACCGGGGTAATAAACTCCTTGAAACCGCCCGATACGATCAGCACATCATCTGCGTGTTTTTTAAAAAACTCCGCATTCCGCGAGAACGACTTCGATACTTTCTTTTTCAGGTGTTTAATGAGCTTTTTCAGGTGATCTTCATCCGCCTCGAGCAGTTTGACACGCTGGGCCAGGCTTTCAGAAAAGGAAAGTTTCCCTTCCATAGCCAGGTTTGTATAGTCCTCGATTTTTTTATAGATGGCTTCCCGGTCGGGATGATTGGCCAGCGAGATCCTGGCTAGCTCGTCGAGTGCTTCCACCTGGGTGAAAGTACTGTCAAAATCGATGATATAATACGCTTTTTCCTGCATGTTTATCTGAGTATCCGGCAGATCTGCGCTATGCTTTCTGCCACGGGTTTAAATTTTATGTGCGTTGCCTGTATAACTTTTTCGTTGTTGTATCTGCTTACCTGGAGGCTGCTTTTTGCGGTGTCTTTTGTTAGTCCGGCGGGTTTGCCGCTAAACAGGCTGAAGATGCCGGCGAAACGCCAGGCCAGCCCAAGCATCCAGGGTTTCGCTTCGCGCGACGGCGCCTTTACCCCGAGACCTTCTGCCGCCAGCGAGAGCAGGGTTTCATAACTATAGTTTTCTGATGAAACAATAAAACGCTCGGCGCTGATCTGGCTGTTCATCAGCCTGATCATCACATCGGCAACATCGCCGACGTCGACAAAACCGCTTACACCGCGCGTGAAATAAGGAAAACCGTCTTTTACCATTTTAAAGATCGCTCCGCTGCCGCCTGCACCGGCATTGGCGCCGATAATAACCGAAGGATTCACGATCACGGCGTCAAGGCCTTCGTTGATTCCGCGCCAGACCTCCATTTCGCCCTCATATTTTGATACGCCATAAGCATGCGCCTTGGGGTCATATTCGCGGTGGTCGTTTTCTGTGATCAGCTCTTCGCCGCGCCGTGCATCGCCAAGGGCGGCAACCGAACTGACGTGAACGAGCCGTGCGCCGGATAAAAGGCATTGGTTAACGATATTGGCCGTTCCTTCGATATTGGTTCTGTAAAGTTTGTCTTTATCCGCCGGACGGAAAGATACCAGCGCTGCGCAATGATACACCCGGGTAACACCGGCAAAGATATCTTCAAGGTCGGCCACATCATTAAGGTCGGCCAGTTGCCAGTCGATCAGGCTGTTGTGCTGAAGCAGGGCGGGGATTTGAGATGATTCCCGCCTGGTTGCGCGAACGGATAGGCCTTGTTTCGTTAGTTGATGAACCACTTCTGCTCCAAGAAAACCCGTGGCGCCGGTTACCAGTATCATTTCACTTTTTTTAGAACAGATGAGTAAATTGCGCTCCCAAAAATAGATATTTGGAGCCAATACTGTATAGCAAATATGTCTTTATCCGATTTTTTTTCGCCTTTGAACATGGCCTCACTCAGGCCTGCGGAGGGTTTCTTTACCAGCCATTTGGGCTTTAAGGCGACCCTGCACGAAGCCGAGTTCCCGGATCTGGAAGAAGGACAGTTTGACCTGGCCATTATCGGCGTTTCAGACGACCGCCGGGCTGTGGGCAACGAGGGCTGTGCCCTTGCACCCGACTATTTCCGTGAGAAATTCTACCGCCTGCACGAAGGCGCGTTTAACAGCAGAATCGTCGACCTGGGCAACATCCGCGCCGGCGCAGAAGTATCTGATACTTACATCGCGCTGAAGACTGTGGTAACGGAGCTTGTCAAAATGGGCATTCTGCCGGTCATCATCGGCGGCGGCCAGGACCTTACCTATGCCCAGTACATGGCCTATGAACAGCTGGAACAGAAGGTAGATCTTGTGGTGGTAGACAATGCCTTCGACATCAGCGACGATGGCGAGGAAGGCATTACCACGCGCTCTGACAGTTATTTGAATAAGATTTTCCTGCATCAGCCTAACTACCTGTTCAACTTCAGCAACCTGGGTTACCAGACGTATTTTGTAAACCAGGACAGCATTAAGGTGATGGACAAGCTTTATTTTGATGCACACCGCCTTGGCGAGTTTACCGCCGACATTTCGCTCACCGAACCCGTGATCCGGAATGCGAGCATGATCAGTTTTGATATGGGCGCAATCCGTTCTTCAGATGCAGGTGCAAATGCCAATGCCACACCCAACGGTTTTTATGGCGAAGATGCCTGCCGCATTACGCGGTATGCGGGTATGAACGACAAGCTGACCTCGATCGGTTTTTATGAATTTAATCCGGCGTACGACCAGAACGGACAGACGGCTTTACTGCTTGCGCAGATGGTCTGGTATTTTGTAGACGGTTACTATAACCGCAAAAAGGATTTCCCGCTTACGCCGAAGTCGCAGTTTATTATTTACCGGGCAAGCCTGAAGGAAGGCACCGGTGAGATGGTGTTTGTGAAAAGCAAAAAATCAGACCGCTGGTGGATGCAGGTGCCCTATCCTTCAGGCCCGACGAAAAACGAGCGTTATCACCTTGTTCCCTGCAGGTATGACGATTACCAAACCGCTGTAAACGGCGAAATGCCCGATTTATGGTGGCGAACGTATCAGAAGTTGTCTTGATTAGTAGTTCGTATTTAGTAGTTCGTATTTAGTAGTTCGTATTTAGACAGGGTGCAGCTGCTCAAGATGTGAGACGTGAGATTTGAGTCCTGAGACAGGGCTGCAATAGTATATAGGTATTCGTAGTTCGTATTTAGACGTGGCGCAGTTGGTAGAGATTTGAGATATGAGAGGTGAGTCCTGAGACAGGGCTGCAATAGTATATAGGTATTCGTAGTTCGTATTTAGACGTGGCGCATACCCTGCATAGCGCATAACCCGTTCAGCGCCGTGGTCTTTCGTCCTTGATCCTTCTTCTTTAATCCCATGGAGGGGTTCGGCGCCCAGGTCCTGACTCATGATTCATGGCTCGTGGTTCGACTATTGACGCGCTCAGCGCCCGGACTTTCCACTTTTAACTCCGGTTGAACTTTTTACTTTCAACTTTAACTATATTTGAGAAAACTAAACCGCTTATTCTAATATTATGAAAAAAATAGTTCTCATCGCCGCCTGCCTGCTTCCGGTGGCAGCGCTCGCACAATCAGGTTTTACCATTACCGGAAAGGTTGGCAAACTGAATGCCCCTGCAAAAGCCTACCTGGCTTACCGCGTTGGCAGCAACCAGATCATCGACTCTGTAACCGTTAAAGGCGGTTCCTTTACATTTAAGGGGAATGTTGAATCGCCCGTATTGGGAAACATCCGTCTGAAACATGATGATGCGCCGGCGGATAAAAAACGTCCTGCAGATGTTCTGCCTATTTATGTTGAAAACAAAAGCATTAAAGTTGAAGCCGCAGATTCGGTAAAGAAGGCCAAAATAACCGGCTCTCAGCTGAACGATGATAACGCACGGCTGCAGGCCATGCTGAAACCGGCAACCGAGCAGATGAACCGCCTGATGGCAGAATATACCGCCAAAACCCCCGAGGAAAGAAAAGATGCCGAGTTCCAGAAAAGCTTCGGCGAGCGCTACAATACAGCAAACAAGGCTTTCGAACCCCTGAATAAAAAATTTGCAGAAGAAAACCGTAATTCCCTCATCGGACTTACCGCTTACCGCAGCGTAATGGGTTACGACATTGACCCTGCTGTGGTCGAGCCTGAGTACCTTAAATTTAGCCAGGCTGTACGTTCAACCACCCTTGGCAAAGATATCGGCGTGATGATTGAAGGTGCACGTAAGCGCATGGTTGGCGCTATGGCAACAGATTTTACACAGAACGACCAGAACGGTAAACCGGTAAAACTTTCTGATTTCAAAGGCAAATATGTGCTGGTTGATTTCTGGGCATCATGGTGCGGTCCGTGCCGGGCAGAGAACCCGAACGTTGTTACAGCTTTCAACAAGTACAAAGACAAAAATTTTACCGTGCTTGGCGTATCGCTCGATTACCCGGGTCAGAAAGACGCCTGGTTAGCTGCGGTTGAAAAAGACGGCCTGACCTGGACCCAGGTTTCCGATCTGAAAGGCTGGCAGAACGAGGTGTCAAAAATGTATGGCATCCAGGCTATTCCGCAGAATCTGCTCGTAGATCCTTCAGGTAAAATCGTTGCAAAAAATATCCGCGGCGAAGAGCTGCAGACAAAACTTGCGGCCTTGCTGGGAAATACCAGTAAGTAACCCTGTTTTTATAAGGGGGTGTCATGTGTTACATGGCACCCTTTTTTTTTGCAGCCCGTCAGGCCCCGAAAAGATCGTTTAATGTGATCTCATTTTGTACCAGGCTTGCCTTGTAGACATTGCTGCTTACGCCGAAAGTCGTTACCATTACGATAAAGACCGTTTTCCGTGTCTTGCTTTGTTCCAGGAATACCTGTTTTTTGTTTGTCAGCGCGCCTGCATATTCTTTCGTAATTGTAAAGGGGCCTTCTGAAAACTTAATTTCACAGAGGCTGATACAGGCATCGCTGCGGTCAATCAGCAGATCGACCTGGCAACCCGGCCGGTCGGCCCTCCCTGCAAAGCGCCATGCAGATTCTTCGGTGTACACCCCCGATATACCAAGGGCGGCTTTCAGATCGGAAACATGCTTCAGGCAAAGGCTTTCAAAGGCCAGGCCGCTCCAGCTTTTCCATGCCTGATTTTTCATCATTTTAAACCAGGTACCCGAACCCATCGACCTGCCTCTTTCCAGAAATTTGAAGTAGAAAGCAGAATATTCATCAGAGAGCTTATAAATGCGGTCGCGCAGGCTTTTATTATAAGGCAGGTAAGCGGCAATAAAACCCGATTCAGCAAGCTCATCAAGCAACAGGCTCGTGGTGCCGCCGCTCTTTAAGTCACATGCATCGATAATTTCATTCCTGGTCATACCCGAAGGTTTGTTAGCCAGCGCGCGCACAATATCAATATGTGATTGCGCATTGCTAAACAGCGAGTGGTAGAGGTTCTGAAACTCATGCCGCAAAAGTCCGTCTTTACTGAAACACGTCCGGTCTATGACCTGTGCGGCGCTCTCCCCGGGTTCCGCTTCTTTCAGGTAATGCGGGATCCCGCCCATGACCATGTACAGCTGGGTAATCTGGAAATGGTCGAGGCGCACCTTCCGCGCATGCAGGAAACTTCCTGTCTCTGCCAGGGTAAAAGGCAGGAGCCTGATTTTCCTGGTGATCCGGTTGTGCAGGCCGCCCTTATTGTTTACTATTTTCTGAATCATCCAGGAAGCTGCAGAACCACAGATAACAATGATCAGGTTCGGCTGCTGTGAGGCCCAGTTGTTCCAGAAAAATTCAAAGGCACTCAGAAAACCTGATTTACGGGCATTGAGCCATGGAAACTCATCAAGGAACACCACCCCTTTTTTCCGTTTCAGCTGTGGTGCCAGACTATCCTGCAGGAGTTGAAAGGCTTGTCCCCATGTTGCCAAACCCGCCGGAAGCACAGGCATGCTGAATGCATTTTTTAGCGCATAAGCGAAATTTTCAAGCTGCACTTTCATAGCTGCATGGTGTACCCCTGAAAATTCAAATACCAGCTGCTTGCTGTAAAACTTCCTGATCAGGTATGTTTTACCAACCCGGCGCCGGCCATATACTGCGATCAGTTGCGCCTCCGGCTGATGAAGTGCCTGGCCCAAAAGCTGCTGTTCTGCCACGCGGCCGATGATTTCCGGATTATTTGTTTTCATTTATGAGCCTGAAAGGTATACAAATGTAAAAAACCCGATTTACGATTACAAATTATATGCAGCCACAACTATATGTAAAACCACACTTGTGGCTAAATATAATTAAATATACACAGCCATAACCAGGCTAAATTATAGAGTTGTGGCTGAATATAATGAGCTGTCTGCCACCATCCGGGTATACTTAAGACACGCGAAAAGCGTTGTATAACAAAGAAAAGACACGTTGCATAGGTTATTTCTAACCATCAATACTTAAATTTGAAGATAAGCAGTTAAATAAAATACATATGAAAAAAACAGTATTGTTTGTTGCCTGCATGGCTCCTTTTGCCTTACTGGCGCAAAACAATTTTACCATAACAGGAAATGTGAAGGCCCTGAAAGCGGGCGACAAGGTATTTCTGGTTTACCAGAATAACGAAGGGAACAAACTCGATTCTGTAACCGTGCAGAACGGGGCGTTCAGTTTTGGCGGCAAGGTTACGAACCCCTCGCGGGCTACACTGGTACTGAACAGGAATCCGATGAGCGAAAGACCGGCTGCGGGTGAAAAGGTTGATATGTTATCATTTTTTGTCGAGCCCGGAAAAATACAGCTTCAGTCTGCGGATTCTTTAAAGAACGCAAAAATCGCCGGATCGCTGATCAATGATGAGAACGTGCAGCTTCAAACTGCGATGAAACCTGTGTCGGCAAAAATGGAGGCGCTGAATAAGGAGTATATGGCGCTGGCTGATGACAAAAAGAAAGACCGCGAGACCCTGCAGGGTTTCCAGACCCGGGCCGAGGCCATTACAAAAGACATTCCGGGCATTTACTACACCTTTATAAAAGCACATCCTAAATCTTACCTCAGTCTCACTGCCCTTGCCCAGTTATCTTCAGATCCGGATCAGGCTGCGGCTGCAGAACAGGCATTCAACTCACTCTCTGCCGATCTGAAAGCTACCGAAACAGGAAAAGAACTGAGCACTACCTTTGCAGCTGCAAAAAAGACTGCAGTAGGCAGCATGGCTATGGACTTTACGCAGAATGATCAGAACGGAAAACCGGTAAAACTTTCTGATTTCAGGGGAAAATATGTGCTGGTCGATTTCTGGGCTTCCTGGTGTGGTCCATGCCGGCAGGAAAACCCGAATGTGGTAGCGGCCTATAATAAATTTAAAGACAAGGGCTTTACCGTACTTGGCGTATCGCTAGACCGTCCGGGGCAGAAAGAAGCCTGGGTAAAGGCAATAGCCGATGATAAACTTGCCTGGACACAGGTATCAGACCTGAATTTCTGGGACAATGCGGTTGCTAAACAGTATGGCATACGTTCCATCCCTGCAAACTTCCTGATCGACCCGCAGGGCCGCATTGTTGCCAAAGGACTCCGCGAAGAAGCCCTTCACAGCAAGCTGGCCGAATTGCTTGATAAGAAGAGCAAATAGAGATTGCTGAGATAGGGTAGTATTTAGGTATTCGTAGTTCGTATTTAGAAAGGGCTGCAATTGCTCTAGATGTGAGATGTGAGATATGAGTCTTGAGACAGGCTGTCTAGTATATAGATGTTCGTACTTAGTAGTTAGACGTGGCGCAATTGCTCGAGATTTGAGATATGAGATATGAGTCTTGAGACAGGGCTGTCTTGTCCTGATATAGGTTGACACATTAATCAACTTAAAACAAGGATTATCATGACAAAAAGTAATCGTAAAGTGATTCGGTACAGTATTAGCTTCAAGCAGAAAGTAGTAAAAGAGATCGAGCA